>NZ_FXXQ01000001.1 GCF_900184815.1 Boseongicola aestuarii | reverse complement strand
GACATTCTTGGCCAAATCGAGGCCGATGGTGGTAACTTGCATGGGGTGGCTCCTCTCTCACAGTTCTGACAACTGCACTATGACGCATCGCGACGCCGATGGAGCAGGAGCCATCCACCCCATCTGCTTAGCAGTCGTTGGTGCCTCCTGCAGCGAATGGCTGCTCCGAGCCCGAAGCCGCCAAACGTTGGTCAGCGTTTCTGCTTCCCACAGAGTGAATTGAAAAGTGACAGCAAGCCCCAAAGCTACCTTAAAGATTGGACTTCGCGCTGCTTTGCGACGCTGTCAAAGCGGTCATCTACTGCTCATCCTGGCGACAGTGCGATCGCCCGGGCTGTTGCAGGCCGCGCTACATTGCGCGCAATCCAAGCCATCACGTTGGCGTGGGCCGTGAGAAGTTCGTCACCTATTATTTGGGCCATGCCCGCCCAGGGGACTGCTGCGATGTCAGCGATGGAATAGTCTCCAGCGATGAAGTCGCGGCCATCCAGTTGCCTGTCGAGAACCCCGAACAAACGGATGGCTTCGTTCATGTAGCGGGTCTCGCCATAGAGGACTTTGTCTCTCAGACCGCGGAAGTGGTTCACCTGACCCATCATTGGGCCAAGACCACCCATCTGCCAGTGCAACCACTGCGTCACCTCCCAGCGATCTTCGCGGCTTTGGCCGCCGAACATGCCGGTCTTGTCAGCCAGATACTGCAGGATTGCGCCCGACTCCATCAGACTGATGCCCGTCCCATGGTCCAGGATCGCGGGGATTTTTCCATTTGGCGAGACCTTGAGAAAGTCGGGCTCATGCTGCTCACCCGCGCCGATGTTTACCCACTTGATCTCATAGTCGAGGCCCATTTCCTCGAGCGCGATGGCCACTTTGAACCCATTGGGTGTGCCCCAAAGATAAGCGGTGATCATGCGCTTTCCTTTTCGAGCTTGTGTGTTTTGACAGCCTCGGCCGACGCGATCAGAGCGTCCTTGACCGGGACGAATTGAAAGCCAAAGGTCTTTTCGGCCTTGCTGCCAGACACGGCGAGGGTGCGGCCGACATTACCGAGAACAGCTTTCACATCCTTTGAAAACAGACCCATGATGCGAAGCAGCCAGACAGGCGCCTCCCGTCCTGGTGTCTTGAGCCCCGCGTCCCAGTCCTTCAGGAAATTTCCAAGCTGAAGGAAGTTGTGCGTGCCGCTGGCGGCAGCGAAGCGTTCGCCCTTTGTGGTCTCCAGTTCGATGGCCGAGACATGCATCCGCGCCACGTCGCGCACGTCCACGGCCACCATGTCCATCGGCGGAGCCATTGGGACCTTGCCTGTCATGAGCTGTTCGACCAGTTCAAGCGATGTCCCAAAACGTGAGTCCATCGGCGGCCCAAAGACCGCGCCAGGATTGATCGTGGTCAACGCGATATCGGGGGTTTCGGCCACGAACTCCCAGGCTGCCTTTTCCGCCAATGTCTTGGAGGCCTCATAAGCTCCGACGGAGGGGTCGTCTGGGCTGGTCCAGTAGGTCTCGTCCGAAGGCGTCATCTTCGGCTTGTCGGACTGCTTGTAGATTGCCGCGCAGGAGGAAGTCAGGATCACCCGCTTGATCCCGGCATCCCTGGCGGCACGCATTGCACGTAGAGTGCCGTCGACGGCGGGACGGATAAGTTCTTCCGGGTCTTTCGGTTCTCCCGCCGGAAACGGGGAGGCCGTGTGCATCAGAACATCGCAGCCCTGCAGGGCGTCCTGCCAACCTTCATCCTTGGTCAGATCTAGGGTGGCAAACTCCAGTTTTGCATCAGGAAACAGGCCCTGCAGCTCGTCCTTGCGCTTGTCGGAGCGGATCGACGCGCGGACGTCGTACCCTTTTTCCAGCAATTCGCGCAGGATGTGCTTTGCGATAAAACCGGACGCGCCGGTGACGAAGACTTTGGTCATTTGAACAGTCCTTGTGAGGTTTGGCGATACAGCGAACGGACCTGCTTCTTCGCGCTATTCGGCGAGAGCTTCGATGAGCAAATTAGAGAACAGCCGCGTGCTGTGCTGTTGCTGACCGGTGATGATCTGCCCGTCGCGGATCGCGAAAGGCGCCAGAGGCGCGGCGGACTCGAAAGTGGTATTCGGGTTCTTTTTCGCTTCGGTCTCGATGGTGTATTCGTTCACCTTAGTGCCCAGGGCCTCATTCATCATCTGTTCTTCACTGTCGGGATAGCCCGTCCAGGTCTTGCCGTCCGCCATCAGCGTCCCGTTGCTGAGCGTCGTCCAAAGCATCAGGCAGGTGCCGTGGCAGATCATTCCGACGATCTTGCCACTTTCGTAGAAGTCCGCGACGAGCTTGTGCAGGGCTGTGTCATCCTTGAAGGTGACCAGCGGACCGCCCCCACCTGCGACGCAAACCGCATCGTATTGGCCGATATCCACTTCAGCGATTGAAGGCGTGTTCTCCATAAGCGCGGCAAAGGTCGCGTGGTGCTTGAACCCAAGTGTGATCAGATCATTGGGATATTGCGTGGCCTCGTTTTCAGGATCTGAGAACCCGTCAAATTCCACTTTGCCCCCTTTGGGCGAGGCGATATCCACCGTGCAGCCCGCCTGGACCAAATCGAAGAAAGGGCCGGTCATCTCTTCGGCAAAAAAACCGACCGGAAACCCCATCAGCGTGGCGGGATTCGAGACGATGTAGAGTACTTTCTTGCCTGCGACGTCTGCGGTGGCGTGACGGCGGATGATTGAGCATGAGGTCATGGGGTCTCTGCGAGTTATGTTGCGTTGACCCCAATCTGGTACCTGTGAGCGCTTGCGTCACTCGCCCGATGCGCCAGAACGCTTGCTGTTTGCGCCAGCTTAGGCGCTGACCTGCTTCGCCTCGCGCCATGCCTCTGGTGTGGTATCCGTCCAGCGGCGAAACGCCCGGTAAAAGGAATTCGGATCCTCAAAGCCAAGCAGGAAACTAACCTCGGACGCACCAAGACTGGTGTTCCGCAAATAGTGCTGTGCCAGCCTCTCGCGCGCGGTGTTAAGCACGTCCAACCAGGATGTGCCCTCGTCGGACAATCGCCGTTGCAGGGACCGCCTGCTCACCGCCAGCTCGCGGGCCACGTCGTCGATCTGTGTCCTTCCGCTGGGCAGCAGCTCCATAAGCGCGTTCTCCACTCGGGCGCGCATGGTAAGGTCATCACGGGCGTCCTCCATGCGACGGCGCAAGGTCGGCTCGAAGACCTGCCACATCTGTTGGTCATGCGTTAGGAAAGGTCGCATGGCGTCGATGGGATCGAGGGAAAACGACGCGGTGTCGCCGGAATCCACCGGACATCCGAACCAGTTTTCGAAGGCCACTTTGGCTTGCAGTGGTCCGGGAAGACTAACGGCCCGCGGGACTATACGACGACGCGTCGCGCGGCGTAGAAGGTTCACCAGAAAGACAATCTCTGTTGCAGCCAACGTTGCCGGAATGTCAGGACGGTATTTGCAGCGGTACGTGAACCGGGTGGCATCGGGGTCTGTGTCGACATCGAGACTGAACGCGCCGACAAGGCGCTTGAACTCTCCGAGCCGCTGTCCCGCGACCGTCATGTTAGGGGCGCACATCGCAGCGAAGAGCGCCGGGTCGAAATACTCGCTTGCCTCGATCTGCCCGAGCTTCAGGGCAAGTGTAGGAGACTGCGCCTCGGCATCGAAGCTTTCGCAAAGTGCATAGAACTCGTCCAACGATATTCGCGTGCCGTCACCATCGAGCAGACCGCTTGGCAAACCCGCACGGCGCAGGACCACGGTGGTATTCAGGCCGAGATCGGTCAGCATCAGTCGCCAGACTTTGCCCACATGCACTTTCGGCAGGTCGGATAATCGCCGCATTCGCACCTCCAATGATTGGTAGATATAAAGAAGATCCGCGGCAGCCAAATGCCTTTCGCGCCAAAAAACTTGCCGACTGCGCCAAAGCGCCGCCAGTCGGCCAGGCAGCGTTCCTCTCTCAGACCTCGTTGCCCCGTCGCACGGCTCTGCACGGAAGCAATCTAGAAAGGTGATCGATAGTCTGCATTCTTGAGGGTGCGCGAATTTTTTGCGCTCTCGGCCGAACGTCCGTTTTCTACACCTACTGCAAAGTGCTGCCTCCGAGTGGCATTCCCCTTATGCGCCTGTAGCGAATGGCGGCAAGGTCCGCATTGCAGTAATTGGTGCCAGGCGCAGCGAATGTCCGCTCTGAGCCCAAAGTGACTGATGCTGCGTTCCGTTCGAATTAGTGCAAAGCGCGGTAAGCGGACGCGCCTATAGGAAGAGATGACGTTCTTCGACAACCCCGCTGTTGCGACGCAACTTCACTGAAGCGGCCGCTCGTACGCCGCGCAGCATTGCAGGTCGGCAGATCGACACCTGAGCGGACGAAGCGGGCTTCTGACGTCAAATATGATATCTGAAGGCCCGTAACGAACGGAGCCCATGCGCGTGAAATATGAACCCATAGTGTTTGCCGGTGAATTGGATCGATGGCCGTCAAAGTCAGCCCTTGCGGAGATGTTTAAGTCTGATGGATATCAAGTCCAGGAGGGCAGATTCGCGATACGCCTGAAAGACTTTGATTCCTTTGCGTTCAGGGAGTTGGAGGGCGATATGGGGCCCGGTGTTGTCACCGCCGAGAGCGACTCAGCTGAGGAATTGATTGTGTTCTTGCGCCGTGTGTCCCAAACACTGGCCGATGCCGATGTCAGGCATCGGTTCGAGGTCTACTCTGGCACTGACAAGCTTATCGCCTACATCCATCACGAATGGCCAAAGGCCTGGTAGCTTTGGGCTCGACTCGGTCATCTGAGTCATTCTGTCGGGCAACCTACCGATCTTTTGCCTCGGATGACTGGGGCGCGGGACCAACCAGACTTTCGCTGAAGGGCGGCACCAGGTGAGTGGTCGTGTAACCACTTTGCAAACGAGGCTGCCTGATCGCGATTACTATGCACTTTTGGAGCAAATCTGATCCACACTCGCGAGTCTCATTGGATAGCTAATTGACACATATAAAAACCGGGCTTGACTGCATAGTTAGCACTTGCTAACTAATTGAGCATGACAAACGAACCTTTCTACATCGACATTGGCGACCCGGCGGGCAAGCAGCGAATTCTTCGCGAGGGGCTTCGCTTGTTTGCCGAAAAAGGGCTGTCAGCCACATCGATCAGAGATATCGCAGCCGCTACCGGATTGACCAATCCGGCACTCTACAAACACTTCAAGACAAAAGACGATCTCGCCCTGGCTCTGTTCGAACGCTCGTACAGCGAACTCCTAAAGCGGCTTATGATTGCCGTTCGCTCAGAGAAGGGATTTCCGCAAAGGTTCAAAGCATTCATCGCAGCCTATGCCAGCTTTTTCGATGAGAATTCACATGCCACAATGTTCACGACCGACAATCTTGCCACGCTCTGGCCGCAGGCGTCGGAACGCCTCAAGCACCGTACTGTCATAACCGTTCTTCGCGAGCTCCTTGAAGAGGGCAGGACGGCTCAATTGGTGAACAGGGAGGAGGACATAAATCTGCAATTGAGCCTCGTCATTGGAACGCTTGGACAAGTTTCCCGGCAGCTGTATCTGGGCTCCTTCCCCGGCCCGGCGGTTCGGTATGTAGACGGGGTCACCCGGATTCTGAGAGCCGGGCTCACATAAAGCCCACCATTTTTTTGCCAAAGGAGTTAGCAAACGCTAACGTCAATCTGAAAGGAACCAACATGCAAGCCATCAACCACGTCGCAACCGCTCTGATCCTGAAGAAGAAGTTTCCGTCGGCACCACTTTTCGGTCTCATCCTGGCCACTGAGGCCGTTGAGTACCTGTGGGTCGGACTGAACGTCATTGGCATCGAGCGAACAATCATCGATGAGGACATGCGGTCAGTTGCGGATGTCCATTTGGTGCATATGCCGTTCTCGCATTCCCTCGTAACGAGCCTGATAGTCGCCATAGCAGCGGGATTGGCGGTGCTTTGGCGGGGGGGAAGGACAGCATCGGCTGTCGCCTTGGCCATCGCGCTTGGCGTATTCTCCCATGTTGTGCTCGATCTGTTCGTGCACGCCCCGGACATTGCGCTTTCGCCGTACTTCGATGGCACGAAATTCGGCACAGGGCTCTACGCCCACTTGCCGCTACCGGCTCTCGCACTTGAAACGCTTTGGGGTGTTTTGTGCTGGTGGCTCTACCGCGGAAGCTGGAAGCTGCTTGGCCTGATCGTCTTCATGGGCATCGGTGCAATTCCCCTTTATTCAGTCGCCGTCAATGTCGGCGAGGCCGCGCTTGGAGGTCAGAGCACAGTCTTCGCATTAGTCATCCTGGTCCAAATGCTCGCGACGTCAGGACTGGTCTGGTTGTTCGCTCGGACCCGGGAAGAACCTGTGACGAGCGGTCACCCAGCAGCCAGTTAATTAACCCCGCAAAGAACCGGACGCCCGGCGGCGCCCGGACACCACCTCAAAACCGACGGAGTGAAACCCATGTTTGTAATTGAAATGAAAATCGCCCGGCCCGTAAGCGCGGTGTTTCCTCGCCTTGCGAGAATTGAAGATTCCCCCCTTTGGTACTCGGCTGTGAAATCGGTGGATCGCCTTGATCCCGGACCGACCCGAGTCGGAACACGCTTCCTTTTCCGACGCCTGTTGGGTGGAAATGATGCGATCAATGAAGTTGAGGTCACCGCGATTGAACCGAACCGAGCGTTGGAGCTGAAGTCGGTGTCCGGACCCACCCCGTTTGCTTATCGTTACAATGTGGAACCCGCCAGCGACGGTACCCTCCTACGGCTCGATGGTGCTATTTCAGGGAGGGGCCTAGACGGACCGATGGCTCTCCTGCGTCCATTGGCTGAGAGGTTCTTCAGACGCGGCATGGTCGACAACTTGGCGTCGCTGAAGCGCCTGATCGAAAACGATAAGCCGGTTTCTCGGCACGCGTCTGTTGATCGAGCTTGAGTATTCTTGGCCGTCCTCATCTGATTTCCGAACGAACGCTTCGGGCTCGACTCGGTCATCTGAGCCTGTTGGTTTGGGATATCGGGGTTGAACGGCCGCCTTTCGGCCTGGCCCGAGTCCCACTAACGTCTGCAGCGACTGACCGGGAACCACCGCAGGTGATGCTCACCACGACCGCAAACGGCAGATACCAGCCACTCGCACGAAGAGGTCGAACGGCGGGAAGGTCCGCATAGAAGTCATTGGCGCTAACCACAGCGAATGACAGCTTCGAGCCCGAAGCTACTTGCCACTCACCATCCGGGAACGCAGTCTGATATCTGTTATCTCGAAGGTTGGAGCGCGTGAATCGCACGTTACTATGATAATCCTCGTGCTGCGCAGAATACGCCTCATTGATCTAGGTAACGGGCAGAAAGGAATTACCGCGATAACTTCTCAAAGCAATATCGTAAGTGAGAGTACGTAAAACTGATGACGCTTCATGGGAAGGAAATTGCTATGATGATCACTGGCTTGGCGCTGCTGTCATCGCCTGCATCAAGCAAAACGCGCCTCTGTGAATCCGAGAATGTAACAGTATCGTTCCAACTTGAAGAGCACGCCGAAATGGTCTGCAAGGGTGTTCGGAAAGCAAAGGTTCTTTTCGAAAACTGCGGCATGCCGTCATTGTCGACCCCACTTCGTATTGACGTTGTCGAAGACATGATAGGCGACTGTCTTGGCCAATATCATTGCGGCGGAAATTTAATCGAAATTATTTCCCCGGCAGTGATGCAAGGCCGCGGAGAACCCGATGGCGTTTTCGCCCACCTGAGCTCTGGCAAGTATTTCCAAAGTGTCTTGATTCACGAGTTGGCGCACGCGGCAACAGACGGCATGCCATGTCCATTTGATTTCTGCCATGTTGGACCGGAGTACGTCGCTTATTCAATGCAAGTGATGTCGTTGAGCCGGGAAGAGCAGATGTTGTTTGAGCAGTCGATCGATATGGATAACTTGATATCGGTTGAGCACCTTCACCCACTTGTGCTGTTTATGGCGCCAGATGTGTTCACGCAGAGAGTTTGGGCACATCTCAAGCAGCGCGAAGCACCCTGCGAATTCCTCGGGCAGCTGATAAATGGAGAAGTCATAATTGATTTTGAGACCGTCGAGCCGAAATGACTTGATGTAGCCAGTTTTTCATCCGCGGAAAGCGTCGTCAGGAATGTCGGTTTTGTCCGCATAGCAGACCTTGATGCGCCTCACAGCGAACGACCGCTATGCGGGACAAAGCTGCCATTGAAGTGTCTCGCAGCAACGGCCGCAAAACCGCCCAAAGCCGCCGTTCGGTGCGGCGCAAATTCGGCTTGTCGACTTTCGCAAAGCAGCCATAAGTGTCTCACGTAGCATTCTGGAATGCCCGATTGCCGCAACGTCGGACAAACAAGCCTTTCGAGATGGTGACAATACGAGTCTCCTTCTTCTCGCTTTCAACAAGAACGAAGAACTACTACAGCGAGAAGATTGAGCGTCTATGGAGAAAAAACTTCTCAGACGGATGTCTATACATCGCCTGAGAAATCGGTTGCAAACTGAAGAGTTTCGCCGCGAGTAAAGCGAATAAGTGCGAAGAAACTATTGCGCTAATTAGCCAGCATCTTAAACTATTCTATGAATTGCTATTACCGTGACGCAGAATAGTGAAAATACTCACAATACTAGCTTTTATTAAGACGTCGTGTGAGCAGTCCCAAAAGGCCTAATCCACCGATTAGCATCGGAAACCCTGCAGGAAGCGGGATAACATTTGGATCTGTGCCGCCACCGCCAATATCGCCGGTTCTAAGCGTAAACGGCGCCTGAATTGAGTTATCCCATAGTTCCCAAAAAGCCGTAGTCGAACTGGTGTTTTGAAGTTCGAACTGGTAATCGCCGGCATCAAGCCCGGTTGCGGTAACCCCCATCCAACTGACAACTGATGAAGGGTTGTTTTCGTAGGAAGTCGCAGTATCAGCATAGAAGTAGTTGTCTCCGGTAACCAATCCAGAGGGCAATGAGATAGAACTCATATCAAAAGAGAAGATACTGGGCCCGTAAGAAGTTCCACCAGTGCCAACAAGACTCAGCTGACTTTCAAAAGGAATATTCAGAACGTCCCCGCCGTTCCAGTGATACGACCCAAACCAAAACTCAACTTCGCCGGCGTTCGCGCCAGCAACATAACCGAATGAAACAGTGTGTGCGAATGCGCCACACGCTGCGATGATATAGATGCAAAATGCCGAAAAAACTGAAGTAAAAAATTTCATGGTACGCCCCCAAGCTAGCCCATCAATGAAACAGTCGTAGCATTAAAGGGGGAGCGAAGCAACTTTGGAAACAACTGAGGCTAGGCTAGGGACGTGATCTGTCATTCGCGAATTGGCTAATTAGGCAATATTGTCTATCGAAGCTTAGGACCACAGACCACGTACACAACCTTAAAGTTGCTCTGTATTTCTCTGCATCCAACAATAACTCGCTCACAGCAAATAGTTCGATAGATATTGGCATAGGACTGTTCCGTTCGGGGCTCAAAACCGACTTGCGGCGAAGAAGCGAGAAACGCCAGATCGAAGCGATTTGAATATTCGCTTCCATACGCCGCTCGTGATCTGCTCGCAGGCACAGAGAAAGCCCGGAATCCGCCAAAGACGGTCATTGGGGCGCAGTGCAGCATCTGCCACTTTGGGCTCGAAGCGGCCATTCGCTGCGCTGTGCACGAATGTCTGCTTTGCGATCATTAGTGTCCCTGGGACCCGTACCCCCCTTTTGAAAGGCATCCCAGTGAAAACGGAACAGGGCGGCGGGTCTGTGGTGAAACGACACTGAAGATTTTAGATGGGGGGTATGTAGAACCTCGATGGCCAAATCCCACTGACCGGTATGGGGAGCCTTTTTCTCGCATCCACAAATCAGAAATTTTGGGTGATAGCGCAGGAGGGTCGAGGCGAAGCCATGCCGCTAAGTATTGGCGCTCCGGCAATGATGACGTGGTATTTTATGTGGTATCAAATTTGGATACGGATAAATTAATATTTGAAAACAGATGTTAATAGGATAGATGCGGCGGACACCTCCTCCGCCAATATCCATATACCCCTTATTTATATGACGATTAGGCGATAATTTGGGAAGCTTCCCCCTAGGTTTACCCCCTAGAATTGAACCAAGGCACTTCCCGGTGATTTTTTTATACTGCGCCAGAGTAGAGAAGGGGGGTCGGTTTCCTTGGGCTTCTTGAGGGAAAGCTACTTCTTGGTGTCGCACCCTGCTCAGATCAACAGACAAAAAGACCCCGCCACAAGGGGATAGATGCAGCGGGGTGTTCAGTCGGGACGATGCGAACAGATTACCAAACCACTCGTTAACATCGCCATTATATATAAAATCTGATATGTTTCTTTGATGCCGGTCAATTGCGGCCCTATTCTTTCGAATAGTATGCATGCTGCTTTTCATATGTTAAGAGCTTGCGCTGCCAGTGCGCGCCGATGGGGAGAGGGCCTAATGAAAAAGCCTGAGGTATCGGCTATCTGAAATGCTTGCAACGATCCAAATGCACTGGCAGCTATCCAACCGTAACCTGACCTAACGTCAGCGCAAGTAAATTATCACTTTGACAATTTTCTATGAGCCTCCCCGTATAACCTACTGTCGCAGGCAGTTTTGAAGGAAGGTATTTATTTATTTTACAGATGTGGGTGGATACCGCAGCGACCGGATTCATCTGGTAGTTTTCTGGAGGGTCCTACCTCGATTCCTAGACATAAAAAAACCGGAGACTCCCTCTAAAGAATCCCCGGTCAGTTTGGATACTTGCGCTCGTCTATGCTGTCAGACGATAGACCGACTGTCTAGATATTCCCAATTCCCTAGCAGCATGAGTCTTGTTCCCTAGCCTAGCGACAGTCTCTCTAACCTTGTCTACATCAATCGTTGCAGGTCTTCCTTTGAATGGAGAGTCCTCACCCTTAGCCAATGCTCTATCTATCCCCTCTCTCTCTGGCGGGCTTTACGTAGGGACGTTTCGAACTCCGCTACTGCTCCTAGGATTTGATATGTCATTCGTCCTTCAGGTGTTGTTGTGTCTATAGATTGATCCAAGACCTTCAGAGCGACTCCCTTTGCTTCAAGTCCTGCTGTGATCTTCAACAGGTCTGACAAAGAGCGCGCCAGTCTGTCCAACTTAGTAATTACCAGCACATCTGATTCACGGACATAATCCAGCATCAAGGACAGTTGCTCACGCTTTGCAGTTGTACCTGTAAACTTCTCTGAGAAGACTTTGGTGCATCCTGCTTTGTCCAGTGCATCTAACTGTAGGTCGAAGGCGTGGTCCAAGATCAGGAAGGATGAAGAATGGAAAAAGGCTTGGTCGTGAAAACTCTGAGGCGATTATGGTTTCTGGTTGGGTAGTGCTTGGCTTCTATGGTTCATTGGCCAGAAGCTCCCAATCGATGCTCTCACAGACTTCCTGCAAAATAGAATTTTCACCTTCGTCTGCCGATTCTGGTTCAGCTTCATAAAAGTTTTGTCGTAGCTCTATCCACTGCTCATTTGTAATAGCGGGAACGAACTTCCTTGCAAGAAGCTCAATACGGTCAAAAGCTAACTCGTATAGCGCATTTTCTCCGTAATTTGCTCGGCATTCTGAGGCAAGTATCATCAGCAACAAAGCGGTCTCGAGTTCTTCCTCTTTTTCATTGGCTTGAACTTCTAGAGCGGTGAAGCACGCCATCAGAGAGAAAAACAACGTGAAATAGCCGCTAGTCCTCGACCTTAAAAATCTCACCGTCGTCATACACCACTCCATACACTTAGGTTGTCATCCCCCCCTCTACAGTCCTCGAAAATGAGAAAAGCAATCCAGTCTTAACAAAATTCATTTTCAACTCTCCTCTATGCATCTGAACTGAAGCATAGCCGCAGGGAACATGACACCCGGAAGCCTAAAATTTATTTCTTGTATGCAGGGTAAAGCGTGTTGACCGAAAACCCGGTCTAGTCCTGGCAAAAGTATTTTCTTTATGTATCAGATCACCATGGGAACGCCCCCGCCCAGATTCATCCCTGTATAATCCCGAGTGTCCCACATCCATCCTATCGACATAGACAAAGTAAACTCAGGAGTAAGCTACCCCTCTGTTTCATCAAGTGCTGTTTTCGGTATTTCTTCGATAATTACGGCTGTCCCAGAGGCAATCAGCAGGACCATATTCCATCCCTTATCGCCAATCTGAGTATAGTCGAGGTCCACAGCGATAACGGCATTTGCACCGACACTGTGAGCTTCACGTTTTAGTTCCTTGAGAACAGTTTCTCGCGCGTCTCTCATCGTTTTCTGAACCGCTTCGGACCGACCCCCAACGATATTTCGGATGCCTGCGAAAAGGTCTTTAAAGATGTTCATTCCGTAGGCGCATTCAGCAGTAACAACACCCAGACGCTTCTTGACGTGAATGCCGTCCAGCATGGTCTCGGTTGTTACGATGATTGCATCAACAGCACGACTTCTTCGGGTATCTTCGTTTCCCCATTCAAGCTTCTCATTACGCGGCTCAGGAATTCCAGTAGTCGTACGGCAGTCGCCACATACCAGCATATTCCCAACTTTCGCGGTCTCGTCGTCGGAGTCCATTTTCTTACCGCAGTACGCGCAAACCGCCATGCTTTCCCCCCGCTATCCAATATTCACCATCAATCAAACTCAACATTCCGCCTAACGGCAGCACTTACTCTTCGTCTTTCTTGCTTGCCGCCCATTCTTCGAGTTTGTTTGGTCCTGAACGATGCCGTTGACCTCGAGTGAGTGCTTGTGCGTTATCGACACGCAGCCCCGGTGCAACATAGTCATCTGAGGCGTTGGTATTTCGTGACGCTAATGCAGGGACCGCAACAATAGCGATAAGTGCGAAGACGCCAAACAACGCCCCAAGTACGCCCCAGTTCAGAGAACTCCTGCCTTTCTCGCCAGCAATGTAAGCACAGAGCAATCCAAATCCGACGACCCAAACCAGAAATATCAAAAGTTCCATGCTTCCTCCTAATGACAGCCTTACCGAGAAATCAATCAAAGTTGCCCCAGATCTCGGTCTCGAAGATACGCTTGTTATCGGCCAAAAACACAAATGGCAGAAAGCCGGTACCGTAACTCGGAGCAACTGTGGACCTCAGTAAGTGGAAGGGCAAACGGCTAGACCCTACTAAGTTCACCAATTTCAAGAACCGTTAATAGTCAATAAGAAACCATCAAACTAACTGTAGCCCTTCTGTTAAATCAGTGGGGTCTTTTTTTCATTGTAAATGCCTGCGACAGTAGGTTCTGTAGGATTCTGGAGGGTAATATGACCAAGAAATCAGAAGAACGCGACTGGGCTGAGATTATCAGTGAGGTTCGCAGCAAGGCCAAGTCGGAAGCGGAAGAGGCTGCTGAAGAGATTAAGACTAAAATGAAAGAGTTGGTGGAAAAGGTACGTGCTGCTAACTTTCATGATGAAGCAGAAGAGTTTTTAGCTAAGGTGCGCAAGCTTGCTGAAGACTTCTCTAAATCAGAGGATGGACCTTCAGAGTCTAAGACTGGCACCAGAAAAGAGCTTCATAAATACGTGGATGATGAAGGTGTTGCTCACAAAAGACCACCTAGAGCAAAGGGTAAGACTTGGACTGATAGCCAAAAGAAGAAGTATATACAGAACTTCAAGAAGAAGTATCCAAACGGTCATCCAAAAGATTGATAGTCAGATGAATTTGCCTTTAGGCGCTATACTCGCATCCGTGGCGGCAATTGTGATGGTTCTAGTTCTGGAGGACTGGGTCTATCTCAAGAGCAAGTCGAAGTTACACCGCGCCATCATTACGGGTATTGGTGTCTTTTTCATTGTTCTGCTTCTGAACATCCCAGTTGCGTATTGGTGAATGACCATGTCAGACGACTACATCCACACTGAAGATCCCGGCTTTGAAGACTTCGTTAAACGAGAGCTGGATGGTTTGGCGTTTCGTGCTGATGAGCATGGTATCTGCTTAGACTGCCTAACAGACAGAGTAATCGTGGAAATGGTGGCCAGTCTCACCCGTGCGGGCATCTCAGCTAGAGATATTCTCAGTATGGTTCTTGATGGAATAGACTTGGCCCAATTTCCATTAGACGAAGACGAAGAAAACGGACCTGCAAGACGGATGCACTGATCCTATCGACTGTCTGATATGACACGTAAGGGTCGTGACGGTGCAACGCAGATGCTTCTTATTGGATTAGTTCCGAAGACATTGCCGCCTGATTTAACTCAAAGCAGCTACAGCTAACTTCATTGAGAAAGTTAGGAGACAATTCCTTGTCTTTTGAATTGCAGGTTTGAAGTGAAGAAAACTATGGTCATCGCTCTCGTTGTGCTCGGAATATCCCCGATAGTAGTCTGCGTTCTTGCGTTCGCCGTGTTTTTCGCTCTGGTTGATGGACAGTTGTCATCGGATGTCTCCATTCCGCTAGTCTGCCTTGGGTCAGCATTTCTTTGCTTCTTGGCAGCTTTCGTCGTGTGGAAGGGGGGGGGGATTGAAGCCAGCCGGAACGTGCCTCACAGTAATATTTTTAGGAGAACGTGATATGAAGGGCTTGGTTGCATTATTCCTAGCCAGCTTTTTGACGGCAGCACCTGCAATCGCTGAGGAAGTAACCCTGATTTGTAGGAGTACTTCATCTGAAGGAGAGGTCAGCGAAGAAAGTGAACTCACCATCAACTTTGAAGACCGGACGGTGTCTGCGGACCACACGTCAGTTCCGTTGAAGATAGTAATTGAAAATGAGGATTGGGTTGTCGCCAAAACCGATGTTACTGCGGATATGACTAAAGGTAAGGCTGTTGCCTCGATTATTATTGCCATTAGTAGAACCAACGGCGACATGATGATGTCTGTACAAGCCTTTGACATGGATAGTGTCGAACGTGCAAAAGAATTGGTGGAATTAGTGGGGGAAGATTTCCCGCCAATAGATACCAATGAGGCTCGGGGTGTATGCACTAGGAGGTTCTGAGCTACGCGGGCATATCTACTGTCGTAGACGGTTACTTATCGGTAACTCACTTTATCCAGAGCGGCCTTCACAGCACTGAATTCAACACCATTGGAATAGACACCATAGGTCATGGTCTGGATTTCATGGCCTATCAACGGTGCAGCATGGCTTTCGGGTACTCCAGCGGTCTGTAGCTGACTGGCAATGGTATTCCTCCAGCTATGGAAGACATGGCATTCGGAAGTGTCAGAATGGGCTGGACGCCGTCATTCGCTGCTAAATGCTCTAATGACCGCTCTGCGGACAAAGCCGTCTATCGGACCATATTTTAGGATTGATGTTGGAACTGGAAATTAGATTTAGCTGCTGCGATACCCTCGACATTGGCGTAGACGCCGCGGCGGGGGCCATTCCAAGCTGGTAGGCCCCAGAGAACCTGCAACTGTGACCGAAATCAAACCAACCTCGATTCACCGCATGTATCGGATGGAGCTTTGATACTTTCAAATTGCGGCTAGATCTTCGCTGAAGACAAAAGTGTCCATCGCAGCGAGCGACAGATTTGAGTTCGCAGGGACAGTCGAAGCAAATATCTTCAAAGCTCTTTTCGAATGAAGTGTGAATAGCTTGGTCGATCCGGTTTCAAACGACCGCTCTCGTCGAAGTCGCTGTCTGCGTTGAATTGAATAAGCGGGCGCCGGTCGAATTCCGCCATGAGCGCGGCTTGCGCGCGCAGAGTATTGGTAAGCCGATCCTGAAGGGCTTCCTGCCTCGCGCCCCGATGGTAACCATGAACTCCATGCACGATTTCGGGAATTACAACAGAAAACCCAAGATATCTTAGCGCATAGGCTGTGGGCCACAACAACATCTGTATGTCGCCCTCCCTCCCGTTGAAGGCGCTCTCTTCTTCTTTCGATCCAGTCGTCACGCAAAAAAGGGCCTTCTTTCTACGAAATTGGCCCGTATCGAAGCGATGCTCTACCGAGTGAAGTTCACCATGTGCAAAAACGCGATCAAACCAACCTTTGAGAATTGCTGGCGGTGAAAACCACCAGACCGGAAAGTGAAAAACTATGCGATCCGCGCGCCGTATCTTGTCTATTTCGTCCATCACGTCTGCTTGAAGAAGACGATTGTCGGACGCTTCTTCCTGCGCCCGGAGAGCGTCAAAGCAGGTATCCGTCTGCAGGTGGGGATAGCGCTTTGCACACTCGACAGGTTGGAAATCCATTGAAACCAGATCAGAACTCAGAACTGTATCACCTAAGGCTTCGCAGGCGCTTCGGGTTGCGTCAGCCCACGCGCCATTGAACGAGCGAGGGTCGGGATGGGCCAGGACGATCAATGTAGTGGTCAAAGCACGCTCCGAAACATAATCTTCACGATCTGATCCGGTCAAACTGCAGTTGAAGCGGCAGCAACGCAATAGCCGCTTTGTCCGCTCCTCGGTCGTTGGTTTGGTGCGGTGCTTAGCGAAGGCTCTTTGAGCAAGAAAAGGACCGGACCGTGTATTCTGGTCGACACTACGTAATGATCGAAATCAATAGTCCGCCAGCGTTTGCTGCTAGGTTCTGCGACAACTGGAGGGCGGAAGATGGAATTCAGAAAGCGGCGAAGGGAACTGCAGGGCTTAAATGGAGCAATTGGCTTTGTGGTGGGCTTGGGTGGCTATCTCGGTGGACTTTATTCGAATGCCATCGCGACTTTTGCAATGTTTGCGATCTGGATCATTGGAGCGACGCTGATAAACGTCTTGACGGATCCTCCGGAAAAGAGGTGACGGCTAGATACATAGACCGCGCAATTTCTAGCGTAGCCTCTGCCAGAGAAATGGGTCGCGCCGCTTCTACATCGTTCCGGATTTTATGCGAAGCAGTCGTTCTTTCACGACCCCGGGAACGTCAGCAGGGCCCCGCCAGAGCCCTGCATCGTCGATTTTTTGGTATGACCTATCTTTCGAAGCCACCCACTTGGTCATAGAAAGTGGCACCAAAGCCTGCCAAACCTTCCCGGACGCCTCCTTCAGCGGGACCATAAACCTGCAGCCCGGTAGGGGTCAGGATTGCAAGAAACCGCTCTGCAAAGTTCTCTCCAAAGTTACCCAGATGAATGCCCGCATCAGCATTTGTCTCGTAGCGTTCGTTAATGTGGACCGTGCTCCCAGAGCGATACCACTCATAGCCCTTCGCTCCCGCTTCCTCTTTTGTCGCCTCGACCATTTCGGCCATAAGAGCTTGGAAGGCTTCATCTTGACCTTCGCCAAGTTCGAGCGTGATTGTCCATGACACATCATCGGTCGCGTCAGTATTGGTCTCCGCTAATGTTGGGGTTGTGGCAGACAAAAGCATAGTCGCGGAAACAGCCGCTGCGATAATTGACTTAAAGAGCATCAGTTAGTCCCTTCTAAAAATTGATTGTAGGAGGAGAGCTTATGCGCAAAAGGTGTGGGTTCCAAATCCTCACCAACTTGCACTGAGATCAAGACGTGTGATCTATCCGACTGAACGTCGGTTTTTGGCCAGCTCAGGTTGTGGCCTCGAGCGCTTCAAGACCGGCGTTGTAAAGCCCTGCCAAAAGACCTTCGAGTTGCGAAAGTTCGATACCAACCGGCTCAAACTGCGCTTCCCAGACGACTTCCGCGCCACCACTGTTTATCGGCTCCACTCGGATGGTCGAAATGTAATCGCTCATTGGCAAGGGGCTTTCGATGATACGGTAGCTATAGCTGCGGGCCAGTGGATCGTGTGCAGTGATCTCTTCTTTCACCACGCCACCATCTGCCAGTGTGCAAACACGGCTGTTGTGACTGATTGGAGAACTCGCGATGGCTGGATGCCAATCCGCAAGTTTCCCCGGCTCGCCGATAAGCGACCAAATGTGATCAGCAGTTGCCTTGTATTCATGAGAAATTTTAATGTATGCCATTTCAAGTGCTTTCTTCTTTAGCTTCAAGTCATGCGTTATTGGATTTTTAGTTGTTCAAAATCAGATATTTGCTTTGCCTTTCTCAGGTAACAGCTGCAAAGTTAATTGACTCGCGACGACCACGCAAACGACAATAATTCAAGGTAACCTGAGAAAAATTCATCTATGAACCTTTCCAGCATAAATACGAACCTTCTGGTTGCTTTGGACTTATTGCTTACGCACCAAAGCGTTCAAGTCGCCGCAGAAAAGCAATACGTGACGGCTTCCGCCATGAGTCATTCGCTCCGTATGCTGCGCGATCTTTTTGGTGACGAGCTATTGACCCGAACCGGCGGCAAAATGATCCGCACGCCATTTGGCGAGCAACTCATGGCTCCGCTTCATCGCGCCTTGCTAGAGCTCGAACGCGCTGTCTCGACAGTCGGAGAATTTGATCCAAGCCGCTCAGAACGCGGGTTTGTCATCGCAGCGCCTGATTTTCTGAGCACCCTTATTCTGCCGCCGGTCCTCAAAATCCTCGAACGTGAAGCCCCAAAGCTTGATCTGGAAATCCGCCCTATTGCTCGGGCCGGCGCCCTGCGTTTTGATGAACTTGCGCGCCTGGCCGATGGCGATATCGATCTGCTACTTGCGGCTGTTCTCACTGGAAGTCAGGCGCAAAGTCTTCCCGAAATACGCGGTACCAACCTCTATGAGGAAGAATTCGTTTGCGTGGTCCGCAACGACCACCCCGCAGTGGGTGAGAGTCTTGACCTTGAAACCTACGCAGCCCTTCCGCATCTCTTGATTACAATCACCGAAGACCGCAGTCCAAGCTGGATTGATGAAGAGCTCGCCCGCCACGGCCTTAGCCGCCGCGTTGCCATGAGGACGCGATACTTCATGTCCGCCCCGCTATTGATCGCCAAGAGTGACCTTCTGCTGACTTGCCCCAGACAGCTCGCTCGCTATTTCGCGCAAACTGCCAATTTGCGTATCTTTGAGCCACCACTGGCGCTTCCTTCCTACTTCGAACAGATCGCATGGCACGCCCGCTTCGATGCTGACCCGGCATCACTTTGGCTGCGCTCGACTCTGCGCCGCGCTGCGGAGGAAGTAATTGTCCGCAGATAAGAACGTCCGGGTACGGTCTTGGGCAGTAGCTAACTCCCGCCTTGTGTCGTGAAACGCTCCATCACCAGAGCAGCTCAACACATCTAGATCAAATAGCCCAAGCAAGGCCGCACGCATCAAGTACAAGCCGAGTCAAACTGAAGCATTTTCCACAGCGTAATCGCTGTGGTCATTCGGGCGGTCAAGCGACCGCTCAGGGATACAACGAGCGGTTCAATAGGACCCTCCGCCGGGAAGTTCTCAATGCGGAGTGGGTCAAATCAACGAAGCAGATTCAGGTCGTCGTCGATCACTCGCTAAGGCAGTACAACCACACCCGTCCGCATCAGGCGCTCAATATGCGCCCACCAGTGCCGGAAACCCTTTTTGAGCCCCCCTGATCAGTGGCCCAGAAACAGAGGGCGAAACAGACAAAGTCATTGGCCGTCAGCCCTTTTATTTAGGGCTCTACTTTCCCAGGCGCGCCCGCTGCGTCACGCGCGCCATCCGGACGGGAGGCGGTCGTAACCGTAGGCTTCGTAGTCGGCCTGATAAACGGCGAAAACTTCCTCTTCCAGGTGGGCAAGTTCGGCATCAGTCAGACTAAGTACTTGTCCAAAACTCTGATCAGCCGCGCGCGTCACGTTCTTCCGTTCTTCCACAGGGTGCGGATTGATCCCTGCTGCGCGAATTTGAGCTTCCCAATTATCGCTTTCCTCTACCTTCAAAATAAGGTCGGCTACTGGCTTGCTGACGCTTGGAAAGTGGGTCCAGATCTTCTGGGGTCCGAGTTTCCCAGGATATTGACCAATAAATTCAAGAAATGTGAAAAGGTCCATTCCTTGAATCCTGTCACCCCATTCCCGTTTCAGGACGCCTCCCCGTTGTTTGAGGATCATGAAGACATACCTGGAGACGAACCTGTCGAACGGGTGCCTGACAGCGACCACACTAAACGTGGAATGCCACATGCGCCGAGAATACGCTTGGCTCGGTCCGGTATGCGTTGTGCCAATGCTTGTGTCCGCGCTCAGCATAATTTTCAGAGAGCTTCCCGCAGCTTTGGGGTTATGGATCACGACGACTTGCCGTCCATCTACCCTGTGAGGGGTAAGATGCTTTCGCGGTATCGTGCCTGTAATGGCATAGAGGCGCTTGGACGCCTTGTGGATTGCCATCTTGAGCGGATTGCGGCGAAGCGCCTTTTCCATTTTCTCATCCCCGTTCGCTGGCCTGGCTTCCAGCTTCTAGGCCACGGATCTAGTTTGTGGCTAATCCAAAAATCTTAGAGAGGTCCATTTTCTGCTCCAACCGATCGCCAAGAAGCAAGGCACCAGCCGGAGTCAAATGTCCGCCATCCTGCGAAATCAATCTTCCGCCTTCGGTGACCTGAGGACAGTTGCCATCGTTGTCACAAAGCGCTCCAATTATATCTAAATAGATTGTCTGTTCGATCGTTTTCAGTCGCTTGTTTAGCAGTAAGATTTCGATGTCGGTCATATGGCGATTAGCTACTCGCTCGTAAATCGACATCTGAAGCAGAACCCTGATGTCAACGACCCCAAACTGTTTTGGGCCAACAAGAACGACCGACGCCGAACTGAGTTCCTTAATTCTCATTATTGTTTCGACCACAAATGGTGCGGCAGCGGCCTTCCAATTTGATACAAGCACGATAACGTCGGCTGCGCCGATTGTCTCTAGCATCTCAGGACTACGGTACCACTGCGAAGTTCCTGCAATTTGGCGTATCCCAAATCTCCTTCAGACGCAGATCATCTGACTTCTGAAAGTAAGGCGCACAATCTCCTCCGATAGTCCAATAGGACGGATCAATCCTGGAAAGATAACTGCGCAACCTTCTGTGGCAACAACATTGTCCAGAAAACCGTTGAGATTGTCTGCCTCAGAATCCGAAATACGTGCGAGGCGGGCCATGCATTCCTGAATACGCGCTCTTAGATCTGCGGGATCACTCATGATGGCCGCTGCCGCAGCCGACACCTCGTCCTTATTGGCATGATCGACCAGGCGAATGTTGCCATCAAACCGGTTCACCAGCCCTTTGGACTTGTGACTGTTTGAGTCGGTGAGAATAACAGGTACATTCAGCGACAAGGCAGAAATTGATGTATGGTAGCGCCCGCCGATGACCAATTCTGAACCAGCCAGAACATCGGGCATTTGATCGACATCCGGGCATTGGAGTGATGACACGACTTCGGTCTTGTGCTGAAGGGTCTTTGCGCAACGCTCGTAGTTGAGGTGTCCGTGACCCGCTGCCTGGCCTGATATGACAGGTCCGGTTTGATTGTTGGTGCATGATTGGCCTGAGTGGGGTCGACGGTGGAATCCTTTCGGTCTACTAAAAGTGGACTCCAAATAATGGCGCCGTGGGAGAATCCCGGATGGGCATCCTATTGATGAACGATACGGACGAGGAAAGCAGCCACTTTGGATGTATGCGAGTCATGCGATCCATTCGAGAAGCTCTGGGACAAAGGGGGTATGGCTCTCTGCCTAGCTTACTGGTTGGAACAGATTGGAAGAACAACGCCCACGAAAAGGCCAAGATCGACGCTGCGCAAGTTCTGGTCATCAACGGGGAAGGTACCTTGCATCACGGGAAGAGGAAGGGGCTTTGGCTATTGGAGGCCGGGGAGCGTGTAAGAAAAAATGGCGGAAAGGTTGCGCTCATCAACGCCTTATGGCAGCAGAACCCGAAGGAATGGGCCGGCCTCGCCTCTCGGTTTGATCTGATCTATTGTCGCGACAGCCGGTCGGCTTCAGAGCTTTCGAACCAGTCAGGAATAGATGTCGCCTGGCTTGGCGATTTATCCATGTTTCAATCGCTGAACATTCCCAGTCAAAACCGCAAAGGCGTAACCGTCAGTTGCTCTGTGAACCGCGACGTGGAGAAACGACTTGCAAATTTCGCCACATCTACGGGTTCCTCTTATGTGCCGGTCACACCGCAACTAAAACATGTCAGCGTTCATACTCGCGGATTGAAAAGAACGCTGCGAAAAGCCTATGTTCGCTATATAGAAAAGCGCTTCTTAGCCAAGCATCCAGGCACGCGACTCCTGAAGAATGACATCGACTACCTGAATGAACTGTGTCAGCGCGAATTATTGGTTACTGGTCGCTTTCATGCGGTGTGTATGGCCATCCTAGCAGGCACCCCGTTTGTGGCGATCAAGTCAAATAGCTGGAAGATCGAGGCGCTTCTGGCAGACATCGGGCTCAATCCCGATCGCATTCAATCCGAGGACGCACTGAACGCCAATCTGCTTGGTAAGGATTGGTCTTTTACAGAGAGAGAGCTCGCAGCAATAGATGCAAGTCTCCAACTCTGGAGGGCTGATGGCGAGATCATGTTCGACCGGATTGCTGACCTGACGAATTAATCACAGAAGCTCGGTGCGTGGTTATAGAGCAATCGCTCATGGACTTACCAATTCGGGAATGCCAGAAAAAGACATGAGTAGGATACTTCGAAACATCGTTGGTGGTGGAAGAAAGTGGCTTCGTCCGCGCGTTCAAGTAACTGTGACCGAACCATGTCACCTGCTTGAGTTCAGTCATTGGATTGAGTCTGCCTCGCTGAGAATGGATGTGCCAATTGATCTGCTGCGGATGCAGGGTGGGTTTGCATTCGATTCCGACCATCCATTTGTTAAGGCTTTGAACGAGGGTGCCGAGACACTCTTTGACTTCTATGAGGGCTTCCAACCCCGTTCAATTGCGGAATTTTACGCATTAGAA
The DNA here is from genome assembly GCF_900184815.1 of Boseongicola aestuarii. Taxonomy (GTDB): domain Bacteria; phylum Pseudomonadota; class Alphaproteobacteria; order Rhodobacterales; family Rhodobacteraceae; genus Boseongicola; species Boseongicola aestuarii. The sequence continues at coordinate 571,865 of NZ_FXXQ01000001.1, read as the reverse complement.
TGCGTTGGTCGCGTGGGCGAAGACCTGCCTCCTTGGGAGATCCCGTGGTACCTAAGAGAATCACGCATTCCGCCACCGGGTGAAAAAAAACTGGGTCGTGAGCATGGGGTTTCTTTTTATGGCCCTGCGACAGAAGAAAAGATCGCCTTGGAAATGTCGAGGCTTCGAAGCGTGTGTGAGAGCATCAAGTCCAATGGATTTACCCCTGACAATCACGGCGACATTGAAGGGTATGTCATGCGGGATGGGGCCGACTTGTGCTTCTTTGTGCGGGGTGGAAAACACCGAGCCGCTGCATTGGCAAGCCTAGGATACCGCACAGTTCCCGTAGCATTTCGCCGAGGATTTCCAAGGGTGATCGACACTAGCCAGACCGATTTTTGGCCGTTGGTTCGAAATGGCAGTATTGATGGATCACTGGCAAAAGACGTGTTTAGTGCTTACACCCGACCGAAACCGCAATTGAGAGACAGGCATGGACAAACTACTTGAAGCATATTCGGGAGACCGTGCGCGTGACTACGACAGTCGCCGTTCAAAGTCATCCAGATGGAAGGCCGAGATTGCAGCGTTCGAGTCGATGCTTTCCAAGTCAAAGGCAACCAGCGTTCTCGATTGCCCATTTGGAACCGGCCGCTGGATAACGCAGTATGCCGAGCACGACCTAAATGTTATCGGGGTAGACCTCTCCGCAGGCATGTTGGAGGAAGCCGAAGCCAAGATCGCGGCACTTCCGGAGGCCAAACAAGAACGGTTTTCGCTCAAAGAGAAAAGTATTTTCGATCTATCGCCGACCGATTTCCCTGACCAGCCCAACCTGATCGTATGTGTCCGCTTCTTGAATTGGATTTCGGCCTCGGAAGTCGAGAAAGTCCTTGATCTGCTAAGCGCCTTTCAAGCCAAGGAAATGATTGTCGGCGCTAGTGTTGTACCAAAGAAATCCGGCCCATTGGCGCGATTTTGGTATTGGATATCGCTGAAGCTGATCAATTTTCGACATCCAAATCGGCCAGCTCAGTATGTTCATGATGAAGGCGGGTTCTTGAATGTCTTAAATTCCCATGGCTGGCGCATCGCTGACCAGGTACAGACTATGAAGCGAAACGCGAGAGTGAACTATCTTTACCACTGCATTCGGGATTGAGCGTTGATATTGGACACACGTCAATCAAACCATTTGTGCCAGAAAGAGCTACGACACTTAGGCGAGGCGATCCTGTTGGAAAAAGCGCTGACGTTTGAGGCGCACTCAATCGATTGTCAATCCGCCGAGGCCTTATCCGACGTCCAAATGAGCTACTTCTTTTTTTCCTAAGGGTTGGTCCTGAACTGAGCTTTTAGTTTCGAAAAGTCTTCTGGGCTTTTGGCTCAGTCGAGGAAACGTTTGAGATTGACAGGCTCGAACATCCGCGAAGGTCCAAAATGATCGGTTGGTTGCTCCGTTTCTGCCGTAGCGGAGCAACTAATACCTGCGTGCAGCGACTCCTAGGTCCGTTATACCAATCGACGCTCTTGTCAAATTCACTGATCACGCTCCTGCGGCGATCAAGAACGATTTCAGTTACGCGCGCAAAGCGCAGCCCTAGTGCAAGCGTCACAGAGGCTGAAACAGTTGTCCTTGGGTCATTTATGCGCCTTGCATCAAATACTCAGCTCTGATCCGCGCCTCAAACCCGTGCGCCCATCAAGTCCGACACCTTTTCGCCAATCATGATCGCTGGCGCGTTGGTATTACCCGACACGATCTCCGGCATGATCGAACAATCCGCCACGCGCAGCCCTTCGATGCCGTGCACTTTCAACTCAGCGTCAACCACTGCCTCCGTGCCGGACCCCATCTTGCAGGTGCCGGCCGGGTGGTAAATCGACACCGAGTTGTTGCGCGCCCAGTCCAGCGTGCCTTCGTAGTCGTCCACCGCAAGCGTATCATCTGGGCGGAAAGCTTCGGCGATTTTCGAATTCAGGGGCGCTTCCCGCGCAATGCGCCGCGCGATATTCACACCCTCCACGATGGTCCGGCAATCGGTCTCGGTCGACAGATAGTTCGGATGGATTTTCGGGTATGACTTGGGCGAGGGGCCGTCGAGCCTGATTTCGCCGCGGCTTTCGGGCCGAAGTTGGCAGACCGACATGGTAAATGCCGAGAACGGATGCACGCCCGCACCGGGGCTGTCGGCTGACCAGGGCTGCACATGGAACTGAATATCCGGCGTCACCACATCGTCGCGCGTCTTGAGAAACCCCGTCGCCAAAGATGCCGCCATCGTCATCGGGCCTGAACGGAACATCGCATATTTCAGCGCGATCCGCGCCTGATTGAACAGGGACCGCACCTCGTCGTTCAGCGTCGCCTCGTTGCACTTGAACACCAGCCGAGCCTGCAAGTGGTCCTGCAGGTTCTTGCCCACACCCGGCAGATCATGCACCACCTCGACCCCGTTCGCCTTCAACTGTTCGGCGTCCCCGATCCCCGACAACATCAGGATCTGCGGCGAGTTGATCGCCCCGCCCGACAAGACGATCTCGCGGCGCGCGGCGACGACTTTCTCGCTGCCGCCGGAGTCCCGGTAAGTGACGCTGACGGCGCGTTTGTTCTCGATATTGACCTTTGACACCAAGGCATTGGTCACGATCTTCAGGTTCTCGCGATGCCGGACCGGCTTCAGATAAGCGACCGCGGCTGAACAGCGCCGCCCGTTCTTGGTGGTCAGCTGGAAATACCCGACGCCTTCCTGCGTGCTGCCGTTGTAATCGGGATTGAACGGATAACCGGCGGTCTGCGCCGCCGCGACCCATGCATCGCAGATCGGGCGCTGAATGCGCATGTTCGACACGGCGAGGGGGCCGTCGTCGCCGTGAAATTCATCCGCGCCGCGCTCGTTCGCTTCTGCGCGCTTGAACAACGGCAGGACATCATCCCAGCCCCAGCCGGTATTGCCCATCTGACGCCAGCGGTCGTAATCCTGCGCCTGTCCGCGCACATAAAGTAGCCCGTTCAGGGATGAAGACCCGCCCAACACCTTGCCGCGCGGCCAGTCGATCGACCGCCCGTTCAGCCCCGGATCCGGCTCGGTGCGATAACACCAGTCGACCGTCGGGTTGTGCATCGTCTTGAAATAACCGACCGGAATGTGAATCCACGGGTTTCTGTCCACAGGTCCGGCTTCCAGCAAGACCACCTTCACGGACGGGTCCGCGCTCAGGCGATTTGCGACCACACAGCCGGCCGAACCGGCCCCGATGACGACATAATCCGCTTCCACGGCCGATCCTCCCCATTCGTTTTGAAAAAAACACTATACAGAACTAAATTACCATTCTAGACTTTTTTGAAAAGAAACGTCTCAATAATTGTCCAAACGGGAGGAATACCATGGGAATTTTTGATCGTGTGAAGGGAGTCTCACGCCGGGACTTCTTCAAGATCGCGGGCACTTACGGAATGAGCTCGACGCTTCTGGCGGCGGGAACGTTCGGTGGTGCTATGACTGCAGCGAACCTCGCCAAGGCCGCTGAATCGACCTACAACAAGCGTTTCTCGAAAGAAGCGAAATACACACTCAAGTTCGGTGCTGCCGGCTTCAACCCGCAGAACCTTCTTATCGAGCGTGCAGGATGCCTCGAATTCGCCCGCGACCTTGAAGAGCGCACTGACGGCGAAATCCGCATAGAATTCATCGGCAATAACCAGATTTGCGGTCAGTTGTCCTGCGTCGAGAAGGCCCAGCAGGGCATCATCGACATCTACGCGGCCTCCACTCAGAACTCGGCCGGTGGTGCACCATATCTGAACGTTCTGGACTATGCGTACATGTTCCGCAGTCGCGCGGACCAGTATTACTTCATGTACAGCCCGGAATCGCAGCGCATCCTGCGTGATCCCTTCGAGGCGCGTCACGGCCTGAAGTTCCTCTTCACCCATGCCGAATTGCGCGGCATCATGATGGGCCAGAACTTTGCCGATAAGCCGACGGTCACATCGATCGAAGACATTATGGGCACCAAGAACCGCGTCACGGGCACCCAGCTTGGCCGAATCGCCATGGAAGCCCTGAACCTCAACCCGGTTCCGGTTGCATGGGAAGAAACCCTCGACGGTCTGAAGCAGGGCCTGATCGACGGTGCGGAAACATGGGCATCGGCTGTGGCTTACGCCAACATGTCGCCTGTGGTCAGCCAGGTTGTCGACCTGCGCTTCTTCTGCGGTACCGAGCACACCGCCATGACGGCATCGACTTTCGACAGCCTTGGCGGCACGTTGCAGGATGCGGTGATGGAATCGTCCTACCTCACACAGGTTCACGTACAGGCCGCGAACGAAGCCGCACTTGTGAACACCGTGGGTCACACCAATCCACCACGTCCAGGCACGATCTTCGCAGAAAACAACGTCCGCGTTGCGGCTCTGGCCGACAGCGAAGTGCGCAAAGCCGAAGAGATGTGCTCGCCGGAATTCCAGCCACAACTCTGGGAGCAGTGGCGCGAGCGGATCAACGGTTGGGCTGGTGGCATCGACACCTATCAGGACATCTACAACGAAGTCCGCAACAACCCACACACTCTGGCCGAGAACGTCGAGCCTCGCCGGTGGTGGAAAGGCTAAACGCCTTCCTCTAGGATCAACGCCAGTCCCGGATTCGTTTGGGACTGGCATTTTTGTCAGGCACAAAGACCGGGCCGTCCGACAAGGACAAAACCCGGCTGACACGAAACGGGGAGGGATGGCCAATGTCCGTTTGGTCCGATGCAATGACGCTGTTCAGCGCGCTGGCAGGTCAGGATTCTTTTGACATTCGAAACGCGCTTCGGCCGAATTCGATGTATATCATCGCCGCGATTTATCTGTTGATCACCGGCTGGATCATGGCCTGGATCTACCACCACGTTCCCCTTTTCGAACGCTACTTCGAACGCACAGTGATGATCACCTGCTATCTGGCGATTGCGCTGATCATCTTCTGGGGCGTCGTTGACCGCTTCGTCTTTTCGAACCAGCAACCCTGGTCCACAACAATTCCGCCATTCCTCTTTATGGTCATGGCATGGTTCGGCGCGGCCTATAACGTCCGCGTCCGAACGCACCTCAGTTTCTCGGAATTCAGAACCCGGATGCCACGTATCGGACAGATGGCCTGCCTGTGGCTCGACTTTTTCCTGTGGTACGGTTTCGCGCTGATCTTCTTCGTCACCACCATGCGCGTCGTCGCGCTCTCGGCGTCGAACTTCCAGATCGTGCTGGGCACCGACAACACCATGCAGTGGTGGTTCATCCTCGCCGCGCCGGTTGCCGGAACGCTCATGGCCGCCCGCGCGGTCGAGAACATTCAGGACGACGTGAAGAACTACAAGAATGACGAACCCCTGATCACACAGGCCGTCATCGGAGGGGATACCTGACATGACCGACGGAACCTGGATCACCCTCATCTCGCTCGCGGTCACGTTTCTCTTCATGCTCGGGGTGCCGGTGCTGCTTGTGATCGCCTATTGGGTCATTGGCTGCTCCTTCGTCTTGGGCCTCACGCTCGACAACATGGGCGCCGAACTCCTCAACGTTTTCAACAAGGGCTTCGCTCTCCTTGCGATGCCGCTCTTCATCCTGACGGGGGACCTGATCAACAAATCAGGCATCGCGCGACGATTATCGGATTTCGCCTACGCCTGCCTTGGCTGGCTCCGAGGCGGCCTCGCCATGGCCAGCTTGGGTGCCTGCGGCCTCTTTGCCGCAATCTCCGGCTCGAACTCGGCCACGACGGCCACCATCGGCTCGATGCTGCACCCTGAGATGGTAAAAGGCGGCTACGACGAACGCTTCTCGGCGGCCACAGCAGCCGCCGGCGGCACGGTCGGCATCATCATCCCACCGTCGATCATCTTCATTGTCTACGGCTTCCTGATGAACCTGCCGATCTCGGACCTCTTCGTCGCCGGCATCCTGCCCGGCGCGCTCATGGTCATCGGTATGCAACTGGCCTGCTGGATCGTCTGCCGCATTAACGGCTGGGGCTACCTCATCCCGCTGCAACTGAACCGCATCCTGAAAACCGGGTTCGGCGCATGGCTTGGCTTCTTCGCCATCGGACTTGTGCTCTGGGGCATATACACTGGCAAGTTCTCCCCCACCGAAGCCGCAGGCGTCACAGTGGGCTTCTGCATCATCGCGGGCGTTGCCTCGTGGATCCTCAGCAGCGTGCTCAGAATGCGCTCGGACAAAACCTGGGAAGAAAAATCCTACGCCGAAATGCTGGTCGTCGAAGGCTTCACGCCATGGCAAATCCCTTCGATCACCATGCGTTCGGCCGAAATTACCGGCATCCTCGCGCCACTCATCGCGATCTCGGTCGTGATGCAGCAAATCCTGTCACTCCTTGGCGCACAGGAAGTCATCGGTGCCTTCGTGACCGGCATGGGCGGCTATTACGCGGTGCTGTTCACCTCGATGGTCATCGTGTTCTTCTCTGGCATGGTGCTAGAATCGCTGCCTGTCACGATCATCCTGGCCCCAATCCTCGCACCCATCGCCGCCAGCGTCGGCGTCGATCCGGTGCACTTCTCGGTGATCTTCCTCGTCGGTGCCTCCATCGGCTTCATCACACCACCCTATGGCCTCAACCTCTACGTGGCCTCGGGTGTAACGGGCGTGCCGTACTTCAGACTGCTGAAGTACACCGTGCCTTACCTCATCGCGCTAGTTGGCGTCTGGTTCCTCGTTGCTCTGACACCGGATCTTGCGCTGATGCTGTTGCCGAGCAGGTAAAGAGGAGCGTATGCCGGTAGATGATGTGATCGCTGACAAAACACAGATCCCGACAAATCTCCGGCTTCTCCTCCTGATCGAGGCGGTCGTGAAAAAGGGCGAGCCGGTGTCCCCGGCCGCCCTTTCCGAAACACTCGACCTGCCAAAGGCCACGATCCATCGCCTGCTAACCACGGCCGAAGCCGAAGGCTATTTGCAGCGGGATGTCGACGGACGCTCTTACGGGCCGGGACAGCGCCTGCGTGTGCTGGCCGCCAACACCATGTCCTCGCAACGGGTGCGCACCGAACGCCTGCTGATAATGCGCAGACTGGCCGAGGACATCGGCGAGACCTGTAATCTTGCGGCCCCCGAACGCTTCGGCATGATCTATCTTGATCGCGTCGAAACCAAATGGCCGCTGCGCATCCAACTGCCCGTCGGCACCACTGTGCCGTTCCACTGCACCGCAAGCGGCAAACTCTACCTGTCCTCGCTCAGAAGCGACAAGCTCGAACGCCTTCTGGACGGGCTGGAACTGGCCCGCTTCACGGACCGCACGCTGACCACGCCCTCGGACCTGATGAAGGAACTCTCGGACATCCGCGCGCGCGGCTATTCCACCGACAACGAAGAATTCATGGACGGCATGGCCGCGGTCGCCGCTCCGATCCGCGACAGTGAAAACCGCTTTCTCACGGCCATCGCGATCCACGCGCCTGTGCAGCGCCTAGGCATCAGTGAATTGCTGGAAACCCTGCCAATCATCCGGACCGCCGCGCGTAAACTGGAAATCATCGCGCGAAGTTGACGCGCGCACCGCATCAGAACATCATGCAATCCGCGCCGGGGCGCAAAGGCTCGGCACCGTCGGGCAGGGTGGGCGTATAGGTGAAACTCGCGATCGAAGCGCCCTGATCGAAGGCGATGAACAACTCGTTCGACCCCGGCCGGATCGCGATCCCCTCGGGATCGATCCCATAGGGCAACAACGACGCCGTATTCAGCAACGTGCCGTCCGCGTCGAACTCATAAAGACTGTTCGATCCCTCGTAATCATCGACAATCAGCAAATGCCCTGTGCGCGGATCCCGCGCAATGCCCTGTGCTTCGCTCAAAGGCGGGTCCAAAGTCATCGTATTGATCCGCCGCAAAATCTCGCCATCCGGCGCCATCCACGTTAGAAACTCGGGATCATCTTCGACCGTGATGATCACGCCCGCGTCGTCCACCACCATGCCCTCGGTATCCGCCCATTCCCCCTCAATACGAAACGGCGCGGCCAGTGCCTCGCCGTTCTTGGAGAGCCGCTGAAACCTGCCGCCGCCATCTGCCACGATCAGATCGTTGCCTTCCAAAGCGATCGCCTTGATGCGAAACAAATCCGAAGTGATGCGACGCAACTCCAGCCCGTCCAGCGTCACCAGGATTGCCTCGGGTCCCTCGTTGGCAATCCAAAGCCCGCAAAATGCCGGATCATATTCCAGACTGGCAGGTCGATTGAGACTGTACTGTCCGGTCAACTGCAAATCCAAAGCAAAGGCTGGGCCGGACATGCCCACCAAAGCCAATACCACAAATCTCGCGCAGCGTTTCATACACACAAAAGATGCGACACGACGGCCATTGGTCAACTGCACCCGACACGCGGCGCGGCTCTAACCCTCCTTTTTGGCTAAAATATCCAACGCGATTTCTTGCAATCGCCAAAAAAAACTACCGGTTGCGCCCGCGCTCAAAGCGTCCCGCATCTTCTGCCGCCTTGCGGATGGCCCGGCTCTTGTTGACGGTTTCTTCGTATTCGGCCTCGGGGTCGCTGTCCCAGACGACACCGCCACCCGCCTGCACGTAAAGCGTTTCGTCCTTCAGGACAGCCGTGCGCAAGGCGATACACATGTCCATGTCGCCCCCGGCCGAGAAATACCCGACACCGCCGCCGTAAACGCCGCGCTTTTCGGGCTCCAACTCGTCGATGATCTCCATCGCCCGTACCTTGGGCGCGCCCGAGACCGTCCCGGCAGGCAAACCCGCCAACAAGGCCGACAAGGCGTCCTGATCCGCGCGCAATTCACCGACGACGTTCGACACGATGTGCATCACATGGCTGTAATGCTCGACGATGAATTCCTCGGTGGGGTGCACGGTGCCGATCTTGGCAACCCGTCCTACATCGTTGCGTCCCAGATCCAGAAGCATCAGATGTTCGGCCAATTCCTTTTCGTCGCTCATCAGATCCGCCTCAAAAGCGCGGTCTTCCTCTGGCGTCGCGCCCCGTGGCCGCGTGCCCGCAATCGGGCGCACCGTGACTTCACCGTCAAACACCCGCACCAGTATTTCCGGCGACGCCCCGATGACCTGAAAACCACCGAAATCGAAATGGAACATGAACGGCGACGGGTTCGTGCGGCGCAAGGACCGGTAAAGCGAGAAGGGCGCCAGAGGAAACGGTTGCGACCAGCGCTGCGACGGGACCACCTGAAAAATGTCGCCCGCCTTGATGTATTCGCGCGCCTTCTCGACGGCGGCCAGATAATCGGCCTTGGCAAAGTTCGACACTGGCTCGGGCGCGACGAATTCTTCGCCCAGATCCCGGTCGCCACTTGGCACCGCGCGCTCCATATCGCGCACCGCATCCATCACACGCTCGGCCGCCTGCGCATAGGCCGCCCGCGCGCTCTGTCCCGACGACACCCAGGCGGGCGCGCAGACGATCACCTCGCCCTTCACACCGTCCAGCACGGCCACGACGGACGGGCGCAACAAGATGGCATCCGGCACACCCAGAACATCGGGGTTGATGTTGGGCAGACGCTCGACCAGACGGATCATGTCATAACCAAGATACCCAAAAAGCCCCGCCGACGCGCCTGGCAAGCCTGCAGGAAGATCAATCCGGCTTTCTGCGATCAGACTGCGCAAAGATGCCAATGGATCAAGCGTCTCATCCGTGAAATCGTCCCGGTCAAACCGCGCGTTCCGGTTGATCCGGGCCGTCGTTCCCTGACATTCCCAGATCAAATCCGGCTTCATGCCGATGATCGAATAGCGCCCGCGCACTTCGCCGCCCGTGACCGACTCAAGCACAAACGCATCCGCCTTGGCCCCGGTCAACTTCAGCATCAGCGACACCGGAGTGTCCAGGTCTGCCGCCAGCCGGGTGTAGACCAACTGGTTCTCGCCCGCGTCGTACCCGCGGGCAAAAGCGTCATAGGAAGGCAACAGGCTCATCAGGGTGCGCTGGCCGTCACGGCGTTGATCGCGGTCTGGTTGATCGACACCTCCGTCTCGTTCAGCACGGCTTGCGTGAACGCACCAAGCAGGCTGTCGGACAGCTCGCGCGCGGTCTCCTGACCGAACTGATCGATCACCAGCTGCGCCTCGGGCGAGTTTGGATCAGGCGCCACAATATCGTCCAGCCGCACCAGCCAAACCTCACCCGCCTCGGCCAGAACGCGCACTTCGCCGGGCGCCATGTCAAACACCTGATCGGTGAAATCCGGCGGCGTGCCCTGGACGAAACCGTTGCGCTCGAGGCCGCGATCCGTCTCCAGCCGAAGGCCCAACCCGGCCATTTCGGCGCCCCCGCGCAAACGGTCGGCATACTCCTCGGCCTGCGCGCTCAGGGCCGCCTCGGTCTGAGCCGCCTCCCATGCTTCGATCACCTCGCCGCGCACGCTTTCGAACGGCAGCAATACGGGCGGCAGAACCTTTGCCAAAGACAGCACGAAAAGCCCGCCGTCGTCCAATTCGCCGACCTCGGCAAAGGCACCAACCTCGGCAGTTGCCGCCGCCAGACGGAACGCATCATAAGCGGCGATCCCGTCCGTTACGTCCTCGCGCCACTCGATGGTGCCCGCCTGCATGTCCGTGCGCTCGGCCAGTTGTTCGGTGGTCGCTCCGCCCGCGATCAAATCCTCGACCTGCGCCTGACCTTCCAGAATGATGCGCCGCGCACGATCCGCGGCAGCTTCTTCGGCCAACTCCTCGCGGGCGTCTTCGAATGTCGTTTCCTGTGCGCTCAGGATTGCGTTCATCCGGTAAAGGGCAGGGCCAAGCGACGAGGGTAAAGGCCCGGCAACGCCTGGCTCTTCCAGCGCAAAAAGGGCCGCGCCCGCAGCGCCAAGCTCGTCTTCCTGCATATCGCCAAGATCCACGTCGTCCAGCGTCAGTCCGCGCTCTGCCACCAAATCGTCAAAACTGACCTCGCCCCCATCAATCCGCGCCTTTGCCGCCATCGCTTCGGCCTCCGAGGTGAACACCAGACGCTCGACGATACGCCGCTCAGGGCGCACATAAGAACTGAGCCGGCCCTCGTACAGTGCGCGCAACTGGTCATCGTCGACCTCGATATCGTCAACGATCATGTCCGGCGTCAGCCAAGCATAGTCGATCACGCGCGTTTCGTCCTGGGTGAATGGCTCGGGGTTTTCACTGTGAAAGCTCCGCAATTCGGCGTCCGAAGGTTCGGCCAGAGGCGCATCCAGATCGTCGCGGTTCAGCCGCGCCCAAGTGATGTCACGCGCCTCGCGCGCATAGTTGAACAGCGTGTTGGTGAAAACATCCGGCGTGCGCACACCCGACTGCACCGCAGCGCGCAACAGCCCGCTTGCGATCCCGTCGCGGATTTCCGTCTCGTACTCGCGCACCGTCACACCGCTCTGGCGCAGCGCCAATTCGTAGGTCTGACGGTCGAAATCACCCGAAAGCCCCTGAAACGCGGGGCTTTGCGCCACTTCGCGCCCGACGTTCTCGTCGCCGACCGAAATCCCGGCCTCGGCGGTTGCGTTTTCCAGTGCCGCGTCGCGCACCACCTGGCTCAAAGCCGCGCGATCGAACCCGAATTCGCGCGCCTGCGCGACCGTCAGGGCCTGGCCCGTCACCTGCTGGTAACTGCGCATCTGGGCCTGCAAGGTGCGCGCGAATGTCTCGGCGCTGACCTCGGTGTCGCCCACGGTTGCCACGTTGCGGACTGACCCGCCGAAGTTGGTCGCACCAAACCCTGCAAGGCCCGCGATAAGCAGCACCATGATGATCCAGACGAAGACGTTTGACGCCTTTTTCTTAGCCATTTTTGCGGGTCCTTCTGCAACGGTCGCGACTTCCTACGCGAGCGCCAAAGCCCGTGCAAGACCCAGACCTCAAAGAGTAAGCGATCCCAGGCGCCGCGCCAGTTCGTGGATGCCGCTCGCGTCTATATTGGCAAATGCGATCCGCAAGCTTTGCTGTCCCAAAGTGTCGCCTGCGGGCGTGAACATCGTCCCCGGCAAGGCCAGCACCGAGGCCTCCGAAACCAGACGCTTGGTCAGCACGTCCGAGGCCATATTGTAAGGATGCCGCATATAGGCGAAATACGCCCCGACCCCGAGAATTTCCCATCCGGGCAGAGGCGCGATATGCGTTTCGACCGCCGCGCGCCTTGCCAGTATTTCGGCGCGTTCTCCACCCAGCCATTGCCGCAGGTTACGCATCCCCCAAAGGGCGGCCATCTGCCCCAACTGATTGGCGCAGATCGATACCGTATCCAGAAACTTCTCAACCTCGGCCAACCGGGCAGGGGTCGCCACCAACGCGCCCACCCGATGTCCCGTCAACCGATAGGCCTTCGAAAACGAGTAAAGCTGGATCAGCGTCTCGCGCCAGTCAGGATCGGTGAACAGATCATGTGGCGCGCCCTCAACCGAATGGAAATCGCGATAGGTCTCGTCCAGGATCAAAGCGATCCCCCGCGCACGGCATACCTCGAAAAACGCCCGTACCAGTCCGACGGGGTATTCCGCCCCCGTCGGATTGTTCGGCGTCACCAGCACTATCGCCCGCGTCCGGTCTGTGATCAGAGCGGTCGCCGCCTCCAGATCAGGCAACATTCCCGCGCCGCAGGGCGTTGGAACCGCCCGTATCCCCGACATGTCCAGCCACATTTTATGATTGAAATACCAAGGCGTTGGAAGAAGAACTTCATCCTCCGGCCCTGCCAGTGTCGCCACCGCTGCCGCAAATGCCTGGTTGCACCCCGACGTGATCGCGACGTCACCTGCATCAACTGCGCCGCCATAAGCCTCGGACCACTCCGAGGCGACAGTCGCGCGCAATTCCGGTATCCCCAGAACCGGCCCGTATAAATGCGCCTGAGGCACTTCAATCGCAAACCGCGCAATCGCCTCGCGCATCGCCAATGGCGGCACATCGACCGGCGCCGCCTGACTGACATTCAGCAATGGCCGATCAACCGGGAACTCAACGCCGGCAATCCACCGACGCGCCTCCATCACCGGAGGCGCTTCCGTGCCCGCCATCGCCGGTTGAATGCGCATCAATCCTTGCCGCGATAAGGCTCAACGTATTGCAGCGCCATGTCCCACGGGAAGAAAATCCAAGTGTCCTGCGAGACGCCAGTGATAAACGTATCCACCATCGGTTCGCCCTTGGGCTTTGCGTAAACGGTCGCGAAATGCGCATTCGGATACAAGGACCGCACCAGTTCCAGCGTCTTGCCGCTGTCCACCAGATCGTCCACCACCAGAATACCCGTCCCGTCGCCCATCATTTCGGCGTCCGGCGCCTTCAGCACCTGCGCCGACGACTGCGCCTGATGGTCATAGGATTTGACCGAAATCGTATCGACCGTGCGCACATCCAGTTCACGCGCCACAATCATCGCAGGGGCCATTCCACCGCGCGTGATGGCCACAATCGCGCGCCATGTGCCGTCGTCAGGGCCGCGGCCATCCAGCCGCCACGCCAAGGCGCGGCTATCGCGATGAATCTGGTCCCATGAGACATGAAACCCCTTTTCGTGTGGCAGTTGATCGCTCATTCCTTGCGCTCCAGCGTCATATCGGGGGCCTCGGGGTTCTTCATGCCAACGACATGATACCCTGAATCCACGTGATGCACCTCTCCAGTCACGCCACGCCCCAGATCACTGAGCAAATACAGCGCCGAACCGCCGACGTCTTCGATCGAAACGTTCCGGCGTAGAGGCGAATTCAACTCATTCCACCTCAGGATATAGCGGAAATCGCCAATCCCCGACGCGGCCAGCGTCTTGATCGTTCCCGCGGAAATCGCGTTGCAACGGATGTTATCCTTGCCCAGATCCTCGGCGATATACCGCACACTCGCCTCCAAAGCCGCCTTGGCCACACCCATCACATTGTAGTGCGGCATGACCTTCTCGGCGCCGTAATAGGTCATCGTCAAAAGCGATCCCCCGTCCGGCATCATCGTACAAGCCCGCCGGCATACGGCCGTAAAGGAAAAGACCGAGATATCCATCGTCTGCTTGAAGTTGTCGCGGCTGGTGTCGACATAGCGACCCCGAAGTTCATTTTTATCTGAAAAACCAATGGCATGAACGACAAAGTCCAATTTGCCCCAACGCTCTTTCAAGGCATCGAACAACTCGTCGATGCTGTTTCCGTCGCCCACATCGCAAGGCAGAACAACGTCCGAGCCCAAAGACGCCGCCAAAGGATCGACCCGCTTCTTCAGCGCGTCTCCCTGATAGGAAAATGCAAGCTCGGCGCCCTGATCGGCCAGCGCCTTTGCAATCCCCCATGCAATAGATTTATCGTTTGCCAACCCCATGATGAGGCCGCGTTTACCCGTCATTAACCCTGCAGCCATGGCCTTGTCCCTCAGCCCGTTTACGCTGCGACGGGTCTATGCCATGAACACCCTCGCATCAAGACCCGCGTCAACAGGAGCCCGCAACATGAGCGAAAGAACCGGCATTTTCGAAGGCGACAGCCCGTTCGAGATCATTCGACGCTGGCAATCCGAAGCATGGGACACCGAGCCAAACGACGCCAACGCCATCGCCTTGTCGACGGTCGACCCTGACGGTCTGCCCAACGTGCGCATGGTGCTGTTGAAGGACATCGAAGACGACGCCTTCGTGTTTTACACCAATTACGACAGCGCCAAGGGGCAGGAGCTTGCCGCCACCCCCAAAGCCGCCTTCGTGATGCACTGGAAAACCCTGCGCCGTCAGGTGCGCGTGCGCGGACACGTCACCCGCGAAGAAGGCGAAAAGGCCGATGCCTATTACAACTCCCGCGCCCTTGAGAGCCGCATCGGCGCCTGGGCCTCACAGCAATCGCGTCCCCTGAAATCCCGCGCCACCCTCATGGCCGAGGTTGCAAAACAGGGCGCAAAGCATGGGTTAAGCCCGAAACGCCCGCCACATTGGGGCGGTTTTCGCATCAAACCGGTCGAGATCGAACTTTGGGCGGATGGCGCTTTCCGGCTGCATGACCGCTTCCGATTCACCCAAAACGAAGACAATCGTGCCTGGCAAGCAACACGCCTTGCACCGTGATGTGGTTTCCGGGAAGAACATTAACAAAAACTAATATTGACCCTTGCAATGGTGCGACACCATGGCCCAAACTCCTATTAAAAGGGGCCAGAGGCTCGAGGGATGATGCTGAAAATGTCGGACGCTGAAGAAGACGGGACACGTGTCTCGGGCACCGTTAAATGGTTTGACCCATCCAAGGGGTTCGGATTCGTCGTGGCCAACGAAGGCGGTCCCGACATTCTTCTCCATGCCAATGTGCTCAGAAATTTTGGACAATCCTCGGTGGCCGACGCCGCCGGGATCGTGGTCATTGTACAGGAGACCGCGCGTGGCGTGCAGGCCGTCGAAGTCCTGTCCATCTCGCCGCCTGCCGGTGAAGAATTCGACGAAGACGAAATCGACAGCGAAATCGCGGAGGCCGTCGATCTGTCGCTGCCTTTGGAGCCGGCCCGCGTGAAGTGGTTCGACAAGGCCAAGGGCTTCGGCTTTGCCAATGTGTTCGCCCGCGACGAGGACGTGTTCCTCCATGTAGAAGTGCTGCGCCGTTCCGGCCTTGCCGATCTGCAACCGGGAGAGGCCGTATCGCTGCGCGTGGTCGATGGCAAACGCGGCCGAATGGCCATGCAGGTCACCAGCTGGGAAGCCGCGTTAAAGCCCGACGAGTGACCCGCACCGCTCTCTTTTCCTTTCTGACCACGATCGCCACCGCCACCGCGGCTTTTTCCGCCTGTTCCGAAACGCATGTCGATCTCAAGGGCGACTGGGGGCAGGCGCGTTTCATGGTCGAAGTCGCCGACGATCCCGCCGAACGCTCGCAAGGTCTGATGAACCGAGAAAACATGGCCCGAAGCGCGGGTATGCTTTTTGTCTACGAATTTCCCCAGCGCGTCGCCTTCTGGATGCGCAACACGCTTATTCCACTCGACATGATCTTCCTCGATGACACTGGCACAGTGCAGCGCGTCCACGAAAACGCCATCCCGCTTGATGAAACCGCGATCCCGGGGGGCGACAACATCCAGTATGTGCTCGAGATCAATGCAGGCCTCGCCGCACTTTATGGCATCGACGAAGGTACCGTCCTCAGACACCCGTCCATCGGTGAAAATGCCGTTTGGGGCTGCAAAGACGAAAATTAACTGAAATGCAGGATTGCACCCGCCAAAAAACGCGGCTAATCAGCAACCCGTCGGGGCGTAGCGCAGCCTGGTAGCGCATCTGTTTTGGGAACAGAGGGTCGGGAGTTCGAATCTCTCCGCCCCGACCACCACCACCATTCACAGTCGAAAACGTGAAAAACACCCACTACATCTAGTGGTGCCTGTTTCTGTGGCACATTTTGTACCCTTGACCGCGTCCACAAGGCCACGCTGGCGTTAACCTTCGTTAACATCAATGCCAACGCAAAAAGGCGCATCGCTGGCGTTTACGCCGAGTCGCCCCTTGCGAGTCCCACCCGAAAACCTCAACACATCCCGCTAGCGGATTGCGAAACAAAGGATTTTTGCGATTGCCCTTTGGTCACCACCTTTGCGCGTCCGTTTGCGCATCGGCTAGGTCAGAATCGTCGGTTTCGCGATGCCCTGATCGTCAACCGAAAAACTTCACAAAAATGTAAAAATTCTCGTTGACGGGGCAGGGCTCCATGCTTCAGGTTGTGCGGGCCGGTCAGAAAGCCACAATATCTAGTGGTCGCGGCGCAGGGATGACACCCAACTCACAACCGCTCCCCCAAGGGCGATGCCGTGGCTTTTTTCAAATGAGTCACGCACCGATGAAGGTGTGTCCAGCGCTCTGACCGGCACGAATAGCGGCGTAAGCCAAAGGCGCGCCAGGAACCAAAACGACCTACCACGGGGCAAGTTAATGAAAATAGATCGTTCCTTTACGAAGGCTGGAAAAGACGCCTACGCGTCGCTCGAGTTCATGCACACTGCGTCCGAAATCCGCAATCCTGACGGCACGATCGTCTTCAAACTCGACAATGTCGAAGTTCCGACCACCTGGAGCCAGGTCGCCTCGGACGTCATTGCGCAGAAGTATTTCCGCAAGGCCGGCGTTCCTGCCGCGCTAAAGAAGGTCAAGGAAAAAGGCGTGCCTGCGTTCCTCTGGCGCTCGGTTCCCGACACCAAAGCCCTCGAAAAGCTGCCTGAGGACGAACGGTTCACCGGCGAAACCTCCGCCCGTCAGGTGTTCGACCGCCTCGCAGGGGCCTGGGCCTACTGGGGCTGGAAGGGCGGCTACTTCACCACCGAAGCCGACGCAAAGGCCTACTTCGACGAAATGCGCTTCATGCTCGCCACCCAGCGCGCCGCGCCGAACTCGCCACAATGGTTCAACACCGGCCTGCACTGGGCCTACGGCATCGACGGCCCATCCCAGGGCCACCACTACGTCGACTACAAGACCGGTAAACTCACGAAATCCGACAGCGCGTACGAGCACCCGCAGCCGCACGCCTGTTTCATTCAGTCCTGCGCCGATGACCTCGTAAACGAAGGCGGCATCATGGATCTCTGGGTCCGCGAAGCGCGCCTCTTCAAGTACGGCTCCGGCACCGGCACCAACTTCTCCAGCCTGCGCGCTGCCAATGAATCGCTCTCCGGCGGTGGCAAATCCTCAGGCCTCATGGGCTTCCTCAAGATCGGTGACCGCGCTGCCGGCGCAATCAAATCGGGCGGCACAACACGCCGGGCCGCCAAGATGGTCATCGTCGACGCCGACCACCCCGACATCGAGGAATTCATTAACTGGAAGGTCATCGAAGAGCAGAAAGTGGCCTCGATCGTTGCTGGCTCCAAGATGCACGAGCAAAAGCTCAACGCCATCTTCGCCGCCATCGCAGCCTTCGACGGAACCGAAGAAGGGGCTTATGATCCGGCTTCGAACCCGGCCCTCAAGTCGGCGGTGCGCGATGCGAAAAAGTCCGCAATCCCCGAGACTTACATCAAGCGCGTACTCGACTATGCACGCCAGGGCTACGCCTCGATCGAATTCCCGACCTACGACACAGACTGGGACTCCGAGGCCTATTCCTCCGTCTCGGGCCAGAACTCGAACAACTCGATCCGCGTCACCGACGCCTTCCTCAAGGCCGTCAAGGATGACGCCGACTGGGAGCTGATCCGTCGCAAGGACGGCAAGGTCGCCAAGTCGATCAAAGCCCGCGATCTGTGGGAACAGGTCGGCCACGCCGCATGGGCCTGCGCCGATCCCGGCATCCAGTACCACGACACGGTCAATGCCTGGCACACCTGCCCGGAAGACGGCGCAATCCGCGGCTCGAACCCGTGCTCGGAGTACATGTTCCTCGACGACACCGCCTGTAACCTTGCTTCGATGAACCTGCTCACCTTCTACAAGGACGGTGAATTCCAGGCCGATGAATACGTCCATGCCACGCGCCTGTGGACCGTCACACTGGAAATCTCGGTGATGATGGCCCAGTTCCCATCCAAGGAAATCGCGCAGCGGTCTTACGACTTCCGCACCCTTGGCCTCGGCTACGCCAACATCGGCGGCCTTCTGATGAACATGGGCTACAGCTATGACAGCGACGAAGGCCGCGCCCTTTGCGGAGCTCTCACAGCCGTCATGACCGGCGTCTCCTACGCAACCTCCGCCGAAATGGCGAGCGAGCTTGGCGCCTTTCCGGGC
The DNA here is from genome assembly GCF_900184815.1 of Boseongicola aestuarii. GTDB lineage: Bacteria > Pseudomonadota > Alphaproteobacteria > Rhodobacterales > Rhodobacteraceae > Boseongicola > Boseongicola aestuarii. The sequence goes on along the minus strand of NZ_FXXQ01000001.1, from coordinate 553,170 downwards.
CACGCCAAGAACGGGGACCACATGCTGCGCGTCATGCGCAATCACCGTCGCGCGGCTTACGGTGAAACCGACGGCTACGAATTGATGAACGTTAATCCCGTTGCCCTCGATCACGCCAATTGCCCCGACCAGCGCCTCGTCGAACTGGCAAAAGCCAGCTGGGACGAAGCTCTCAGCCTTGGTGAAAAGCACGGCTACCGCAATGCGCAGGCCACGGTCATCGCGCCTACCGGCACGATTGGTTTGGTCATGGACTGCGACACAACCGGCATCGAGCCCGACTTCGCCCTCGTGAAGTTCAAAAAGCTCGCCGGCGGCGGTTACTTCAAGATCATCAACCGCTCCGTCCCAGCCGCGCTTGAAAAGCAAGGCTACGGCTCGGCCCAGATCGAAGAAATCATCTCCTACGCGGTCGGTCACGGCACGATCGGCAATGCGCCTGGCATTAACCATACCTCGCTGATCGGTCACGGCTTTGGCCCGGCTGAACTTGAGAAAATCGAAGCCGCCCTGCCATCGGCCTTCGACATCCGGTTCGTGTTCAACCAGTGGACACTGGGCGAGGAGTTCTGCACCAAAACCCTCGGCATCCCGGTTGAAAAGCTGCGCGATCCGTCCTTCGACCTGCTGCGTCACCTCGGGTTCACCCGGAAGGATATCGAACGGGCCAACGACCACGTTTGCGGCACGATGACCCTCGAAGGCGCGCCACACCTCAAGGAAGAGCACTATTCGATCTTCGACTGTGCCAACCCTTGCGGCAAGAAAGGCAAGCGTTTTCTCAGCGTCGACAGCCACATCACCATGATGGCCGCCGCGCAGTCGTTCATCTCCGGCGCGATCTCCAAGACGATCAACATGCCGAATGATGCAACGATCGAAGACTGCAAAGCCGCCTACGAACTATCGTGGTCCCTGGGCATCAAAGCCAACGCGCTCTACCGCGACGGCTCGAAACTCAGCCAGCCTCTCGCCGCTTCGCTTGTCGAAGACGACGACGAAGCCGCCGAGGTCCTCGAATCCGGCACGACACAGGAAAAGGCCGTCGTACTGGCCGAGAAGATGGTCGAAAAGATCATCGTCAAAGAAGTCGCCCGCGGTCGCGAGCGTATGCCCGAACGTCGCCGCGGCTACACACAGAAAGCCGTCGTCGGGGGCCACAAGGTGTATCTGCGCACTGGTGAATATCAGGACGGCAAGATCGGTGAGATCTTCATCGACATGCACAAGGAAGGCGCGGGTTTCCGCGCGATGATGAACAACTTCGCCATCGCCGTGTCCGTCGGTCTTCAGTATGGCGTGCCGCTTGAGGAATTCGTCGACGCCTTCACCTTCACCAAGTTCGAGCCAGCCGGCATGGTTCAGGGCAACGACAGCATCAAGAACGCCACGTCGATCCTCGACTACATCTTCCGCGAACTTGCTGTGTCCTACCTTGACCGCACCGACCTCGCGCACGTCAAACCACAGGGCGTCAGCTTTGACGACCTCGGTCGCGGCGAAGAAGAGGGCAAGCGCAACTTCGAAGAGGTGAACGGCTCACGCGGCGAGGATCCGGTCGACGTGCTGCGCAAAGTAGTGTCGACGGGCTACCTCAGAAACCGTGCGCCGCAAGGCCTGATGGTCGTGCAAGGCGGAGCAGGGGCCACGGCCCTCAACACCACCGGCGACGCGGTTGCGACACTTGAAACCGTGGTCAAATCGGAAACCGCCATCGCAACGGGCACCGTCTCAATGGACGCGCGCACCAAGGCGAAAATGCAGGGCTACGAAGGCGATCCTTGCGGCGATTGCGGCAACTACACACTGGTGCGCAACGGCACCTGCATGAAGTGCAACACCTGCGGCGCGACAAGCGGGTGTAGCTGAACGAACAGGGTGGGGCGGCACTCACGTCCCCCCACTCTCACACGGAGTGCGTGCGCGCGCTCTTAACGCGGGTCAGGCCGCAGGCATAAACCGGGCGGTACAATCACAGAGCCTGACAAGCGAAACTGGGGGTCCTTAGGGGCCCCCTTCTTCTTTCCAGCCTCCTGATAATAAACGCAAAACCCCGACAAAACTGCTGGTATGTCAAAGAAGTGCCAGAAAACTCAACCAATCGGAGAGCATAGTCGTTAAAACTTTCTTAAAAATTGCCCCGCTCTCGCCCGAATGTCGTCACACTCTGTGGTCCATAAACCAAAAAGGGGTTGGGACGCCTGGAGATACGACACATGAATGCGTTAGCCGAAGACTTTTGGAACACCGAAACAGCCCAAACCATAGCTTCGAAGCTGCGTGTCTGGGATGCGCATTGGGGCTTCAACGTCTCCGAAAAGAAAAAGCGCAAGAACGACAAAAGCACGCTTTGGGAGCTGGGTATCAAGCTTGTTGGGATGATGATGATCCCGGCAGCCGGGATTATTCTCTTCCTTCCGGGCCTTCAGGTCTCAACGACCAGCGTCGTAGTCGTGCAGGCGGCCATGCTTTTCGCGTTTCTCGCCGTCGGCTTCGGTCTGCACCGCTACGCTGACCGTGGCTTTCGGACGAAATTCCAGGTCGACAGCGCCCGTGGTGAACTGCGCATCGGGACACTGAACGCCAAAGACCGCTTCTTCGTGCGCACCATCCTGAGCGTGACAAACATCGAAAGCGTGTTCATCGTCCGCTCGAAAGAGCCAGGCAAACCCGCCCAGCTGAGGGTTCGCATGAAGACCGGTACGACCACTGTACCGCTGGCCGAAGGCTCGGAGCGCACGCTTGTGCCAATTCTGGAGCGCATGATCGTCACGCTGCAGCCGCCACGCGCCAACAAACGCCGCGTGCGCACCATGACTACGGGCAAATTCATCCGTGCGTCGTTCGGCTAGGACACCTCCTGCAACCCTGATTTCCGCGCCACGCAAACGAATTGCGTGATCGAGAAAAAGAAGCGCCCGTCGCGCGCCAGAGCGACTTGCTGGTCGAACCACGCCTGCGCCTCCGCGGCGTCAATATGCCCTTGATCAATGGCAAATCCCCGCATCAGGTGCATCATCATCATGGCCACGCCGTCAGGGTTCAGCCTGTGATCAACCAGCGTGACTGGCACCACGTCCTCGACAAGATGACCCTCGCTCCTCAGAAGTGCGGGCAGGCGTTCAGGGATGCTTCCGCTCGCGAAATGCTGATCCCGGGACGACTTCATCCGCTCCATGCGATCCGGAACATCGCTGAACCAGATGAAACTCCCAAAATGCAGATCGCTGATCACCAGCATACCTCCGGGTTTGATGCATCGGAGAACCTCAGCGGCAGCAGCACGGATATCATCAGTGTATTCAAACACCTGAACCGACACGGCCTTGTCTGCGAAAGCGTCGTCCAACGGTAAATCCGTCGCCACGCCGCGCAGGAACGACACTTGGTCGAACGCGCCGCACTTTTCTTTCGCGACGCTCAGCATATCGTCACTTGGATCAATACCAATGATCTGACCCTCGGGGCCGACCGCGCGGGCCAGTTCGCGCGTTAGCAATCCGTTGCCGCAGCCGACATCAAGGATCGCCTCGCCCGGTCCGGGTTTCAGCGCATCAAACGAAGCCCGCCGCCTGCGCGTTATATCCGCCCCCTGATACGCGTTATCAAGAATTCTGGTCACTTCCGCATCAAACGTAAGCATCCCTCGCGTCCCTCAAAGCTCTTGATTCTGCCTGCGATCTTAGCCTCGAAAACGGGTTTTGCCCAATGAGGGCATCCACTCGACCGTGCTTGGGAAAAAGACACCTTCCCCCAACCGGCGTCCCGCGCTATCCCAATCAAAAGCAGAAAAACAAACGGAGCACACCACATGACCACTGGATCCGACATTGACCCGCACGGCCTCATGGAATTCTCTGTGGTCTTCACCGATCGTTCCCTCAACCATATGTCCAAGGCGTTTCAGGCGGTGATGAACGATATTTCGTCCATGCTGAAAGACATCTATTCCGCCAGCGGCGTGGCCATTGTTCCCGGCGGCGGCACCTACGCGATGGAGGCCGTGGCACGTCAGTTCGCCACCAAACGTCGTGCGCTCGTCATCCGGAATGGCTGGTTTTCCTACCGCTGGACCCAGATTTTCGACGCCGGCGACATTCCATCAAGTGCCACCATCCTGAAGGCCCGTCGTACCGGAAATCACCATCAGGCCCCTTTCGCACCCGCACCCATCGACGAAGTGACGCGGACCATCCTCGCTGAAAAACCCGACGTAGTCTTTGCCCCGCATGTCGAAACTTCCGCCGGCATCATCCTGCCGGATGATTATATCACAGCGGTCGCCGAAGCCGTTCACACCTATGGTGGCGTCTTTGTGCTCGACTGCATCGCGTCGGGCACGATCTGGGTCGATATGGCCGAGACCGGCGTCGATGTTCTGATCTCGGCCCCGCAAAAAGGGTGGAGCGCGTCACCGGCGGCGGGTCTCGTCATGCTGTCGGACCATGCGATTGCACGTATGAGCGAAACCCAGAGCACCAGTTTCGCCTGCGACCTTGGCAAGTGGTATCAGATCATGCAGGCCTATGAGAACGGCGGACACGCCTATCACGCCACTATGCCGACCGATGCTCTGGTTACGTTCCGCGATACGATGCTGGAAACCAAAGCGCTTGGATTCGACACCGTTAAGGCACAGCAAATCGAACTTGGCTCGAAAATTCGCGCCCTTCTTTCAGACGCAGGTATTCAAAGTGTGGCCGCTCCCGGTTTTGAGGCCCCCGGTGTGGTCGTGTCTTACACCGATGACCCCGACATCCAGAACGGGTCAAAGTTTGCCGCCCAGGGCATGCAGATTGCCGCAGGCGTTCCGCTTCAGGTGGGCGAGCCGGACGATTTCCGCACCTTCCGACTTGGTCTTTTCGGCCTCGACAAGCTGGCCGATGTGGATGGCGCCGTCGCTAAGGTAAAAACGGCTTTGGACACCGTCTACACCTGACAGGCCGCCAGTCACGCCCCTGCCGCCGCGATCCCGACGTGTTGCGGACGGGCGTATAGAGCTAATGTTTAGGAAACCTGAACGAGGGCGCAAAAAATCGCACGCCCCGTTCACCAAATCCTCACCAACACCCGCAATTCTTAACAGACCGTCACCCGGGCGAACGGTCGCACCGACGCGATACCGACGTGGCACCGACGCTTCTCGCATCGCGTTAAAGCAATCTAAAACGGGGACTTACAAGGCGTTAGTGCTGTGATTTGATAAACGTACCGTTATTGAGTTCTTTCACCGCCTGCATCAGTTCGGCTTGTGTGTTCATCACGATCGGCCCGTGCCACGCCACCGGTTCCTGCAAAGGACGCCCGGAAATCAGCAGAAACCTGACCCCCTCATTCCCGCTTGTCACGGTAATTTCGTCGCCAGTATCGAACCGCACCAACGTCCGGTTCCCGGACATGTCGCGGATGTTCAACTCCTCGCCTCGAAACTCTTTTTCTACACGAACACCAATAGGTTGCGAGGCGTCCCTAAAGCTCGCCGAGCCAGCAAACACATAGGCAAACGCGTTCGAATAGGCGTCGACAGGCAGAACCTTCCGCGTGTTCGGCGGGATCGAAACATCGACAAACATGGGCTCCGCCGCGATCCCGTCAACCGGCCCTGTCTTGCCCCAGAACTTGCCGATGATGATCTTCACGCGAGTCCCGTCATCGTCAATGATCTCAGGCACATCGGACCCCTGGATATCCTGATACCGCGGGTCCGTCATCTTGTGTGCACCGGGCAAATTCGCCCAAAGCTGGAATCCATGCATCCGCCCCGAAAAATCGCCCTTTGGCATTTCCTGATGCAAAATCCCCGAACCGGCCGTCATCCACTGCACGGACCCACGCCCCAGCAGCCCGCGATTCCCAAGCGAATCGCCATGCTCGACCTCACCTTCCAACACATAGGTGATCGTCTCGATCCCGCGGTGCGGATGCCATGGAAACCCCTTGTGATAAAGGGCCGGATCGTCATTTCTGAAATCATCCAGCAGCAGAAACGGATCGCTCTCGCTTGGGTCGCCAAACCCGAAAACACGGTGCAGATGAACCCCCGCACCCTCCATGGTCGGCCGGGCGGTCGAGGTTGATTTAACTGGACGAAAAGTCATGGCAAAACTCCTGTGAACGTTAACCCGAGACATAATCCAACCGCGCGAAAGGGAAACTGCCGCGCGCGCACAGGATCTGTGAAAAAAGGCGCGAAGCCTAGTGCGCGCCGTCCCCTCGTGACAGGGCCGCAACGCCGGTCCGCGCAACCTCCTGCAATCCCAACGGGCGCATCAGTTCGGCAAAAGCATCAATCTTTTCGGGTGTTCCGGTGATCTCGAAGACAAAACTCTCAAGTGTCGAGTCGACTACATTCACGCGGAAAATATCTGCCAACCGCAGGGCTTCCACCCGCTTGTCGCCAGTGCCCGCCACCTTGAACAACCCAAGCTCCCGCTCGACACTCGGCCCCTCGACAGTCAGATCATGCACCTCATGCACTGGCACGATCCGCCCCAGTTGCGCCTTGATCTGCTCGATCACGGATGGAGTTCCCGACGTCACAATCGTGATACGGCTCACATGACCGGTATGATCCGTTTCAGCAACGGTCAGGCTTTCAATGTTGTACCCGCGCCCCGAAAACAGCCCGATGACACGCGCCAGAACACCCGCTTCGTTATCGACGACAACAGCCAGAGTATGCCGTTCAATCGCTTCTGCATGGGGGTCACGAAGGTCGTAAGCCGAATGGCTCGATGCACCTTTTTTGATCTTGAGTGGAGACATGATCCAACTTCATCCTTTTCCAAATACCACGGGGTGAGCGAAGCGAGGGGCAGCGCCCCTCAAACCATCACAGCCCCCTTGGCGCCAATCGCATCCTTGGTCGAAACCTCACCCAGAAGCATCTTGTTATGCGGTTCACCCGACGGAATCATCGGGTAGCAATTCTCGTGCTTGGTCACCAGACAGTCAAAGATCACCGGCCCGTCGTGGTTCAGCATCTCCATGATCGCGTCATCCAAGTCCGCCGGATCCGAACACAAAATGCCTTTCGCTCCAAAGGCTTCCGCCAGCTTCACGAAATCGGGCAGGGCGGATGACCAGCTTTCCGAATACCGCTCACCATGCAGCAGTTCCTGCCACTGGCGCACCATACCAAGGCGCTCATTGTTTAGAATGAACTGCTTTACCGGCAGACGATACTGCACAGCCGTGCCCATCTCCTGCATGTTCATCAACCATGAGGCCTCACCCGCAACGTTGATTACCAAGGCATCCGGATGCGCCATCTGTACGCCCACCGACGCCGGGAACCCATAACCCATCGTGCCAAGCCCGCCAGAGGTCATCCAGCGGTTTGGTTCGTTGAATCCGAGGTACTGTGCGGCCCACATCTGGTGCTGGCCGACCTCGGTGCAAATATAACGAGACGGATGATCCTTGGTCAAAGCCTCCAGTCGCGACAACGCATACTGCGGCTTGATCACATTGCCTTCCTGCTTGAACGCCAGGCAATCCACCTTGCGCCATTTCTCGATTTGCGCCCACCACTTCTTGACCGCCTCGCCGTTTGTCTTTCGACCGCGCGATTTCCAAATTCTTAACATATCTTCGAGAACATGACCCACGTCACCGATGATCGGCAATTCGACGCGGATCACCTTGTTTATCGAAGACGGGTCAATATCCACATGCGCTTTCACTGATCCCGGTGAAAAATCCTGAACCCGGCCGGTGATCCGGTCATCGAACCGCGCGCCGATGTTGATCATCAGATCGCAGTCGTGCATCGCAAGGTTGGCCTCGTACAAACCATGCATGCCCAGCATGCCCAGCCATTTTTCACCATTCGCGGGGTATGCGCCCAGACCCATCAGGGTCGACGTGATCGGAAATCCTGTCGCCTCGACCAGTTCACGCAGCAGAGTGCTGGCAGCCGGCCCGGAATTGATAACGCCGCCGCCAGTGTAAAACAGCGGACGTTTGGCGGTTTCCATCGCCTCGACCAGTGCGGTGATCGTCTCGATGTCGCCTTTCACCGGCGGCTGGTAATGCGACACCCTCGCGGCCTTTGGAGCCGTGTACTTGCCGCTGGCGAATTGCACGTCCTTCGGGATGTCGACCAGAACGGGGCCGGGGCGGCCCTTTGTTGCGACGTGAAAGGCCTGATGGATGGTGTTGGACAATTCATCAGTCTCTTTCACCAGCCAGTTGTGCTTGGTGCAGGGCCGCGTGATCCCGACGGTGTCGGCCTCCTGAAAGGCGTCGTTGCCGATCATGAAGGTTGGAACTTGTCCGGTCAGAACAACGATCGGGATCGAATCCATTAACGCGTCCGTCAGACCGGTCACCGCGTTTGTGGCACCGGGGCCGGACGTGACCAAGGCAACGCCGGGCTTGCCGGTTGACCGCGCATACCCCTCGGCGGCGTGAACCGCACCTTGCTCGTGGCGCACAAGCACGTGGCGGATCTGGTTTTGCTGGAAAATCTCGTCGTAAATCGGAAGCACCGCGCCGCCGGGATAGCCAAAGATCACCTCGACACCCTGATCTTTCAGGGCCTGCACTACCATTTTCGCACCAGTCATCTGCGTCTTGCTCATCGCGCCAATCTCCATACGTCGCGCATAAAAAAAGCCCCCGATTTTCGGAGGCGCATGGGGTACCGTTCAGGATGTCCGTTACCGGCCCATGCGCCATTTTCCCACGAGGACTACAATCGGGGCCATTGCCCTATCTCCTAATGTCAGTGTGCCGGACCCTAGGCAGCAGGCTGAGGGGCGTCAACCGTGAAATTTGCATTTCTTGCGTTTGAGGGGGCTTTTGTGAAACTTTTCGCGGATTTTTGTCGCTTCGAAGCGATCGCCCTTTTCGCCAGCCCGACTTGAGCTATGGTCGCACGCATGGAAGAAACCACACCCAAACCGACGCAGGCCCGCCCGCTGCTCAGAGGTATCTCATTGAAACAATGGGGCTTTATTCTGTGGCGCGTACTGCGCCGCATGGGCCCCGACCAACTTGGTGTGATCGCCGCCGGCGTCGCATTCTACGCCCTTTTGGCGGTTTTCCCAGCGATTGCTGCCCTAACGGCCCTTGCGGGACTGTTCACCGAAGCCGACGCGGTTGTCGGTCAGCTTCAGTTCTTCACGCAGTATCTGCCCGAGGAGGCCGCGCTGATCTTGATCAATCAGGCCAACACGGTCGCCAGTTCGTCCGACGAGGGTCTGTCACTGGCACTTGCCCTCGGTGTGGGCTTCGCGATCTATCTGTCCACTCGCGCCACGACCAGCCTTATCCACGGCCTCAACATCGCGTTCAAAGAACAAGAGAGCAGGGGCATTGTCGCCTTCTGGAGCACCGTTATTCTGCTGACGGCCACGCTCCTGTTCGGCGTTTTGATCCTCGCGCTGTTGCTGATTGGCTTGCCGACCGCACTTGCCTTCGTTCCGCTGGATGTCGGCACCGAACAAACGCTCGCTGCCGCGCGCTGGATTCTGGTCGCCGCCGTGGTCATCGCGGGCATGTCCATTCTCTATCGCTGGGGGCCATCGCACGGCGCCGCTCGATGGAAATGGCTGACGCCGGGCACGATGATCTCAAGCGCGCTCTGGTATCTCGGCACCATCGGATTTTCGATCTATGTCGCGAATTTCGGCAATTACAATCAGACCTTCGGCAGCCTCGGCGGCGTCATCATCCTGCTGACATGGCTCTGGCTTTCGGCGTTCATCATCCTCCTCGGAGCCCTGCTGGACGCCGAGGTTAACGCCGAAATCGGCCTCTAAAGCTGACCTGTGCCCTGCAAGACGCCGTGCTCCATCGCATAACGTGTCAGGCCAGCGGTTGAGCTGATCCCCAGCTTCCGCTTGATGTTCTTGCGGTGCGTTTCGACCGTATGGATCGAAATATCCAGCACTTCGGCCACCTCGCGGTTCGACTTGCCCTGCGCCAGTTGTAGCAGCACCGTCTGTTCGCGAGACGTCAGCGGCTCGCGACCGTCCGAGATACGCGGGCTCAGGGACGATCGCGTGCCGGTGCACATATATGTGCCGCCCGCCATGACCCGGTCAATGGCGGTCTTGATCTCGTCGGTTGGCACGTCCTTGAGGATATACCCCTTTGCCCCATGGTTCATCGCCGTCGCGATATACTCCGGACTGTCATGCATACTCAGGATGACGATCAGCGTCTCGGAGCGCCGCTCAAGAATCATTTCGGTTGCCGCCAATCCGGTCACACCCGGCATGTTCAGGTCCAGCAAGACCACATCGGGGCGCAGAGCTTCGGCCTGTTCGACAGCCTCGCGCCCGTTGGACAGTGTGGCGACTACTTCGATGTCGTCATAGGTTTCAAGGATCGCCTCGATCCCTTCGGCCACCATGGCATGATCGTCGACGATCATCACGCGAATGGGTTTACTCATGCGCTTTCCTTCAAGGCCGAGTCGGGTCTCAACAGGTGACTGAGAGGTACCTCTGCTTCGATAATGGTGCCCTTTGGCGACGACAGAACCCGAAATGCGCCATCCAGTTGCGCCACGCGTTCTTCCATATTCCGCAAGCCCAGCCCGCCGCGTGCGGTGTCGGGCTGAAAGCCCGCCCCGTCGTCCTGTACCCGCAGCGTCGCGCCTTTCTTGTGTCCAAAGATGCGCACCTTCACTTCGCTGGCTCTTGCGTGCCGCTCGATGTTGGTCAACGCCTCCTGAGCCACCCGGAACAGGGCGGTCTTGGCCTCGTCATCAAGCCGGTTGCGGAACACCACGGTCTCAAGCTCGGTCCTGATCCCGGTCCGGTCGGTGAATTCGTCCGTCAAGGCCTTCAGTGCGGGTCCAAGTCCTAGGTCATCCAGCGTGCCAGGCCGCAGGTCACGGCTGATCCGTCGCACCTCCTGAATGGCCGTGGTCAGGTTCGCCATTCCTTTGGCGAGGCTTTCCGAAGCGCGCGTATCGCCAAGTGTCAGTCTTCTCTGCGCCAGATCAAAGGCATAGCGCGCACTGATAAGTATCTGACTGATCCCGTCGTGCAGTTCGCGCGCCACCCGCCCGCGTTCTTCTTCCTGCGTGTCGATGATGCGCTGCGTGAGTTGCTTCAGTTGCGCATCCGCAAGTGATCGCTCGCGGATGTTGATCCAAAGGCCGGCGACAAATACCAACAGCAACCCCGATGCCGTAATCAGCCCGATATAGATGAATGTCCGCTCAATCCGCCCTTCGACGCCCGCCCGCGCGGCGGCCACGGTTTCGCGAATGTCGTCGATGAAGATGCCGGTCCCCAACACCCATCGCCAATCCTGCAACCCGATCACATAGGTGGCCATCTCGGCCTGTTCACCGGTTGTCGGCTTGAACCACAAATGCGAATGATAGCCGCCACCAGAGCGTGCAACGCGAATGAACTCGGACGTGATCGGCACGCCGTTTGCGTCTTCGAGGCCCAGCCAGTTCTCGTTGATCAACTGGGTTTGCCGGGGTGCCACAAGGTTCTTTCCGTCATAGTCAAAGACAAAGAAATAGCCGTCCTGACCATAGATCATCGCGGCAAGGGTCTGCATGACCTGACGTTGTGCGTCTTCATCCTCGGGCAGGGCGTTGCCGTAGGTCGCGCCAATCGCGGTGCGCGCAATCGAGATGTAATTGCGCAGCTCTTCTTTCTTGGCTTCCAGCAATTGCACTTCCAATGAAGCGATCTCGCGCTCAGCCAGCGCACGCGATTGCAGGGTGACAAGAACGGCGATGGCCCCCATCGCCAGCAGCAAAGGCAACGCCGCGATAAGGAAGAACTTCCGGCGATACCGACGTGTCAGGTGATTGTCGTTGATGCGGAACTGATCCGGCATAGGCTCCTCCCACCGCTACGAATCGCAGCTTAGTTGGCGATCGACAAGCTATATTGCTGTTAAGCTCGTTCCCAATCCGACCTAAAAACTAGCAACTTGAATTAAAAATCACCGGAACTGGGTATTTTACTTTCTTAAAGCCCCCGCTAGGTTCGCCGACACTTGCAACGATCCGTCTGCCCCTGGGGGTGGACTGTTTCACATGGGAGGAAATAACCACATGGATCGTCGTTCATTTCTTAAGAACACGGCACTCGGCGGCACTGCCGCTGTCGCAACAACAGCTCTTGCCGCTCCGGCATATGCACAGGGAAAGCGCACTCTGACGCTCGTCACCACGTGGGGCCGCGGCCTTGCTGGCGTGCATGATGCCGCACAGCGTGCAGCTGACTCGATCACTTCAATGACCGATGGCGATTTGACCATCGACCTAAAGGCCGCCGGCGAACTTGTTGGCGCTTTCGAGGTCTTTGATGCCGTGACCTCTGGTCAGGCCGACATGTACCACGGCGCGGACTACTACTTCGTCAACCAGCATCCAGGCTATGCATTCTTCACGGCGGTGCCATTCGGCATGACTTCGCAGGAGCAATTCAACTGGTACTATCAGGACGGCGGTAAAGAGCTTCATGACGAGCTCGGTCAGATATTCGGCCTGAAGTCGTTCCTCGCAGGCGACACTGGTGCACAAGCGGGCGGTTGGTTTTCCAACGAAATCACCGGTCCAGAGGACTTCCAAGGTCTGAAGTTCCGCATGCCCGGTCTGGGCGGCGCAGCTCTTGGAAAAATGGGCGCTTCTGTTCAGAACCTTCCTGGGGCTGAAGTGTATCAAGCACTTGCCTCTGGCGCGATCGACGGAACCGAGTGGATTGGTCCTTGGGCAGATGAGAAAGCTGGCTTCCAAGAGATCACAAAAATCTACTACACTGCTGGTTTCCACGAGCCATCCGCAGGCTTGACCCTTGCGACGAACCGTGACGTTTTTGAGAGCCTGTCACCTGCTCACCAGAAGGTCATTGAAGTCGCAGCAGCCGAAGCGCACAGCTGGAACCTCACACAGTTCCTCGCCAACAACGGTGCAGCTTTGCAGCGTCTTCAGTCTGGCGGTGTTACGGTCCGTGAATTCCCTGATAGCGTTTGGGATGCGATGGGCGCAGCAGCGCAGGAAGTTCTCGACGAGAACATGGGCGACGAGCTGTTTAAGAAGATTTACGACAGCATGCGTACGTCGATGGCGTCTTCTTCCGGCTGGATCAACCGTTCGATCAACACCTACGCCGCTCAGCGCGATCGCGTACTGGGTTGATCGCTCATACCAATTCTCAGGGGGCCCTTGCTTTGGGCCCTCTGATCACCTTTTCTAAACCTTAACATAAAAACCAACCGGGGGACGGGTCTTGGTCGAGGGTATCATCTGGTTTTTCCAGAATATCGCACTGGCGTTCTACAACTTCTTCTACGCATTAACCCATCCCGGACTGTGGCTGGATTGGTCAGACAAGGAAGCGCTGATGCGCTTCATCTACTATGGCGGTTCGATCGAGTTCTTCTTCGTAGTTTTCACGGCTTTTCTGGTCTTCACGGCGGTTGGCATGTGGAAGAACCGGATCCTGTGGGGCGCGGTGCGCGTTATGGAAGGCTTTGCAAACGGGCTGGGCCGCATCTTCGCCTGGGCTGGTCTTCTGATGGTTTTGCAGCAAATCATCATCATCTTTATGCAGCGCGTCTTTGCCGCGTCCGAGATATCGATCGGTTTGGGAAAAGCACTGACATTTGACGTCAGTTGGTGGGCGGAAGAACTGAAACTTTACAACGCTCTCGTAGTCACTTTGTGCGTCACATACACATTTGTTCAAGGTGGTCATGTCCGCGTTGACCTCATCTATTCCTCCGTTAAGTTCCGCACCAAGCGCTTCATCGACATGTTCGGCTCACTTTTCTTCATGATGCCGGTGGCGGTTATCACATGGATGTACGGCTGGTACTTCCTGTGGCGGCATCTGGTAGTGCCGAACCCGTCCGCTTCGGACACGCTTGAGCGGCTTTTGCAGAAATCTCGCGCTTTGCGCTGGAACGTCGAAACCATCGGCTTCAGTCCGAATGGCTTCAATGGCTACTTCCTCTTCAAAGTGCTGCTGGTCGCCTACGCCGCGCTCGTGTTCATTCATGCGATCGCCTTCTTTTACCGTTCGTACCTTGAGTGGAAAGAGGGTGAAGTGAGCGAAAGCAAATACCTCGACAAAGACTTGCTCGGCGACGAAGACGCCGAACTTGTCGCGAATATTCATTAAGGGGCCGGGACGATGTTTCTTGGACTAGATGGCGTCGAGATCGGCCTTCTGATCGTGTTTCTTTGCCTCTTTGGAGGTATTCTTTCCGGCTTCCCCGTGGCCTTTGCCATTGGAGGTTCGGCTGTCATTTCCTTCGGGATAATTGCGGGTCTCGACAGCGCGGGACTGTTGATCCATCAAGCCATCGACTCAAGCTCGTCCGCCTATGCTGGCCTCATCGCAGAAGGGATCAGGCCCGACGCGATATCGGTGTTCCGCTACCCGGAATTGCCGCGCATCGGTGAGCCCGTGTTCCCGCAAGGCTGGGAAGTCGCGCTGGATCGGAATGTGTCCTTCGTCGTCAACCGGATGAACGAACGGGTTCTGGCCGGCCAGTCAATCGAAACTCTCCTGGCCGTTCTCATGTTCGTTCTGATGGGCATCACCCTTGAGCGTTCAAAAATCGCGAATGACCTGTTGCTTACTATGGCAAGGGTTTTCGGACCGCTGCCTGGCGGCCTGGCCGTGTCTATTGTGGTCGTCGGCGCGTTCCTTGCCGCCTCAACCGGGATCGTCGGTGCGACCGTTGTGACCATGGGTCTGCTGGCACTTCCCACGATGTTGCGGAACAACTACTCGCCCGAACTGGCCACCGGTGTCATCGCGGCGTCGGGCACGCTTGGGCAGATCATTCCGCCGTCCATCGTGATCGTGCTGCTCGGCACCTTGGCCGGTGACCTGTATTCGGCGGCGCAGGAAGAACGCGCGCAGCTTGTCGGGTGTTCGGATGCCTTGACGTACCTAGGTGAACCCGCCGTGGTTTCAGTCGGTACGCTGTTTCAGGCCGCGCTTCTGCCCGGCATCATGCTCGCTGTCCTCTACGCGCTCTATGCGTTCGGATTTGCCCTGCTGAATCCCTCCAAAGCGCCAGCAGTCGAACTTGGCTCGACCAACAGCGAAGTCATTACCCGTGCAGAGGGCCTCACCTGGTTCCTTGGCGTGCCAGCAGCACTGATCGGTGGACTGATCGTGCTGTCTTCGGCGGGCGTTATCGGCAGCCAGAACGTTGCCGTGGATAGTTTCTCGCAGGCCGGTCAGACGGCCAGCCTTCGTACCAATGTCTCGCCGGACTGCCAGGCCGCGATGATCGAACTGCACGGCCAGGAGGCTTGGGACGAGGCAATTGCCGAACAGCAGGTCATCGATGCCGCAGGTGGTGTCGCTCAGGCTGTGCAACTGACCGCCGAGGAGCGTGTCGCGCAACTAGCGATCAATATCGAAGATGCAGCCCCCATTGGCACCGGGATTGCGATCAGCCTTGTCCTTCTGGCGCTGATCCTGACCACGGCACGCGGAGTTTCGCCATCCTCTGACCCGCGTCCGCTCTGGATCGGGCTGGGGGCGTTGTTCGTCGGACTGCTGGTGGACGCGCTCTTTATTTCGCCCGTCACGTCTCCCGGTCTTACGATCGTCATGCTAGCCATACCGTTGGTCGTGTCATTCTGGGCGATCCGCTATGGCTTTGGTCTTTTGACTCAGAACGAACTTTTGCGCGTCGTCTTCCCGCCGCTTGTGCTTATTGTCGCCGTGCTTGGATCGATCCTTGGCGGTATCACCAACCCGACACCGGCCGCGGCCCTTGGGGCAGGTGGTGCGATCATGCTTGCGGCCTACCGCAAGCTGCGTGACGAAGATCGGTCGGGCAAGACGATCATCATGTCGACCTTTGCTCTGATCGTGATGATCCTGATCGGGATTAACTTCGACTTGCGGATTGGCCAGTCCGAGGTCGGTTTCGAGAACTGGGTAGCCTTTATCGTCGCGAAGGGCGCATACCTCTACGCACTGTTCGGGCTACTGTTCGGTTGTTGGACGCTGTTCCGCTCCGGCGTTCTCAGCCCGGTCGTGCGTGAGACAGCCAAGGTGACCTCGATGGTCTTTACCATCCTGATCGGCTCGCAACTTTTGAACCTCGTTGTGATCTCCTTTGGAGGCGAGCACTACATTCAGCAGTTCCTCAGAAGCTTCGACAACGAATTCCGCGTGTTCTTGATGGTGATGCTGGTGCTCTTTGTGCTGGGCTTCGTGCTCGACTTCCTCGAGATCATCTACATCGTTGTCCCCATCGTGGGGCCGGTGATCTACGGCGGAACCTTCGATCCGAAGTGGGTCACGATCATGATTGCGGTGAACCTGCAAACGTCGTTCCTGACGCCTCCCTTTGGCTTTGCGCTGTTCTATCTCAGAGGGGTCGCGCCACCGGCTGTCACCACGCAACATATCTACCGCGGAATCATCCCCTTCGTGGGCATTCAGGTGATTGGGCTTGGAATTCTGTGGTTCTTCCCAAGCATCGTGACCATCGTTCCGGATCTGATCCCGAACTGATCTAATCAGGAAAGCCGCGCCCTTGAGGCGCGGTTTTTCCTTGGTTCATCTGATATTGAGTTCAAACCCGCAAAACGCAGTGGTCAGCCTTGACGTTGCAGGTGTCAGCCGCGCGTCGGGCGCGAGTCCGGAAGGTTGATCCGGGCAACCTGCTCGGCAATCGGATCTGTCGACAGTGGATGTGTTTCCGAGGAGTACCGCTCGGGGTCACCAATGTCGCGCCATTCGCCCCGGTGATAAATTTCCAGCGACGAAAATTTCGCCTTGTACCCCATCTTCGAAGACCCCGGCACCCAATAGCCGAGATAGACATATGGCAGTCCGGCATCCCGTGCGATTTCGATGTGATCCATGATCACATAGGTGCCAAGGCTGGAGGCGGCGTATTTTGGGTCATAGAAGCTGTAGACCATGCTCAGCCCGTCATCGAGAACGTCGGTCAGGCAAACTGCAGCCAGTTCTTTTTCGCCGTCCTCGTCCATGCCGGTGTACTCAATCACCCGGCTACGGATCGGCGTCTCTTCGATCATCGCTGCAAATTCGAAGATATCCATATCCGCCATGCCACCCTCGGCGTGCCGGCTATCGAGATAGGATCGAAATAGTGCGTATTGTTCTTCCGTGGCCCAGGGCGAGGTCGCTTCCCGGCGCAACCCCTCGTTGCGACGCTTGGTTTTGCGCTGGCTACGGGATGGCGTGAAGTCAGCGACCCGGATGCGGGCCGAAAGACAGGCCGAACACTCGGCACATGACGGGCGGTAAAGCACGTTCTGCGACCGTCTGAAGCCTTGTTTGGACAATGTATCGTTGAGTTTCTCGGCAAATTCGCCCTGCAATGCGGTGAACAACTTCCGTTCCATCCTGCCCTCAAGATAGGGGCAGGGTTGTGGGGCGGTCACATAGAACTGTGGCGCAATCGGAAGAGTATGACGCATGCGAGTGCCTGAAGCCGTTTCGAAACGAGGTTAGCAAGTGCGTTCCTTGCCGCCAAGACCCAATTCCCCCGAGCTTAGCGGTTGCGCATATTGAGCAATACCGTGCCCAAAACCATGTCCGTCAGACCCTGTTTGCGTTCGCTCATCAGCATCAGAGTGATCGACACAAGCTGCGCTGGGAAGATCGCGACCGACAGGTAGTAGCCGAGTGTGTGTAGAAAAGCCGTGCCGCCGTCGAAGTCCTCGCCATCGGCCTTGCGAAACTCGACCGACATGACACGCATACCGACCGTGGCCGAATACCGCGAAAGTCCTGCCCAGCGATAAATGAACCCCACGGTCGCATAGAGAAACGGCAGGAAAAACAGCGCCGTGAAAAGCGACAAGACTGTCAGCAAGGCCGTGATGGCCGAGATAAGGACAATATCAATGATCCAGGCCATGAAGCGTTTCGAATTCACGTCCTCATAGAACTCTGGCTGTGTCTCGGGGAGGGGTAAGGGCATTTCGTTGGTCCTGAATAGGGCGGTACTAAAGGTAGGTGGCCCGCTGAAATTGCGGGCCACTGGTTGGTTTAGGCGTCGACGGGTTCAGCGTCTTTGTCGTCTTTACGCTTGTCGCGCTCAGCCATGAACTGGTCAAACTCAGCCTTGTCTTTCGCATCGCGCAGGCGGCCCAGGAACTGTTCGAAGTGGTCCTGTTCTTCCTGCAAGCGGCGAAGTGTCTCCGACTTGTAGCTGTCGAAGGCGGTGTTTCCGCTTGATTTGAAGGCGACATGGGCGTGGCGGGTGCGACGTGCGCAATTTCCGTTAAACAATCGTTTGCTCCAGATCATATAGGCAAGAAGCGCAAGGCCAATTGGCCAGAAAAAGATGAACCCAAGGACCATCGCAGCAATCCAGGCGCCTTTTCCACGGTCATCGAGCCATTGCTCGCTGCGGGAAAGCCATGAACCACGGTGGGCAGGGGCTGCGTGTAAAGTGGCGGTCGTCATCTGATGTGCTCCAATGCGTGTGTTTCGTTGAATGTGAATGCCTTTCACATCACACATATCGGTGACAGAGGCCTCGGGTTCAAGATTAAATGTGAATGAATTTTACATTAAGTTTGGAAACTAAATGAAATCAGATATTTGAGCGCCCGAAATTTCAAGTAATTTTTGCGAAGATATCGGAAAAATGTGATGAGGCGTACCCGCTGCGGCGTAGATCACATCAGATTTGAGGAGAGTCGGATCGAAAAACGCGCGCGGTGGCGTCAGGTGACCAACAGGAGCGACGCCGCCGATTGCAAAGCCCGTTTCGGCCCTGACGGCAGCAGCATCGGCGCGTCCCAAAGGTTCGCCCGCAACAATCGAGGCTTTCTCTGCGTCGACCTGATTGCCGCCAGCGGTAATGAACAGGACGATCTTGCCGGTAACGTGACCGCCAAAGATGATCGACTTGGCGATCTGGTCGATTTCGCAACTCGCTTCGCGCGCCGCATCGGCCGCTGTACGGGTTTCGTTCGCCATGTGCAGAATGTCCGCGTTTAGTCCGGCTGCCTCCAATGCTGCAACCACGCGTTTCTTGCTTTTGCTCATCTACGTGCGCCCTTCAATATGCCACGTGTTCTTGCCCGAAAGCGTCACTGACGGAAATGCCGCATATTGCCTTTGCCACCGTTGGAAGCGGTGAACGTGTCGGACGCTCTTGACCGCGCGGCGGGCGCGGGCTTTGGTCGCTCCATGTCACTTTCCACAAATATCAACCGTGTGCCAATCGCTCATGATCGCGAGCGTGCGCGTGACGCCGTATCTGCCCTTGGTCTGAAAACCGGCGCACTTGCTGACCTGATTGCCGGAGCTGCGGGGTCGTCGTTCTACCTTTCCGATCTTCTACGTCGTGACGGCGATTGGCTTCTTGAGGTTGTCGATCTGGAAACGGAAAAAGTTCGGCGCACCTTCTTGGATGAGACGACATCCCTGTCGGACGGTGACCTTGCGCCAGGGCTGCGTCAGTTGAAGCGACGAGTAGCGCTTTATGCCGGGCTTGCTGACCTCGGCGGCGTCTGGGCCCTTGAAGACGTAACGGGGCTTTTGACGGACTTTGCATCTGCCGCGACGGATCGGGCTTTGAAGGCCGCGGTCGCGAACGAGATCAGACGTAAGAAACTGCCCGGTCAAACTGACGATGACATTGAAGTTGCGGGCGGGCTTTCGGTTCTTGCGATGGGCAAGATGGGGGCGGGCGAGCTGAACTATAGCTCGGATATCGACCTTATTTGTCTCTATGATGAAACGCGGTTCGACTCCGACGAATATGGCGAAGCGCGTGCCAGTTTTGTGCGGTCTGTTCGCAAGATGACCGCTTCGCTCAGCGAGAGAACCGCCGACGGATATGTGTTTCGTACAGATTTGCGACTGCGCCCGGATGCATCCGTCACTCCTGTCGCAATTTCGATGGAAGCGGCGGAACGATATTACGAAGCCTTTGGGCGCACATGGGAGCGAGCGGCGTTCATAAAGGCTTCTGCGGCGGCCGGCGATCTTGAGGCGGGTAAAGCCTTTCTTGAAACGCTGCGTCCCTTCGTGTGGCGACGACATCTTGATTTCGCGGCCATTCAGGACGCGCATGACATGCGGTTGCGCATCCGCGATCACAAGGGCCTGCACAAAGCCGCAAGCCACCTCAGTCACGATCTGAAGCTTGGCCAGGGCGGTATTCGCGAGATCGAGTTTTTCACGCAGACGCGTCAGTTGATTGCGGGGGGGCGCGATCCTGACCTGCGGGTGCGCGGTACGGTCGAAGGCCTGTCGGTGCTGGCTGCGAAAGGTTGGGTCAGTTCGGACGAAGCCAGCCAATTGGCCAAGGACTACAGGGCGTTGCGCGAGGCCGAGCATCGCGTGCAGATGATCGCCGACCAGCAGACCCACGTCTTGCCGAACACAGAAGAGGAATTCACCCGGCTTGCGTATCTCGCAGGACAAGACCCGCAAGACTATGCCCGCGCTTTGGAAGAAATGTTTCAGCGTGTGCACCAACTGACTGAAGGCTTTTTCGCGCCCGGAAGTCCCGTCCATGCCGCGCCGCGCCGGGCTCAGGTATCTGACCTGAATGCTGAAATCATCGAACGGTGGAAGGGCTATCCCGCACTGCGCTCGGCGCGTGCGGTCGAGATCTTCAAACGAATGGAGCCGATCTTGCTGGACCGACTGGCGGCTGCCGCCCGGCCGTCCGAAGCACTTTTGAACTTTGACGGATTTCTTGCAGGACTGCCCTCGGGAGTGCAATTGTTTTCCTTGTTTGAGGCCAACCCGCAACTTCTTGATCTGGTTGTGGATATCGTCGACACAGCGCCAGGTTTGGGTCAGCATCTGGCACGGAACGCGCCTGTCTTCGATGCAGTGATCGGGGGCGGCTTCTTTTCGGACTGGCCGGGGGCCGATGGTTTGACCAAGGCCCTGACGCAAGAACTGGCTGGACTGAAGGATTACGAGGCACGATTGGACCGCGCGCGTGTTTGGGCGCGCGAATGGCACTTTCGTGTCGGCGTGCACCACCTGCGTGGCATCATCGACGCAAATACGGCCGGGCAGCAATACGCAGATCTTGCGACCTCGGCGGTTCGGGCGCTTTGGCCATTTGTCGTCGAGACCTTCGCGGCCAAACATGGCCCACCTCCGGGCCGTGGAGCGGTCGTCATCGCGATGGGCTCGCTTGGCGCCGAGCGGCTCAACGCGGCGTCAGATCTTGATCTGATCGTTGTCTATGACGCGCAAGGGGTCGACACATCACAGGGCCGTCGTCCACTGGCGACACGCGCTTACTATGCGCGACTGACGCAAGCTTTGGTCACCGCGATATCGGCGCCGACTGCTGAAGGGCGGCTTTACGAAGTAGACATGCGCTTGCGGCCATCGGGACGACAAGGCCCTGTTGCGACGGGGTTTTCTGCCTTTCGGACTTATCAGGAAACCGAGGCGTGGACATGGGAGCATCTTGCTCTGACGCGTGCGCGTGTGATTGCAGGTGATGAGGCCCTAGGCGAGGAAATCGCCGGATTTCGTAAAGAGCTTCTTGCCAAAACGCGGGACCGAAAGGGCGTTTTTTCAGATGTTGCAGACATGCGGGCGCGGCTGGCAGCGGCCAAGCCGGGAGGCGCTGAGTTTGACATCAAGTCAGGGCCCGGACGTCTTCAGGACATAGAGCTTTTCGCGCAGACGGGGGCATTGCTGCGAGGCGACGGCGCGCGATGTCTGAGCGATCAGCTCGATGCGGCGATTGAGGATTTTGAACTATCGGCAAACGAAGGGTCGACGATCAAGGCTGCTGCCGATCTCTTTTGGACGGTACAGTCCGCAGCGCGACTGATATCTAAAGACCCTCTGACCAAGGAAACGACGGGCGCCAGCGCCGAGGCATTTCTGTTGCGGGATCTTGGGGTCGACAGCATGGAAGAGCTGAGTGCCGAGATCGCAAAAACCGCGGAGTACGTCGCTGGCCTTATTGACAAAACGGTCGGCCCGGCCACTTCTGGAGGCTGAGGACGCTAGTTCGACTGCGAATGAGGTGGGCGATGCCCCGACAAGATGATCCCGCCGACCCACGCGGCCTGATTTACGAAAGCTTCCGCATTGACGGAATTGGTGAACCAGAGTGCCGTTCGATTTTTCTCGATTGGGCCATTGGCGTGCCGCTTGGCGAAGACAGCAGCGCATTGGTACGCAAACTGCTTGGGCGATTTGGAGCCGAATACCCGGACCATCCGATGACTTCCGTCCTGACTGAGGCTCTCAACCCGCCCGCCGCACGCGGCCGGCGTGGCGGGGCCATGGCTCGGCGCAAGCAGGACTAGAGCTTTGAAGCTTCTGCGGCCAGTTCAGTGATCCGTGCCCAGTCCTGCGCGTCAACGGCATCTTTCGGAGCAACCCACGACCCGCCAACACAAATCGTGTTGGAGAGCGCAAGATAGTCTGGTGCGTTTTTCAAAGTGACGCCTCCGGTGGGGCAGAACCGGATCTGCGGCATCGGCGCGCCGATGGATTTCAAAGCCGGCACACCGCCCGACGCTTCCGCGGGAAAGAATTTCTGGATCGAGAAGCCGCGCTCCAGAAGGCGCAAGGCTTCGGTTGCCGTCGCAGCACCGGGCAAGAGCGGTAATTCCGCATCCAGTGCGGCGTCAATTAGCCGATCCGTGGTGCCCGGTGTCACTCCAAAAAGGGCACCAGCCTCTTTCGCGGCCACGACCTCCGCCGGGGTCAGAAGTGTTCCCGCACCGACGACACCACCTTCGACGCTGGCCATTTCGCGGATCACATCCAGCGCAGCAGTTGTGCGAAGCGTCACTTCCAGAGCGGGCAGGCCGCCTGCTACAAGCGCCCGCGCAAGGTCGGCGGCAGAGGCTGCGTTCTCAACAACAAGCACGGGCACGACCGGTGCCAGCTGACAAATCTCGGCGGCCTGGAAACTGCTTTCTTCTGGTGTCATGTGTCGTCTCCGTTCTGCTTTTCGTTTCGCGCAAGAGCGCGCTAGTTCCTGCGCGATTTGCGCTAGACTACAGTGCCTGCACCGTCAGCGGCCAGACCACAACGGTCGCGGAACGCCGCAAACAATTCGCGCCCCAGACCTTCCTGATTGCCACTGAGATCCGGCACGATGGCTTCGCGCATTTCGAACCCGTCTTCGAGGCACTCCAATGCACCCGACGTGGCATCGACCCGCACCAGATCACCGTCCCTCAGTTTTGCGATCGGCCCGCCATCCGCCCCTTCGGGGGACAAGTGAATGGCGGAGGGTACCTTGCCGCTTGCGCCCGACATGCGTCCGTCTGTGACCAGCGCCACCTTCAATCCGCGTGCCAGAAGAACGGAAAGGATCGGAGTCAGCGAGTGTAGTTCGGGCATTCCGTTCGCTTTCGGTCCCTGAAAACGCACGACAACTACAGTGTCTTCGGTGAACTCATTGTTCTTGAACGCAGTTTTTACCGCGTCTTGGGATTCAAAAATGCGTGCCGGGGCTTCGATGAAGTGATGTTCCGGCGCAACGGCCGAGACCTTCATGACGGAACGCCCGAGGTTGCCTTTCAACTCGCGAAGGCCGCCGCTGTTCTTGAATGGGTCGCTGGCGGGGCGCACGATCTTGTCGTTGAGACTTTGCCTTGGTCCGTCGATCCAGGAAAGCGTGCCGTTCTTCAGCGTTGGTTCGCTTGCGTAAAGCCCAAGCCCGTCGCCCGCGACCGTGCTGGTATCCGGGTGCAAGAGGCCCGCATCCAGAAGCTCGCCGATGAGGTAAGCCAAGCCACCAGCCGCATGGAAGTGGTTCACGTCAGCGAGGCCGTTTGGATAGACCTTTGCCATCTGCGGAGTTGCTGCGGAGAGGTCGTTGAAGTCCTCGATATCAAGGATGACGCCCGCGGCGCGTGCCATTGCGGGCAAGTGGATCACCAGGTTTGTCGATCCGCCAGTTGCCATCAGGCCGACGATTCCATTTACAAACGCTTTCTCGTCCAGAATGTCCGAGACGGGGCGATAATCGTTCCCCTGCGCCGTGATTGCGGCCGCGCGGCGCGTTGCTTCGACTGTCAAAGCTTCGCGCAGAGGCGTGCCCGGATTGACGAAGCTTGCGCCAGGCAGATGAAGTCCCATGAACTCCATCAACATTTGGTTGGAATTGGCTGTGCCGTAAAACGTACAGGTGCCCGGCCCGTGGTACGAAGCCATTTCGGCTTCCATCAACTTGTCGCGGCCGATCTCTCCGGCAGCGAATTGCTGTCGGACTTTGGCTTTTTCATCGTTCGGAAGTCCGGAAACCATGGGGCCCGCAGGTACGAAGACGCCGGGGATGTGCCCGAAGGTGGCGGCGGCGACAATCAGGCCGGGGACGATCTTGTCGCAAACGCCAAGATACATAGCCGCATCGAACGTGTTGTGGCTGAGTGCGACACCAGTCGCGAGTGCAATCACGTCGCGTGAAAAGAGGCTCAACTCCATGCCGGTTTGACCTTGGGTCACGCCGTCGCACATCGCGGGCACTCCGCCTGCGACCTGTGCCGTCGCTCCGACCTGGCGGGCGGCGTCTTTGATCTTGTCGGGATAGTCCTTGAACGGTTGATGTGCGGAAAGCATATCGTTGTAAGCGGTCACGATCCCGATGTTCGGGGCGCGATCTGCAACCAGCGTTGCTTTGTCATCGCCCATTGCGGCGTAGGCATGCGCCTGATTACCACAAGAAAGGTGCGCGCGTTTCACGCCCCCGTCCTGAGCCCGCGCGATCTTGTCCAGATAACCTCCTCGTGCCGCTCCGGATCTTTCGATGATCCGTTCGGTCACCCGATGCACTGTGTCGTTCAAACTCATGTCGGAGCCTCCTCAAACCGCGATAACCCGGCTCATACCACTATTTGTTACCGCTAACAATGTGGAAGATCGCAGTATCGCTGGGGCCATGCGCATGTCGCATATCGGCCTTGTCAAAACGTGGCTTTTCGGGACGTCCAGCCGCGCCTATGTGATCGCTAACAGTAAAAAAGGACTGAAAATGCAATACAATTCGAAAAAAGGGTCCGTCAATTTGATGGCGATTGAGACGGAAGCACGTCGCCTGCGTGCCAATTGGGTTCGCACGCTGCTTTGGGGCAACAAAGCGCGCTGATCCCTTTCCGAAGGTCGCCGTTCCCGCTAAAGGGATCGGCATGAACATTGAACGCCCCACAATCCGCCTGAAACCCAAATCTGATTCCCGGCATCTGCGCCGCGGATTCCCTTGGGTTTACGATAACGAGTTGGTAACCGATCGTCGTACGCGCGCACTGCCCGCCGGGACGATCGCGCGTCTGGAAGATGCAGACCGCAAGCCGATTGCGACCGTGACGGTCAATCCGGCGTCCAAGATTTTTGCACGCCTTTTGGATCGCGATCCCGAGGCTGTGATAGATCGCCATTGGATCGCGACACGGCTGACGCGGGCGCTGCAAACGCGCACTGCGCTTTTCGATGCACCCTTTTACCGGTTGATCCATGCGGAAGCCGACGGCTTTCCGGGCGTTATTATTGATCGGTTCGGCGATGCGGCCGTCATTCAGCCCAATGCAGCATGGGCGGACGCGCGGCTGGACGAAATCGTGGAGGTTCTGGCACAGGTCACCGGAGTGTCTGTGGTCGTCAAGAGCGGATCAGGCAGAGCGCGTAGTCTTGAGGGGCTGGATGATGCGTCGGCGGTGCTTTTGGGGTCGATTGAAGCCCCGGTAGCCGTTGTGATGAACGGGGCCACCTACATGGCGGATCTGCTTGGCGGGCAGAAGACAGGTCTGTTTTATGACCAGCGTCCGAATCATGCATTTGTTGCTCGACTTGCCAAGGGCACGGACGTCTTGGACGTATTTTCGCACGTGGGGGGCTTTGCGCTTTCGGCTTTGGCAGGTGGAGCGCGGTCGGCGCTCTGCGTCGACGGTTCAAACGCGGCTTTGACCTTGGCTTGGGCCGGAGCGAAGGCCTCTGGCGTCGCTGACAGGTTCGACAGCAGAACTGCAGACGCATTCGTAGCGATGAGCGCACTGGCCGAGGAGGGGCGCACATTCGGAACTGTGATTTGCGATCCGCCGGCTTTTGCGCCGCACAAAGGCGCGCGGGACGCGGGTTTGCGCGCTTACGAGAAGGTTGCGAGACTTGGTGCTGCTTTGGTTGCGCCGGACGGGACCCTGACGCTTTGTTCGTGTAGTCACGCGGTTGATGCTGAGCAATTCCGGGCAGCATCCTTGCGCGGTATCGGGCGGGCGGCGCGGTCGTGCCAGATTTTGCGAACGAGCTTTGCCGGACCGGATCATCCTCAACACCCGCAACTGGCCGAAAGCGGTTATCTGAAAGCGATGACGTTTCGGCTTTTGGGATGAGGGTGCTGATTGACGCCTGCGTGCTTTATCCAACGGTATTGCGCGAAATTGTCCTCGGGGCGGCGGCGCGTGGTTTGTTCGCGCCGCTTTGGTCACCGCGTGTTCTGGAAGAATGGCGCCGCGCTGCACAAAAGCGCGGTGAAACCGGGATTGCCGAGCTTGAGATAGAAGCAGTGAAGGCGCTGTTTCCCGAAGCGATGGTGTATGCATCGCCAGACACGCAAGCGCGTTTGTCGCTTCCGGACTCAGATGATGTTCACGTTCTCGCTGCTGCAATTGATGGCGAAGCTGACGAGATCTTGACGCTTAATCTGAAGGATTTTCCGGCGCGCACACTGGCGAGGGATAGTATCCTCTTGCGTGCGCCGGACACTTTCTTACTAGAATTTTTTCACAATGATGCCAACGCCTTGCGCGCTGTTCTTGACGAAGTAATGCGCAAGGCGAACAGGCACGGTATCGACACGACCAACCCGCGTGCGCTGTTGAAGCGTGCTCGCCTGCCAAGGTTGGGAAAAGCGGTCTACGCGTCCTGACCCGACGCCAACCAGCGGTCTTCGTTTGCCTCAATCGCGGCGATGCGTTCGGTGGTCTTTGGGTGGCTCATCAGCCAGACAGGCATCGCGGCCCCGTTTGCGCCGGTCAGCGTTTCCAGCTTTTTAAACAGGGACTTCTGTGGTCCGGTGCCGATTCCCGATTTGACAAGCAGCGCCGAGGCATAGGCGTCTGCTTCGTACTCGTCCTTGCGTGATAGGCGGGCGGCGAGGAGGGACATCACGAAGTTCGCAATGAAAGGGCCGATGAAGGGAATGAAGCGCGACAGGATCATCGCAAGGGCGGTTCGAAGAGCGTTTTGGCCGGAGAAGTCAATCATTCGTCGGCGCGAATGTCCCAGGGCGACATGCCCCAACTCGTGGGCGATCACACTGGCGAGTTCTTCGGCGGAAACCTCTCCGGCTTTGTATTTGCGGTAAAAACCGCGGGTCAGGAAGATGCGGCCATCGGGGGCCGCAAGGCCATTCACCGGTTCGATCTCGTAAATGTTGACGCGAATACGCTTCAGATCAAGGGCCGCAGCCATACGGTCCATGAGGCCTTTCAGGATCGGGTCGGCCAGCTCGGTGGATTTCGAATCGAGCTCGCGCTTCGTTCTCCAGACTGAAAAACGATACATGGCGAGGCCATACAAGAGCGCCAAAAGGATCGGGGTAAACTTGATCATGCCTATCATATGGGGCGGCTGGTCCCTGTCGGCAATGCGTCAGTGTTTAGCCCAAACGCCGCATCCCGCGCATGAGACCATCGAGTGTCAGGGGAACCATGCGATCCGCTCCGATGATCTCGCGGATCATGGCGGTGGACGAGGTGTATTGCCAATGCGCTTCAGGGACCGGATTGATCCAAAGCGCATCAGGCCATTGCCGGAATGCACGGCGCAGCCATGTCTCGCCGGACTCCTTGTTCCAGTGCTCGTTGGCGCCTCCGGGGATCGCGATCTCGTAAGGCGACATGGCCGCGTCGCCGACCACTATACATTTGTAGGTCGAGCCGTAGGTGTTCAGAACATCCCAAGTGGGGATTTGCGCGTTCCAACGGCGTTTGTTGTCGCGCCAGACGCCTTCGTAGAGGCAGTTGTGGAAATAGTATTGCTCGAGGTGCTTGAATTCACTTCGCGCGGCGGAGAAAAGCTCTTCGACGAGTTGAACATGGGCGTCCATTGAGCCGCCGACGTCGAGGAAGAGCAGAACCTTCACCGCGTTGCGGCGTTCAGGGCGGGTCTTGACGTCGAGATAGCCGTGTTCGGCGGTGGCGCGGATGGTGCCGTCGAGGTCCAGTTCACTGTCGGCGCCTTCGCGGGCCCATTGGCGCAGCCGCCTGAGGGCGACTTTGATCGAACGGGTGCCGATCTCGCGAGTGTCGTCGAGGTCTTTGAAATTGCGCTTGTCCCAGACTTTGACGGCCCGCTGATGGCGGGATTCGGCCTGGCCGATACGTACGCCTTCGGGGTTGTAGCCGTAGGCTCCGAAAGGAGAGGTTCCTGCCGTGCCAACCCATTTCGAGCCGCCCTGATGGCGCCCTTGTTGTTCCTTCAGCCGTTCGCGCAGGGTTTCCATCAGCTTGTCGAACCCGCCAAGGGCTTCGATTTCGGCTTTTTCTTCGGGACTGAGGTGCTTTTCGGCCATCTTGCGAAGCCAGTCCTCGGGTAGGTCGAGAGCTTCGACAATAGCGTCAAGCGGGATGGCTTCGATCCCTGCAAAACTGGTGGCGAACGCGCGGTCGAAGCGGTCAAGGTGGGCTTCGTTTTTGACCATGATCGTTCGGGCGAGATAATAGAAGGCATCGACATCGTAGGTCGCAAGCCCCGCGTCCAGCGCGCCCAGAAACCCAAGGTATTCACGAAGTGTGACCGGGACACCGGTGCGCCTGAGTTCGTCGAAGAACGGGAGAAACATCAGCTCACGATACGCTCGATGATGATGGTAACAAGGATGCCGAGCAGCACGAAGGCGATGCCGTAGCCTGCTGCGTATTGCGCCATGTCCAGACGGTTGCCCTTGCGCTTGCGGGCGTTTGTGATGCCAAGGAAAATGCCAAGCGCGGCGAAGGCGAGGATGATCATAGGGGGCTGTCCTGTCTGGTGCGCGGGCTGATCGCGCGAATTTCTGAAACGCGGGCGCGGATGTCGGCTTCGTTGCCAAAGCCATAGCGCGCCCAGGCGAGAGCATCGGTTTGCGCGGCCTTTGCCTCGGTGAGGCGACCAAGCACGTTCAGGGCTTCGGACTTGATCAAAAGGAACAGCGACAGAAGGGCCGCGTGTTCGGATTGGGTGACGACATCGATGTTTCTGTCGACAAGGCCAAGGGCGATTTCGGCGCGACCGGCCGATAGCTGGAACGCGGCGATTTGCATGGCGACGTGGGCTTCGTGAATGGCGGTATCGGGTCGGTTCTGGTAGATCTTGCCGGCCGCCAGAAAATGGCCAAGGGCCTGGTCGGGGTTGCGGGCAAGCGAGAGCCGACCCAGCACATAGTGCGAAAAGGCAAGCCGCGTGTCTGTGGCGCCGAACCCTGCGGCAAGCGCAACCGCACGGCTGGCAGCGTTCAGACGACGGCTGCGGTTTTCGCCCGGATTGGTTGCAAGCGTGATGGCCTTTTGCCATTCGGGATTGACCGGCGCAATTGAGGCGATGTTCTCGCGGCCTCCACGCGGGTTCAGGCGAGCGAGGATTGCGGGAAGGCGCGCCATAACCTCGGTGCGGCTCATGCCGCTTTGCAGCGAACCGTCGTAGGTCGTTCGCAGCATCAGCATGTCAAAGCCGGTCAGGACAGTGTGGAAGTTGTCGTCGTTGAACACGGATTGCGGCAAACGATAGAGGTCGTTCACTGGTCCGAGGGACTGGGCAATTTCTTCGTGCAGGCAGTCTCGGATTTCCTGCGGGCTGACGTCTCTGGGCAGGAAGATCGCCATTTTGCGCCGTTCGATCAGGCGGTTCCAGAAGGTGTCGGGGTCGTTTCGGCGGGCGCGGTATTCCGACCAGTTCGACACATTGGGGCGTACGAAGCAGGCTGCGGAAGGCGCGACGCGTTGAATTTGGCCGCGGGTGACGGGCTGGATGGTGATTTGGGCTTCCGTGCTTTCTGACACGCGGCGGATATCGAGGCGGGCTTCTCGGCCCAGGCGATCCAGAAGGCGGTCAAGGTCGCGGTTCAGGCTGGCGGGCGCTCGCCCCAGAACGCGGACGCCGATCGGGCCTTCAAAGCGCGTGAACACCGGCAGTGTCGCGCCGTTTTCCAGCGTGAAGGTCAGGTCGATGAAGTCGCGCGCCAAGGCGGCATTGGATTGCGTCGGGCGGTCCAGGGTCGCGGCTGCAAAGGTATTCATCGGAGGCAGGGTGAGCGCGCCGGTTGCCTGCCGCGCCGTTTGAGGCGACGCGCAGGCGGCCAGCATCAGGGCTGCGATGAGGGTGGCGCCGCGTCTCATAAAGGGCGCGCGTATTTGATGAAGGGCGTGAGCTTGCCGACACGGTCGTAGAGTTTGCGGGCCTCGGCATTAAAGTCTTGGGTAAGCCAGTAGACCGAGGGCGCGCCCGCCGCATCGGCGGCCTCATAGACCGCTTCGATCAAGGCGCGACCGACGCCCTGGCCGCGGACCTCGGGGTCGGCGTAGAGGTCTTGCAGGTAGCAGGTATTTTCGATTTTCCAGCCGTGGCGGTGGAAAAGGTAGTGTGTAAGGCCGACGGGTTTGCCGTCGACTTCCGCGATGAGTCCGTGGAAGTCATGCGGGTCGTCTCCGAGGAGCCGGCCGAATGTGGTGTCGTAGACCTGTTGCGGCAGTTCAGTTTCGTAGAACGCCAGATACGCGCGCCAAAGCCGCGTCCATTCTGGTTTGTCGTGTGTGGTCAGGGGACGGACATGGGTCATGCGAGGAAAGCCAGTGATGCGAGTGTCAGAACGGACGTCCAGACGGTCACCTGCATGATTGCGTCTGTGCGGACTGAATAAAGGAGTGCCAGCGAAAAGGCCATGACGCCGGCGGGGCCTGCGCTGGCCAGAACGAAAAGCGGCAATGTGTCGGCGGGTGGCAAGAGGTTGTAGAGAAGGATCGCAATTGTGGCAGGGAAGATCACGACCTTGATCGCTGAGGCCGCGAACACCACAGGTTCGGGTTTCAGGGGCGTGGCGGAAAGGATCACGCCCATGGCGAAGAGGGCGATGGGGGAAGCGGCGTTGCCGACAAAGGCGGTGAAAGTGTCGATAGGCGCGGGCAGGGTGAGCGAGCCTGCCGAAACAACAATGCCGAGTGCGAGTGCCCAGAGCAGCGGCAGTTTCGCGATTCGCGCGGCGACGAGGGCAAGGCCCGCGCCTGCATCCCGTCCTTTGCGGGCTTCCAGCGCGACCATGGTGCCGCCAAAGACCAGAATGGCATCCATGATCACGATCGAGGCGACGGGCAAGGTGCTGCCGTCTCCGTAGAGCAATTTGGCAATGGGCAGGACGTAGTATGCGTTGTTTGCGAAAACACCGCAGAACCCGAGGAGCAGGGATTCGGAGACGCCGAGGCGAAAGACTTTGCGGGCGAGGAGATAGCCGAGCGTGTAGAGCACCGCCTGCGCGGCGGCGTAAAGGGCGAGAGCCGCAAGGTTGAAGTCGGTGATCGGGGCCAAAGCGACGGCGCGGAAGACAAAGATCGGCAAAAGGACCGTCATCGCGAATTTGTTGAGGATGCGAGCTTCTTCGTCGCTGGCTTTACCAAGGCGGCCAGCAAAAAAGCCGATGAACATGATTGCGAACACCGGCAGGATGGGGTCGAGCAGAACGCCCAGCATATTAGCTGCGCCCACGTGCCATGAAGGCGAGGCGTTCGAAAAGGGCGACGTCCTGTTCGTTCTTCAGGAGTGCGCCATGCAGTTTGGGCAATGCGGCGGTGCCGTTGCGGCGCAGGTCTTCGGCGTCGAGGTCTTCGGCCAGAAGTAGCTTCAGCCAGTCCAGCACTTCGCTGGTCGAAGGCTTTTTCTTCAGCCCCGGGGTTTCGCGAACCTCGTAGAACTGTGTCAGGGCCGTTGTGAGCAGTCTGTCCTTGATGCCGGGGTAATGGACATCGACGATGGCTTTTAGCGTATCGATTTCGGGGAAGCGGATGTAGTGAAAGAAACAGCGGCGCAGGAAGGCGTCGGGGAGCTCTTTTTCGTTGTTCGAGGTGATGATGACCACGGGGCGATTGACGGCGCGGATGGTTTCGCCGGTCTCGTAGACGTGGAACTCCATCCGGTCGAGTTCCTGTAGCAGATCGTTCGGGAATTCGATGTCTGCTTTGTCGATCTCGTCGATCAGAAGGACGGTGCGTTCGGGGGCGGTGAAGGCCTCCCAGAGCTTGCCGCGCCGGATGTAGGCGGCAACGTCGCCAACGCGGTTATCGCCAAGTTGACTGTCGCGCAGGCGGCTGACGGCATCGTATTCGTAAAGGCCTTGCTGCGCCCGCGTGGTGGATTTCACGTTCCATTCGATAATCGTCATGTCGAGAGCGGCGGCGACCTGACGGGCCAGCTCGGTTTTGCCGGTGCCGGGTTCTCCTTTGACCAGAAGCGGGCGCTCAAGCGTGATGGCGGCATTTACCGCCATGGCCAGATCGTCCGAAGCGACATAGTCTTTTGTACCGGTAAATCTCACGTCCGCATCCTTGACCATATTCAACCTTTGGGCGCGCACCCTAGCCCCACCGGGATGCGACGACAAGCGCGTGGATCGTGTAGTGACAACCGAGTTTTGATGCGGTACACGCCGCGCATTACCAACCATTTGGAGCGACTGGAGCAGGTCGTTTACCCATTGGAGAACAGTCAAATTATGACGAAGAAAAAGGGGAATGATGTGAAATCTGAAGCTTTTCTGGCAGATGATTATACGCCCGCAGAGGACGAGCCGTTCATGAACGAGCGTCAGGTCGAGTATTTCCGTCGCAAGTTGTTGCATTGGAAAGCCGAGCTGCTAGGCGACAGCAAGATGACAATCGAGGGGCTGCAGGATTCAAGCCGCAACATCCCCGATATCGCAGATCGCGCAAGCGAGGAGACAGACCGCGCGCTTGAGCTGCGCACACGCGACCGTCAGCGCAAGCTGGTTTCGAAGATCGATGCGGCGCTGCGCCGAATCGAAAATGGCGAATACGGATACTGCGAAGAAACCGGCGAGCCGATCTCGCTGAAGCGTCTAGATGCACGTCCGATTGCAACCATGAGCCTTGAAGCGCAGGAGCGTCACGAGCGCCGCGAAAAGGTCCACCGCGACGACTGATATTCGTTCGTTTGCAGGATTGAAGGCGCCTCGGGGAAACTCGGGGCGTTTTTTTGTTGGTGGGGCTAGCCGTCGCGTCGTTTAAGGCGGGCTTCGCGGCCGCCACGGCGCGCAGGAATGCTTGAGGCGCGGGAAGGGAGTTCATCCATGATGACCCGGCGCGCTTCGGGTGACAGGCGCGACCAGATCATGATCTCGTCGCCGGTGCGGTAGCAGCCGACGCAGATTTTCGCCTCGCGGTGGATCAGGCAGATCTTGTTACAGGGACTTTCGATTTCGTCGCGGGCCCAGACGTCGTCGTTCATGCCGTGGTCGCTTTCAGATGGGCAAGGCGGTCGAGGGCGCCTTGCAGGATATACGAGGCCGCGACGTGGTCGATGACTTCGGCGCGGCGTTTGCGGGAGGTGTCGGCTTCCAACAGGGCGCGTTCGGCGGCAACGGTGGACAGGCGTTCGTCCCAGAAGGTGATCGGCAGGTCCGTCAGTTTTTCGAGGTTGCGCGCGAAGGCGCGGGTGGACTGGCAGCGCGGCCCTTCGCTGCCGTCCATATTGAGCGGCAGGCCGAGAACAAGTCCTGCGATGTTGCGCGCGGCGCAAATTGCAATCAGGCGGTCGGCGTCGAGGCTGAATTTCTTGCGTTTGATTGTTTCAAGCGGGGTCGCGACCTGACGCATCCCGTCACTGACGGCGACCCCGATTGTCACGGTGCCAAGGTCGAGACCCGCAATAGCGCGCAAATCGGGGATGGCGGTTGAAAAGGCCGTCAGATCGTCGGTGATCATTGGCTGATCCCGGCCTGCGCACGGGCATTGGCGATCAGGGCCAGCGCATTGGCGTTGTCGGCAAAGACGGTTTCGGCTTCGGCGGCTATCGCGCGGGCGCGGTTCTGGTCGCCGAGAACGCCTAAGGTGGAAATGAGCCGTGCCCAGTCCTCAGGTGGTCCGCCTTCAATGGCGAGGCGATCTGCTAGGCGTCCGACCATGCCTTGGATCATTTCGGCGCGCTCCTGCGCGGTCATGTCATTGGCTGCGGCAATGTCATCGTCGCTGAGAGCAGGCAGGCTGGACGTTGGGGGCAATTGGTAGTTGGTCACTCCGGCGGCGAAGGCCACGTCGAAGATTTCGCCGCGCACGACAGGCACCCAAGGGGCGCTGGGTGGGCTGTCTTCCAGAAGCTGCGCCCAGATGGCGAAGGCGCGGTCTGCGCGTCCGGCCTGCGCTTCGGCAAGGCCGAGATAATAGCGCGCGGCACCGTTTTCAGGCGATCCCATGAGAACGTCTCGCACGACGCTTTCCGCCTCGGGCGAGACATAGCCTGCGGCCGCAAAGACCATGATATCGACCAGCGTCAGCTTATCGGTATCTGTGGCCTCGTCGCCTTTCGCGGCGATGAGCTGTTCCTGTGCGGCGCGCGATGCGGAATAATTGCCGATGCGGGCTTCGTATTGCGCAAGAAACGTCAGGCCCTGAATATCGTTCGGGCGCTCGGCTACTGCGGCGCGCAGTTGGTCCATAAGCGTCAGGAACTGCGGATCGGGGGCTTCGGGGCGGGGAAGGTCTCCCGCCACTTCCGCTTCGGCGGCGGCCTGTCCCGGACGATCGGCACGCGCTTTTTCCAGCGCGGCAAGGCGCGGTTTCATCGGCATATCGCCATAGCCCGGCGCGCCGATCCAGGCATATGTGCCAAGGCCTCCGGCAATGACGCAAAGCGCGACAATGGTGATGCCGATCCCGCTTTGGCCCTTTTGTTCTGCTTTGTCGCCGGTGTCGCGCGTATCGGCATCCAGAAGGCGGCGCGAGACTTCGACGCGCACAGCGTCGGCTTCGCTTTCGGTCACGATGCCCCGCGCCAGATCGCGTTCGACTTCGGCAAGCTGATCCTTGTAGACGGCGATATCGGAATTGGCCGCCGTCACGTCGCGCAGACGGGCGGCGCGCAGGGCTCCGATGAGAAGGCCGGCGACGGCAAAAGTGATGGCGACAGAGACGATCCAGAACAGCATAAACCTCATTTAGTGATGAACGCCGGCAATCGAAAGGGTTTTCGGACGGTGCGACAGTGGGTCTTGGGGTCATTTGCGGCGTGGTGTCGCGAATTCGTCAACGGGTGCCGCTTGCCGCCTTCACATTTGTGCAAATTTTGACGAATAAAGGTCTATAGGGCGGATGCCGTCCGAAATTCCAAGGATGAAGCGCGAAATGAGCCGTTATTCCGTTTTTGCTGTCGCGCGCGAGGCGTTCCGTGACCATCAGGGCTGGACGCGGGCATGGGGCTCGCCCGAGCCGAAGCGCAAGTATGACGTCATCATCATCGGGGCGGGCGGTCATGGTTTGGCGACGGCCTATTATCTTGGCAAGAACCACGGCATCCGCAATGTGGCGGTGTTGGAGAAAGGGTGGCTTGGGGGCGGAAATACGGGTCGCAACACGACGATCATCCGCTCAAACTATCTGCAGGATCCGTCGGCGGCGATCTATGAAAAGGCGCGGTCG
Organism: Boseongicola aestuarii; assembly: GCF_900184815.1. Taxonomy (GTDB): domain Bacteria; phylum Pseudomonadota; class Alphaproteobacteria; order Rhodobacterales; family Rhodobacteraceae; genus Boseongicola; species Boseongicola aestuarii. The sequence continues at coordinate 517,610 of NZ_FXXQ01000001.1, read as the reverse complement.
CTCTATGAAGACCTGAGCCAGGACCTGAACTACAACGTCATGTTCAGCCCGCGCGGTGTGATGATGTTGGCGCAGACCGAGCATGAGATACGCGGCTACAAGCGTACGGCGCACGCGAATGCGTTGCAGGGTGTGGCAACAGAGTTCATTAGCCCGGCGCGGGTAAAGCAGCTCTGCCCGATCATGGAAATCCGTGGCCCGCGCTATCCGGTGCTGGGGGCGCTATGGCAACCGCGCGGCGGCACAGCGCGGCATGATGCGGTGGCTTGGGGCTATGCGAGGAAGTGCTCTGAGATGGGCATGGATATCATCCAGAAGTGCGAAGTGACCGGCGTGCGCTCCCAAGGAGGAAAGGTTGTCGGGGTCACCACATCGCGCGGGGATATCGACTGCGACAAACTTGGGGTCGTCGTGGCGGGCCATTCGGGCCATGTGGCCGATATGGCGGGCTTTCGGTTGCCGATTGAATCGGTGGCATTGCAGGCCTTGGTCAGTGAGCCGATCAAGCCCTGTATGGACGTCGTCGTAATGGCGAACACAGTGCACGGCTATATGAGCCAGTCTGACAAGGGCGAGATGGTCATCGGGGGCGGCACGGACGGGTATAACAACTATACGCAGCGCGGGTCGTTCCATCACATCGAGGAAACCGTGCGGGCACTGGTAGAGACCTTCCCGATGATCTCGCGGTTGAAGATGCTGCGTCAATGGGGCGGGATTGTGGATGTGACGGGGGATCGCTCGCCCATTCTGTCCAAAACGCCTTTAGAGAACTGCTTCATCAATTGTGGCTGGGGGACGGGGGGCTTCAAGGCCATTCCGGGCTCGGGTTGGGGCATGGCCGAATTGATGGCGACGGGGTATTCGCCATTGACGGAGGCGTTCGGGTTGGATCGCTTTAGTGAGGGGCGGTTTATCGACGAGAGCGTTGCGGCCGGGGTGGCGCACTAATGCGGGGCGTCGGTATGACTTTCGCTCCCTCCACCGCGCGCCTTGTTCGCGGTGTCGTCGGGCTTGGTGCGCATTCCGCGCAGAACCAGCCAGGAGGCAACGACGACCAGCAAAACGAGCGGCAGTATTTGAAGCCATGGTGTCATGAAACGCGACTACTTCCGGGTTTTCCAACTGGCGCCACCGCCTTTGCCGCGATTGTTGGTGCGGTCGGATTTGGTGTCTATGCCACGCCAGACGGCGATGACGGCGCCGATCAAGAGAAGCGCGATGGGCATGATCTGGAAAACGGGTCTCATGGTTGGTCCAATAGGTCGGTTGCAATGATCGTTGCTGATATAGGGACTGTTTTGCCTTGGCGAAGTGGTTCAGCGAAAAAAAGACATGAGGATCGCGTGGTTCAAATTAACGATATCGGCTTGAACCGGGGAAGCTGCGCCATATCTCCCGCTGCACAACAGCAGGAGATCCCAAGATGCAAAATGTCCTCAAGCGCTTTCCAGACAGCGCAACGCTTCATCGTCGTCGCGGGGCTTTTGCAGGGTTTTTGGCAGGGGTCGCCGTCCCGTTGCTGGTGGTCGGTGTGTTCATTGTGTCGCTGCGTGGCTACGGCATCACCGAAGAGCCTCCCCAGCCTCCGCAGGCTTACTCGAACTTCTAGGACGTCTTCGCCTTTCGAGCTGAGTGAACGGGGTCTGCCATGCTGATCCTGAAATGCCCTTATTGTGGTGTCGCCTGTGACGAGACCGAGCTTCATGCCGGTGGCGAGGCGCATCTGACCCGGCATGGTCCGGGGTCGTCGGATGCGGATTTCGAGGAATATCTTTTCATGCGGGAAAACCCGCGCGGGGTTCATTTTGAACGGTGGCGGCATGTTTACGGTTGCGGGAAGTGGTTTCATGCCGCGCGGGATACGGCGACGTTGGAAGTCTTCGGAACCTATTCGGCGCAGGTGGCCGAGCCGCCTAAGGACGTGCGCGCCGCGATAACGGCGAAGGTGCCGGGTTGGCGCTGGAGGGATCTCTCATGAGCTTTCGTCTGGATACCGGGGGGCGGTTCATTGATCGCTCGAAGCCACGATCGTTCACGTTCAATGGCAAGGCCATGCGGGGATTCGAGGGCGATACTTTGGCGTCGGCTTTGCTTGGGCAGGGTCAGATGCTGGTGGGGCGCTCGTTCAAGTATCACCGTCCGCGCGGGATTGTGGCCAGCGGGTCGGAGGAGCCGAACGCGCTGATGAACCTCGGGCGCGACAAGACATTCGAGCCGAACGCGCGCGCGACGACGACGGAGTTGTTTGACGGGTTGGAAGCGGAGAGCCAGAACCATTGGCCGAGCCTTGAGTTCGACATTGGCGAATTGAACGCCAAGCTGTCTCGGTTCTTGCCTGCGGGTTTTTACTACAAGATGTTCCTGTGGCCCCGGTCGTTCTGGAAGCATGTGTATGAGCCGATCATCCGCAAATCGGCGGGCTTGGGTCGCGCTCCGAGGCATCGGGATGCGGATCATTATGAGCATTTCAACGCGACCGTCGATGTTCTGGTCGTTGGTGGTGGAATTGCTGGTTTGCAGGCGGCAAAAGCGGCAGGTGAGGCAGGGGCCGAGGTATTGTTGATCGAGCAGGGCGCGCATTGGGGTGGGCGTGCTCCGGTGGACGGGGCTGTGATTGACGGTGTGCCTGCGGCTGAGTGGGTCGAGGCGACTGTCGCGGCGCTGGGCGCTATGCCGAATGTTGCGATACGGGCGCGCACGATGGGGGCCGGGGTTTATGACCATGGCTATGCGCTGGCCTATGAGCGTTTGACGGATCATGCGCCGGACCCGAGTTTGCCGCGTCATCGTTTGTGGCGCATTCGCGCAGGGCGGATCGTGACGGCGACAGGGGCGATTGAGCGGCCTTTGTCATTTGCGGGTAATGATCTTCCGGGTGTGATGCTGGCGTCGGCGGTGCGCGATTACGTGACGAATTACGCGGTGGCTCCGGGCAAGTGCGTGGTTGTGGTGACGAACAATGACGACGGGTATCGGACGGCCTTGACGGTGCAGGAGGCTGGGCTTGAAGTTGTGGTGCTGGATGCGCGGTCGGAGGCCAATGGGCCGTTGGCCGAGCAAGCGCGTGCCGCCGGGATTACCGTGCGTGTCGGGCGCGGTATCGAAAGTGTGAAGGGCAAGGGCAAGGTCGAGAAGGTCTGGGTTTGTGATCAGACCCGTGACGGCTCGAACCCGGACCCGATCAAAGCCGATTGCGTTGCGATGGCCGGGGGGTGGTCGCCGGTTGTGCATTTGTGGTCACATTGCGGGGGCAAGTTGAGCTGGCAGGAGGACGGGGCGTTCTTCCGGCCTGATCCCGAGCGGGCACCAAATGGCGCAGATGGCGCGGCATTTGTCTTGGCGGCGGGTGCGGCGAATGGCGAGCTTGAGACGGCTGCTGTCTTGACGGATGCATATGTGGCCGGAGCACGGGCGGCGGCTGAGGCTGGCGCGACAGGGACGGCCGGTGCGGCGGCGACGGCGGATGTTGAGTTGAGCGAGCCGATGCTGCCGGTTTGGAATATGCCCGAGCGCGCGAGTTATGCGCTGCGGTCGAAAGCGTGGCTCGATTATCAGAACGATGTGAAGGTTACGGACGTCGAGTTGGCGGCGCGTGAGGGCTTCGAGAGTGTCGAGCATACCAAGCGCTATACGACACTGGGCATGGCGACGGATCAGGGGAAGTTGTCCAACATCAATGGGCTGGCGGTTCTGGCCGGTGCTTTGGATCAGGAGATTCCCAAGGTCGGGACTACGACGTTCCGCCCGCCTTACCATCCGATTTCGATGGGCGCGATTGCGGGTGAGGCGCGGGGCGCATTGTTCCAGCCTGTGCGCCAGACGCCGATGTATGACTGGCACGACGCCAACGGCGCGCATTGGGAGCCAGTGGGCCATTGGCGGCGGCCCTATGCTTATGTGAAACCGGGCGAGGATGTACATGCTGCGGTGAAGCGTGAGGTTTTGGCGACGCGCAACTCGCTTGGGCTCTTGGATGCATCGACATTGGGCAAGTTGGTCGTGAAGGGCCCGGATGCGGGCAAGTTTATGGACATGATGTATACCAACATGATGTCGACGCTGCCGGTCGGGAAATGCCGGTACGGGCTGATGTGTTCCGAGAACGGTTTTTTGTCTGATGACGGCGTGGTTGCGCGGATGGATGATGACACATGGCTCTGTCACACGACGACGGGTGGGGCGGATCGTATTCACGCGCATATGGAGGAATGGCTTCAGACCGAGTGGTGGGACTGGAAGGTCTATGTGGCCAATGTGACGGAGCAATACGCGCAGGTCGCGGTTGTGGGCCCCAATGCGCGCAAGGTTCTGGAAAAGCTGGGCGGGATGGATGTTTCAAAAGAGGCATTGCCGTTCATGCAGTGGGCGGAAGGCGCGATCGGACAGTTTTCCGCGCGGGTGTTCCGGATCTCGTTTTCGGGCGAGTTGTCTTATGAGATTGCCGTGCCGGCCAGTCAGGGGCGAGCGTTTTGGGATGCACTTTTGGAGGCGGGGTCTGAGTTTGGGGTCACGCCTTATGGCACTGAGGCCTTGCATATCATGCGGGCCGAGAAGGGCTTTATCATGATTGGCGACGAAACGGACGGGACAGTCATTCCGCAGGATTTGGGGCTGAATTGGGCGATCTCGAAGAAGAAAGAGGATTTTCTTGGGAAACGCGCGCAGGAACGGGATCACATGACGGACCCCTTGCGCTGGAAGTTGGTTGGGCTTGAGACGCTCGACGGGTCTGTTTTGCCGGATGGGTCTTATGCGGTAGGCGAAGGCGTGAACGACAATGGTCAGCGTGTCGTGCAGGGGCGGGTGACCTCGACTTACTTTTCGCCGACACTGGAACGCGGCATTGCCATGGGGTTGGTGGAGCTTGGGCCGGACCGGATGGGCGAGGTGATCGCGTTCAACCGCGTGGATGGCACGTTTGTGCAGGCCAAGATTGTCGATCCGGTGGTCTTTGATCCCGAAGGGGAGAAGCAGAATGTCTGAGGCTGTGAGTGCGGTTCAGGGCGCGTCTGCGTCCGGGTTTGTTGATGTTGCCGAAGCCGGTTTGGTCGGGATGGTCACGATCCGTGGGGACTTGGGTGATAGCGATTTCGCGCATGCCGTTTGGTCGGTGACGCATTGCGGGCTGCCAAAGAAACGCGGGATTGCGGCGGGCGAGAGCGATCAGCTTTTGTGGATGTCGCCGGACGAGTTGTTGCTGGTCTGTGCGCATGAGGAAGCGGAGGCGCGGGTTCAGGCGTTGAGTGCGGCTTTGTCGGGGCAGCATCATCTTGTGGTGAATGTATCCGATGCGCGGGCAGTGTTTCGGGTGAGCGGATCGGGAAGCGCGGTGCGTGAGGCAATGGCGAAGGTGACGCCGGCGGATTTGCGGCCCCGAATTTTGGGCGTTGGTGAAGTGCGACGGACGCGCATGGCTCAGGTGCCAGCGGCGATCTGTTTTGACGGTGAAGATCAGGCGACTATTGTCTGTTTCAGGTCCGTCGGGACATACGTTTTCGACCTGCTTGTGCGGTCGTCGAAACCGGGCTCGGAGGTCGGGCATTTCTGAAAGCTGGCTGTGTCAGTTGCCGGAACGCCCTTGACCTGACCGCCTGTCGGCGCAATTAGAACGTCAGACACCGCAATTCAAACAAACGAGGCATGTCATGGCTTTTGAACTTCCCGATCTTCCCTATGCGCACGATGCGTTGGCCGCAAAGGGCATGAGCGCAGAGACGCTCGAATATCACCACGACCTGCACCACAACGCCTATGTCACCAATGGCAACAAGGCGATCGAAGGCACTGAGTGGGACGGCAAGACGATGGAAGAGATCATCGTCGGCACCTACAACAAGACCGCGGTTGCGCAGAACGGTATCTTCAACAACATCAGCCAGCTTTGGAACCACAACCAGTTCTGGGAGATGATGGGGCCGGGCGACGCCGGGATGCCGGGTGAACTGGAAAAAGCGCTGGTTGAGACCTTTGGCTCGGTTGACGAGTTCAAATCGCAATTTTCGGCTGCTGGCGCTGGGCAGTTCGGTTCAGGCTGGGCCTGGCTTGTGAAGAACGCTGACGGTTCGCTGGCTGTGACGAAGACGGAAAACGGCGTGAACCCGCTTTGCTTTGGTCAGACGGCCTTGCTTGGCTGTGATGTGTGGGAGCATTCCTACTACATTGATTTCCGCAACAAGCGTCCTGCTTATCTGACGAACTTCCTCGACAACCTGGTCAACTGGGAGAACGTCGCCAGCCGCATGTGATGGCGCGACATCGAGACCAAGACAAAACGGCCGCCTTCGGGCGGCCGTTTTTCGTTTTCGGGTCGGTCTGATTGCGCAGGATCAATCGTCCATGCGCCATGTGTCGTAGACCAGATGCCGAAAGTGGCATGGGAGACGACAGATGAGAAAGCTGGATCACGGGACGTGGGTCTTGGTTGCGGATGGAGAAAAGGCGTTGTTTCTGGAGAACGTAACGGACAGTCTGAACCCGAATTTGCAGGTGCGTCACGAAAAGCATCAGGAAAACCCTCCGAATTCCGCGCAGAAATCCGATACCGCCGGACGCCGGAGCGATGGTATGTCGCAAGCGCGGTCAGCGGTTTCCGAAGCCGATTGGCATCAGCTTCAGAAGGATCGTTTTGCGGATGAGCTGGCAGAGATGCTGTACGACCGGGTGCATCGGGGGCATTTCCGCCGCATTGTGCTGGTGGCACCTCCGAAGACCTTGGGCGAGTTGCGCGCGAAGCTGCATCCCGAAGTCGCCCGTAGCGTGGTTGGCGAGGTCCACAAGACCCTGACCAATCATCCGCTGGATCAGATTGAAAAGATCGTCAAAAGCGAATTGGAGGCGTCGGCCTGAACGTCGGGGGGTGACTGGGCTGAAGCGCCTTTGGCCTACATGGACCAGGTCAGCACAAAGAGCATAGCGATCAGCGCTGGTACGATCAGTTTCATAGGCCAAAGCAGGGCCGGGATGCCAAAGGTGAAGATAGCGATGCCCCAGATTGCCAGCAAGGTGAAGATCACCAGCAGGATTTTCGCCTCAAGGCTGAGTGTCACACCGAAGCGAGGGGTGCGGGATGGTGTTTGCTGGGGGTCGATTGCGGTCATGAGGCTCTCCTGCTCATGAGGCTCATCTAGTCGCAGGGGAGGCTCTGTTCAGAGGGCGGATTGCCGCAGTGCGACGGGCGATCGCAAGGCGGGTTTCGGCGCGCAGATTGAGCCGGATTTCAGGCGTTGACCGAAAGGGAAGCCCTATTCCGGCGTTTTCAGGTGCGCCATTGCCTCGTCGACGGTCGCGGCAGTTTGGAATAAGGCGCGCATCGAAACATCGGCAAAGCCCTGTTCGATGACATGGTCGATGAGGGTCAAGAGCGGGTCCCAGTAGCCGCTTACATTCAGCAGGACGATCGGTTTGGTGTGAAGGCCGAGTTGCGCCCAAGTGAGAACCTCAAAGAACTCGTCGAGCGAGCCTGCGCCTCCGGGCAGGACAAGCACGGCGTCAGCGTTCATGAACATCACTTTTTTGCGCTCGTGCATGGTTTCGGTGATAATCCGGTCACCAAAAGCGCCGCGCGGTGCTTCGCGGTTCAAAAGGTGCGTCGGGATGACCCCCAGTGTGCGCGCGCCCGCATCCGTGGCAGCCTGTGCAACCGCGCCCATAAGCCCGATATCCCCCGCTCCATAGACCAGGCGCCAGCCCCTTTCACTGATGGCGAGACCGGTTTCGCGGGCGGCCAGAATGAAGGCGGGATCGGCTCCAGGACGAGAGCCACAATAGACACAGACGGAAAACGGGGTCGAAGTCACATGCAACTCCTTTTGATGAAACGGGTTTTGACCCCTGATAGCGGTGTTGCTATGGTCTCTCAAGCGCGGTCCTCGGGACAGGACTGTTGACGCATTTGGGGATGACCCGAGAGGCAGGGGAGAGGCTCGTGAAAGCGACCCGGATTGGTGGTGGCGTTTTGGCTGTCGCGCTTTTGGCGTTGGCTTTGTACTTTGGTTTGCGCGGGGGCGACGGCGACGATGTCGCGGCGCCGGGCGAGGTGCTTTCGCCGGACAGGGACGAAATTGTGGTCGAGCGGGCCGAAGTCGTTCCCGATGCGGTGGAGACCGCGCCTGAGGTGGCCGAGTCGGAATCGGAGGCCGAAGTCGCGCCGGAGCCGCGAATTTCGACGGCAGTCTTTGACATTGTGCGGGTCGAACCTGACGGCGAGACGGTGATAGCCGGTCGTGCTGCCGCGAATTCGATGCTGACGCTGTTGCTGGATGGCGACGAAGCTGGGACGTCCGAGGCGGATGGAGGCGGGAATTTCGTGGTACTCTTGTCGCTTGGGGCGTCGGACGTGCCGCGAGTTCTGACCTTGCTCGAAATGTTTGCTGATGGCGGGCAGGCGTTTTCGGACCAATCGGTCATTCTGGCGCCAAGCCCGAAGGTGCTGGTGGCCGAGGTCGAGGCTGAGGCTGAGGATGCCGCTGAGACGCGTGAGGAAGGTGTCGCTGCTGTATCGGAGGCCACGCAGGGCGTGGTCGAGGCGGTGGACGACGCCGCTGACGTTGCCGAGGCCGCTGACGAGGCCGTGACAGAGGCCGCTGACATTGCCGAGGCCGTGACAGAGGCCGCTGACGTTGCCGAGGCCTTGACAGAGGCCGCGGAGGAAGTTGTCACCGCAGTCGCACCGCAGGCACCGCAATCGCCGGAAACCGCGCCTGTAGTCGCTCAGGAAACCGCGCCTGTGGCCGCTCAGGAGACCGCTGCTTCCGCTCCGACGATCCTGTTGGCGGACAGCGAGGGCGTACGCGTCATTCAGAGCGGCGGAAGCGGTCCGCAGGTGGTGGATAACGTTTCGATCGATGCGATCAACTATGACAGTGCCGGCGAGGTTGCCTTGACGGGCAGGTCTTCGGGACCGGGATCGGTGCGCGTTTATCTTGATAATCAGCCCATTCTAGATTCTAGCGTTGGAGCCGATGGCCAATGGCGCGCCGATCTGCCCGAGATCGATACCGGCACCTACACGTTGCGCGTCGATGAGTTGAACGCCGAGGGCGATGTGGTCTCGCGGGCTGAAACTCCGTTTCGTCGCGAACCGGTCGAGGCCATTCAGGCGTTGGATCTGGGCGCGAGAACAGATCGCGCTCCGGTGGCTCTGATCACGGTGCAGCCCGGCAATACGCTTTGGGGGATTGCGCGGGACAAATATGGCGAGGGTCTTTTGTATGTGCGCTTATTCGAGGCGAATGCGGGCCGCATCCGCGATCCCGATCTGATCTATCCGGGCCAGATTTTTACTGTGCCGGACTAAAGATTTACGGACAGAGAATGGCTGGTGCTGTGCATTTTTGCACGGCTTCGGCGCTGGCCAAGGCCGCGCCTTGCGCTTAGTGTGGGCGTTCGCAAACGAGGCAGGCATGAGCGGAACATATTCAACAGAGCTTGAACGCAAGAGCGGCTGGCGCACGATCCGTAAGGTCGCGCCCTACCTTTGGCCGGACGAACACCCGTGGGTGAAGCGGCGCGTGGTCTGGGCTTTGCTGGCTTTGTTCGTTTCAAAGCTGGTGACGGTCGGCACGCCGTTCTTTTACAAGGCCGCGGTCGATGCATTGTCGGGCGATCAGACGGACGCTGTCTGGATGATGACACTGGGGGCGGTCGGGTTGACGGTGGCCTATGGTATGGCGCGCCTGATGGGCGTAGGCTTTCAGCAGTTACGAGACGCCATTTTCGCGGCCGTGGGCCAGCGGGCCTTGCGGCAGTTGGCGCTTGAGACGTTTTCGCATATCCACCGGCTTTCGCTGCGCTATCACATCACGCGCAAGACCGGCGGGCTCAGCCGGATCATCGAGCGCGGCGTCAAGGGCGTCGAGTTCCTGTTGCGCTTCATGCTGTTCTCGATCGGTCCGTTAATCCTGGAATTGTTGATGATCGCGGTTGTCTTTGCGGTGGTTTTTGACTTTTCCTACGTCGCCGTGATCGCGGTGACGATTGCGATCTACATCTGGTTCACGTTCAAGGTTACCGAGTGGCGCGTGAAAATCCGCAAGGAGATGAACGACCAGGACACGGATGCCAACCAAAAGGCGATCGACAGCCTCCTGAACTTCGAGACGGTGAAGTATTTCGGCGCCGAAGCGCGCGAGGCTGCGCGGTATGATGTGGCGATGGCAGGTTATGAAAAAGCCGCTCTGAAGACCTCCTATTCGCTGGCGTTTCTGAACTTCGGACAGGCGCTTTTGATCACAGCCGGGTTGATCATCGTGATGGTCATGGCCGCAATGGGTGTGCAGGACGGCACGCTGACGGTGGGCGATTTCGTCATGGTGAACGCCTATATGATCCAGATCACACTGCCTCTGAATTTCCTCGGCTCGGTTTACCGCGAGATCCGCCAAAGCCTTGTGGACATGGGGGAAATGTTTGATCTGCTTGAACAGCCAGCCGATGTCGTAGACAAGCCCGGCGCCAAGGAGATCGACGTCACCGGTGGCGAAGTCGTGCTGGATGATGTGCTGTTTGGCTATGACGCGGCGCGACCCATCTTGAAGGGCGTGTCGCTCAGGGTTCCGGCAGGCAAGACCGTTGCGATCGTCGGGCCGTCGGGGTCGGGCAAATCGACCGTGGGGCGCTTGTTGTTCCGGTTTTACGATGTGGACGGCGGTGCGCTTCGGATTGACGGGCAGGATTTGCGGGACGTCACTCAGGATTCGCTCCATGCCAAGGTAGGCGTTGTGCCGCAAGACACGGTCCTGTTCAACGATACCGTGTTTTACAACATCGCCTATGGGCGGCCCGAGGCCTCGCGCGCCGAAGTTATCGAGGCAGCCAAGGCAGCGAAAATCCACGACTTCATTTCAAGCCTTCCGGATGGGTACGATACAACCGTGGGCGAGAGAGGGCTGAAACTGTCGGGCGGTGAAAAACAGCGCGTGGGCATTGCGCGTACGCTGCTGAAGAACCCGCCGATCCTACTGCTGGACGAGGCGACCTCGGCGCTTGATACCGAAACCGAAGCGGAAATTCAGCAGGAACTGAGGGCGATGGGCGAAGGTCGCACGGTCCTGACGATTGCGCACCGGCTGTCGACGATCCAGCACGCGGACCAGATCGTCGTGTTGGAAAACGGCGTGATCGTGGAAGAAGGCAAGCACGAGGATCTTCTGGCGCGGGACGGTCGGTATGCCTCGCTGTGGTTCCGACAGGCGGCCGAGGAAGACCGCGCGGCATAACGCGGCGCGCGGTCGTGTTAACCGGGTCCTAAGTCAGCGGGCGGCGAAACTTGCCGCAATACCGCCTGTTTTCTGAAGTTCACCGGCTAACTGTCGAGCAAAGAAAGAAAAATCGGATTATCCACAGTGTCGGTACCACGTCGGTATTTTGTCGGTATCACGTCGGTGTTTTTCCACCGGGCGGTCACGGCCCCTGACGCGCAACAGGTCGATTTCGGCAAGGTGGCACAGAAGCATTCACAAATGACCAAGGGCGCGCGCGCTGCCCCCTTCACCCTTTTCCAAATACCAAACCGCGGCGCGCGCCAGCGCGGCGCAAACAAGGACTCACTCGGCCGCTTTCAACTCTGCGCCACCTGCTTTACCGCGCGCGGACGGATCGACCGTCACGTCCCAGATGATCTCGGGGTTCTTTACGCCGCGGGCAGCTTTTCTGAGGGCCTGATCTCGGGCTGTCTTTGAGCCTGACCCGTGACTGAGCGCGCGCAGCGTATTGAGCGACCGATAGGCTCCGGTCCAGAACCAGACGCGCAAGGCCAGCATCGAGGGCGTAAAGACAAGGGTCAGGACCGTGGCAATGCCCAGGCCGAAGACCACGGCAGTTGCCAGTTGTTTCCACCAAAGCGCCGTCGGGCTGTCGATGGAATAGCCGCCGCCGATGAAGTCGAGGCTGAGACCGAACATCATCGGGGCGAGGCCCGCCATTGTCGTGATCGTTGTCAGTAACACGGGGCGAATGCGGGCTTCTGCGGTGCGCACGATCGCCTCGATCCGGGGCATATATTGCGAATATTCCTGGTAAGTGTCGATCAGGACGATGTTGTTGTTCACCACGATCCCCGCCAGAGCGACGATGCCCGTTCCGGTCATGATGATCGAAAACGGCTGATCCATGACCAGCATGCCGATCAGCACCCCGGTGGTGGACAGAACCACGGCCAGAAGGACAAGTGTGGCGTTATAAAACGAGTTGAACTGCGCCAGCAGGATGATGAACATCAGGCCAAGTGCCGCCGAAAAGCCGACTTGCAGGAATGCCGCGCTTTCGGCCTGTTCTTCCTGATCGCCGGTCCATTCCCAGCCCATTTCGGGCGGCAGCGGGGTCTCGGTTTCGAGCCATTCGGTCAGGACTGCGATACGTTCGTTGGCGTTGACGGGTCTGGGGGTCAGGGTATCCTCGGCCAGCCCCCTGGTGAAATCAGCGCGTGTGCTGCCGTCCAGAAGTGACACTAGTTCGTATGTCACTTCGCCTTCGCTCGAAGTGATTTCGCGGGCGACGGCGATGTCTGTGGCGTTGGTGTCGGTCAGGGTCACAAGGTTCGCCACCACGTCGGCTTTCACGTCGAAATAGCGTTTCTGATCAATCCGGTTGATCTGGGCCAGTTGGGCGACCGGCTCGCGCGTGATGAAGTTCGACAGCGGCACAAGGCCATCCGCGGTGCGCACTTTCAGGGTGTCCAGCGTGGACAGGACGCGGTCTTTTTCGGGGAGGCGGACGCGGATGTCGACCTCCTCGTCCGAGCTGTCGACGCGCATGGTGTCAAGCAGCACACCGCGCGTGACAAGCTGAACCATGCCGCCAACGGTGGCTACGTTCGCGCCATAGCGTCCGGCTTTTTCGACGTCGACGTTGATCTGCCAGTCGATCCCCGGCAGCGGCAGGTTGTCTTCGATATCGACAAGGCCGGGGGTTTGCTCGAAGCGTGCGCGCACCATTGCGGTGGTGGCCAGAAGTTCTTCCCAGTTGTCGTGTTTCAGGCGCAGGTGCACAGGTTTGCCTGAGGCGGGGCCGCGGCTGAGGTTCAGGATTTCGACGCGGATGCCGGGGATGCGGTCGAGACGGGTTTGAAGATCCTCCAGGACCACATCGCCGTCGAGTTCCTCGATCGTCACATCGTGGGTGTCGGCGTAGTCGCCGCGCCGCTCCCATGGGATCAGTTCGATCTGAACCTGGCCGATGGTGTCAGAGGGGCCCGCCGCGCCACCGGTGTTGGCGTTGAGGCCGCCTGCACCGGCGAAGGCAAAGGCGCTGTCGATGCCGTTGGTGTCGAGGATGACCTGTTCGACCTGGCTGACCAGTTCGTCTTTTTCCACGATGCCGAGGTTGCCGCGGGCGCGGACATAGACGATGGCCTGTTCGGGTTCGCTTTCGACGAAGAATTCGACGCCATTGTTGTTGGTTCCGAAGTAGCTGAAGACCGAAACGACGAAAAAGCCGATCGCGACGATCGACACGATGGGCATGACCGGGTTGCCGGCGATGAACTTGATGAAAAGGCCGAAAGGCGTGCGACGGTGGCCGGCGTTGATCTTGACCGCGCGACGCTCGATTTTGGCTGCGCCAAGTGTGATCGAGGACAGCATCGCGCCAGCGACGAATAGCAGTGCACCGAAAATCGAGCCGCCCATGCCCGTGCCTTCGGGAAGGAGGTATTCGGGGTTCAGAACCTGCATGGCGGCTAGGAACATCAGGTAGAGCGATGGCGGCACGAGGGTGGCGCGCACCCACCACGGGGTCGATCGTTTAAGGGCGTCGGAGGAGCGTTCGAAGGTGCGGCTCATGCGCCCTGCGACGCCGCCCATAACGGGAAGGTAGATCAGCGCGACGACAAGCGAGGCCGTTAGGACGAAGATCAGGGTGACGGGCAGCATCCCCATGAATTGTCCCGGAACGCCGGGCCAGAACAGCATTGGAAGGAACGCGCAAAGTGTCGTCGCTGTGGAGGACACGATGGGCCAGAACATTCGTTTTGCCGCCTCGACGAAGGCGTGCATGGGGCCGGCACCTTCCTGGATGCGTTTGTCGGCGTATTCCACGACGACGATCGCACCGTCGACCAGCATTCCGACTGCAAGGATCAGGCCGAACATCACGATGTTCGAGACAGTGACTTCCATGATGGCAAGGAAGGCGAAGCACAAAAGGAAGGACGTCGGTATCGCAAAGCCGACAAGGAGGGCAGAGCGCGAACCGAGGGCTGCAAGGACGACGATCATCACGAGGGCGATCGCCGTTAAGACCGAGCCTTCAAGTTGGCTGACCATCGATTGCACCTGACGCGACTGGTCGTTGGAAGTGCCGACGTCGATGGCTTGTTGCAATTCGGTGGGCCACGCGGCGCGGGCGTCTTCGACCTCGGCTTTTACAAGCGCGACGGTGTCCATGATGTTGAAGCCCTTGCGCTTGACGACTTGCAGGGCGACGGTGTTTTCGCCGTTGAAACGTGCGGTTCCCGCACGGTCTTCGAACGTCAGCCGGATTTCGGCGAGATCGCCAAGCGTGATTACACGGTCGCCCTCAACCTTGACGGGCAGGTTGTAGATGTCGCGCTGGTCGTCGAAGGACGACGGGATCTTGACGGCGAAGGCCCCTGTGGCGCTTTCGACTTCACCGGCGGCGATCAGTTGGTTGTTGTTGGTGACCACGCTGATCAATTCGCCAGCAGTGACGTTGTAGGCTTCGAGGCGCAGCGGGTCGATGATGACTTCGACCATTTCGTCCCGGTGTCCCGTAAGCGCGGCTTCAAGGACGGGCTCGAGGGACTCAAGGCGGGCCTGAAGGTCATTTGCGACGCGCAAGAGCGTGCGTTCGGGCAGCGCGCCTGTGAGGTTCACGATGATGATCGGGAACTCGGAGAAGTTGATCTCGTTGATCGAATACTGTTCAGCGCCTGCGGGGAATTTCGCTTCGGCGTTGTTCATGGCGTCGCGGACATCGGCCATGATCTTGGTCTTATCCCAGCCGAATTCGAATTCCATCGCCACGCCCGCGTAGCCTTCGGAGGCGGTGCCGGAGAGGGATTTCAGGCCGTCGAGGTCGGAAAGCTCGGTTTCCATTGGCTTGACGAGCAGCTTCTCGCTGTCCTCGGCCGAGATGCCGGGGAAGGGGACCGAGACGAACAGGGCGGGGATTTCAATGTCGGGTTCGCCCTCTTTTGGCAGACCCGCATAGGCCAGCGCGCCCGCCAGAAGCGACAGGATGATGAAGGCGATGACCATGCGGGCACGACCCGCGGCCCAGTCGACGATCCCGGTCATTGGGTGGCCTCTTCGCGGTAGGTGACGTTGACGGGCACGCCTTCGGTCACGAACTCCTGGCCGACCACGATGACGTCGACGCTTGGCGCAAGGCCGTTGACCCATATGCCCTCGATTGTGTCACGCAGCACCGAGACGGGGGCGAAGGTGGCGACGTTTTCGACGGCGAGGCGCACGCCAAGATCGCCGTTGTCGTTAAGCGTCAGGGCCGACTGCGGCAGCAGATGCGCCGAGGTGCCCTCCGATTGGATGGCGATTTCGGCCGTCTGGCCGTCGCTGATCGAAAAGTCGGGGTTGGCCACTTCGACATCGACGCGAAAGGTGCGCGTGTTCGGGTCGGCAGAGCGGCTGAGGAAGGTCACGCGGCCCACGACTTCGCGGCCTGAGGCGAGACGCGCGCCTGCGAGCGCGCCGAGTGTCACGCGCTCGACCATGGTTTCGGGAACGAAGCCCACCATCTTGATCGGATCGAGCTGGATGATCGTTGCACAGAGCGAACCCGGTTGCATGAGCGAGCCGATCTCGGCGCTGTCCGTTTCAAGGATGCCCCCGAAGGGAGCGCGGACTTCAAGCTGATCGAGCTGATTCTGGGCGGCGGCGACGCGGGCTTCGGCGGACTGGATGCCCGAGCGCGCGCTTTCGACGCCGCTGATGGCCGATTGCACACCCGCGCGCGCGCTTTCGACCGATGCCGTGGCTTGCGCGACGCGGGTATCGGAGGCGAACCCGCCCTGGGAGAGGCGTTCGGCGGCGTTGTCGTTGATTTCGGCTTCGGTGAGGCGAGCGCGGGCTTCGGCGACGCGGGCTTCGGCCTCGGGCAGACGCGTGATGGCCTCGCGCAGGCCGGCTTGCGCCTCGGCTAGGGCAATGGCGCGGGTGCCGGGATCGAGACGGCAGAGAAGATCGCCTTCTTCGACGCGTGCTCCGGCTCGCAGCGGATCGGAGATGACCTGACCGGAGGTTTCGGCGCGCATATCGACCTGGCGGGCCGCTTCAGTGCGCCCGCGCAGGATCACGGCCCCGTCAATCGAGGACGCCGACGAGCGGATGGCCACGACGCTGACAGCAGAGGGTGGTGCGCTTTCGTCGCGGTCGGCAACGGCGTCGATCACTTCTGCTTCGGTGGTTTCAGGTTCGGCACCCGAGAACGAGACAAGCGCATCACGCTGAAACACCAGAAGAAAGAGGACTCCGACAACCAGGATTGCCGTAATGATTGGGAACAGGCGCATCGTGCTACTCTTTTAGTCTTTGATCATCGGGTGGCGGCGGAATAGCCGCAATCTTTGAGGAATATTGCTGAACTAATCAGTTCAGTTCTAGCATTTCCCCCTTTTTTTGGCAAATTGCAAGTGGCGGCCGTGATTTGTCGCCTTTGCAATCGGCAAAAACGCACGATAAGAGGGCGGAAACGCGAAAAAGTGATCGCCAAAAGGAGTGCTGGGGTGTCGGAACAAGACTCGTTTATCAACGAAGTCAGCGAAGAAGTTCGCAAGGACCGCCTGTATCGTTTGTTCAAACGCTACGGCTGGATCGCGGCCTTGGGGATTGTGGTCATCGTGGGCGGTGCGGCGTGGAACGAGTGGCGCAAGGCTCAGGCGACGGCAGCAGCGCAGGGCGCGGGTGACGCAATCTTGGCGGCCTTCGAGGGCGACGCCGAGGCGCGCGCGGCGGCTTTGGCTGCGATCGAGCCGGGCGACAACGCGGCGCGCAATGCGATCTTGGCGCTAATGCAGGCGGGAGCGGCTTTGGCGACGGAAGATCGTCCGGGCTCGGTTGCATTGCTGGAAAGCTTGGCGGGCGATGCCTCTGCACCGCGGCCCTACCGGGATCTGGCGACATTGAAGGCGGTTATTCTGGGCGCAGGCACGACCGATCCGGAAGACCGGATCGCGCGGTTGAATGCGCTGGCGCTTGGGGGCGGGTCGTTCCGGCTCTTGGCGTCCGAACAGATTGCTTTGGCGGAAATCGAAATGGGCGACCGCGAGGCCGCGCTGGCGAGGTTGCGCGAAATCAATGCGGATGCTGAGACAAGTCAGGACTTGCGCCGCCGTGCGTCACAGTTGATTGTGGCTTTGGGTGGGTCTTTGACCGACGGATAACTGTTCGAACCAAGGGCAGACGTGAGGGGCATTTCGTGGTGAGTCGCAGCATGAGAACAGGGTCGGGCGTGGCACTTGCTTTGGCGATCCTTGCGGGATGCGGCGAGCAGGAGCTGATCCTACCGGGCGAGAGGCTTGACTTGCGCGATCGCGCCGATGGTGCCGTGATCGCGGTTGCGGATCAGGGCCCCGGCGTTGCTGAAGGGCCGCCGCCGTCGCTGGGTCTGGTGGCAGCAAGTGTGAATGCAAGCTGGACGCATCCGGGTGGGAATGCCGCGCATACGATTGCGCATCCCGCCCTGGGTCGCGCGCTTGAGCCACTTTGGTCTGCGTCCATAGGCGAAGGCAATTCGCGCGGACACAGGATAACGGCCGATCCGGTTGTGGCGGATGGTCTGATTTTCACGAAGGACAGCCGGGCCTTGGTGTCGGCCTTTTCGCTTCGCGGTGAGCGGCTCTGGACGCGGGATTTAACGCCTGCGAGCGATCGGTCCGACGACGCCTCGGGCGGTGGTTTGACGGTGTCTGGCGGCCTGCTTTTTGCTACCAGCGGCTTTGGCACGCTGACGGCGATGGACGCCGCGACCGGGGCGGTGCGCTGGACACAAGCCTTGAATTCAGCCGCGGCGGGTGCACCGACGGTCGACGGGGGCCGGGTGTTCGTGGTGACGCGCAACGGGATCGGCTGGGCGATTGATGCGTCGAACGGGCGTATCCTGTGGGAAGTGCTGGGACGCGAGGGACCGGCGAGTCTGGTTGGCGGGCCGGGGCCATCAGTGGCGGGGCCGCTGGTGATATTTCCGTTCGCATCGGGGCAAATGGTGGCGGCAGGGGCCAACACGGGCGCGCCCACATGGGCCGCCAGTGTCGCGGGGCAGGATGCGACGCGTGCGTTCTCGGCGATCATGGATCTGAGCGGTGCTCCGGTTGTGGATACGATGCGGGTGTATGCAGGCAGCCACGCGGGCCGCGTTTCAGCGATGTCGCTGGCTTCGGGGCAGGTCGAGTGGACGGCGCGGGTGGGGGCTTTGAACCCGATCTGGCTGGGCGGGAATTCATTGTTTTTCGTGACGCCCGAAAACGTTTTGACGCGGCTGGATGCAGCATCGGGGCAGCAATACTGGTCGGTGGACCTGCCGTTGTTCGAGGCGCGTCGGGCAAGCCGGATCAAGGCGACGTTCGTGCATTACGGACCCGTTCTGGCGGGCGGTCGGTTGATTGTAGCGTCGGATGACGGCGTGTTGCGTCAGTTCGATCCCGTGTCGGGCGCCTTGTTGAGCGAGACCGAGTTGGGCCGTGGTGCGGCGCGCAATCCGGTCGTGGCGGGCGGTGTGATGTATCTTGTGACCGACGACGGTCAGATCCGCGCTTTTCGCTGACCCATTAAACGTGTAAGAGCGCAATCTTACGTTTCTTCTGGGCAGGACCCCATGTCGTTTACTTTGGCCATCGTCGGGCGACCGAATGTCGGAAAATCTACGCTTTTCAACCGGTTGGTTGGGAAAAAGCTTGCCTTGGTGGATGACCAGCCGGGGGTGACTCGGGATTTGCGTGAAGGGGCTGCGCGGCTGGCCGATCTACGGTTTACGGTGATTGACACCGCCGGCCTTGAGGACGCGACCGATGACAGTCTGCCGGGGCGGATGCGCCGATTGACCGAGCGCGCGGTGGAAATGGCGGACGCTTGTCTGTTCATGGTCGATGCGCGCGCAGGAATCTTGCCGGATGACGAGGTGTTTGCTGATATTCTGCGCAAGAAGTCCGCGCATGTGATCCTGGCGGCCAACAAGGCGGAAGGACGGGCCGCAGAGGGCGGTTTGCTTGAGGCCTATTCGCTGGGACTGGGTGATCCGGTGCGGATGTCGGCGGAACACGGCGAAGGCATGACCGAGCTTCTCGACTTTTTGCGCCCCATCGCGGAAGAGGGCGCAAAGGCCGAAGCGGCGGTCGAGGATGCTGCGCCACTAACCAATATTGACGTCAGCGAAGATGATCCGGACGAGGTGCGGATGCCGACCGCGGCGCGGCCATTGCAGGTGGCCGTCGTGGGTCGACCGAACTCTGGAAAATCTACGCTTATCAATCAGTTGCTGGGCGAAGATCGTCTTTTGACCGGACCCGAGGCGGGAATTACGCGGGATGCGATTTCGTTGCCTTTGGATTGGGACGGGATGCCGACCCGGATTTTTGACACCGCCGGAATGCGCAAGAAGGCGCGGGTGCAGGAAAAGCTTGAGAAACTCTCGGTGGCCGATGGCCTGCGAGCGGTGAAATACGCCGAAGTGGTAATCGTGCTGCTGGATGCGGCGATCCCGTTCGAGCAACAAGATTTGCGGATTGCCGATCTGGCCGAGCGCGAGGGGCGCGCGGTGGTTGTTGCGGTGAACAAGTGGGACGTCGAAGAGCACAAGCAGGAAAAGCTGCGCGAATTGCGCGAGGCGTTCGAGCGTTTGCTGCCGCAATTGCGGGGCGCGCCTTTGGTAACGGTTTCGGCCAAGACAGGTCGCGGCATGGACCGGTTGCGCGAGGCAGTCGAGCGGGCCTATGTGACGTGGAACGCGCGTGTGACGACATCCAAACTGAACCGCTGGCTGGCGGGAATGGTCGAGGCGCATCCGCCACCCGCACCCGGCGGGCGACGCATCAAGCTGCGGTATATGACGCAAGCCAAGACGCGACCGCCGGGATTTGTGGTGATGGCGTCGAACCCCGAGAAGTTGTCGGATTCGTATAAACGCTATCTTGTCAATGGGTTACGGATTGATTTTGATATGCCGGGCACGCCAATTCGGCTGTGGTTTCGCAGTCAGGCGGATCAGAACCCTTACAAGGACAAGAAGAAATCCACGCCGTCGCGGCTTCGAAAGCATCTTGGCAAGCCATCGCTGAAAGAGTGACGTTTGCCTTTGTTACTGCGCTAAGGGTGTGCGGTTAACGTATATGAACAGACCTGCGAGCACGGCCGCCCCCAGGGCGGCCAAACCGGCGATCAGTGGCGCTGTCGAGGCATTCTGGACGATGACGGCAACAAGCGCCCAGGCCACCGCGAAGGTGAATATGCCGGGTGATTTGCGGGTGGTGATGATGTTCATTGCGATGGTGAAAGCAAGCGCAATGGCGATGATGGCCCAGACAGTCTGGCCGAAAAGAATACCATAGCCCGCGCCGAGCAAGGCGACCGAAACCGAACTGGCCGCGGTGAGCCAGCCTGCGTAAAGCCCGATGGGCGCGCGCAGAAGCCAGCGATCTTTGGCGGGTGTTCTCAGCAGCGCGACCAGCGCGGAAATCAGCATGGCCCAGATCAGGATGGTCGCCCAGATTGGGCTGAGTTCGGCGACGGGCAGCCAGATTGCTCCGATCGTCAGCGAGACGAACAGGGGTGGGCGCGTCGGGATCCATTCGGGGTCGTCCGGGCGCACGAACAATCCAAAGCCGGTCGACGCCAAAAGCCAGAGATAAATCACGCCCCAGATCGAGAACGCATAGCCCGCTGGCTGGGCAGGCGGGTCGTCTTGCGGGATTGGGTAGGCGTTTGGATCGAACCCGTCGAAGGAGACGACAAACGGGCCGGCGGCAAAGGCGACGGCGGCGGTAAAGGTTAAGATGACATAGGCACGGTGGGATAACATGTCGTTAGAGATGGCGCACCGTGGGTGTGGTGGCAAGGCGTTGCCGGTTTTGTTTTTCACATCGGCGCGCAGGCGCCGTCGGCGGTGTTCTGCGCTTGGGTCGGCTGCAAGTCGCGGTGCCGGGGCGCGGGAAGCAGCGCGAATTGGCCGCAGATTGCTGCGCTTGGCGTGCGGGATTGCGGGGCAGTGTCGAACGCCTCAGGTCAGAGCGGATGCTTCATTGGATCACACGGGCGGGTCCGCCTACCAGTCAAGAGAGTTACTATACGATCTATCTTAATTACAGTTGCTTGCGCGGTGCTTGCCGGTACTGTCTGGGCGCAGACCATAGTCGGGGACAGCGACGGCGACGCCGTTTCCTCGATGGAGGAGTTGCACGCGGCCTACCCGGAAGTCAGCGACGAGCTACTGGTGCAGATCGACGTAGACGAGGACGGCGCGATTGACGAATACGAACGGGCCGCCGCGTTAGCGGGCGGTGTGCTGGGCGGCTAGGTTCCGGTTTTCGGACTAGTTGTTCGGGGCGTCGCCGTCAGTGCCTTTCGCCGGAGGCGGCGTTCTTTGTTCCTCGGCGATGTTAACGATTTCGGCCCGGCGTGCGCGATAGGCGGGGTCGGCGTTCAGGTCGTCAATGCGGGCCTGATGCGCAGCGTTGCAGGCCTCGTGAAGCGCCATGAGTGTCATGTCTTTTTCGAACTCGGCGTGGACCGCACGCGCGAGGGATTTGCCGTTTGAGAGGTCCATTTCGTGGTGCGCACCGCGGTTTCGCCGCCGAAAATAGGCGTTTGAGACCTGTTTGCCTTTGATTACCACGTCGCCGCGCCATGCTTTCACGAGGAAGCTGTCGATGGAGCGCAAAGGGTAGTGTTCCAGCGATACCAGATCGCGGGCGCGGCGCGAATCGAGGCCGTTCTCATTTGGATCGTCGGCCAGTGAACTCACCGGATTGCCCGAACCGTTGAGCCAGACGGCATCGGCGGGGGGAATTGCGAGATCGGGGCGGTGATTGCGGACTTTTTCGATGCGCTTGGACAGGCGGGTGAGGGATTTGACGCCAGCCTTTGCGCGCCAGCGTCCCGGCTTCAGGGATTGATGGGCCGGAAAAAGGTCGGTGACCCAGCCCGGTTGAAAGTGCATCTGGTCATTGGTGCCGTGGTTCAGTTCCGAGATGGACAGGACGTCGAAGGCGGGGAGGTTTTCAAGGAGGCTTTCGAGGGTGCCTTCGGGGGTTCGGATGTTGACGAATTCGTCGACGTCGATCGAAAGCATGAAGTCTGCGGCGCGAAATACCGGCATGGTCTGGACGTAGTTCAGCGCTGTCGGCTGGTAGTAGCCGGAACCGAGAAGGCTGGCGGGATTGGGCAGGTGAGTGAGGTCCCCGCGTGCGTCCAGGTGGTCAAGGAGCGTGTCCGTTCCGTCGGTGCAATCGTTTGAAAACACGACGATATCCGTGATGCCGATGGCTTTGTGCCACGCGAGCCATTCCAGAATGAAGGGGCCTTCGTCTTTCATGCAGGTGGCCAGCAGGGTGCGCGGGTTTTCGGGCGGCCAGTTGGGGGTGCGCTCAAGGATATAGACGGTGGAGGGCCGGGGTTGGGGGTGCGCGGCGAGACCTTTGGATTGGAGCGTTTGCAAGAGCGCGTCGCGGGCTTTGGTGCCGTAGACTTTGGGATGGGTCTCAAGAACGATGGCGCCCACCTGCGAAAGGTCGAGGTCGTCGAAGAGGTCTTGCTCGGCGCCTTCGATGTCACAGGAGATGATCGTCGGACGGAACGTGCGGATAAGGGTGTCGAGACCGAGAGTTTGCACATCATGTTCGGCGGTGAATGGGCGCGATTTGGGTTCGGCGGAAGAGGCCCAAAAATCTGTTCGGGCATAGAATTTGCCGGGTGCGCCGGAGGTTTTTGAGATCAGGCCGTGTTTCAGCGTGGCATTGGAGACAGTGTTCAGGCGCCAGACCTCTTGGATCATGGGGAGAAGTCCGGGATGGGCTTCGATTGAGAGGACTTCGCCCTTTGGAAGAAGCTTTGCGGCGGTGGCGGCAACAAGGCCGAGGCCTCCGCCGAGATCAAGCAGACGATCGTCAGGTTTCAAAAGCGATTTCAGGTGGTTGAGTTCACCTGCTTCGTAACGGCCGTTGCGCAGCGGTTTTTCGATGTTGGGCGTGATGATGTTTGGCACGAAGGGCACGCGCAGCCCGTTTGTGTCGATGATTTCATCGTAGGACAGAGGCGGTTCAAGCGTGTTTTGATTGTCGGCCATGCCTGCTGCTCCGGCTTTTCGGGGAAGTGTCCGCGAAGCCGGAGCGGGGGTCAATGGGGTGTCAGGCAAGTGCGCCTTCGGGCGTGATGCGGGTTTTGCCGCCGAGCCATGGCGACAGGGCTTCGGGCAGGGTCACGCCGCCGTCTTCAGTTTGACCGTTTTCAAGCACCGCGATGAGGCAGCGACCGACCGCGAGGCCGGAACCGTTCAGAGTGTGGACGAACTGCGGCTTGCCGTCTTCGTCGCGGAAGCGTGCGTTCATGCGGCGGGCCTGAAAGTCGCCGCAGGTCGAAACCGACGAAATCTCGCGGTAGGTGTCTTGGCCCGGCAACCAGACTTCGATGTCGTGGGTGCGGCGTGCACCGAAGCCCATGTCTCCGGTGCAAAGAACGACCGTGCGATAGGCAAGGCCAAGGCGTTCGAGGATACCTTCGGCGCAGGCCGTCATGCGGGCGTGTTCGACGTCGGATGTGTCAGGGTGAGTGATCGAGACCATTTCGACTTTTTCGAACTGATGCTGGCGCAGCATTCCAGAAGTGTCGCGGCCCGCACTGCCGGCTTCGGAGCGGAAGCAGTTGGTGTGGGCGACATAGCGGCGCGGCAGGTAGTCGGCGTCGAGCACCGCGCCCGCGACGATGTTGGTGAGCGAGACTTCGGAAGTTGGGATCAGCCACATGCCTTCGCGGGTCTGGTAGCTTTCTTCGGCGAATTTCGGCAGTTGGTTGGTGCCATACATGGCTTCGTCCCGCACCAGAACGGGCGGTATGGTCTCGGTCAGGCCGTTTTCGTCGGTATGAATGTCGAGCATGAATTGCGCCAGAGCGCGGTGCACCCGCGCGACCGCACCGGACAGCAGGACGAAACGGCTGCCAGAGAGTTTGGCGGCGGTCTCGAAATCCATCCCGCCTTGCACGCCTTTGATTTCAAAGTGTTCTTTTGGTTTGAAATCAAAGGTGGGCGGCGTGCCCCAGCGTTTCAGTTCGACGTTGTCGTTTTCGTCGGCGCCTTCGGGAACGTCATCGTATGGCAGGTTTGGAAGCGACATCAGCGCATCGCGCAGTTGCGCATCGAGGTCTTTGGCGACCTGTTCCTGCTCGGCGGTGGCTTTCTTGGTGTCGGCGACTTCGGCGCGCAAACGGTTGAATGTCTCGTCGTCGCCGGCGGCTTTGGCCGCTCCGATTTCCTTTGCCGCGGCGTTGCCCGCGGCCTTCATCGTTTCCGCCGCCTGAATGGCGGCGCGGCGTGCTTCGTCGATAGCCAGGATGTCCGACGACGCGCCCGAGTTCCCGAGCTTTGCCATGGCGGCGTCGAAAGCGGCGGGGTGTTCGCGGATGGCGCGGATGTCGTGCATTGTCCTGTCCTTTTAGAGTGTCGTTTTTGATGGGCGCTATATGGCGGATTTTGGAGGCCGTGGAAATGGGGGAATACGCGATATCGCCCGGATCGTGGGTCGTGGGCTTGATCGGTGCGTCCCAAGCGGGCAGTGATAGGACATGGTTCGGCGTTTTCTCATTTTGTTTGGACTGCTGTGCGCGCAGGCGGCGTCCGCCGATGCGGAGGACTGTTTGCAAGCGCCTTATAAGGGAAAAGCGGCGCCTGCAGCTTTGGTTGAGGTCGTGCGTGACGTCGAGACGGTGTTGGCGCCCTTTGCAGAGTTTCGCACGGCCTGGGCCGAGGCTGGGCCGGAGGTCTGTTTGTCGGGCGATCTGCATGATGAGCGCGGTTTCTTTGATCCTGGCCGAAACCGGATCGTTCTGGATGCCTCGCTTTCGCGGGGTTTGATGGGGGCAGTCCTTATCCACGAGCTGCGACATGTCGAGCAATTTCAGAGGGGTACATGTCCGAGCATTCAGTTGGACATGGCCGAATACGCGCGCGCGACCTTTGCCTTGGAGGCCGATGCCAATGTTTCAAGCGTGGTTGTGGCATGGCAGGCGCGAAGGTCGGGTGAGCCTGCGTTCTGGGATGGTTTGCGCGACTGGGGGATGAGCGGGGATATTGCCGACCGGTTTGAAGAAGTGATGGAGCGAACGGGGGATGTCTCGCTGGCAGCGGCGGCGGCATTTGATCAATGGTATGACTCGGATGTGCGCCGCGAGCGGTATTATGTTGCCAGTTGCAGTGCCTTTCTTGACGAGCAGGACAGGACACATGCCTTGTCCAGCTATGGGGTGTTGCCCCCCGATTATCTTGCAGGGTTGTGCCGATTGCCAGACGGGCGGGCTTATGACTGCGCAGAAGGAAACCTGGCCCCTGTTCGCTGAACGGCGTTTTGATTGCATCTGAGTCCGGTTTGGTGGCCTGCGTTGCTTGCCAACCTTTCAGCCCCTAGATAGGGTGCGCGCCAAGCTGAAATGGGGGCCGCTCAGAGCCTCGACTTAGACAAGGATTAACCAGATGTTCGTCACGCCTGCATATGCGCAAGCGGCTGCCGGTGGCGGGGATGTATTTACGTCTCTCGTCATTCCGATGGTGCTTATTTTCGGTATCATGTATTTCCTGCTTATCCGTCCGCAGCAAAAGAAGCTGAAAGAGCATCAGAGCATGGTCGAGGCATTGCGTCGGGGCGATCAGGTCGTGACCGCTGGTGGGATCGTCGGCAAGGTGACGAAGGTGCGGGACGATGCCGAGATCGAGATCGAGATTGCGACCGGCGTGAATGTTCGCGTCGTAAAGCACACGATTACGCAAGTTCGGTCGAAAACCGAACCCGCGAAGACTTAAGGGTACTTTATGCTTCAGATCGCCGCCTGGAAGCGATTCACCATTTGGGCGGTTTGCCTGATGGGCCTGCTTCTTGCGTTTCCAAACGGGTTTTATTCCCGCGTCGAAATGCACAATGACGCCGTCGCCGAAATCGAAGCGCTTGGGTCTACGCCCGAGCGGGAGGAAGCGGCCGCCCTGTGGCCGTCATTCCTGCCGTCGTCGCTGGTCAATCTGGGGCTTGATTTGCGCGGTGGCGCGCATCTTCTGGCCGAAGTTCAGGTGGCGGACGTCTATGTCGAACGCATGGACGGCTATTGGCTGGGTGTCCGCGATGCCTTGGTGGCGATCCGTGACGATGTTGGATTTGTCGAGCGTGTGGAAGACGCCCCTGAGGGTGAATTGCATGTGCGGATATCGCAGGCCGAGGGATTGCCCGCCGCATTGACGGCGGTGCGTGCCTTGGCGCAACCGGTGGCGTCATTGACGGGTGTCGGGGCGACGGACATTTCGGTGTCGGGTCGCGGAAACACGATCATCGTGTCCTTGTCGCCAGAAGAAAAAGCGGCGACGGACAACCGGACCATTCAGCAGTCACTGGAGATCATCCGGCGTCGTGTTGATGAAGTCGGCACACGCGAGCCGACGATCCAGCGGCAGGGTTCGGACCGGATATTGATCCAGGTGCCGGGGATTGGCTCGGCTGAGGAGTTGAAGGCGCTGATCGGGACGACCGCTAGGCTGACGTTCCATCCGGTGATCCAGCAGACCTCGAACGCGGAAGCGGTTCCGGGGCCCGGCGAGATACTGGTGCAGGATCTGGATGACAGTTCGCTTTACTACATTCTGGAGCGGACAGCCGTGGTGACGGGCGACGATCTGGTCGACGCACAGCCCGGTTTCGACCAGAATGGGTTGCCGTCGGTGACCTTCCGGTTCAATCCGTCAGGTGCGCGGGTGTTCGGGCGTTACACCACGGAAAACACCGGGGCGCCGTTTGCGATTGTTTTGGATAATCAGGTGATTACCGCCCCTCGGATCAACGAGCCGATCACAGGCGGCTCGGGGCAAATCACCGGGAACTTTACGGTCGATAGCTCGACTCAATTGGCGGTTTTGTTGCGTGCGGGTGCCTTGCCGGCCGAGATGACTTTCCTTGAAGAGCGCACTATCGGGCCCGATTTGGGCGAGGATTCAATCCGAGCGGGGCGCATTGCCGCGCTGATTGCTTTCGCGGCGGTGCTGGTCTTTATGGCTTTGTCCTATGGTTTGTTCGGGATTTTCGCGAATCTCGCCTTGCTGCTGAACGTGGCGTTGCTGTTCGGTCTTCTGAGCCTTCTGGGTGCGACTTTGACCCTCCCGGGGATTGCAGGGATCGTGTTGACGATCGGTATGGCGGTTGACGCCAACGTGCTGGTTTTTGAGCGAATACGCGAGGAACTGAAGACCGCGAAGGGGCCGAGCCGCGCGATCGAGCTTGGCTATGAAAAGGCTCTGAGCGCGATTATCGATGCCAACATTACGACCTTCATGACGGCGATGATCCTGTTCGCATTGGGGTCGGGGCCGGTGAAGGGCTTTGCGGTGACGCTGATGATCGGGATCGTGACTTCGGTATTTACGGCAATTTTTGTGACGCGACTGATCGTCGTCATGTGGTTTGAGCGGAAGCGTCCGCGGACAATCGAGGTTTGATGATATGCGACTGAGACTTGTTCCCGCAGAGACCAACTATGATTTTTTCAAGCTTCGTTATGTGACGATGGGCGCCTCGGTGGTTGCGATGATCGTTTCGATTGTCTTGTGGCTGACGGTAGGGCTGAACTTCGGCATTGATTTCCGGGGCGGCACGACGATCCGTTCGGAGGCTGTGCAGCCCGTGGACGTTGCCGCGTACCGTCAGGCGGTAGATGCGCTGCAATTGGGGGATGTGGCAATTTCCCAGGTGTTCGATCCAACCTTCGCGGACGATCAGAACGTGTCGATGATCCGAATTCAGGCGCAGGACGGTCAGGAAAGCGTCACCGGGACGGTCATCGCCGAGATGGAGGCCGCCCTGAAGGCGGTGGACCCGTCGTTGAAGTTTACCTCGGTGGAAAGCGTCGGACCGAAGGTCTCGGGCGAATTGATTCGTACCGCCGTGATCGCGGTTGCGGCAGCAATGGCGGCGATCCTTTTCTATATCTGGCTGCGGTTCGAGTGGCAGTTTTCGGTGGGTGCCGTAGTGGCGTTGTTCCATGATGTGATCCTGACGATCGGCATCTTCAGTCTGTTGCAGATCCGGTTCGATCTGGCGACGATTGCGGCGATCCTGACGATTGTGGGCTATTCGATCAACGACACGGTGGTGATCTTCGACCGGCTTCGCGAGAACCTTCGCAAGTTCAAGACGACGCCGTTGCAGGAAGTTATGAACATGTCGGTAAACGAGACGTTGAGCCGGACGCTGATGACCTCGGGAACCACTTTGCTGGCCTTGATTGCTCTGTTGTTTTTGGGCGGAGACGTGATCCGTGGCTTTGTTTTCGCGATCACATGGGGTGTGATTGTCGGCACCTATTCATCGGTTTACGTGGCAAAGAACGTGGTTCTTTTTCTGGGCGTCAAGCGCGACTGGTCCAAACCTGATGGTGGTTCGGGCGGAGGCGGTGCTGGCACTCAGTTCGCGAATATAGATGCCTGAGGTCTTCTCCGTGGCACTGGCCACGGAGGGCCTTTACTTCATTGCATTTGGCGCTTTCCTTGCAGGAATTGTGCGCGGGTTCACCGGTTTCGGCACAGCAATGGTGTTCATGCCGATCGCGGCTCAGTTTCTGGGGCCGTTCGAAGCCTTGACCGTCATGTTGGTGAAGGATCTCGTGGCGCCTTTGATGCATGTGCCGCGTGCGTTGCGGGAAGGTCAGCCGGGCGATGTTGTGCGGCTTGGTATCGGGGCGGTGCTGGCGGTTCCTCTGGGTGTTTTCCTGTTAAGCCTGATTGACCCGGTGACGTTTCGCTGGGGGGTGTCGTTAACGTCGTTTACGCTTTTGGTGCTGCTGGTTGCAGGAGTGCGCTACCGGGGCGTCTTGACGAAGACACTGATCTATTTGGCCGGTGGATTTGGTGGGCTTTTGGCGGGGTCTGTCGGATTGCCGGGGCCACCGGTCATCATGCTTTACATGGCGTCGACATTGCCTGTTTCGGCGGTGCGCGCGAACCTGACCTTGTATCTCATACTTGCGGATCTCATTCTGGTCGCGGTCTTGTGGGTCGGAGGTTTTCTGGTGTTTGCCGCGCTTGCGCTTGGCGTTCTGATGATCGCGCCCTATCTTGCCGGGAACTGGGCAGGGGCGGTGTTGTTCCGGCCTGAAGCCGAGAAGGTTTACCGCTGGGTCGCGTATTTGATCATAGCGGCATCTGCGCTGTCGGGAATGCCGATCTGGGATTGAGGAAGCTTTGGCGATGCGACTGAATGAGGTCACTTTCAATGATGCGGTGCCTGTCGATGGCTATGGGCCGGGGTTCTTTCGTCTGGGTGGTGCGGTGTATGATGCGCCGGTTGCGGTTTTGCCGTCGGGCGTGTCAGCCTGGGGCGGATTTGAAGACGCGTCGCTGTTCGTGGCGGCTGACGTTGACATCGATTTTCTGCTGGTCGGCACGGGTGCGGATATTGCGCATATTCCGAGCGCTTTTCGCGGGGCGTTGGAAGCGGTCGGCATCGGTGTCGAGATCATGGCCTCGCCGCAGGCGTGCCGCACATACAACGTGTTGCTGGGTGAGGGGCGCCGTGTGGGCGTGGCTTTGATCGGCATCTGAGCGCGACAGAGATTTACTGCCTCCGGCGGTGGTATTTTCAAAAGGGTGAAGTGACGCTTTGGCGCATGTCTGGCGTGGACAATGGGCGAGGGTTGGGCCATGCCTAGGGGCAATGGTAGAGCCTTTGTTGAAAGTTGTGGATTTAGCCTGTGCGCGGGGCGGTTTGACCGTTCTGGAAGGCGTGTCGTTTGAGGTCGCGTCCGGGTCGGCATTGGTGCTGCGCGGGCCGAACGGGTCGGGCAAGACCACGTTGTTGCGCACGCTGGCGGAGTTGCAGCCAGCGGTGTCCGGGGAGATTTTCGCGCCCGAGGACACGGTGGCCTATGCGGGTCATGCCGATGGTCTGAAGGGGACATTGAGTGTCGGTGAAAACCTGACGTTCTGGGGAAGTCTTTTCGGGTTCGGGGATATAGCGCCGGCGCTGGATGCGTTCGAGTTGCGCGATCTGGTGGCGCGTCCGGCGCAGTCTTTGTCGGCGGGTCAGAAGCGGAGGCTTGGATTGGCGCGATTGCTTGTCACGGGGCGGCCGGTCTGGTTGCTGGACGAGCCGACGGTGTCGTTGGATGTAGCGGCCGTGGGTTTGTTCGGACGCGCGGTCGAGCGGCATCTGGCCGGGGGTGGCATCGCGGTGATTGCCACGCATATCGATCTGGGGATTGATGCGGACGTTCTGGATTTGAGCGGCTTTCGGGCCAGCGCGCCGCAGGGCGGGGCGTTTGATGAGGCCTTTGCATGAGGGGGCTGTTGATCCGGGATCTGCGGTTGGCGATCCGGGCCGGTGGCGGGTTCGGGCTGGCGTTGGCGTTCTTTCTGATCGTGGTCATTCTGGTCCCGTTCGGGGTCGGGCCTTCGGCGAATGTGCTTGCGCCGATTGCGCCGGGTATCTTGTGGCTTGGCGCCCTTTTGGCTTGTCTCTTGTCGCTGGACCGGATTTTCGCGACCGATTTCGAGGATGGCTCGCTTGAGTTTTTGGCAACCGCGCCGGTGCCTCTGGAGGGAGTGGTGGCCGTGAAAGCGCTGGCGCATTGGCTGACGACAGGTTTGCCGTTGACGCTGGCCGCGCCTGTGTTCGGCATATTCCTGAACTTGCCAGGCGGTGGTTATGGCTGGCTGGTGGCTTCTTTGGCGCTTGGAACGCCGGCGCTGAGCATGATCGGTGCGTTCGGCGCGGCACTGACGGTCGGACTGAAGCGGGGTGGATTGCTTTTGTCATTGCTTGTTTTGCCGCTCTATATTCCGACGCTGATTTTCGGCGCGGACACGGTGCGGCGGGGTGTCGAAGGGTTGGATGCGGGAACGCCGCTGATCCTGATGGCGGGCATCACCTTCGGAACTCTGGCCCTGTTGCCATTTGCGGGGGCTGCGGCACTCCGCGTCAATCTGCGCTAGGCCGTTCGCGCGGTCGTGTCTTGTGGGCCTTTCGCGGGCGGATTAGAAGAACATATGTCATTTTGGGAATACGCAAATCCGCGCCGTTTCATGGCCTTTACTGACCGGGTGATGGGGCCTGCGTTCGTGCTTGCGGCTGTGGCGTTGTCCGTCGGGCTGGTCTGGGGCTTTTTCTTCACGCCGGATGATTTCCGTCAGGGCTCGACCGTCAAGATCATCTACCTGCACGTGCCGTCGGCCTTCATGGCGATCAATATCTGGGTAATGATGTTGGTCACGTCGCTGATCTGGCTGATCCGCCGTCACCATGTGTCGGCTCTGGCGGCCAAGGCGGCGGCCCCGGTCGGGGTGACCATGACGCTGATCGCTTTGATGACCGGAGCGATCTGGGGGCAACCGATGTGGGGGACCTTCTGGGCGTGGGACCCGCGGCTGACGTCGTTCTTGATCCTGTTCCTGTTCTATCTTGGCTACATGGCTCTTTGGTCGGCGATCGAGGATCCGGATACGGCGGCGGACCTGACTTCGGTACTTTGTCTGGTGGGATCGGTTTTTGCGTTTTTGTCGCGCTATGCGGTGAATTTCTGGAATCAGGGTCTTCATCAGGGGGCGTCCTTGTCGATGGACGCCGAAGAGAACATTTCGGATGTGTTCTGGTTCCCGCTTCTGGTCTGCCTTGCCGGGTTCTTTTTCTTGTTCCTTGCGCTGGTGCTGTTGCGGACCCGAACCGAAATTCGCAAGCGCCGGGCGCATGCGATCACCTTGCGGGAGCGTGCGGCCTGATGCCTGATCTTGGACGATATGCGCTTGAGGTGAGTCTCGCCTATGGGGTGTCGCTTTTGCTTTTGGTGGGCATCGTGGCGGTGAGTGTCGCGCAGTCGCGTCGCACCAAGCGGCTTTTGGATGAAGCCGAGGCCCGGTGGAAGAAATGAAGAAGATCCCGCTTTTGGCGATCTTGCCACCGGTGATTTTCGCCGCCCTGGCCGGGTTGTTTCTGGGTGGCATGTTTCGCGATGATCCGGACGCTTTGCCGTCCACCCTGGTAGGCGCGCCAGCGCCGCAGGTGGATGTTTCGCCCATCCCCGGCTTTGTCCCGTTCACACGGGCGGTTCTGGAACAGCCGGGTGTGAAGATCGTGAATTTCTGGGCGAGTTGGTGCGCGCCGTGCCGGGTCGAGCATCCTTACCTGATGCAATTGCAGGCCGAGGGATTGCCGATTTACGGGGTCAATCAGCGTGACAAACCGGAAAACGCACGGGCGTTTCTGGCCGAGCTAGGGAACCCATACGAGGGCATCGGCGGCGACGCAAATGGGCGGGTCTCGCTGGATTGGGGGGTGTACGGTTTGCCGGAGACCTTCGTGATCGATGGCGAAGGTACTGTCTTGTTGCGGTTTGCCGGGCCTGTCACCGAGGTCATTCTGGAAAACCGTATCCGTCCGGCGCTGGCGGCAGCAGCAGACTAGACTGGCTTTACGGTGGCCTTCGGTTCAGGAGCCGAACAGCCAGACGGCCATCAAAGCGAGAAGGGCGGCACCCTCCATGGGCGGTACAGATGTTGGAAAGGCCCGGGCAATCACCCGGAGGCGGTCACTTGTCCGCTGGATACTCATTAACGAAACCCCACATACATTTACGCCTTTCTTTTGCCGGATTCGGGGGCGTTTGCCGAGGAAACAATAGGTTTCAGCCGATATTGTCCGGGTTTGAGAGACAATCAGGGCTGTGCGCGCGGTTTGGTTGTGAGGCGGAACACAAATCCGTGCGTGGACGGCGACAGCTTTGGGCAGGGTGCTAGTTTCTTTCAAAAGGAGTTTTGCATGTTCAGGATTTTGATGGCTTTGGTCGTCGCGCTGTTCATCGCGCCCGCAGTCGTCAGCGCGCAGCAGGTGATGTTTGGCAATGGCTGGAAAGAGCAGCGGTTTTCGATGCTTTCCAGCAATGATTTCTCGCTGAACGGAGACAGCCTTGGGGTGCACTCGGACGGGACGGTGTCGCTTTTGTGGACAGCTTTGCCGCCCTCGGCTTGGCAAAGCCGGGTGGCGCGATGGGCTTGGGCAGTCGAGACATCCGTGACGGCGACCGATCTGACACAAAAGGGCGGCGATGATCGCAATATGTCGGTCTATTTCATTTTCCTGCAGGACAGCAGCCTTGCAGCCGCCGAGGGAAAAGGTGTGATGGCGTTGCTGGATAACCCAGATGTGCGTGTTTTGATGTATGTCTGGGGTGGCGCGGAAAGCCCCGATACAGTGCTTCCGACGCCTTATCTGGGGCCGCGCGGGCGCTCGATCATCAAGCGCGGCGCGGGGACGGGGGCGGCCACGGAAATCGCGGATCTGGCGCGGGATTTTCGGCGCGCCTTCGGGGAGGAACTGGAAAACCTGGTCGGGCTGGCTGTTTCGGCGGACAGCGACGACACGGGCGGCGAGATTGACGCGCGCCTGTCGCGGTTACGGCTGGAGTAGGATCCGCTGGAGCGTCGCGCCGATACGGCACCAGAAAAAAAGCCCCGCCGATAGATCGACGGGGCTTTTTCTTTTTTGATGCAGGGATTTAAGCTGCTGCGAGGTTGCGCAGAACGTAGTGCAGCACGCCACCATGTTCGATGTATTCTTTCTCGATGGCGGTATCGATCCGGCATTTGATCTGGATGTCTTTGGTCGTGCCATCCGGATAGGTGATCGTGCAAGGGACGTTCGAAAGCGGTTTGAGGTCGCCTTCGAGTCCGGTGATCGACACTGTTTCGTCGCCAGTCAGGCCAAGCGATTTGCGGGTGTCACCACCGGTGAACTCGAACGGAATCACGCCCATGCCAACGAGGTTCGAGCGGTGGATACGTTCGAAGCTTTCGGCAATCACGGCTTTGACGCCCAGAAGCGCGGTGCCTTTGGCGGCCCAGTCACGGCTGGAGCCTGCGCCGTATTGCTCGCCACCGAAGACAACCAGCGGTGTGCCCTGCTTCTGATAGGCCATCGCGGCATCGAAGATCGACTGCTGCGTGCCGTCGGGGCCTTTGGTGTAGCCGCCTTCAACGCCGTCCAGCATTTCGTTCTTGATACGGATGTTGGCAAAGGTGCCGCGCATCATGATCTGGTGGTTGCCGCGGCGCGAGCCGTAAGAGTTGAACTCGCGCGGGGCGACCTGACGGTCGATCAGGTACTGACCGGCGGGGGTCGATTCCTTGAATGAACCAGCCGGCGAGATGTGGTCGGTTGTGATCATGTCACCGAGAACCGCAAGAACGCGGGCATCGTGCAGGTTTGAGATTACGCCGGGTTCGGCGGCCATACCTTCGAAGTAGGGTGGGTTCTGGAC
Organism: Boseongicola aestuarii; assembly: GCF_900184815.1. Classification (GTDB taxonomy): domain Bacteria; phylum Pseudomonadota; class Alphaproteobacteria; order Rhodobacterales; family Rhodobacteraceae; genus Boseongicola; species Boseongicola aestuarii. Next base: position 483,156 of record NZ_FXXQ01000001.1, on the reverse strand, counting down.
GTAGGTCGAGGACGACGGCCAGTCATAGGTGAGGCTGTCGGTTGTCTCGACGCCCTGCCATTTCTCGTCACCGGTGAAGACTTCGGCGTATTTCGACATGAAGGCTTCGCGCGTAACTGTGGCCTCTACGAGGTCGGCGATCTCTTTCTGTGTCGGCCAGATATCTTTCAGATAGACATCATTGCCATCCTTGTCCTGACCGAGGGGTTCAGACGTGAGGTCGATGTCCAGCGTGCCAGCCAGAGCGTAGGCCACGACCAGCGGTGGCGAGGCAAGGTAGTTGGCGCGCACATCGGGGCTGATCCGGCCTTCGAAGTTACGGTTTCCGGAAAGGACCGAGGTGGCGACCAGGTCGCCGTCTGCGATAGCCTTGGAAAGTTCGGGCTGGATCGGGCCTGAGTTGCCGATGCAGGTTGTGCAGCCATATCCGACGAGGTTGAAGCCGATGGCATCAAGGTCTTCCTGAAGATTTGCCGCTTCAAGATAGGCCGAAACCACCTGTGAGCCGGGGGCGAGAGATGTTTTCACCCAAGGTTTACGATTCAGCCCAAGTGCGCGCGCTTTGCGTGCGACCAGGCCCGCGCCGATCATCACGTAAGGGTTGGATGTATTGGTGCAGGACGTGATCGACGCGATCACGACTTTACCAGATTCCAAGGTATAGTCCTCGCCTTCGACGGGCACTTCTTTACCCATCGGGCGTTTGAAGGTTTCGGCCATTTCGCGGGAGAAGGCCGTCTTGGCATTGTCCAGCGCGACAAAGTCCTGCGGGCGCTTGGGGCCGGAAATCGCCGGAACAATGGTGCCCATATCGAGGCTGAGTGTGTCGGTGTAGACGGGGGCGTAATCTGCGCCGCGCCAGAAACCGTTCTCTTTTGCGTAGGCCTCGACCAGAGCGATACGCTCTTCCGAGCGGCCCGTTGTGCGCAGGTAGCGCAGCGTTTCGCCGTCGACCGGGAAGAAGCCGCAGGTGGCGCCATATTCCGGCGCCATGTTGGCGATTGTCGCGCGGTCGGCAAGTGGCAGGGTGTCGAGTCCTGCACCATAGAATTCGACAAATTTAGAGACGACGCCTTTCGCGCGCAGCATTTCGACGACTTTCAGCACCAGGTCTGTGCCGGTGGTGCCTTCTGTCATCTCGCCGGTCAGTTCAAAGCCGACGACTTCGGGAATGAGCATTGAGATCGGCTGACCCAGCATCGCAGCTTCGGCTTCGATGCCGCCGACGCCCCAGCCGAGAACGGCAAGGCCGTTGACCATGGTCGTGTGGCTGTCGGTGCCGACAAGCGTGTCAGGATAGGCGACGGTTTCGCCGTGCTGATCCTTGTCGGACCAGACTGCCTGCGAGAGATATTCGAGGTTCACCTGGTGGCAAATCCCGGTTCCGGGTGGCACGACGCGGAAATTATTGAACGCGGACTGTCCCCATTTGAGGAAAGTATAACGCTCCATGTTACGCTCGTATTCACGGTCGACGTTCATCTGGAAGGCACGAGGGTTGCCGAATTCGTCGATCATCACCGAGTGGTCGATGACAAGGTCAACCGGGTTCAGGGGGTTGATCTTTTCAGCGTCGCCACCGAGGGCCACAATTCCGTCGCGCATGGCGGCAAGGTCAACCACGGCCGGGACGCCGGTGAAGTCCTGCATAAGAACGCGGGCAGGGCGGTAGGCGATTTCGCGGGGGTTCTTGCCACCTTTGTCGGCCCACTCGGAGAAGGCTTTGATATCGTCCACAGTGACGGTCTTGCCGTCCTCAAAGCGCAGCATGTTTTCCAGCACGACCTTCAGGGCCGCAGGCAGGCGCGAGAAGTCGCCAAGGCCGGCTGCTTCGGCGGCGGGGATAGAATAATAGGCGACCGACTGGTTGCCGACAGTGAGCGTCTTGCGGGTTTTGGCGGTGTCCTGGCCAACGGTGATGGGCATGTCGGGTGGCTCCCTTGAATAGAGGTTTGCGCTTTATGGCGCGCGTGACTTGAGCTTTCTGTAGCGTTTCGAATGTGCGTAGCGCAAGGGGGATGCGGTAATTTGTATACCATAGTGTACAGTATTTCTACAAACTTGGGAGACTTTTGTAACGTGCTCTCGCAAAACCTTGATTGGCGTGTTTGGATGCAAGGCGATAGTCAGGCAGCCTAAGGTAGATATGGATGGCGGTTATGCGGCTTTTGGTTTGGTTCTCGGCAATCTGGATGGCGCTGGCGTCTTTTGCTGCGGCGGAAGAAGCGGTGGTTGTAGAGTTGTTCACGTCGCAGGGTTGTTCGTCGTGTCCACCTGCCGACAAGATCCTGTCAGAGCTTTCCAAACGGGAGGACATCATCGCTTTGGCGCTGCATGTGGATTATTGGGACTATATCGGCTGGAAGGACGCTTTCGCCGATCCGGCACACACGATTCGCCAGCGCGGGTATTCCCGCGCCGCCGGAAAGCAGACGATTTACACCCCACAGATGGTGGTCGGCGGGGTTGATCACGTGGTCGGCTCGAACCCGATGAAGCTGATGGACACGATTGAGGCGCACCGCGCGCGCGTCAAGCCGGCGTCGGTCACACTGGGACGGGACGGCGACCGGGTATCGGTGTCGATCCGCGCGACCGGACCCATGCCGTCGGGCGGCGCGGTGGTGCAGGTAGCGACCGTGACGCCGATGGAGACCGTCGAAATCCGTCGTGGAGAGAATGCTGGGCGCACGCTGAATTACCACAATATCGTTCGCAAGCTGGTTGAGATCGGCAAGTGGGACGGGCGCGGGACCTATCGCGCTTCGGTCAGGGTGCCGGACGGGGTGCGGGTGGTCGTGTTGGTTCAACGCTCGGCTTCAGGGCCGATTTTGGGCGCCGCGCAGTTGCGCTAGGGCTTTGCAGTCGCCCGGCCTGGCCGTTTCCAGCGTTTATGAATCCAAAACCACTGATCCATGTGGGCGCGCGTGATCGCTTCAACGCTATCGTTGTAGGTTTGCATCATCTTTTCCGGTTCACCGTGCGGGATTGGGGTGTCCGCGAAAATCCGGAAGGTCAGGCCATCTGGTTGGCGCAGGCCGTATATGGGCACAAGCAAGGCATCATATTTCAGTGCCCATTCGGCAGCGGACACCGGCGTATGAGCGGGCTGGCCGAAAAAGGTCAAGAGGGGCGCTTTGGTAGAGCCGATGTCGCCGACGATCCCGATGGTGCCGCCCTTTTTCAGGTGCGAGATAAGCGAGGCGATCCCGCGGCTTGTTGTTGGATAGACCGGGCTGGCGATTTGCTCGACTGCTTCGACATAGTGGTCGTTGAAGCCGGTGTTACGCATCGGTTTGTAGAGCGCGGCCATTTCGTGGCCCGCCTGGGCGAAGGCGCCACGCACAGCGTCGTAATTGCCGATATGCGCCGTGAGAAGGACGATGGGACGGCCTTGTTTCTTGGCCTCGTTGATCGCTTCGATGCCGGGGCCACTTTGGGGTGCGTCCCTGACCCTGTCGAGAAAGGCGTCACCCGAGTAGATTTCAATCAGGGTGCGTCCGACGTTGTTGGCGACACGCGCTGAGATGCGATGCTTTTCAGCCTCAGACATTTCGGGCGCGACGAGGTCGAGGTTGGCGCGGACGCGCTTGTTCCAGCCCGAGAGTGGCGCAAGAACCGTTTGCACCAGCCAGCCGACAAGGCGGACGCGGGTCTCGTAAGGCAGCAAGAGCGCACCACGAAGCACGGATTGCGCTGCAATGTTCTGCACTTTGTGTGCGAGGGGGGGCGCGGGAGCGGGTACTGGCGGCGTTGTTTTCGACATGCGCCTTCTAGATAGAAGTCGCGCGCATTCTGCACAAGCGGACTTCGCTATTCGTCCTTGGCCACGAGGAATATTTCACCACTGCTTTCAAGCGCGCGCACGGTGTTAACGATGCGCATCATGGCGGCTTCGGCGTCGGCAGTGGTGACGCCTTTTTTCTCGGCCGCTTCGCTGCGCAGACTGTCGGCGAGGCGTTGCGAAATATTGTCCATGATGAAGTCTACGGTGGCGATGTCTTCGCCTTGTGCGCCCGCGATCGCGGTCAGCAGGTCGGATTGGTCGATGTCGCGCTGAATGCGGGGGATATCCCTGCCGGCGACGCGGTCCTTGATATTGGCGAAGGTGAAGATCGCCTTGCGAACCTTTTCGGCGAAGTCCGCGTCTTCTGCGTCGAGGTCGTCGAGGACCTGATTGCGCACAGTCGCAGGAGAGTAGTTAAGGATGGCACCGACCCGGTCGACGGGACCGTCCGAAAAGGCGCGGACCGGGCGGGTATCGAGTTGCTCGGCCAGTGCGATGCCGACCCGCCGGACCATGGGGGGCGCGACGGCGCCGGTGAGGGAGATGGCATATGTAATGCGCCGGGCGCGATCACCAGGCAGTAAGCCAAGCAGCTCGGCCGCCTTGGAGACCTTCAGCTTGGAAAGGACGATCGCGGCGACTTCGATGGATTCGTTCTGAAGGACCTGCGCGAGACGGTCGTTGTCGACCGTGCCGATCTTGTCCCACGGGTCGCCGTGATAGTCGTCAGAGGACATGCGCCGCACACGGCTGGACGCACTGGCCGAGATGACGTCTTCCAGAAGGCCAAGTGCGCCTTCCAGACCCGCAGGAAAGGACAGACCAATTTTTTCAATGGCGTCCGCGAATTCCGCCGCGACAGCATCGACGGTATTCTGATCGACCGGCGTCATGCGGGCCAGTTGCAGGGTGAGTTCTGTCTGCAAGCTGTCGGGCAGGTCGGCAATGGCTGGCACCGAACCGCTGGAAAGCAGCAGGCGCACGACAATCGCCGCTTTTTCACGCCCCGTCAGGCCCGAAGTCGATGCCATACCCGGCAAATCCAATGGATTGGCCAAAGCCAGGTCTAGAGACATTTCCTCACCTCCGTTCGCGCCTGTTCTAGGCGCGAACGATTAAATTTTGCCTACCAACTGCGGAGTTAATACCCGCTGTCGGCACCATCGAGGTGAAGGCGCAGCGCGATTTCGGGCCATGTCTGGCGACCGCCACGCTGGCGGATTTCGGACAGTTGGTTTTCGGCGGCCTTTATGAAACCTGCGTCTGCCAGACCCTGGCCATAGTAGGAGCGGGCCAGAAGGTTGTTCGGATTGGCGTCGAGCGCGGCAAGGTAAAAGCTTTCGGCACTGGTCCAGTCACCTGATTTTCGGGCCACAAAGCCTTGGTATGTCAGGGTCTTGTCGGTCTTTTCCATGCGCGCCAGAACGCGGATCGCATCTTCCAGACGGCCCGCCCATGCAAGCTCGCGTGCGTCGAGATAGAGCGCGGCCTGATCGTCGATGGAAGCTTCGGGGGTGACGCAGGCTTTGGTCGCATCGTCGTAGATGAACCCTTCGGCGCAGTCTGTGGTTGTCTCGGTCGGCTTTGGCGGAGCCGAAAATTCCTCAAGCTCGACCGCAAGAGCGGGGGTAACCATCGCGAGCGTAAAAAAGGCGGCTCTGATGGAGCCGCCCAAAGTCACCGAGGGAATCATGCTTTTAGCTTGTTGTTGGAACACAACCTTGTGCCTCTGAACTGTAAACACTGCCTTCCGCGCAAGACATCGATGCGGTTTCGGACTTGGTGTGGCCAAAGCTGCACCCTTCAGCAAGGGCCAGCGACGGCGCTGCAACAAGGGCCAGAGCGGCCAGAAGGATTTTCGTCTTCATTGGTCTCTCCATCATTGACATGACAGAAAGGTAGCACGCAACAGGCGTTGGTCAAAGCCGAGATATTGTGCGGTTTTGAAACAGTCAGGAGGGGCCGAAGACGCGGGCGAATATGGTGTCGACGTGTTTGGTGTGGTGGCCGAGGTCAAAGTTTTCGGCGATCTCGTCGGGCGACATGGCTGCGGTGACTTCGGCGTCGCCGAGAAGCTCGGTCTGGAAGTCCTTGCCTTCTTCCCAGACCTTCATCGCGTTGCGTTGCACAAGGCGATAGGCGTCTTCGCGACTGACGCCCTTTTGAGTGAGGGCGAGAAGCACACGCTGAGAATGAACAAGGCCGCGGAACTGATTGAGATTCCTCATCATATTGTCGGGATAGATCACCAGTTTCTCGATTACGCCTGTGAGGCGCGCAAGCGCAAAATCGAGCGTCACGGTTGCATCAGGCGCGATACCGCGTTCGACCGAGGAGTGCGAGATATCGCGTTCATGCCAGAGTGCTACGTTTTCCATGGCGGGCACGACGGTCATGCGGACAAGGCGGGCAAGCCCGGTGAGGTTTTCGGTCAGCACGGGGTTGCGTTTGTGCGGCATCGCTGAGGAGCCCTTTTGGCCTTTCGAGAAGAACTCCTCGGCTTCAAGCACTTCCGTGCGCTGCATGTGGCGGATTTCGATGGCGATGTTCTCGATCGAGGACGCGATGACGCCTAGGGTCGCGAAGAACATGGCATGACGATCGCGGGGGATGACTTGTGTCGAGATCGGCTCGGGCGTCAGGCCGAGCTTTTCGCAAACGTGGGCTTCGACAGCCGGATCGATATTGGCGAATGTGCCGACGGCGCCGGAGATGGCGCCGGTGGCGATTTCGGCGCGGGCGTTTCTCAGTCGTGCAAGGCCACGGTCCATTTCGGCGTAAAAGCGCGCGAATGTGAGGCCCATGGTGACGGGTTCGGCGTGAATGCCGTGCGAACGACCGATACGGACGTCCATCTTATGTTCGATCGCGCGCGTCTTGAGGGCGGCGAGCAGCTTTTCCATATCAGCGATGAGGATGTCTGCGGCCCGCACAAGCTGGACGTTGAGCGTGGTATCGAGGACATCTGAGGAGGTCATACCCTGATGGACGAAGCGGGCTTCGGAATGACCAATGATTTCTGCAAGATGCGTGAGGAACGCGATGACGTCATGCTTGGTGACGGCTTCGATCTCGTCGATGCGGGCGACGTTGAATTCGACGTCATTGGCTTTCCAGACGGCAGCGGCGCTTTCGGCGGGAATGACGCCGAGGGCGGCCTGAGCGTCGCAGGCGTGGGCTTCGATTTCGTACCAGATGCGGAATTTGGTTTCGGGCGACCAAATGGCGACCATGTCGGGGCGGGCGTATCTGGGGATCATGTTTCTTCAGCCTTTCGAATTGCGTGCGCGCGCTCTGCGTTTAGACTGGGTCGGCGGCAGGAACAAGGAGCGCGGGATGCGCTATTTTTTCGCGGGATCGGCTTTGGCCGCTGAACGGTATTGTGTGGATGTGCCGGCGCCATCGGGCGCTGGTCGGCAAGGGGGCGGTGTATGAGTGGATTGGGGTCTCTGACGGCTTTGGAGGGGCGCTGGAAGATGGCGCGCGAAATCGTTCACGACGATGGGCGGCGCGATGTGTTTCAGGGCGAGAGCGTGTTTCAACGCTCGGGCCGACGGTTGGTGCAGGACGAGGCGGGCGTTTTGACGCCGGCGCGGGGTGGCACGCCGATGAAAGCGACACGACGGTATGTCTGGAGCGTGGATGGGACCCGCGTGGATGTAGCGTTTGGGGATATGCGCCCCTTTCATTCTGTGCCTCTGGGGGTCAAGGCTTATGAGACGACCTATTTGTGTCCGCCTGATCGATACCAGGTATCGTATGATTTCAAGGATTTCCCTGAGTGGTCTGCGGTCTGGCAAGTGGAAGGGCCGCGCAAATCCTATCGGATGGAGACGCGCTATTCGCGGATTTCGGGGTGACTGATTTTGCCCTCGCGCGTGCTTGCGGGCGGGGGCGCGGGGTGCGATAGTCCGGTCAAAGCAAACTTCAACGACGAGGGAAAACTCATGTCCACACTTACAGCCCGCCCGGTGCTGGCCGATCTGTTCGGAACGAATGAAGGCAGCGCGCTGCGCGTCAAGCAGGTCGTTCTGGTTCTGGCAGGGATCGCGGTTCTGGCGATTGCCGCGAAAATCCGCATTCCGATGTGGCCGGTGCCGATGACCATGGGGACATTCGCGGTTCTGACCATCGGTGCAGCCTATGGTCCGCGTCTGGGGCTGACGACGATTCTTGCCTATCTTGCAGTTGGCGCGCTTGGGTTCAACGTATTCGCCGGTTCGTCGTCGACGGAATACGGATTGGCGTACATGATGGGCGGTACGGGCGGATATCTGGTTGGATATGCCTTGGCGGCTGTGGCGCTCGGGGCTTTCGCGCGGGCAGGATGGGATCGTTCATTTGGCAAGATGGCTGCGGCTTTGTTTGCCGGTAATGCGATCATCTACCTTCCAGGGCTGGTCTGGCTTGGTGTGCTTTATGGTTGGGACAAGCCGCTTTTGGAGTGGGGTCTGACACCGTTTCTGGCGGGCGACGCCCTGAAGCTGGTTCTGGCGGCGATGCTGGTGCCGGCGGTCTGGAAGCTGGTTGGCGACGCGCGTCGTTGAGATTGTTTCGCCGCCCTTCGGGGCGGCGACCGACTGGGGGCTTCGCCCCCAGACCCCCAGGATATTTGAGCCAAAAAGAAGACGGGGCGATTTGCCCTGCGCTTGAGGTGTTTCTTGCATCAGGAGGTGCGTTGTGGCGGTCAGAAATCGGTTTGCCGAGCTTCATGACGAGATAAGCGGGTGGCGTCGCGAGATGCATCGACACCCTGAGTTGCAGTTCGATGTGGAGCGCACGGCAGGGTTTGTCGAAGAGCTTTTGCGCGATTTCGGCTGTGACGAGGTTGTTGCGGGCATCGGGCGCACCGGCGTGGTCGGGTTGATCCGGGGACGCAAGACCGGGTCTGGCCGGGTGATCGGACTTCGCGCGGACATGGATGCCTTGCCGATTCATGAAGCGACCGGCGTCGAATATGCCTCGACTGTGCCGGGCAAGATGCATGCCTGCGGGCATGACGGGCATACGGCGATGCTGTTGGGAGCTGCGAAATATCTGGCGGAGACGCGCAATTTCGACGGCACGATCGCGGTGATCTTTCAGCCTGCCGAAGAGGGTGGCGGCGGTGGGCGCGAGATGGTCAATGACGGATTGATGGAGCGGTTCGGAATCGACGAAGTGTATGGGATGCACAATGTGCCGGGCCGGGCCTTGGGGGAATTCGCGATCCGGCCGGGGGCGTTTTACGCCTCAACCGATGAGATACATATCACGATCACCGGAAAGGGTGGTCATGCCGCCCAACCGCATCAGACAGTGGATGCGACGTTGGTGGGTGCTCATGTGGTGACCGCCTTGCAGACGATTGTCAGCCGCCAGATCGACCCCGTTGATCAGGTTGTGGTGTCGATCACGTCGTTCGAGACCTCGACGACCGCCTATAATGTCGTGGTGGAAGAAGTCGTGCTGAAGGGCACTTTGCGCACGATGACCGAGGAAAACCGGACATTCGCGAAGCGGCGGATCGTGGAAATTGCGACCGGGATCTCGGCGTCGCTGGGTGCGAAGGGCGATGCGCAAATCCATGAGGGATATCCGGTTATGATCAATAGCGCCGAGCATGCCGATTTTGCAGCGCAGGCGGCCGCCAAGGTGGCGGGCAAGTGTGAGACGGCACCTGTTTACCTTTGGGGCGAGGATTTCGGGTATATGCTGAACGCCCGACCGGGGGCCTATATTCACCTCGGGATTGGTGACAATTCACCGCTGCATCATCCCGAATACAACTTCAATGACGAAGCCATTCCGGCGGGGTGTTCGTTTTTTGTCGAGCTGGCCGAGAGCCGTCTGCCCATAGCCAGTTAGACGTTTTTGAGGTCGATCAAGGCGCCTGGGCCGTGGGTGTCGCAGGATCGCCAAAAGAAAGGCGGGACCCATGACCGATAGCCTAAACATCACGATCGCGGGCGCAGGCATTGGCGGTCTGGCCGCTGCGACGGCATTGGCTCGAACGGGGCATTCCGTTGTCGTGGCCGAGCGCGCACCAAAGATCGGTGAGGTCGGGGCCGGCATCCAGATCAGTCCGAATGGGATGGCCGTGCTGCGCGCGATCGGCGTGGCGGGTGATCTGGAACCTGTGTCCTTGAAAGGCACTGCGGTTCGGCTGTTTGATGGCCCGAGCGGTCGGGAAATCCTGAAACTCGATCTGGAAAAGCATGGGCACGGACTGGAGTGGCGGTTTGTTCATCGTGCGCGATTGATCGAGGTTTTGAAGGCGGCTGCGGAAACCGCTGGTGTGCGGGTCGAGACGGGACGCGAGGTTGCGCCCCTGCCGGAAGGTGCGGCTCTGCCGGGCGACGATCTGTTGATCGGGGCGGATGGGCTGCATTCGAAGGTGCGGGCACGGGTGGATGAGGCGACAAAACCGTTTTTTACCAAACAGGTGGCGTGGCGCGCCCTTATTCCGGGTGACGGACCGCCGGTGGCAGAGGTCCATATGGGCCCCGGACGCCATGTGGTGAGCTATCCGCTGCCCGGTGGTTTGCGCAATGTCGTGGCCGTCGAGGAACGATCCGGTTGGGCCGAGGAGGGCTGGAGCCACAACGATCACCCCGGCAATCTTCGGGGAGCCTTTGCGGGCTTTTCACCGCGGGTTCGCGGATGGCTTGAGGCTGTGGATGAGTGTTTCCTCTGGGGGTTGTTCCGGCACCGTGTTGCGGATCGATGGTGGGATCGACAGCAGGTCTTGTTGGGCGATGCCGCACATCCGACGCTGCCGTTTCTGGCGCAAGGGGCCAATATGGCGCTGGAAGATGCCTGGGCTCTGAGTGCGGCGATCGGGTCGGGACCATTGCCTGAGGCGCTGGCGCGCTATCAGGACCAGCGGCGCGAAAGGGTCTTGCGTGTGGTCGAGGCCGCGACGGCCAATGCACGTAATTATCATCTGAAAAGCGCGCCTGTGCGGTTGGCAGCGCATGGTATCCTGCGGCTGGTTGGTGCTGTGGCTCCGGCGCAACCGCTTCGCCGTTTCGACTGGCTTTACGGGTATGACGTGACCAGAGAGGAATGAGCCTCTTTTCATTTGCGTGGCGGCGTGGTTCATCTGTGGCATGTCGCTGACAAGCCTAATAACGACCGCCTATCGCGCCAGAATCGAAGCTGAACATCTGACCCCTGATCCGGCGCAAGAGGCAGTTTTGAGCGAGCTTGATTGCATCGCGATGGGTTTGAGAAACGCGCCCCAAAAGGGTGGCAGTCTGGGCTGGATGTTCGCCATAAAGTCGGAACCCGTTCGGGGATTGTATCTGTGGGGCGGGGTCGGGCGCGGCAAATCCATGCTGATGGATTTGTTCCACGAGGCCGCTGGCGTCGAAAAGAGCCGACGCGTGCACTTTCACGCTTTCATGCAAGAGGTTCAGACCGCGCTGCACGCCGCGCGCAAGACCGGCGTGGACGATGCGATCCGCCCGGTGGCGGACGAAATGGCGGCTGGACTGCAGCTTTTGTGTCTTGATGAGATGCAGATCACCGATATCGCGGATGCGATGATTGTCGGGCGTTTGTTCGAACGCATGTTCGAGGCGGGTGTGACGGTTGTCACGACGTCGAACCGGCCGCCGGACGACCTCTATAAGGACGGGTTGAACCGGGCGCTGTTCTTGCCGTTCATCTCATTGATGAAGGACAAAATGGAGGTCTGGCATCTGCATTCGCCGCGCGATTGGCGGCAGGATCGGCTGGAAGGTGCCAAGACATACTTCCATCCGGCGGATGCTGCGGCGCGCGCCGAAGTATCCGCACTCTGGCAGGATTTCGCGGGGGATGCGTCGCATCCTCTGGTTCTGAAAGTGAAGGGGCGCGAGGTTACGATTCCGGCTTTTGCAAATGGCGTGGCGCGGGCACAATTCTACGACCTTTGCGGGCAGCCGCTGGGGCCTGCGGATTATCTGGCACTGGCGGACGCGATCCGGGTCCTCATTCTCGAGGACATCCCGCGGCTGTCCAGCGAGAACTATAATCAGGCGCGGCGCTTCGTGACGCTGATCGACGCGCTCTATGAGGCCCGCATCCGTCTTATCGCGACGGCAGCCGATACTCCGGAGAACCTCTATATCGAAGGCGAGGGCAGCTTTGAGTTCGAGCGCACGGCCAGCAGATTGCGCGAAATGCAATCGGCCGAGTGGATGGCCGAAGACTAGGGCTTCACCCTTTCAAAAATACCACGGGGGAAGCCTACAGGCCGGGGGCAGAGCCCCCGTTCTCATGCACGCTCAAGCGCGGCGACGATGCCGCCGAAGTCTTCCGCTTTCAAGGACGCGCCCCCAACCAAGGCACCGTCTACGTCCGCCACACCGAAGATTTCGTCGGCGTTCGATGGTTTTACGGAGCCTCCATAGAGGATCGGCATATCATCACCCGCCGCACCGAAACGTGCCTTGAGACGAGACCTGATGTCGGCGTGGACAGCGGCGATTTCGTCGAGTGTGGGCACCTTTCCGGTGCCGATGGCCCAGACCGGTTCGTAAGCAATCACGGTGTTGTCGCCATCTGCACCGTCCGGCACAGACCCTGAGAGCTGACTTGCGACCACGTCTATGGTTTGCCCGGCCTCGCGCTCGGCGAGCGTTTCGCCCAGGCAAATCACGGCGACCAGTCCGGCCCTCCAGACAGCGGCTGTTTTCGCGGCGATATCGCTGTCCGTCTCTCCGTGATCGGCGCGACGCTCTGAATGACCGACTATGACGTGGCTGCCGCCTGCGTCGGCGATCATTTCGGCGGAGATATCCCCGGTATGCGCGCCCGAGGTTGCCGCGTGGCAATCCTGCCCGCCGGTTTTGATCGTAGTGCCGGATGTGCGCTCGCTCAGACGTGACAACAGCGTGGCGGGCGGACAGATCAACATATCGCAGCCGGGGTTTGGGTATGCCTTGGCGAGGGCTTCAATCTCGGCAAGGCTCGCGCCCGTGCCGTTCATCTTCCAGTTTCCTGCGGCCAGTTTGCGCGCCATGTGGCGTCCTCCAAATTCAGGGTTTGGCGGACAATGGCGGACGGGGCAGGAAGGTCAAGCCTTGGGCGCGTTTTCGAGTTCTGCCGCCAAAGCCGCGACGTCTTTGAACTTGATCGACTCTCCGCATCCGCAAGCGTCTTCGACGTTAGGATTACGGAATTTGAAGCCGCTTTCCAAAAGCGAAGTTTCATAGTCGATTTCCGTGCCGAAAAGGAACATCTGCGCCATCGGTGCGATCATCACACGCGCACCGCCCTGTTCGACGACTTCGTCCATGGGGTCGACCTCGCTGGCGTAATCCATGGTGTATTCCATGCCCGCACAGCCGCCCTTTTTGACGCCGATGCGCAGGCCGGCATGGCCTTCGCGATTCATCAGCTTGGCGATCTGTGTGATCGCAGCCGGGGTCATCTGGACGGCCTGTTTGCCGGGGATCGAGAACATCGGGGTTACTCCTTTGATCCTAATTTAAGTCGTTGTGTGCGCTGAAACAAGCGGGCGCGCGGGATTTCCGGCGACCGTGGCCTGCGCTGCCACGTCACGCGTGACAACTGCGCCTGCGCCGATGATGGCGCCACCGCCGATTGTGACACCAGGCAGGATGATCGCGCCGCCGCCAATCCAGACGTTCTTGCCGATTGTCACGGGGCGGCCCAGTTCGAGCCCTTTTTCGCGTGTTTCAGGATCGCGCGGGTGATCGGCGGCTAGGATTTGCGTCAGGGGGCCGATCTCGGTTCTGTCACCGATGCGAATCGGGCAGACATCCAGCAGCACGCAGCCGTAGTTCATGAAAACGCCCTGGCCCAGATAGATGTTGTAACCATAGTCCACTTGAAACGCCGGTCTGACGGCGGCCGTTTCAGCGCCGCTGCCCAAAAGCTCAGTCAAAATGCCGACGCGCGCCGGATCGCCGACGATTGTCTGGTTGTAGACGCGCATCAGTTCCTGCGCCCGCCGGCGTTCGGCCACCAGTTGAGGATCACCCGGGCGATAGAGCGCACCGGAGATCATTTTTTCTTTTTCGGTCGGCACTGGCCTTACATGAAACCGAGTTCAAGGCGGGCTTCGTCGGACATCATGTCCATGCCCCAGGGCGGCTCCCATGTCAGTTCGACATCAACGGATTTGACGCCGGGCAGCGGCTCGATCGCATCGGCGACCCAGCCCGGCATCTCCCCTGCGACGGGGCAACCGGGGGCGGTAAGGGTCATGATAACCGTCACAGCCCCTTCGTCAGCGATTTCAATGGTATAGACCAAGCCGAGGTCGAAAATATTGACCGGAATTTCCGGGTCAAACACCGATCGACATGCGTCCACGACGGCTTCATGCAGCGGGTGATCCGTGCTGGATGGTTTGATCAGCGGAGCCCCTTCAAGGGGTGCGGTAGAGTTCATGACGCGGTCCGATTTCTAGTTCTTGAGTCTTTATATAGGGAATAGGCCGCTTGGGTAAAGGCGGGGATTGGGGGTTCCGGGCGCGCGGGTTTCCTTTTACATCGCTTCTTGGTGCAAAGTGGGGGCCGTGATGACTGCGACTTTTTCATTCGATCTGAAGGCCACGGACGGCGCGGCGCGCACCGGAGTTATTTCGACTCCGCGTGGAAACATCCGCACGCCTGCGTTCATGCCGGTTGGCACGGCCGCGACCGTGAAGGCGATGATGCCGGAAAGCGTTGCGGCGACGGGTGCGGATATTCTGTTGGGCAATACCTACCATCTGATGCTGCGGCCCGGAGCCGAACGAATCGAGCGATTGGGCGGTTTGCACAAATTCATGAACTGGGAGCGCCCGATCCTGACGGACTCGGGTGGATTTCAGGTGATGAGTCTGGCGGATTTGCGAAAGCTCACCGAGAAGGGCGTGACGTTCAAGAGCCATATTGATGGCTCCAAGCACGAACTGACGCCCGAGCGTTCGATGGAAATTCAGCGACAGTTGGGGTCAGATATCGTGATGTGCTTTGACGAATGCCCCGCGCTGCCGTCCGATCGCGCCCGGATCGAGGACAGCATGCGGCTGTCGATGCGGTGGGCAGCGCGCTCGCGCGAAGCTTTTGGAGACCGGCCGGGCCACGCGTTGTTTGGGATTCAGCAAGGCGGTCTGGAACAGGATTTGCGACAGGAAAGTGCCGATGCCTTGCGTGGAATCGGGTTTGATGGCTACGCGGTGGGCGGGCTTGCGGTTGGCGAGGGGCAGGAGGCCATGTTCGCCGTGTTGGATTATGCGCCTGCACAATTGCCGGTCGACAAGCCACGGTATCTGATGGGCGTTGGCAAGCCGGACGACATTGTGGGTGCGGTGAAGCGCGGAATTGACATGATGGACTGCGTCTTGCCGTCGCGTTCGGGGCGGACAGGTCAGGCGTTCACGCGCCGCGGCGTGGTGAACATCAAGAACGCGCGCCACGCCGATGATCCGCGGCCCCTGGATGAGCAATGCGCCTGTCCGGCGTGTTCTAAGTATTCGCGGGCCTATCTGCACCACGTATTTCGGGCGGGTGAAATGATTTCCGGCATGTTGCTGACCTGGCATAATCTTCATTATTTTCAAGAGATTATGTCGGGGATGCGTGCGGCTATTGAAGAAGGAGCCTTTGAGGAATGGGAGCGCGGGTTTCATGAAACCCGGGCCAAGGGCGACATCGATGCGCTTTAGGCAGATGCCGTCTTGAGCTGCTTTTTTTCGATTTTGCGTCGCGCGGCCGCTTGTAGGTGGCCGTAGAGCGACTTGTCCTTGCCGCCGTGCAAGCGCGCTTCAAGGTGGTCCGCGTAGTCTTCAGCGAAGTTTCGGCTCCAAAAGTCCCAAAGGCTCATCGGGGCCATGCCGGTGAGGGTGGTTTTTATCGCTATTTCGGTTGTTTCTGGGCCGGTTGAAGTGAGGGCATAGGACATGTCCTGGCCGCGCACGAAGCCTTTTTGGCCGTCATGGTGAATGGTGAAAGCAAGCGTGCCGTCTTCTTTTTTGTCCGCGATTTCTACGAATACGGCGTTTTCTCCATCCTTTGGGGGACGGTGGACAAGGTCAATGTCCGCGAGGTCGGTGCCGGGAGCGCGCCCCGGGATCATACGGTCTGCGACCTTATCCAAGGGCAGGGAGATGGCGCGCATGGAACTACTTTTGAAGGAGAATCCGAAAGGCAGGTATTTCCAAACGACCGACGACGTCGACATGATCGCGGCCCAGCAGAATAAGATGCTGCCGATATTGCCAAAGGTCGCGCGGACAGTGCTTCCGAGGCCGAGGCCTTCAAACACAAGGATGATCGCCGCACTCCCGACCATGCCGTCGAGGTAGGCCTGAAACCGCATCGGGACGAGTGTGATGGCAACTATGGTCGCAATGAAAGCAAGGACGAATGCAATCAGGGCGATGGCAAGTAGAGTAAAGGCAAAAGGCGGGAGGTCCAGAAGCAAGAAAAGCTGCAAGGCTTCGAACGTCTCGCTGGCCCCTTCGGCCTGAACTACGGTCTGAAAGCCCCAGACCAGAGGCAGCCAAATCGTGTCACGGCCCGCTTGCAGCGCAGCCAGAATGAAGCCGATCCCAAACACGGTCGTATAGGACAGCAAACGGCGGCTTCGTCGGCGGATAAAGGGGCGGTGAGTCACGTTGTTTCGGAGTCGAAGAGAGGTCAGGCCGGGACGGCGACCGCATCATCCATCCAGCCGACATAGTTGCGTTGCCAAGCAGTCCCCGCGACGCGGACCTTGCCGCGACCTTCGGTGGCATAGGCGTGCAGACGCGCGCGCAGGCCAGTGCGGGCGGAGCGGGCAATTCTGCCGTGGATCACGCGACTGACCGCCACGCCGAAGCCAACCACGATACATGCGTTCAGAAGAGGTGAGGCAAGAATGGTTTCACCAAGAGTGGGGAAACTGAAGGCCAGTGCCGCGATCCCGAGCCTTGAAATGGCGATGGCTTCCAGCATGAAGCGGAAAGACGGGGCAAGGATGCAGACAAGGAGCGCAGCAATGCCGATGATGAATGCATAGATCAGCCCGACAATGAACGGGGCGGGCAATCCGAACAGGACCATGTCCAGACGCGCATAGAAAAGGATACCTGCGACAAAGGCCGTCAGGGTCACAAAATAAAGCCGTCTTCTTTCAAAATGCACCGCGTATCGTAAGCCTGCCCACATATGCAGTTCCCATTCTTGCCTGTTTGAGCGCCCCTCAGCACTTTTTTTGTTAATAAGAGACTAAGGTTAAAATGCGGCCAATCCATTAATTTTCTCTAAAAACGAAACAGACGGCGGTATCCTGCCGGTCTGTTGTCGATCGTCGGCGGGATGATGAACCTTTCACGAGTTTCGCAAACTTCGCGAATTGCCTTGCGGGACTGGTTGCACCTTGCATCTGAAAGGCCCACACTTGGGAAAGCTTGAAACAGTGGTTGAAGCCCGTGGTCTGACCCCCACATATAGTACCAAAGTTAGGAGAGGCTTTTGGTTGCCGCGTGTCGGGACCGGGTCTCTTGCCAAGTATGAGGACATATAATGACCGTCTCTTTTGAAGACTCCTTTCCGGTCCTGCCGCTGCGCGACATAGTCGTGTTTCCGCATATGATCGTGCCGCTCTTTGTCGGGCGCGAAAAGTCGGTGCGCGCGCTTGAAGAAGTGATGCGTGACGACAAACAAATTCTGCTGTCCAGCCAGATCGATCCGTCGATTGACGATCCGTCGATTGACGGCATCTTCCGCGTAGGCGTGCTTGCCAACGTGCTGCAGCTTTTGAAACTGCCCGACGGCACTGTCAAAGTGCTGGTCGAGGGCCGTGCGCGCGTGCGGATAACCGATTTCGTGGAAAATGACGTGTATTTCGAAGCCTTCGCCGAACCTTTGAGCGAGGAAATGGGCGACGAAGCGTCGGTCGAGGCGCTTGTGCGCTCGGTTGCCGAAGAATTCGAGCGCTATGCAAAGGTCAAGAAGAACATCCCGGAAGAAGCTTTGGCGCAGGTCAGCGAGACCCGTGAAGCGGCTAAGCTTGCCGACCTCGTTTCGGGGCATCTGGGTGTCGAAGTTGACCAGAAGCAAAAGCTTCTGGAGACGCTTGTCGTCGCGGAGCGGCTTGAAGTCGTGTACGGACTGATGCAGGGCGAAATGTCCGTGCTGCAGGTCGAAAAGAAGATCAAGACGCGCGTGAAGTCGCAGATGGAGCGCACCCAGCGCGAGTACTATTTGAATGAGCAGATGAAGGCCATTCAGAAGGAACTTGGTGACGGCGAAGAGGGGGCCAACGAGGTCGCCGAGCTTGAAGAGAAGATTGCCAATACGAAGTTCTCAAAAGAGGCCCGTGAAAAGGCCGAAGCTGAGCTGAAGAAGCTGAAGTCGATGTCTCCGATGTCGGCGGAAGCGACGGTTGTGCGCAATTACCTCGACTGGATGCTGGCGATCCCATGGGGCACGAAATCGCGGGTCAAGAAAGACCTTGGCCGTGCCGAGGCTATTCTGGACGCGGATCACTATGGGCTTGAGAAGGTCAAGGAACGCATCATCGAGTATCTAGCGGTGCAGCAGCGTTCGAAGAAGCTGAAGGGGCCGATCATGTGCCTCGTCGGACCTCCGGGCGTGGGTAAGACCTCGCTGGGTAAGTCTGTCGCCAAGGCAACGGGGCGCGAGTTCATTCGCATCTCGCTGGGTGGCGTGCGTGATGAAAGCGAAATTCGCGGTCACCGGCGGACCTATATCGGCTCAATGCCCGGCAAGATTATTCAGGCGCTGAAGAAGGCAAAAACGACGAACCCGCTTATCTTGCTCGATGAGATCGACAAGATGGGGCAGGATTTCCGGGGCGACCCGGCGTCGGCGATGCTTGAGGTCCTGGATCCGGAGCAGAACGGCACGTTTGTCGATCACTATCTGGAGGTCGAGTACGACCTTTCGAACGTGATGTTCCTGACGACAGCCAACTCCTACAACATGCCCGGGCCTCTGTTGGACCGGATGGAGATCATTCCACTGGCCGGTTACACCGAGGACGAGAAGCGAGAGATCGCCAAGCAGCATCTTCTGGCCAAGCAGATGAAAAACCACGGATTGAAGCCAAGCGAGTTCGAGCTGACCGATGCGGCGCTGAACGAGATGATCCGCACTTACACCCGCGAGGCTGGTGTTCGAAATCTTGAGCGTGAAATCGCAAAGCTGGCGCGCAAGGCCGTGACCAAGATCGTTCGCAATGTTGAGGGCAAGGTCGTCATCACCCCGGAAAACCTCGAAGACTATCTAGGGGTGAAGAAATATCGGTATGGTCTGGCCGAAGCGACGGATCAGATCGGCGTCGTAACGGGTCTTGCCTGGACGAGCGTTGGTGGCGATCTGTTGCAGATCGAAGCGCTGCGCCTGCCGGGCAAGGGTCGGATGAAGACCACCGGTAAGCTTGGAGATGTCATGAAGGAGTCGATTGATGCGGCTTCCAGTTATGTTCGCTCCATTGCGCCCGAGATCGGGGTGAAGCCTCCGAAATTCGACACGATGGATATTCACGTTCATGTGCCCGACGGGGCAACACCAAAGGACGGGCCGTCTGCCGGTTTGGCTATGGTGACGTCGATCGTCTCGGTTCTGACGCAGATTCCGGTGAAGAAAGATATTGCGATGACCGGCGAGGTCTCCTTGCGCGGGAACGCAATGCCGATCGGTGGTCTGAAAGAGAAGCTGTTGGCGGCCCTTCGTGGCGGCATCAAGACGGTGCTGATCCCTGAAGAGAACGAGAAGGACTTGTCAGAGATCCCAGACAACGTGAAGGAAGGGTTGAACATCATTCCTGTCACGCATGTCAGCGAAGTTCTGAAGCACGCGCTGGTCCGCGCACCGGAGCCGATTGAATGGGACGAGGCTGCGGAAGAGGCCGCGGCGGCACAGCGTGCCCTTGAGGGACGCGATGGCGGCTCGGGTGCTGTCGCTCACTGACGCGAAGGCGATATCGGAAATGAGAAAGTGCGCGCCGGCAAGGCGCGCCCTTTTTTCACAAGACCCTTAAGTGAGTCTTGTCAGGATTCAGCGGTCCAGAATTGTTGCGGCCATGATCGCCATTGCAACAAGTGGGAAGATCATGTCGGCAGCCGAGCCCGAAGACGCGGTGGATTCTTCGACAACAACCTCTGGTGCCATTACGGCTTCTTCTTCAACAGCAGCGTCGAGGCCGCCCGCACTTACGGAAGTGGCCATCATTGCCGCGATTGCAAAACCTGCAAAAGAGTTTTTCATTTCATGTCCCTAGTCGGTACTGAGCGACGAGAAGCTTCGACGTCATGTCTATTGTGTGCGATTTCTCGCATGGCCCCACCCTGGAACCATGGCGGTGTATCTATGACAGTGTTACGTCGCTTCAAAGATGTATCGTTGCGTCACAATACACCTGTCGAGATTTTGTGATAAATTTGTCGAATTGTATGGCGGTTCGCACTGATTTTGGGCGCAAAAAGCTCTCGGATCGATGCTCTTGCAGGTGAATGAGACCCTCGCTACAAAAACGTCCCTTGGGTGATTGGCTCAGTGGTAGAGCGGTTCGTTCACATTGAAGATGTCAGGAGGTCAAATCTCTTATCACCCACCATTGCAACGAGGCCGCGACAAATGCAGATGTTGCAAGATGTGAATGGCCTGACCGACGCGTTTTCCTGCGGAAAGCCGCTGGGTCAGTCGTTCGATTCTCTTGTCGCACACCAAGTTCAGGGCCGTCGGTATTTCAAGAATGACCACTTATCCCGAGATCTACGTTCTTCGTCACGTCGAAACGGTTTGGAACCGCGAGGGGCGCTGGCAGGGCAGTCTGGATTCCCCATTGACGGAAATGGGCCGGGCTCATGCTGTTGAAATGGGCGCACGGCTGGGGGCGGAAGGCGTTTCGGCGACGACGCATGTGGCGTGGTCCAGCCCTCAGGGTCGTGCGTTGAGGACCTGCGAACTGGCGTTGAAGCCCTTGGGGATCGGGGCCGAGCCTTGCGATGGGCTGCGCGAGATCGGGATCGGTGAGTGGACCGGGATGACACTTGACGAAATGCGGGCGGGTTGGCCGGATTTCAACCTGGGTGGATGGATTGACGTCTATTCCAAGGCTCCGGGCGGCGAAGGGTTCGAAGCCTTGTGGGAGCGCGCTGGTCTTATTCTTGCGCACCTGCGTCAGCCGACCATCATAGTAACCCATGGCATCACGTCCCGTATTCTGCGAACGCGCGCCATGGGCTTATCGCTGGCGGATATGGAAGATCTGCCGGGCGGGCAGGGTGTTATTCACCACATTCAAGACGGCGTGCATCGTACGTTTTGAGCTCTTGAGATCCAAGCTGTTCAAGGTGTTCTGCGAGACGCAACGCGTCGATTTCGCGCTCGACTTCCTGACACAGCGGGCCGCAGGGTTTGGGGCGGGAAAAGAGACGGGGCATTACCATGGTTCCGACTTCCTGATGGCGTTGAGGGTTGGTGGCAGTCCGATGTCTTTCGCGAGATGAGGATCGCGCAAGGCGGCCTCCATGCGCCGTGATGTGCGGTGGTTTCTGAGAGATGTTTTCATGCGATGTGTGATGCGGTGCATTACGTGGGCTATGGGGTGTTTCCTCTTGATTCGGAGCTTCTATTCAGTCAACTTACGACATCAAGTAAACTTGAGGTAAAGCGATTTTTTTCTTGAGAGGGCGAGATGGTCAAATCGAGCGATCTGAGCGTTGGGGAAATGGCGGAGCGGGCGGGCGTGCCGGTGTCCACGTTGCATTTCTATGAAGCGGAAGGACTGATCGAAAGTTGGCGCACTCCTGCCAATCATCGCCGCTATGACCGACGCGAATTGCGCCGCGTGGCGATCACGCGGATTGCGCAAAGCGTCGGGGTGCCTTTGGCAGAGATCAAGCTGGTTCTGGACGGCATTCCGCGCACGAAAGCCGTCAGTGCCAAGACCTGGGCTAGAGCTGCGGCCCCTTGGCAGGCGATGCTGGAAGAACGGATCGCGCTGATGACCCGGCTGAAGGATCAGATGGGATACTGTATCGGATGCGGGTGTTTGTCGCTGGAGAGCTGTCCGCTTTACAACAGTGCCGACACGCTTGGGCAAAACGGCCCCGGAGCACGGCGCTGGATCGGCAAACAAGATGAACGCGCCGAGATTTAGGAAGAAGTTGAAACCGAGGGTCTTGCGTTTTGATGAAACCGAATATACGACACGCGGCGTGGGTGATTAGCTCAGTTGGTAGAGCGCTTCGTTTACACCGAAGATGTCGGGAGTTCGAGCCTCTCATCACCCACCATTCACCGACCCGCTTTGTGAGAAACGCCCGCGTTGCGTGACGCGGGATTCACAGCCTCTGTTCAAAAATCGCGGTACCGGTCCTGTGCCGGATTTCCTAAGTGACTCTCAACGCATTTCATGTAGGAAGCCGCGAGTATGAGCTGGAACCCGGCACTTGATCCTGATTGCCCGACGGGTGATGCCATTGACGCAATCGAAACCGTGATCGTCCCGCGTGCGCGCGATCTGGGAGGATTTGAAGTGCGGCGCGCCTTGCCGGCGCCGCGGCGCCAAATGGTTGGACCGTTCATCTTTTTCGACCAGATGGGGCCGGCTGAACTCCTGCCGACCCGAGGGCTGGATGTGCGCCCTCATCCGCATGTCGGGCTTGCGACCATCAGTTATCTGTATCGCGGACGGATGCATCACCGCGACAGTCTGGGGACGGATTCATGGATCGAGCCGGGGGCTGTGAACTGGATGGTTGCGGGGCATGGGATTACCCATTCCGAGCGTACGGACGATGCGACTCAGGTGGATCCGATGCCGTTTTTCGGCATCCAGACATGGGTGGCTTTGCCGAAAGACCACGAAGACCGCGCGCCGATGTTCCAGCATGCGCGCAAAGATGCGCTGCCCTTGCTGGAAGGAGAAGGCAAGGAAGTGCGCCTGATTCTGGGATCCGCTTATGGTGAGACGGCCCCCGTTGAGGTGGCGTCCGAGATGTTTTACGCGGATGCGCTGCTTGACGCCGGTGCCAAGCTGCCGATGCCGGACAATCATGAAGATCGCGGTGTGTATGTGGTAAGCGGCTCGGTCGATGTGGCGGGGCAGACGTTTGAAACCGGTCAGATGATGGTGTTTCGCCCGGGCGACCGGGTAAGCGTGACGGCCGGCGCCCTGGGCGCGCGTTTGATGATGCTGGGAGGTGCGACCCTGGAAGGACCTCGCCATATCTGGTGGAATTTCGTGGCCTCTTCGAAGGAGCGCATCGAGGAGGCGAAAGAGGCCTGGAGGCGCGGCGACTGGGAAAGCAATCCCCGTTTCCAGTTGCCGCCCGGAGATGACGCTGAGTTCACGCCTTTGCCCGGGCGGTGAAGTTTAAGGGCTCTGCCCTCGCCACCTTTGGTGGCTCACCCGTGGTATTTTGGAAAGGATGAAGTCAGGTGCGTCAGCGTTTTCGCGCCACGACGAACCGGTTGTTCGTATTGGCCGCGTAGTATTCAGTCTCCAGAATATCAAAGCCTGCACCTGTGAAGGCGTTTTCAAGGGTGGTGTTGGTGAGGAACGCCACCTGGGGGGCTTTGCCGACAAGCTGCATCGCTTTGATGACGGGCCGCAGGTACCACTTTTTCCCGAGGCAGGGGGTTTTGGTGATAAGGAGTCCGCCGGGTTTCAGGACGCGGTTGGCCGCGGCAATGGCGGCGTTCAGATCAGGAACGAGATGGTAAAGGTTGAAGGCGAGAACGACGTCTTTGCTTTCGGCGGCGACGGCTTCAAGGTCTGCTTCTGCGACCATGAATTCGAGGCCTGCGACGGGATCGGCCGTCAGCTTTTCCTGCGCGATGGCGATCATTTCCTCGGCATAGTCGGTGCCGGTATAGTGCGAGACGGACGGCGCGAGCAAAATAGCGGTTGAGCCGGTGCCGCCGCCGACTTCGAGCACTTGGTCTTGGGGGCGCAGGTGGCGGCGGACATGTTCGAGGGTCTGTTCGTAGGCCGGCATGTTCGAGATGCGGTGCTTGGCGTACTTGCGCGCGATGCGGTTCCAGAAGTCGGCGTTGCTCATCGGTTGTTCTCCTTGATTGACTTGGTTTCGTACGAACGCCTGCGCATGGAAATTGCGGAAACGCGCAGGTATGCTATACGAATTTGCATGAATTGGCAGGCGGTAGACTTTGACTGGAACCAGGTGCGCGCCTTTTTGGCGACGCTTGAAGAAGGTTCGCTTTCGGCGGCGGCGCGGGCGTTGGGTTTGACGCAACCGACGCTGGGACGTCAGGTCGCGGCATTGGAGGCGCATCTGGAGGTGACCTTGTTTGAGCGGGCTGGACGGCAGTTGGTCCCGACGCCCGCTGCGTTGGAAGTCGCCGACCATGTGCGAGCCATGGGAGAAGCCGCGACGCGTTTGTCGCTGGCAGCCTCGGGACAGTCGCAGTCCGTGGAGGGCACGATCAAGATCACTGCCACCGAGTTGTATTCGGCCTATGTCCTGCCGGAATTCGTCGAGATATTGCATGCGAGCCATCCCGGTATTCTGATTGATATCGTTTCCACCAATTCCTTGAGTGATTTGCGACGCCGCGAGGCGGATATCGCGATCCGCAATGCCGAGCCGACCGATCCGGACCTGATTGCCCGCAAGATCAAGACCGAAACCGGCGGACTTTTTGCGACGAGTGACTTTGTTGCAGAACATGGTCCGTTTGACGCGCTTTCGGATCTTGCGGATACGCCATTGATTGGGTTCGGTGATACCAGCCAGTTTCTGGATACGCTGAAGGCACGCGGCGTGCCGATGACGGCAGCGAATGTGGTTGCGCGCTCGGAAAGTCACATCGTGCACTGGGAGTTGGCGCGACGCGGTCTGGGGCTTGGAATCAACGGATGGGACGTTGGAGTGAAGTTGCCGGACATGGTGCCGGTCTTGCGCGAAGCCTTGTCGTTCGAGTTTCCGGTCTGGCTGGTGGCGCCACGGGAGTTGCGGACGAACAGGCGCGTACGGATCGTATTCGACGCATTGGCGACGCATCTTTTGGCGCACAAGGTCGAGACGGACACCCTGAAACGCCGTGAGCGGTCCAAATCTGCTTGACGCGTTTGATGACTATCCCTAGAAGCGCGCGGGTTGGGTACGCGGTTGTAGCTCAGTTGGTTAGAGTACCGGCCTGTCACGCCGGGGGTCGCGGGTTCGAGCCCCGTCAACCGCGCCAACACATTCCCTTCACGATACTGCGAAAAACGCCGCCCCGGCGGCCGCCTAGAAATATGTAGCGTCCAGAGGGATATTGTTGATTGACGCGGGTGTGTGCCTCGCTTAGATCACCCCCATCGCGCGGTTGTAGCTCAGTTGGTTAGAGTACCGGCCTGTCACGCCGGGGGTCGCGGGTTCGAGCCCCGTCAACCGCGCCACTAAGACCTGTTCCGAAGGAAAGGTCAGAGTCAGTCGTTTTGAAAAAGCGGCGAAAGCATCTTCTTCCCTTGAAATCCCTGGCAACTGCCACGACGCTTATTTCCATGGCAGTATTTGATCATGGCGAAATCAAGATAGCCTATGACGTCGACGGGGCGGGGCCTCCGGTGTTGTTGTTGCACGGGTTTCCCCAGACGCGAGCGATGTGGGCACCGATTGCCGAGGGATTGGCGCAGGACTTCACGGTCATCACGGCAGACCTGCGGGGCTATGGGGCGTCGTCCAAGCCTGACGCTTTGCCGGATCTTTCGAACTACGCGTTTCGTGCGATGGCGGGCGATATGCTGGCACTGATGCGCGCGCTTGGCCACGAGCGGTTTCATCTGGTCGGGCATGACCGCGGCGCGCGGGTGGCGCATCGGTTGTCGCTGGATGCGCCGGATCATGTGATGTCCCTGACGGTGATGGACATCGTGCCGACCTATGATCTGCTGGCGCACTGGTCGTCTGATGTTTCCGCGGCGTATTTTCATTGGTCGTATCTGGCCCAGCCTCCGCCCTTCCCGGAGCACATGATCGGAGCCGACCCGGATCATTTCTATGAGGCCTGTCTGCTTGGCTGGGGCGGGGCGAAGGTATCGGATTTCGCGGCGATCGAGGCGTATCGTGAAGCTTGGCGCAAACCGGCGACGATTGCTGGCATGACGAATGATTACCGCGCGGCTTTGGTGGTTGACGTGACACATGACGCCGAGGACATCGGGCGACGATTTGCCGGTCCGGCTTTGGTGCTCTTTGGGGCTACTGGGGTAATGGGGCGCTTGTTCGATGTGCCGGGAACCTGGAGCGGGTGGCTGGAGGCCATGACCGCCGAGGCAATCCCCGGCGGTCATTTCTTTCCCGACCAGTCGCCAGAGGCGACGTTGGAGGCTTTGCGCCGGTTTCTAGGCGACGTCTAAGATGTAAGACGGTCCAGAATGCGCGCCCAGCTTCGGATACCTTTGTGGAAGCTGCGCACGTCATACTTTTCGTTGGGGCTGTGAAGGCCATCGTCTTCCAGACCAAAGCCGATCAGCATTGTGTCGATGTCGAGGATGTCCTGAAAATGTCCGGCAATTGGGATTGAACCGCCGCTGCCGATGAACGCTGCGGCTTTTGGGAATTCCTGAGACAGGGCTTCACGGGCTTTTTCGAAAGATGGATCGTCGGTTCTCATGACAGAAGCGGGCGAGCAGCCGTGATCGATGAACTCAACTTCGCAGTCGGCAGGCATTTGCGCCTGCACCATCGCGCGGAAATCCTTGCGGATCTTGGCTGGGTCCTGCGTGCCGACCAAGCGGAAGCTTATTTTCGTGCGCGCAATCGAAGGAAGGACGGTCTTGAAGCCGTCTCCGTTATAACCGCTTTGCATCCCGTTCACTTCGCAGGTCGGGCGGGACCAGATCATTTCAAGCACACTTCGGCCTTTTTCGCCTGCCGGAACCGAAAGACCGACATCGCCAAGGAAGCCTTCGGCGTCAAAGCCGAGCGCCTCCCATTGCGCCATGATATTCGGTTTGATCTCGGGGACGCCGTCGTAAAAGCCGGGAACGGTGACGCGGCCAGTGTCGTCGTGCAGGCTTGCGATGGTTTTCGCCAGAACGCGCGCCGGGTTCATCGCGGCACCGCCGTAGGCACCGGAATGGAGATCGCGGTCGGGGCCAGTGATGATCAGTTCCTCCCCGAGAAGACCACGCAGCATGGTGGTGATGCCAGGTGTTTCGCGGTCGAAAAGGCTGGTGTCGCTGATCAGCGCGATATCGGGTTTTGACAGTTCGTCGGCGTTTTCTTTCAGAAACGGCACAAGCGAAGGCGAGCCACATTCTTCTTCGCCTTCGAAGAAAAAGGTGACCTTGCAAGGCCAGGTGCCGGTGACGGCTTTCCAGGCGCGGCAGGCCTCGACGAAGGTCATGAACTGGCCTTTGTCATCGTTCGCACCGCGACCGCGGATTACTTTACCGTTTGGCGTGTCTTCGATCGCCGGATCAAAGGGATCGCGCTTCCAAAGGTTCAGCGGATCCACGGGCTGCACGTCGTAGTGGCCGTAAAACAAGAGGTGCGGCGCGCCTTCACCGACATGGCCGACAACCATCGGGTGACCTGTGGTCGGGCGGACTTCGGCGTCGACACCGATCGAAGCAAGGTCAGCCACCACCCATTCAGCAGCGCTGAGGCAGTCTTTCTTGTAGGCCGGGTCGGTCGAGATCGACGGGATGCGCAGCAACGTCATCAGACGTTCCAGCGCTTCTGGCAGGTCGTCATCGATACGGGCGAGAATGGTGTCGAGGCTCATGGGGCGGTCTCCGGTCTTTTGGGCTTGGCAGACGTTAGCAGGCCAGCGCTTGGCGTCCAGTCTGGTCTGACGCGGCCGCGGGCTATATGGTCGCAGGGAGTGCAAAAGGAGTGAGTGATGCGCGCGATCCTTTCGGTATTGGTGGTTTTGGGTTTGGCGAGTGGAGCAAGTGTGGCCGAGCCGATAGGCGGGCAGAGGGCGAGTCTTGAATTGTTCGACACGTCGGGAATTGGTTTGCAGCTATCGCAAAGCCTGTCTGAAAAAGAGCGCGCGACGATCACGACATTGATCCCGCTGATCGAGCAACAAACCGGGATGAAGGCCAAGTTTTACGGCGCATTGGCCTATGCGCCTGACGAAGGCCTGGTGAGCGAAGCCCTGCAGGGCGCGTTCAACTTCCACACTATCGAGGCCGCGGACCAAGCGGCGATTGCGGCCTGCATGACCGCAAAGCGCGCCACATCGGGCGAATGCCGTCTTGCGGCACGGATATTGCCGCCGGGATACCAAAAGCGTGCGGTCAGCCTGTCTCATGATGCAACACGGGTCTTTTTTGACCGCTATATCTTTCTGCGGGGGGCGAAGTTTTTTGCGGTTTCTCGTGCAACGGGCGCATGGGCCATGGCGCCGACTGAAAGTGCGGCGCTGGCGGCTTGCGCTCAGGACGCCAAGGGAGCGAACGATTGTGCTGTAATCGTCGAGGATTGATCTATGTCATCGCGGCAATTTGGACCTTGCCCTCAGACTGGCGGGTAACTTAGACCTGTTCCAAGTACGGAGACTGAAGACGTGGATTACAACAACCAGCTGGATGCGGCCCTGAACAAGCTGCACGAAGAAGGTCGCTATCGGACTTTCATCGACATCGAACGCACGCGCGGACAGTTTCCGCACGCCGTTCGGGTGCGCAAAGATGGAAGCAAGCAGCCCGTAACTGTCTGGTGTGGCAACGATTATCTTGGAATGGGTCAACACCCCGAAGTTCTGGCCGCAATGCACGAAGCGCTGGATGCGACCGGCGCGGGTTCTGGAGGCACACGCAATATTTCCGGTACGACAGTGTATCACAAGGCTCTGGAGGCCGAGCTTTCCGACCTTCACGGCAAGGAATCAGCTTTGCTGTTTACCTCGGCCTACATTGCCAATGACGCAACGTTATCCACACTGCCGAAACTGTTCCCCGGGCTGATAATTTACTCGGATGCCCTGAACCATGCCTCAATGATCGAAGGCATCCGCCGCAACGGTGGCGAGAAACGGATTTTCCGGCACAACGACCTCGCGCATCTGCGCCAGTTGCTTGAGGCGGATGATCCGGCGGCCCCCAAGCTGATCGCGTTCGAGTCGATCTATTCGATGGATGGCGATTTCGGCCCGATCAGGGAACTGTGCGATCTTGCCGATGAGTTCAACGCACTGACCTATCTCGATGAGGTTCATGCAGTCGGCATGTATGGTCCGCGCGGTGCCGGTGTTGCCGAGCGCGACGGGCTGATGCACCGCATCGACATCATCAACGGCACCCTCGGCAAAGCCTATGGCGTGCATGGTGGCTATATAGCGGCAAGTGAGAAAATGTGTGATGCTGTAAGGTCTTACGCGCCGGGCTTCATCTTCACGACCTCGTTGCCGCCTGCTGTGGCAGCAGGCGCAGCGGCCAGTATCCGGATCTTGAAGACGGATAAGAAGCGGCGCGAAGACCACCAGAGACAAGCCAGCATTCTGAAGCTGAGACTGAAGGGTTTGGGTCTGCCGATCATCGATCACGGCAGCCACATTGTGCCTGTCATCGTCGGAGATCCAGTGCATACGAAAATCCTCAGCGACATGCTTTTGGACAAGTTCGGCATTTACGTGCAGCCGATCAATTTTCCGACGGTTCCGCGCGGAACCGAGCGTTTGAGGTTCACGCCGTCACCGGTTCACGGGCCGCGTGAAATGGATGCAGTCGTCAATGCCATGGACGAACTTTGGTCGCATTGTGCGCTCAATCGCGCCGAACTCTCTGCGTAAGACTTATCCACAAGTGACCAGGTGCGAGGGGTGTGTTAACATTTTCGCATTATTCTCGTGACCGATTCTGCGGGTTACGGGGTGTGGACAGCGGTGAGATCAAATGGGGCAGGAAACATGAGCAGGCGTCCCGAGACGTCACAGGACGAAGAGCCGGCGAAACTGAGGGGTTTCGACGACTTTGACCTGTTGCTCGGCGATATCATGCGGGGCGAGCGCGCCACGCTTGGTAAGTCCCTGCTGGATGTTCAGCGCGAGTTGAAGATCAAGGCAAACTATATTTCGGCGATTGAAAACACAGACGCTTCGGCGTTCGAGACTCCCGGCTTCATTGCCGGATATGTGCGCTCTTACGCGCGCTACCTCGGCCTTGACCCTGAATGGGCGTTCAAGACCTTCTGCGAAGAAGGCAATTTCTCGGTTGCTCATGGCATGTCCGCGGACGCTTCGGTGCGGCGCAAGTCAAAGCCAGTCGCGAAAATCGGAGCTGCCAAGGGTGAAAAGAAGCCCGCGCATTTGCGTGATCCCTTTATTGAACCCAGCGTCAGTTACATGCCCAAGGGCGAGGCCGTATTTGCGGGTGTCGAACCGCGGGCCGTCGGTTCGGTCATGGTATTGATGGTGCTGATCGCAGGTATCGGTTTCGGTGGCTGGTCGGTCTTGCAGGAAGTGCAGAAAGTGCGGTTTACGCCGGTTGAGCAGACGCCCGAGGTCCTCGCCGAACTTGATCCGATGTCGCAGGTCGTGGCTTCTGCGGACACCGAGGGCGCGAGCCCTGATGTGACGGCCGGGCTTGTCACGGGAGCCGATAGCATTGACCGCTTGTCACGTCCTGAAGCGCTTGATGTGCCAGTGATGGTTGCGCGCGATGGTCCGATTGCGGCGATTGACCCGAACTCCTTCGGTGTGTTCGCACCGACACTTGATGCGCGTTTGGCAGCGAACGAGCCACCGCGTCCTGACAATCTGCCGTTTGCCGTTCCCGGCGATACCAACGCCCTGGCCGCGAACCTGGCCGCCGGTCTTGAGACAGATGATTTGCTGCCATCGGTGCAGGTCGTCCAGATCGCTTCGCCGACACTGTCCCTGTTCGCTGTGCGCCCGTCCTGGGTGCGGGTGACAGGCGCCGACGGCACGGTGATTTTCGAGAAGATCCTCGACGCGGGCGAACAGTTTGAATTGCCGACAACAGAAGAACCCGCAACCTTGCGTGCCGGCAACGCGGGGTCGCTCTATTTCGCGGTGAACGGCGCGACCTATGGTCCCGCAGGGTCCGGGCCTCAGGTCGTCAAGAACGTTTCTCTTGCGCGGGATGCAATCCTTTCGACGTATCAAGTGGCTGATATTGAGGGCGATTCCGACTTGGCGCGTTTCGTTTCCGTCGCCGCAGCGGCGGCGTCGAACTGACACCGGAATGATTGCCAGCGCCGCGCGCTTTGCCTATCTATAGTGGAACCTACCCATCAAGAGGCAGCCTCATGTCGCTGAACCACGTGCGCCCATGGCGTAACATCTATCGCCGCAAGTCCCGCCAGATTCATGTGGGCAACGTGCCTGTGGGTGGTGATGCGCCGATCACGGTGCAAACCATGACGAACACGGCGACGACCGATATCAAGGCCACAATCGAACAAATTCAGCGCGCAGTTGATGTGGGTGTCGATATTGTGCGCGTGTCGACGCCCGACGCTGCCTCGACGGCGGCGTTGAAGGAGATCGTGCGCGAAAGCCCCGTACCGATCGTGGCGGATATTCATTTTCATTACAAACGTGCGATCGAAGCGGCAGAGGCAGGGGCGGCGTGTTTGCGGATCAATCCGGGCAACATCGGCGACGAAAGCCGTGTGAAGGAAGTGATCAAGGCGGCGAAGGATCATGGCTGTTCCATCCGGATCGGTGTGAATGCCGGATCGCTTGAAAAGCATCTTCTGGATAAATATGCCGAGCCGTGTCCCGAAGCCATGGTGGAAAGCGGTCTGGATCACATCAAGATCCTGGAAGACAACGATTTTCACGAATTCAAAATCAGTTGCAAGGCGTCGGATGTGTTCCTGGCGGCGGCGGCGTATCAGGCCTTGGCGGATGCCACGGATGCCCCGATCCATCTTGGGATTACCGAGGCGGGCGGTCTGATGTCGGGGACGATCAAATCCGCGATCGGCCTGGGCAATCTCTTGTGGATGGGAATCGGGGACACGATCCGGGTGAGCCTTTCGGCGGATCCGGTCGAGGAAGTGAAGGTCGGTTATGAAATCCTGAAGTCACTGGGTTTGCGGCATCGCGGTGTGAATATCATTTCATGCCCGTCCTGCGCGCGGCAGGGGTTCGATGTGATCAAGACCGTAGAGACTTTGGAGAAACGACTGGAGCACATCAAGACCCCGATGAGCCTGTCGATCATAGGGTGCGTGGTGAACGGACCGGGCGAAGCCTTGATGACGGATGTCGGGTTTACCGGCGGTGGGGCCGGCTCGGGGATGGTGTATCTGGCCGGCAAGCAAAGCCACAAGCTTTCCAACGAAGCGATGGTCGATCACATCGTCGAGCAGGTTGAAAAGAAGGCAGCTGAAATCGAGGCGTCACAAGCCGTTGAGGCCGCCGAGTAACACCGCCCGTGTCTACGGGTATTTGAAAAAGGGTGAAGGCCGCGGCGGTCAGCCCTGATTTTGCCGTTCGCTTGCGATGACCTGGCGCATCTGGTTCAGTTCAAGAAAGCCGCGCACGAAGGTAACGCCCATGATGAAGCTAGGCGTTCCCTGGATTTGGAGGCGTGCCGCCAGATCGCGGTTTGCGTCGATGATCCGGGTGATGTCTTCGTTGTCCATTTCGGCGCGGATGTCATCGTGGTCGAAGTTCTGATCCTCCGAAAGACGCACCAGCGTCTGCGGCGTCAGGCCACCGCGCAGGAGCATCAGTTCGTCGTGGATGATCTTGTAAGCGTCGTCGCCGTAGAGGTTCTTTACGGCAATGGCATAGCGGGAGCCAAGCACCGATGCGTCGCCCAGGATGGGGAATTCCTTTACAATGAAGCGGATATTGCCGTCGCCGGCGATGAGCTCCTCGACGGCGGGGAAGGCGCGTTTGCAGAAGCTGCATTGATAATCGAGGAATTCAACAACAGTGATATCGCCGTCCGGATTGCCTCCGACATAGCTGAAACCGTCGTTAAAAATCTCTTCTCCGTAGTTTTCGAGCAAAGCAACGTCGGCTTGTGCGGCGTCCTGCGCGCGGCGTTCTTCCAAGACGGCGATGGCTTCCATCAGCACTTCTGGATTGTCGAGGAGGTAGGCCCGGACTTCGGCGCGAAACGCGTCGCGCTCGCCGTCGGTCATTGCGTCGATGTCCGTGGCAGACGCGGGCAGGGCGGTGGCAAGGCAAAGGGCGCTTGTCATCAGGAAAGTGCGAAACATGAGATCTCCTCGGAAAAATGTTGCGGCACAAGACCATGCAGCACCCGGCAATGGCAAGGTGTTCACTAAGATTTGTACCAGCTTCGGGCATTGACGCCACGTTGCGGAGGCGGCAGTCACGAGGTTCAGCAGATCTGAAAGGAACGGGTACGATGCGCTTGTCACGTCGCTCGAATGTGGACCCTTTTATTGTGATGGATGTGATGGAGGCCGCTTCGCAAGCCGAGGCTTCCGGGCGTCATATCATTCACATGGAAGTCGGTCAGCCCGGCACTGCGGCCCCGGCGGGGGCGCGGGCGGCCCTGGCCAAAGCGATGGAAGAGGGTCCACTTGGGTATACCGTGGCGCTTGGGCTGCCCGCTTTGCGCGCGAGGATCGCGCATCTCTACGCAGAGCGTCACGGGGTTAAGCTTGATCCGGCGCGGGTCATTGTGACGTCCGGGTCATCGGCGGGGTTCTTGCTGGCCTTTACGGCCTTGTTCGACGCGGGCGAACGCGTGGCTCTTGGGGCGCCGGGGTATCCGTCGTATCGCCAGATTTTGCGCGCCTTGAGTCTTGAGCCGGTCGATATCCAGACACGCGTCGAGGACCGCTATCAGCCGGTGGCGGCCGATTTGCCCGGTGATATTGCCGGATTGATCGTAGCGTCTCCGGCAAATCCATCCGGCACCATGCTGGATCGCGCGGCGATGACGGCGCTGATTGAGGCCTGTACTGCGCGGGGGGCTGCGTTCGTTTCGGACGAGATTTACCACGGGATCGAGTATGAGCGGCAGGCGGTGTCCGCACTTGAGATCACGGATGAGGCTTATGTGATAAACTCGTTTTCGAAATACTATTCGATGACCGGGTGGCGTGTTGGCTGGATGGTCGTTCCTGAAGCGCATGTGCGCACAGTCGAGCGGTTGGCTCAGAACATGTTTATTTGTCCGCCCCATGCATCGCAGATCGCGGCGTTGGCGGCGATGGAATGCGGGGACGAGTTGGAGGCCAATCTGAACGTCTATGCGAGGAACCGCGCGATGATGCTTGAGCGGTTGCCGCGGGCAGGCTTTGATCGGATCGCGCCGCCGGATGGGGCGTTTTACGTTTATGCCGACGTGAGCGCGATCACGGATGACGCGCTTGGGCTGGCACGCGATATTCTGGACAAGGCGGGGGTGTCGGTTACGCCGGGTCTGGATTTCGACAAGGTGCGGGGCGCGCAGACACTTCGGTTTTCCTATGCGCGCTCGACGTCGGACATTGACGAAGGGCTGTCGCGGCTGGAGGCCTATATGCGCGCGGCGGGCCACGTGAGTTGAAAAGCCTTTGGCGGTTCGCGGCTGTTGGGCTAGAGTCGATCCAATCATAAAGAAACTCGAAAAGATCGAGGCGATGAGCAGGCAGAACTTTTTTAGACGCGCGTTAAGTGCGTCCATTTTCATGTGTTTGGCACATGTCACCTGGGCCGAAACGCCGGGCGCGGGCTTGGCGCGGCTGGCGGGGGAAGGCGCTGTGATTTCGGACACGGGCGGCCGGGTCGAGATGCGAGTAGAGATGTCGCAACCAGTGCCATGGCGGGTTCATACGCTTGATGCTCCGCCGCGTCTGATCGTGGATTTCTCCGAATTGATCTGGGACGCCGATCCCGTGATTCAGACCGGCAGCGTGGTGCAGGTCAACAGCGGGGCTTATCGTCCCGGATGGTCGCGTGCGGTTGTGGTGTTGCGCGAACCACTCGCGGTGGACGCTGCCGAGATGCAGGTGATGGCGGATGGCTCGGCGGTCATGTCCTTGCAATTGCTTCCTACCACGGCGGAGGCTTTTCGCGAGGCGGCTGGCATTGATCCGGTCGAGATAAGCCGTGTGATCGTTGCGCCTCCACCGCCTTCGGGCGTCTTGCGGGTGGTGCTTGATCCGGGGCACGGCGGAATCGATCCGGGGGCGGAAGACGGTGATCTTCACGAGGCCGATCTGATGCTGGCCTTTGCACGCGAGTTGAAAGAAGTGCTCTTGCGGACCGGTCGGTTCGAGGTCGCATTGACGCGGGACGATGATGTGTTCGTCCCGCTCGCCGAGCGGATGACGTTGGCGCGGGCGGCGGGGGCGGATGTTTTCCTGTCGCTTCATGCTGATTCGCTGGCTGAAGATGATGGCGTCGCTTCCGGCATGACGGTGTACACGCTTGCCGAGACGGTCACGGATGCAGCGGCTTTGCGTCTGGCCGAGCGTCACGCGCAGAACGATATTCTTGCGGGCGTTGATCTGGCAGGGGTCGAGGATGAGATTTCGGTGGTTCTGATGGATTTGGCCCGTCGCGAAACGATGCCGAGGTCGGATGCGCTGGCGGCCCGGATCGTGGCGGGGTTTCGCAGTCATGAACTGGTCGTGAACTCCAATCCGCACCGTTCGGGAGGCTTCACCGTTCTGAAAGCCGCGGAAGTACCTTCGGTATTGATCGAGCTTGGGTTCTTGTCGAGCAAGCGGGACCGCGCTTTGCTGATGTCAGACGCATGGAGCAATAGTGCAGCCGAGGCCGTTCGAGATGCGCTGATGCAATGGGCGGACGAGGATTATCTGATGCGGCAGGGCCTTAGGCGGTGAACTCTGCAAGCCATATCGTGTGACCGGCACATTCGGGGTCTTCAGGACGGAAGTGTTTAACCCGAAAGCCGTTTGCGTTGAGCAGGCTTTCGTATTCCGACGGATCAAGCGACGCGTGGTAGACGCTTTGGCCAGCGACCTGTCCGATTCTTTCGCTTTTTCGCGGCCCGGAGGTGAACATCAGGGCCGCGCTGGGGTTTGCGTGGCGGGCGAAAACGGCAAACATCGCGCCCTGCTCGTCTGCGGACAGATGGAAGAATGAATTCCATGCCAGCAGCGCGTCGAAGGTCTCACCCAGATCGACACCGCGCATGTCGGCGAGAATAACGCGCGCATCGGGCAGGTTGGACTGGAACAGGTTGAGCATTGCGGGCGCACCATCAAGACCGGTGACAGTCGCGCCTTTTTCCAGAAGATAGCGCGCAATAGGGCGACCGGCGCCACAACCGATGTCCAGAACTGATTTTCCGGGAGCCAAATTCAACATGCGATCCAGCCACTTACGCTCGAAAAGGGCTTGTGATCTCTGAGTGTCCCACTCGACTGCGAGAGCGTTGTAGGTTGGTAGAATGTCTTCGGGTCTCATGCGCATGAGATTGCCGTTTCACGCGCGCTGCACAAGGGCTCACGAAACGTTTATGCTTTTAGGGCGTTTACTGGCCTATGTGACGTTCCGGCCCTTTTGACGCTGGCGGGGCGGAGCGGTATAGAAAAGTCCTGTCTATGAGGTTGGCTGAGTGATCCGGTTCGTTTTTTCCTTTTTTGGCGCGATATTCAGCATGGTCACCCTTGGCCTTGTCATGGGTGCGCTTACCGTGGGCGCCGTATTCTGGGTCTATGGCCGCGATTTGCCGGACCATGAAAGCCTTGCCAATTACCTGCCGCCGACAATTAGCCGGATTTATTCGACCGAGGGGCGCATTATCGACGAATTCGCCGAGGAACGGCGGATTTACGCGGCGGCCGACGAGATTCCTGACCTCGTGAAACACGCGTTCATTTCGGCGGAAGACAAGAATTTCTATCTGCACGCAGGATTCGATCTGCGCAGTATCGCGGCGGCGGCCTATGAAGCGGTGGAGAGCCGTGGTCAGTCTGTACGCGGGGCGTCGACCATTCCGCAGCAGGTTGCCAAAATTTCCTTTCTAAGCGGTGAACGCACCGTTGATCGCAAATTGAAGGAGATCATTCTGGCCAACCGGATGGTGAATTCGCTGGATCGCGACAAGATCCTCGAAATTTACCTTAACGAGATCGATCTTGGTTTCCGCTCGTTCGGGGTGGCGGCAGCGGCGCAGACGTATTTCAACAAGACGCTGGCCGATCTGACCCCTCAGGACGCAGCCTATTTGGCGGCCTTGCCGAAGGCGCCTTACGACTATCACCCGGTCTTGCAGGTCCAACGCGCCACCGAGCGACGGAATTTCGTGCTGCGCGAGATGTTTCAGAACGGCTATCTGACGTCGGTTGAGTTCGAGGCCGCGCGCGCTGCACCGCTGGCGACAGTGCAGAATGGCGACTATGAGGGTTTTCGCAAGCAACTGCCGCCGCGCGATTATTTCACCGACGAAATTCGGCGTCAGCTTAGTCGTGATTTCGGCGATCAGGGTTTCAAGTCCGCCGGTCTGACTGTGCGGGCGACGGTTGATCCCGAGATGCAGGACGTGGCGGCTTTGGCGCTGCGCGAGGCACTAGAGAAATACGACCGTTCTCGGGGCGAATGGCGTGGACCGGCGGCGGTGATCGAGCCGGACGCGCTAAGTGGTGTTGGCGAAGACGGAACCGCGGCTTGGCGGCAGGCCCTCGCGGGCACGGCGGTGGCGCGGGACATTCCGGGCTGGTATCCGGCGGTTGTTCTTGAACTGCGTGACACGGTTGCCAGAATCGGGATCGAAGGCTGGGATAATGGCGTTGACGGGCACTTTATCAAACCGGCGGATTTGAACTGGATCCGTGGGGCCTCTAACCCACGCGATATTCTGAACGTCGGCGATGTGATCCATGTGCGACACGAGGGCGGAACCGAGGACGATCCGGTCTTTTCGCTGCGCCAGATTCCGGGCGTTCAAGGCGGTTTCATGGCGATGGACGTCAACAACGGACGGGTGATCGCGATGCAGGGCGGGTTCTCGTATCAGCATTCGGTGTTCAACCGTGCGACGCAAGCGACGCGGCAACCCGGTTCTTCATTCAAGCCGTTTGTCTATGCGGCTGCTTTGGACAGTGGTTTCACTCCCGCGACCATTTTGATTGATGCGCCCATCGAGGTGGACGTGGGCGGAGGTCAGGTGTGGCGACCCAAGAACGCCTCGAACGAATTTTACGGCCCGACGCCGCTGCGCACCGGCATTGAACGCTCGCGCAACCTGATGACGGTGCGGCTAGCCGAAGAGGTGGGGATGCGCACGGTCGCCGCCTATGCCGAACGGTTTGGCGTTTATGATGCGATGGACCCGTTTCTGGCCAATGCTCTGGGAAGTCAGGAAACGACGCTGTTCAAGATGGTTTCGGCTTATGCAATGTTCGCCAACGGTGGCGAGCGGGTTGAGCCGACGCTTGTCGACCGGGTGCAAGATCGCTGGGGGACAACGATCTATCGCCATGATGACCGGGTCTGCGAAGAATGTTCAGTCTATGATTTGCCGACGGGAGAGCTGCCAAGGATCAAGACCGATCGCTGGCAGGTGATCGATCCGGTGACGGCGTATCAGTTGACCTCGATGATGCGGGGCGTGGTTGAGCGCGGCACGGCATCGGGGACGGTCAATCTCGGGGTGCCGACGGCGGGCAAGACCGGCACGACGAACGACGCGCGTGATGTGTGGTTTGTGGGCTTTACCTCGAATATCGCGGCAGGGTGCTACATTGGGTATGACTTGCCGGAGCCTTTGGGGTCGGGCGCATCGGGTGGCGGCATGTGCGGTCCGGTGTTTCAGTCGTTCATGATGAAGGCGCTGGAAAAATACGGTGCCGGGCGCTTTGAGGTGCCGCCGGGTGGCCGGTTCATCAAGATCGACCGCTTCACGGGTGCGCGTCTGCCGGATACTGCGACGGGCGACAGTGTGGTTGCCGAGTATTTCCGTGAAGGTGAAGAGCCGGTTTTCGGGATCACTTTCGACGGTGGATTCGCGATGGGGGCCAATTTGCCCTTGGTCACGGGCGGGTCCGTGGCGCAGGTCGGGCAGGGGCAATCCGGGACAGACGAAAACACGAGCCCCGTGGCGCCCGGGCAGACCTCGACGGGTGAGATATCGTCCGGCGGTCTGTACTGACGACCAACGCCCGGGGCGCTGCCCCGGACCCCGTGGAATTTTCAAAAGGGTGAAGAAGGGCGGATTGTCGCGTTTCGCTTGGCGCGGTCGACGGGTGACTTATGTTCGGATCATGAATGAGGAATGCACAGTCATCTACAATGGGAGTTGCCCGATTTGCTCGCGCGAGATCCATATGTATCGCGAGCGCGTCGTGGCGTCTGGCGGCGCGCT
Organism: Boseongicola aestuarii; assembly: GCF_900184815.1. Taxonomy (GTDB): domain Bacteria; phylum Pseudomonadota; class Alphaproteobacteria; order Rhodobacterales; family Rhodobacteraceae; genus Boseongicola; species Boseongicola aestuarii. The sequence goes on along the minus strand of NZ_FXXQ01000001.1, from coordinate 444,200 downwards.
GGGGTTTGCGGACCTCAATGAGGTCGATCTTGGGGCCTATGGTTTGACGCCCGAAATGGCGGCGCGGCGTCTCTATGTTCTGCGCGGCGGAGAATTGATTTCGGGTGTCGATGCTTTCCTGCATTTGTGGAGAGAAACGCCTGGGTTTGGCGGGCTTGCGCGGGTCGTGGGTTTGCCGGGGATCAGGCAGGTTGCGGGCGTGGTGTATGAGGGGGTTTTGGCCCCTGTGCTTTTCGCCCTGCACAAACGGCGGCAGGCGCGCGGCGCTTGAAGGCTGCTTGCGGCGTTGATAGAGGTGCGTCAACTCGGACCCCTCGGAGAGATACCCTCATGCGCGCTGACGCCGAAAACACGGTTGCTGCGATCGAAAAATCGCTGAAGCTTCTGGCTCAGCGTCTGGACTGGGAGACTGCGGGGCACCGTCTTGAAGAGTTCAATGCGATGACCGAGGATCCGAAGCTTTGGGACGATCCGGATCGCGCGCAAAAACTGATGCGCGAGCGGCAGATGCTGGTCGACGCGATGGACCGTTATTCGAAGATGAAGCAGGAGTTGTCCGACAATATCGAGCTTATCGAGATGGGCGAGATGGAGAACGATCAGGACATCGTGTCGGAAGCGGAAGCCGCTTTGAAATCCTTGAAGGAACGCGCGGCACAGGCCGAGATCGAGGCCTTGCTGGATGGCGAAGCGGATGGCAACGATACCTTCCTAGAGATCAACTCGGGTGCCGGTGGCACCGAGAGTTGCGACTGGGCGTCGATGCTGGCGCGGATGTATGTCCGCTGGGCCGAAGCACATGGGTATAAGGTCGAGTTGCAATCGGAAACTCCGGGGGAAGAAGCCGGCATCAAATCAGTGGCTTACAAGATTTCGGGACCGAACGCCTATGGTTGGCTGAAATCTGAATCGGGCGTGCATCGGTTGGTGCGAATTTCGCCCTATGACAGTGCGGCGCGGCGGCATACGTCGTTCTCGTCCGTCTGGGTCTATCCGGTTGTCGACGACAATATCGAGATCGAGGTCAATCCGGCGGATATTCGCATTGATACCTACCGGTCGTCCGGGGCCGGTGGGCAGCACGTGAACACGACGGACTCGGCGGTGCGGATCACCCATATTCCGACGAATATTGTCGTGACCAGTTCGGAAAAATCCCAGCACCAGAACCGCGATATCGCAATGAAGGCCTTGAAATCACGGCTTTATCAAATGGAGCTGGAGCGGCGGACAGCTTCTATTCAAGAAGCCCATGACAACAAGGGCGATGCGGGCTGGGGCAACCAGATCCGGTCATACGTCTTGCAGCCCTATCAGATGGTAAAAGACCTGCGCACCGGATATGAGACCAGTGATTCCTCGGGGGTTCTGGACGGGGATCTGGATGGTTTGATGGCCGCCACACTTGCAATGGGTGTGTCGGGGATGGGCCGCGCAGAAGCGCAGGGCGACGACTAGTCTTTTCTGAAGGTTGCGTGCGCCGGGTGGGGCATCTTCCTCAGCGCCGCGACTTAGTGTCTCGCGTTAACCTTTCTGAAGATCAATGACTTACGAGGCGTTCTTAAGCGTCCGTATTGCGTCGGTGCGACCGTTCGGTGGAAACCCGCGGCGCGCAACCGTTAACAGGGCTCGCGGGCGCGCAGCTTGATTTCGGGCCGGATTGCTGTGCAGCCTGAACATCGGGAGGGGGCCGGATGCAGGGTAAATTCTATGGACCGCCCGACGTGCAACGGATGACACGCCGCGCGATGGCGCTTTTTCGCGTCGTGCAGGATGATCCGGATTTCGCGTGGTACGGCCGATTTGTTGCGCTTGCAGATTTCGAGACGGGAGGGGTTCAGAGGTTTCTCGATCTGATTGAAGTACAGGGCGCGAGCCCGGCCTATTGGATTGCGAACGCTGCGGCGGATACGGTGAAGGCGTCTGTGTTGCGCGCGGGATATCGGGCGGATCGCTTTGAGTATGTCGTGTCCGAGGGTGACTCGGTTTCACGCGCGCGGGGCAATCTGTCTAAATACGCGATTGGTGACGATGTGTTGGTGTCGCGCCTCGGGCCGGACAGCCCCGAGGCGGATTTGGATGATTTTGCCGAGGTCGCAGGCGCGGGGGGTGTTCTGCCTCCGCCGGAGGCAGTGTTGCGCGGCGCTGCGCGGAAAGGCGTCTTTCTTCTGGCGCGGGAGAGGGCAACCGGGCGTGCGATATCCTGTGCGGCCTCTATCGAGACCTTTCATGTCGGCTCGCGGCGCGCCGACAGCGCGTTCTGGGGGATGCTGTCAACCTTGCCTGATTGGCAGGGTCGCAAACTCGCCTTGGCCCTGGGCGCGCGCGCGATGGTTGCGATGCACGAGGATAACGGATTCTCGAAGTTCATCACGGGCGTTCGTGCCGAGAATGAGGGGTCTATGGCGCTTTGTGCGAAGCTGGATATGGTGCCGGGGAAGTGGTGTAGTTACTATGGAATGGATCCGGCGCAGTTTTCGAGTGCGCGCGTGACCAAGTAGGATGACTTTTGGCGTCCTTCCGAGCGTGAAGGGGAGGTGCGGATGACGGACACGAATATGGAGCGTTTGGAGGCCTCACCGGTCCCGGAGATCGGGCGCGTGACTTTTGTCGAGCTTTGGGTGTCGCTGAAGGCGGGGCTTTACGATTTTCGTGCCGCGCCGGGGTTCGGGCTGGCCTTTAGTGCGTTTTATGTGGCCACGGGGTTGGGGCTGTTCTGGCTTGGGGCTGGGACGTTCATCTGGACGCTTGCTTTTGCGCTTGGCTTTCCGCTGGTCGCGCCTTTTGCGGCTGTTGGGCTTTACGAGGTCAGCCGCCGGATCGAGGCGGGTGAGCCTTTGGATCGGCACGAGATCTTGACCGTGGTCTGGCGCGAGCGCACCCGGCAGCTGCCGTGGATCGGGGTGATTTTGACACTGATCTTTCTGTTCTGGAGCTTTTTCGCCCATATGACGTTTGCTATGTTCTTTGGCATGTCGGCTTTGACGAACGTCAGCACGTCGTACGAGATCTATTTCACGGCGAACGGGTTGGCGATGATTGCTATGCAAACGGTCGTCGGGGCTGCGGTGGCGTTTCTGGTCTATGGGGTTTCGGTGATGTCTTTGCCGCTTTTGGTGGACAAGGAGATCGATTTCGTCACGGCGATGCTGGTGAGCCTCAGGACGGTTTCAAGGAACAAGGCCGTGCTGGGGGCCTGGGCATTTGTGATTGCGGGACTGTTATTTGTGGCAATGCTGCCGTTGTTTTTGGGGTTGTTCGTGGTGCTGCCGGTGCTGGGGCACGCGACCTGGCACCTGTATCGGCGGGCGTTGTATCATCCTGTCTGAGCGGCTGGGTGGCTGCTTTGCGGACGAAATTGCCGTTCGAAGTTCGATGAAGAATGGATCGAGAGCTCATTTTCAACTTCGATAGGCGATTGTCTTGATTTGCGGCAGGCCAGTAAGCTGCCTTTCGAGGAGAACGAAAATGGTAGTAGGCAATGTCTCGGTTCTTGGGCTTGGTCTGATGGGCTCGGCGCTCGCAAGGGCGACGGTGTCCGCAGGGTTGGACACAACTGTTTGGAACAGAAATCCCTCAAGAGCGCAGGCTTTCAACGACAGCCCCGCGAAAGTGGCGTCGTCCGTTGAGGACGCAGTGGACGCCAGCGACGTGATCGTCGTCTGCCTCAACGATTACGCAGCCATGAATGAGGTGCTGAAAACGACAACGATCGAGAAACGGATTGCCGGAAAAACCCTCGTGCAACTTTCGACGGGGACGCCGACGCAGGCACGAGACGCGTCCAGCTGGGCGTCGGGTGTCGGTGCGCGCTACCTTGATGGCGCTATCATGGGGTTTCCCAAGGATATCGGCACGGATGGTCTGCTCGTCCTGTTCGGTGGGGACGAAGCGACGTTTGAGCGCTGCGATCCGATTGCGAAGGCCATTGGAGGGTCTGCCATTCGGGTGGGTGATGACCCCGGAACTGCCGCCGCCCTGAATACTGCGCTTATCTCGCTTTATTTCAGCTTCCTTTTCGGTGTTCTGAACGGCGCGGCGATATGCGATGCGGAAGGAATCCCTCTCGAAAAATTTAGCGCCATTGGCACATCTTTGATGCCGGTTTTGAGCGGTGTCATGGAGCGATCCGTGAAGATGATTGCGAGCGGTTCCTACGAGACCGAGCTCAATACGCTTGAGACGAGCGCGGGATCGATGAAACAGCTTGCCGCGGTGATGCGGGATGCGGAAATTGACGCACGCTTTGTAGAAATCATGGGCACGTACGCCACCGAGGCTATCGAGGCCGGCAAGGGCGGGCTCAGCAATGCTGTCTTGTTCGAACGTCTCCGAGGGCGGGCCTGAGATTTTCGCAGATATCTTTGGCGGTGGTTGCTTGGCGAGCGGAGATCATTCCGCCTTGAGCATTTGTTCCAACAAAAAAGCCCGCCGCGATTTGCGACGGGCTTTTGGGCCGAAGTCTATTCGGGCTTAGCTTTTGCTGTCAGACGACGACGGAGCCGCTGCTGGCTTGGGGGCGGACATGCCACCCTTGGCGCCGCTCAGGGGGTCTTCCTGACGCTGGACGGAGCCTTCGAAGTGGGCACCGCTTTCGATCGCGATTGTCTTGTGAATGATGTCGCCTTCGACGCGGGCGGTCGATGTGAGGCGGACTTTCAGGCCACGGACCTTACCGATGACACGGCCATTGACCACGACGTCATCGGCAATGCACTCGCCATTGACGGTGGCGCCTTCGCCAACGGTCAGAAGGTGCGCGCGGATGTCTCCTTCGACTTTGCCTTCGATCTGGATGTCGCCGGTGGTCTTGATGTCACCGGTGATGTTCAGATCAGCCGAAAGCACGGATGCAGGGGGCTTCGCCTTGGGGGTCGACGAGGTGAAGTCTGTACCGGGTTTTGGTTGATTCATGTCGGGGGCCTTTTTTTCAGTGTCTGCCGGAGTGTCCGCTTTGGGGCCCGGCTCGTTTATCTTGCTTTTAGAAAACATCTCTTGCTGCCTTGATGTATTTCAATGGGTTGGTGGCTGTGCCGCCGACGCGCACCTCGTAGTGAAGGTGTGTGCCCGTCGACCGTCCGGTATTGCCCATATCACCGATGCGCTCTCCGCGCGAGACCCTTTGGCCAACTTCGACGCGGATTTTCGACAAATGGGCGTATCGCGTCTCGAATCCGAAGTCGTGCCTGATCTTGATCAGGTTGCCGTAGGCGCCCTGACGACCTGCGTGGGTCACCGTGCCATCGGCTGTAGCGTGGATCGGCGTACCGCGCGAGCCGGCCCAGTCGTGACCCTCGTGCATCCGTCCCCAACGCGGCCCGAAGCCGCTGGTGCTGCGGTAGGAGCCGCGCACGGGAAAGCCGAAAGGCAGTTTCTCGGCTGCGATGCGGTAGAGGTTGAGTTCGTCGAGGCGTGCGAGGACGTCGTTGGCGCGCTCGGTCGTGGAATCGACTTCAGTGTCGCCGGACGTGGTGAAGCGGATCGGCGTCAGGGGGCCGCCCTGACCGGAGTAGCTGCGGCGCACCTGATCGAGAATGCTGTCGGTCGGCAGGCCGACGGACGAGAACATGGTGTCGATGGGCTTGAGCGAGGTTTCGACGGCCTCTTCGATCTGGCTGAAGATACGTTCGTTGCGCTCGTCGGCGAGGCGGATATCCATCGCCACACGGTCCAGCGCGGTTTCGGCTTCGGCGACATACATCTGCATTTCGTCACGTTCGACCGCGATATCGCCAAGGGCTGCGCTGAGGAAATCGAGCGTGGTTTCGAGATCGCTCATGCGGGTGACTTCGGGGCTGGCGGCTTCGGTTTCGGCGATGCGTTCGACCAGAGCTTCGTTCTTGGCGCGTTCGGCGTCGCGTTCCTGCATGATCGTGCGCAGGGTGGTCTGAATGACGTCGATGCCGGTGGCCAGTTCCTTGGCGCGGTCTTCGGTGCGCAAGAGCCGTGACTGCATGGCCGAGACTTCAGACAGGGCAACCGCAAAGCGCGCCTGCGCCTCGGAGGCTTCGGTGGCGCGGGCGTCGCGTTCGGCGGCCAGTGTGTTCAGCCGGCCTTCGTAGATCGCCTGTTCGCGCAGCGCCTGTTCGCGCAGATCACCGGCGCCGAGGCTTTGCATCAACAAGATGGCCGACGAAATGATTGTCCAGCCCACCAGAAGCGCAGAGCCGGTCAGGCCGACAAATTGCGTAAAAGGAGAGAGGCGTATGAAGCGGGTTTCGGTATCTGAGCGCAAGAACAGTCGTTGTTCGGGAATTGCACGCTCGAGCAAAAGGTGCATTTTGTGTGCAAAGCTGTTGATCACTCTGGCCGTCCTGTCGTCGTTGCCCCGTCCCGGCGTCGTTTTCGCCAAAACGCTGGCCAGTGGGACGGTGTTAACGGCTGTGGAAAACTCTGGCAAGCGCGCAGGCGAGTGACCCGGCGGCGCGCCGGGATCGGGGTCACGTTCGGCAGGATACCGCCGAGAATCACGAAGATTCCGTTAAGGGCCAGTAAAAATCCGGCGGGATCCCGGCTTCGGCGCGTTTCTCTTCGTTGAACGGCGGCTTCAGGGTGGCATGGAAATAGCGCCTGACCAGTCCGTGAAAGGTCGGTTTCGGATCGAGGCCGTCGCGGCCACACAGGAAATGGAACCATTTGGAACCATAGGCGACATGGGCGACTTCCTCGCCGTAGATGGTCTGAAGGGCGGCCACGGCATCGTCGGCCTTTGCCTTGCGAAACACCTCGATCATGCCCGGCGTCACATCGAGGCCGCGGGCTTCCAGCACCATGGGCACGACGGCGAGACGGCCCATGATGTCATCACGAGTGTCGGTCGCGGCGCGCCACATCCCGGCATGGGCGGATAGCGCGCCGTAATGGCTGCCCATCGCTTCAAGGCTGTCCGATACGAGGTTGAAATGTTTTGATTCTTCGTCCGCTGCCTTGACCCAGTCGTCATAAAAGCCGGGCGGCATCGGCACATGGGTAAACCGCGCGATCAGATCCCAGTGCAGGTCGACGGCGTTGAGTTCGATATGCGCGACCGCATGCAAAAGGGCGATCCGCCCCTCGGGGGTGCCGGGTTTGCGGCGTGGCACGTCGCGAGGCGACAGTAGTTCGGGCTTGTCGGGGCGCGCGGGCATGTCAGGCGGAGTGGCCTGACCGACGGCGATATCCTTGCCATCGGCGCGCGCCTGCGCCCAGCGCGCTGCGTGGGCGCGGCTGATCGCGGTCTTGGCGCGGCCGTCGGCGGTGTTCAGAACCTCGACGGCCATGTTGGCCAGTGTGGTGGCTTCCGACACCGGCCTTACGTGTCCTGCACCGCGGCGAGGACCTCATCGACGTGGCCGGGGACTTTGACCTTGCGCCATTCACGGATCACTTTGCCCTGGCCATCAATGAGGAATGTCGCGCGTTCGATACCGAAGTACTTTTTGCCGTACATCTGTTTTTCGACCCATGTCCCGTAGGTTTCGCAGACGTCGCTTTCGGCGTCGGACACGAGGATCACGTCGAGCTCGTGCTTGGCGATGAACTTGTCGTGCTTGGTGGCGGTGTCTTTCGAGATACCGACCACGACTGCGCCTGCGGCCTCAAACGCGGCTTTAACTTCGGTGAAGCCAAGCGCTTCTTTGGTGCATCCGCCGGTGTCGTCCTTGGGGTAGAAGTAGAGCACGACCTTGGAGGGGCGCAGCGAGGAGAGGGTAAGCTCACCGCCGCCGTCGCGCGGAAGGGTGAAGTCGGGGGCGGTTTTTCCTTCAATCGACATGGGGCTGTTCCTTTTTCGATATTTTGACCGGATTTCTGCACGAATGCCTGTTGGGTTTTAGCGCGGTTCGGCAGAGAATACAGAGGATCAGGTACGAAAAGACCGAAAACCTCGAATGAGCACCGACACCGAGCCGGAAACTTTGCCCGAAAGCGGGGACGCGGCGTCCAATGCGGATCGCCGAGCGCGACGCACGCGCGCCGAACGCCGCATTGCGCGGTCCCATCGGCATGGCCGTCCGGGCAAGGGGCTGGTGTCGACGGTGATCCTTGCCAGCATCGTGCTGTTTCTGCTGGGGCTTGTCCTGTCGGATCGCGCGGTACCGGTTCCCAAGACATTGCGCGAGGAAATCGCGGCCTCGTTGTCGGAGCGACTGCCCAATGCGTCGGTCAGGATCGGGGACGTGGCCGTGACACTTGGGCGCGATCTTGCACCGAGGGTGCAAATGACGAACGTGTCGGTCGGGGACACGGGCGGTGGTGGCGTGGCGGTGCTGAACCGAGTCTCGGCCAGTTTGTCGATGGGTGCGTTGTTGCGGGGGCGGCTTGCAGCCGAGGAGCTTGATCTGGTCGGTGCGCAAGTGACGGTGCGTCGCGCGACGGACGGCACCTTTGCGTTTCGCGCCGCGGGAGGTGCCAGTGGCGAGACATTGAGCCTGCCCGATATCGTGTCAGCGCTTGATGCGACCCTGAACGCAGGGCCGTTGGGGTTGATCCAGAGCGTGTCGGCCGAGCGCGTGGTGCTTACGCTGGAAGATGCGCGCAGTGGGCGGATCTGGCAGGCCACGAATGCTTCATTGCGGTTGCGCCGTCTTGAGAGCGGTCTGACGCTTTCGGTGTCCTCGGACGTCTTTAATGGCACCGACGATGTGGCGGGCGTGCAATTGTCGTTCTCGTTCGACGATCCCAGCCGGGATATCGGGGTCGGGATGCGCCTTGTTGATGTTCCGGCCGCAGACATTGCCGATCAGTCGCCGATCCTGTCCTGGCTCGGGATTCTGGATGCGCCGATTTCGGGGGCCGTGCGGGCGGAATATGACGGGACCGATGGTTTGGCGCGGTTGTCGGGGGCCTTGGAGATTGCCGGTGGATCGCTCAGTCCCGAGGGGGGCACCGAGCCGATCGGCTTTGAGACGGCGCGCGCGTATTTCGACTTTGACCCGACCCGCCAGCGGATCGAATTCAACGAGATCGCGGTCTCGTCCGAGACATTGGCTGCGAAGGCGACGGGGCACGCCTATCTGACCGAGATCGCCGGGGGCTGGCCCGAGGCTTTTGTCGGGCAGTTTCTTGTCTCGGACGTAGCAATGAACCGCCCGGATGTCTTTGAGGCGCCAGTTTCGCTTCCGGATGCGAAGGTGGATTTGCGGCTTCGGCTGGAGCCGTTCGCTGTTGACCTTGCGCAGATCGCATTGGCGGGCGACGCGGCAACGATCCGGGCGCGCGGTTTCGTTGCGGCGGGTGAGGCGGGGTGGTCGGTTTCGCTTGATGCCAGAACCGAAAGCATCGCGACGGCGACGGTGCTGGAGTTCTGGCCTGTCATCGAGGCGCCTGTCACGCGCAGCTGGCTGAAGTCCAATGTCAAAGCCGGGCTTTTGAACGATGTCACGGCGGCGGTGCGAAAGGCACCCGGCGAGAAACTGGAACTGGGGCTGACCTTTGACTTCACTGGAGGCGAAGTTCAGTTCTTGCGCGATATGCCCCGGATCGAAAACGCGTCCGGGCGGGGCGTGCTTCAGGGCAAGGTATTCGATCTTTTGATGACCGGCGGTGGAGTGACGGCGCGCACGGGTGATTTCGTCGACATCGCGGGGTCGGCGTTCCGGGTGCCCGATATCGAGCAACGCCCGGCGATGGGTGAGATCGAAATCCGTGCGCGCGGTCGGGTTCCGGCGCTTTTGTCGGTGACCAACAACCGCCCTTTGCGGCTGATGGAGCGCGCGGGGCGCGGCATCGATCTGGCCGACGGGTTTGGCGATGTGACGGCGCGGGTGACGCTGCCGCTGAAGGACGGAATTGACGCCGACGAGGTGGCTTACGGTGTAACTGGGCAGTTCAGCGACGTGGCATCCGACGTGATCGTGCCGGGGCGCAGATTGACATCGCGCGCGCTGGCGCTGTTGGCCTCGGAAGATGAGGTTCGCCTGACGGGGCCTGTCGCGCTTGACGGCGTCGGGCTTACGGCGGATTGGCGCCAGCCTTTGGGCGAAGGCGCGCGCGCGGCGGGCAGTCGTATCACCGGGCGTGTCGCACTTGGACCGGAGACGGCGGAGGCGTTCGGTCTGGCATTGCCCGACGGGCTATTGCGCGGGCAGACGCGCGCCGATTATGTGCTTGAGGTCAAGCCCGATGCACCGCTGGTCCTGTCGCTGACCTCGGATTTGCAGGGGTTGGGGATGCGCATTGATGCACTGAACTGGGAAAAGGCGCCAGGTGCGCCGGGTGGGTTTGAAATGCTGGCCCGGCTTGGCGACACACCGGAGGTCGAAAGTCTTGCTCTATCAGCGCCGGGACTGGCCATGGACGGACGGTTGTCGCTTGCGGCGGATGGACGTCTGACGGCGGCGATTTTCGATCAGGTCCGGGTCGGCGGATGGCTGGACGCGCGGGCTCGGCTTACGCCGCGAGGGCCGGGGCAGGCTCCGGCGATTTCGATCGAGGGTGGAACGCTGGATTTCCGTGCCTTCCCGCGTGGTGCGATCTCGGATGGAGGTGGAGAGCGTGCGCCGATGTCGGTCGCGCTTGACAGTTTTGTGCTGTCGGACACGGTCTCATTCGCCCCCATGGAAGGCCAGATCGATTCAGGGCGGGCCGGTCTTTCGGGGCAATTCGAGGCGCGCGTGAATGGCCGCACGCCGGTGCGCGGCACGCTTGCGCCCGCAAACGGCGGTACCGCGATACGTCTTCAGGCGAGCGATGCGGGCGGGGTCATCAGCGCGATGGGGCTGACGGACAACGCGGCGGGCGGCACGCTTGATATTGTCCTGACGCCGGATGTGACCGCCGCTGCGGGGTCTTATCGCGGCGAATTTCTGATCGAGGATATCCGTATTCAGAACGCGCCCGTGATGGCGGCTTTGCTGGACACGATCAGCGGTGTCGGGTTGATCGATCAGCTTTCGGGGAAGGGCATCCGGTTTGCGACGGTGGATGGTCGTTTCAGGCTGACGCCGAATGCTTTGGTTTTGGAGGAATCGGCGGCCGTCGGTGGCTCGCTTGGGATCTCGGCGGCGGGGCTTTATGACTTTGGTGCAAAGGAGATCGACATGCAGGGCGTTGTGTCTCCTTTCTTTTTTCTGAATTCCGTGGGCGCGATCGTCAGTCGGCGGGGTGAGGGGTTGTTTGGCTTCAATTATCGTGTCACGGGGCCCGCCAATGGGCCGACGGTGGGCGTCAATCCCCTGTCCATTCTGACGCCCGGACTGTTCCGCGAGATTTTCCGCCGCCCGCCGCCGACGAATTGAGTGACCATGAAACTTTCCGATTTCGATTTCGACCTGCCCGAGGGGCTGATTGCAACGCGACCCGCGCGCCCGAGGTCCGCGTCGCGCCTTCTGGTGGCGCGCGCAGATGCAATCGACGAGGCCCATGCGATTGACCTGCCGTCGTTTCTGAACCCCGGTGATCGTCTGGTTCTGAATGACACCAAAGTCATTCCGGCGCGGCTGTCGGGTGTGCGGACGCGCAGCGGCGAGGCCGGTGTGACCGAGGCGCGGATCGAGGCGACCTTGTTGGACCCTTTGCCGGACGGAAACTGGATGGCGTTGCTGAAACCGTTGCGCAAGGTGCGCGACGGCGAGGTCATCCGGTTTTCGGATGCGTTGTCGGCGGAAGTCGTGGGCCGCGCGGAAGGGACCGCCGCGCTGAAGTTCAATCTAACCGGAGACGACTTCGACGCGGCGCTGAATGCCAGCGGGGCCATGCCTTTGCCGCCCTATATCGAGGCGCTGCGCAAATCGGACGATCAGGACAGGGTGGACTATCAGACGATCTGGGCGAAAAGGACCGGCGCGGTGGCGGCTCCGACGGCGTCTTTGCATTTCGACGCGGCGCTGATGGAGGCGCTGGCATCGCGCGGCATTGAGGTCAGTTATGTGACGTTGCATGTGGGCGCAGGCACGTTCCTGCCAGTGAAGGTGGACGATATCGCCGATCACAAGATGCATTCCGAGCGCGGTTCGATCAATGCAAAGGCTGCCAGCGAAATCAACGCAACGCGCGCGCATGGCGGGCGGATCGTGCCTGTCGGCACAACGGCGATGCGTCTGATCGAAACGGCGGCGGGCGAAGACGGAACATTGTCGGCGTGGGAGGGGGCCACGGATATCTTCATCACGCCGGGGTATCGCTTCAAGATCGCGGATGGGTTGATGACCAATTTTCACCTGCCCAAGTCCACGCTGATGATGCTGGTTTCGGCGTTCATGGGATCCGACCGCATTCGCAGCATTTACGCCTATGCGATTTCGCGTGAATTTCGGTTCTTTTCCTATGGCGACGCGTCGCTTTTGCTGCCAAAGGGGTGAAATTGACCCGTAAGAGGTCGCAGGGAAGCGCGTATGGGCGTCGTATCGGGCGCATTTGAGCACTACGCGCGTTTGGAGTCTCGTAATGCTTAAAGTTCTCGGCAGCACCTGGGCCCTGCTTTTGGGTATCCTTCTGTTGATGGTCGGCAACGGTCTTCAGGGATCGCTGATCGGTATACGCGGCGCAATCGAGAACTTTTCGACGACCGAGTTGTCGGTCATCACCTCGGCCTATTTCGCGGGCTTCCTGATCGGATCGCGCATGGCGCCTGAAATGATACGACGCGTCGGTCATGTTCGGGTCTTTGCGGCGCTGGGTTCGTTCATTTCGGCGGTGTTGATCCTTTATCCGACGATCACCGACCCTTGGGCATGGATCGTGCTTCGGGTGATCTTCGGGTTTTCGTTTTCGGGCGTTTACGTGACGGCGGAAAGCTGGCTCAACAACGCCTCGACGAACGAGACACGCGGGCAGTCGTTGTCGCTTTATGTGATGGCGCAGATGGTCGGGATTGTTTCGAGCCAGGCGCTTTTGAACGTTGCAGATCCGGCCGGATTCATCCTTTTCGTCATTCCGTCGGTTCTGGTTTCGCTGTCGTTCGCGCCGATCCTTTTGTCGGCAGCGGAATCGCCGAAATTCGACACGACGAAGCCCATGACGCTGAAGCAGATTTATACAATTTCGCCTCTGGGCTGCGTCGGCATGTTCCTGATGGGGGCTGTCTTTGCTGCGCAGTTCGGCATGGCTTCGATCTATGGCACGCGCGCGGGCTTCAGCGTGGCCGAGATCTCGATTTTCGTGTCTGCGATCTTTATCGGCGGGATGTTATTTCAATACCCGTTTGGCTGGGTTTCCGACCGGATGGACCGGCGTCTGGTCATTCTGGCAGCGGCTGTCGTCGGCGGGATTGCAGGGTTGTTGGGTCTGGCCTTCGGAGGATCGTTCGAGGTGGCGGTGTTTGCGGCCTTCATCATGGGCGGCATGTCCAACCCGCTTTATGCGCTGCTGATCGCCTATACGAACGACTATCTTCAGGTCGAGGACATGGCGGCGGCCTCGGGAGGGCTGCTGTTCATCAACGGGCTTGGAGCTGTTTTGGGCCCGGTTATCACCGGCTGGATGCTGACGGCGATGGGGCCGGAAGGCTTTTGGGCTTATCTGGCGTTCTTCATGTTCATTCTGGCGGCCTTCGTCGGATGGCGGATGACCCAGCGACCTTCGGTCTACAGCGAGGAAGCGGAAGACTATGATGCGGTGAGCTATGCACCGATGATGCCGACCGGAACCATCGTGGCGGTGGAAGCGGCGCAGGGTTACTATGCCGAAAATGTCGAAAGTATTGACGAAGGCAAGGCAAATGAACCTGCCCCCCTTGATTCGAAATGATCTTTCGGTAACGGTTTCATGACGGGGGACTTTTTTTGGGTGGAACGAGGCGTGTGATGATGACCAATCCTGAAGACATTCTTGCCTTTTGGCTGGACGAAAAAGGCCCCGAAGGCTGGTATATGGGCGGCGACGCTCTTGATCAGGAAATCCGGGACGAGTTCGAAGACCTTTACAATCGTGCCTGCGAGGGCGCTTTGTCGCTTTGGCTTACATATCCGACCGGGACTTTGGCCTATATCATCCTGCTGGATCAGTTCTCGCGGAATATGTTCCGCGATACGCCAAAGGCGTTTGCGACCGATGGTCTGGCGCGCGCGGCTGCGAAGGCGGCGATTTCGCGTGGTTGGGACCTGAAGATCGACGAACCTGCGCGGCAGTTCTTTTACATGCCACTGGTTCATTCCGAGTGTCTGAGCGATCAGGACCGTGCCGTGCGTTTGATCATGACCCGCATGCCCCAAACCGGCGATGGCACCTTGCTACATGCCAAGGCCCACCGCGAAGTCGTGCGCAAGTTCGGGCGTTTTCCAAACCGCAATGCCGCGTTGGCGCGTGAAACGCCCGCGGCCGAAGCGGTGTTTCTTGAGGAAGGCGGTTACGGCGCGACGGTCGAGGCCATGAAGGCCGCCGAGGCCGCCTAAAACGCAGCATGAGCATTGCACGGACTGGGTAGCGGGACTTCCGCTGCGGCATCGCCTCGCGGGTGACAACGCCTTCGGTTTGTGGCAGATAGTTTAACGTAGAACAATCTCGCCGCAGGAGGAAACCAATGGCTGCTAAGACTTTTGACGTGGTGGTGATCGGGGCCGGTCCCGGTGGGTATGTCGCTGCGATTCGCGCCAGCCAATTGGGCCTGAAGGTCGCGATCGTGGAACGCGAGCATATGGGCGGCATTTGCCTGAACTGGGGCTGTATTCCGACCAAGGCGATGCTGCGCTCGTCCGAGGTTTTCCATCTGATGCACCGCGCAAAGGAGTTTGGTCTAAAGGCGGATGGGATCGGCTATGATCTCGATGCCGTCGTCAAACGCTCGCGCGCTGTCGCCAAGCAGCTGAACGGTGGCGTCGGGCATCTGATGAAGAAGAACAAGGTCGAGGTCTTCATGGGCGCGGCGACCTTGCCTGCCAAGGGCAAGGTGTCGGTCAAGACCGACAAGGGCACTGAGGAGCTTGAGGCCAAGAACATCATTCTGGCGACGGGCGCGCGGGCGCGCGAATTGCCGGGCCTAGAGGCCGACGGCGATCTGGTTTGGACGTACAAACACGCGTTGCAGCCGCCGCGGATGCCGAAGAAATTGCTGGTCATCGGCTCGGGTGCGATCGGCATCGAATTCGCGAGTTTCTACAACACGCTTGGGGCCGATACGACCGTGGTCGAGGTGATGGACCGTGTCTTGCCGGTGGAAGACGCAGAGATTTCCGCTTTCGCCAAGAAGTCCTTCACTAAGCAAGGTATGAAAATCATGGAGAAATCCATGGTCAAGCAACTTGATCGCGGCAAGGGCAAGGTCGTGGCGCACATCGAAGCGGGCGGCAAGGTCGAGAAGATGGAGTTCGATACCGTGATCTCGGCTGTGGGGATTGTCGGTAATGTCGAAGGGCTTGGGCTGGAAGAGCTGGGTGTGAAGATCGACCGAACACATGTTGTGACGGATGAGTATTGCCGCACAGGTGTCGACGGGCTTTACGCCATTGGTGACATCGCGGGAGCGCCCTGGCTGGCGCACAAGGCAAGCCACGAAGGCACGATGGTTGCCGAGCTGATTGCGGGCAAGAACAAGGTCCATCCGGTCAAGCCCGAAGCGATTGCCGGCTGTACATATTGTCATCCGCAGGTTGCGAGCGTGGGTTATACCGAAGCCAAGGCGAAAGAGCTTGGCTACAAGATCAAAGTGGGTCGTTTCCCGTTCATCGGCAACGGCAAGGCGATCGCCTTGGGAGAGGCCGAGGGCATGGTGAAAACCGTGTTCGACGAGAAAACCGGCGAGCTTTTGGGCGCCCATATGATTGGCGCGGAAGTAACCGAGTTGATCCAGGGCTATGTGGTGGGGCGCCAGTTGGAGACGACGGAAGAAGACCTGATGCATACGGTCTTCCCGCATCCGACCTTGTCGGAAATGATGCACGAGAGTGTGCTGGATGCTTATGACCGTGTGATCCACATCTAAGTGGTGCGTCATTTCAGCAGTTGGATACGCCGGTTCCTTTTTGGGATCGGCGTTTTTCATTTATCTGGCCGCTTTGGTTTTTGCTCATGCCGGTGCGGAGGATCTTTTCGGTATGAACCCCGAGCCCTTTGCGGCATTGCCATTGATCTTCGTCGACTTGCCATTGAGCTTCCGAGCCGTGGGAGCCGCCCTTCTGAACTTGCCGGTTTGGGTCGGGCAGATTGTTGTCGCTCTGCGTCCTTTGACGAACTTCTTTTCTCTGTCGCACCCGTGTTTCGGACTGCGCGATAAGGCTTGACCCGGTTTTGTGGTCTGCGACAAGCGGCCCATGCGCACAGACTGGCGATTGATCGGACTACTTTTTTTGGCGGGGCTTTTTGCCGCTGCGCAGTTTGCGAAAATCGCGCTGACCTTGCAGGATTTGGGCGCGATCTATGACGGCGCGGCTTTGCCGTTTGCCGTGTCGGCCGTGTCGGTGGCCGGGATCGTTTTTGGTGTGACGGCAGGGATGATCGTCGCGCAGTTCGGGCCGCGAAATGTGCTTTTGAGTGCGCTTCTGGTGGCGTCGATCCTGTCGATATCGCAGGCATTTTTACCTTCGTTTCAGCTGTTTATGGCATTGCGACTGGTCGAAGGGTTCAGTCACCTGGCCATCGTCGTGGCCGCGCCGACGCTGATGGCGGCCCTTTCCAGCCCACGAGACGTGTCGGTTTCGATGGGGCTGTGGGGCACGTTTTTCGGCGTGGGTTTTGCCGGGTCGGCTGCGGTGATCCCGCTTCTTGACGGGCCTTCGCAGGTCTATGTCGCACACGGAGCCTTTGGCTTGGCATTGTTTGCAGCCCTTTGGTCGTTGCTGCCGCGTGGTGCAGTGCGAGGCCATTGGCAGGGAGATATCATCGCACGACATGTGGCGATCTACACCAATTCACGTCTGCTTGCGCCGGCCCTCGGGTTCTTGTGGCATACGATCATATTTCTGGGATTGCTCACTTTTCTGCCGGGCGTCTTGGGGGAATGGACAGGGCCGCTGTTGCCACTCTTGGCTTTGGCCGGCACGTTCGGCGCGGGCTGGCTGGCACGGTGGATTGCGCCGAAAACCGTGCTGCTTGTTGGGTATACCCTGACGGTCGCCGGGTTGGCCATTGCGCTGATCGCTTCGGCGTCCTTTCAGGTTTGGGTGGTGATGGCGGTGTTTGTCGCCATTGGTCTGGTGCCGGGCGCGTCCTTTGCCAATGTGCCTGCGTTGAACGCGGACCCGGCGGATCAGGCGCGGGCGAACGGGGCGATCGCGCAACTTGGCAACATCGGAACCGCAGCATCGACACCGTTGTTCGCTGCCGCAGTCGTCTTTGGATTTAAGGGACTGGCAGCGGTCGCAATCGCGGTTTCGTTGATCGGTTTCGCGTTCGTTTGGTTTATCCACAGAAAGATTGCGAAATCCGCGTGACGCATTGTTAATGTTCCTGTAATGTTCCGATTGCGCCATTGAGGTTTGCGGGTGGACCGCTATCTGTCGTTGTGGCGAGAGGTGAGCGAATGGCCGAATTGAAGAATATCGAAGTGCGGGGCGCGCGCGAACACAATCTGAAGAATATCGACGTGGATATTCCGCGCGACAAGCTGGTGGTGATCACCGGACTGTCGGGGTCGGGCAAGTCGTCCTTGGCCTTTGACACGATTTATGCCGAAGGACAGCGGCGGTACGTTGAAAGCCTTTCGGCTTATGCGCGGCAATTCCTTGATATGATGGAAAAACCGGACGTTGATCATATCTCGGGGCTTTCACCGGCTATTTCGATCGAGCAGAAAACCACGTCGAAGAATCCACGATCGACCGTTGGAACGGTGACCGAGATATACGATTACATGCGCCTTTTATTTGCGCGGGCGGGCACTCCTTATTCTCCGGCCACGGGTCTGCCGATTGAAGCGCAGCAGGTCCAGGACATGGTGGATCGCGTGATGGCGATGGAGGAGGGAACCCGCGCGTTTCTTCTGGCCCCCATCGTGCGCGACCGTAAAGGGGAGTATCGCAAGGAGTTCTTAGAACTTCGTAAACAAGGCTTTCAGCGGGTAAAGGCAGACGGACAATTCTATGAATTGGACGAGCCGCCGACCTTGGACAAGAAGTTTCGCCACGACATCGATGTGGTTGTGGATCGCATCGTGGTGCGCGAAGGGCTTGAGACACGGCTGGCGGATTCGTTCCGCACGGCGCTGGACCTTGCGGATGGGATTGCGATCCTTGAGACGGCAGTGAAAGAGGATGAAGAGGCCGAGCGTTTCACGTTTTCGGAGAAATTTGCCTGTCCTGTCAGTGGGTTCACCATCCCCGAGATCGAGCCGCGCCTGTTTTCGTTCAATGCGCCATTTGGGGCCTGTCCGTCATGTGATGGGCTTGGGGTCGAGCTGTTTTTTGACGAACGCCTTGTGGTGCCGGACCAGAATTTGAAGATCTATGATGGGGCCCTTGCGCCGTGGCGGAAAGGCAAGTCCCCGTATTTCCTGCAAACAATTGAATCAATTTCGAAGCATTATGATTTCGACAAAAACACCAAATGGAAAGATTTGCCTGAGAAAGTGCAACAGGTGTTCTTGTACGGATCGGGCGAGGAGGAGATCAAGTTCCGTTATGATGAAGGCGGGCGGGTATATCAGGTGTCGCGCCCGTTTGAAGGTGTCATTCCGAATATGGAACGGCGCTATCGCGAGACGGATTCGAACTGGATCAGAGAGGAGTTTGAACGGTTTCAGAACAATCGCTCTTGCGGGACATGTGGCGGTTTCCGTCTGAGGCCGGAGGCGTTGGCGGTTAAGATCGGTGGGCTGCATGTGGGCGAGGTCGTGCAGATGTCGATTCGCGAGGCGCTGACGTGGATCGAAGCCGCACCCGAGGTGCTGAGCAAGCAGAAGAACGAGATCGCTCGCGCGATCTTGAAGGAGATTCGCGAACGGCTTGGGTTCCTCAACAACGTCGGTCTGGAGTATCTGACGCTGGCGCGCAATGCCGGGACTTTGTCTGGCGGAGAAAGCCAGCGCATCCGGCTGGCCAGTCAGATTGGATCCGGGCTGACGGGGGTGCTCTACGTGCTGGACGAACCATCGATCGGTCTGCACCAGCGGGACAATGATCGGCTGCTGCTGACGCTGAAAAACCTGCGTGATCAGGGCAATACGGTGATTGTGGTCGAGCATGACGAAGAGGCCATACGCGAGGCCGACTACGTGTTCGACATTGGACCAGGTGCGGGTGTCCACGGCGGCGAAGTCGTCGCACATGGCACGCCTGCGAAGATCATCACGAACAAGAAAAGCGTGACGGGTGACTATCTTGCGGGGCGTCGAAAAATCGCGGTTCCGACCGAGCGGCGCGCGGGGAACAAGAAATCGGTAACGGTTGTGAAGGCGACGGGGAACAACCTCAAGGACGTGACGGCAGAGTTTCCACTGGCCAAGTTCGTTTGCGTGACTGGCGTGTCCGGCGGCGGCAAGTCGACGCTGACAATTGAAACGCTGTTCAAGACGGCTTCGATGCGCTTGAACGGTGCGCGCCAGACGCCGGCGCCTTGTGAGACGATCAAGGGCTTGGAATTCCTCGATAAAGTCATCGATATCGATCAACGACCCATTGGCCGCACGCCGCGGTCGAACCCCGCGACCTATACGGGCGCATTCACGCCGATTCGGGACTGGTTCGCAGGCCTGCCAGAGTCCAAAGCGCGAGGGTACAAGCCCGGGCGGTTCTCGTTCAACGTGAAGGGTGGGCGCTGCGAGGCGTGTCAGGGGGATGGTGTCATCAAGATCGAGATGCACTTTTTGCCGGATGTTTACGTGACCTGCGAGACCTGCAAGGGCGCGCGATACAACCGCGAGACGCTGGAAATCCGGTTCAAGGGCAAGTCCATCGCAGACGTTCTGGATATGACGGTCGAGGATGCTCAGACGTTTTTCAAAGCGGTACCCTCGATCCGCGAAAAGATGGATGCGCTGATGCGCGTGGGGCTTGGCTATATCAAGGTCGGGCAGCAGGCGACGACGCTTTCGGGCGGTGAGGCGCAGCGGGTGAAGCTGTCAAAGGAGCTGGCGAAGCGCTCGACTGGTCGGACTCTGTACATTCTGGATGAGCCGACGACGGGTCTGCATTTTGAAGATGTGCGCAAGCTATTGGAAGTGCTGCATGAGTTGGTGGAACAGGGGAATTCGGTGGTGGTCATCGAGCATAATCTGGATGTGATCAAGACCGCCGACTGGATCATCGATATCGGGCCTGAAGGCGGCGATGGCGGCGGTGAGATCGTGGCGGTCGGAACGCCCGAAGAGGTGGCCTTGGTCAAGGCTTCGCACACCGGGCATTATCTTGCGCAGATGCTGGGTGTGGCGCGGGTGGCGGCCGAGTGACGTGATATTCCGGCCGGATGGGGACGCGTTTCCCAAACCACTTCGGATATTTATGCCGGAAATAACAGTAAGTTAGCCGAGGATCAGGTCGGCGAGGCGGATGAGGTCGATGATCTCTTTCGTCTCGCGGTTGACCTTGATGAAGTTGTCGCCGATGCGGACATAGTCCGAGCGAGCATCGCGTGGAAGCCGATAGATATCATCGCCGCGCCGCAGGATGGTGTCGTTTGATGTGCTGACGACAATGTATTCGCGCCCGTCGAAAATGACGCGGTCGCCGGTTTGCAGGATGATGTAGTCAGGATCAACGATCCGGTCGCCGATCTCGTAGCCACGATCCTCGGCGGTGACGCCTTTTTTGGCGAGGCCGGGCGGAACGCAGGCCGGGGTTTTCTTGGCGAGGCCGGGCGGGCAGTTTTTGTCGTTTTTTCCGGCAGCGAGTGCTTGTGTCGGGGCAGCGAGAAGCGCGAGAGCGTTAAGGGCGGTGATGATGCGTTTCATTTTGCGTCTCCGAGGTTTTCAAATGGTTATCATTGGGTCCGGGCGAAAATGTGGCAGGGCATCAAGCGTCGAGTTCGAGCCAGACGGGGACGTGGTCGGAGGGTTTCTCCCGGCCCCGGACGGCGCTTTCGATCCAGCAATTTTCAAGCAGATCAGCGGCTTGGGGGGTGAGGAGGTGGTGGTCGATGCGGATGCCGTCGTTGCGGTTCCAGGCCCCTGCCTGGTAGTCCCAGAATGAGTAGTGATCGGGGCCTTGGGTGCGAGCGCGGAAGGCTTCGGTAAAGCCAAGATTGAGGATTTCGCGGTAGGCGGCGCGGGTTTCGGGGCGGGCGAGGGCATCTTCGCGCCAGGCGTCGGGGCGGGCGGCGTCTTCGTCTTGGGGGATGACGTTGTAGTCGCCGCACATGATGCCGGGTTCTTCTGTGTTAAGAAGGGCTTGGGCGCGGATCTTCATGCGGCTCATCCAGGCGAGCTTGTAATCGTATTTCGGGCCAGGTGCGGGGTTGCCGTTCGGCAGGTAGAGGCCGCAGATGCGCACGGGTTTCTTTTCGCCGATCACCGTGGCTTCAATCCAGCGGGCCTGATCGTCGGTGTCGTCTCCCGGCAGGCCCCGGGTGATATCTTCCAGCGGCAGGCGCGAGAGGATGGCGACGCCGTTGAAAGATTTTTGTCCATGCGTTTCAACGGTATAGCCGAGATCTTCGAAATGCTCGCGGGGAAAATTTTCATCGATGGATTTGATTTCCTGCAAGAAGGCGACATCGGGTTTTTGCTCGTTCAGCCAGTCTGTAAGCGCGCCGATGCGGGCCTTGATGCCGTTGATGTTGAAGGTCGCGATGCGCATGGAATTCCCCCGGGTTCCTTTGGTTTTGAGGGAGTTTTCAGAGCGGTTCAAGGGCGTATCGGTATGACGTCGGTATTACGTCGGTATTGCGTCGGTGCGACCGTGCGCAGGGTTAGGACGATGTTGGGAGGGAGGTTGGCGCGCCAGACTCTTTGAGGGAAGGAAAAGAGACCGGCGCGCACCGAGGGAAATCGGTTATCTTGTCTATCTTATCGGGCGGTGGTTCAGGCCGTTGGTCCCGATTGAGAAACAGTATGGCTTATTCTATGCCATTGAACATGGCGGGAATGGGGCAGGGGTGGGATTATTTCGTGCCGGTCTGCCGCGGCGTGGCGCGATCAGGCTGGCTCTGGGGGCACGGCGCGTTGGTAGAGGTGCCATGTGGTGTGACCGAGGATGGGCAGGGTGAATATCAGGCCAAGAAAGGCGGGGACCAGCGATAAAAGCATGGTGACCGAGATGATGGCGGCCCAGATCAGCATGACGCGCGGGTTTTCTGTGACGACTCGCACGGAGGTGACCATGGCGGTGACGAAGTTTGTCTCGCGTTCAAGCAGCATGGGCATGGCGACGACCGTGAGGGAGAACAGGATGGCAGATAGGACAGCGCCGGCGATTGTGCCGATGGCGAGGAAGGTCCAGCCTTCGGGGGTGAAGAAGACGATGGAGAGAAAGCCACCGAAGTCCGAGAAAGACGTATCTTGCAGGATGATCGCGAGCCAGAGCCGGACCTGATAGCTCCAGACCCAGAAGACGAAGAGGGTGACAAAGGCCATCCAGCCCATTTCGCGCTTTCGTTGGTTGGCCATGACCGTGAGGATGTCGGACCATGTGAAAGCCTCGTCTTTTTGCAGGCGGCGCGACATTTCGTAGAGCCCGGCGGCGGCAAAGGGGGCGACGAGGGGAAAGCCGACGATGGCGGGGATGATCATCCAAAGCTGGCCGAGCGAGACGAGGATCCAGACGAAAAGGATCCCGAACCCTGCGTAAAAGAGGCCGAAAAACCCGCTCAAGACGGGGCGTGCGAGGAAGTCGGCGAAGCCCGCCTTGAGGGCGGCTTTGATATCCTCGGCGGTGACGGTGTTGATCTTGACCGCGGGTTCTGGCGGCGTCGGGATATTTGGGGGTGGGGAGCCGGTGGTGTTGGATGTCATGACACGATCCTTCAAGGTGCATGGGGTTTGCGCCGATGGCAGGATTTGTGCGGTGCGGCGAAGGGACGGATGTCCTGCATGCGGGTTCGAATTTGGCGCAAGCGGGCGTTTGGGGCAAGGGGGGTGTGTCGTGATGCGTGGGGTTTGGGTGACGCGGTGCTTTGTCGAGCGTTGCCGGGCAAGGTGCGGCGAATGGCTGGTTTGAGCCCATTTGTGCGTTTGGATCGCAGAACAATCGCTTGAGTATTCAGGGCAACAAGTATCATGATCGTATATCGTTCTTTGGAGGTCACTTTGGAAGAAACGACGATCAGACAAGGGGGATGGGAGGATGAGGAACTTCTCGGCGCATTGCTGTCAGTCTCATTCTCAGCCGACCCGTTCGTTCGTTGGTTGATGCCAAAGTCAGTGGACTTCCTGCAGGACAGCCCAAAGCATCCAAGGCGCGCGTATTCCCAGGCTTTTAATGCGGGCACGATCTATGTAATTGGTGATTTTGCGGGGGCTGCGGTTTGGCTTCCGCCCGGCACAAAAAAGACCGACCGTTCTGAAGAGATTGCGCTGGCAGCACCTCCGTCCGAAGGTTCCGGTCACAGTTTTCCTGCCGAATTCCCAGCCCTGATCTCTCAAAGCGCAGCCTATTGTCCAAGCGAGCCGCACTGGTACCTTGGACTGATAGCAGTGGACCCCGCATATCGGGGACGCGGGCTTGGAGCAAAGCTCATGGAGCACTGTCTGACTTTCGTCGATCGTGATGGGATGCCAGCCTACTTGGAATCGACGAATTCTGCGAACATGTCTCTTTATGAACGTTTCGGTTTCAAACTGTTGGCAGAGGTTCGGGTTGGCTCCGCACCGCCCCGGTTCCCGATGTTACGCCCGGCGCAAAAGTAAGCGGCACTTGAGATCGCCACGCGGTCCGAATTAAGAATGGTGAGTTCGTTTGAACGGCTGCTTCGTCCGGCAGGCCAGCCATCTGTGTTTAGAATCGGCGGCCGCCTCAGGCGGTCCCGGTAAGCCACGCTTTCGCGTCATCTTCGGCGTCGGGTGGAAAGGTCTCGATGGTGAGGCCGGGGATCAGCATGCCTTCGATATCGGCGGCTTTGCGCAGCCACACCTGATCGGCGACGACGGCGACTTTGCCGATTTTGGGCAGGCTTGCGAAAAGGCGGGGGAGGTAGCCGAATTCGACTGCGATGGCTTGCAGGGCGGGAAATTCGAAATCCTTGATGGTGTAGAGGAAGTCCGTCTTGTCGGCGGCTTGGACGATTTTAAGGAATTCCTCGAGGCCAGCTTTCATTTCGGCTTCGTCGATTTTGCCGCCAATGTTGAGGCGCACGAAGCCGCCTGCGTCGCAGTCGAGGGTAAACATGGGCTTTCCTTTCGCTTCGGGAGAGGTGCGCCGGGTCGTGTTTTACATCGAGAAGCTGATCCCGCAGCCGCAAGAGCTGGAAGCATTGGGGTTTTCGATGGTGAAGCGCGCACCGATGAGTTCTTCGGAGAAATCTATCACCGCGTTGGCGAGGAAGGGCAGCGAGACCTCGTCGACGACGACCTTTTGGCCGTTGGCTTCGAGAATGGTGTCGCCTTCGGCCGGTGTGTCGAGGTCGATGTTGTATTGAAAACCGGAGCATCCGCCGCCTTCGACGGCGATGCGCAGGGCTTTGGGGGCCTCGGCGTTCGCGTTGATCTCGGCGAGGCGTTCAAAGGCGCGGGGTGTCACGCGGGGTGGGATGTTCAGATCCATGTGCCGGTTTCTTTCTGTGCTTCAACATGAATATAAGGGGGACAACAGAGGCGGACAAGACGCAGGCAGAATATGCGAGCGCCCTATGCATCAAACCCCGAGGACAGTCGGGGGCGGCTTTTCGTGGAAGAGGAAAGCGCATTCCGGTCGTGTTTTCAGCGCGACCGGGACCGGATCATCCATGCCAGCGCGTTTCGGCGGCTGAAGCACAAGACCCAGGTGTTCATTGAGCATGAGGGGGATTATTTCCGCACGCGGCTGACGCATTCGATCGAGGTGGCGCAGGTGGCGCGCACAATCGCGGGGGCTTTGGGGCTGAACGCGGAGCTGACCGAGGCTGTGGCTTTGGCGCATGATCTGGGGCACACGCCTTTCGGGCATACGGGCGAGGATGCGTTGGGGGCCTTGATGGCGCCTTATGGCGGGTTTGATCACAATGCGCAGGCCATTCGGATCATCACGCATCTGGAGCGGCATTATGCGGATTTCGATGGGCTGAACCTGACGTGGGAGACGCTTGAGGGGATTGCCAAGCACAACGGGCCGGTCGAGGGGGACATACCCTGGGCTTTGGCGGCCTGTCAGGCGAATTGGGATTTGGAGTTGGGCACTTATGCCAGTGCCGAGGCGCAGGTGGCGGCGATTTCGGACGATGTGGCCTATAACCATCATGATTTGCATGACGGTTTGCGCGCGGAGTTGTTTTCGACGGATGAGTTGGCGGAGTTGCCGATTTTGGACCGGTGTTTTGCCGTGGTGGATGCGGCCTATCCGGGGTTGAATTATTACAGGCGGCGGCATGAGGCCCTGCGGCGGTTTTTCGGGATTTTGGTGGAAGATGTGATCGCGGTGGCGCGGCAATCTTTGTTGGAGATCGGGCCGAAGTCGGCGGAAGATATCCGGCGGGCGGGGTTTCAGATTATTCGGTTTTCGCCGGAGATTTTCGAGGATCTAAAGGTAATCAGGGCGTTTCTGTTTGAGCGGATGTATCGCGCGCCGTCTGTGGTGGCGATGCGGGTGGAGGTGACGAAGGTCGTGGAGGAGTTGTTTCCGTTTTTCATGGCGCACCCTGACAAGTTGCCGAAGCAGTGGCGCAAGGACGTCGAGGAGGCACGGGGCGAGGTGGAGTTGGCGCGGCTGGTTTCAGACTACATCGCCGGCATGACGGACCGTTTCGCGATCCAGTGCCATGAGCGGTTTGTCGGGAAATAGGGTCGGGCGTCTTAAAGCGCGCAGCGCAGGAAAACGAGGTGCGGCGCAAACTCGGGTGGGTTGGCGTTTTCGGGGTAGCGGTCGATGTAGTCGAAACCTGCCTTTTCATAGAGATTGATCATGGGCCGGTTGCCTTTGACCGTGTCCGCGTAGAGCCATTTGAGGCCCATGCGGCGGGCTTCGGCGATGCGTTCTTCGAATATGGCGCGGCCAAGGCCGGTGCCGCGTGCGGACGCTGCTACGAACATGCGCTTCATTTCGCCCGCGTCCGGGCGGATGCGCCTTAGGCTGCCGCAGCCGACCAGTGTGTCGGTGTCGTCGTAGGCGACGAGCAGGCGGTTTGCGGGTGGCAGGAGATAGGACGGGTTCGCGAGAGTTTCGTCCGCCATCTTGACCGCGTCGATTTTGATACCGCTTACGGCTTCGAATGTAGGCAGAATCGCGGTCAGATAGGCGATCAGAATGTCGCGGTAACCGTCGGGGATGGCTTCGACAAATTCGAGGCGGTGTGTCATGGTGAGATCGTGGCGATTGCGCCGGGCCAAGTCAAACAATTGCGCAGCGTTGACGCGCCTTTTCTAGGTGGTAAACCGCAAAGCGTATTCCAAAGGCAAGCACATGAACATTTTCGCTGAAATCCGCACGTCTGTGATCGAAACACTGGATGCCATGGTGGCTGACGGAGACCTTCCGTCGGGCTTGTCATGGGGGAACGTGGCAGTGGAGCCTCCGCGCGATGCTTCGCACGGAGATATGGCGACGAATGCGGCGATGGTTCTGGCCAAAGGAGCGGGGAAGCCGCCGCGCGCGATTGCCGAAATCCTGGCTGAGCGGCTGACGACGGATGGGCGGATTGCGGTAGCCGAAGTGGCGGGGCCGGGGTTTCTGAACCTGCGGCTGCACCCGGATGTCTGGCATGACGTTGTGGCCGAAGCGATCGATTCCGGAAAGGTGTTCGGTCATTCGGGCATGGGCGCGGGTGTGAAGGTGAACGTCGAATACGTGAGCGCCAACCCAACGGGGCCTTTGCATGTGGGTCATACGCGGGGGGCGGTGTTTGGGGATGCTTTGGCGTCTCTGCTGGATTTCGCGGGCTATGATGTGACGCGCGAGTATTACATCAACGATGGTGGTGCGCAGGTCGATGTCTTGGCGCGCTCGGCTTATGAGCGGTATCGCGAGGCGCATGGGCTGAGCCCCGAGATCGCCGAGGGTTTATATCCGGGCGACTATCTGGTGCCGGTGGGCGAAGCGTTGAAGGCCGAGTTTGGGGATCAGTTTCTGGACAAGCCGGAAGAGGTCTGGCTGGAGAAAGTGCGCGATTTCGCGACCGATGCGATGATGGATTTGATCCGCACGGATTTGGCGTCATTGGGCGTCAAGATGGACCATTTCTTCAGTGAAAAGTCGCTTTACGGTTCGGGGCTGATTGAAAAGGCGATCAACGATCTGAAAAGCAAGGGTCTGATTTACAGGGGCGTGCTGGAGCCGCCGAAGGGCAAGATGCCCGAGGATTGGGAGCCGCGCGAGCAGACGTTGTTCCGTTCGACCGCGCATGGGGATGATGTGGATCGCCCGATCATGAAGTCGGATGGCGCGTGGACGTATTTTGCGCCGGACATTGCGTATCACTGGGACAAGATACACCGCGGGTTCGATGAGCTTATAGACATTTTCGGCGCGGATCATGGTGGTTACGTGAAGCGGATGAACGCAGCGGTTTCGGCTTTGTCGGACGGTCGGGTGCCTTTGGACGTGAAGCTGACGCAGTTGGTGAAGCTGTATAAAGATGGCGAGCCGTTCAAGATGTCCAAGCGCGCGGGTACGTTCGTGACGTTGCGCGATGTGGTCGAGCAGGTCGGCCCGGATGTGGCGCGGTTCGTGATGCTGACGCGCAAGAATGACGCGCCTCTGGATTTCGATTTCGCCAAGGCCGTTGAGCAGTCGAAAGAGAACCCGGTGTTTTATGTGCAGTACGCACATGCGCGGATCCGGTCGGTGATGCGTAAAGCGGAAGAAATGGGTTTGGAGTACTCCGACAACGCCAAGTTGGAGGACGAGGCCGAGTTCCGCGTGGCGATGAAGATCGCCGAATGGCCGCGTCTGGTGGAAATTGCGGCGCGCAATCACGAACCACACAGGGTGGCGTTTTACCTTTATGAACTGGCGCAGGATTTCCATGCGCTTTGGAACCTGGGCAATGATAAACCCCAGCTTCGCTTCCTTCACGAGGGCGACAGTGCGGCCACGGCGGCGAAAATCGCCCTACCACGTGCCGTAGCCGTTGTTATTTCAACAGGATTGGGTATTCTGGGTGTAACTCCTGTCGAAGAGATGCGCTGATAAAGGCGCGCCGCGGCTGCGAGTTTCGAGAGCAGTTTGAAGCACGTCGGACCAACCGGCGGCTACAGTGAGGCATAGAGAATGGCGGCTATCAATTTCAATGAGATAAGCGACCGCGATGGCGGCTCGCTTACAGCGATCATCAATTGGGCGGGCGCTTTCCTGTCGATTTTGCTGATTGTGGGGCTTGCAACCTGGGGCTGGAAGCTTTGGCAGCGCGACGTGACGGGGATACCTGTGGTGCGCGCACTGGAAGGGCCGATGCGGATCACACCGGCCGAGCCGGGCGGATTGGCGAATGATTTCCAAGGCTTGGCAGTCAATCGGATTGCAGAGGAGCGCGTGTCGGAGGTGACCGACCGTGTGGTTCTGGCACCTGCGCCGGCGACGTTTGACGAAGATGAAGACCTGGCGATGGCGGAGTTGGCTCCGGCGGTCGAGGAGGTCTTATCGGTGGTCGAGGTTGCGCCTGCGGCGGATTTCGATGACGGAGTGCAGGCCGAAACTCTGGCCGAGACGGTACCCGTTATGAACGAACCCTCGGCGACGGACATGGCCGTTGCCGCGGCTTTGGCGGATGCCGGGGCGTTGTTTGAGGCGCAACCGGTCAGTCTTGTGGGCGCGGGATCGGGGGCTCCGGCTGCGACGCCGCGACCATTGGAGCGGCCGGAAGGGCGTCGGGTGGCATCGCTGAACGTGATGAACGACGTGACGGGTGCAATCGATCCGGCGACAATTCCGCCGGGGACGCGGCTGGTGCAGCTTGGTGCCTATGGCAGTGAGGACGTGGCAAAGGCCGAATGGGCCAATGCGTTGGCGAATTTCGGCGACTACATGGTCGGCAAAGAGCGCGTCGTGCAGCAGGCGGAAACAGGTGGACGGATCTTCTGGCGCCTGCGTGCGCTGGGGTTCGAAGACCTGTCGGACGCGCGTAGGTTCTGTGCCGTGCTGGTGTCTGACGGGGCGAATTGCATCCCTGTCGTACAGGAATGACGTGAGCCGGGGCGCGTTTACTTTCGCGCCCCTCGGGCCTTTTCTGACCCCGGACGAGGCGACCTTTTTTCGTGAGGGCGACCCCTGGGGGTTCATCCTTTTTCAACGCAATTGTGAGACACCGGAGCAACTTCGTCGTCTGACGGGGGACTTGCGGGAGGCCGTGGGCTGGCACGCGCCGATCCTGATCGATCAGGAAGGCGGGCGTGTGCAGCGGATGCGCGGGCCTCATTGGCGGGAATGGATGCCGCCTTTGGATCAGGTCGAGGCGTTTGAGGATCCGGGCCGGGGCGTGCGTGCGATGTATTTGCGCGGAGCGTTGATAGGCGCCGAGTTGGTGGCGCATGGGGTCGATGTGAATTGTGCGCCGTCCGGGGATATTGCGTATCCGCAGACGCACGCCTTTTTGCGGAACCGCTGCTACGGGCGGGATGCGCAGACGGTGATCGTGATGGCGCGGGCGTGTGCGGAGGGGCTGATGGACGCCGGCTGTTTGACCGTGTTGAAGCACGCGCCAGGGCATGGGCGGGCGCAGGTGGACAGTCACAAGGATTTGCCGACGATCGAGGTGCCGTTGGCGGAACTGAAGGCGACGGATTTCGCGCCCTTCCGCGCTTTGGCGGACACGGGCATGGCGATGACAGCGCATATCGTGGTACCTGAGATTGACGGGACCGCGCCGATTACGCAGTCGGCGGCGGGGATTTCGTATTTGCGGCAGCAACTTGGGATGACAGGGCTGTTGATGAGCGATGACGTGTCGATGAACGCTCTTGCCGGGGACGTGGTGACGCGTGGGCAGGCGGCTTTGGCGGCGGGCTGCGATCTGGTGCTGCATTGCAATGGTGAAGCCGGTGAGATGGAGGCGATTGCCGCGGGCTTGGGGCGGATGGGGCCGGAGGCGGCAAAACGCGCAGATATAGCGTTGGCGGCGCGTCGAACCACAAGGGATATTGACATTCCGGCCCTTGAGGCTGAGTTTGAGGCCCTGATGCAAGGAGCCTGATATGCCGGACGGCGACACCGATTTTGACGACGTCGAAGCCCGCCTTGCGGCAGAGGCTTTGATCGTCGACGTCGATGGCTATGAAGGCCCGCTGGACCTTTTGTTGATGCTGAGTCGCACGCAAAAGGTTGATCTGCGTAAAATTTCGGTTCTGGCATTGGCCGAGCAATATCTGGCGTTTATCGATCAGGCGAAGTCGCTGCGGATTGAACTGGCGGCAGATTATCTGGTGATGGCGGCCTGGCTGGCGTTTTTGAAGTCGCGCCTGTTGTTGCCACCTGACCCTGCCGATGAGGGACCTTCGGGCGAGGAACTGGCCGCGCATCTGGCGTTTCAGCTGGAGCGTTTGTCGGCGATGCGCGAGGCGGCGGCCAAGCTGATGGCGCGGGATCAGAAGGGGCGCGATTTCTTTGTGCGCGGCGTGCCGGAGGATGTGACACGGGTTCGCAAGGTGCGTTATACGGCGACGCTGTTGGACCTGATGCAGGGCTATGCGCGAATCCGCACGAAGGATGAGTTTCGCCCCTACGCGATGGACCGTGCCAACGTGATGACGCTGGAACAGGCGCTGGATCGCATGCGCGGGCTAATCGGGTTTGCGGGCGAGTGGACGGATTTGCTGTCGTGGTTGCCTGAAGGATGGGAGACGGATCCGGTGCGGCGGCGCTCGGCGACGGCATCGCATTTTGCGGCATCGCTGGAACTGGCGAAAGCGGGGGCCATTCAGATCCGGCAGTCGGAGACATTTGCCCCTATTCAGATCAAGGCGATGGCGCGTGTCTGACGAGATCGAAGTTGACGCGGGCGAGAGCCTGTTTGAAGCGCCGCCATTGGCCGAGCAGGAGCGGATGGTCGAAGCGATCTTGTTTGCAACGGCCGAGCCTGTGACGATCTCGGAAATGAACGCGCGAATGCCGCATGGGGCGGACGGGGCGCAAGCCGTTGAAATGCTGAAGAAACGCTATGAGGGGCGCGGGGTTCAGGTGGTAAAGGTGGGTGATGCCTTTGCGATGCGCACGGCGCCGGACCTTGGGTTCCTGATGCGCAAGGAGACGGTCGAGACGCGCAAACTGAGCCGTGCTGCTATCGAGACTTTGGCGATCATCGCCTATCACCAGCCTGTCACGCGGGCCGAGATCGAGGAAATCCGCGGTGTTTCGGTGTCTCGGGGGACGGTGGATCAGTTGTTGGAGTTGGAGTGGATCCGGTTCGGACGTCGGCGGATGACGCCGGGGCGTCCGGTGACTTATGTGGTGACGCAGGATTTTCTGGATCATTTCGGGCTGGAAAGTGCGCGCGATCTGCCGGGTGTGAAGGAACTCAGAGCCGCCGGATTGTTGGAGAGCCGACCGCCGCCGGGTGAGCCTTTGCCGGGCGAGGATGAAGAGCACGATGAGAATCAGGCCGAGATGTTTGAGGACGAGGATTGAAGCCGATGAATATTGAAAGACTTATTCGAATGGTGCTGCAGCGGTTTGTGATGCAGGGCGCGCGCAAGGCTATGAAAGACAAGGGTATGGCGCCGACACCGGGGGCGAAGAAAGCGGGGCAAACGATGAAGCTTGCCCGGCGATTTGGTCGGATGGCGGGCCGGTTCTGAGGCGCTCCGGGCGTGGCGTTTATTCCAGATACTTGGCTGGCTGATCGAGAATGTCGCTGCCAGCGATGATGTCTGCGACATAGCCCCTAGGGGCGTCGCGACAGGAAAGATGTGCCCGGACCCTTTGCGCAAAAAGCTCCGATACCAGAGACGGGGGGAAACGGTTCAAACCTTCGGCCGGGATGTCTGTAACCATGTCGGATGCGCGTCCGAACGGGAGGCGCGATGCCCCGCTGAGGGACATGATTTACATGGCGCAGGCGACGTATTCGGCTCCGACTTTGCACGGATCGAAGAGGCAGGCCGTGATCGACGGAAGTGGCTGTTGCTGGAGGTCAATTGTCAGGGGAGCGCGTTTTGGGGACTCTGCTGCCGCTGGCGCTCTCCGGGGATTTTTTGGACCCAAAAATCAGCTTTTGAAGTGTTTTGAGAGTTTGAGGCCCTGGCCCTGGTAGTTGGATTTGATCTCGCGGCCGTAAAGCGTCTTGGGGGCTTCGGTCATTTTTTCGTAGACGAGACGACCGACGATTTGGCCGTGTTCAAGGACGAAAGGCGCTTCGTGGCAGCGGACCTCAAGCACGCCGCGCGAGCCGGTGCCGCCTGCTTCCGCCCATCCGAAGCCGGGGTCGAAGAAGCCCGCGTAGTGGACGCGGAATTCACCGACCATGGCAATGTAGGGGGCCATTTCGGCAGCGTGGTCGGGGGGGATGACAATGGCTTCGCGGCTGACGAGGATATAAAAGGCGCCGGGGTCGAGAATGATCCAGCCGGTGTCGGTACGCACTTCTTCCCAGTAGTCGGACGCATCATAGTGGTTGAGTTTTTCGAGGTCGATAACGCCTGCGTGGGGTTTGGCGCGGTATCCGACAAGGGTGCCGTTTTCGGGTTTGAGGTCGACAGAGAAGCCGAGGCCCCCTGAGATCACCGCATCACCCGAGACAATGGGGGATTTGGCGTGGAGGTCGCTCAAGTCCTTGTCACTTATGACGGTTTGTCCGCGACGGAAGATGATCTGGTTCAGCATCTGGCCGGTCTTGGCGATGACCGAGAAGCTTTGGGGGCAAATTTCGACGTAGAGCGGACCGGTGTAGCCGTCGGGGACGCGGTCGAATTCATGGCCGTGGTCGGTGATGATGCGGGTGAGGAGATCGAGGCGGCCAATGGAGGATTTGGCGGAGGCCGCACCGGATGTGCCGTCTGGCAGCGCGAGGCTTTCGAGGAGGGGCACGACGTAGACGCAACCCTTTTCCAGCACGGCGCCTGACGAAAGGTCGATCTTGTGCATTGTGAAATCGGAGAGCCGGTCGGCGACGGTGCGGTCTTTGCCGGTGAGGAAAGACGCGCGGACGCGATAGGCTCGCGCGCCGAGGCGCAGATCGAGCGAGGCTGGCTGGATTTGTCCGGGCTGGAAGGGGCGGTCGGCGGCGATATTACCGCTTTCGATCATTCCGGCGATTTCGGTGTCGGTGAGAACGCCCTGTTTCATCGTGCCTCGGGTCGTTTTGTGCCGCCGGAGGGGGCGAGCTGTGGTGTGTTGGTCGGGCTAGCAGGACTTGAACCTGCGACCTTCCGTCCCCCAGACGGACGCGCTACCAGGCTGCGCCATAGCCCGACTGGGGGGGGTTTGACCGAAAAGGCGGGCGTCTGCAAGGGTGGTTTTGGTTTCCGGGTCAGGGTGTGCGGTGGGACGTCAGGAGCCGGCGTCGCGCAGTGCGCGCAGTCGGTCTCGGGCGGCTTTCAGGGTGTCTTTTTGTGCGGCGAGTTGTGCGGTGGGCAGGGTTGCCAGGCGCGCCGCGATGCCGGGGTTGGCCGGGAATGACGGATCGTCATCGGCGGGGTC
This sequence comes from Boseongicola aestuarii, assembly GCF_900184815.1. Classification (GTDB taxonomy): domain Bacteria; phylum Pseudomonadota; class Alphaproteobacteria; order Rhodobacterales; family Rhodobacteraceae; genus Boseongicola; species Boseongicola aestuarii. Next base: position 410,727 of record NZ_FXXQ01000001.1, on the reverse strand, counting down.
GGTGTCGGAGACATCCGGAGTGGCCGGGATCCGCGGCTTGGCGGGCTCGGGTGGTGCCGCGGCTGCGGGTGCGTCTGGTTCGGGCTTCGGTTCGGGGGTGGGCGCGGACCGCGTGCGCGACGGCACGAAGCTGGGCATGGGGACAGGGTCGTCGTGGTCGTCCGCGGACGGGAACATGTCGGGTTGGATCTGGTCGTTTTCTTCCTCGTCCGCCTCTTCCGGCACTGGGTCCGGGGCGGGTTCGGCGGCGTAGGTTTCGCGCGCGGCGGGTGCCGGCTGAGACGACGTCGGGGCGTGGTCGATGATCGTCTCATCCACGGTGTCTTCAAGTTCTGTATCGAGCGACTGCGAAAATGAAGAAACGTGCTTAACGCCATGTTCCCGAAGAATTTTTTGCACACCACGGATGGTCATGCCCCGATCGTGCAGCAGCGTTTTCACGCCGCCGATCAGGCGCATGTCCGAGGGGCGATAGTAGCGACGGCCACCCGCGCGTTTGACCGGTTTGATTTGCGCAAACCGGCTTTCCCAAAAGCGCAAGACGTGGGTCGGGATATCGAGCCACTCGGCCACTTCCGAGATGGTGCGGAAGGCGTCAGGCGATTTTTCCATGGAGCTGGGTTAGCTCTTGTTGCCGGCTGCGACGCGATCTTTCATCAGGTGCGACGGACGGAATGTCAGGACGCGGCGCGGATGGATCGGGACTTCCTGGCCGGTTTTGGGGTTACGACCGACGCGGGCTGCTTTGTCGCGGACCGAGAAGGTGCCAAAAGAGGAGATTTTCACCTGATCGCCAGCGGCAAGTGCGTCAGACATATGGGCGAGAACGCCTTCTACCAATTGGGCAGATTCGTTACGGCTGAGACCAACTTCGCGGAACACCGCTTCGCTGAGATCCATGCGTGTCACAGTCTTTTCGCTCATACTTTTCCCCTCGTTTCGTTCCGCACGAGAATGGTCCGGGGGAATTTCCGAGTCAATATCAAGGCCTTGAGAAAAGGCGTTAAAGAGCGATTACCAGCGCAGAACCACTGCTCCCCACGCCAATCCGCCGCCGATGGCCTCGGTGACGATGAGATTGCCGGGTTTAATCTGACCGCGCTCGACGCTGACGGAGAGCGCAAGGGGAATCGATGCCGCCGAGGTGTTGCCGTGGTCCTGCACGGTCAGAACGACGCGATCAAGCTCCACGCCCATCTTTTGCGCTGTGGATTTGATGATGCGCAGGTTGGCCTGGTGCGGGACGATCCAGTCGATGTCATCGCTGCCAAGCCCGACCTTTTCTAGTGCGGTATGGGCGGTGGAGGCGAGCTTTTCGACGGCGTGGCGGAAGACCTCTTTGCCCTGCATGCGCAAATGGCCGGTGGATTGCGTGGACACGCCGCCGTCGACATAGAGGATGTCCTTGTGGCGTCCGTCGGAGTTCAGGTCCGTGGACAGGATGCCGCGATCTTTGGTCGTGCCGTCGCCGGTGGCGGCTTCGAGGATCAGTGCGCCTGCGCCGTCGCCGAAGAGAACGCTTGTGGTGCGGTCGGACCAGTCCATGATGCGGCTGAAGGTTTCGGCCCCGATGACGATGACGCGCTTTGCCTGACCCGAGATGATCAGTGCGTTGGCGTTGGCCATTGCGAAGACGAAGCCTGCGCAGACGGCTTGCACGTCGAAGGCGAAGCCCTTGGTCATGCCGAGTTTGGCCTGAACCATGGTGGCGACGGACGGGAATGTAAGGTCGGGCGTCGAAGTTGCGACGATGATCGCGTCGATGTCGTCCGCTGTCAGACCAGCCATGTCGAGCGCGCGCGTGGCAGCGGCGGTGGCCATGTCGGAGGTGGTTTCGTCGTCGGCAGCGAAGTGGCGGCGTTCGATACCCGAGCGCGAGCGAATCCACTCATCCGAAGTATCGACGGTCGTTTCGAATTCGCTATTTGGCACCACCCGTTTGGGCAGATAGTGCCCGACGCCGCGGACCTGGGCGCGTATTGTCATGCGTTCTGCTCGTTTTTATTTGTTACGCTTGCGTCATCCTGAACCGCAATCCCGGAGGATGCAACCCGCGCGGCAAGCCGTTCGGTGAAGCCGCTTTCGGCGAGGCGGAACGCGAGTTTGATCGCGGAGGAGACGCCGGTGGCGTCGGCAGAGCCGTGGGATTTGACGACGGTGCCGTTCAGGCCGAGGAACACGCCGCCGTTGACGCGGCGCGGATCAATGCGTTTGGTCAGGCGTTTGAGGCTGCCAAGCGCGAGAAGGGCGGCGAATTTCGACAGCGGCGTGGCGTTGAAGGCTTCGCGCAGGAGTTCACGGATGAGGCTTGCGGTGCCTTCGCCGGTTTTCAGCGCGACATTGCCGGTGAAGCCGTCGGTGACGATGACGTCGACGCGGTTCGACGGGATGTCGCCGCCTTCGACGAAGCCGACGAAGTCTAGTTCGGCAGCAGGGGCGGCCTGTGCGATGAGGTCGTGCGCTGCCTTGATTTCGGCGCGACCTTTGTGTTCTTCCGTGCCGACGTTCAAAAGGCCGATGCGCGGGCGTTTGATATCGAGGCCGTTGCGCGCGTAAGAACCGCCCATGAGTGCGTATTGCAGCAAGTCTTTTTCGTCAGCGCGGATGTCTGCGCCGACGTCCAGCATGATGTTGAAGCCGCCCTTGTTGCGCGACGGCCAGAGGCAAGCGATAGCGGGGCGGTCGACGCCGGGGATTTTGCGCAGGCGCAGCATCGATACCGCCATGAGCGCGCCGGTATTGCCGCAGGAGACGACCGCTCCGGCTTCGCCGTTCTTTACGGCGTCTACGGCCGACCACATCGACGTGTTCTTGCCATTGCGCATGACGATCGAGGGCTTGGCATCCATCGTCACGACTTCGGGCATGTCGCGGATTTCGCAACGCCCGGCGAGGCCCGCTTTTTGGATCAGGGGTTCGATTTCGGAGGCGCGGCCATGCACGATGAACCCGATATCGGGGTTCTTTTCGGCACTCTTGGCGATGCCGGAAACGACAGCGGGCGGCCCTTGGTCGCCGCCCATTGCATCCACAGAGATGATTGTGCGCTTACGCGCGCCGGAATTGCTTTGATCGGAACCAGCCGTCATCGCGAAGGGCGCGCGCGCACGGGGCGCTTACGCCGCGTCGTCGTCCAGGTCGATTTCGTCGGCCTGAGCAACAACTTCGCGGTCGGCATAGTGGCCACATGCACCACAGACGTGGTGAGGGCGCTTCAGCTCTCCGCAGTTTGGACACTCGGCAGGGTTGCCGGGTACGAGTGAGTCGTGTGCACGGCGCATGTTCCGGCGCGACTTGGTGATCTTATTCTGAGGGACAGCCATGTCACATCCTCAAGTTAGCAGGGCGCAAGGCCCACGGGTTTCAACGGTTTGGGTGGTCATACGCAACTGCGTCTGCCCTGTCCAACGTAAATCTACGAGCGAGGCCGGGAACATACTGTGATTCCGTTGGAACGCAAGGGAGTTTTCATGCGCTGTCCGGGTCGTCGTTATTGAGCTTTTGCTGCAACGATTTGAGGGCCGCGAAGGGTTTGGCATCGTCGTCGGTCATCGGGGTCTGACCGGGTTCTGTGACAGCGATTTCCACGGGTTCAATACCGGGTGCGCGCGGCCATGCGGGCAGCGCAAGAGCAAGCGCTTCTTCCATGACCGCCGCAAGATCGAGAGTTTCGGGCAGGGCTTCGGCGGTGTCGTCTTCGGGCATTTCGAATTCGGCGGCATCGGGGGCTTCGGGCATGTCGGCGAGGTAGCGGCGGCTGGTGTCTTCGTCGATGCGGGTGGTCACGGGGTCAAGCGTGACGACGCAGGGCTGCACCACGGTCGCCCCGAGACGCGCGTGAAGTTCCCAGTCCGATTTGCCCAAGGGCGACAAGCTGCCTGTGAAGGTCAGTTTCTTCACCCCGGTGATTCCCAGCCGTTTGGCGATTGCATCACGTTCGGTGGCATTTGGTTTGAGGTCGAACTCGGTTTTGCGTTTCAAATCGCCGAGGCGTAGGGTTTGAGCCGTCATCGGGTCGCTCCTTGATCCGGTGTCGATAGGTGGTTATGCCGATTAGGCGGCGCGAGGCCGGTTGACAAGAGGTGGGACGTGGGTCGGTTTATTGCAAAAGCAGTCATTCTTGGTGCGTTGGTTCTGACGACGACGGCCTGCGCGCGGCTTGAAAGCGGGCATGGTTATGTGCCGGAGCCGTCGGCGCTGGAAGGTGTCGTGGTCGGGCGCGACACCAAGGACATCATCGGTTTGACTTTGGGCCAGCCCGGAACGCGCGGGATCGTTGATGATCTGGGCTGGTATTATGTGCGCTCGGATTACGAACGGTTTCTGTGGCGCGCGCCGGTTGAGGTCGACCGTCAGGTTGTGGCGATCACATTCGACGAGGCGGGTGTGGTGCGCAACATCGAGCGGTTCGGTCTGGAAGAGGGCCGGGTCGTGGCCCTCAACCGTCGTGTGACCGACGCCAATACGCAAGGGATCAGTTTCCTGCGGCAGTTGTTCGGTAACCTTGGGAATTTCGATCCGGCGACATTGATCAACGAAAACTAGGTATCGGACGCCTCGTCCGGCTGAAAGTCGAGCGACACTCCATTGATGCAGTAGCGCAAGCCAGTCGGTGCCGGGCCATCGGGGAAGACGTGGCCGAGGTGGCCGTCGCAGCGGTTGCAGTGGACTTCGGTGCGGCGCATGAAAAATCCGTTGTCTTCGCTTTCACCGACCATTTCGTCATCCATGGGCTGATAAAACGAAGGCCAGCCCGTGCCGCTGTCAAACTTGTGGGCCTGATCGAAAAGCGGCGCGCCACAGCCCTTGCAGGTGTAGGTGCCGGGGTCTTTGGGGAAGTCGTCGTTGGAGAACGCCCGTTCGGTGCCGTGCTTCCTGAGGACCTTGAATTCGAGATCGTCGAGTTGGTTCCGCCATTCTGCGTCCGATTTGATGACTTTTTCCATGTCTTTTGCCCTTCGTGTCGTTTCACCGTCACGCATTCTGTGCCAGTGTTGTCTGGATCATTATCTAGGGGCGATGGGCGGTTGAACCAACTGGTGGCACATGAGAGCGTCTCGCCTTTGCGCACACAAGCGCGTTACCCGACGCGCTACAAGGTTCGATTTGTCGACAGCGAGGACGATTTCGAGGCGGCCTTGGCGCTTCGGGGGCGGGTGTTTCGCGGCGGCGGGTCGGACCGGGACGCCTTTGACGTGCTTTGCCGGCATATGGTGATCGTGCGCCTTGCGGACGGAGAAGTCGTTGCGACTTTTCGACTTTTGTCGCTGGGTTCGGGGGCCGAGATCGCGCGGAGTTATGCCGCGCAGTCCTATGACCTTGCGGCATTGCAGGCCTATCCTTTTGCGATGATGGAGTTGGGGCGGTTCTGCATTTCGCCGGATGTGAGTGATCCGGACATTTTGCGCGCGGCGTGGGGCGGGATGGCGCGTCTGGTCGATGAGGATGACGTGCAGATGTTGTTCGGGTGCGCGTCGTTTTCGGGGACAGAGCCTGCGCAGTATTTCGATGCTCTGGCGTTGCTGCGGGCGCAGTTTCTGGCGCCGGTCGACTGGGCGCCGGGCAGGCGGGCGCCGGATATCGTCCGGTTCGACAGGGATGTGCCGGATGGGCTGGATCGGGTGCGGGCCCTGAAGGTCATGCCGCCGTTGTTGCGGTCGTATCTGACGATGGGCGGCTGGGTCAGCGATCATGCGGTAGTGGACCCCGATCTGGGCACGATGCATGTGTTTACCGGGCTGGAGATCGCGGCGATACCGGAAGCACGGGCGCGGGCGATCAGGGCGGCGGCCGGCGCGGTTTGAGGCGGTGGTTCGCGTTCCTGTGCGGGGGCGGCTGGCGTATTTGGGGCTCTGCCCCTCGCTGCGCTCACCCCGTGGTATTTGGGAAAGGGTGAAGGGGCGTTGACGGCGCTTACGATCGTGGATAGCGGAGGCGCATGGCGCGCGCACCTCTTTTACAGCTTTCCGAGATTTCGCTGACCTTCGGCGGCGATCCGGTTTTCGACGACATGTCCCTGACGGTTCATGCTGGCGATCGTCTGGCTTTGGTGGGTCGGAATGGCTCGGGCAAGTCGACCTTGATGAAGGTCATGGCCGGGTTGGTTGAGCCGGACAGCGGCACGCGAGTCGTGGCTCCGGGCAATTCGGTTGGCTATATGGCGCAGGAGCCCGAGATGCGGGGCTGTGCGACGCTTGGGGATTATGCGTTGCGCGATATGGATCCGTCGGATTTGTGGCGTGTGGAAGCGGTGGCCGAGAAGTTGAAGTTCGATCCCGACACGAAAGTCGAGGCGGCTTCGGGCGGCGAGCGGCGGCGGGCGGCTTTGGCGAAGTTGATCGCGGAAGCGCCGGACCTGATGTGTCTGGACGAGCCGACGAACCATCTCGATATCGAGGCGATTTCCTGGTTGGAGAGCCATTTGGCGTCGACCAAGTCCGCCTTCATTGTCATTTCGCACGACCGGGCGTTTTTGCGCGCGTTGACGCGGGCGACCTTGTGGATCGATCGCGGCGAGGTGCGTCGGCAGGAGCAGGGGTTCGATGCCTTTGAAGCCTGGCGTGACAAGACCTGGGAAGAAGAAGACATTGCGCGCCACAAGCTGAACCGCAAGATCAAGGCGGAAGCGCGATGGGCGGTTGAGGGGATTTCAGCGCGCAGGAAGCGTAATCAGGGACGCGTGCGCGCATTGCAGGAATTGCGCGAGGAGCGGGCGTCTCAGATCCGGCGGCAGGGCACGGCGGCGATGGAGATTGAGGCCGGGGCGAAGTCGGGAAAGCGGGTCATCGAGGCGAAGGGCGTGTCGCTGGAGTTGGGCGGTAAGACCATCGTGAAAGACTTCTCGCTGCGGGTGGCGCGGGGGGATCGGGTAGCATTTGTGGGACCGAACGGGGTCGGCAAGACCTCGTTGATCAATGTGCTGACCGGGCAGGCCCAGCCGGATGTGGGGACCGTGACCCTGGGAACGAATATCGAGATGGCGGTGTTCGATCAGCGCCGCGAGGCCTTGGACCCGGATGCGACGCTTTGGGAGAGTCTTATCGGTGATCGCGAGATGCGGGTTTCGGGGCGCGCCGATCAGGTGATGGTGCGCGGCACGCCGAAGCATGTGGTGGGATATCTGAAGGAATTCCTGTTCGATGAGGCGCAGGCGCGGGCACCCGTGCGGTCTTTGTCGGGTGGCGAGAAGGCGCGGTTGTTGCTGGCGCGGATCATGGCGAAGCCGTCAAATGTTCTGGTTCTGGACGAGCCGACAAATGATCTGGATATCGAGACGCTGGATTTGCTTCAGGAAATTCTGGGCGACTATGACGGCACGGTTTTGCTGGTCAGCCACGACCGGGATTTTCTGGATCGGGTCGCGACGACGACTGTCGCGATGGAAGGCAACGGGCGTGTCGTCGTGCATGCGGGGGGCTGGTCAGATTATGCGCCCAAGCGGGAACTGGCCGAGGTGTCGGTGACGGCGGGGCCTGTAAAGGCGGGCAAGACGGGCGCGCGCTCGAAGGGGTCGTCGGGGGGGTTGAGCTTCACCGAGCGGCACCGTCTGGACGAACTGCCGGGTGTCATCGAACGGCTTCAGGCAGAGATTGCCAAGCTGGAAGGGCTTTTGTCGGACGCGGATTTGTTCACGCGCGAGCCTGCGAAATTCGCCAAGGCCAGCGATGCCCTGGTCGAGCGGCATGAGAAGTTATCGCAAGCCGAGGACGAATGGCTGATGCTGGAAGAAAAGGCGGGCGGGTAGGCCTGCCGGGGTGCTCAGGTCAGCGCATAGGCTCCGAGACACATTCCGAGGGCGACGGTGAAGAGAAAGATGTACTGGGTCATCGGGTACTCCGGATACTTATCAAACAAACAATTCCTTTAAAATGCGTGTCGAAAGTGGCCAAAGCAAGGAAGCGGGGATCAGTTTGTGGGAACGGAGCGTTTCCGATATGGAAACTTGGCGGCTCAAATCATGGGGTATTATTATACCTAATTTGTAAGCAACTGTTTTTGATTGATTTATTAGAATATATCGGTGTTGACTGTGGGTGGAAAACCTTTAGATACCGCTCATCCAATTCAACCCCCGAAGGGTAGACACGATGAAGACATTCACAGCAACACCGGCTGATATCGAGAAAAGCTGGATCCTGATCGACGCCGAGGGCGTTGTTCTGGGCCGTCTTGCCTCGATTATCGCCATGCGCCTGCGTGGTAAACACAAGGCGACGTTCACACCGCACATGGATATGGGCGACAACGTGATCGTGATCAATGCCGACAAGATTCAGCTGACGGGCAACAAGCGCGACAAGCCGAACTATTGGCACACTGGTTTTCCGGGCGGCATCAAGTCCCGCACCACCGGTCAAATCCTCGAAGGCGCGCATCCTGAGCGTGTTGTCATGCAGGCCGTCAAGCGGATGCTGCCCGGCAACAAGCTGAGCCGCAGCGTCATGACCAACCTTCGCGTTTATGCAGGTGCCGAGCATCCGCATGAAGCACAGTCACCTGAAGTTCTGGATGTGAAGTCCATGAACAGCAAGAACACCCGGAGCTAAGTCCATGGCAGAAGATATCAAAACGCTGGACGACCTGAAGGACGTCGTGGCTGAAGGCGCTGCAGAGGCTCCCAAGGCTGTCACCGAAACGCAGATCACATACGAGCCAGTTCGCGACGAACTTGGCCGGTCCTATGCAACAGGCAAGCGCAAGGACGCGGTCGCACGCGTCTGGATCAAGCCGGGTTCGGGCAAGGTCGTGGTCAATGGACGTGAAATGGCCGTGTATTTCGCACGCCCCGTTTTGCAGATGATCCTGCGCCAGCCGTTCACGATTGCTGGCGTCGAGGGCCAGTTCGACGTGATGGCGACGGTCAAGGGCGGTGGTCTTTCCGGTCAGGCCGGTGCGGTGAAGCACGGGATTTCGAAGGCACTTCAGCTTTATGATCCATCGCTTCGCGGGGCCTTGAAAGCTGCTGGCTTCCTGACACGCGACAGCCGTGTGGTTGAGCGTAAGAAGTACGGTAAAGCGAAAGCGCGTAAGAGCTTCCAGTTCTCGAAGCGCTAAGTTTTTCGACACGAAAGTTTGGAAAGGGCCGCTCCGGTTGGGGCGGCCTTTTTCGTTGCGGGCCTCGCGTGTCACGAAAGGTCTACACAACCGTCACACCGATTTAATACTGCCAAATTAGCGTCTCCTTCATGTGATGCGCGCCCCTGACTGCCGGGGCGATGCATTGGGTTCAACATCAGGGATACGAACATGGTTGATAAGACATTAAGCGATTTGTCCTGGGACGATTTCGATGAGGCGCGTGATCCGCGTTCGCCGGCGAATGATTTTGACGCCGTTGTGGATGCTGCGATCTCTCGGCGCGGGTTTTTGGGGGGCGTTCTGGCGTTCGGCTCGGGGGCGACGGTTTTTGGTTCGGGACTTTTTGGCTCGGCGGGGACGGCTTCGGCTGCCGCACACGCGTTTCCATTCACGCCGATCGGGATTGCCACGGATTTCGAGGTGCATGTGCCAGAGGGATATTCATGGAAGCCACTGGTGCGCTGGGGGGATCCGTTGTTTTCCGAAGCCAAAGGCGCGTACTCGGCGGAAAACGGTGTCTCGGTTGAAATGTCGGACAAGGTGTTCGGAGAGAATACCGACGGCATGGAGTTGTTCAACATCGACGGGCGCGAGATTCTGGCGATCAACTCGGAATATGTGAACCCGAAGATAAACCTGCCAGCGGCGTCGGACGGTGTGCCGCAATCAGCGGACGAGGTCACCTTGCTGAAGAACCTTCAGGGTGTGACGGTGCTGGAAGTGGCGGATCAGGGCAATGGGTACGAGGTTGTCGTCGACAGCCCGTATAACCGGCGGATCACCCATGAAACGCAGATGACGATGGACGGTCCGGCGGGCATGTCGCCCCTGGGCACGATGAACAACTGCGGGTCGGGGACCACGCTTTGGGGCACGTATCTGACCTGCGAGGAAAATTTCAACGGCTATTTCGGGGCCACGGGTGCGACCGAAGCATCGCTTGAGGCAGGATATACGCGGTATGGGATCGGCGGCGAGGGGCGGTATGCCTATGAGAAGTTCGATCCGCGGTATGACATTTCTGCCGAACCGAACGAGCCGCATCGTCATGGTTGGGTGACCGAGATTGACCCGTCCGACCCGACGTCTGCGCCGGTGAAGCACACCGCTTTGGGGCGATTCAAACATGAAAACGCCGAGATGGTTCAGGCCGCGGACGGTCGGATCGTGGTCTATATGGGCGACGACGAGCGCGGCGAGTTCATCTACAAGTACGTTTCGGATGCAAGCTGGTCAGAGGGGCAACGGACCAATGGGTTGCTCTCGAACGGCACGCTGTATGTCGCCAAGTTCTATGAGAACATGACCGGCGAGTGGTTGGCTTTGACGCCGCAAACCACGGGTATGTCGATCGAGGACATCCTGATCTTCTCGCGGATGGCGGGTAGCCGGGTCTGGGCGACGACGATGGACCGGCCAGAGTGGATTGCCTGCAATCCTCTGAAGGCCGAGGGCTATTGCGCGCTGACCAACAACCGCAACCGAGGGGTGAAGCCCAATGCGGGCGGCGATGATACCTCTGTAAACGGGCCGAACCCGCGCGAGACGAACCATTATGGTCAGATTGTTCGCTGGACGCCTGCCGGCGGCGATCATGGCGCGACGGATTTCCAGTGGGATCTTTATGTCATGGCTGGCAACCCCGAGGTCTACACCAACGAATACGGTGGTTCGGCAAACATCAACGCAGGCAACATGTTCAATTCGCCCGACGGGATGGCGTTCGACAGCAAGGGCATGCTTTGGATCCAGACCGACGGTGATGACGACAATGCCGAATACTTTGCCGGTATGGGCAACAACCAGATGCTTGTCGGCAATGCCGAAACGGGCGAGATCGTCCGGTTCATGACGGCGCCGAATGGTTCGGAAGTGACAGGTCTGACATGGTCGTCAGATCGCAAAGTGGCCTTTGTCGGTGTGCAGCATCCGGGCGGAAGCTGGCCGGACGGCGCGGGCAAGCCGCGTTCGGCTGTGATTTCGGTCTGGAGGGATGACGGTCAGACTGTCGGGTGAGAAGCTTGTGAGTAGGGGGTTATTGGGGCGTGATCGGGTCACCGGTTGCGCCCCCTGTTTCGTGCTCGGTCGGGCAAAGGGAGGGCGCGGCGGAGACAACGCCATAAAATCGCCACATTTATACCTCATAAGCGCCTTCTAGTTTGTTGTGTAGACGAGGAATGCGACTTGGATATCTCATTTTTCCGCCAGAAATTGTCTGGCTCCTTCAAGAAAAACAACGGTTCGAACGCGATTTTCGGGGATTCCGGAGCGTCGCGGGTTTTTGATCCGGCTGATTTGGAAATGCTGAAGGAGCGGCAGCCTCGTGACAAGAAGAGCACCACCAAGAGCGAGTTCGTGAATTTGTTTCGCTCACAGTTGCATCAGGTTCACAGACAGAACTGAGAGCCTGATCTCTAGGAATCCGGTGGGATAAGGCCAAGCCCGCGCAGATAGATGCCGATGCCGCTTTCGAGGAGGTCTTCGGGCGGGAAGGGCGATTTGGTGCCGGGCGAGCCGCGGGCGAACAGTTCGACGACGCCGTGGCTCATGGCCCATATGTGGGCCGATACCATCTGTTTTGGCGGGCGTTTGTCTTCGGGGATGTGTTCGGCGAGTTTGTCGGCCGCTTTTTCGAGGACCGCGAATGCGCGGCGCGCGACATGGGCCAGTTCCGGCGTGCGGTTGATGGAAATGCCGCTTTCGAACATCGAAACGTAGTGGCCCGGATGACGACGGGCGAAGGCGAGATAGGCGCGACCCGTCGCCTCGAACGAGGCGAGGTCCGAGGGCTGGCCGGTGTCGTAGGCGTATTCCATGAGATCGGCGAAAATTTCGTAGCCCTGCTGGGCGCATTCGGCGATGAGGTCTTCGCGCCCTTCGAAGTGGCGGTAGACGGCGGCGGGGGTGACGCCGGCCTGTTTGGCGGCTTCGGACAGGGTGAAGCCGGTCGGGCCTTTTTCCTCGATCAGTTCGAGGGCGGCATCGACAAGGGCCTGGCGCAGATTGCCGTGGTGGTAGCCGCGTTTAGGCATCCCAGACGTCCGGTCCGCCGCAGATTTTAGCATCCGGCGCGGCGATCAGGCCTTTGCCGGTATAGTCGAGGTCGTGCAGGACGGCGCGGATGGCGGCGAGGCGGGCGCGCTTCTTGTCGTCCGAGCGCACGATGGTCCAGGGGGCGTGGTCGGTGTGCGAGCGGTCGAAGGTTTCCTGTATGGCGTTCGTGTAGGCATCCCAGCGTTTCAGTCCTTCGACGTCGATCCAGCTGAGTTTCCACTGTTTCAGAGGGTCTTTTTCGCGCTTGAGGAAGCGGCGGAGTTGTTCGGCGCGACCGACGTTGAGCCAGAGTTTGCGTAAGGTGATACCCTCGTCGACCAGCATTTTCTCGAAGTCGGTGACCTGGGCGAAGAATTTTTCGCGCTGCGCGGGGGTGCAGAATTCAAAGACATGCTCGACGACGGCGCGGTTATACCATGAGCGGTCAAAAAGCACGATTTCGCCTGCAGTGGGCAGGTGGTCGATGTAGCGTTGGAAATACCACTCGCCGGCTTCGCGGTCAGACGGTTTGGAGAGCGCCACGGTTCGCGCGACACGGGGATTGAGGTTTTCGCGGAAGCGTTTGATCGTGCCGCCTTTTCCGGCGGCGTCGCGGCCTTCGAAAACGACGACGACGCGTTTGCCGGTTGCCTTGACGTCGTTCTGGAAGCGGACGAGTTCAAGCTGCAGGGCTTCGATTTCAGCCTCGTAGGCGTCCTTGTCCATGGCTTTTTCGTAAGGGTAGCTTTCCGAGAGCACGTCTTTCTTGCCACCGTTTTCGATGGCCTTCTGGATGGCACCCGGGGCTTGGCTTTCAAAGAACGCGCTGATCGCGCCGTCGAAGGGAAGTGACATGTTATCCGCCTTTACTTTGATCTGAACGTAAGCAGGCGAAGCGCTTAGCGCAATCCGGCACGTGCGGCGGCGCGATCTATTGCGGCGGTGACGCCATCAGGCACCACGTAGTGCGGCATGTGGCCGAGGCCGGGAAGGGGCGTGAAATGGACGTTGTCCATCCTTGCGGCAAGGGGTTCGGCGTGAATCGAGGCGAAGACGGTGGTGTCGTTGGTGCCGTGCACGATCTCAATGGGTGTGGTGATGGTGTCGTAGCGCTTGGATTGTTCGACGATATAGGGCCGCAGGGTGTTCACCTGCTGATTGTTCGCGCGCAGCGAGGCGGTGCGGATGGCCAGTGGGATGCCGGCGGTTTCGTAATAGGTTTCGGGTGCGGATTGGGGAGTGAATGTGCCATTGGCGGCGGATCGGACGTAGTCTTTTGTGATGAAAGCCGTTGCGACGGGCGCGATAATGGCGCTGCCGACGGAGGAGCCGAGCAGTCTGTAGGTGACATTCACTTCCCCCGGCCAGGGCAGAGTCACGCCGGAGATGATGACGGTCGCCGCATGGGGGTGGTCGAGCGCCCAGGCCATGGCCACCGCGCCGCCGAAGGAGTGGCCCGCGACGATGGGGTTTGTGGCGCCGAGTTGCTTAACCGCAGCGGCAAGCAGCGCGGCCTGGTCGGCGGGGCTTTCGGCCTGCGTGTTGAAAGCGCCTTTCAGAGCGGGTTCGCGGTCGGTCCAGCCGTGGCCGGGGCGGTCGGGGATGAAGAGGCGATATCGGTCTTCGAGGCAGTCCGCGAGGGCAAGGGCCATGTCGCGGGCGTTGGAACCGGCCCCGTGGATTAGCACGAGGTCGGGGCCGGCGCCGCGCACGATAACGTGGACCATGCGGCCATCGACCTTGACCATCTGGCCGGTCGGCGGGTAACGGGCCTCGATCTCGGCCTCGCGCAGGTCGGCGCGCCGGTCGGTGCAAATGGCGAAAGCGATAATGATCGCCGACGCTATGAGAAAGCCGGTCAGCACGGGGCGTGGCATTGGCGGGTCTGTGCGGCATGCTTCATAGGTGCTAACCTAGAAGTTACGTCGCCTTCGACCAGTGGCGTCATTTGCGCAAGTCCGTGATTGATCGCCCGATCTGTTCCATATCGTAGGGCGTGGTCAGGTACATTTCGCTGATCCAGTTGCCATAGAGCAGGTGCGCGTGGCTGCGCCAGCGGTTTTGCGGCTGTTTTGCGGGATCGTCGCCGGGGTAGTAGTTCATCGGGACATTGATCGGCGTTCCGGCCTCGACGTCGCGGTCATATTCCTCTTTGAGGGTGCCGCTGTCATACTCGAAATGGTTGAAGATATAGAGCGCGCGGTGGTCGGGATCTTCGACCAGGCAAGGGCCGGCCTCGGTCGAGCCGAGGAGGGTCTTGAGCCCCGGTGCGGCGTCGATTTCGGCTTGTTTCATCTCGGTCCAGCGGCTGACGGGGATCACGAATTCGTCGGAAAACCCTCTGAGATATGGGCTTTGCGGGGCGAGGTTCATGTGCCGAAAGCAGCCGAAGGCCTTGGCGTCGAGAATGTGTTTGTTCACGCCGTGGAAGTGATTGATCATCGCCATGCCGCCCCAGCAGACGCCGAAGGTCATGTGGACGTTGGTTTGTGTCCAGTCCATGACTTCTTTCAGTTCGTCCCAATAGGTGACGTCCTCGAAGGGCATGTGTTCGATGGGTGCGCCGGTGATGATGAGGCCGTCGAACTTCTGGTCCTTCACCTCCTGAAAGGGCAGATAGAATTCTTCCATGTGTTCGGCGGCGGTGTTTCTGGTCTGGTGTTCGGACATGCGGATCAATTGCAGTTCGATCTGCAGCGGTGTCGCGCCGATCAGGCGGGCGAACTGGTTTTCGGTCTGAATTTTTTTCGGCATCAGGTTCAACAGACCGATTTTCATCGGGCGGATGTCCTGCTTTTCGGCCGCATCGGCTGGCATGACCATCACACCCTCGCGTGTCAGCACGTCATAGGCGGGGAGGTTGGATGGCAGTTTGATCGGCATTTTTTCGGTCGTTTCTGTGGTCTGTGGACGTTGGGCAGATAGTCGTTTGGGTTTTTGAGAACAAGGGGGCTCTGCCCCCGGCCTTGCGGCCTCCCCCGTGGTATTTGAGAAAGGGTGAAGGGGTCAGGGGAGTGCCTTTGCGACGAGGTCGGTGAAGTCGGTTTCGGTTTTGACGCGGGCGATGTCGTCAGCCTTGAGGGTGATGCCCCAGTTTTCGGCCATGGCGCGGTAGCGCGGTTGGCGGTGGGCGAGTGCGCGTGCGTAGGTCCAGCGCACGAAGGCGTCGGGGTCGACCTTGTCTTCGGGAAGGTCGGTTTCTAAGAGGTAGCTGGCCCATGCGTCTGTGAGGAAGCCAGCGTTGTAACACATGGGTTTCGGGGCGCGGTCGAAGCGGCGGACGAGTTCGCTTGTGTGGGCGTCGGAGCCTTCGATCCAGATCATCAGCACGTTTTCGGCGAGGGACGACAGGACCGGGTCGGTTTTATCGGATGGGTCGACGATTTCGCAGATCGAACCGGAGGTATCGCAGACGAAGTTGTCATAGCCGTACAAGGACTGGGCGCGGTCGATGAAATGCGCGGTGTCGAGCATGGCGGCGGCTTCGGCGGCGCGGTGGAGCTCCTGGCGGTGCAGGTATTCGCCAAAGGGCAGGCCGCCTTTGGCGGGGTCACCCGGCTTGCCGAGGTAGGTCGACAGCGGGGCGAGGTTGTCGAAGGTGATGTTCGACGCGATATAGACGCTGTCAGAGCGCAGGAGTTCGGCCAGGAGCGGGACTTTCATCGCTTCGCGTTTGAAGTTGTCGGCGATGTGTTCGCCCATGTAGCGGGTGCCGATGCGGTAGTCGACCGAGTAGTGGAACCAGCCGCCGCCTTCGCGCAGGAGATTGGAGACATAGGTTTTGCCCAAGCCCGACATGCCGAAAAGCATGATCCTCTTTTCGGGGGCATCTCGCCAGTCGGTGGCGCTTTTGTAGAGCATTGTCGGCCTCGTTTCAGGTCTTTGAAACCGTCGATAGGCGCGGGGCGGTGTGCGGTCAATCAGCGCATGAGGCTTTTTGCGAACGCGTGGCCTGCGCGCCCGTCAAGGATGATGAGGCCGAGGGCGAGAAGGGCGAAGCCGGCGTAGGCGGACGGGCCGAGCGCTTCACCCCGGATTGTGGCTCCGAGGGCGATGGCGACGGGTGCCACAAGGAGCGTGACGAGGAGGAGGTTGCCGGCCCCGGCGCGTGCGAGAATGCGGTAGTAGAGAAGGTAGGCCAGCGCCGTGGACAGGAGCGAGACATAGGCGATGGCGGCCCAGGTGCGCGGTTCGAGGTCGAGCGGGATGGCGCCGTCGATTGCGTATGTCAGCGGGAGCATGATGAGGGTCGAGCCTGTGAGCATTCCGGCCGAGGAGACGAGCGGGCTGACTCCGTTTAAAGTTGCGCGCGCCCAGCTGCCGGCGCAACCGTAGCTGACGGTTGCGGCGATAATGGCGAGTTGCGCTATGGAGCGTGGATCGAAGGTGAGGACGGAGGTCAGGCCGATGGCCGTGGCGACCCCGAAAAAGCCGATGGTGACGCCTGCGATGCGTCGGGGTGTGTGCCGCTCGTCTTTGAACACGAGAGCGGCGATCAGCACACCCCAGATGGCTGTTGCGGCATTCAGGATACCTGTGAGGCCGGTTTCGACGGTGAGTTGGCCAAAGCTGAGCAGGGAGAAGGGAATGACATTGTTGAGGAGGCCCATGACGAGGAGCGCGGCCAGGTTTTTGGGTCGCGGGGCAAGTTTGGACGGCGAATGGCGATGACGATCCAGAGCGCCGCGGCACCCCAGAAGACGCGGTGAACGACGGTTTGAAAGACGGTGATTTCGTCCAGCATGATGCGCATACCAAGGAAGGAAGCGCCCCAGATGGTGCCGAGGGTGATGAGCAGGCCCCAGGTGGAGGCGGACATGGTGGTGGTGTTCATGCGGCTGGTTTAGGAGGGTCGTGCGGCACTGGCGACCCGAAAGTTGCGACAAAAGAAAAGCCCCGCGCTTGGGCGGGGCTTTTCAAACCGTGAGTGGTTCATTGGTTTTTTTAGAAGGACCAGCCAACGCGGACGCCCGCCGCAATTGCCGAGTTGTCTTGGAAATCTGCGCCTGAGAAAGACATAGCGTCGCCGATATCCACGTAACGCAGACCGCCCGTGATCTTCATATTGTCTTTTGTGTAGACTGCGCCGAGCGAGACCGACGTGAAGCCGTCGGTAGGACCGAGGTTTCCTGTGGCGCTGCCTGTCGTTTCTTCGTGGCTGAGCGAGCCAAGGATCGACCATGTCTCGTTTAGGCGACGGCCAACGCCAAGCGTGTAGGTGATCCGGTCGTCTGTGAAAAACACGATTGGCGGGAAGCCAGGAAAACGCGTGTTGTAAAGACTTGGATCGATTTCGGTTTCAGACCATTCAGCCCATCTAACTGAACCAAAAACCAGTGTGTCTTCTGCCACGCCGCTTTGGAATTCGAGGTTAAGCGCCTGTGGCAGGTTGACCGGTTCCGAGTTCGTCTGTGTTGCGTCGAGGTTGGAGGCTTCGGTCAAGCTGAGATCGTGGCTTGTCTCGGAATGATAGGTCAGGGCGACACGCAATGCGATTTCCGGACGCTCATAAGCGGCACCGACAAGATATCCGAGTTCATAATCTGTGTCGCTGTTGATCGTGTAGTTGAGCGTTGCAGGCAGAAGGACGGCTTCGGCCTGCAGGGATTGTGCGCGCAAACCGCCATAGACACTGGCTCCGTTGCCCATATTGTACTGCAGGACGCCCGAGAGTGCATTGCTTCTCACTCTTGCGGTCGATCCCGCGAAGGGGTTTCCCGTGCCGGTTGGGTATGCCGTGTCGGCTCCGTATGGCTGATCGAAAATGATCGCATAGGAAAGAGTGTCATTCAGGTCGGCTTTGTAGGCGAGGCCAAGGTTTGAGAAGCTTGCAAGCATGTCGCCGGAATCAGCGCCGAGCGTTCCGCTGACGTCGGGCGAGACATAGCCAAAGCTCAACTCGAAAGTGCGACCTTCCTCGAAAAGGATCGCCATCGATTGTGGTGTGCGCTCAAGTCCGCCTGCATTGACGGCTGTTGCGCCCACTCCAAGTGCGGCTGCCGCCATAATTGTTCTTCTCATGACCCAGAATCCCCCCGGTCGTTTTTTCATCTGACGCGCCGTTTAGAAACTGCCTGCTTTTTGGTCAATTAGGACGCCACGTCACATTGTCGCGCATGGTCCCTGCGTCACAAAAGCATCACACAAAGCGGGATCGTTTCGATTCGTACCAGATGTTGAGGTAGTTGCCGGCGAAAATCAGGGCGGCTCCGAGAAAGACGAGGGGATCGAGTGCCTCGCCATAAAAAACCATGCCGACGACGGCGATGGCGGGCAGGCGGATGAAATCCATCGGCGTGACCACCGTGGCGGGCGCGACGGAGAGCGCGTTGGTCAGGCAGGTGTGCGCCAGAAGGCCCGCGATGGCGATCATTCCGACCCAGGGCCAGGTTTCGGCGGAGGGCCACACGACGTCTCCATCATAGCCTGCGGCGATAATGCCGAACACGGCCTGCATGGCAGTGAGCCAGAACAGGATGCCGAGGATGGTTTCTGTGCGCGTGAGCATCTTGGTGCAAACGATCGAGCCCGCAAAGCCGACCGCGGCAAGAGCGGCGATCATGAGGCCCGTGGGGTCTCCGCCTGCGCCCGGGCGCGCGACGATCAGCGCGCCGGCAAAGCCAAACGCCAGCGCGAAGAGGCGGGGTCGGGTGAGGCGTTCGCCCAAAAGGAAGGTGGCCAGGATCATAATCCAGATCGGCGAAGTGAATTCGAGCGCAAAGACCTGTGCCAGAGAGATCACTCCAAGCGCGTAGAACCATAGGTTCTGGCCAGCAAAATGCGACAGGTTGCGTATCAGGTGGAGGCCGAGGCGGTCGGTGCGGACTTCGCGGATCTTGCCGGTGGAAAACCCGATTGCAAGCACGATGGCGAGGCCGATGAACGACCGGTACATCATCATCTCGAAGGTATCGAGTTCGTGGTTTATGGCCCGGCCTGCGACGGCCATGGACGAAAAGCTGAAGATGGCCCCTGTCATCCAGGCCGCGGCCAGCAAAGGCCGCGACCCTTCGGTCATTCGAGGTACTTGATGTAGTCTTCGCGTGGCACGTTACCGGCCTGAGCGGCACTTGCGGCGGCGGCGCGCAGGATGTTCAGCGGCCATTTCACACTTTCCCAGAGCAAGCTCGGCGTGATTTGCAGGCCGGCGTCGGGGTCGGCTGCGACGTTGGTGATATCGCTGAAGCCTGCCCACCGGAACGAGGCGTTGGCGCGGGGAAGGTGGTATCGATGGGTTACCAGAAGGATCGGTGCGGCTTTGTTGATGTCTTCGATGTCTGCGATGAAGAGCGCGTTTTGCAGTGTGGAAAGCGCATTGCTTTCGACGGTGATCGCGCTTTCGGGAACACCTGCCGCGATGGCGGCGGCTTTCATGGTTTCGGCCACGGCTTCGCCCGTCGACGAGCCGCCGGACACGACGAGGCGTGGCGCGAGCCCCGCATCATAGAGCGCCACAGCGCGGTCCATCCGTAACTGCGTTTCGCCCAACAGGCTGCCATCCTGCCCTGCGTTGCCGGAGATGACGACGATCGCTTCGGCTTCGGGGAGATCCTCTTTTGCTTCGTACATGGCGACGTAAAGACCTGTTCCGATCAATGCGCACCAGATCGACAAAACGGCGATCGCAAATATCCAGCGAATGAGTGTCATGATTATACCTGTTTGTTTTCACCCGAATAATGGCCGTTCCTGTGCCATTTGGGAAGTGTTAACTGATGCACGCTTATTGCCCAAGCTCGCGGCCAAATTCGGGTTAAAGCGGACCGATACTGTGGCGAAAAGGCGGGTAATGTGGCGCAAGTTGCTAAATTGTTTCGCTTAACGGAAAATTTGCTGCGTTTTATTTTCCGCCAAATCGAAGCAAGGACGTCGCCATATTTGATTTTGGGCAATATTTTTTGCGCTCTTTACGCTTGCCTTATTTATTCGGCCCTTTGGCCAAAAAGTCCTCTTGGTCCGCATTGGAATGATCTGAATGGGCTGCGACGACTTCAATACGCCCCATTTTTCGTCACTGATTGTCGTTTGAGCAAGTGCTGAGCTTGTCCAAGATCTTCTCATCAGACACTGCGATCGCTCCTGACTCCGCCCATTCACGTCGTGTCTGGAATGTCGCTGCGGCCCAACGCATCTCTCTGACGATCTGAACCAATCGCAGTGTGCAACAGCAAGACGGGTTCAGAGGCTTCGTCGCGATCTGGAAATATTTATCTAAGCTTCAGAAAGTCAGAACGCGCAGATTATTCCATTTCAATCGTGCCCGGAGGCTTGGAAGTGACGTCGTAAAAGACGCGGTTGATGCCCGGGACTTCATTGATGATGCGGGTAACGGTTTCGCCTATGAAGTCATGATCGAAGGGGTAATAATCCGCCGTCATACCATCGACGGAGGTCACTGCGCGCAGGGCGCAGGCGTAATCGTAGGTGCGCCCGTCGCCCATCACGCCGACGGTGCGCACCGGTAGAATGGCGGCGAAGGCTTGCCAGATTTCATCGTAAAGACCGTGTTTGCGGATCTGGTCGATGTAGACGGCATCGGCGCGGCGCAGGATTTCGAGTTTTTCGCGGGTGATCTCGCCGGGGCAGCGGATGGCGAGGCCTGGCCCCGGAAAGGGGTGACGGCCGATGAAGCTGGCGGGCAGGCCCAGTTCGCGGCCCAGCGCCCGCACTTCGTCTTTGAAAAGTTCGCGCAGTGGTTCGACGAGTTTCAGGCCCATCTTCTCGGGCAGACCGCCGACGTTATGGTGGCTTTTGATCGTCACGGAAGGTCCGCCAGAGAAGCTGACGCTTTCGATGACATCCGGGTAGAGCGTGCCCTGGGCGAGGAATTCGGCGCCTTCGATCTGGTTGGCGTATTTCTGGAAGACGTCAATGAACAGGCGGCCGATGATCTTGCGTTTGGTTTCGGGGTCGGACTGACCGTCGAGTTCTCCGAGGAACAGCTCGCTTTCGTCTGCGTGGATCAGCGGGATGTTGTAGTTGTCGCGGAACATCTTGACGACTTCGTCGGCCTCGTTGAGGCGCAGCAGACCGTGGTCAACGAAAACGCAAGTGAGTTGGTCTCCGATGGCCTCGTGGATGAGGACGGCAGCTACGGAGGAATCGACGCCGCCCGAGAGGCCGCAGATGACCTTTTTGTCGCCCACGGTTTCGCGGATTTTGCGGATCGCTTCTTCGCGGTAGGCGCCCATCGTCCAGTCACCCGTGAAGCCCGCAAGACGGACGAAATTCTCGTAGAGTTTCGCACCTTTGGGTGTGTGGTGGACTTCGGGGTGGAATTGCACGGCGAAGAAGTTGCGACTTGGGTCGGCGGTAATGGCGAAGGGTGCGTTCGGCGAGGTGCCGTAGACTTCGAAGCCGGGTGCGAGTTCGGCGACGTGGTCGCCGTGGCTCATCCAGACCTGTTCGCGGCCTGTGTCGAACCAGCCGTCAAGAAGCGGGGTCTGGCTTGTCGGCATGACATAGGCGCGGCCGAATTCTGCTGTGCCGCCGCCGCCGGAGATTTTGCCCCCTTCGACGCGGCCGCCGAGCATCTGCATCATGACTTGCTGGCCATAGCAGATGCCAAGGACCGGCACACCGCGCGTGAAGACGCTGGCGGGTGGGCGGGGCGAGCCGTCATGGACAACGCTGGCCGGGCCGCCGGAGAGGATCACGGCTTTGGGCGCGAAGTCGTCGAGAAAGGCGTCCGTCACGGTCTGGAACGGATGGATTTCGCAATAGACGTTCAACTCGCGCAGGCGGCGCGCGATGAGCTGGGTCACCTGGCTGCCGAAGTCGATGATGAGGAGGCGGTCGTGGGCTTGATCTGTCATGGGCGTTGATTAGGCGGGAGGGGCGTTTTGTGCAAGGTGGTTTCGGGATCCGCGCGGCTTTGGGGGTGCGATCATGCCGGGCGCGCGGGTGGGGCGTCACGGGTCGGATTGTGGATATTTTTGAACAGAAGAAGGCGGTATGTCGTTTTCGCAATCGAGAGGGCGCAAACTGGCGCTGAGGGGCGCGGGGCTGGTGTATCAGAAGCTAACCTGAAGTTTGGAGCTTGAACATGTCAGAAGATGGTGGCCGGCGCAGAGCGCGTGGTGGTGGCGGAGCAGCCCGACGGGCGGAACGCACGGCGGTTCGGATCGAAGTTGCCAGATTTATCGAGCGCAACATTCCGAATTTCGAGGTTCTGAACGAGGAGGCTTTGCAGATCATCGAGGCCAATGCCGAGACGGTGCTGGAGGAGATTGGCGTCGCGTTTGTGGACAATCCGGCGGCATTGAAGCTTTGGAAGGACGCGGGCGCGGATGTGCAGGGCGAGCGGGTGCGTTTGCCCAAGGGACTGGCGCGCAAGCTGTGCGCCACCGCGCCGTCGTCTTATGTGCAGCACGCGAGGAACCCGGCACGCAATGTCGAGATCGGTGGGCGGACTCTGGTATTGGCGCCGGTCTATGGCCCGCCGTTCGTGCGCGATGCCGCGGGCGGACGGCGCTATGCGACGATCGCGGATTTCCAGAAGTTCGTGAAGCTGACGTATATGTCGAAGTGGTTGCATCATTCGGGTGGCACGGTGTGCGAGCCGACCGATGTGGCGGTAAACAAGCGGCATCTGGATATGCTGTTGGCCCACATGACGCTGTCGGACAAACCCTTCATGGGGTCGGTGACGGAGCCGCGCCGGGCGCAGGATTCGGTGGACATGTGCAAGATCCTGTTCGGAGCGGAGTTCGTCGCCGAGAACACGGTGATGACCTCGCTGATCAACATCAACTCTCCGCTGACGTTTGATTCGACGATGATGGGCGCGCTGGAAGTCTTTGCGGCCAACAATCAGGCGTCGATTATTTCGCCCTTTATCGTCGGGGGGGCGATGGCACCGGTCAGTGTCGCAGGCACCTTGACGCAGGTGACAGCCGAGATTCTGGCGGGCGTGGCCTATTCGCAGTTGGTGCGCCCTGGTGCTCCGGTGATTGCGGGGGCGTTCGTGACGTCGATCGACATGAATTCGGGCGCGCCGACGTTCGGCACGCCGGAGGCGGCGCATATCACTTATGGCATGGGGCAAATCGTGCGTCGGCTGGGTTTGCCGTATCGCTCGGCGGGGTCGTTTTGTGGCTCGAAGCTGCCGGATGCGCAAGCCGCGTATGAGACATCGAATTCGCTGAATGTCGGGTTGTTGTCTGGTGTGAATTTCATGCTTCATGCCGCGGGCTGGCTGGAGGGCGGGCTTGTGGCGAGTTTCGAGAAGTTCGTAATGGATGCCGATCAGCTTGGGACGTTGCATCATATTGCGCGTGGGGTCGATGTGACGGTAGGCGCGCAGGCAATGGATGCTTTGCGCGAGGTCGGACCGGGCGGTCATTTCCTTGGGTGCGCCCATACACAGGCGAATTTCAAAGAGGCCTTCTGGCGGACGGATTTGTTTGATTACAAGCCGTTCGAGACATGGGCCGAAGAAGGCGAGCGCGACACCGTCGCCCTGGCCGGCGCACGTGTCGAGAAGCTGTTGCGGGACTATCAGGCGCCGCCGATGGAGCCGGCGACGCGCGAGGCCCTGATGGCGTATGTAGACAACAAGAAAGCGTCGGAGCCCGACGCGTTCGGTTAAGGCGCGTCAGATGCCTTCTGGCGTGCGGTTGCGCTGAAGCATCAGCGCGGCTTCGCCCATCAGGGCTATGAGCACTTCGATATGGCGTGCGACCGAGTAGGCGATGTCACCGTTGGTGCGGGTTGCTTCGATCCGGGCTTCAGTCTGCATGAGGTCGTTCAAAACATCATCGGCGGAGGTCTGTGGCTGTGTCAGAACGCGGGCGAGGGTGCGCTCGCGGCTGTAGTTTGCCTGCCCGTGGCGGGCGGCTCGGATCAAAAGGCGCGGGCGGCGCAGTGTTGCGATGTGGGTCATTGGATCGGCCATAATGTGATTCCTTTGCTTCATCTGAAATCGGCATAATACAACCTACGCGTGTGTTGCCGTATTGACGGAAATACCGTTCGGCTGAGTTTACAGTTGTTTAGAATCGGCTGTTCAGGCGGTCCATATCGGTTTTGTTAACGATCTGGAAGCAATTGCAACTAAGGGTTGTTTCTTGTTAAGGTGGTCGGGCGTCTTGTTCCGGACGCTTCGTTTTCGAGAATCCGATGATTTGGAGGCTGTCATGCAACGTCTGAACGAGAGAGAAACACGGTCTGTGTCCCCGCATGGGTGCCACAGGAGGTGAGGCATTATCTCGCGCATACCGAGCAGGGTCAGTCGATCCGGTCACTGGCGCGGGAAGCGGGGTGTCATGCTTCGACCATCCTGCGGCAGGTGCGCCGGTATGAAACCCGCCGCGATGATTTTCTTGTAGACCGTGCGCTGACCCGATTGGGCGCGGCGCAGTCGACGGATCTTGCGGCCTTTTGTGATGTCGAGGACGAAGATACGATGACCTTATCTGTAGAGATCAATGAAGTTGTGATGCCCGATGAGGCTGAAATCCGCACTGAGGCGCCGCGCGTGCTGCGCCGTCTCAATGAGCCGGGGGCGTGTCTGGCAATTGCCGAGGACATGGAAAAGGCGGTGATCGTGCGCGAGGACGCCAGCGGTCAAACGTTGCGGACCGCGGTGATCGAACGGCCTTTGGCCGAGGCTTTGGCGTTGAAAGACTGGGTGGCGCTGCACAGCGACGGGCGGATCAAGCGATACCGCATTACGACGGCGGGCCGCCATGCGCTGAAGCGGTTTCTGGCAGAAGGCGAGGCTGCGCGCGCGGGGCTGACTGACGAGACGAACCCGTTCTCCGCGCAGCACGGCGAGCACGGCATGCGCATGGACCGCGACGCGCGCGGCAAGCGGCGTCGGGTGCGTTATAATGCGACCGAAGGCCCGCTTTTGTCGCTGGCCCGGCGTCGCGACAAGTCCGGCGAGCCGTTCCTGGCACCCGAACTGGTGGCGGCGGGCGAGCGGCTACGGGAGGATTTCGAACTGGCGCAGCTAGGGCCTCGGGTGGCGCAAAACTGGGACCGGTTCCTGACCGCCAGCGGCAAGCCCGATTTTGCGACGTCCGGCGGTGCGGCTGGAGGTTCGGAGGCTGCGCGTAAGCGTGTAGCGAATGCTTTGAGCGATCTGGGGCCGGGACTTGGCGATGTCGTCTTGCGTTGTTGCTGCTTTCTGGAGGGGATTGAGGCGACGGAACAGCGAATGGGATGGTCCGCGCGCTCGGGTAAGATCGTTTTGCGTATCGCATTGGTCCGGCTGAAGAAGCACTATAGCGAGGCGTCGGGGAACTGGTCGCCGCTGATTGGTTAAAGGGGACTTTGTTGCATGTGGCGCATAGCCGCCATGTGCGACCTTTCGAGAGTTGGACTTGGGCGTGCAGGGGCGTTACATCGGTGACAAGAGGAGCCGAGATGACCCAAAAAGATCTGAAAATTCCCGCGCTGCGCCATCCTGAGAAACAGCGCCGTCCCGATAGCGCTCAGCCCAAGAAGCCTGACTGGATCCGTGTGAAGGCTCCGGTCAGCGAAGGCTACAAACAGACGCGCGATATCATGCGCGAGCACAAGCTGGTGACGGTGTGTGAAGAGGCCGGGTGTCCGAACGTCGGTGAATGCTGGAGCCAGGGTCACGCGACCATGATGATCATGGGCGAGGTTTGCACGCGGGCCTGCACGTTCTGCAATATCGCGACCGGAAAGCCGCCCGAGGATCTTGATGTGTTCGAGCCGGGCCGGGTTGCGGATGCGGTGAAGAAGCTGGGGTTGAACCATGTGGTTGTGACCTCGGTGGACCGTGACGATGTCGAGGACGGCGGTGCTGAGCATTTCGCGCAGACGATCCGCGCGATTCGTCGTCAGAGCCCGTCGACCACGATCGAAATCCTGACGCCGGATTTCATCCGCTGCGATCCCGCGGTTCTTGAAGTGGTTGTTGCTGCGAAGCCGGACGTTTTTAACCACAACCTTGAAACGGTTCCTGGCCTTTACCCGGAAGTGCGGCCCGGTGCGCGATACTTCCATTCGCTGCGGCTTTTGCAGCGGGTGAAAGAGCTTGATCCGACGATGTTCACCAAGTCGGGCATCATGGTGGGTCTGGGTGAGGATAAGCAGGCGGTTCATGCGGTGATGGACGACATGCGCGCGGCCAACATCGATTTCCTGACGATCGGTCAGTATCTCCAGCCGACGCCCAAGCACCATGCGGTTGACCGTTTTGTGACGCCCGAGGAATTCGCAGCCTATGAAAAGGCGGCCTATGGCAAAGGATTCCTGATGGTATCGGCGACGCCTTTGACGCGGTCGTCCTATCACGCGGGCGATGATTTCGCGCGTCTGCGCGAGGCGCGGCTGAAAAAGCTCGGCGCTGTATAAAGGCTTATTGGGCTGGAGGCAGGGCTTTGACGTAGGCGGCGATTGCGGCGCGGTCTTCGGGTGCCAACAGTGACGTTCCTTCGATCACGGCGACCATCCCGCCGCCCGCGCTGTCGAAGTCTGGTGTGAAGCCGGTTTCGAGGTAATAGGCGATATCCGCTTCTGACCAATCAAGTTGTGCCGGGGTTATGCCCGGCACTTTGCCTTTGCCGCTGGGGTCCGGTGCGCCTGCCATCCATCGGTTATTTTGCAGACCGCCCAGCACTGTGCGGGGCGTGTGGCATTCGCCGCAGTGGCCGATGGCTTCGACAAGGTAACGGCCGCGTTCGGTGTCTCCGCCGGGTCCGACGAAAGCCGTGCGCAGATAAAGCGCCTTCCAGACGCCGACGGTGGCGCGCAGGTTGAAGGGGAAGGTCAGTCGGTGCGGTTCAGAGGGTCTGTCCGAGGCGGGCAGGGTGGCCATATAGGCCCAGAGGTTCGCGATGTCGGTGTCGCTCATGCGGGCGTAGGAGGCGTAGGGGAAGGCCGGGAAATAGTGCGTGCCGTTTAGCGAAGTGCCTTGGCGCAAGGCGTTGAAGAAGTCGGCTTGCGACCATGTGCCGATGCCGTGGTCTCTGCTGGATGAAATGTTGGGAGCCACGAAGGTGCCGAACCCAGTGGTGAATTCGCGACCGCCTGCCAGAACGGTTTTGTCGCCGCCGGGGGTGGCGTGGCAGGACGCGCAGGCCCCGAGGTGAAAAACCCATTCGCCGTCTTCGGCGCTGCCCGAGAGACTGGCGACCTGTGCGACGTCCACGCTGAGGGGGCGGGTGATCCAAAGGCCCGCCGCAAGGGCTGCGATGGTTCCAAAGGCGAAGATGATCAAAAGTCGTTTCATGCTCGCCACCCTAGCAGGGACCAAGACGCACTGTCATGCGCGCCTTGGGTCGAAAGGTCGGATTAGTTGTTTGAAACGCGATAGGCGCGGTGGCAGGCCGTGCAGGACGCGCCGACCGGACCGAGGGCCGAACCAACGGCTTCGGAGCCAGTGCCCGCAACCGCTGCAAGTGCCGCGACGGCTTCTACAAGTTCCCCGCCGATCTGACGGGCTTTTGAGTCGGCCTCGAACACAGCCGGAAGCAGGCGGGTTTCATCACCAAGTTCGGCGTTGGTTGTGCCCGGAACCCAGTAGCCGGCCTGGCTCAGGGTTGTCAGCGCGACCAGGTTGTCGGCAGCGGCCTGAGCTGCGGCCGCGTCATAGTCGACGTTGCCACGTGCCATGTTGCCGAGAATGTTAAGGTTGTGCTGATAGAGATTCATGTGCGCCTGACGGGCCTTGACGGCCGGATTACCTTCGTGACCACCTGCCACAACGGATGTGGCCGTTGCGACGATGGCTGAGAGAGTGAGAACGAGAAACAGCTTCATTGAAATCTCCGTACGGTAAGGGTGCGACAAAATGGTAGCGCGCTGCGACAAAATGGCAAAGCCGGTAAAAGTGCGGAAGGCTTGCGCATTGGCGCACAGTGAGTTCGCTGGATGCCTTGTTCAGAGGTAGTTGACCGGGGCGCGGGGCTAGAATTCGAAACCGACCGACAAACCGAAGGCCGGATCATCGCTTGTGAAGCCATCGACGCCGCCGCGAATGAAGGCCCCGCCGACAGTTGCAATCGACGCCCCGAGGCCGAAGCGGGTGTCGGTGGTATCTGAGGCGTCAAGCGTGTCGCGAAGGCCCGACACCCCAAGCGAGACGCTGGATGTGAGGGCAAGCCCGAGGTATACTTGGCTGAGGGTGCGACCTTGGTCTTCGTTGCTGCGCAGGACATCGACGCCGGCGGTGGTAATGCCGCGGGTCATTTCGGTTCCAAGCCGGAATCGTTGTTCATCCCCGTCCGATTCCGCACCGCCATAGACCGCGATCTTGTCGATCACCGGAACCCTGTCCACGTCATACCGCCCCGCAAACCCAAGCACCGAGATGTTAGATTGTTCAATACTGTGCAACGAAGTACCGAAACTGACCGGGCCGGATTTCGCGGAAACCCGCAGTCCGGCTCCGAGCCTTTCGTCAAGCGCGGCTTCGGCGGCAAGCGGGCGCAGCGTTTGCGGAACGCCGGGCGCACCATCGGGCAGGGGGCCATTGTCGAGGATCGAGCGCGGCCTGCCGATGCCCACCTCGCCGAAGCTGGCGTCAAACCCGGCACTTGCATAGGTCGCCCGGCGATCATCGTTGGCACTGAGGCCAAGCTTGACGCGCGGCTCGACCGCAGCGCCGCCGAAGCGAAAGCTGGTTTCGGGCGCATCCGTTGCAAGACGGCTGACGGACGCGAAATCGAGGCTGATGGATGCATCATCGATCACGAGGGATTGCTCTTCAGCGTGGCCAGAGCCAGCAACGCAAATCAAAATGAAGGCAGCAAGAGGGTATCGCACTTAAGCGTCCTTGATCGATAGCGCGCCCCCGAGGACAGACCTTAAGGTGAGTCGCTTTGCGAGGTCAGACCTATCGCCGGAGATTCCGCGAACGTCGTTAATATTGTGTCAAATGCGCCGCAAAAAGGGGCGACTTCTTGCCTAATTGAAGCGAACTTTGCCGATATACGGCAGGTTCCGGTTTCGCTGCGCGTAGTCGATACCGTAGCCGACGACGAATTCGTCCGGGATTTCGAAACCCGTCCAGGTTGCGCGAATGTTGGTTTCGCGGCGCGAGGGCTTGTCGAGCAACGCGATGGTTTCGAGCCGTTTGGGTTCGCGCGATGACAAAAGCTGGATGACGTGGCTGAGCGTGAAGCCTGTGTCGACGATGTCTTCCACCACCAGAACGTCGCGGCCACCGATTTCGCCGCGCAGGTCCTTGAGGATACGCACTTCGCGGCTGCTTTCCATGGCGTCGCCGTAGGACGAGGCTTCGAGAAAATCGACTTCGACGTTGAGGTCCAGTTCGCGCACGAGGTCGGCGATAAAGACGAACGAGCCGCGCAGCAGTCCGACGACGACGAGCTTGTCGGTGTCGGCGAAAGTGGTTGAGATCTCGGCGGCAAGGGCTTCGATCCGTGCTGCGATTGACTTGGCAGAGATCATTTCATCGATCACATAGGCTTGCGTCACCTTGGCATCCCCTCTTGACTGTCGCTACCGTCTCTACACTTAAGGGGCGGGCGTAAGCCAGCCCGAAGCCCGATGACGACAAGAATAAAAGAATAACGCTATGCCAACTCACGACGAAACCCGCCGCCTGCCGTATTCGGCGCAACAGATGTACGACCTGGTGGCGGATGTCGCGCGCTATCCCGAGTTTCTGCCCTGGACGGCGGCGGCCCGGATCCGGTCGGTGGAGGATCAGGGCGACAAGCGCGTGATGCTGGCGGACCTGGTGATTTCATTCAAGGTCTTCCGCGAGCGGTTTGGCAGTCGGGTGGTGCTTTGGCCGGAGGCGCGCGAAATTGAGACCGAGTATCTAGACGGGCCGTTTGAATACATGATCTCGAATTGGTCGTTCAGCGATGCAGAAGGCGGATGCGACGTGCATTTCCACGTGGATTTTGCATTTCGCAGCAAGATTCTGCAGTCCACGGCGACGTTCTTTTTCAACGATGCGATGCAGCGGATCGTGCGGGCGTTCGAGCGGCGTGCTCAGGAGCTTTACGGCTAGACTTGGGGCTTATGTGCCCATTCAGCTCCGATGCTCGGCCGACGTCTGGTGATAATCCGTTTGTCGCAGGTTTTTCGGGTTCGACCTTTTGCGAGGTCGCCCATGCAGCATTTGATGCAATGACGTTTGAGATGAAATCCAGATTTGCCCCGAGGCGGACAAGGTTCTGAGGTTTGAACGAAAAAAAGGGCGGCTTGCAGAGCCGCCCTTTTGGTTCTTGATGGATTTGCCTTACGAGGACATGTCGTAGGCGCGTTCGCCGTGCTGGGCGAGGTCGAGGCCGGTGGTTTCGGTTTCTTCATCGACGCGCAGGGCGAAGATGGATTTGACCACGAAGACGAGGGCGACTGTCACGACGACAGTGAAGACACCGACGATGGCGATGCTGCCGAGTTGGGCCGCAAAGGTGCCTTGGCCGAAGACGGCGATCATGATCGTGCCGAAGATACCGCCGACGCCGTGGACGGCGAAGACATCAAGCGTGTCGTCGATCTTCAAGAGGTTGCGGATGACCTTGACGGCTTCCTGGCAGAGGATGCCGGCGACTGCGCCGATCAGGAGGGCTTCGACCGGGCCGACAAAGCCGCTGGCCGGTGTGATCGAAGCGAGGCCCGCGATGGTGCCGGTGACGAGGCCCACGAGCGAGGATTTACCATATTTGATCCGTTCCCAGAGCGCCCAGGAGAGGGAGGCCGTGGCGGCCGAGATGTGAGTAACGGTCAGAGCCATCGCGGCGCCACCGTCGGCGGCGAGTTGGGAGCCGCCGTTGAATCCGAACCAGCCTACCCAGAGCATAGCCGCGCCAATCATCACGTAGCCGGGGTTATGGGGTGGTGTCTTCTGGTTGCGGCGTGCGCCAAGCATGACGGCGATGACGAGGGCTGCGAGGCCAGCGGTTTCGTGGACAACGATGCCGCCTGCGAAATCACGCGCGCCGGTTTCACCGAAGATGCCGCCATCCGCGAGGATCCCGCCACCCCAGATCCAGTGGACGACAGGCGCGTAGCACAAGAGCATCCAAAGGGTCGAGAAGGTCAGCACGAAAGCAAAGTTCGCGCGTTCGACGTAGGCTCCGACAATGAGGGCCGGGGTGATGATGGCGAAGGTCATCTGGAAGGCGAAGAACAGCACTTCGGGGAGTGTTCCGGACAGGCTGTCGGCGGTGACGCCAGAGAGGAACATCTTGTCGAGGCCACCCCAGAGGCCGCTGCCGCCTGAGCCGAAGGCGATCGAATAGCCGAACGCGAGCCATGCGACGGACATCGCGCAGGCTATGGCATAGCAGTGCATGAAGACGCTGAGAACGTTTCTGGCCCGTACAAGGCCGCCGTAAAACAGGGCAAGGCCCGGCAGTGTCATGAACAGCACAAGTGCTGTGGCGACGATGATCCAGGCGGTGTCTGCGCCATTCATGGTGTGTCCCTCCGATTTGGTTTTCGTCAGGAACCGTGTGGTGGATGCGAGGAAAAGCGGCAACTGGCATTTGGGCGGCTTATTTCTTGTGCGAAACGCAAATCGGCGCGAAGTTGTGCGTATTTCGGAGCGGTGTGATTAAAAAGTAGGCGCGTTATGAAAGCGCGTTGGCGATCAATGAAAGCGCGTGTGCCACGGTGGCGCGACGGACGTCCGCGCGGCCTATAGCGCCGAATTCCAGGGTTTGCGTGAGGGTGTCGTGACCGTTCTGCGCCAGTCCGAAACAGACACGACCTTCGGGTTTATGTTCGGAAGCGCCGGGGCCGGCGATGCCGGTGACGGACACGGCAATGCTGGCCGCGGATCGCTTGAGGGCACCGTTTGCCATGGCGCGGGCGACCTCTTCGCTGACGGCTCCGAAGGTTTCGATAGTGGAGGGGGCGACGCCGAGCATGTCGGATTTGGCTGCGTTGGAATAGGTGACGAAGCCCCGGTCGAAGACGTCCGAAGATCCGGGAATGTCGGTAATCGCGCCCGCGATCAGGCCGCCGGTGCAGCTTTCGGCGGTGGCGATCATCGCACCTTTTTTGCGGGCGAGGTCGATAAGCTCGGCGGGGGTCATTGCTGGTCCGGTATTTCGCCGATGATACCGCTGTGGGCGAGGGCGGCCAGAGCGATGACGACCATTGCGGAGAAGACCCCTGCAAGGACGTCATCAAGCATCACGCCGGTGGCGTCTCCGCGCGCATCAACTTTGCCGATGATCCAGGGTTTCCAAATATCGAAGAGGCGGAAAAAGGCGAAGGCGGCGATGATGCCGGGCCAGAGCAGCAGCGGGTTGACGCCGGCGCTGTAAGCACCGAAGGCAATAGGAAGAAGCGCGATCCACTGGCCGACGACTTCGTCGATGACCACCCACGAGGGGTCGTGGTCGTCGGTATCTTTGAGTTCGACATTGAGGGCATAGATACCCAAGGCATAGAGGATCGCCGCTCCGATCAGGATCGCGAAGGGGCCTGCAGCCACATAGACCACCCAAGCAGCGGGCAGGGCAGCGAGTGATCCCCATGTGCCGGGAGCGGGGCGGATGTAGCCTGACCCGAGAAAGCTGAGAATAAGGCGGTTCATTGGGCAATCAGGGTGACGGTGGCCATGCAGGCGATCCCTTCTCCGCGTCCGGTGAAGCCGAGTTTCTCGGACGTTGTGGCTTTGACGCTGACGCGGGCTGCGTCGGTTCTGGTGATGCGGGCGACCTCTGATTGCATGGCGACGGCGTGGGGGCCGATCTTTGGGAATTCGCAGATCAGCGTGCAGTCGATGTTGGATATCCTGAAGCCGCGGGAGGCGGAGAGGTCGGCGGCATGGGCGAGAAAGATCTCGGAGGCCGCGCCCTTCCATTTCGGGTCGCTTGGCGGGAAGTGGCGGCCGATGTCGCCTTCGCTGAGCGCGCCATAGATCGCGTCGGTGATGGTGTGCAGGCCGACATCCGCGTCCGAATGGCCTTGCAGGCCGCGGGTGTGGGGGATTTGAACTCCGCAGAGGACCACGTGATCTCCGGGGCCGAAGCGGTGGACGTCAAATCCGTTGCCGACGCGAATATCCGTCAACTGACGCTCCTTCAGAATGCGTTCCGCCCGGATGAAGTCCTCGGGCGTGGTGATCTTGATGTTGTCGGGGTGGCCGGGACCGATCCTGACGGCCATTCCTGCGGCGCGTGCGACTTCTACATCATCGAGTGCTGCCCCCTCGTATGCGCGGTGCGCGTTCAGAATGGCGAAAAAGCGAAACGCTTGAGGAGTTTGTGCGCGGTACAGATTTGCGCGATCGACCGTGGCGTTTACCTGGCGAAACCCATGGCCTTCGGAAGACCAGAGGGCGTCGCTGATTGCCAGACCGGGCGCGACGGCGTCGAATTGTTCGACCATCCGCGTCATGTCCGTGATGATGCGATCCGGCACGCAAGCGCGCGCGCCGTCGTGGATCAAGACGACATCAGGTGCTTTGTCGACCAGCGCCTCAAGCCCAGCACGCACCGATGCGGAGCGGCTGTCGCCGCCTGCCACGACCGTCACATCGTCGTATCCGAGCCTGTCGCATTCGTCGGGGTGCAGCACGACCACGATGTCCCCAATATGGGGAGAGGCGCGGAACGCGGCGAGCGTCCAGTCGATGACGCGTCGACCGGCAAGTGGTTGCCATTGCTTGGCAATATCGCCGCCAGCGCGGGTGCCGCGCCCTGCTGCAACAATTACGGCCGCCGCCAGATTTTCG
The DNA here is from genome assembly GCF_900184815.1 of Boseongicola aestuarii. GTDB lineage: Bacteria > Pseudomonadota > Alphaproteobacteria > Rhodobacterales > Rhodobacteraceae > Boseongicola > Boseongicola aestuarii. Next base: position 376,970 of record NZ_FXXQ01000001.1, on the reverse strand, counting down.
TGCGCATCGCTCATGTGCCACGTCTAGGCAATGCCGATGTAAGTGACAATGCTCACATTTATCGAGATTTCTGATTAAAATTTAGGCATATGCTGTATGTAGAGGCTTTTATTGCGCAGTAAGTTTGAGGTTACGCCTCAAAGAGCCTAAGTACGCTGGCAACGCCCAAGGATTAAGCATGACGATTGCTGTTGGTTCCCTTTTGCTCGACCCACCTGTTTTTCTGGCTCCTATGGCCGGAATCACGGACTTGCCGTTTCGCCGTCTGGTCGCGTCCTTTGGGGCGGGGCTGGTCGTGAGCGAGATGGTGGCCAGCCAGGAGATGGTGCAGGCAAAGCCGGGTGTTCGCGAAAAGGCGGAGCTTGGATTTGGGGAGCAGGCGACGTCGGTGCAGCTTGCCGGACGCGATGCCTATTGGATCGCCGAGGCGGCGCGACTGGTCGAGGGCAATGGTGCGAAGATCATCGATATCAATATGGGATGTCCGGCCAAGAAGGTGACGGGCGGATTGTCGGGGTCGGCCTTGATGAAGACGCCCGATCACGCTTTGTCGCTGATCGAGGCTGTCGTGGGGGCCGTGTCAGTGCCGGTGACACTGAAGATGCGGCTTGGCTGGGACGAGGACTGTTTGAATGCGCCTGATATTGCGCGGCGGGCCGAGGCGGCGGGTGTTCAGATGCTGACCATTCACGGGCGCACGCGGTGCCAGTTCTACAAAGGGCGCGCGAATTGGGCAGCGATCCGCGAGGTGAAGGACGCAGTTACGATCCCGGTGATTGCGAACGGAGATATCATTGATGTGGCATCGGCGAGGATAGCGCTTTCGCAGTCCGGGGCGGATGGTATGATGGTCGGGCGCGGGTCGCAGGGTGCGCCGTGGCGCTTGGCCGAGATTGCCCATGCGCTTGGGTGGGGGACTGCGCCGGTAGTTCCTCGAGGGCGGGCCTTTGTCGATATGGTGCGGGCGCATTTCGAGGAAACGATTGCCTTCTACGGCGTTGAGCTTGGCGGGCGTGTCGTGCGCAAGCATCTGGGATGGTACATGGATCACGCTGGTACTGAAGCGCGATTGCGCAAGGCGGTTTTGACGTCTGACGTGGATAAGGTGCGCCGTTTGCTGCCTGAAGCGATGGGCGCCGAGGTGGTCGCATGAATACGTTCCATGACATGCTTTGGCTTTCGCTGCCGATCCCTGCGTTTCTGATCGATCCGGGTGATGTCGTGGCCGAAGTGAACCCGGCCGCCGAGAGTTTTCTCAATGCAAGCGTGCGCTCGGTGCGTGGGGTGCCGGTGTTCGACATGCTGGCGATCGACTCTCCGATTGACGATGCGTTTCGCCGGGTGCGCGTGGATCAGTCCTCGTTGTTCATGAACAACGTGGATGTGGGGTCGGGCAACAGTGCGCCTGTGCGCGCGAACGTGCAGATTGCGCCCATGACCGGTATGCCGGGGTTTGTGCTGGTGCTGATGGAGCCGCGCGGCTTGGCGGACCGGTTAGGGCGGTCATTGTCGGTGAAATCGGCGGCGAAGTCGGCGATCGGCATGGCCGAGATGCTGGCCCACGAGATCAAGAACCCGCTGGCAGGTATCACGGGCGCGGCGCAGCTTTTGAGCATGGGGCTTTCGGGGGATGATCTTGAACTGACCGACCTGATTGTCAGCGAGAGCCGCCGGATCGTGAAACTTCTTGAACAGGTCGAGCAGTTCGGCAACCTGCGACCGCCGGAACGCAAGGCAGTGAATGTGCATGACCTTCTGGATCGCGCACGCAAATCGGCGATGATCGGTTTTGCCGCGCATATGTCGATCCTTGAGGAATACGATCCGTCCTTGCCGTCGACATTTGTTGATGGCGATCAGATGCTTCAGGTGTTCCTGAACCTGTTGAAGAACGCGGCCGAGGCCGCTGGCGATACCAAGGGCACCATTCGCATCCGGACGTTTTACGACATGTCGCTGCGCCTGCGCCGCAAGGACGGAACGGGGTCATTGCCGCTTCAGGTCGAGATCATTGATGACGGCCCCGGACTGCCCCCTGAGATTGCTCAGGACGTATTTGATCCCTTCATTTCGGGGCGCGAGAACGGCACCGGGCTTGGACTGGCCTTGGTCAGCAAGATCGTTTCGGACCACGACGGCTGGATCAGCGTCGACAGTGTTCCGGGGCGAACTGTTTTTAGAATTTCTTTGCCTGTTGCGCCGAAAGACGACTGACGCGTAGCCGGGAAACATAACGAGGAGGCATTATTTCATGGACGGCACCATTCTTGTCGCGGACGACGACAGAACCATCCGAACCGTTCTGACGCAGGCACTGACGCGCGCAGGCTGCAAGGTTCATGCGACATCGTCCTTGGTGACGCTGATGCGTTGGGTCGAAGAGGGCAAGGGTGACCTTGTGATCTCGGATGTGATGATGCCGGACGGCAATGGCTTGGACCAATTGCCTTTAATCGCCGAGCAGCGGCCTGGTTTGCCGGTGATCGTGATTTCGGCGCAAAACACGATCATGACTGCCATTCAGGCGACCGAAGCGGACGCCTATGACTATTTGCCGAAGCCGTTTGATTTGCCGGACCTGATGAAACGTGCGGCGCGTGCGCTGGAAGTGAAGCGTCGCGCGCCTGCGCCGCGAACCGAAGCTGCGGACAGCGATACAGGAGAGGATTTGCCTCTGGTCGGGCGTACGGCCGGAATGCAAGCGATTTACCGGCTGGTTGCGCGGGTGATGAACGCGGATTTGCCGGTTCTGATCACCGGAGAGAGCGGCACAGGAAAGTCGCTGATTGCGCGCGCCATTCACGATCTGTCGGATCGCCGGACTTTACCTTTTGTTGTCGCGACGGGAAGCGATCTTGCGCAGATGGAGGGGCCTTCAGCGCTTATTTCGCGTGTGCGCAACGGAACGCTGTTGTTTGACGAGGTCGGCGATCTGGACGAGGACGCGCAGGCACGCATTGTTCGGATGCTGGACAGTTTCACCGATAACGCGCCGCGCATCATGGCGACCAGTCAGGCCGATCTGGCGCTGAAGCTGGATCAGGGCAAATTCCGGTCGGATCTTTACTATCGGCTTGGCGGGGTGACGCTGGCGGTGCCGTCGTTGCGGGAACGCGTCGAGGACATTCCGCTGCTTGCCACGCATTTCTTCGCGCGCTCGGAGCGTGACGGTCTGCCGATGCGTCGGTTTGCTCAGCAGGCTCTTGAGCTTGTGCGGGCTTATTCCTGGCCGGGCAACGTGCGTCAGTTGGAAAACACGATCCGTCGGTTGTCGATCACCGGCGGAGAAGAAGAGATCAGCCGGGCTGAAGTCGAGTTGGTGCTGGGCAACCAGCCAGCGATCGAGCCTTTGACCGGGGGCAGCGACCGCGAGAAATTGTCGACCTCGATCGAAAAGCACCTGCGCCGGTATTTCGACCTGCATGGTGGCCAGCTTCCGCCGCCGGGGCTGTATCAGCGTATCTTGCGCGAGGTTGAGCTGCCGTTGATCGAGATCGCACTGGATGCGACGGGCGGAAATCAGGCGAAATGCGCCGATTTGCTTGGGATAAACCGCAATACGCTCAGAAAGAAGATCACCGATCTCGATATCCGCGTGACACGGAGGCGTAAATTGATGTAAAACCGCAACAGAGAGTGGCCAATCCGTAACTGTGGATAAAGTGTCGCCAATATAGAGCGGTCGCCACCTCTTGGTGGCACATCATATGGAGGGTCCGGGTGGCGGGGCGCGCGCGGGCATTAACTTGGCAAAAACTGAACCGTCTGAGGCGGGTACGCCGTGTACAGAACGCGGCAACGCTGGGTGTGGTGCTGCTGGGGCCGGTTCTGGCACTGGCGACTTTCCTAGCGCTGGGGCCATTGGACCGGACGTCTTCCGCGCTTTCCCTGCGACTCGTTTTGCTGGCGGATCTTGTCTATGTGCTGGTCGTCGCAGCCTTGGTATTTGCGCGCATCGCCTCGATGATCGCCGCGCGGCGCGCGAAATCGGCAGGTTCCCGCCTGCACCTCAGATTGACCGGGGTCTTTGCGGTCATCGCGCTTATTCCGACGGTCACGGTGGCGATCTTTGCGGGTCTGACGATCAATATCGGCCTTGAGGGCTGGTTTTCGGAGCGGGTGCGCGGGGTTGTCGGTGCGTCCTTGTCGGCCGCCGAAGCCTATCAGGAAGACCAGCGCCGTGATCTCAGCGAAGACGCGAATACGCTGGCGCGTTTCCTGAACACGGCGCGCACGCGGTCGGTCTTTGTGTCCGATGCCGAGTTGCGCCAGCTTTTGGGACAGGGTCAGGGTCAAATTCAGCGCGGTCTGCGCGAAGCCTTCGTGATCGACGGGACCGGAGACATCCGCACGCGCGGCGAGCGATCATATCTTTTTGATTTCGAAGAACCCGCCGAGGCCGATATTGCCGCGGCGCTGGAGGGTCAGACGGTTATCATCGAAGACCTCACCACCAACGAGTTTCGCGCGCTCTTGCGCCTGACCGCGTTTCCGGACCGGTTCTTGTACGTCAGCCGGGTCGTGGACGGTCGGATTCTGGGATTGCTGGACGAGGCTGAAGAGACGGCGCAGCTCTACACGCAGCTTGAGGCGGAGCGAGGGCGGGTCGTGTTCGAGTTTGGTCTTTTGTATCTGGGTTTTGCGGTCATTCTGATCCTGGCGGCAATCTGGCTGGGCCTGTGGTTTGCCGAGCGATTGTCGCAGCCGGTCGGGCGATTGGCGGGGGCCGCGCAGCGCGTCGGTGCAGGGGATCTCGATGTTCAGATCCCCGAGGAAAAGGGTGAAGACGAGATCGCCATGGTGGGACGTTTGTTCAATCAGATGACCCGGCAACTGAAAGGCCAGCGCGATGCGTTGCTAAGCACCAACCAGCAGATCGAGGAACGGCGACGGCTGTTTGACTCGGTGCTGTCGTCGGTGACGGCGGGTGTGATCGGGCTGGATGGTGAGGGGCGTGTCAGTTTCATCAACCGTTCGGCCGAGCGCATCTTGCGGGCAGAAGGACCGACTGACATCGGCGCGCCGTTGCAGGTGGTCGTGCCCGAATTCGTGGCGTTGCTTGAGATGCTCAAAGAGAGCGGCGGCGAGACGGCTCAGGACGAGGTGCGGCTGTCGCGCAAGGGAGTGGCGGAGACATTGCTGGTGCGCATCGCGGAACGCAGCGGTGAGGTTGGTGAGAAGGGGTATGTGATTGCCTTCGACGATGTAACGGACCTTGTGACCGCGCAACGCATGGCGGCTTGGGGCGATGTGGCGCGGCGGATTGCGCATGAGATCAAGAACCCGCTGACGCCGATTCAGTTGTCCGCCGAGCGTATCCGTCGGAAATTCGTACCCAGCGTTGGCGAAGACGGGCCGTTGTTGGAGAGCCTCACCGATGTGATCGTGCGTCAGACCAACGATCTGCGTCGGATCGTGAATGAATTTTCCAAGTTCGCCCGTATGCCCGAGCCAGAAACGGCGATGAATGATCTGGCGAAACTGGTGGCGGATGCGGTCTTGTTGCAGGAAGGCGCGATGCAGGGTGTGTCGCTGACGTCCGACCTGCCTGAAGAGGCCGTCCTGGCGGACGTGGATTCGACGATGATCGGGCAGGCGCTGACGAATTTGATCAAGAACGCCAAGGAAGCCATTGATTCGCTGGAAGAAAAGAAAGGCTTTCCCGAGGGTTTCGAGGGGCGGGTGCATGTCGCGATGGAGGTTCTGAACAGCCAAGTGCACATCACCATCAGTGACAACGGTATCGGATTGCCGGAGGACCGCTCGCGGCTGTTTGAGCCATATGTGACCACGCGCGAGTCCGGCACCGGACTCGGGTTGCCGATCGTCAAGAAGATTATCGAAGAGCACGGAGGCACGTTGGCGTTGGTCGATGCGGCTCCTTTGGATCAGTCGGGCCAAATCGGCGCGGCTGCAGTGATCGTGTTGCCGCTTTCGGCGACGCAAAGGAAATCCGGTGATCTGGCGGTCGCCGAATGACAAAAACATGGAGGCATTGATGGGTGATATTCTCATAGTGGACGACGAGCGTGATATTCGTGAGTTGATTTCCGATATTTTGAAGGACGAAGGCTTTACGACGCGCCTTGCGGGCACATCCGACGAGGCGATGGCGCAGATGAACAAGGAGGCGCCGTCACTGATGGTGCTCGATATCTGGCTGAAAGACAGCGATATGGACGGGATCGACATTCTGAAGGCGGTCCGGCGCGACAACCCGGATGTGCCGGTGATCATTATCTCGGGGCACGGCAACATCGAGATCGCGGTGGCAGCGATCAAGCAGGGTGCTTATGACTTCATCGAAAAGCCCTTCAATATCGATCAGTTGATGGTGGTGATCACGCGCGCAATGGAAACATCGCGGTTGCGTCGCGAGAACTCGGATTTGCGGCGCAAGGATGTAACCACGACAGATATGGTTGGATCGAGCCAAGCGTATCGCACCTTGCGCGCACAGCTCGACAAGGTGACCAAGTCGAATGGTCGCGTGATGCTGACCGGGCCGGCTGGGTCGGGCAAGGAAATTGCCGCGCGGTTCGTTCATGCGCATTCAAACCGTGCCGAGGGGCCTTTCGTGACAGTGAATTCGGCTTCGATCGAGCCCGATCGGATGGAAGAGGTCCTGTTTGGCCGCGAAGGCACTGGGCGCGGCATCGAGCCGGGGCTTCTGGAGCAGGCGCATGGCGGGATCATTTTCTTTGACGAGATCGCTGACATGCCGCTTGGGACGCAGTCTAAGATCCTGCGCGTCTTGACCGAGCAGCAGTTTCAGCGTGTCGGCGGTGGTGACATGGTGCGGGTTGACCTGCGGGTGATTTCGTCGACCACGCGCAATCTTGAAGAGGAAGTGAAGAATGGCACCTTCCGGCAAGAGTTGTTTCATCGTCTGAACGTCGTACCGATCGACGTGCCGTCGCTGAGCGAACGGCGCGAAGACATTCCGGAACTGGCGGAGTTCTTCATTTCGAGCTTCAACAAGTCGCAAGGCATGCCGCTTCGCGCCTTGTCGGATGATGCCATTGCGATGTTGCAAACGATGTCTTGGCCCGGAAACGTGCGTCAGTTGAAGAATGTGATCGAGCGTGTGCTGATCCTCGGGGCCGACAAGGGCGATATTTCGGCGTCTGAAATTCCCGGTACATCGAATGAAGTTGAGGAAACCGATGATAACCGCGTGGTGCTTTCGGGCAGTTTGGCGACCTTGCCTCTGCGCGAGGCGCGCGAGATGTTCGAGCGTGAATATCTTCTGACGCAGATCAATCGGTTTGGCGGAAACATCAGCCGGACGGCGGGATTTGTGGGGATGGAACGCTCGGCGCTGCACCGCAAGCTGAAGTCGCTGAACGTTGTGACCTCGAACCGTGCGGGTGCTAGGTTTGCCGCAGTTGTTGAAGAGGCGGAAGAAGACGCGTGAGGCGGGTGCCATGCGTCATGATCTGACGTTGCGGCGTCTCTTGATTGCCGGGCGGAGCCGTGTCACGAAGAACGCCGTAGCGTCGGCCGAGGGGCAGATATGAAGGTTATCATCTGCGGAGCGGGTCAGGTTGGCTGGCAAATTGCGCGTCACCTGTCGGGTGAACGCAACGACGTGACCGTTGTGGACTATAACGCCGATCTGGTGCGCCGTGTGACAGACGCGCTGGATGTGCAGGGTATCGCGGGCCATGCGAGCTATCCGGATGTGCTGGAGCGGGCCGGTGCGCGAGATGCGGACATGATCATCGCCGCGACCCATTCGGACGAGGTCAATATGGTGACCTGTCAGGTCGCGCATTCGGTTTTCAACGTTCCGCGCAAAATCGCGCGACTTCGGGCGCAAAGCTATCTGACGGCGATTTATTCCGACCTGTACCGGCGCGATCACCTGCCGATTGACGTCGTGATCAGCCCCGAGCGAGAGGTGGCCGAAGCGGCTTTGCGGCGTCTGTCCGCGCCGGCGGCGTTCGATACGGAAATGTTCCTTGACGACAAGGTGCAACTGCTCGGGATCGCGCTGGACGACGATTGCCCTGTTCTCGATACGCCATTGCGGCAGTTAACGGATTTGTTCTCGACGTTGCGGGCCATCGTGGTGGGGGTTCGTCGAAACGGACGTTTGTTTGCACCCGAACCGGGTGACCAGTTGTTTGCTCACGACCAGATCTACGTGATGAGCCATGTCGATGACGTCACCCGGACATTCGAGATTTTCGGCAAGGTCGTGCGGCGCCAGGAACGCGTCGTGATTATCGGTGGCGGAAATGTGGGCCTTGCCGTGGCCAAGGCTCTTGAGGGGCGCACCGAGCGCCTGCGTGCCAAGATCATCGAGCGTGACCGTTCCTGCGCGGAACGCGCGGCAGATGCGCTGGAACGCACGATTGTTCTGAACGGCGATGGTCTGAATTCGGAACTGCTGGAAGAGGCCGGTGTCGGGCGCGCGGACGCGGTGCTGGCGGTGACGGACGACGACAAGACAAACCTTTTGGTGTCGGTTCGTGCGAAACAGGCGGGCTGTCCCTTGACGATTGCCTTGGTCAACGATCCCACGCTTTTGCCGTTGATGGATCCGTTGCATATCGACGCCTACATCAACCCGCGCGGCACGACGGTTTCCTCGATCTTGCGTCACATCCGACACGGGCGGGTCCGGGGCGTTTACTCGATCGGAGACGCGGAAGCCGAGATCATCGAAGCGCAAATCCTTTCCACTTCGCCTTTGTCCGGCAAGCTCATACGTGAGATCGAATTTCCCGAGGGCGTTCTGGTTGGGGCCGTGATGAAGGGTGAGAAAGTCATCAAGCCGACAGGTACGACGAGGATCGAGGAAGGCGATGTCATCGTGGTCTTCACGATGGCGTCGGATGTGCCGGAGGTCGAGCGGCTGTTTCAGGTCTCGATCGACTTCTTTTGATGCTTTGGGCCACACGACTGCCGCTTATCGTCCTGCTTGTCGGGCTGGGCGCGCTGGCGATGCTGGTGCCTGCGATCCATGCCTATGCCACCCGCGATCTCGAAACGGCTCGGGCCTTTCTGTATTCCAGTGTCATGTTTCTGTTCCTGTTCGCGATGATTTCCGTTGCGACGTCTAACTACAGGATCCGGCGGCAGGGGCGCAGTCATCTGATTTCGCTGTTCGCGCTGTTTGCGATCCTGCCTGCGATGCTGGCGCTTCCATTTGCCGAGATCGTGACGGACACAAGTTTTGGCAATGCCTACCTTGAAATGGTGTCCAGCCTGACGACAACCGGTCTGACCCTGTTCGAGGCCGAGCGTTTGCCGCCAAGCGTCCATCTTTGGCGCGCGCTTGTCGGGTGGCTTGGCGGCTTTTTCATGTGGGTTGCGGCCATCGCGATTTTTGCGCCGTTGAACCTGGGTGGTTTCGAGGTTGTGGCGGCCACCGAGTCAGCTCGCGACCAAAGGGGCGGTGTCGCGCGGCTGGATCATATCGGCGAGCCTTCTGAAAGGCTAACGCGCTTTGCGTTCCGGCTGGCGCCGATCTATGGCGGGCTTACGCTTTTGCTTTGGATCGTTTTGATGATGGCGGGAGACAGGCCTTTGGTCGCGATTTGCCATGCGATGGCAACGCTTTCGACCTCGGGTATTTCGCTAATTGATGGCGGCGTTGCGGGGGCGTCTTCCGGGTATGGCGGCGAGGTCTTGATCCTGATTTTTCTGCTGTTCGCATTGTCGCGCCTGACGTTCACCTCGGACGGTCGTCAATATGGCTGGATTGCGTTGCTGCGCGACCCCGAGCTCCGTCTTGGTTTGTCGCTGATTGCGGTTCTGCCGATGCTCCTGTTCCTGCGGCACTGGATTGCGACCATCGATGAAGGCGCAGAAGTCAGTTTGTTCGAAGGCATCATCGGTCTTTGGGGCGCGATTTTCACCGTGGCCTCGTTTCTGACGACCACCGGTTTCGAAAGCGCGGCGTGGGGAGAGGCGCAGGTCTGGTCTGGATTGGATGCGGCCGGGCTGGTTCTGATGGGGCTGGCCGTCTTCGGAGGTGGCGTTGCGACGACGGCTGGCGGCGTGAAGTTGTTGCGGGTCTATGCACTGGTGAAACACGGCCAGCGCGAGATGGAAAAGCTGGTCTCGCCTTCGTCGGTTGGGGGGTCGGGGCAGGTTGCGCGGCGCTTTCGCCGACAGGGGGCGTACGTGGCCTGGGTGTTCTTCATGCTGTTCGCGCTGTCTATTGCGACGGTCTCGACGACGCTGGCCTTCTTCGGCCTTTCTTTCGAGGAGTCGCTTGTGCTGACGATCGCGAGCCTGTCCACGACGGGCCCGCTCGTAAGTGTCGCAGCCGAGACTCCGATTGATCTGCTTGCTTTGGCGCCTGGGGCGAAGGCCATACTGGCTGCGGCTATGGTATTGGGAAGATTAGAGACTTTGGCAATTATCGCTTTGCTGAATCCGGAATTCTGGCGCTAAGTATGCTCAAAATTTAGGCTGTTTGAAATTTTATTTTGGGGTGGCAAGTCTTTTAGATGCGCTTCATAGTGTTCTCATAAGAAAAGCGTCGCGATGGCGTTCGTACGCTTGCAAGAAAAAAGGCAATAATACTCATGGCTTCGGATAGACAGAATTTGCAGGATGCATTTCTGAACCATGTCAGAAAGACCAAGGTTCCGGTGACCATCTTTCTCATCAATGGCGTCAAGCTTCAGGGCGTGATTACATGGTTTGACAACTTTTGCGTTTTATTGCGCAGGGATGGCCAGTCTCAACTCGTTTACAAACATGCGATTTCCACGATCATGCCCGCGCAGCCGATCAATCTTTATGACGGCGAAGAATAAGCGTGGGTGACACAGATACGGGGGCGACGCGTGCTCTCGTTCTGCACCCGGACGTAACAAGCGACGGCGCGCGGCGTGATGCGTCATACGCGCTGGATGAAGCGGTGTCGCTTGCGGTTGCATTACCCGGACTTCAAGTTGTGGGCGCGAACACTGTGCGGCTTCCGAAGCGGACGCCGGCGACGCTGTTTGGGTCAGGCAAAGTGGAAGAACTGGGACAGCGGATCAAGGCCGAAGAGATCGGGTTGGTTCTGATCGACGGGTCAGTGACTCCGGTGCAGCAGCGCAATCTCGAGCGGGCCTGGAAAACCAAACTACTTGATCGCACGGGCCTGATCCTTGAAATATTCTCGGACCGCGCGGCGACGCGTGAAGGTGTATTGCAGGTCGAAATGGCGGCGCTGACCTATCAGCGCACGCGGCTTGTGCGGGCCTGGACGCACCTTGAACGCCAGCGCGGCGGACTTGGTTTTGTGGGCGGTCCCGGTGAAACGCAGATCGAAGCCGACCGGCGCGCGATCGATGAACAACTGACGCGCCTGCGGCGGCAGCTGGAAAAGGTTGTAAAGACACGCACTCTTCACCGCGCCGCGCGCGCCAAGGTGCCGTTCCCGGTTGTCGCTCTCGTGGGCTATACGAACGCCGGCAAGTCGACGCTGTTCAACCGATTGACCGGCGCGGATGTGGTGGCCAAGGACATGCTTTTTGCCACACTCGATCCGACGATGCGGGCGATCAAGTTGTCAACCGGGCGTGAGGTTATTCTCTCGGACACGGTGGGGTTCATCTCGGACTTGCCGACCCAGCTTGTCGCCGCGTTCCGCGCGACGCTGGAAGAAGTGTTGGAGGCGGATCTGATCTTGCATGTGCGCGATATCTCGCATCCCGAAACCGAAGCGCAGTCTGCCAATGTGCTGGGCATTCTCGGCGATCTTGGCGTCAAGGAAAGCACGCCTCAGATTGAGATCTGGAACAAGATCGATGCTTTGGGCAACGAAGCACGCGCCGCGCGCGAGGCCGAAGCCGCGCGAAAGGAGAATATTCAAGCGATCTCGGCTCTGACGGGCGATGGCGTCGAGGCGCTTGTGCAAAGCGTGACGGAAATGCTGGATAGCGACCGCCAGCTTGCGACGCTGAAGATCGACCATTCGGACGGAAAAAAGCGCGCCTGGGTTTACGATCAGGGGATCGTCATTTCTGAAAAGAGGACCGAGGATGGCATCGAGCTGACGGTGAACTGGACGCCAATTCAGGCGGAGCGTTTCTCGCGGCTGTAAATGGCTTCGCGTAGCACGGCGGCTTCCCGCGAAGTGAGGCAGGGATAGGCCGTTTTCTGGGCTATCCCTAACCCGAGTATCGCACGGATATCGCCGGCGTCTTCGGGTGATAAGGAGGCAAGTGCAGTGTCTCCGGGGTATAGGCTTTCGCTGGCGCAGCCATTGGCTTCGATCACGCTGTGGGTCCGACAGAGGATATGGACATAGGTCGTGTCCTCGATGGGCCCGGGACGCGCGAACGGCGTGTCGCGCGCGGCGACGAATGCCGCGTCGACGCCAAAGAGCGTTTGAAGTTCCGGCGCACGTAGAAGAATTCGGTGCTGCGGCGAGACGAGAAGATCTGCGCTGGGTTCGCCGGGGGCAATCGCGCCTTCCGGGATCATTATCGGGCGCAGCTTGTCGAAGGCGCGAATTGAAGGGGCTTGGAAGGACAGGCTGCCGATGAAAAGGACCGGGACGGGCAGATTTCCCTCGGCGACGATCTGATCGCCAGCTTTCAGGGTTTCGATGGCAACCGGGCCGGTTGGTGTCTTGATCCGGGTGCCGGCCACATAGCAGACGAACAGGTCCTGCAGGTTGTGCGCACCGTTCGGGAAATCGTTCATGATATCGAATGTATCTTGGGAATCTGTAATAGCGTTCGGGCCATCCGGATCGAACAGAAAGCTGCGCAGGAAGAACAGTCTCTTGCCAGTATCGAGCGTCAGAATGACGACTTCTTCGCCGCGCAGATCGGTATTGTTGGGGCCCACGCCATTGAGCTTGTTGGTAAACGGCAGTGTGCCGCCAAACTCCATCATGAAAGATATGGGGCCTGAATCAAGTGTACCGTCGCCGTTGGTGTCGAGGTAAATGACCGTGTTCGGATCGACCGATCCATCAAGCGTGAAATTGAGCTTGAGATCCCCGTCATCAATTCCGTCGTTGTTGGTATCGGCACTGAAGGTAAGCAAAGTGGCTGGCTGTTTTTTGACATTGGAGGCGTTCAGCGATGCGTTCGCCGCAGTGCTGCTGTCGCCTCGGACCCAGACTGAAAGCGGCATCTTTGCTCTCCTAATTCTTGCACCACTTTAGCCGGTTCCGCGCGTCACAAGAAGCGCAAAGGGAGTCTAATTGGCGGGGGTCAGCGTAGTGATGCCAACCGCCCCGGCGCGTGCGAGATCCGGGTTAAGGGTCATGGGGATATACTCGCCGCGCCGCCAAAGCTCGCCGAGGTCGTCGTAGTGACGGCTGAGCGGGTGTCCCGATTGCCCGGTTGAAATGATGAAGACCGAGCTGTCAGGGTCCGCGAAATCGTAGACGCCGCGGTACCCTGCTCCGTGCACGTTCTGGAACGGATCAGGGCCGTTGCCGCGGGTCATTGCCCGTTGCAGGGTCTGGTCTCCACCGCTGGTGGATTGGCGGATGTTCACAAGCCAGGAAATCCAGCCGACATCGCCGAGTACGGTGTGGTCATGGGTTGCTTCGTGGGCGTCGCCCCAGCGCAGGCTTTCAAGCGCAGGACCATAGCGTTCCTCGATCCAGAGAATGGCATCGTCAAGCGCAAGGCGCGAGAGGTCGGAGCAGGTCTCGACCGGGGCGCTTTGAATGACGTCGCACCAGGCGGAGGCCCCGTCAATATCGCGAAATACGCGTTCGAGGAAAACCGGTTCGGGGCGTTGGAAATCTGCGCTGAAGGGGCCGATTTCGTCGCGGATCAGGCGATCCTGCAAGGCGCGCATCCAGGCCGCGTAGATCAGGGGCTCGGGAAGATGCTCGTTCATCTCGCCGTTCCATTCCGCCAGCAGATCAAGCGCGCGGCGGCGTTGGCGTTCGATCGTGCCTTCGGCGGCGGCTTCTCCGGTGAACCAGAGGTCGCGTGCGACGAGGGGCAAGAGCGTGCGCGCGGTCACCGATACGGTGTCCAGTTGCGCTTCGATGAAGCTTTCGCGCGTGTGGACTTCGCGGGTTTGCATCAGCCGTTGCCAACGTTGCACGCGCTGGGTGTCGCCCCATTCGAAGCTGACGTGCAGCGGGAAGGGACGGTCGATGATCTTGTTGTTCGTGTTGCCGACGATGCCTCCGTCGGTCGGCCGAATTTCGGGGTTCGCGGCGTAGGACATCATGCCTTGCCAGTGGTTTTCAGGCAGCCAGCCCGGCGAAGGCATCCGGCCTTGGGTCTGGTGGCGTGCCGCGCGGCGCGGCAGGGCGCCGATAACCTTCATGGCTACGTTTTCGCGGTCGACGACGGTCAGGTTTTGCGACGTGGCCACGAAATCCTCGCCGGCCACGAGGGCCTCGTCGATGTTTTGGGCACGCATGATCTTCAGAAGCGATTGCAGCGAAGTATCGGTGTCACTGAGGGCCGTCCATGCAACGGACGCGACATGGCCGGCGGGTGTGATCGCGGAAAGTCCGAACTGCTTGCCTTCTAGGATGGGTCCGTTGTCGGACCAACGCAGAGTGAGGCGGATCGGGTCTGCATCGTTAATGTTTATGATGGATTGCCGTGATCGCAGGGTTTTCCAGCCGTCGGGTGCCAGAACCTGCTCGGAATTGTCGGGGTTCACTTTTTCGATATAGACGTCCTGATCGTCTGCGTAGGAGTTGGTAAGGCCCCAGCCCAAGGCATCTGATCGGCCCACGAGCACAACGGGGGCTCCGGGGAAAGTGCCGCCGATAACGCCGCCGGTTTCAAGTTCGAGCCGTGCAAGATACCAGATCGAAGGCGCGGTGAGTTCAAGGTGCGGATCATTTGCCAGCAGCGTGCTGCCAGCAGCGGAACGCGCGGGCGTGGCAGCCCAGGCGTTGGAGGCCCCTGCAAGTCCTCTTGCCTTGACGGGAGAAAGGGGATCGTGGGGCGCGGGTTCCAGATTGGCGAAAGCCGGAAGTGGCGCGTCAAAGAGCGAGGCATATTCCGGCAGGGCTGCCACGGCGGCACCGGGGGTGTCAGGCAGGATATCGGCGAGACGCGCGTCTGGCAGGATGCGGGACATGTTGGCGCGCAGCACCTCGCGCTGGATGTTTTCGGTCAGGTTGAGCGCCATCAGCTTGCCGATTGCCAGGCTGTCGGCGGGTTGCCAAAGAGCGATATTCGGCTCGAACAACCAGAATTCGGGTGCACCGCGACCGCGAGCGCCTTCGTTCACTTCTCGCAGCCAGGCGTTGACACCGGCGGCGTAGGATCGAAGCGCGGACATGGTGTAGTCGTCCTGTGCGGCGACGGATCTGACCGCAAGCGGGTAGAGATCGAGGCGACGCAAGAGCCGGTCTGTGCTGACGGTGCGTTGGCCGAAAAGCTCGCTCAGGCGGCCCTGTGCGGTGCGGCGCAAGAGCAGGATCTGCCATAAGCGATCCTGCGCGTGCGCAAGGCCAAGTCCGTAATAGACGTCACTGTCGGTTTCTCCGAAGATATGCGGAACATTGGCATTGTCGCGCACGATCTGGACCGGTGCAGAGAGGCCTGTAACGCGCAAATCCTCGTTGTAATCGGGAACCGATCTGGAAAAGAACCAATACAGCAGAAATGTTGCCGCAATCGCGAGCATCACCAATCCGGTCGTTATTCTTGTGAGCCAGCGAAAGAGACGGAGCATGAATGCCTTGTTGACTGCGTTTGCCTGTCCTTTAGGTAAAGCCCGCAAGGCAATGGATGACAAGGGAGGAAGCTATGGCGAAATGTGCATTTTTGGGGCTTGGCGTAATGGGGTATCCCATGGCCGGGCATCTGGCAGCTGCGGGCCACGATGTGACGGTGTTTAATCGCACGTTCTCAAAGGCCGAGGCATGGGAGAAGGAACACGGCGGTGCCGCCGCGGCGACGCCTTCCAAAGCCGCTGAAGGGGCTGATTTCGTTATGGCTTGTGTGGGCAACGACGATGATTTGCGGTCGGTTTGTCTTGGCGAGAACGGTGCTTTCGCGTCGATGAAGGCGGGTTCTGTCTTTGTCGATCACACGACGGTGTCGGCTGCCGTAACGCGCGAGTTATATGCAGCGGCGGACAGTGTGAATGTCTCTTTCGTGGACGCTCCGATTTCGGGCGGGCAGGCGGGGGCCGAAAACGGCCAGCTTTCGATCATGTGCGGTGGTGATCAGGGTGCTTTTGATCGTGCCGAACCAATCATGCAGTCCTATTCCAAGATTTGCCGTCGGATTGGTGAGAGCGGTGCGGGGCAGATGACCAAGATGTGCAATCAGATCGCGATTGCCGGACTTGTGCAGGGGCTGAGCGAGGCGTTGCACTTTGCGAACAAGGCGGGTCTCGATGGGCGCGCGGTTGTCGAGGTTATCTCGCAGGGGGCGGCCGGGTCGTGGCAAATGGCGAACCGGTATGAGACCATGCTGGACGACAAGTTCGAGCACGGATTCGCCGTGGATTGGATGCGCAAGGATCTGGGGATTTGTCTGGCGTCGGCGGATGAGATCGCGGCAAGCCTGCCGGTGACCGCGCTGGTTGATCAGTTCTACAAGGACGTCCAGAAAATGGGTGGTGGACGCTGGGACACGTCCAGCCTGTTCAAGCGCCTTCAGTCGATTTGAACTGAGGAATACAGATGGTTGAGGAATGTCCCTCAACCATCTGATATCTATCCATATTTACGGAATAATCCGCGAGTATTTCGTGCCTTCGACTGATGCGCCAGCAAGCAGTCCAGCCTGACCGAACACAACCGCGATGACCGGCGAAAGCGCGGTCGTGGTTTCCGCCGACAGGTTCGCGCCGCGGTCGTTCACGGCATATTCGACGTCTGCGCCAGCAGCCCAGCCCGAGGATGCCCGGAATTCGGCAAGTGCCTCTTCCGTCATGAAATACAGGACGTGGGCGTATTGCTGTGCGCCAACCTGAAGGCCAAAGCTGGCCTGTGCTGCGGAATAATAGTCAACGGTAATGCCATTCACGCGCAAAGCGCCGCGACCATAAGATCCGCCAAATCCAAAGCCCGCTTCGGTGATCAGCGGCATGACCAGCATACCTACCGATTTTTGCTGCAGATCACGCGTACCAGGGAAATTGACGTCAAGATAGTTCAGCGCTGCATCAACGCGCGCGTCGAGTTTTGCAGCACCCTCGCTGCCAACGCCATTCCCACAGGCGGCCAGCGCCAGGGTTGTGGCCGCAACTCCGCCCAAAAGGGCGCGACGGGACATAGGTTTCATTGGGAAGACCCTCTCATGCTCAATAGTAGCCTCGTTAAGCGACGGCCTTATTTGGCCGCTCGACGCAAATTATAGGGGAGGCCAGCCGGAGAGTCACCCTCTATAGTGGTGGCCACCCCGTGAGGCCGTTGTTTGCTGCTGAGGCCTCAGGCCTTGAGGGCGCGGGCCACGTCCATCGCGAAATAAGTCAGAATCCCATCGCATCCGGCGCGCTTGAAGGCGAGAAGGCTTTCGAACATGGTGCGTTCTTCGTCGAGCCAGCCGTTTTGGGCCGCCGCCTTGATCATCGCGTATTCGCCGGACACCTGGTAGGCGAACGTCGGTGCGCCGAAAGCGTCTTTGACCTGCCGACAGATATCGAGATAGGGCATGCCGGGTTTGACCATCACCATGTCGGCGCCTTCGGAGAGGTCGCGTTCGACAAGGCGCAAGGCCTCGTCGGAATTGCCGGGATCCATCTGGTAGGTTTTCTTGTCGCCGACAAGGAGTCCCGTTGCGCCGACCGCGTCGCGGAACGGGCCATAAAAGGCCGAGGCATATTTGGCGGCATAGCTGAGGATTGCCGTGTCGGTGTGTCCGACGACTTCCAGAGCGTTGCGCATCGCACCGATGCGGCCGTCCATCATGTCGGAGGGACCCAGAATATCCGCACCGGCGTCGGCTTGCGCCACAGCCATTTTCACAAGGGCTTCGACGCTTTCGTCGTTGAGGATGATGCCGTCGCGGACGATGCCGTCGTGGCCGTTGATATTGTAGGGGTCAAGCGCGACATCCGTCATGACCGCAATGTCGGGCACGGCGGCCTTGATGGCGCGTGTGGCGCGGTTCGAAAGGTTGTCGGGGTTCCAGGCTTCGTCGCAGGTTTCGTTCTTGAATTCGGTTTCGATGAAGGGAAAGAGGCAGATGGCGGGAATACCGAGGCGGGCCGCTTCTTCGGCAGATTTGACCACGCGGTCGATGGTCTGGCGCGCAACGCCCGGCATGGACGGCACCGGCGTTTCGGCGTTTTCGCCTTCGCGCACGAAGACCGGCCAGATCAGATCGTCTACACTAAGCGTGTTCTGACGCACAAGGCGACGACGTGCATCCGAAGACTTGGTTCGACGGAACCGCGTTGCGGGATACGGGGCAATGGTCATGACTGCGGTCTTTCGTGCACGGTTTTTGTTCCTTTTGCGGTAGCGAGACGTTGAAGACTGGTCAACCCTCACCGCATTACCTAGTGTCCGGAAAAACATGAAGATCGAGGCGTTTTGTGAACTGGTACGACACTGTTTTTGAAGTCATCGACATGCGGTCTTTTTCCAATCTCTGGTATTGGATTGCGCTGGCTGTCTTATGGTCGTCGGTTAGTCACTGGGTGCTTGGTGTGCCATTTGATATGATCCTGCGCGCACGCCGCGAAAAGGAAGGCGAAGCGATGGACGATCTGCAGGATCTTGTGCGGATCAACGTCAACCGGATTCTCTATATCGCTGAGGTTTCGGGGAGCTGGGCGTTCTTGTTCGGATCAGCGGCGGTGACTGCGCTTGGGCTTATGGCGGTGGTCTATGATGTGGAAATCGCGCAGGCCGTGCTTTTGCTTCTCGGACCCTTGGGCATTCTCGGGCTTTTGTCCTACCGCACGTCGCGGATCATTCGCTCCAGCGGCGTGGAGGGGGCTGAGTTGATCCGAAGACTGATGCGCCATCGGTTCGCAACCCAGATGATCGGCGTTTTGGCGATCTTTGTGACGGCGATGTTCGGCATGTATCAGAACCTATATGTCGGAACCGTCGGTTTTTAAGCCTTCATCTGTTGACACGGGAGCGCTAAAGGGTACCTCCCACCAAGATGTCGAAGCCCCATCATATAACCGTAAGCGGCGCGCCCGAGGGCTTTGATGCGACGCTGGTCCTTGCCGAACTTGAAAAGGCGGATGGCGGGGTCGTGTGTCATGTGGCGCGGGACGACAAGCGCATGGTTGCGATGCGCGAAGCGCTGGCCTTTTTCGCGCCTGATGTTGCTGTCGTGACCTTTCCCGGCTGGGACTGCCTGCCGTATGATCGCGTGTCGCCAAACGCCGATATATCGGCGGCCCGGATGGCGACATTGGCAGCATTGGTTCATGATATGCCAAAGCGGTTCGTTCTGCTGACGACGCTGAATGCGGCGACGCAGCGGGTGCCGGCGCGGTCGCTTTTGAAGGAAGCGGCGTTTACCGCAAGCGTTGGTTCACGCGTCGATGAAGAGGCGCTGCGCAATTTTCTGGTGCGCATGGGCTTCGTTCAGGCGCCGACAGTGACCGAGCCCGGGGACTATGCCATTCGGGGCGGCATAATTGACATTTATCCACCGGGGGATGGCGGTCCGGTCCGGCTCGATTTCTTCGGCGATACTCTGGATGGCGCGCGTCGGTTCGATCCGGCCACGCAGCGCACCACGGAAAAGCTGGACTTCATCGAGCTGGCACCGGTCAGCGAGATCATTCTGGACGAGGCGGCGATCACACGGTTTCGGCAGAATTATCGGTTGGAATTCGGCGCGGCGGGCACGGATGATCCGCTTTATGAGGCGGTCAGTGCCGGACGCAAGCACGCCGGTGTCGAGCATTGGCTATCGTTCTTTCACGAACGTCTTGAGACACTCTTCGACTATCTGCCACATGCCACCATCGCTTTGGACGACCAGTCAACGGCGATGCGTCTGTCGCGTTGGGAAGCGATCGAGGATCAGTATGACACGCGCCGCGAAGCGTTGACGGCGAAAGGGCGGATTGACAGCGTTTACAAGCCCACGCCCCCGTCCGGTTTGTACCTTGACGAAGCGGCATGGGATGCAGCGGTCGGCGGCCACCGGGTTCTGCAGTTTTCAGCCTTGCCGCAGCCAAACGGCCCCGGCGTGATCGATGCGTCAGGACGCATCGGGCGCGATTTCGCCCCCGAGCGGCAACAGGAATCCATAAGTCTTTTCGGTGCTTTGGCGGCACATGTGCAGGAGCGCCGCAAGACGGCCCAGGTTGTGATTGCCTCCTATTCGGAGGGCGCGCGCGAGCGTCTTCAGGGGTTGATGGAAGATCAGGATATCACTGGGGCGACGCTGATTAACGACTGGCGCGATGTGCCGGACGGTAAGGGTGGCGTCTTTCTGGCGGTCTGGGCTTTGGATCACGGGTTTGACCAGCGGGACAGGCTTTGTGTGATCTCGGAGCAGGATGTTCTGGGCGACCGGTTAGTGCGTGCGCCGAAGAAAAAACGCCGGGCCGAGAACTTTCTGACCGAGCATCAGACGCTTAGTCCGAACGATCTGATCGTCCACGTTGATCACGGCGTGGGCCGCTATATGGGTCTGGAAGTGGTCACCGCCCTTGGAGCGCCGCACGAGTGTATTCATCTTGAATACGCAGGGGGCGACCGGCTGTACCTTCCGGTCGAGAACATCGAACTTTTAAGCCGCTATGGACACGAGGAAGGACTGCTCGACAAGCTGGGCGGCGGCGCTTGGCAGGCCAAGAAGGCCAAGCTGAAAGAGCGTATCCGCGAGGTTGCCGACAAGCTGATCCGCGTCGCCGCCGAGCGCCTGCTGCGCACGGCACCGGTTCTGGTGCCGCCCGACGGGATGTGGGACGCGTTTTCGGCGCGCTTTCCATATCAGGAGACTGACGATCAACTGAAGGCGATCAACGAGACGCTGGACGATCTTGCCAGCGGAAGGCCGATGGATCGTCTTGTTTGCGGTGATGTTGGGTTTGGTAAGACCGAAGTGGCGATGCGCGCGGCGTTTGCGGCGGCCATGTCGGGTGTGCAGGTCGCAATCATTGCGCCGACCACGCTTTTGGCACGACAGCACGCCAAGGGGTTCAAGGAGCGGTTCCGGGGTTTTCCGATCGAGGTGCGGCAGTTGTCGCGGTTCGTTTCGACCAAGCGCGCCAACGAAACGCGCGACGGTCTGGCGTGCGGCACCGTTGATATCGTCATCGGCACACATGCCTTGCTTGCCAAGGGTGTACGTTTTCAGAACCTTGGCCTTTTGATCATCGACGAAGAGCAGCACTTTGGCGTGAGCCATAAAGAGCGGCTGAAACAGATGCGAACCGATATTCACGTGCTGACGCTGACGGCGACGCCGATCCCGCGCACATTACAGCTTTCCCTGACCGGGGTGCGGGACTTGTCGATTATCGGCACTCCGCCGGTCGACCGCCTTGCTATCCGCACCTATGTCAGCGAATTCGACACGATTACGCTGCGCGAGGCGCTGTTGCGCGAACACTACCGTGGGGGGCAGTCGTTCTTTGTTGTGCCTCGCATTTCGGATCTTCCAGAGATGGAGGACTGGCTGAAAACCCAGGTTCCCGAAGTGTCTTACGTCATCGCGCACGGGCAGATGGCCGCGGGCGAACTGGATGACCGGATGAACGCCTTTTATGACGGCAAGTATGACGTCTTGCTGGCGACGACGATTGTGGAATCGGGGTTGGACATTCCGACCGCGAACACGATGGTCGTGCACCGCGCGGATATGTTCGGGCTGGCGCAGCTTTACCAAATTCGCGGCCGCGTGGGGCGTTCAAAGACGCGTGCCTATGCGTATCTGACCACGAAACCCCGTCAGCGCCTGACGCTTCAGGCCGAGAAACGACTGCGTGTTCTGGGCTCGCTCGACAGTCTTGGTGCGGGATTTACACTGGCCAGTCAGGATCTCGATATTCGGGGCGCCGGCAATCTGTTGGGCGAGGAGCAATCCGGGCATGTGCGCGAGGTGGGCTACGAGCTTTATCAGTCGATGCTTGAAGAGGCGATCGCCAAGATCAAGGCAGGCGAACTGGAAGGTCTGAGCGAGGCCGACGATCAATGGGCGCCACAGATCAACCTTGGTGTGCCGGTACTAATCCCCGAAGATTATGTGCCGGATCTGGATGTGCGGCTTGGTCTTTACCGCAGACTTTCGGGGCTTCAGTCGAAGGTCGAGCTTGAGGGCTTTGCGGCTGAGTTGATTGACCGTTTCGGCAAGTTGCCAAAAGAAGTGAATACGCTGCTTTTGGTGGTTCGCATCAAGGCCGAGTGCAAGAAGGCAGGGATTGCGCGTCTGGATACGGGTCCAAAAGGTGCGACGATCCAGTTTCACCGCGACAAGTTCGCGGACCCTGCCGGGCTGGTTGATTTCATCAAAGACCAGCGCGGGCTGGCGAAGGTCAAGGACAACAAGATCGTGGTGCGACGCGATTGGGCAAAGTCGAGTGACAAGATCAAAGGCGCTTTTGCCATCGCACGCGATCTTGCGTCAAAGGTGCAGGCTTCCAAGGCGAAGTGACCCGCTGGATCAGGCCGCGATTTCGGCGTTGCTAATGCGGATTACGATTATCCACGAGACAATCGCAGCCCCCAGCACGCCAATGGCGATAGGCAGGGGCGTGCCGTCAAACGACAGGCTGATTGGCGCGGCGATCAGAACGGAGGCGATCGTTGCCGTGGCCGAGATGATCGAGGCGGCAAGCCCGGCCATATGCCCCATAGGATCCATCGCAACCGCGTTCAGATTTCCGATCCCAAGCCCTGCCATGTAAAAGACCGACACGAGCCAGAAGAAGAAACAGGCGAAGGCAACGTCCCAAGGTAGCGTCACTAGGGTCAGCGAACCGATAAACGCTACAGAGATCAGAATTTGAACGGCGAGCGACCACGCGACGACCCTTTGCATGCCGATGCGCAGGACGATTGTCGCGTTCAAAAGGCTGGCGGATGCGGAAATGGCGGCGCAGAGCCCGAACCAGAGCGGATAACTTGCCCCGAGGTCGAAACTTTGATTGAAAATTTGCTGCGACGACATGAGCGCGGTGAAGAGCATCGCGTAGATGAGGGTCTGTGAAAAGATGGCCAGACGAACCTGGCGGTTGGCAAACACTTCCTTGATACCATTCCAGATTTCCTTGGCGCGAAAGGGTCGACGGGCGTCTGGCGGCAGGGTCTCGGGTTGCCTCAGGACCAGCCAGCACACCGAGATGAGAGCGAAGACTGCGAACGAGTAGTAAATCGTGCGCCATCCGAAGGCCCATGCTATGGCCGCGCCCATGGTGGGGGCGATGACGGGAACCAGCGTGAAGACGATCATCACAAAGCTGACGATCCGGGCCATTTGCCTGCCGGAAAAGAGATCGCGGGTTATAGCGACAGCCACAACGCGGGGGCCTGCGGCTCCGACGCCTTGGAGTGTGCGCGCCACCAGCATCGTCTCGAGGTTGGGCGCCAGCGCGCCCAAAAGTGCCCCGATGATGTAGAGGAACGCACCCCAGATCGCGATTTTGTGGCGTCCGTAGGTGTCACTCAGAGGGCCGGCGAAAAGGGTTCCCAATCCCATTCCGACAATGAAAGCCGCAATGACAAGTTGCACCTGATTGGGGTCCTCGGGTGCCAGTGCTTCGGCAAGGTCCGGCAAGACCGGCAGCATCGCGTCGATCGAAAACGCGACTGTCGCTGTCAGCATCGCCAACAGCGCAACCAACTCGGCGCGGGAAATCGGCGTTGCCGGGGACGTGGGCATTTACTCTTTCGGCGCGTTCAGAATCTCGGTCATTTCGTCGATGACCTGCATCCATAGTTCGGGTGGTTGCGCGCCGGGAACAACGTGCTGATTGGCAATCACGAAGGTCGGAACACCTGTAACGCCGCGTTCGCGGGCGTGGGCGTCGCGGGTACGAATGTCGTCGAAGTCGGCATCCGAGTCCAGAAGGCGCTGGGTCACGGCGCGGTCCATTTCGATGCCTTCGGCGATATCGAGGAGAACGTCGTGGTTTCCGATATCGCGGCCTTCTTCGAAATAGGCCTTGAACAGGCGTGTGACAGCAGCGGTCTGGCGCCCTTCAAGTCCAGCCCAATGGATCAGCCGGTGCCCGTTGATCGTGTTCGGGGTGCGGTCGATTCCGGCGAAGTCGATCTTCAGACCCGCAGCCAGTGCGGCTTCCTCGATCCTTGCGTATACACTTACGGCCTGTGCGCGACCGCCGAATTTTGTCTCGAGGTATTCCCGTCGGTCCATGCCAGCCTCGGGCATGTCCGGGTTGAGCTGAAACGGATGCCACTCGATCGCAAAACGATGGTCGGGGCGCGCTTCGAGGGCCCGGTCAAGGTGCGCTTTGCCGATGTAGCACCACGGGCAAATCGGGTCGGAAAGAATGTCGAGTTTTATCATAATGCGTCGTCTGTCGCAGTCCGGGCGGCGGGGTGCAAGGTTTTTTGACCCGGTCCACGAGATTGCAAGATGATCGGGGCAAAGCTATATCGCGCGGATGGCAGCGAAAGTGACTCCAAGCGTATTGAAACTGGCCCGGGGTGCGCAAAACGACCCGAGTGTCGAGGCCACGCCGTTGGATTTGGGGCAGCGTGTCCGCGATCTGCGCAAGTCCCGTGGCTGGACGCTTGAGCAGGCGGCGTCGCAGGCGGGGCTTGCGCGATCGACGCTGTCGAAGATCGAGAACGGTCAGATGTCGCCAACTTATGCCGCTTTGAAAAAGCTGGCCGTTGGTCTTGAAATTTCGGTGCCGCAACTTTTCACGCCGCCGGAAACCAATCAGGTCATGGGGCGGATGGCGGTGACAAAGGTCGGCGAAGGGCAGGCGCATCCGACAGTCACATACGAGCATGAGATGTTGGCGGGTGCGCTGAGCACGAAGTCGATGCTGCCGTACCGGGCGCGCATCAGGGCGCGTTCCATGGAGGAGTTCGATGGGTGGGTGCGCCATGACGGCGAGGAATTCCTGTTGGTTCTGACAGGAACGATCCGGCTTTATACCGAGTTTTACGAGCCGACCGACATGCGGCGCGGTGACAGTGCCTATTATGACGCCGCGATGGGCCACAACGTCATTTCGACCAGTCAGGAAGATGCAACGATCCTGTGGGTCACGGCTTTGGGGCGGTCTGCTTAGGCGACTTCGGCTTGTGGCGTTTGCGGTGCATGAATACCGAAGAAAGCTTCGACCGTTTCCGTTGTTTCCGCGATTGTCAGGTCATGGATTTGTGCAAGATAGCGCATGAGCGCCTTTGCATGGCCGGATAGGGCGGCGACCACTTGCGGGTCGGCATGTGCGAAGATGCCCGCCAACAGGTCCGGGTCGGTGTTTGTTGGTTTGAAAGCGATTGAGCCGATCATCATAGGTCCTTCCTTTGGTCGCGCCTTCAAACTTAGAAGGCGAGATCCTAAGGAAAAGCTAAACCTCGAATTTTATGAATTCTGCGCGGGCGCAAGGCCGCGGGTTACAATCCATCCCAGGATAGCAAGCAGGGCCGCGGATCCGAGACATGCGGCCAGCCCTCCGGCCTGATAGCTTAGGCCAGACAAAAGCGTTCCGATCAAACGCCCGGCGGCATTCGCCATGTAGTAGAACCCGATATCCATCGTGACGCGTTCGGTATTCGTGAAGGCAAGGATGAGATAGGAATGCACCGCCGAGTTCAGCGCGAAGACCAGCCCGAATGCAAGCAAACCAACTACCACAATCGGGACAAGGCCTGGTAATTCGACCCAGGCGGCAAGTGCCAGAACTGCGGGAATGATAGACAGCACTCCGACCAGAAGGGTCGCGGCCCGGATGGTCGCGTCGACGGTTCCTGTGCGGTTCTTCAGAAGTCTTGGTGCCGATGCTTGGATTGCACCGTAGCCGATGATCCAGAGCGCCATGAAGCTTCCGATCATGAAAAAGGCTTGTCGGTTGCCCGCTTCGGTTCCGTCGGACAGGACCGAGTAAAAGAAGATCGGGATGCCGACGACGAACCAGGTATCGCGTGTGCCGAAAAGGAACATGCGGGCCAGCGACAGCTGGTTGATCGCGCGGTTCTTTGAGAGAACGGCGCTGAACCTGATGCCCTTGATACCGCCCGGAAGACCCGGAGGCATGAGGAGAAACGTGGAAAGGAGCGTGGCGCTGAGAACAAGCGCCATCGTCCAGAGCGAAGTTTGGAAGCCGAAGAGAGCAAGAAGGCTTGCGCCCAAGAGAAATCCAAGACCCTTTACCGCGTTTTTCGAGCCAGTGAGGATCGCCACCCAGCGGAACAGTGCGCCGTCTTCGTCGGGCGCAAGCAGCTTCACCGCGCTTTTGGACGACATTTTCGAAAGATCCTTGGCTATACCGGACAACCCTTGCACGATCATCACGAAGGCAACCGAAGCGGTGATGCTCCAGCTTGGGGAAAGCTGCGTCAGGGCGACAAGGGCGAGGATCTGGAGGGCGAGGCCCGCATAGAGCGTGGACTTCAGGCCAAATCGCGCAGCCAGCCAACCGGCCGAGAGGTTGGTGACGATCCCCATGATTTCGTAAAGCACAAACAGATAGGCCAGTTGCACCGGCGAGAATCCAAGCGTGTGAAAGTGCAGCAGCACCAGCATCCGAAGCGCGCCGTCCGTCAGCATGAACGCCCAATAGGCGGCCGTGACAGCGATGTAGGCTTTCAGCCCGTTGTTCGGCGTCTGGCTCACATGGACCCCGTAACCATGCGGACAATATCGGCCAGCCGGCAGGCATAGCCCCACTCGTTGTCATACCAGGCATAGATCTTCACTTGCGTGCCATTGATGACCATTGTGGATTGCGCATCGACGATGCTGGACCTTGGGTCGTTGACATAATCCGCAGAGACAAGCGGGCGGTCTTCGTATCCGAGGATGCCCTTCAGCGGGCCATCGGCCCATTTCTTGAAGAACGCGTTCACTTCTTCGGCGGAGGTGGAGCGTTCGACCTCGAACACGCAGTCGGTAAGGGAGGCATTCAGAAGCGGTACGCGCACCGCAAGGCCGTTCAGGCGGCCCTTCAACTCCGGATAGATCAGCGTGATCGCCGTGGCGGATCCAGTGGATGTTGGGATCAGCGAATTCAGAGCAGATCGCGCGCGTCTGGGATCTTTGTGTGGTTTGTCGACGATGGTCTGGGTGTTGGTCACATCATGGATTGTGGTGATCGAACCGTGGCGGATGCCAAGCTCGGTGTGGACGACCTTAACCACGGGGGCGAGGCAGTTCGTCGTGCAGGAGGCGGCTGTGACAAGGTGGTGATTGTCGGGATCGTAGAGGTTGTGGTTCACGCCATAGACGAGGTTCAGCGCGTTGCCGTCCTTGACGGGGGCGGAAACGATGACTTTTTGAACTCCGGCAGCGTAGTAGGGTGCCAGTGCCGCCTCCGTTTTGAAAACCCCGGTGCAGTCGATGACGACGTCGATCCCCATCTCTTTCAGGGGGAGGTTTTCCAGCGACTTTTCGCGAGTCAGCCTGATATCGCGCCCGTTGATCGTGAGGGTGTCCGTGTTGGCAGAGATATCTGCGTCCCAGCGACCGTGCACGCTGTCGAACTCAAGAAGCAGGGCGTGCTGGTCGGCGTCGCCTGCGAGGTCGTTCAAAAGCACGATCTCGCCGCCGGCACCACTGTCGCAGAGATCGCGCAACGCAAGTTTGCCGATCCGGCCCAGTCCGTTCAGAGCAATACGTTTCATCTTGTGTATCCCGTTCTCGTCAACTGCGGTTTAAGCGTTGGAGTGCGACGGGCAAGTGAAGGTTTTATGACAGTGGCGACGAGGCTGTCCGCAGCCGGGCAAAATGTCAGGCGAAGGGCCTGACATTTACCTTTGATCGCTATCAGATCGCGCGGTCTACCGCGCGCGCACCGGCGGAAACGTCCTGTCCAAGACCTTCAATCGTGTTGCAAGCGGCGAGGCCCAGCAGGACCGCAGTCATCAAAACAAGCTTCTTCATCTTTTCCTCACTCTTCATACCACCAGACATCCGGCTGGAACCCGATCCAGTCTCCATACATCGGCAGGACCGACGGATAGCGAAGCTCTTTGGCGTGAGCAAGTCGCGCGATGGGCTGATGCCAGATCGGCACCACGTAGCGCCCCGAGATCAAGGCCCGATCCAGCGCCTTGACTGCGGCGATATAGTCGTCGGTCGTCTCGGACACGAGCAACTGATTGATGATCGCATCGACGGCCGGGCTGCGGATGCCCGCCCAGTTGCGGCTGCCTTCCACGTCGGCGGCTTCGCTCCCCCAATAGAGCGTTTGCTCGTTCCCCGGAGAGAGCGACGGCACGCCGCGTTGATACCAGGTCATGTCGAAATCGAAGGCGTTCGAGCGCTCGGTGTATTCCGCGCTGTCGATGGTCGTGACGGTGGGGTTGATGCCGATGCGCTGCAGGGCCGATACATAAAGATCGACGATCTGCTGCGGCTCGGTCGCGCCAGAGCGCAAAAGAATATCGAAGGTGAACGCGTCGCCCGCGTCGTTTACCAGTGTGCCGTCCCGAAGTGTCCATCCCGCTTCTTCCATGATGGAAAGCGCCTTGCGGATGTTGGCGCGGTTGCGTTCGGTGCCGTCACCAACGGGCAGCGTATAACCTTCCATTGCGCCGGGCAGGAGCGAGGCCGCGTAGGGTTCGAGAAGTTCGCGGACTTTGCCCGTGGCGGGTCCCGGGTCCATCGCAAACACCGAGTTGCCAAAGGGCGAGGTGATGCGCGGTTGTGCTTCGCCGTTGATCGTCACGTTGATGAATTCGAAGTTGAAGGCCGTGATGAGAGCTTCGCGCACGCGCCAGTCCTGAAACTGCGGGCGCCGGGTGTTGAAGGCCAGACCCTGAATGCCGGTCGGGCGCTGGTGCGGAATGATGGACTTGACGATGTCACCGGATTGGACAGCAGGGAAGTCGTACTGGGTGTCCCACTTCTGCACGTTGGTTTCGCGCATCGTGTTGAGGATGCCGCCCTTGAAGGCCTCGAACATTGCGGTGCCATCCGCGAAGAACTCCATTCGGATCTGGTCGAGGTTGTCGGTACCGCGCCGGAATGGCAGGTCTGCCCCCCAATAGTCCGGGTTGCGTTCCAGAAGAACGAAACGTCCGGCTTCGAAATCGGTGATGACGTAGGGGGCGCTGGAGATCGGGATGTCGTCGAGCCCGCTTTCGGCGAAGTCCTTGCCCTCCCATTGCGCTTTTTTCAGGATCGGGCGCAGACCCATAATGAGCGGCAATTCATCGTCACGTGTGTTGAAGGTGAAACGGACTGTGCGCTCACCCACGACTTCGGCACTTTCGACCTTTTCCCATGTGCTTGCGTAGCGCGGGTGGCCGATGGTGCCGAGGGTCTCAAACGACCAGAGCACGTCTTCGACGGTCACCGGCGAACCATCCGAGAATCGGGCGGCCGGATTTAGAGTGAATTCAACCCAGGAGCGGTCCTCGGGGGTCTCAATCGATTCGGCCAGAAGTCCGTAAAGCGAGAATGGTTCGGCGTAACTGCGACCCATAAGGCTCTCATATGCCAAAAAACGCAATTGCCAGGGTGTGCGGCCTTTACGGATGTGGGGATTGAGCGAATCAAAGCCGCCGACTTCGCCCTGAATGATCGCTCCGCCTTTGGGCGCATCCGGGTTCACATGGGGCTGAGACACAAAATCAGGTGGAAGGGCCGGGTCACCATACATAGCTATGCCATGTTTTGGTTCTGCCTGTGCGGCGCTTGAGAAAACCAACGCGGCGATGCCGGCAAGCGCGAAATAGTTCATACCCATTTTGGCAACAATCCTTCTAATGCCCAATACCCCTTACTTTTGGACAGTAAGCGCCTCGCAAAACCTTTACAAACTTTTAGCTTGGCCACCGGCAAATCGTTGCGTATAAAGGACTTACTGCTCGATAGGTTTCTTGCCTGTATGAAACCTGCCTCAATAACTTAGCGCCCGCCTTGTGCGGGCGTTTTTTTCGCCCGGATTTCGTGCGCAATTGAATCCGGTCCGAAAACGAAAAAGCCCCGCTTGCGCAGGGCCCTTCCAGTCTCAGATCAGTTGTCGCTTCAGATCAGCTTGGCCATCGCGACAGCTGTATCGCTCATCCGGTTCGAGAAGCCCCACTCGTTATCGTACCATGTCAGGATGCGCACCATGGTGCCGTCCATGACCTTGGTCTGATCCATGTGGAAGATCGACGAATGCGGATTGTGGTTGATGTCGATCGAAACCAGAGGCTCATCCGTGTAGCCAAGGATGCCCTTGAGCGGCCCGTCGGCAGCGGCGCGAATGGCGTTGTTCACTTCTTCGACACTTGTCGTGCGGCTGGCCTCGAAGGTCAGGTCGACGACCGAAACGTTTGGTGTCGGCACACGGATCGCAACGCCGTCCAGTTTGCCGTTCAACTCCGGCAGGACAAGGCCAACCGCCTTTGCGGCACCGGTGGACGTCGGGATCATCGACAACGCCGCCGCTCGGGCTCGGTAGAGGTCCTTGTGCATCGTATCCAGAGTCGGCTGATCGCCGGTGTAGCTGTGGATCGTTGTCATGAAGCCCTTGTTGATGCCGATGGCGTCGTTGAGAACTTTTGCGACAGGTGCGAGGCAGTTTGTCGTGCAAGAGGCATTCGACACAACGATATCGTCAGATGTCAGCGCTTCGTGGTTCACACCGTAAACGATGGTCTTGTCCGCATCCGAGCCAGGCGCCGAGATCAGCACACGGCTAGAACCGTTTTCGAGGTGAGCCTGACATTTTTCCTTGGATGTGAAAATGCCGGTGCATTCCATGACGATATCCACGTCCGCCCAAGGCAGATCGGCCGGGTTGCGGATCGCCGTTACCTGCATCGGGCCGCGTCCGATGTCGATTGTTGTATCCGTGGTCGTGACAGTGGCAGGGAAGCGGCCATGCACGCTGTCATAGCGCAGCAGGTGGGCGTTCGTTTCCACCGGGCCGAGATCGTTGATGGCAACGACTTCGATATCGGTGCGACCACTTTCGATGATTGCACGCAGGACGTTTCGTCCGATCCGTCCAAATCCGTTGATTGCGACTTTGACTGCCAAGGGTCTTCTCCTGTTTCGGGCGGATTGCTCTTAGCGCCAGAAGGCGATCAATCTGATCAGATCCATGAACTTGCGACCCATGTAAATGTGCCAATCAAGGCCGAGGGCGAAGCTCAGCGCGAAAAACGCGCAAATGAACAGACCAATTCCAAGAGCGATCCTGTTTGTCATCGCGCGACTTATGGCAAACGTAAGGGAAAGGTTAAAGCTGAAAAGAAGTCTGAGGCGCTTTCCAGTACAAAAATGTCAGCGCTAACAATTCAGAGGTCGGCGGCGTCAATCCAGCGCCAGGCCGACATTCGTGCGCGGAACCAGCTGCGTTGGCGTTTGGCGTATTGGCGTGTTTGGATCACGACCGCTTCCTTTGCGGCAGCGAAGTCGCTTTCGCCCTTCATGTGAGCGATGACTTCGGCGGCTCCGATTGCTTTTGCTGAGGGAAGGGCGGTGTGGAACGCATCGGCATTCGTGCGGGCTTCGTCCAGAAGGCCGGCTTTCATCATCATATCAAAACGTTGAGCGATCCGAGGGGTCAGCCAGGGCTTGGGCGCGGACAACACTAGTGCCTGAGCGTCGCTAAGCGGAAGCAAGGGCGCGCCGGTTTCGTCCTGCCATGCGGCCAGTCCTTTCCCGGTGGTCTGCAAGACCTCCCATGCCCGCTGGACACGTCGCTTGTTCGAAACGTCGATACGCGCGCGGGTTTCGCTGTCGATGGCCACCAACAGGGCGTTCAGTCCATGCTCGGCCAAGAGGGCATCCCCTTGCGCGCGGATTTCATCAGGCGTGGACGGGATATCGGCGAGGCCTTCGGTCAGGGCCGAGAAATACAACCCCGTGCCACCCACTATGACCGGGGGTGGTCCTGCAAGGAGCGGGGTCAGCTCTCGAAGCCAGTCACCCACGGAATAGACCTGCGTGCCGGGGATATGCCCATAGAGCCGGTGGTCGACAAAAGCCTCGTCCTCGGTCGAGGGGCGCGCCGTCAGGATTCGCCAGTCCGCGTAAACCTGAAGGGCGTCGGCATTGACGACGGGTGCGCCAAAGTGCGCTG
The DNA here is from genome assembly GCF_900184815.1 of Boseongicola aestuarii. GTDB lineage: Bacteria > Pseudomonadota > Alphaproteobacteria > Rhodobacterales > Rhodobacteraceae > Boseongicola > Boseongicola aestuarii. The sequence continues at coordinate 344,921 of NZ_FXXQ01000001.1, read as the reverse complement.
CGATTTCCATAGCCAGACGGGATTTGCCACTGGCTGTCGGGCCCGCAATAAGGACCGAACGTTCGCCACTGAGCGAGGCGATCAGGTTCTTGATCGAATTCATTTCGCCTGTCGCTCCTTCCTGCGTTGAACCTTGCGCCGTTTTCGGACATTTTCACGCCGGGCGCAAAGACGCGATGACATGATGCGAGGGACCGGGCTTATGACAGACAATTCAGGCAAATCATCTTACAATCGGGTCCTTTTGAAGATTTCAGGCGAGGCGTTGATGGGGGATCAGGGGTACGGACTGCATCCTCCGACAGTGGCGCGAATCGCCTCCGAAGTGCAATCCGTGCATGAATTGGGCGTCGAAGTCTGCATGGTCATCGGCGGCGGCAACATCTTTCGCGGGCTGCAAGGGTCGGCGCAGGGCATGGAGCGCACGACGGCGGACTATATGGGCATGTTGGCGACCGTGATGAACGCGCTGGCCATGCAATCCGCTTTGGAAGCCTTGAAAATCCATACGCGGGTGATCACGGCCATTCGCATGGACGAGGTCGCGGAGCCCTATATCCGGCGCCGCGCGGTGCGCCACCTTGAGAAAAAACGTGTTATCATCTTCGCAGCAGGGACAGGAAACCCCTATTTCACCACCGATACGGCCGCGACGCTGCGGGCCAGCGAAATGTCCTGCGAGGCGATCTTCAAGGGCACTAAGGTGGATGGTGTCTACGACATGGATCCTGCAAAACATCCCGAGGCCAAGCGTTATGACAAGGTCACATATGACGAGGTGCTCGCCAAGCATCTTGGCGTGATGGATGCCTCTGCGATCGCTCTGGCACGTGACAACGGCTTGCCGATCATCGTGTTCTCGCTGGATGAGCCGGGAGGTTTCAGAGGCATCCTTGCAGGCGAAGGCACCTATACAATCGTACAGGAAAAGTAAGCGAAGGCAGTATTGGCGCGCGCCAAGATGCACAAACCCTGCACGCTCGTTTGGGCGCGAAAGGCTATACAAAGCTGTCGAAAGCCGGGTATAGGAAAATAAATCCGGCAATAAGCCCGCGATATTGGATAAGTGACACAGGCATGGCAGACGACATCGACATCGATCTTGACGACATTGAGCGCCGTATGGATGGAGCTTTAACGGCTCTACGGCAGGAATTTCTTACGCTTCGCACGGGACGTGCGTCTGCTTCGATGCTTGAGCCGGTGATGGTCGATGCTTACGGTGCGCTGACGCCGATCAATCAGGTCGGCACCGTGAACGTCCCCGAGCCGCGGATGATCACGATCAACGTCTGGGACAAGGCGCTGACCAGCAAGGTCGAAAAAGCGATCCGCGAAAGCGGGCTGGGCATCAACCCTGTTGTCGATGGCACGATCATCCGGCTGCCGATCCCCGAACTGAACGAAGAGCGTCGCCGCGAGTTGACGAAAGTGGCTGGGACTTATGCCGAAAACGCGCGGATTGCCGTGCGAAACGTGCGCAAGGACGGCATGGATCAGATCAAGAAGGCGAAGGCCGGCGGCATGAGCGAAGACGACCAGAAGTTTTGGGAAGCTGCCGTACAGGAGCTGACCGATAAGGGGATCGCAAAAATCGATGCCTCGCTGGAAAGTAAGCAAGAAGAAATAATGCAGGTGTAAAAGCACCGCGGGGTGGGGCTACAATCGAGGAGACCCCTTTTGGGAAAATCTGAAAAGACCACACCTGAGCATGTGGCGATCATTATGGACGGAAATGGTCGTTGGGCTCAGGCCCGCGGCAAGCCGCGTCTGTTCGGGCATCATGCCGGAGCCTTGCGGGTTCGCGAGATCGTCGAAGCCTGTCCCGACCTTGGGGTCCGGTATCTGACAATTTTTGCCTTCTCGACCGAAAACTGGAAGCGGACCCAGACCGAGGTTTCGGGTTTGATGAAGCTCTTCAAGCGCTATTTGATCAGCGAAACCAAACAGTTGATCGAGGCAGGCGTGCGCGTGCGTTTCATTGGCGATCGCATGAAGCTCGACGACACGCTTGTTGCCTTGATGGACGAGTTGGAGCTTTTGACCAGCGACAATGATCTGGTGCATTTGACCGTTGCGCTGAATTATGGTGGCCGCGATGAAGTGGCGCGGGCAACGAAACGCCTGTGTCGCGAAGTGGCCGAAGGCAAGCTTGATCCGGAGTCCGTGGACGCGGAAACTCTGGCGAGGCGCCTCGATACCTACGTCCTTCCCGATCCCGATCTGGTGATTCGCACAAGTGGCGAAGCCCGGATTTCAAACTTCCTTTTGTGGCAGTCAGCGTATTCGGAGTACGAATTCATCGATACACTTTGGCCGGATTTCACGCGCGACGAATTCGCGCGCGTTCTGTCGGGCTATAACAGCCGCGAACGCCGATATGGAGCCGTGCCCGGATGAGCAAAGCTGATGGGGGGCAGTGGAGCGATCTGGGCCAGCGCCTTCTGTCGGGGGGTATCGCGGCCGGTGTCGGCTTGTGGGTCATGTGGGTTGGTGGGTTTTCGTTCCATCTTCTGATCGCGCTCGTTTGCGGCATCATGATGTGGGAACTCTTGCGGATGATCGGCGCGGGCACGCGTGCTGTTCCGATGGCGGCCATTACCGCAATCGTCTTGTTGGCTGCGATGGAGTTGCCCGCCGGTTTCGCTTTGCCGTTGCTTTTGTTGCCGGCGATGATCGGCGTTAGCCAGATCGAGCAGCATCGCTTTACCTTCGCAATCTATTGCGCGGTCATCCTCGTGGCGGGCTATGGTCTGACGGCGCTTCGGGATGACTTCGGGTTCTGGTGGATGGCGTGGCTGGCGCTTGTCGTCATTGTCACCGACATCCTTGGATACTTTGCCGGCAGGTTCATCGGGGGGCCGAAATTCTGGCCCAAGATCAGTCCGAAAAAGACGTGGTCCGGCACGATTGCCGGATGGATCGGTGCGGCCCTGGTGGGCGTGTTTTACGTTTATCAAGACTTGGCCGGACTTGAGTTGATCGGAATTTCCATTGCAATTTCAATGGCCTCCCAGATGGGTGACGTGTCGGAAAGTGCGTTGAAACGCCGTATGGGTATCAAGGACAGTTCCAACATCATGCCAGGTCATGGCGGTATGTTCGATCGCTTTGACGGAATGCTTGGTGCGTCCATTTTCTTGTTGGTCATCGAGGCTCTGGTCGAATTCCCTCCGGTGACGGTGGTCCAGTGATCCGCAAGGTCTCGATTTTCGGGTCCACCGGGTCGATTGGGTGCAACACAGTCGATCTGGTCAAGCGGAAACCCGAGGCGTATCGCGTCGTCGCTATGACCGGTGGCCGGAATGTTGCGAAACTTGCAAGTCAGGCGAAAGCCTTGAAGGCCGAAGTCGCGGTGACGGCCTATGAGGACTGCCTGGAGCCATTGCGCGAGGCCCTGTCGGGAAGTGGCATCGAAGTTGCTGCTGGCGAAGCGGCACTTTGCGAGGCTGCCGAGCGTCCCGCCGACTGGATTATGTCAGCTATCGTTGGCGCTGCGGGCCTTCCGCCGGGATTGAAAGCACTTGAGCAGGGCACAACGCTGGCGCTTGCCAACAAGGAAAGTCTAGTCACTGCGGGGGCGTTGCTGAAGTCCACGGCCGCCGCGAGCGGCGCGCGGATTTTGCCGGTCGACAGCGAGCATTCCGCGGTTTTTCAGGGTCTCGTGGGTGAAAACATCGCGGACGTCGAGCGAGTGATCATCACGGCGTCCGGTGGGGCGTTCCGCGATTGGCCGCTTGAGAAACTGGCGGCTGCGACACCGGCGGAGGCGTCATCGCATCCGAACTGGGACATGGGCCAGCGCATCACCATCGACAGCGCGACTATGTTTAACAAGGCTCTTGAACTTATTGAAACACATGAGTTTTTTGATATTTCGCCTGACAGGATCGAGGCCATTGTCCACCCTGAAAGCCTTGTTCACGCGCTGGTGGGATTTCGCGATGGAGCCCTTATGGCGCATGTCGGACCACCCGATATGCGCCATGCAATCGGGTATGCGCTGAACTGGCCCTTGCGGGATCATCTGCCGGTTGAGCGACTGAATCTTGCCGAGATCGGGCAGTTGACCTTTCGCGAACCCGACGCTGCGCGCTATCCTGCCTTGGCACAGGCGCGATGGGTCATGGAAGAAGGCGGTTTGGCCGGCGCTGTGTTCAACGCTGCAAAGGAACGCGCACTTGACGGCTTCATCGAAGGTCGCATCGGATTCCTCGATATGGCCAGCGTTGTTGCAGATGTGATCGAAATAATGTCAGGCGAGGGTCTAGGTTTGGCCGCGATTACATTAGATAGCGTTCAACAAGCGGACCAGGAGGCGCGCATGCGCGCCGACGCGGTCATCGCAGTACGACAGAGATAGGGTTTTCATGGATTTGGCTGGGCTGCTTCCGAGTTTCGGGAATTTTGCATTCACCATCATCGCTTTCGTCATTGCGCTTTCGGTGATCGTGGCGATTCACGAATACGGGCATTACATCGTCGGACGCTGGACGGGTATCAAGGCGGATGTCTTTTCGGTTGGATTTGGGCCGGTGATTTACAGCCGCACCGACCGGCACGGGACGGCCTGGCAGATCGCAGCCTTGCCCTTTGGTGGATTCGTGAAGTTCCGTGGAGACGAAAACGCAGCTTCGGGCAAAGATGCCGACGCAATGGTCGGTCTGAGCGCGGAAGAGCGGCGCGCCACCATGCATGGTGCGCCGTTGTGGGCCAGAACTCTTACCGTTCTTGCCGGCCCTGTTTTCAATTTTATTTTATCATTTCTGATATTTGCAGCTCTCTTGATGGCGCGCGGCGTGGCAAGCGACCCGATCACAATCGAGGAATTGCGGACCTTGCCAGGGACTACGCAGGGGCTTGAGCCTGGCGATGTAGTGCTAAAAATCAATGGGACCCCAGTGCCGCCGACGGAAGAATTCACTGAATTGCGCGAAAGCCTCGTGCCGGTTGAAAACTCGACCTTTACGGTGCTGCGAGATGGGAATGAAGCGGTCGTGGACGGCCCCTGGCTGTTTCCGGCACTCGTTGGGGGCGTCACACCAGGATCAGCTGCGGAAGAGGCCCTGCTTGAAGATGGAGACGTGATAACAGCCGTCGATGGCGACCCGATTTACGACTTCGAACAACTGCGCGACAAGGTCGTGGCATCGGAAGGCGATTCCATTGCATTGACGGTATGGCGGGATGGAGACGTCAGCGATTTCGTCATGACGCCCCGACGGATGGATTTGCCTTTGGCGGACGGCTCGTTCGAAACCCGCTACATTATCGGTGTGTCTCCGGGCATGTCGTTCGAGCCTGCTTCGGAGACTCCGTCGTTGGGCGAGGCGATGAGCTATGGCGTCAATCAGATCATATTTATCACGAAATCAAGCCTGTCGGGCCTTTATCACATGATCGCGGGTAAGATCTCGACCTGCAATATCTCTGGTCCGATCGGTATCGCCGAAACCTCTGGTCAGGCGGCGAGCCAAGGGTGGATTTCCTTCATCTGGTTCATCGCGGTGCTGTCGACTGCCGTCGGTATGCTCAATCTGTTTCCCATTCCCGTCCTGGATGGCGGACACTTGGTTTTCTATTTCTGGGAAGCGGTGACGGGACGACCACCAAGTGATCAGGCCTTGAAATACCTGATGGCCGGCGGGCTGACGGTGATGCTTGGGTTGATGGTCTTTGCGGTCACAAATGACCTGTTTTGCCCTTGAAGAACGCCAATTAACCGACACTTCGAAGCCAAATTTCAGCCACATTCCGCCGATATTTCTGAACCATAGATATTCGGGAATGGCATCATGCAGGCAATTCAGCGCGGTTTCAAAGGACTTGAACTTTTGGTGGAGCTTAACCTCGACCGAATGATTTCTCTTTTGGCGCTTGGCGGCGCACTTTTTCTGGCCGCATATATCGGGGCTCAGTTTTAGGTCAGCAACAGAACCTGACGTCAAGAAAAGGCCGTCCTTTCGGGGCGGCCTTGGTTTTTGACAGCCCCTCAGAATCTGTTTAATCACACGCTATAAATATCAAAAGGGCGGGTGATTTCATGAGGCGGGCGAAATGGGCTTTCAAGCTTTCACACTGTTTGTTTGCGGGTGTCCTTGCGATAGGATTTGGCATTGGTGACGCGGCAGCGCAGACGCGCGTTTCGTCGATCATCGTGGAAGGGACGCAGCGCATACCCGACGCAACCGTCATCGACCTTGCCGCGATTACGCCCGGCTCGGTTCTCAGCGACGGCGAAATCAACGACGTTCTTCAGCGGATCAACGCATCGGGATTGTTTCAATCGGTCGTGATAGTGCCCGTGGGCAGCGGCCTGCGTATTGAAGTCGTCGAACGACCAACGATCAATCGGATAAATATCGAAGGCAACGACCGCCTTTCGGATGAAACTCTCTTGGGGGTTGTGACGTCCGAGCCGCGCCGGGTCTATTCACCGACGCAGGCAGAAAGCGATGCACGCTCCATCGTAGAGGCTTATGTCGAGTCCGGTCGACTGGCCGCGCGGGTCGAGCCGCGGATCATCCGGCGCACGGACAACCGGGTCGATCTGGTGTTCGAAGTGAGCGAGGGGCGCGTCGTCGAAAACGAGCGCATCAGTTTCGTGGGAAACCGTGCTTTTTCAGATCGCAGGCTGCGGCGCGTGATCGGCACGAAACAGGCGGGCTTTTTGCGCAGCATTATCCGGGCGGATTCGTTTGTTCCCGAACGTATCGCGTTTGATCGTCAGGCTTTGAGCGACTTTTATCAGTCCCGCGGCTATGTCGATTTTCGCGTGCTCGATGTCACGTCCGAATTCTCGCGCGAGCGCGATTCAAGTTTCGTGACTTTCACCGTCCGCGAAGGGCAGCAGTTCTCGGTAGGGGCCGTGTCGGTCACGTCTGAGTTCCCGGATGCAAATATCGATTCCTATCGAGATGCGCTGCGGGTGCGCAGTGGTGAAACGTGGAATCCATCGCGTATCGACGAGCAGATCGAGCGACTTGAACGACTTGCCTTGCAGCAGGGCTTTGATTTCCTGCGGGTCGAGCCGCGCGTGACCCGGAATGCGCGCGACCTGACGCTGGACGTGGAATTCGCGCTGGTGCGGGGCCAGCGTGTCTTTATCGAGCGGATCGATGTCGAAGGAAACACGACCACGCTTGACCGCGTTATTCGCCGCCAGTTCGATCCGGTTGAGGGCGATCCCTTCAATCCGCGCGAAATCCGCAATTCCGCTGAACGCATTCGTGCGTTGGGGTATTTTGCGGACGTCGACGTACAGACGCGGCAAGGCTCGGCGGCGGATCAGATTATCGTGGATGTCGACGTCGAAGAGCAGGCGACCGGCAGTCTGACCTTTGGCGGCACCTTTTCGACGGATACAGGATTCGGATTGGTTGTTGAGTTTTCCGAAAGAAACTTTCTTGGCCGGGGGCAGTTCGTCGGAGTGCAGATCCAGACCGGCGCGGAGGATAGGGACATCAGTCTCAATTTCCGGGAACCAGCTTTGTTTGACCGCGATTTGTCGTTCGGGTTGTCGATCACCGATCGGACGACCGATTTCAGCAACGCGGCCTATGAAACTCAAATCACCTCGATATCGCCGTCGCTTGGTTTTCCGATCAGCGAAAACGGGCGTCTTTCGTTGAAGTATACCTTGGCAAACGAAGATATCTTCAACGTGACGGGTGACGCATCTCAAATCATCGCAGCGGAAGCCGGCGATCTAATCCGCAGTTCGTTTGGTTACGACTATACGCTCGATCTTCTGCGCGGCGGTCTCAATCCGAACCGCGGCGTGCTGTTCAGCTTCGGGCAGGAGGTCGCGGGCCTTGGCGGGGATACGGAATACCTGAAGTCAACCGCCCGCATCGTAGCGCAGCGCGACATTTGGAACGAAGAAGTGACGCTGCGTGCGATTCTGGAAGGTGGTGTGGTCGCAGCCCCATCCGGTGGAACGACGCGCATAACCGATCGCTTCTTCTTGTCCTCGCGTCAGGTCAGAGGCTTTTCGTCTCGCGGGATCGGGCCGCGCGACGTCGGATCGATGGAATCGGATGTTCTTGGCGGCAACAAGTACGTGGCTGCCCGATTTGAAGCGGATTTCCCACTGGGGCTGCCCGAGGAATTCGGGATAACGGGCGGCGTGTTCTTCGACATGGGCTCGCTCTGGGGCCTCGACAACACGGATGGGGACTTGACGGTCGACGATGATTTCGAGCTTCGCTCTGCGATCGGATTTTCGCTACTTTGGGACACGCCGGTCGGTCCATTGCGCATGAATTTCTCGAACCCCATCAAATCCAATCCGCTGGACGACGAACGCAGCTTTGATTTCACGATTTCGACGGCGTTCTGACCCATGTGGCGGGGTATATGCCTTTGGCTGGCGATTGGTTTCTGCCTGACGCCGCCCGCCCTGAACGCGCAGGAAATAGGACTTAATCTACCTCCACCAATCCTGACGATAGATCAGGATCGCCTATTTCAGGAGACCCGCCTTGGGGCAAGGTCTGCCGGGGCGATCGAGTCCGAAGTCGAGGCCCTCGCTGCCGAGAATGCTCGGATCGAAGGCGAGCTTATCGCGCGCGAGCAAGAGCTGACCGAACGCCGAGCGACGTTGCTCCCTGACGAATTCCGCGCGTTGGCGGATGCGTTTGATGCGGACGTTCAGAGAATTCGCAAGGCGCAGGATGAAAAGGCGCGCGAGGTGAACAGGCTTCGGGACGCGGCGCGACAGGACTTTTTCAACGATGTGGCGGGGATCATTTCGGATATCGTGCGCGAACGTGGCGCGCTGGTCGTTTTGGACCGACGCGATGTCTTTTTGTCGGCGGATCGGATCGATATAACGGACGAAGCGATTACTCGCGTCAATGCGGCTGCCGCGATCGAGTGACCTGCTTGCGGCAACGCGGCGCGCTTGATACCACCTAAAAAAACGGGGAGAGGACGCTCCAAATGACCGAGACGCTCGCACGCGCTGATATCGACCTGATCCAACGCATCCTTCCGCACAGATACCCCTTTTTGCTGGTCGACAGGGTGATTGACATCGACGGCACGAAGTCCGGTGTCGGCATCAAGAACGTGACCATGAACGAGCCTCAGTTTACCGGTCATTTTCCGGGTATGCCCGTGTTCCCGGGTGTCTTGATGGTCGAGGCCTTGGCGCAAACGGCGGCCGTGATTGCGGGTGTCGGTTTGGATTTGGCCGGCAAGAATTTCGGTGTTTATTTCATGGCGATGGAAAGCGTGAAATTCCGCCGCAAAGTCATTCCCGGCGACACGCTTCGCATGGAGGTCGAAACGCTTCGAGGCGGTGGCAAGGTCTGGAAGTTCAAGGGCCGCGCGACTGTTGAGGGGGAAGTCGCTTGTGAGTGTGAATTCACCGCGATGATGGATTTGCCAAAGTGAGCGTTGATCCAGCCGCCCAGGTGCATCCCTCTGCGGTGATCGAGCAGGGTGCGACCATCAAGGCCGGTGCCAGGGTTGGTCCGTTTTCGCTCATTGGTGCGGATGTGGTCCTTGATGAGGGCGTTGAGGTAAAGTCCCATGCGGTGGTGACCGGCATTACAAAGGTTGGTGCGCAGACGGTAATTTTCCCCGGCGCCGTTATCGGCGAGATACCTCAGGACCTGAAATTCAAGGGCGAGGCGACCCGGTTGATCGTCGGCAAGCGGAACCGAATTCGCGAAGGTGTGACGATGAATACCGGCACCGAAGGCGGCGGTGGCGAAACGCGGGTCGGGGATGACTGCCTGTTCATGACAGGGTCCCATGTGGCGCACGACGCGATTGTCGGCGACCGTGTGATTGTCGCCAATCAGGGCGCGATTGCCGGTCACTGTGTCATCGGGGACGATGTGATCATCGGCGGGCTTTCCGGTGTGCATCAGTGGGTGCGGATTGGCAAGGGTGCCATCATTGGAGCCGTCACGATGGTGACCAATGATGTCATTCCATATGGTCTTGTGCAGGGGCCGCGTGGATCGCTTGACGGGCTGAACCTTGTCGGGCTGAAGCGTCGCGGCGTGGACCGGGCCGAGATCTCGGCACTTCGGGCGGCGTTTCAGGCGCTGGCTAGCGGAGAGGGTGCGTTTCTCGAACGGGCGCGGGCGCTTAAGGAAACGGAAGACAGTGCCTATGTGAATGAGATCCTTGAGTTCATTCTCGGGTCTTCAGATCGTTCGTTTCTGACGCCGGAGCACTAGGGCGATGCTGGCCTTGATTGCCGGGCAGGGGCGGTTGCCGCGTATTCTGGTCGATTGGTTGTCGACGCCGCCGCATATAGCCTCGCTGGAGGGATTTGATCCCGAAGGTCTGACGCCGGATCGACGATTTCGCCTGGAGACGCTGGGCACATTGATCAGCGATCTGAAAGCCGCAGGCATCACTGAGGTGTGTTTTGCCGGTGCAATCGCGCGACCCGAGGTCGATCCATCCGCGCTTGATGCGGCCACCATGCCGCTGGTGCCACGCATTCTGGCGGCACTGCAAATGGGCGATGACGCGGCGCTGCGTGTTGTCCTGTCGATTTTCGAAGAGGCCGGACTGCAGATCAGGGCGGCCAGCGCGATTGCTCCCGATCTTTTGCCCGCTGAAGGCGTCGTCAGCAAACGTCAGATCGAGGATCACCACCGCCTTGACGCAAAAAGGGCTGCCGAAATTGCAGCCGCTCTGGGTGATCTAGATCTTGGGCAGTCCTGCGTGGTGCGAAAAGGGCAGGCTCTAGCGCTCGAAGCCTTGCCAGGCACGGATTTCATGCTGGAAACTCTGGTTGGCACGGCCTTCGGTCCGGGTGGCTTGTTCTTCAAGGCCAAGAAGCCGGCGCAGGACGCAAGAATTGATCTTCCTGTCGTGGGTGTTGAAACCGTGCAGCGCGTCGCGAAGGCCGGTCTGGACGGCCTTGTCATAGAGGCCGGTGGTGTTATGGTACTTGATCTGGCTGATGTTGTTGCGGCGGCAGACGGGGCGGGTGTCTTTCTTTGGGTCCGGAGCGGGTAAGGATGGTTTCGGTCTTCCACTTGCAGGCGATGCCAGAATGAAGGTTTTCGTTCTGGCAGGCGAGCTTTCCGGCGACAAGCTTGGCGGCGCATTGCTGGCCGGTTTGCGCAGTCTGGTGCCAGAGCTTGAATTACGCGGTGTCGGTGGGCCGCTTATGCAGGCCGAAGGTGTCGAAAGCCTTTTTCCCATGGACGAGTTGTCGGTCATGGGCATTTCCGAAGTGCTGCCGAGGTATCTTGATCTGAGGAAACGCCTCAATGAGACCGCCAAGGCTGTCCTTGAGTGGGCGCCGGATGTGCTTATCACCATCGACAGCCCCGATTTTTCGCTGCGTTTGGCCAAGCTGGTGAAGGCACGGTCCTCGATCAGGACCATTCACTATGTCGCGCCATCGGTTTGGGCGTGGCGCCCAAAGCGGGCGGACAAAATGGCGGCGCATATCGATCATGTGCTTGCACTTTTGCCGTTCGAGCCGCCCTTGATGGAAGCGGCTGGGATGGGATGCGATTTCGTCGGGCATCCCGTCGTTGCCGAGCCCGTCGCAAGTGACCAAGACGTGCGCGCATTTCGCCAGGACGAGGGGATAGCGGACGCGCCCTTGCTGCTTGTTCTTCCGGGATCGCGCAAGAGCGAAGTGGCGCGCCTTACGTCTGTCTTTGGGGCTGCCATTGAGCCAGTCCTTGCGGCGCACCCAACGGCACGGATCGTCGTGCCTGCGGCGTCAGCCGTTGTTGGCCTCGTGAAGCAGGCCGTCGCAAGTTGGCCCGGCAACCCGATTGTTCTGGACCCCCGCGAAGGAAGCGACGCTGCCGGCAGAAAGCGGGCGGCCTTTCGGGCAGCGGATGTGGCTTTGGCGGCGTCCGGGACAGTCTCGCTGGAACTGGCCGCAAGTGGCACGCCGATGGTGGTCGCCTACGACATGAGTTGGCTTAGTTGGCAGATCATGTCGCGTCTTGCGGTGATCGACACGGTCACATTGGTCAATCTGGTGAGCGGGGAAAAGGTCATCCCGGAGTTTCTCGGGCCAGCGTGCCGCGCGCCGGCTATCGCAGACGCGTTACTGCCACTTCTGACGGACAAGGCCGCCCGTGACAGACAGGTCGCCGCGATGGACCTCACCATGGAGCGTCTGGGACGCGGGGGCGAGGCTCCCGGATTACGGGCTGCAAAGGCCGTCGTTCGGGTTGTGAATGCCGAACGGCCTCAGTAGCTGCGCCAAATCCAGCCGCCCCCAAGCACGCGGCTTGCGCCGGTCTGATAGAAAACGCATGCCTGCCCCGGCGAAACACCTTCTTCGGGCGTGAAAAGCTCGACTTCGGCTTCTGTTTCGGACAGCGGGCGGATCAGGGCTTCCGTCGGAGGGCGGGTGGAACGGACCTTGACCGAGACAGACCACTCGTCTTGAGAGGCCATTGGCGCATCGCCAAGCCAGTTGATTTCGCGCACGGGAATGATCCGTGTTGAAAGCATTTCTTTCGGACCGACCACGACCTTGCGCGCGTCCACATCGAGCTTAACCACATAAAGCGGCTCTTCCAGCCCGCCGATGCCAAGCCCGCGCCTTTGCCCGATCGTATAGTGTATGACGCCTTTGTGGCTGCCAACGACGCGTCCATCCGCGTGCACGATGTCACCGGGTTCAGCCGCGCCGGGCCGAAGTTTCTCTATGACACTTGCATAATCCCCGTTTGGAACAAAGCAGATGTCCTGGCTGTCGGGTTTATCGGCCACGCCAAGCCCATGCCTCGCCGCAAGCACACGTGTTTCGTCCTTGGACTTCAGGTGACCAAGGGGGAAACGCAGGAACGATAATTGCTCCGGTGTTGTCGAGAACAGGAAATAGCTCTGATCGCGTGTCGTGTCCGCGGCCATGTGTAGTTCGGGACCGTCTTTGCCGACTTTGCGCTGGATGTAGTGGCCTGTGGCCATGCAATCGGCATCCAGATCCTTGGCGGTTTCCAGAAGGTCCTTGAATTTCACCCGCTCATTGCAGCGGATGCAGGGAACGGGCGTGGCGCCGGCAAGATAGCTATCGGCGAATTCATCGATGACCGCATCCCGGAAGATATTTTCGTAGTCGAGCACATAGTGCGGAAAGCCCATGTCCTCGGCGACCCGGCGCGCGTCATGAATGTCGATCCCAGCACAGCAGGCCCCCTTTTTCGACAAAGCGGCCCCGTGATCATAAAGCTGAAGCGTGACGCCAACGACGTCATAGCCTTCGCGCGCAAGTTCAGCCGCGACCACGGAACTGTCCACGCCGCCGGACATGGCGACGACCACGCGAGTGTCAGCCGGGGCTTTGGGAAAGCCGAGGGAATTTAATGCGTCGCGATCATCGAGCGCCATAGCCGTCACCGTTCATGGATGGGTTCGAGAGAGATATAGGAAAATGCTAACTAGTCGCAAGAGCGGCCTTCACTCTGAGTTAAGGCCTATGATGCAGTGTTGCGGCCAATCTTGTCGAAGGATGGCCGGAATGTATTTGAAAAAAGTTGATGGACCACGTGCGGTTACGCTGCCTGTCGGAAGTTCAATGACGCGCGCTGACTTGCCAGAGCCCAATACCGGAAGGTGGGTGGCCAGTAGCAAAGCAGCAGTTGTGCGCGCGGTCGAAGCGGGGTTGATCAAGCGTGATGATGCCTTGGAAATGTATGAGATTTCGGATGAGGAATTCGGAGGGTGGCAATCCTTGGTTGTGCGGCATGGTGAGTCCGCCCTGAAAGCGACGGGAATTCAGCGCTATAGACAATCATAGGTTGTTATGCAAAAGTAATTTCTTGATAACCCCCAGTTAACCATTGGACGGCTATTAAAGACGGGTGACGGGATAGCTGCGGAGAAGCGACGTGCGCGTACTTTTGGTAGAAGACGATCCGACGACTTCGCGGAGCATCGAAATGATGCTGACCCACGCGAATCTGAATGTCTATGCGACGGATCTTGGCGAAGAGGGAATCGATCTCGCCAAATTATATGACTACGATCTCATACTTCTCGATCTGAATTTGCCCGATATGGAAGGTCATGAGGTCTTGCGCCAGTTGCGAATGGCGCGGGTCGACACTCCGATCCTTATTCTCACGGGATCGGACGATACCGAAAACAAGATTAAGAGCTTCGGATTCGGCACGGACGACTATTTGACCAAGCCTTTTCACCGCGAGGAATTAGTTGCGCGAATCCATGCGATCATTCGACGCTCGAAGGGTCATGCGCAGTCGGTCATCAAGACCGGCAAAGTTGAAGTCAATCTTGACGCGAAAACGGTGGATGCCGCTGGTCGCGCTGTTCATCTGACGGGCAAGGAATACCAGATGCTTGAGCTTCTGTCGTTGCGCAAGGGCACAACGCTGACGAAGGAGATGTTCCTCAACCATCTCTATGGCGGCATGGACGAACCCGAATTGAAAATCATTGACGTCTTCATCTGCAAACTGCGCAAGAAACTCGCGGAAGCAACCGAAGGCGACAACTACATCGAGACCGTATGGGACCGTGGATATGTCCTGCGCGATCCAGATCCGATCGCTGCTGAGCCGGAACCAATCGCTGCGACTGCCTGACAGACTCCACGCAAAGGCTGGACCTTGGGAATTCGCGAACCTATCCATATGAAAATGGGTTTGGGATGGTCCGATGTCAGATGAAACGCCTGTTGAGGATCTGAGCGAAGATCAGGCACGCGCCGAGTTGCAACAATTGGCGGCGGTACTGAATGCTGCGAATGAGGCCTACCATCAAAATGACGCCCCTGAGATATCGGACGCGCAATACGATGCGCTGAAGCGTCGAAATCTCGCAATCGAGACGCGGTTTCCCGGACTGACCCGGTCTGACTCGCCAACCCATCAGGTTGGCGCTCCTGCGGCGGATGGGTTTCGCAAGATCGAGCATAGCCTTCCGATGTTGTCGCTAGGCAATGCTTTCGATGACAAGGATGTGAGGGATTTCGACACATCCATCCGCAAGTATCTTGGTTTGAAGGCCGATGCGACACTGGACTATACGGCGGAACCCAAGATCGATGGCCTGTCGTTGTCGCTGCGATTTGAGCGAGGCGCTTTGGTTCATGCGTCCACACGTGGCGACGGGCGGGTTGGCGAAGATGTCACCGCGAATGCCCGAACAATAGCAGACATTCCGGAAGAACTTGAAAACGCCCCCGATGTCCTTGAAGTCCGGGGCGAGGTCTATATGAGCCACGCCGACTTCGAGGCGTTGAACGTGGCGCAGGCCAAATCCGAAAAGAAGGTCTTTGCGAACCCCCGCAATGCCGCCGCCGGATCCTTGCGTCAGCTTGATGCCAAAGTCACTGCGTTGCGTCCGCTGCGGTTTTTCGCCTATGCATGGGGACAGGTCAGCGAACCCCTGGCAGAGTTGCAAAGTAATGCGATCGCTCGGCTGTCCGAGCTGGGATTCTCGACGAACCCTTTGATGAGAGTGTGCAAGAGTCCGGACGAAATGATCGCGCATTACCGCGAGATCGAAGCGCAACGGGCGACGCTCGGATACGATATTGATGGCGTCGTCTACAAGGTAAACGACCTTGCATTGCAGGCGCGGCTTGGTTTCCGCTCGACCACTCCGCGATGGGCCATTGCACATAAGTTTCCGGCCGAACTGGCCTGGACGCGTCTGGAAGCCGTCGACATTCAGGTCGGACGCACCGGCGCACTCAGCCCGGTCGCAAGACTTCAACCGGTCACGGTTGGCGGTGTCGTCGTCTCGAACGCAACGCTGCACAATGAAGACTACATTGCAGGTCGCGATTCCACGGGCGGCGAAATCCGAGGCGGGAAGGATATCCGGGTCGGCGATTGGGTTCAGGTCTATCGCGCCGGCGATGTTATTCCGAAAGTCGCCGATGTCGATTTGAGCAAACGCCCGGGTGACGCAAAGCCATACGTGTTTCCCAAGACCTGTCCGCAGTGCCAGTCGGATGCGATCCGAGAGCCCGGCGATGCGGTCCGCCGCTGCTCGGGCGGTCTGATTTGTCCGGCTCAAAGTGTCGAGCGTCTGAAGCACTTTGTTTCGCGTGCGGCGTTCGATATTGACGGTTTGGGCGCAAAGCAGGTTGAGCAATTCTTTAAGGATGGCTGGGTGAATGAGCCTGCGGATATCTTCACTCTTCGCGAACGCTTTGGGTCGGGGCTTCAGCAGTTGAAGAACCGAGAGGGTTGGGGCGAACGGTCGGCAAACAAGCTTTTTGATGCGATTGACGCAAAACGCCAGATTTCGCTCGATCGTTTGATTTTTGCGCTTGGCATCAGGCATGTCGGTGAAGGGGCCGCAGCTTTGCTTGCCCGCCATTACGGCAGTTGGTCGAAATTCGAGACCGCGGTTTCCGGCGCGAATATCGACGATCCCGAAGACGAAGCCTGGTCCGATCTGATGGCAATCGATGGCGTCGGGCCGGTGATGGCGACGTCGCTTGTGACAGCGTTTCATCAAACGGCGGAGCGTGCTTCCATTGATCGACTGGTCGCGATGCTGGAGGTTCAGGATGTCTCTCGCCCGAACACCGAAGGCAGCCCGGTTGCGGGGAAGACGGTGGTCTTCACTGGAACGCTGGAAAAGATGACGCGCGCAGAAGCAAAAGCGCGCGCAGAAGCTCTGGGCGCCAAGGTGTCCGGGTCAGTGTCCAGCAAGACCGACTTATTGGTGGCGGGCCCCGGTGCCGGTTCCAAGGCCACAAAGGCCGCTGAGCTTGGCGTTGAGACCATCGATGAAGACGGCTGGCTTGCCATGATCGAGGGTCTATGAGCACCCGGCCAGAGGCTCTTTTCCCGCTGTTTTCAGCGCTTGAAACCTTGCCGGGCGTGGGCGACAAAACCTCCAAGGCCTTTGCGAACATGAACGTGCACAATCCAAAGGATCTTGTGCTTACGCTTCCGGTAGCGGGCATTGACCGGCGCATCCGATCGGGTATCGCAGGGTTTGCAGCACCGGGAGTCGTGACTGTCAAAGTCCGGGTCGAGCGTCATATCCCAGCGCGCGCCAAGGGCCGACCTTACCGCGTCGATGTCAGCGACGGCGACTCCGCGTTCCAGCTTGTCTTTTTCCATGCGCGAACGGACTGGCTGCAAAAACAGCTGCCGGTTGGCGAAGAGAGACTTATTTCCGGAAAGCTGGAGATTTTCGATGGTCTCGCACAGATGGTGCACCCCGATCATATCCTTCAACCCAAACAGTCAGGTGATTTGCCGGAATTCGAGCCGGTGTATCCCCTGACTCATGGTATCACGCAAAAAATCATGGCGCGCGCCGTAGCTGCAGCAGTTGGATTATGTCCTGTTTTGCCCGAATGGATCGACACAGACCTTAAGGCAAAAGAGGGCTGGCCGAACTGGATGGAAGCCCTTGTTAAAGCGCATGCGCCGGATGGCAGCGTTGATATTCTGCCCACATCACGTGAAAGAACACGGCTGGCGTATGACGAGTTGTTCGCACATCAGCTGACACTGGCGCTTGCCAGGGGGCAAAACCGCCGCCGGAAGGGTCGTCCAAGCAAGTCCAACGGCAAGCTGCAAACGCGTGTTCTGAACGCTTTACCTTATGTGCCGACCGGGGCGCAGATGCGAGCCGTTTCAGAAATCCAAGACGATATGGCGTCGCCGCATCGCATGAACCGGTTGCTGCAGGGGGACGTTGGATCGGGGAAAACCTTTGTCGCCTTGATGGCATTACTGACCGCAGTAGAGGCCGGAGGGCAGGGCGCGATGATGGCGCCGACGGAGATTCTTGCACGCCAGCACCTTCAGGGCTTGCGTCCCTTGGTGGAAGAGGCCGGTGTGGTTATTGAAATTCTCACCGGTCGCGACAGTGGTTCAGAGCGGAAGGCCAAACTGGCCGCTCTTGCTGCCGGAGATATCGCTATTCTGGTCGGCACTCATGCCCTGTTTCAAAAAGATGTGGTGTTTCGCGACCTGAAGCTAGCCGTCGTCGATGAACAGCATCGCTTTGGGGTCTCGCAACGGTTGGAGTTGGGACGGAAATCCGTAGCGGCAGATGTTCTTGTGATGACCGCAACCCCCATTCCCCGCTCGCTCAGTCTGGCGCAATACGGCGATATGGATGTGTCGGTCCTTGATGAAAAACCGCCCGGGCGCACGCCTGTCACGACCGCTTTGGTGTCATCGGGGCGACTGAATGAGGTGATTGACCGGCTGAAGGCTTCGCTTGAGCAAGGTCGCCAGGCCTATTGGGTGTGTCCGCTCGTCGAGGAAAGCGAAACGCTGGATCTGGCGGCAGCCGAGGATCGCTTCAAGCATCTCAGAGCCATCTTCGGTGAAGGCCGGGTCGGGCTTGTGCATGGTCAGATGCCCTCGGCGCAGAAAGACGCGGCAATGGCGGCCTTTGTGGCAGGCGAGACGAAATGCCTAGTGGCGACGACTGTGATCGAAGTCGGTGTGGATGTCCCGAACGCGTCGATCATGGTTATAGAGCGGGCCGAGACCTTCGGGCTTGCCCAATTGCATCAGTTGCGCGGACGCGTGGGACGTGGCGCAACGGCTTCCACCTGCCTTTTGATGTATCAGGCGCCATTGACCGAAGGCGGTCGTCGCCGTCTGGAAACTTTGCGTGACAGTGACGACGGGTTTCGTATCGCCGAAGAAGACCTTGCGATGCGTGGCGCGGGCGATGTTCTTGGAACGGCCCAGTCAGGATTGCCGCGCTTCAGGATTGCCGATCTTGAGCGTCAAAGCGGACTTATGGCGATGGCACAAAAGGATGCACGGCGGTTGATTGTAATGGATCCGACGCTGACAAGCGACCGTGGAAAAGCGGCGCGAACCCTGCTTTGGCTCTTGGAGCAGGACCGGGCGATTGAGATGATTTCAGTAGGTTAGCCGCGCGACAATCACTTTGTTCGCAAATGTTCTTAAAAAGTTCTTTACAATGCGCCTCAGATTTGAGAACAAAGAGACAACAAAGCGCAGCCGCCCGCTGCCTGCCTGAAAATCAAAGGACGCTGACATGGTTGAGATCAGAGAAACGATTGCGCGTTGTCGCAGCACGATTGCTCAAGACTTCGCGGGGGCTGTTGCCCTTGTTGCGATCTTCGTTGTCATGCTGAATTTGCCTTCATTATTCTAACACCGCTATCTGCCTGCGGTCTGGTCGATCGGTCCTGCATCCTGTCCCCAAATTCGATGCAATGACGCTGTCCTGTCATCTTGGCTCCTGTCCCGGAGTTCGCACCGATCACATCGCCAGACACGCTTACTCACGCCGCGGCCCTGTTAAGGGTGCGCGGCGTTTTTTTTTGCATTTCGTGCAAATGCCACGCTTCACGCGCAGTCGGAGTGTTCCAGCGTTTTCATCGCCTCAGCCGTTGCGTCCAGCGCAAGGAGGATCGATGCATGGCGGTTCTTGAAGTCGCGTGCGGGAATGAGAACTTCGAATCCGTCAAACGGCGCTTGCGGCACCGGACCGTTGTTCTTCAGCATTTCAATCAATTGGGCGCGGGCCTCTGTGATTTCAGATGTTGTCCGTCCAATGACTTGCGACGCAAGAATCGAGGCCGACGCCTGACCCAGCGCGCAGGCTTTCACGTCTTGTCCGAATTCCGAAACCCGCCCGTCGCGCATCGAAATGCCAACTGTCACGGTTGAACCGCACTGTGGTGAGCGTTTCTTGACGGACGCCTGCGGTGCCTCAAGCGCGTCGGTCAGCGGAATATCCGCCGCCAATTCCAGAATACGTCCCGAGTAGAGTTTGATCAGATCGGTATCGGCCATGACTTTCCTTTGCGCCTTCTGACCTCTAGATAGGAGGTCTTCGTGCGTGACGCAAAGGTTTGATCTATGTCTTTCGATCCATCAAGTCTGGTTTACAACGATCAGGGATTGATCCCGGCTATAGCGCAGTCACAAGGCGGTGAGGTCTTGATGATGGCGTGGATGAACCGCGAGGCCGTCGCCAAAACGCTTGCAACGGGACGGGTTACCTACTGGTCGCGGTCGCGACAGGCGTTCTGGATAAAGGGCGAGACCTCTGGTCACACGCAGCAGCTTATCGATTTTCGCGTTGATTGTGACCGAGACTGTCTGTTGTTGATCGTCGATCAGAACGGTCCTGCATGTCATACCAACCGTCGCACATGTTTTTTTACGTCAGTGCGTTCCGGAGACGAAATCGAGTTGATGGCCCCGGAAAAAGCCACCTAGCGCGACAAGCCGACCATCCGTCGGATGTCGTTTGGGCTTGCGCCGTCCTCGCGGAATTTACTGATGGCCCTTGCGTCGTCCCGTTTGGCCAGTCGTTTTCCGTTGGCGTCACGGATCAAATGGTGATGGTGGTAGCGCGGTGTCGGAAGGCCAATAAGTTTCTGAAGAAAAACGTGAATTTGCGTCGCGTCGAATAGATCCTGGCCGCGGACGACGTCGGTAATCCCTTGCGCAGCGTCGTCCAGGACGACCGCCAGATGATAGCTTGTTCCCATATCCTTTCGCGCAAGAACAACATCGCCGACCGCTGATTCCAGCGCGCTGGGGTCGATGCGGGTGATGTGACGTCCACCGTACAGGTTCTCGTGAAAGCTCAGCTCGCTGTCATCCACCAGGGCCTCGATTGCGCGCGACATGAACAGCCTCAGTGCAACACCTTCCGGCAGCGGAATGTTCGGGTCGATCGGTGCATAATTGCGGCAAGTTCCGGGATAAACCGGCCCATCAGGGCCAACCGCGTTCACCGTTTCCTGAGGCGCCGACAAAGCTTCCGCAATGTCGCGGCGTGAACAAGTGCAGGGATAAAGCAGGCCACGGTGCCAGAGCGCGTCCAGTGCGGATCTGTAGTCTGTCAGCCGGTCCGACTGACGCATGATACCCACGTCCCATGTCAGACCGAGCCAGGTCAGATCATCGTAGATTTGTGTTTCCCAGGAAGGGCGTGAGCGGCTTTGGTCTATGTCTTCGATCCGAAGGAGAAAAGCACCGTTATTTGCACGGGCCATGTCGTGCGCCAGAAGTGCAGAATAGGCATGGCCGAGGTGCAACGGACCGGTGGGTGATGGCGCAAAGCGGGTCCGAAAGCTCATGTTTCAAGTGCGTTGAAGCACATAGATCGTCGATCCCATGTTCTTGGCGGGCAGGTGCGGCCCGTGTTCTTCGAATACAAGTTCGATGTCGGGCGCCAGTACGGCAATATCCAGTCGATCCGTATAGGCGCGTTCGGCCAATGTGGCATCATTGAAACTGAACGCTAGTGTGCCGCCCGGACCAATCGCATTCACCAGCATATCAAGCGTCTCGGGCGGCGCAGCCCCAAGGCTCACGACGCCCGTCGCGGCAATCGTCGCGTAATCGCCGCGTCTGATATGCCCCATCGAACCGGCTTCGCCTTTCCAGACCTGCCGATAGGCAGGCTTGCTCTCGGCCTTGCTGAGCATCTCGGGCGAGATATCTGTGCCATCGATAACCTGAAATCCAACTGCCTTCAGCGCCATCCCGGACAGACCGGTGCCACATCCGAAATCAAGGATCGGCTTTTCGATGTTGGCGCCAGAGCGACGCAGGGCCAGCGCCAGTCGGGTAGGGGTCACATAGCCCCATTCGGCGACGTCATCCTCATAGCTGTCGGCCCAACTTGCGTAGATCTCTTTGATTTCGGCATCGCTGTGCGGCGTCCACAGGGCTTGGTCTTTATCGTCTTGGCTCATGGCGCCACGCTAGAACATGCGCGCGAAGCAAGCGACGAAAAAATATTCCTGAATGTCATATTTGGGTATTAGGCTTATTGGGCGGCGATTTCAGGTGTGTCCACACTTTCCAGCCAGCCCTGCCAATCCGATTTAGCGCGATCCGTATACGCTTTGTAGCGATCGCGACGCCCGCGACGGCCGCCCTTGGCATCCACGGGGGGGAAAAGCCCGAAATTGACGTTCATTGGCTGGAAGGTTTTCGCATCCGCACCACCGGTGATATGCGTCACCAAAGCGCCAATCGCGGTCGTGTCGGGTACGGACGGCAGACGTCGCCCGTTTGACTCGGCAGCCGCCATGCGTCCTGCCAAAAGCCCCATCGCTGCGCTCTCCACATAGCCTTCGACCCCGGTAATCTGTCCTGCAAACCGGATGTTCGGACGCGATTTCAGGCGCATTTCTGCGTCGAGAAAACGAGGGCTGTTCAGAAACGTGTTGCGATGAATGCCGCCAAGGCGCGCGAAAGAAGCTTCCTCCAGCCCTGGTATGGTACGAAATACTTCGGTCTGAGCGCCGTATTTCATCTTCGTTTGAAAGCCGACAATGTTGTAAAGCGTGCCAAGTGCGTTGTCGCGGCGTAGCTGGACCACGGCGTAGGCTTTGGTCTCGGGGTTATGCGGATTGGTCAGTCCGATCGGCTTCATCGGGCCGAAGCGCAGGGTTTCGCGACCCCGTTCGGCCATAACTTCAATCGGCAGGCAGCCATCGAAATAACCTGCGGTTTCGCCTTCCTTAAATTCGGTCTTGTCCGCCGCAAGCAAGGCATCGATGAACGCCTCGTACTGGTCTTTGGTCATTGGACAGTTCAGATATGCAGTGCGTTCGTCTTCCGTTTCGCCTTTGTCGTAGCGCGATTGACGCCATGCGACGTCCATGTTGATGCTCTCTGCGTAGACAATAGGCGCAATCGCATCGAAAAAGGCCAGTGCATCTTCGCCGGTTTCGCGGCGGATCGCTTCGGCGAGTGTGCCACTGGTCAATGGTCCGGTCGCTATAATCCAGAAACCATCGGTTGGAAGTTCGGTGATCTCGCCATATTCCACAGACACATTTGGATGCGCGGTCAGACGTTGCGTGACGCCTTGCGCAAAAGCATCACGGTCCACGGCCAAGGCGCCTCCGGCTGGCAAGCGGTGGCGGTCGCCCATTTCCATGATCAGCCCGCCGGCCTGGCGCATTTCCCAGTGTAAAAGCCCAACCGCATTTTGCTCGCTGTCGTCCGAGCGAAACGAGTTCGAGCAGACCATTTCCGCAAGATGACCTGTCTTGTGGGCGAAAGTCTCGACCTTGGGGCGCATTTCGTGGATCACGACTTTGATCCCGAGGTTTGCGGCCTGCCAGGCGGCCTCGCTTCCGGCAAGCCCGCCGCCGATGATGTGAAGTGTTTTGTCCATGTGAGGCGATGTAGCGTCACATGTGGTGTTTGAAAAGGGATCAGGTTGCGCGAACGATATCGAAATCTTCTCGGAACAGGGCTTTTGGGGGCGCGTCAACGGGCCGTTGTGACGCGGGCATTTCAGCCTGAGCGGATATCTCGCATTCCCGACCTGTCGCAATCTGCCCACCTTGTGGCAGTGTCCCATAGGCTGGGGCTTGTTTGTCGCCCTCGGCGTCCGCGTATGTCAAAAGCAACGCACCAATCAGAGCCAGATCGCGCCAAAAGCTGCCGATGTCCTCCAGACCCAATGGGCTGAGAGAGGCGAGGTAACTGCACCAAAACAGAACGATCGCCAGCAGAAGTGCAGCCAGACGTCGGTGATACCCGAACAAGATCATCGCCGACAGACCAACCACGCCAAGCCCGGAGACGATCTTGGCGAAGGTCGTGGGCATGAAAGGTGCCGCCAGTACCGCGAGGTCGACGCCTTTGATAAGACCCAGAGCAAGCGCAATGAAATACGAGACGATCAGCAGCCTGACAGCGAAATGGCCGCTGAAAATCTGTGAACTGCGAAATGCTGCAATATTGCCCATGGTGGAATACCCCGTTTCCTCAAGTCGCACGTTTGAACTCGCACTCATGTCACCCAGCCGCAGTTAATTCTGCCACAGGTCGGGTTTTGCGGGGAATGTAGACAAAACCGCGACGAGAATATGGCAAATCTGAGAATGCGGCGACCGCGCCACAGTCTGGCACCTACCACAAATCACGCCGGACCAAGGGGGCGACGGGGTCAACGCTGCGGTACGGGCGCGATTGCGGGGCCACGCCGCCGGCTTGGCCAAAGGACATTGTCACGCCGAAACCAAAGCGCGTTTCACCCGGTTGACCACCTCTGCCGCTTAGCCCGCTTTGCGAAACCGAAGCAAATGCACCCCAGGGCGCGCCATCCGCACTGTAGCGTACCGTCAGCGAAATATCGTAGGAGATGGCGCGAAAAGCCGCCTCATCAAATTCAGCAAACGTCGCAGCTGCTTCGACATCAATATTGTCGGAAAGCGCATAGGCGACTGCGATATCTCCGAAGATGTAATCGAGGCTATCGACGTCCAAAATCCCCATGCCAGCCCGCGCTTCCATTGTCGTCGTTTCGGAAAGTGCCAGCATGCCCTCCGCTCCAATCGACCCCCAGGTCATCGTTCTGCCGTCGACATCCGAAAGCGAAGCGAACACCCCGTACTTCTGCCCACTTCGGGGAGTCATATAGAGATGGGCCCCCAATTGGCCGATGAGGCCGTTTTCAGTGTCAGCAAACGCAACGTCGCCCTGAAATCCGTGGACCTCGGTGATGGCGACGTCCAGTCGCGACTGCAGTTCCGCCTGCGCTGTTCCGGCTTCGTCCTGCATCTTCCCAAATCGAAGGTCGAGCCCTTGGATCCCGAGGCTGCTTTGTGCTGCAACCGGAGTGGCCACCATAGCCACACAAATCGATACAATGAATTTCCGCATAATCCCTCACAAACGTGCTGCCTTCAGCGCCACCACCCGGGATCAATTTCGCAAACATGATACTTTGTTTAAAGTTCAATCTTAATAGATGGTTAACGGACGAAGCTGTTAAGAAAGATTAACAAGGGCGCTGTGGTGAGGTAGCGTTGAGGGGGCATCACTTAAGATACCCCCTCAACACCTTGAAGCCGCCGCTTATTCCGCGTTGTCAACACGCGCTTCGGGTGTGCCTGTGCCTTCATCTTCGCCGCACTCTTCTGCGGATTCTTCATCCTGATCGGCGATCCTGGCGACTGAAACCACGAATTCTCCGTCGGATGTATTGAAGACTTTGACACCTCCAGCACCGCGGGAGCGGAACGAAATACCCTCGACCGGGACTCGGATCGACTGGCCTTTGGATGTGGCAAGCATGATCTGGTCGGACAGATCGACCGGGAAACTTGCCAGGAGAGGACCGCCGCGCATGGCCGCATCCATGGCTCTTACGCCTTGGCCACCGCGCCCGCGAACGGGGTAGTCGTGGCTGGAGCTAAGCTTGCCCGCGCCGTTTGCGGTTATTGTCAGGATCAGATCTTCCAGTTCGGCCATCTCGTCGTAGCGTTCCTGGCTGATTGCGCCTTCGGTTGCTTCGTCGTCGTCGCTGCTTTCGGCGTCGTCGCCAAGCCCGGCTGCAGCGCGGCGCATTTTCAGATAGCCCGCGCGTTCTTCAGGCGTCGCTTCGAAATGCCGGATGACGGACATGGAAACAACCTTGTCGTTTTTCGAAAGCTTGATCCCGCGGACACCCGTGCTGTCGCGGCCCTTGAAGACCCGCACGGCCGTTGTCGAAAAGCGAATGGCGCGTCCCTCGGCGGTTATCAGCATCACGTCATCATCTTCGGAGGCGATGCGCGCGTTGACCAGACTAACGTCCTCTGGCAGCTTCATCGCGATCTTGCCGTTCGATTTCACATTGGTGAAATCGGAGAGTGCATTGCGCCGCACATCACCGGTCGAGGTGGCAAACACGATCTGAAGCTGATCCCAGTCCTCTTCATCGCGGTCCACGGGCATCATTGCGGCAATCGAAATGCCGGTCGGAATTGGAAGAATGTTGACAATTGCCTTGCCTTTGGAGGTCCGCCCACCCAGAGGCAGACGCCAAGTCTTCAGCTTGTAAGCCATTCCATCTGTTGTGAAAAACAACAGCTGGGTATGTGTGTTTGCGACAAAAAGCGAGGTGACTACGTCATCGTCCTTCAATGTTCCGCCGGACACGCCTTTGCCCCCGCGCTTTTGAGCCCGGAAATCGGCAAGCGGCGTACGTTTGATGTAGCCGGACTGCGTGACCGTCACGACCATATCTTCGCGCTCGATCAGATCTTCGTCTTCCATGTCCCCGGACCAGTCGACGATCTCGGTTCGACGCGGGACCGCGAACTGTTCCTTCACTTCGCGAAGCTCGTCGGAAATGATCGACATGATCCGCTCGCGCGATCCAAGAATATCGAGATAGTCCTTGATCTTGGCGGCCAGTTCTTCCAGCTCGTCCGTGACTTCCTTGACGCCGATCTGCGTGAGACGCTGTAAGCGCAACTCAAGGATCGCGCGGGCCTGAGTCTCCGACAGATTATACGTCCCGTCGTCGTTCATCGTATGGCCGGGGTCGTCGATCAGCTGAATGTATGGAGCGATGTCGGCCGCCGGCCAGCGCCGCTCCATCAACCGTTGCCGCGCCTCGGGGGCATCGGCACTTGAGCGTATGGTCGCGACAACCTCGTCGACGTTGGATACGGCAACGGCGAGGCCGCACAGGACATGGCTGCGTTCGCGCGCCTTTCTCAGGTCAAAAGCCGTCCGGCGTGCAACAACCTCTTCGCGGAAGCCTATGAAATAAGTCAGGAAATCGCGAAGCATCAAAGTCTCGGGGCGACCGCCATTCAGGGCCAGCATGTTGCATCCGAAGGACGTCTGCATCTGGCTGAAACGGAACAGTTGATTGATGACCACATCGGGCGTCGCGTCGCGTTTCAACTCGATAACGACACGGACGCCGACACGGTCGCTCTCGTCCTGGATTCCGCTGATGCCTTCAAGCTTTTTGTCACGCACAAGCTCGGCAATCTTTTCGATCATCGACGCCTTGTTGACCTGATAGGGAATTTCATCGAGGACAATTGCATAGCGGTCCTTGCGGATTTCCTCGACGCGGGTCTTGGCGCGGATGATGACGCTTCCGCGCCCCTCCATATAGGCTTTGCGCGCGCCTGCACGGCCGAGGATGATGCCGCCTGTCGGGAAATCCGGCGCCGGGATGTACTCCATCAACTGTTCGGAGGACAAATCCGGATCCTCGATAAGCGCAAGCGTGCCTTCGATGACCTCGCCGAGGTTATGGGGCGGGATATTCGTCGCCATGCCGACCGCAATGCCGCCGGCACCGTTGACCAGCATGTTCGGATATCTTGCAGGCAAAACAGAAGGTTCTCTGTCTTTGCCGTCATAGTTATCCTGGAAGTTGACCGTATCCTTCTCGATGTCGGCCAACAGAAAAGCGGCCGGTTTATCCATCCGGACTTCGGTGTATCGCATCGCGGCGGCGTTGTCGCCGTCCATGGAACCGAAGTTGCCCTGACCATCCAGAAGCGGCAGAGACATTGAAAACGGCTGCGCCATGCGGACCAAAGCATCGTAAATCGCGCTGTCGCCGTGGGGGTGGTACTTGCCCATTGTGTCGCCCACGGGACGGGCCGATTTGCGATAGGACTTATCGTGCGTGTTTCCACTTTCGTGCATGGCGTAAAGGATGCGCCTGTGCACGGGCTTGAGGCCGTCGCGGAGGTCGGGGATGGCTCTGGAAACGATGACGGACATGGCGTAGTCGAGATACGACGTCCGCATCTCGTCGGCGATGGAAATCGTCGGACCCGCAGGCCGTTTTTCTTCTTCGTTTTCAGGAGTTTCCGGGGTGTCGCTCACGTTAGTCTCGCTTCGGTGTTGGAACCGCTAGATTTGGTTGGTTATACTCTAACAGACCCCAATACCTAGGTGCAATGGTCCATTCCCTTCCGTCTTGGCAGCCACCGCGGTCAACTGCCAACACACTGTTTTTATTGAAAAGTAACTCATTGTGTGGATGACTTCAGGTGTGGGAGCAGAAATGAGGTCTGAATGAGTGTCTCCGAGACGGAATTGCTGTTGAAAGGCTATGGGCTGACGACAGCGGAGTTTTATTATCGCATCCCGGATTTTCAGAACGTTCTGAACAGCTTTGTCTGGCAGGACTACGATATCGCGCCGGATCATCCTAACCTGTTTAAATTCATAGAGTTTTGGCAGAATGAGCTGGATGGACCGCTGCACTCGGTGCGCTTTGTGCATCGCCGGGAACTGGCCCCCGGCGAGTGGCGAAACGTGACCGGAGAGTTCACTTTGCACTGACGACAGCCAAACGTCGGTACAACGTCGGTTTCGCGTCGGTGCGACCGTGCGCAGAGTTCGTCTGTCGTTAAGGCAATGAGTCGGATCATCATCGCCGTGAGATGGCGTTATTTCGACAAAACACCCACTAGATATTGATCCACAGCGCAATCGAGGCCTTGCGCACCATTGGACAGGTCGTTTGTCGGTCCCGTTAGTTTCCCTGAAACCGCTGAACCGCTCCAACTCCATAAGACGCGAACGCCGGAACGAGGCTCTGGCCGGGCTTCCTTGCGAGTGCGGGTGTTTTGCCAAGGGCGGTTTTCACACTGCCGGGACCGGGGCATTCGGATGGGTTTGGCGGACAGTCCGCTTCGCGCGGACGTCGAGTGTGTCCATCGTTTGGATGAGAGGGCGGGCCCGCCGCGAGCGTCTGGTTTTCAAGGCACCGAAAAGAAGAACACCAGACCAAAACACATCAAAAGTCCGGCGACCAGACGCATGGATCTTTGGGTACGCGCCGCTGTGACGGCGGCTTCTTGTTTCTTCAATTCATCGGCGGTCTGGAACGTGAAGCGCCCCGATTGAACGGTGGGCGGTGTTTCCGGCTGCTCGGGCAGGGTGACAACGTTCTTGGGCGGTTCGGGCAGTTGACTGATGCGCCGCACTTCGTCGTTGGTTTCTTCGACGAGGCGCGTCAGCGAGCGTTCAAGATCAAGACTGACGTCCTTGCTGGAGACGCGCAGCTGACCGGTGGGCGATGTGTCGGCCTTGCCTTGAGCGATCAGGCTTTTCCACCTGGCGGCAGTCTGAAGCCGGTCGCCGGGATGGATTTGCATGGCGGTGTCGATGGCTTGCAGGAACGTCTGGTCGTAGCCTTTGATCCGACCGGCGAGGGGCACGCAGGGATCAGGGCGGCGACCGGCTATTTCAACCATGCGCGCCTGACTGTTGGGCGGGGCTTGCCCGGTCAGCACGTGGTAGAAGGTGGCTGCCAGCGCATAGAGGTCGCTGCTGGGGGTCTGGTCGCTGCCGGTGACGTAGAATTCGTGGGGCGAGTAGCCGTCTTTCACGACTAGCAGAGACGAGATTGCGCGGGTGTGGCGGCTGGCTTCGGCGCGCGCGGCGCCAAAGTCGATCAGGACCGGGGTGCCGGTCTTTTCGATCAGGATATTGTCAGGCGAGATATCGCGGTGGAGGAGGTCGAGGTCGTGGACCTTTTCGATGGCGTCCAGAAGTTGTGTGAGGATGTCCTGAACGCGGGCCGGCGAGACGGGGTTGGCGATGATGTCGAAGAGGTCGGGGCCTTCGATCAGGTCGAGGACCATGTAGGCGGTGTCGTTTTCCTCGAAGGAGCGGTGGACGCCGACGATGTTGGGGTGGCGGATCTTGGCGAGGCTTTGGGCTTCGCGCATGAACATCTTGACGATCGAGCGGATCGGTTTGGCGTAGGACTGGCTGCGGGCGACGACGCTTTTGCCGCTGCGGGTGCAGAAGTCTTCGTAGTAACATTCCTTGATGACGACGGTGCGCCCCAGAACGTTGTCGCGGGCGCGGTAGGTTATGCCGAATCCGCCGGCCCCGAGGTGTTCGGTGATGGTGAACTGCTCACCCGACAGGGTCGTGCCGATCGGAAGTGACGGCACGGTTTCGGTTGGTTCGGGGTCTGGTCTTGCATGCGTCATCGGCGCCAAATGGTTGTCTTCAATGACTTAATTTATCTTTCTGTTTCGTCTGGCGCTGAAATGTGTCGGTTTTGAGATGATTGTGGGGCAAAGATTGGAATGCGCGTGCAAGGTGTCGCGGCGGGCCGCGGTTATTTAAGTGTTTAAATTCAATTTCTTGAGGGTTGGATATTTCGGCGTGGCTCAGGCGTCTTTTGTGAGCGATTTGAACCAAATCTGCGCGATGATCAGCGAGGCAATCACATTCCAGCTGGCCATGGAGAGGCCGAAGAGTGACCAGGCGACCTCGTCGCACATGACGATCTCAACAGGGGCATCAAGAGACAGAAGGTCTGCGCCCGACATGCTTGCAAGATCGTTTCCGCTTCCGCTGCACGACGTCGGACCTTCCCACCAGCCACGCTCGACGCCGGTGTGATAGGCGCCGATGCCTGCTGTCGCCAATGCAGACAGTGCGCCTGCAAGGCCGAGGAGGAGGTAGGGGCCGGCGATCAGGACTGCAACGCCGATGCCAATGGCTGCATAGTGGGGCCAGCGCTGCCAGAGGCAGAGTTTGCAAGGTGCGAAGCCAAGCATCTGAAAGCCCCATGCGCCTACGATGAGCAGAAGGGAGCCGGCGGCGGCGAGAAGCATGAGATTTTTGCGTGTCATAGTCCGATCCAGCCTTTGAGCAGGGCGGCGAGTGTTGCGCCCGCGATGATAAGTGTTGCGATCCATATGGTGCCGATGAGCGTGCCCGCCAGAGCGAGGAGCCCGTCGCGTTGCAAAAGCCCCATGGCGATGATGACGACGGCAAAGCCGGGTACCGTGTTGGTTCCCGGCAGCGGCACGAGGATGGAGGCGCTGAAGATCACCAGCGCGATCCCGATAAGTCGGTCGAGGGGCGGGCGTGTGAGTGCTGTCAGTCTGGGGCGGCTGAGGGCTTCGATCTTTTCAAGCCATGGGCGGGCGCGCTCGGCGAGTTTTGCGAGGCTGTCTTGTGTGACAGTGCGTGCGCCCAGCCGTGCGGGCAGCCATGGTGAGGTGCGTCCGGCGACGATCTGGGTGGCGACGAACATCAGCGGCAGGGCCACGATCTGGGGGATGCCGTAGAGAAACGGAATGCAGCAGGGCAGTGCGAGCACGAGGAGGAAAAGTCCGAAGGCGCGTTCGTGGAGGCGGCCAAGGATCCAGTCCAGCGTCACCGTCGCGCCCTCGGCATCCTGGGCCAGGGTCGTGAGCCGGTGTGAGATCGGCTGGTCTTGCTCTGCTCGCGCGTCCACGCTTTCGTCTCCTGTTCACGATGTGCCTGCGGCTTTTGACCAAACGCCTGCGGTGCGGACCGCCGTCGTCGTGGCTTTTGCCTTTTGGTTGGGGAACCTAGGCCATGGTTCTGGAGTTGTCGTCAAGGCCAACGAATGCCAAACTCTCAAGTGTGTGATGGTCAAGCGAGGGCATGTGCGATGAAATGGCGGGGGCGGCGGGGCAGCCGAAACATCGAGGATCGTCGTCGCATGGGGGGCGGTGGCGGGCGGCAGTTGTCTTTGGTGGGCGTTCTGCTGGTGCTGGGGGTCGGGTATTTCCTTGGCGTGGATGTGACGCCGCTATTGCAGGGCACGGGCGTCGGTGTGCAGGAGCAGGTCGAGACCGAGATCACGCCTGCGGATGAACGCGCGGGTCAGTTCGTGTCGGTCACTTTGGCCGATACCGAGGAGGTTTGGGCGAAGCTTTTCCGCGAGCAGGTGCAACAGGCGTATCAGCCGGTGACGCTTGTTCTGTTCAAGGGTGTGACGCAGTCGCCTTGTGGCGGGGCCTCGGGCGCGACGGGCCCCTTTTACTGTCCCGGCGACAAGAAGGCCTATCTCGATACGGCGTTTTTCACCACGATGGAGACACGCTTGGGTGCGGGTGGGGACTTTGCGGCGGCTTATGTTGTGGCGCATGAGGTGGCACATCACGTGCAGAATGAGCTTGGGATTCTGGGGCAGGCC
The DNA here is from genome assembly GCF_900184815.1 of Boseongicola aestuarii. Lineage (GTDB taxonomy): Bacteria > Pseudomonadota > Alphaproteobacteria > Rhodobacterales > Rhodobacteraceae > Boseongicola > Boseongicola aestuarii. The sequence continues at coordinate 313,280 of NZ_FXXQ01000001.1, read as the reverse complement.
AACCGTGTCCGTGCGCAGTCGTCGGAAGCGGAGGCCAACGCGATTTCGGTACGCATTGAGCTTCAGGCGGATTGCTTTTCGGGGATTTGGGCACGCGAGGCGCAGGCTCAGTTCGGATCATTGGAGCGAGGCGACATAGCCGAGGCGATGAATGCGGCGCGTCAGATCGGGGATGACACGTTGCAAAGGAATGCGGGGCGCGTGCCGCAGCCGCATACGTTTACCCACGGCACATCCGAACAGCGCGAGCGCTGGTTCGCGCCTGGATTTGAAACGGGTGATATGCGCCAGTGCGATACCTTTGGCGCGGCGCGTCTTTAGGCTTTTCCAGCCGGAAAACTCGCGCTATGAAGCGCCATGGTGCGCCCGAGTGGCGGAATGGTAGACGCAGCGGATTCAAAATCCGCCGCCCAAAAGGCGTGGGGGTTCGACTCCCCCCTCGGGCACCAACGTTGCTTTTGCGAAGAAAAAGCGACGGAAATCTATAGCAACGTTTGAAAAGTGATAGTCGTTTCGCAAGAAACGTAGAGAGCTTTTTGGCGCCTAAGAGCACACACGATTATCTGACATTCGCTTGCCGATTTATTTACCATTTGACGGTCTTGTGGGCATCACCCTCACGAAAGGACATCATCATGGTCTAATCCTTGCAAATGCGCTCGCCAGCTGAGCACCTTGGCGTTTCAGGTGCTGTTCAGGCGGTCATATTGGGGTGGGATCTTCGGATTTTGCGACATCGGGCCACATTCGACGGGATGTGTGCGTCTCTGCCTCTTGCAAAGCTCACCGCTTCGTGGCCTGAAAGGGCGCATGAAAATTCTAGCCTCCCTATTGGTCGTTTTGGCCGCATTGCCACGCCCGGCTTTGGCTGAGGAGGTTCTTTTGGCGGTCGCTTCCAATTTTTTGACGGCGGCCGAGAACCTGGCCGAAGTATTCGAAGCGACAAGCGATCATTCGGTCGTTGTGGCGCATGGTTCGACGGGCGCGCTTTATGCGCAGATCGTGTCGGGCGCGCCTTATGACGTGTTCCTGTCCGCGGATGCCGAAAGACCACGCTTGCTGGCCGCCTCCGGGCTTGCGGCGGATGTGAGGACCTATGCGCTCGGGCGTTTGGTTCTGGTGTCGAAGGCGGCGTTGGATCCGGGCGCTGTCGCCGAGGCTTTTGCGGGTCGACGCGTGGCTTTGGCCGATCCGTTGGTAGCGCCTTACGGCGCAGCAGCGATTTCGGCGATGGAGAGCCTTCGGTTGGATACAGCGACGTTTCAGCCCTTGCTGGTGACCAACGTTGGGCAGGTGGCCACGCTTTTTGTGACCGGCAACACCGATTTCGCGTTTCTTGCCGAGGCGCAACTGCCGCTCTTGGGTGCCGCTGAGGTCACCGCACTGGACGGGCGATATCCTGCGATCCGGCAGGATGCGGCCTTGTTGGCGCGCAGCCAAGCGAACCCGGCCGCAGCAGCGTTCTGGGCGTTTCTGAGTTCGGAAGCGGCAGCAGAGATCATCGCCGCTAAAGGCTATGATCTTGCGGAATGACGGTCTGGCCCGCCATATGGCTGACGCTGAAACTAGCGTTCGTGACGACGGCGATCCTGCTGGCGGTGGCCTTGCCTTTGGCGTGGTGGCTGACGACGACACGCTCAAAGTTGCGACCGGTTGTCGAGGCGATCACCACCTTGCCGCTGGTCCTGCCGCCAACGGTTCTGGGCTTCTACCTGTTGATCCTGATGAGCCCGACGGCACCGTTCGGTGCGTTGTGGTTGAGGGTGACCGGTGACACGCTGACGTTTTCGTTCACGGGTTTGGTGATCGCGTCGCTGGTCTATTCGCTGCCCTTTGCAGTGCAACCCCTTCAGACGGCATTTGCCAGTGTGCCGCAGCCGACCATGGATGCCGCACGAACCTTGGGCGCCACGCCGCGCGATGCGTTTCTGACGGTGGCCTTGCCTCTGGCGCGGCGCGGGTTCCTTACGGCAGGGGTTTTGACTTTCGCGCATACCGTGGGCGAATTCGGCGTCGTCCTGATGGTGGGCGGCAACATTCCGGGCCGCACACGCGTGATTTCGATCGAGATTTTCACTGCCGTCGAGACGCTGGATTATGCGACGGCGCACGTTCTGTCGCTGGGCCTGCTGGCGTTTTCGTTCTGCGTTTTGTTGCTGGTTTATGTGTTTAACCGGCGCGGAGGCGTGCGCGTTGCCTGACCGGTTGCACTTTCGCCTGAAGTTGCGGCGCGGGCCGTTGTTCACGCTTGAAGCGCAGGAAAGCCTGCCCATGCAGGGGGTAACGGCGATTGTCGGTCCCTCGGGCAGCGGCAAGACATCACTTTTGCGCGCGCTGGCAGGTCTGGACATGGGCGTGGCTGGTGAGCGGCGCATCACGTTTTGCAACAAGGAATGGGACGGCCCCGGAGGGCATGTTCCGGCGCACGAGCGCCGCATCGGCTTTGTGTTTCAGGACCCACATCTGTTTCCGCATCTGAGCGTGGCGGGCAACATCGGGTATGGTGCGAAACGATGCGAGGTTACTTCGTTTGATGCGATCGTCGAGGCTCTGGAGCTGGGACCCTTGCTGGACCGCGGGATCGACGGTCTTTCGGGCGGTGAAGCGCGGCGAGTGGCTTTGGCGCGTGCGCTGGCGTCGAACCCGGCGGTGTTGTTTCTGGACGAACCGATGACGGGTCTGGACAGCCAGCGCAAGTCCGAGTTTCTGCCCTATATCGCGCGAGCGGTGTCTCAGGCGCGGGTACCGGCGCTTTATGTCAGCCATTCCAGCGACGAAGTCGTCACACTGGCGGACCGGGTTCTGGAGTTGGGGCAGGGCCATGTCACCGGGTGGCGCACGCCTCCGATGCGCCTGACGGCACATGTGGTCGCCGAGACGGGACCGGGTGTCGAGGTGCGGCTGGATGGTGCCGAGGACGACGGGCCGGGCGCTTCGATTGCCTTGCCTCTGCGCGCCTTGCCGGGCGAGGCGGTTGGGATTGGTCTGCCGGTCGAGAGCGTTCACTTCAGCGTCCATCATCCGGGCGCCGGGTCGGCGATCATGGTGCTGCCGGTGACGGTCACACGTCCGGCGGGGGCCGAGGGGCAGGCGGTTCTGGACGTTTTGGGGCAGTCGGTGAGGGTGCCGGGCGTAATGCGCGTGCCAAGCGCCCGCACGCTCTGGATGTCGGTTTTGCGTGTGCTGCCGCGACCGATGGTTGTTGATTCGACGAAGTAAGCGGAATCCCGCTCACCAATCCGGTGCTTTGCTTTCCATTGATGCGAACGCGAAAACACTGTGCCGAGAAAGTTTGTGACAAATTTCTGCCGAATTGTAGGCATAACGAAAATGTCAGTGTTTCCGGTACGGCGACGGATCAGACCAACTCATCGCCGCGCAACTCCGACCCTTTGATCCTTAAGTCTATCGGATAAATGGGCTTTCATATCTTGGCTGCTGTTTCCGGATTGGCATCAATAGGGGGAAATGCGGCCCTAAGCGTGTGCCGCAATTGGGATTTCACCCCAAGCAACTTGTTACAGATTGCCTCAAAGTCGCCGTTTTCCCTTTGGCGACACGGGGGGAGCGGTTACCTTTTCTTTACCTCGCTGGGGGGTAGTGATGCGGCATGGGGGTGCCGCGCATGGCCTGCAGGCCGTTTCTGCAGGTTGGGTATCGAGTGCTGCCGGTTGGCGGCGGGGATCGGTGCTCCTCGTGTGTATTATTTGCCCTGTTGCCGGGCACCACGGGGATCCGCATCGGTTCCCGCCATTTATCCCAAGCGGCTTTAACGAGGACCTGAACTCACCCCTCAGCGGGGCTTTGTTCTATGATCGTTTCACCCATTACACCTTGTTTCACACCGGGCACGATGATCGGTACCGAGCGCGGAGAAGTGCCTGTCGAAACCTTGCGGCGCGGCGACCGGTTGGTGACGCGCGACAACGGGCTGCAACGTGTCCACTGGATCGGACGCCGGGATGTGGACTATAGCGAATTGTTGGTCGAACCGTCGCTTGCGCCGATCCTTCTGCGCGCCGGCGCCCTGGGGGAGGGGCGGCCCTACCGGGACATCCTGGTAAGCCCGTCGCATCGGTTTCTGATTGCGCCCGAACAGTCCTTTCTGACCATTGAAGGTGACGAGGCACTGGTCGCGGCGCGCCATCTGATCGACGGGCGGACGGTGCGCCGCGCGAAGACGCTTGGCGTGAGCTATCTTCATCTGTTGTGCGCGTCACACGAGGTGATCCTGGCGGACGGCGCCTGGACCGAAAGCTTTCATCCGGACGACCGGATCATGCGTGGTCTGGGGAATTCGCAACGCCGCGAGATTCTGGAGTTGTTTCCGGAAGTGGAAACGATGGGCGCGGCCGTTCGGTTCAAGCCGGCGCGTGACATCGTCGAGCGGCAGTAGGGGGCTTTGCCCCCGCGCCTCAAGAGCCGCTCCCCCAGGATTTTCTGGACCCGAAAAGAGAGGGAGGCTTAGCTGGCTTCTTCTGTTCTTGAATATCCAAAAGTCCGCGTTATCTTTCCGGGATCAGACCTCGGGGGCTGAAGCGCAGCACCAGAAGCAGGATCAGCCCCATGGTCAGAAGGCGCATATGAGCGGCACTTTCAAGGAGGTGCTCTTTCAGCCAGGTGCCGTCCGCCATGCCCGACGTCACGAAGCCGATCAGGCTGGCGCCGAAGGGTTCTACCATGACCCAGAGGTACCAGATCAGAAAGCCGCCGAGGACCGCGCCGAAGTTGTTGCCCGATCCGCCGACGATGACCATGACCCAGACGAGAAAGGTAAAGCGCAGTGGTTGGTAGGTGCCGGGTGTCAGTTGGCCGTCCAGCGTTGTCATCATCGCGCCCGCGAGGCCGCAGACGGCCGATCCGAGGATGAAGATCTGCAAATGGCGGGCCGTGACGTCCTTGCCCATGGCTTCGGCCGCGTCTTCGTTGTCGCGGATCGCGCGCATCATACGGCCCCAGGGCGAAGCGAGGGCCGCCTGCGCCATCCACAGCAGGATGATCAGGACGACAAGGAACAGGCCGGTGTAGGCGAGTTTCACGGTGATCGAGGAGGCCGTGACCGGGTCAAAGCCCCAGGAGGTCATGCGCTCGACGAAGGAGGGGTCGTTCTGGAGGTCGATTTCATAAGGGACGGGGCGCGGGATGCCGATAACGTTTTTCACGCCGCGGCTCAGCCAGTCTTCGTTTTTCATCATCGCGATGACGATTTCGGCGATGCCGAGGGTTGCGATGGCGAGGTAGTCCGAGCGCAGGCCGAGAGCGGTCTTGCCGATGGCCCAGGCGGCTCCTGCGGCGAGGAGGCCGCCGACGGGCCAGGACAGAAGAACTGGCAGGCCGAGGCCGCCGAGGTAGCCGGTGGCGGCCGGATTCACGCCTTCGATCGCGGCTGTCGCAGGGTCGAGCACCGCGCGGTAGATGAAGAAGCCGACAATCAGGATGCCGATGACGCCGAGGATATTCACCCGTCCCTTGGGCAGGCGTTTCATGCCTTGCAGGGCGGCGACGATCGTCGCCACGCCGATAGCGATGGCGGCGATGACGCGAAGGCCGCCGGCGGCCCAGGCTTCATTGACGGGGGGCATCGACACGAGGACGGCACCGAGGCCTCCCAGTGCCACAAATCCCATGACACCGATGTTGAAGAGGCCCGCATAGCCCCATTGCATGTTCACACCCAGCGCCATGATAGCCGAGATCAGCCCCATGTTGAGGATGCCAAGCGCGACGTTCCAACTTTGGAAGAAGCCGGTTGCGGCGATGAGGCCGAAAACCACGAAGAACAGGATGATATCGCGGGGGTGTAGGGTCATAATGCTTTCCCCGAAAAGAGGCCGGTCGGCTTGAACAAGAGGACGATAACCAGGATCGCAAAGCTGACGGCGAATTTGTAGTCGGTGGACAGAAGTTGGACGAGACTGTCGGGTTCCCAGGCTTCGGGCAGGAGATATCCGGCGACTTTCTTGAAGGCGTAGGTGACGGTGACTTCGGAAAACGCGATGACGAAGCCGCCTGCGATGGCACCGAGCGGGTTGCCGAGGCCTCCGACGATGGCGGAGGCGAAGATCGGCAGCAGAAGCTGGAAATAGGTGAAGGGTTTGAAGGATTTGTCGAGGCCGTAGAGGACCCCCGCGGTGGTGGCCAGCGCGGCGACGATGATCCATGTGATCATCACCACGCGTTCGGGGTTGATGCCGGAGAGCAGAGCGAGGTCCTCGTTGTCGGAAAACGCGCGCATGGATTTGCCGGTGCGCGTGTTGTTGAGGAACCAGAACAGCAGCATCACGACGATGATCGCCACAACCACGGTCAGGGCGGCGGTGGACTTGATCGCAAGGCCTTCTTCCAGCCCGGTCAATTCCTTGAAGTCACGCGCTGTGATGATGAAGCGCGCGCCGTCTGCGAAGCGCTGATCGTCGGGGCCGATGATGAAACGGACGAGGCCGTTCATGATAAACATCACACCCATGGACACGATCACAAGGATTACCGGGGCGGCTTTTTGTTCGCGGTAGAATTGATAGACCATTTTATCCGTGGCCAGCACCAGAAGCGCTGTGCCGGCGATGCCGATGGGCAGCGCAAGAAGGGCCGTGGGGAAGATGCCGAGGTTGACCCCGAGCGATTGCAGACCCCATGTGGCGAGAATGGTGACCATGGCGCCAAAGGCCATGGTGTCGCCGTGGGCAAAGTTCGAGAACCGCAGGATACCGTAGATCAGCGTCACACCGAGGGCACCGAGCGCAAGCTGGCTGCCATAGGCGATGGCGGGCACGATGACGAAGTTGGCAAGCGCCACGATGGCGTTCAGCAGGTCAATCATAGGTCTTCCGTTCCAGTCCCGAAAGGTGCGGGCGTGTTGAGGGCATTCAGCGGCGTCATGAGGACAGCCAACGATTGAAGTAGTGGTCGGCACCGCGACAGGCGCCGATCCGGGTGGATTGTTCGCCCGGTGTTTCGGCCCCCGGCGCTGACATTGTAAGAGCGGCCATGCCATCATCGCGCATCCCGAGGGTCACGGTGGCCTGACGCGGACTCTTGGCGCGGATCAGCACGGCGCGCTCATCGATTGCATGCATCGGCTGCGCGGCGGCCTTGAGCGTCAGCTTGCCCTCGATCTCCATCATGACGCGATAGAGGCCGGGCTGGTCTTTCAGCGATGGCATGGGGTCCAGCACCACGCGCACGGGCTTGCCACCCGTATCGGCAGCGGGGAATTCGCAACGGATTCCCTTTGGCAGACCTTCAACACTTTGCAGCATGGCGATTACAAAAATTGTCTCCAACATTCAGCACACCTCTTGGTTCCCTGTTTTGGCGCGACATTTTTTTGCCGCGCTGTAACGAACCAAAGGGTGCCATTTTCGGTCTATTCCCAGTGGCCCGGTCGTCTTGCATCCTTGCGGAAGCGGTTGATCCCCGGGTGGCAGGCGACGTGGCGTGTCATCGCTATCCTCCCAGGAAAGAGCGGCGGACTTCCGGGTCGTCGAGAAGGGCCTTACCGGTGTCGGTGAACGCATTGCGCCCCTGCACCAGCACATAGCCCTTGTCGGCGATCTCGAGCGCCTGCCGCGCGTTTTGTTCGACCATAAGGATCGAGATGCCTGTGCGCGCAACTTCGATAATCCGGTCAAAGAGTTCATCCATGACGATCGGGCTGACGCCCGCCGTCGGTTCGTCCAGCATCAAGAGCCGTGGTTTGGTCATCAGTGCACGGCCCACCGCAACCTGCTGGCGCTGTCCGCCGGACAGTTCGCCTGCGGGCTGAAGGCGTTTGTCACGCAGGATCGGGAATAGTTCGTAGACCTGTTCCATCGTCTTGGTGATGTCGTCACGGCGCAGGAATGCGCCCATTTCGAGGTTCTCTTCCACGGTCATCGACGTGAAGATGTTCGAGGTTTGCGGCACGAAGGCCATGCCCTTGGCGACGCGCGCCTGCGGCGTGAGATTGGTGATGTCTTCACCGTCCAGACGAACCGCACCGGTGCGCACGTTCAGCATTCCGAAGACGGCCTTCATCGCGGTCGATTTGCCCGCGCCGTTGGGGCCGACGATTACAGCGATCTCGCCTTCGTTCACCGAAATGGTGCAGTCGTGCAGGATATCTGCGCCGGTGCCATAGCCGCCGGTCATCTTATCGCCGATGAGATACGGCTGGCCGTCCCGTGGCCCGGGCTTGCCTTGGCTTTGGGAGCCATAGGACTTCAGCGTGCCGCCTGCCTTTGGATTGGTGATCGACGCGTCCTTGTTGCCACGGGCGTCCTGATAGGGGGATTTGCTCATGGGATGAGCTCCATGTCGGCGATGGGCGAAAGGGAGGCGAGCGGGTGACCAGCAAGTTCGATGCGATAGCGCTGCGCGCTGCGCACCTTGGTCCAGTCAAGTTGCCGACCGTCAAACTCGGGCGAGTTGTCCACGACAGTGAAAGACGCGATGCTGGTGGGCGAAATAACATAGACAAAGAAGGCGTTGAGGTCTTCATTCGATCCGGCGATTTCGACCACCGCGAGGTCATTGACATGCATGAGTGCGCGGGCCGTTACCGGCGGGTTGACCCCGGCGATGCCTTTGGCGATGGCGGTTTCCGAGAAGGCGGTGTCGATGTCCTGAGGTACGGGGAGGTCGGCTCTGCGACCGTCGAATTCCACGACATAGCTGACGAGCCCGTCTTCGTAGCCTGCCCAAAGCGTTTTCTCGGTCACTTCGAAATTGACCAACTCGGCCAGTGGTGGCGCGCAGTATCGCGCGGTTTTCTCAAAGAAGTCGAAACAGGCGCCATTGCGTGCTGCGCTGCTGGCCGCCGCAGAAAGCGGTGTCGCGCCTAGGACTAGAAGCGTGAGGCCAATTGCGGATGGGGTCACGCGCCGGCCTCTTCTTTGACTTTGTTTTTCAGGCCCGTGCCGAGGTAGGCTTCGATCACCTGTTCGTTGGCCTTGATTTCGGCCATGGTGCCTTCCGCGAGGACCTTGCCTTCAGCCATGACGATGACCGGATCGCAGAGGCGGCCAATGAACTCCATGTCGTGTTCGATGACACAGAAGGTATAGCCGCGTTCTTCGTTGAGGCGTTTGATCGCGTCGGCGATGGTGTTCAGGAGCGTGCGGTTCACGCCAGCGCCGACTTCGTCGAGGAAGACGATCCGTGCGTCGACCATCATGGTGCGGCCAAGCTCCAGAAGCTTTTTCTGGCCACCGGAAAGGTTGCCTGCCTTTTCGTCTTTCAAGTGATCAATTGTAAGGAATTCAAGGACTTCGTCGGCCTTCTTCAACAAAGCGCGCTCGTCTTCGATGATTTTTTTGCGGCCGAACCAAGTGTTCCATATGGCTTCGCCGGACTGGTCGCCCGGAACCATCATCAGGTTCTCGCGGACGGTCATCGAGCCGAATTCATGGGCGATCTGGAAGGTTCGCAGCAGGCCTTTGTGGAACAGATCGTGAGGTGGCAGGCCGGTAATGTCTTCGCCCATCATCGTGACTGTGCCGCTGGTGGGCGGCAGGCGGCCTGCGATGACATTGAAAAGGGTGGTTTTGCCGGCACCGTTCGGGCCAACCAATCCCGTGATCGAGCCTTCGGCGATTTCAAGCGTGGCACCATCTACGGCGTGAAAGCCACCGAAGTGCTTGTGCAGATCCTGGACCTTGATCATTTCGTCGATGTGCCCCGCGTCAGTCTGATAAAGTGAGGGTGGCCCAGAGCTTGCGCCCGGGCCACCCTCATTTAAGTGAGATCAGCGGTAACCGACCGTCGAGATCGCGCCGTCTTTGACTTCGATCTGACGGTAGTTGCCGGCACTTTCACCGGGTCCGATCAGTTCGACAGCGGTTGCGCCGACATAGTCGATCTCGCCGCCTTCAGCGAGGATCTTCAGCGCTTTTTCAAGCTCGCCGGGGAAGATTTGCTCGCCCGGTGCGTTGGCCACGTTCATCACTTCGTTCTTGAACTCAGCCGAGTCAGACGAACCAGCGGCCTGCATGGCCAGCATGATGAGCGCTGCCGCGTCGTAGCTTTCCGGTGCGAACGGTGATGTCGCATCAAACGCGTCGCCAACCATTTCGACGAACATTGCAGCGCCTTCGCTGTCGGTGCCGGGGTGCTGACCGGACGAGCCGTCAATCTCGGAACCGAAGTTCGCTTCCAGAGCGGCGGAGATCATGCCGTCCGGGAAGTGGAACGTGTCGAATGCGCCAGAATCAAGAGCTGCGCGCACGATGCCCGAGCCACCCTGATCGACGTATCCGGCCACGACCAGACGCTGACCGCCCGCAGACGCCAGAGCGCCGACTTCAGCAGAATAGTCCGCCTTGCCGTCTTCGTGGGCTGCGTTGATCGTCACGGTGCCACCGGCTTCTTCGTAAGCCGCCTGGAATGCGTCGGCCAGACCCTTGCCGTAGTCGTTGTTCGTGTAGGTCACAGCAACTTCGGTGATGCCCTGCTCAAGCAGAACTTCGGTCATCACGACACCCTGACGGGCATCCGATGGCGATGTGCGGAAGAACAGGCCGTTGTCTTCGGCTGTCGACAGGCCGGGCGATGTTGCGGATGGTGAAATCATCACGATGCCGTTCGGAACGGCCACGTTCTGCAGGATCGCGCCCGTAACGCCCGAACAATCCGCGCCCATGATCGCGTTCACGCCATCACCGGTGATCTGCTGTTCCGCGACCGAAGTGGCGGCCGCGGCGTCGATGCAGGTCGAGTCACCGCGGATGCCTGTGACGGTTGCGCCGCCAAGCAATGCACCACTGGCGTTCACTTCGGCGATCGCCACTTCCGCGCCGCCAGCCATCTGCTGTGTCAGCGATTCAAGTGGGCCGGTGAAGCCGAGGATGATACCGATCTTGATTTCTTCAGCATGACTGGCGGCAAAGGCAGTGCTTGTGCACAACGCAGTTGCGGCGGTTGCCAAAAGTAGTTTTTTCATTCTTTCACTCCCTGATATGAACTTTCGTTCTGATCACGACAATACTCCTGAAAATCAGAATGAAAAGGGGGCTTTGGCAAGGTTCCGTAGGGTAAAAAGCGCGTGAAAATTGTGGCCTGACGCGCTTTGGTGATTATCTCAGAGCAAACGGTACAAAGGGGAGCGACATGCTCAGACTTCTTGCGGTTCTTGCACTGTGCCTCGCTGGACAGACGGCGGTGGCCCTTCAGGCATTATCCGGCACGATTCGGGTCGATCCCATTGTGAACGGGCTCGATCAGCCTTGGGCCTTCGGCTTTCTTCCGGATGGACGGGTGCTGATCACCGAACGTGAGGGCAAACTCTTGCTGGTGGGTGATGCAGTGACCGAGATAACTGGTTTGCCCGAGATCGCGGACGTTGGGCAGGGCGGGCTGCTCGATCTTCTGGTGCCCCGTGATTTCGCCCGCTCGCGCGAGATCTTCATGAGTTACGCCAAACCGCAGGGGCGCGGCGCCGGGACGGCTCTGATGCGCGCACGCCTTTCGCCGGACGGACGCAGCCTCAGCGACGTGACGACAATTTTCGAAATGGAGCCCGGAACCTCTGGTGGTCAACACTTCGGATCGCGCATCGTCGAAGCCCCAGACGGCACGTTGTTTCTGACGATCGGGGATCGCGGCGATCGCGATTCTGCGCAGGATCTCGGCATCGAAACCGGAACAGTGGTGCGAATCGCTCGCGACGGCAGCGTGCCCAACACCAATCCCTACGTCACCAGCCCCTCGGCGCAGCCCGAAATCTGGAGCTACGGCCATCGCAACCCGCAGGGCGCGGCGCTTGATCTGGACGGAGGGCTTCTGGTTGTCGAACACGGCGCACGCGGCGGTGACGAGATCAACCGCATCAAGAAAGGCGCCAACTACGGCTGGCCGGTCATTTCCTATGGCAAGCATTATTCGGGCCGCTCGATCGGAGAAGGCACGGCCAAGGCGGGAATGGAACAACCCGCCTTCTATTGGGATCCGTCCATGGCGCCCTCCGGCATGATGGTCTATTCCGGTGCGCTCTGGCCCGAATGGCGCGGGGACATACTGGTCGGATCACTGAAATTCGACTACATCGCGCGCCTTGCAGGCTCCCCCCTCGATGAAGTCGAACAACTCAGCTCCGACGAAACCCTGCGCGTGCGGGATCTGCGCGAAGGTCCGGACGGCGCGATCTGGTTTCTCAGCGTCGGCAACGGCACACTGTATCGAATGACCCCGAACTGACCGGCTTTCTTTTTGGTTCAAATATCCCCGCCGGAGGCGGCCAAAACATCGTGTCGCGCCGAAAGGCGCGGCTTCTGGATCAGATCGACAGGCGCGCGGCTTGTGCGCCGCGCTCGCGGTAGGGGGTGGTGTTGTATTGCGCGCGATAGCATTTCGAGAAATGCGATGGCGAGGCGAACCCACAGGCCAGTGCAACGTTGATCACGCTCATATCGGTCTGCATCAGCAGATTGCGTGCTTTTTGCAATCGCAGTTCCATATAGTACCGCTTGGGGCTGCGGTTCAGATACCGGCGAAACAACCGCTCAAGCTGGCGCGTCGACATGCCCACATCTTTGGCAAGGATTGATGGGCTGATCGGCTCTTCGATATTAGCTTCCATCATCTGGATCACCGCGGACAGCTTCGGGTGACGCACGCCGATGCGCGTAGGCACGGACAAGCGCTGGGTGTCCTGGTCGGTGCGGATGGTCGTATAGATCAGCTGATCGGCAACCGCGCTGGCCAAAGCCTCGCCATGGTCATCGGCGATAAATTTCAGCATCAGGTCGATCGAGGCAGTGCCGCCGGCGGTCGTAAAGGTCGAGCCATCAACAACGAAAACGGATTTCGTCAGGGTGACGTCTTCGAATTCCTCGATGAAGCTGTCTTGGTTCTCCCAGTGGATCGTCGCGCGTTTGCCGTCCAGTAGCCCGGCCTTGGCAAGCGAATACCCCGCCGTGCAAAGTCCGCCCATGCTGACGCCGCGCCGCGATTCCCGGCGCACCCAGTTGAGCAACCGCTTCGTCGTCGCTTTGGCCACGTCAATGCCGCCGCACAGAACAACCGTATCTTCGCGCCCCACCTCTTCAAGGTCGCTGTCGAGCTTGAAAGCCGTCCCCGACGAACTTGCCGCCGTATCGCCTCCTTCGCCGACAATCGTCCATTCATAGAGCTTCTGACCCGACATGCGGTTCGCGATACGCAAGCTTTCGATCGCACAGGCAAAGCACAGCAGAGTGAACTGATCGAGCAATACAAATACAAAGCGGCGCGGCTTGCGCCCTTTGGTATCGATTTCGATTGTCTGGACTGTTGCGTCGTCCATTGGATGCTTCCCATCGCATTTGTCTTAACAGCGAAACACCATTTCGACATGCGCGGCAAGGGAGCGGGCATTCAAAATCCGACCGATTTTGTCGTAAACGGGGCGGCTTGGCCGCGAAATCCCGGTTTTCAAGCTTGGCGCGCTGCCCTATAAGCCTCTCTCGCAATGTGGATATTGTTGTTTCGAGGACGAACAGATGAGCGATTGGCAGAAAACCGGATGGCGTGCAAAACCACGGGTGCAAATGCCCGAGTATGTGGATGCGGCCGCATTGGCCGAGGTCGAGGCGCGGCTGGCGTCTTATCCGCCCTTGGTTTTTGCCGGTGAAGCGCGTCGTCTGAAGCGCGAACTGGGCGCGGCAGCGCGCGGAGAAGCGTTTCTCTTGCAGGGCGGCGACTGCGCCGAGAGCTTTGCGGAGTTTTCGGCCGACAACATTCGCGACACGTTCAAGGTAATGTTGCAAATGGCGATGGTCCTGACCTATGGCGCGAAAGTGCCGGTGGTGAAAGTCGGCCGTATGGCGGGTCAGTTCGCCAAGCCGCGCTCGGCCCCGACCGAAGTGAAGAACGGTGTGGAATTGCCGTCTTACCGCGGCGACATCGTGAACGAACTGGACTTCACGCCTGAGGCCCGCATTCCCAACCCCGACAAGATGTTGCGCGCCTATACGCAGGCGGCGGCGACGCTGAACCTTTTGCGCGCCTTCTCGAAGGGTGGTTTTGCGGATGTGCATCGTGTGCACAGCTGGACGCTTGGATTTGCCGAAGGCGCCGATGCCGAGCGGTATCTCGATATGGCGAACCGTATTCAGGACACGATCGACTTCATGGCCGCAGCCGGCATGACAGGCGAGACGAACCACGAATTGAGCCAGGTCGATTTCTACACCAGCCATGAAGCCTTGCTTCTAGAGTATGAAGAGGCGCTGACCCGCATCGACTCGACGTCCGGTCAGTGGCTTGCGGGCTCGGGGCATATGATCTGGATCGGGGATCGTACGCGTCAGCCGGACGGTGCGCATGTGGAATTTGCCAGCGGTGTGCAAAACCCGATTGGTCTGAAGTGTGGTCCGACGACTACGGCCGAGGATCTGAAGGTTCTTATGTCCAAGCTGAATCCGAAGAACGAAGCCGGGCGGTTGACGCTGATTGCGCGTTTTGGCGCAGGCAGCGTCGGCGATCACCTGCCGCGACTGGTGAAAACGGTGAAGGAAGAAGGCGCGAATGTGCTTTGGTCTTGTGACCCTATGCACGGCAACACGATCAAGTCCTCGACCGGGTACAAGACGCGACCTTTCGAAAGCGTGTTGCGCGAAGTGCGCGAGTTCTTTCAGGTGCATAGCGCAGAGGGCACCGTGCCGGGTGGCGTGCATTTCGAGATGACAGGTCAGGATGTGACCGAATGCACCGGCGGTGTTCGGGCGGTCAGCGACGAGGATTTGTCGGATCGATATCATACCGCGTGCGATCCGCGTCTGAACGCCTCGCAGGCTTTGGAGTTGGCGTTCCTGGTGGCCGAAGAACTGAGCGCGCGTCGCGCCGAGGCGGCGGCCGCAGCAGTCGGTTAAGATCCTAACTCGAAAATAAAAGAAGGCCCGTTGTCACAAGCGGGCCTTTTTTGATGCACCCCGGTCGGATCAGGAGTGTTCGCGGGTGTTGCCTGCGACCAGTCTCAGATGCGGGGCCTTTGCACGTGCGCCCGACTGCACTGGTGACTGGAGAGGGGCAAGCGGCCTGCGCTGGGGCCGGAATTGTTCGTCGGTTTCGGATTTGCCGCGCAATTGCGTGATGTCTTCACCCGAATAGCCGACAAGGCCGCGGCGCGCCTGACGGAGGATTTCAAGTTTGCGCGGCGTGCGACCCACGTTGCCGGACATGACCACCACGCCGAGGGCGCGGCTGATTTCGCCCAGATCGCTTCTGAGCGGCATCAGCATCATGTCGCCCGAAAGTTCGGCCCGGCCAAACCCTTTTGCGGCACAAAGTTCAAGGCGCACGACCGAGGGGTCGTCAAAGACCGCCTGCATCGCATCCGCCAGTTTTTCGCGGGATCCCGGCTCGAAAATGGCGGAAACGGGCAGGCCGCGCACTTCGGTGCCCATGAGGTTGTTCAGATGTGAGCCCGCAATGCGAAACCGCCCTAAACCTGTCGAAATACGTTCAAGAACAAATACATGTGCAAGTGTGCCTTGCAATGCGCGCGGCTCGACTTCGCTGCGGGCCGGCACGAGACGCCGCCCGCGGATGTCTTCCCAATGCGCTTCGACCTGTGCCAGAATCGGGCGCAGCTGGCGGCCCCGAAAGGCCGTCAGTTCAACAATCGGGTCGCCGTCACCGGCAGGTCCGCTGCCGTCGTTTTCGCGATATGTCATCTGCCACGCTTTCCCGGAGCGCGTATTGTTCGCTCCGACCCTCTCTGTTACCCACATTTCGACTATGCCAGAAAGCGCGGGGCGTTTCCGCTTCTTTCTTACCAAAAGGTTAATACGATGACGGAAACACAAGGCAACGACCCTCAGGCCGGTTTGCGGTCGATGACGGGGTACGGGGCGTTGAGCGGAAGCTCGGGCGACTGGGCCTTCAGCGGGGACATTCGGGCGGTGAACGGGCGCGGGCTGGATATGCGGTTTCGCGCACCCGACTGGATCGAGGGGCTGGAGCCGGTGTTGCGCAAAGCGGTGCAGGGGCATGTGTCGCGCGGCAGCGTCACGGTCTCTATCCGCGTGACGCGCGATGAGGCCGCACCCGCGCTGGCGCTGAACGCTGCGCAGTTTCAGGCGACGTTGGAGTTGCTCAGTGAGATCGAAGCGGGCGCATCGGCACATGGGCTTGCCCTGGTGCCGACACGAGCCTGCGACATCGCCGCGATGCGCGGTGTGGTCGAGCAGCGCGAGGCGGGTACGGGCGATACAGCAGCCTTGCGCGACGCGATTGTCGAAGCTTTCAAGGCGGCATTGCTGGCCTTTGACGAGGATCGCGCCCGCGAAGGGGCGGCTTTGAGCGCAGTTCTGGTGCAGCAGTTGGACGAGGTTGCGCGGCTGCAGGCTTTGGCAGCCGAGGCGGCGGGCGAACGCGCGGACGCCGCGCGGGCGGGTATGGAGCGCAATCTGGCGCGGCTTCTGGAGGCGACGGACGTGCCGGACGAGGCGCGCCTGTTGCAGGAACTGGCGTTGATTGCCGTCAAGACGGATGTGACCGAGGAGTTGGACCGTCTGACCGCGCATGTCGCAGCGGCGCGCGCGTTGCTGGAGGCGGAAGGCCCGGTGGGGCGCAAGCTGGATTTCCTGATGCAGGAGTTCAATCGTGAAGCCAATACACTGTGTTCGAAGGCGCAATCGAGCGCGTTGACGGCGGTTGGTCTTGACCTCAAAGCGGTGATCGACCAGATGCGCGAACAGGTTCAGAATATCGAATGAGGGGGCAGGGATGAGCGACACCAGGAGCATGGCGCGGCGCGGGCTTTTGATCATTCTGTCATCGCCTTCGGGGGCGGGAAAATCGACTTTGGCTGGGCGTTTGCGCGACTGGGACAGCGATATCCGGTTTTCCGTTTCGGCCACGACGCGCAGTGCGCGCGAGGGGGAAGCGGACGGGCGCGAGTACCATTTCGTCGAAGAGGCCGCGTTCAAGACGATGGTGCGGGATGGCGAGATGTTGGAGCATGCCTTTGTGTTCGGCAACTTTTACGGCTCGCCGCACCGTCCTGTGCAGGATGCGATCGAGGCGGGTGCGGATGTGCTGTTCGATATCGACTGGCAGGGTGCCCAACAGATCGCGAATTCGCCGCTGGCGCCGCATGTGTTGTCAATCTTCTTGCTGCCACCGTCGATTCACGAGTTGCGGCGGCGTCTGGAATCCCGGGGACAGGATTCCGCCGAGGTGATCGCCAAGCGCATGACCCGCAGTTGGGATGAGATAAGCCATTGGGATAGTTACGATTATGTGCTGGTGAACGATGATCTGGACACGACCGAGGACCGGTTGCGCACGATCATCACCGCCGAACGTTTGCGGCGCACACAGCAGCCCGGCCTGATGGCCCATGTGCGCAAGTTGCAGGATGAATTCGAGGACGGTGGCTTATGACTTTGTATGCGCTGGATGGCGTGTCGCCCGTGGTGCCCGAGGATGGTGATTTCTGGGTCGCGCCGGATGCGAATGTGGTCGGCGATGTGGTCCTTGAGGCGGGTGTGTCGATCTGGTTTGGCTGCACGCTTCGCGGCGATACCGAGCGGCTGACGATCGGGGCAGGCAGCAACGTGCAGGAGAACACGGTGATCCATGCGGATCCGGGGTTTGCGGTGGTGATCGGGGCCAATTGCACGATCGGGCACAAGGCGATGATCCACGGCTGCGAGATCGGAGATGGCTCGTTGATCGGGATGGGCGCGACGGTGCTGAATGGCGCGAAGATTGGCAAAGGGTGTCTGATCGGCGCGGGTGCGTTGGTGACCGAGGGCAAGGTCATCCCGGATGGCAGTCTGGTGATGGGGATGCCGGGCAAGGTGGTGCGCGAACTGGATGAAGGTGCGCAGGCCAACTTATTGGTATCGGCGGAAAATTACCGGGCGCGGATGCGTCAGTATCGGGCCGGACTGGCCCCGTTAACCTAAACCAATTCTCAAGGAGACGCGGCCATGTCCGACACGCCGTCAAAGCCCTTTCGCACACCCTGGCCGGGCAGCGTCAGTCGTCCGGTGGTGAACCCGTTACAGCCCTCGGTGGTCTATGCCTCGGACGATCCCGACGCGTTGGACGCGCAGTATGAGGGCGGGGCCAAGGGCTTTACCTATGCGCGCGAAGGCCACCCTAACGCCGAGGTGCTGGGGCAGATGGTCGATGCCATGGAAGGCGCAAAGGGCGGCGTGGTGACGGGCTCGGGCATGGGGGCCGTGACGGTCGCGCTTTTGGGTACGGTCAGGGCCGGGGATCACGTGCTGGGGGCGGATCAGCTTTACGGGCGGTCCTTGCGGTTGATGAATGAGGAATTGCCACGACTGGGGATCGCGACGTCACTGGCGGATCCGACGGATGTCGCGGCGTTCGAGGCCGCGATCCGGCCCGAAACACGCCTGATCCTGATCGAGACCGTGTCGAACCCGACGCTGCGCGTGGCGGATGTTGACGGAATCATCGCGATGGCGCTGGCGCGGGGGGTTTTGGTGGCGGTCGACAACACATTTCCGACACCGCGCGGCTGCCAGCCTCTGGCGCGGGGAGCGGATATCGTAATCCATTCGGTGACGAAGCTGATGGCGGGACATTCGGACGCGACGCTGGGCTATGTGGCGGCGAGGGACCCTGATTTAGCCGCGCGGTTCTTGACGCTGGCCGTCAGCATGGGGTTCACGGCGTCACCGTTTGATTGCTGGCTGGCCGAGCGGGGGCTCTATTCGTTCGATCTGCGGTATGAACGCTGCACGGCAACAGCGGCGCGGCTTGGGGATGCACTCGCGGATATGCCGGGCGTGGAGCGGGTCTTGTATCCAGCGCGCAGCGATCACCCCGATCACAATCGTAGCATTTCGCTGCTGGGCGGTGAGGGCGGGCATATGGTGAGCTTCGAGATCGCAGGTGGTCGTGCGGGGGCGAATGCTTTTGTGCGCGCGGCGGAGGGGTTGAATTTTGCGCCCACGCTAGGGGATATCGCGACGACTATCAGTCATCCGGCGACGTCCTCTCACCGGGCTTTGACGCCCGAGGCACGCGCCGCTCTTGGCATATCCGAGGGGTTCTTTCGGATTTCGGTAGGCTGCGAACCGGCGGACGCGCTGATTGCAACGTTCGATACAGCGGTTCGCGCCGCGTGCGAGGTCTGACGGACTATCGATCTACGAGGATGGCGAAGTCGAGTCCGGGACAGAGGTTGCGAATCTCGCGTCCGACCATGGTCGGATTCGGTAGTTCGCGCGATACAGCCCGGTAACGGCCTTTGTACTTATGACTGCAAAGGATCTGCGCAAGATCGATGCAATCAAATCGTCGCGACAAGGCAGGCGAGATGACAACCGTCGGACACAGATGCTCAAGCAGCGACTCGCTCACTTCATCTATCGAGACGAAGCGAACATTGCCGGCGCGCGGTGCTTTCTGGCCGCTTTGCAACCATTCCTCGGGTTCCCCAACCGCGAGAACCGCGACTGTCTGGTCCTCGAGTCCACTGATCGAGGCGACGTCCAGTCTGCTTAGTTTCGTTTGTTCCCAGTTCATTTTCTTTGACTTCCCGTCTTCTTGAAAACGTATTTTGGCGGCAAGGTCAGGATGAATACTGACTCCACAGGTCTTTAAGATTAAGGGAAGCTCCGGAAATTAAAATACCCTTGGTGGAAAAAAACGTGAAAAACACACGCCAAGGTTGCAAATTTTCTAGATGATCCAGCTTTACAAACGGAAGCGCGCCCCCGAAAAGCCTCTTTCATAGGCACGTTAACCATAAACCAGCATTTCCGAGGAAACCGATCGTGCAACACTTCGTCGATGCCATGCCTCTGCCCGCTGTGGTCATCGGTACGGACGAGCGGGTTTCTGCGGTCAACCGCCAAGCGGCGCAGCTTTTCGGATCGGGGATTTTGGGACGCCATTACATCACCTCGTTTCGCCAGCCGACCCTGCTCGATGCAATCGATCAGATCATGACCGACGGCGCGGCAAGGCGCGCGCGATATCTGTCGACGGAAGCACGGCGCGACAAGACATGGCTTGTTCATCTGGCGCGGATCGAGACGGATGGATCGGTCCTTATGACGTTCGAGGATTTGACGGCAACCGAAGAGGCCGGCGCGATGCGGCGTGACTTCGTAGCCAACGTCAGCCACGAGTTGCGCACGCCTCTGACGGCGCTGATCGGCTTTATCGAAACGTTGCGCGGTGCGGCGAAGAACGACCCGGCTGCACAGGCGCGCTTTCTGGAAATCATGGAATGCGAGGCGGCGCGGATGAACCGACTGGTCGAGGATCTGATGTCGCTTAACCGGGTCGAGGCGACGGAGCGCATGCGTCCGTCCGAAATCGTTGATCTGGCCGGTGTGGTGCGATCGGTCGCGAATGCGCTTGAGCCTTTGGCAAAAGAGCGCGGCATGACCGTGGTGCGCGACACTTTTGATGAGGCGGTCAAGATACCGGGTGATGCGGATCAACTGGCACAGGTGTTCACCAACTTGATCGAAAACGCGCTGAAATATTCGGGGCAGGGCCAAACGGTTTCGCTGCGGCTGGAGAGGGTGGACAACCACCCCATGACTCGCGGTCCGGCGGCAGTTGTGTCGGTGTCGGACACGGGGGCCGGCTTTGATCCGGCACTGATTCCACGCCTGACCGAGCGATTCTACCGAGTCGATAGTCACAGATCGCGCGAACTTGGCGGAACGGGGCTTGGGCTGGCGATTGTGAAGCATATCGTCAACCGCCATCGCGGTCGGTTGCGCATTGAAAGCACGCCCGGACAAGGCGCTGTTTTTACGGTGATTTTACCGGCGGAAATTGCGCAGTAGCGCAGTCATCGCGGGACGGTTTCCCTTTATTTTTCGAATTATTCCACTGTCATGAAACTGTTACACAACTGTCGCAAAAGCTTCAGCAGCACACCATAGGACCGGGGCGAAGACCGCGTGGGGCGGTCGGAAACCTGACTTAGGAGAAAAACCAATGATGAAAGCGAAGCATACCGTTTCGACCATCGCCGTTCTTGCCATTTCCACAACCGCTGCTGCCGCCCGTGATCAGGTGCAGGTCGCCGGTTCCTCGACCGTACTTCCTTACGCATCCATCGTCGCCGAAGCATTCGGTGAGAACTTCGATTTCCCGACCCCGGTTGTTGAATCCGGTGGGTCGTCGGCCGGCCTCAAGCGGTTCTGCGAAGGCGTGGGCGAGAACACCATCGATATCGCGAACGCGTCGCGCAAAATTCGCGAAGGCGAAGTTGCTGCCTGTGCAGATGCAGGCGTCACCGACATCATCGAAGTGCGTATCGGCTATGACGGCATCGTGTTCGCCAGCCAGATCGACGGCCCGGCCTTTACCTCGTTCACCGAAGATCACTGGTACATGGCGCTGGCCGAGCAGGTCTTCATGGACGGCGAAATGAAAGATAACCCGTTCACGATGTGGAACGAGGTCGACTCGAGCCTGCCTGCCGCTGAAATTCAGGCGTTCATTCCCGGCACCAAGCACGGCACACGTGAAGTGTTTGAAGAAAAAGTACTTTTGGTTGGTTGCGAAGCTTCCGGCGCTGTGGAAGGCATGATGAGCGCGGGTCTGAGCGAAGACGACGCGGAAGACGCTTGCATGAGCGTGCGCACCGATGGCCGTTCGGTTGATATCGATGGCGACTATACCGAGACGCTGGCGCGTATCGACGCGAACTCGAACGGTGTCGGCGTCTTCGGCCTGGCGTTTTACGAAAACAATACCGACAAGTTGAAAGTGGCGACGATGTCGGGTGTTGCACCTTCGACCGAGACGATCTCGACCGGCGAATACCCCGTGTCGCGTCCGCTCTATTTCTACATCAAGGCAGCACACATCGGCGTTATTCCTGGCCTGAAGGAATTCGCACAGTTCTTCGTCGCGGATGAGATCGCCGGTCCTGACGGCCCGCTGGCCCAATATGGTCTGGTGTCCGATCCGGTTCTGTCCGAAACTCAGATGATGATCGAAGCCGAAGAGACAATGAGCTCGGGCAGCTGATCTGAACCGCTGATAATCACGGGAGAGGGCGCAGTCGGCGCCCTTTCTCATCTTCACCACTTAAGACCTTGAGGGCGACATGCCGCTGATCTGGCTCATTGCGATCATTCTGGTTCTGGCGGCAGTTGGCTTTGTCATGGGCCGCAGCCGAGCAGTGGCGTCGGCGGGCGGTGACGCGCGCGTGTTGCATTCGCTACCATCATATTATGGCTGGAACGTCGCGCTGACGGTGATCACGCCCGCGTTTGGATTGCTGGTGCTTTGGTTGCTGGTGCAGCCATTGTGGATCGAAAGTCGCGTGTCGTCGCAATTGCCGGACAGCGCGATTTCCGACACATCGACGCGCGGGCTGGTCATGAGCGACGTGCGGCGGGTTTCGGAGGGGCTTGAGGCGCTGGACGCGCCGCTTCTGGCAAGCGAACGCGCGGTGGACGAGGCCTTTCTGAGCGATCTTCGCAATCGTTTGGGCGCGGCAGGTGTGGCGCTTGGCTCGGATATCTCGCCGGAGGTTTTCGTAGCGGCACGGTCCTATCGGAGCCTGTCGTCCTGGGGCGAAACGTTGATGAGCGTGGCGGTTCTGCTGGCGGCACTGGGCGGGTTCGGGGTGTCCTATCTTGTGACGAACAAGGATTTTCGCGCACGCAACACGGTGGAACGTGGCATCCTGACGGTTCTGATCCTGGCGGCGTCGATTGCGATTTTGACGACCGTCGGACTGGTGTTTTCGATGCTTTTCGAGGCTCGAAACTTTTTCGCCGCACATTCGTGGCAGGACTTTTTCTTCGGCACGAAATGGGCGCCGGATTTTCGGGGCAATTCGGAGTTGGCGATCCTGCCCTTGTTGTGGGGAACGCTCTATATTTCGTTCATAGCGCTTTTGGTAGCAGTCCCTGTAGGGTTGTTCGCAGCGATCTACCTTTCGGAATACGCGACCAGCCGCGTGCGGTCTGTCGCCAAGCCTGCGATCGAGGTTCTGGCCGGTATTCCGACGATTGTTTACGGTCTGTTTGCGCTGATTACGGTCGGGCCGATGTTGCGGGATTACTTTGCGCTGCCTTTGGGGCTTGGGCAAAGCTCGTCGTCGGTGCTGACGGCGGGCGTGGTGATGGGGATCATGCTGATTCCTTTCGTCTCGTCTCTGTCTGATGACATCATCAACGCGGTTCCGCAGGCGATGCGCGACGGCTCCTATGGTCTGGGCGCGACGCAATCCGAAACGATCCGGCAAGTCGTCGTGCCTGCGGCCTTGCCGGGGATCGTCGGTGCAATCCTGCTGGCGGCGTCGCGCGCGATTGGCGAAACGATGATCGTCGTGCTGGGGGCAGGGGCGGCGGCGGCGCAGTTCGACCGGGGTCTGGGCGAGTTGGTGAACCCGTTTGAGGCGATGACGACGGTGACGGTCAAGATCGTCAGTCAGTTGACCGGGGACACGGACTTCTCGTCGCCTGAAACGCTTGTGGCCTTCGCGTTGGGCCTGTCGTTGTTCACAATCACACTTGGTTTGAATGTCCTCGCGCTTTGGATTGTGCGCAGATATCGGGAGCAATACGAATGAGCGATATCACGGCAAACTCAGCATCCGGCGCGCCAAGAAAGGGCTCGTTGCTGGTGCAGGACGGGCGCACCCAAAGGCGCAACGCGGCCGAGCGGCGGTTCCAGATCTACGGCATGATTGCGGTCAGCGTGGCTGTGCTGGCGTTGATCTTTCTGCTGACGTCGATTGTCCGCAATGGCATCGGCGCGTTCAGCCAGACCTTCATCACGTTGGACGTGGTTTTGGCGGAAGACAAGCTGGACAAGACCGGCAATCGCGACCGCGACGAGATGGCCAAGGTATCGACCTTTGGCTATGCGCCGTTGATCACCGCCGCCATCGAGGACCGGATCGCGGCCGAGGGAATAGAGATCGAGGGGTTGAGCAAGCCGGTCGATCTGATCTCGAAACAGGCTGCGGCGGATTTGCGTGATTTCGTTCTGGCAAACACGGATCGGGTTGGCGAAACGGTTGAATTCCAGTTTCTCGCATCGGGCCGGATAGACGGATACTACAAGGGCCGCGTGACCATGGCGAGCGCCGAGCTGGACAGCAACGTTACGCCCCAGCAGCTTATGCTGGCCGATGCGCTGAAAGACACGGGCGCGCTGGAGCGGACCTTCAACTGGGGCTTTATCACCTCGCCGGATGCTTCGGAAAACCGACCCGAGGCTTCGGGGCTGGGCGTGGCCATTCTGGGCTCGCTATACATGATGATTGTTGTCCTGGTTCTGGCCTTGCCGATTGGGGTCGCGGCGTCGATCTATCTTGAGGAATTCGCGCCAAAAAATCGGCTGACGGACCTGATCGAGGTGAATATCTCGAACCTTGCCGCCGTGCCGTCGATTGTCTTCGGCATTCTGGGTCTGGCGATCTTCATCAACTTCGCAGGCTTGCCGCAGTCCGCGCCGATTGTTGGTGGTCTGGTGCTGACGCTGATGACATTGCCGACCATCATCATTGCAACGCGTGCTTCCCTGAAGTCTGTGCCGCCGTCAATCCGCGAAGCGGCATTGGGGGTAGGGGCGTCGAAAATGCAGACGGTGTTTCACCATGTTCTGCCGCTGGCCGCCCCTGGTATTCTGACGGGAACCATCATCGGACTGGCGCAGGCTTTGGGGGAAACCGCGCCTCTCTTGCTGATCGGGATGGTCGCCTTTGTGCGCGAATATCCCGGCGCACCGCCCGAAGGCTTTTTCGATCCGGCCTCGGCCTTGCCGGTGCAGATCTATAACTGGACGACCAGATCCGACCCGGCCTTTGTGGAACGGGCCTCAGGCGCTATCATCGTGCTGCTGGTCTTTTTGCTGTTGATGAACCTCATCGCTATCATCCTTCGTCGTCGCTTTGAACGTCGCTGGTAAAGGGGACGGACCGTGAACGACATGCGCATAACAAATCGGACGACGCAAATGAACGATATCAAGATCTCAGCCAGCGGTGTGGACGTCTTTTACGGCGACACGCATGCGATCAAGAATGTCTCGGTCGAGATCGAGGGCAATACCGTGACGGCGTTCATCGGACCGTCGGGGTGCGGGAAATCGACGTTTCTGCGGTGCCTTAACCGAATGAACGACACCATCGATATCGCAAGGGTGACCGGTTCGATCCTGCTGGATGGCGAGGATATTTACGACGCCAAGGTTGATCCGGTGCAGCTTCGCGCCAAGGTCGGTATGGTGTTTCAAAAGCCGAACCCGTTCCCGAAGTCGATCTATGACAATATCGCCTATGGCCCGCGCATACACGGGCTGGCGCGCAACAAGGCCGAGTTGGACGAGATCGTCGAGAAGTCATTGCGGCGCGGTGCGATCTGGGAGGAAGTGAAGGATCGTCTGGACCAGCCCGGCACCGGGCTTTCAGGTGGCCAGCAGCAGCGACTTTGCATTGCGCGCGCGATTGCGACCGAGCCTGAAGTTCTTTTGATGGACGAGCCGTGTTCGGCGCTCGATCCTATTGCCACCGCACAGGTCGAGGAGCTTATCGACGAGTTGAGGCAGCAGTATTCCGTTGTTATCGTTACACATTCCATGCAGCAGGCGGCGCGTGTCAGCCAGAAAACTGCGTTTTTTCACTTGGGCGATCTCGTTGAATATGGCGAGACCGGGCATATTTTCACCAACCCCGAAGACAGCCGAACCGAGAGTTATATCACCGGACGGATCGGGTAGGGGAGCGAGCAGGACATGAACGAAGCACATATCGCATCGGCATTTGACAGAGATCTGGAAGCCCTTCAGGCGACCTTGATGAAGATGGGCGGGATGGTCGAAACCGCCATTCTTGAATCTGCGCGGTCGCTGGAAGATCGCGACATTGAACTGGCCGAGCAGGTCCGCAAGGCCGACAAGGCCATCGACGCGCTGGAAGAACAGGTGAACGAGGAAGCCGCGCGGGTGATTGCCCTGCGTGCGCCGACGGCAGGTGATCTTCGCACGGTTCTGACTGTGATCAAGATCAGCGCGAACCTCGAGCGGTGCGGCGATTACGCCAAGAATTTGGCCAAACGCACGCTGATCCTGGCGGAAACGCCGGACGTGGATGGCACCTCTGCTTCGGTGCGGCGCATGTCACGGGAGGTGCAGTTGATGCTGAACGATGCGCTGGACGCCTATATTCAGCGCGACGAGAAACTGGCGCAGCAGGTCATTCTGCGCGACGAGGACGTGGACCAGATGTACACGGCTTTGTTCCGCGAATTGCTGACCCATATGATGGAAGATCCGCGCAATATCACCGCCTGTATGCACCTGCATTTCATCGGCAAGAACATCGAGCGGATGGGCGATCATGTGACGTCGATCGCTGAACAAGTGGTCTATCTTGTGACCGGCAGCATGCCCGATGATACGCGCCCGAAACAGGACAGGACCGCTTACGTTGCAGAGGGGCTGTGATCCATGTCGACGGGCACGCCCAGCGTTCTGGTTGTTGAAGACGAGGCCGCCCAGCTTGAGGTTCTGACGTATAACCTTGAGGCCGAAGGGTTCGAGGTCACCAAGACCGACAATGGTGACGATGCGATGGTGCTGGTCGATGAAGCGCAACCCGATATCATTCTGCTGGACTGGATGTTGCCGGGGATTTCCGGGATCGAGATTTGTCGGCGTCTGAAAGCAAATAACCGGACGCGGAATGTACCAGTTATTATGTTAAGTGCGCGCAGCGAAGAGGTGGACAAGGTCAGGGGCCTTGAGACGGGTGCGGATGACTACATGGTCAAGCCGTACTCGGTGGTCGAGTTGATGGCGCGGGTGCGCACTCAGTTGCGGCGCACGCGTCCCGGTGCGATTGGCGAGCGTCTGGAGTACGGTGACATCGTGCTGGATGCCGAAACCCATCGTGTGACGCGCAAAGGGGATGCGATTAAGCTGGGGCCGACCGAGTTTCGGCTGCTGAGCACATTCATGGAAAAGCCCGGACGGGTCTGGTCACGCGAGCAATTGCTGGATCGGGTCTGGGGGCGCGACATCTATGTCGATACGCGCACCGTGGATGTCCACATCGGCCGATTGCGCAAGGCGCTGTGCAGCCAAGGTGGGGACGATCCTTTGCGCACGGTGCGCGGTGCCGGGTATGCCTTGGGCTAGTCTTGGCGTGGGAAAAGCGTTTTCGGTTCAAGTGGACTTCGCGCGCGCTGGCATACGATTTGTTCGGACGTGTTATTGCCCAAGCAGAGTTCTGAAAATGCTCAAGTATGATTACCCGGTCGGAAGTCATTGCTGTCGTGCAATTCATACCTCGCACGCGGGTTTCACCAGTGAAGCAGGCAAGCTGATTGCGCGGGCGGAAAAGCGGGATCGTTCGGGGATGTATGAATTCGAGATCACTGGGTTTGAGATTCTTCAGCCGGGTGTGATTTACAGCCAAAGGGGGTGTGCCCAATCCGCCATCTGCAATTCGCATAACCAATATTATGTTAACTACTGGCTATCCTTAAAGTGGCGTGTGCTCAATTCTACATTGATAACGGTTACTTATCCTGCACTCTTCATGCATCGATTTCCGGCCCTTCCGAAGCGCTGGACTTGTTCCTTCTTTGGCACAGCCTTGAGTTAGTCGCTGCTACAAGTAGACTTTTCGTTCTTTTCCCTTGTTTGGCTTTGGTTAACACATCAAGGAATGACTAATGCGCAAAGGAATATACTATGGCTTCGCTTCTGATATTGAATGGTCCCAACCTGAACCTTCTCGGAACGCGCCAGCCCGATGTCTATGGCACGGCGACGCTGGCGGATGTCGAGGTGCTGTGTCGTGATACCGCGGCAGAGTTTGCGCTGGAGATCGACTGTCTGCAATCGAACCACGAAGGTGTTCTGGTCGATGCCATCCACGCTGCGCGCGGTGTCCACAACGGGATCGTGCTGAACGCCGGTGCTTATTCGCATACGTCGATTGCGCTGCATGACGCCATTGTCGGAACCGAAATGGCCGTGGTCGAGGTTCATATCTCGAACATTCACGCTCGCGAGCCGTTTCGCCATCACAGCTTTATCACGCCTGCGGCGGTGGGCATCATATCCGGCGTCGGGATTCAGGGATATGCCTTGGCAATCAGGGCCCTGGCCGAACATCTGAGCGTGCTGTAGCAGTGAATTCCGTATTGCTGAGACTACTTTGCGCGAAATCAGTTGAGGCAACCTGGGCAATCCTTGTCGAGGAGATGGCGCGATACGGGTTTGACCGTCTTCTATATGGAATGACGCGGTTTCGCACGCAGGCATCGCTGGGAAATCCGGCGGACATGCTGATATTGTCCAACCATCCGGATGATTACGTGCGCGCCTTTGTGTCGGAACGGATGTTCGTTTATGCGCCCATGGCGGTCTGGGCTGTCGAAAATGAGGGCGGAATGCCCTGGTCCTATGTCTCCCGGATCGCGGATACTCTGACGAAAGACAATTTCAAAGTGTTGGAGTTGAACAAGGAGTTCGATGTGTTGGCGGGCCTGACAGTGTCGTTTCCGGACCCCTCCCCTCGCCAGAAAGCCGCCATCGGTCTGACGGCGATGTCGGGTCTGAACCAGGGGGATGTCGATGGGATTTGGAAGGACAAGGGCGAGGAAATCGAAATCCTGGCGCATGTTGCGCATCTGAAGCTGGCCTCCCTGCCCGTTCCTGCCGCCCAGCAGCGACTGTCAAAGCGCCAGCGCGAGGCTTTGGAGTGGGTAAGCGAAGGGAAAACGACGCAGGACGCGGCGACAATCATGGGGTTGACGCCCGCGACGGTTGAAAAGCACCTGCGCAAGGCGCGTGAAGCCCTTGAGGTCGAGACCACAGCTCAGGCAATCATGAAAGCGTCGCTTCAGCGGCAGTTCTTTATGTTCGAGGGCTGACGAACAAGGCGTTTCGCGGTCGCTTCACCGGTCTGTCGCGAAAAGAGCTGGCGGTATGGAAAACCATACTTCCCTGACGTCAATTTGGTGGGCATACTACAAGCGTTCCGTGAGTGGAGGCTTTGTCCTTTGGAACGTCCCTCTGTCAACGCTCGTGATATCGGGTGGAACCGTGGGGGGTCGGGTAACCGACGCCGGCCTGCTGGCGTATATTCCGTCAAATGGCCGGCAATTCAACAAGACGAGTGAAGCCTGCGCCAGTTCCTCATCCCCATTGGTCGCGCGCAGGGTGGGTAAGTGTATCAGGCGGAGCAGCGTCCCGGCGGCTCCGCCTTTTTCTTTGGATCAGCCTTTGGCGGCTTTCGCGACTTCTGCGGCGAAGTCTTCTTCCACTTTTTCAATGCCTTCGCCGACTTCGAGCCGGACGAAACCAGTGATCGTTACGCCAGCGGCTTCGGCGGCTTTGCCGACGGTTGTCTTGCCGTCTTCGCTTTTGACGTAGGGCTGATTCAACAACGTGACCTCGGAGAGCCATTTCTGCATCCGTCCACCGATCATCTTTTCGATGACAGCTTCCGGCTTGCCACTCTCGCGGGCGATATCCATCTGGATTTGCTTCTCTTTTTCGACCGTGTCCGCGTCAAGGTCGGCTTCGGACAGGGCTGCCGGGTTGATGGCTGCGATGTGCATGCCAACACCGCGCGCGAATTCGGCATCGTCGCCCGTATAGGCCACGAGAACGCCGATCTTGCCCATGCCTTCGGCGGCGGCATTGTGGATGTAGGTCGCTACATTGTCGCCGGAGAGTTTGGCCATGCGGCGCACGCCCATGTTTTCGCCGATCTTAGCAACCGCGTCGGTCACGACGTCGGCGACGGGCTTGCCGTCGATCTTGGCGGTTTTCAGCGCCTCGATGTCATCAACGGTAGCAGCGACGGATGCGATGCTTGCGACCATCGCCTGGAATTCGGCGTTTTTGGCGACGAAGTCGGTTTCCGAGTTGATCTCGACCGCAACGGCCGTGCCGCCCGATGCGGAAACGCCGACGAGGCCTTCTGCCGCGGTGCGACCAGATTTCTTTTCAGCCTTTGCAAGGCCTTTGGTGCGCAACCAGTCCTGAGCGGCTTCCATGTCGCCGTCGGTTTCGGTCAGCGCCTTTTTGGCGTCCATCATGCCTGCGCCGGATTTCTCGCGCAGCTCTTTCACAAGTGCAGCTGTGATTGCCATTTCGGCTCTCCTCAAATGTAACGGGTGCGGACGCGACTTTCGTCGCGCCCTGATCTGTCTTTGCGGTCTATGCCAGCCTTATTCGGCTTTGGCGTCTGCCGCTGCGTCTTCTGCAGGAGCTTCAGCAGCCGGGGCTGCTTCTGGCTCGATGGCTTCTTCGACGGCTTCTTCCAGCGCGCCGAGGTCAACGCCGGCGGCGCCGAGCTGTGCGCTCATGCCGTCGAGGGCTGCGCGGCTGGCCAGATCGCAGTAAAGCGCAATGGCGCGGGCTGCGTCGTCGTTGCCGGGGATGATGTAATCCACACCATCGGGCGAGCAGTTCGTGTCGACCACAGCCACAACCGGGATGCCGAGCTTTTTGGCTTCGGCGATGGCGAGGTCTTCCTTGTTCACGTCGATGACGAAAATCAGGTCGGGTACGCCGCCCATTTCGCGAATGCCACCAAGCGAGGCCTGCAGTTTGGCCTGCTCGCGCTCCATGCCGAGACGTTCTTTCTTGGTGAGGCCTTCGGCGCCACCTTCCATCTGCTCGTCAATGGCTTTCAGGCGTTTGATCGACTGGGAAACGGTTTTCCAGTTGGTCAGCGTGCCGCCAAGCCAGCGATGGTTCATGTAATACTGTGCGCAACGCTCTGCGGCATCGGCGACGGGCTTTTGTGCCTGACGCTTGGTGCCGACGAACAGAATGCGGCCGTTCTTTGCAACGGTTTCACGGATCACGTTCAGCGCGGCGTCCAGCATTGGGACGGTCTGTGTGAGATCCATGATGTGGATGCCGTTGCGGTCGCCGTAGATGAACTCACCCATCTTGGGGTTCCATCGCTGGGTCTGGTGACCAAAGTGAACGCCAGCTTCCAAAAGCTGACGCATAGTGAATTCAGGGAGCGCCATGTCCAAGGTTCCTTTCCGGTTTCGCGCCTCGGCAGAGCCATCAAGGGATTTCTCCCAACCGGCGGATTGTTCGGGGATTTCTCCCCCGGACGACCCAAGCTCTGCCTGTGAAGTGAGCGCGACTTAGACGGGTTTGGGATGGTTTGCAAGGGGTGTTGTCGACGCCTTCGGCGCCGAGGTGTGCGAAGGGCTTTGCCCCTCGCGCTCCCCAGGATATTTTCCAACAGAAGAAGGGGTGACGCGCGCGGCGGGCTGGGGTAAGTGCTTGGCGCTGAAATTAGGGGACTTCCTGGCATGGCGCGCATTCTGATCACTTCCGCGATACCGTATATCAACGGGATCAAGCATTTGGGCAATCTGGTGGGTTCGCAACTGCCGGCGGACCTTTATGCGCGGTATATGCGCAGCCGCGGGAACGAGGTTTTGTTCCTTTGCGCCACGGATGAGCATGGCACGCCTGCGGAACTGGCGGCGGCGAAGGCCGGCAAGCCCGTGGAGCAGTATTGTGCGGAGATGTGGGCGGTTCAGAAGGACTTGTCGGATGGGTTCGGGTTGTCGTTCGACAAGTTCGGGCGGTCGTCTTCCGAGCAGAACCGTCGCCTGACGCAGCATTTTGCGGGCAGGCTGGCGGATGCGGGTTTGATCGAGGAAGTCGTTGAGTCGCAGGTTTATTCTCATGCGGACGGGCGGTTCTTGCCGGATCGTTATATCGAGGGCACCTGCCCCAACTGCGGCTATGACAAGGCGCGGGGCGATCAGTGTGAGAATTGCACCAAGCAACTGGACCCGACAGACCTTATCGAGCCGAGGTCGGCAATTTCGGGCTCGACCGATCTTGAGGTGCGCGAGACGAAGCATCTCTACCTGAAGCAGCGGTCCTTGCGCGGCGAGTTGCAGGCCTGGATCGACAGCAAGACGGACTGGCCGATCCTGACGACTTCGATTGCCAAGAAGTGGCTGAATGATGGGGACGGTTTGCAGGACCGGGGGATCACACGGGATCTGGACTGGGGCGTGCCGGTGAAGCGCGGTGATCAGCCGTGGCCGGGAATGGAAGACAAAGTGTTTTACGTCTGGTTCGATGCGCCCATTGAATACATTGCCTGTGCGAAGGAATGGACAGATGCACTGGGCCGTCCTGACGACGACTGGGAGCGCTGGTGGCGTACCGACAGGGGCGCGGACGACGTGAAATACGTCCAGTTCATGGGCAAGGACAATGTGCCCTTCCACACGCTGTCCTTCCCGGCAACGATCATCGGCTCGGGTGAGCCATGGAAGCTGGTCGATTACATCAAGTCGTTCAATTACCTGAATTATGATGGCGGGCAGTTTTCGACCTCGCAGGGGCGTGGTGTGTTCATGGATCAGGCGTTGGAGATCCTGCCTGCCGATTATTGGCGCTGGTGGCTTCTCAGCCATGCGCCGGAAAGCTCGGACAGTGAGTTTACCTGGGAGAATTTCCAGGCTTCCGTAAACAAGGATCTGGCAGATGTGCTGGGCAATTTCGTCAGCCGGATCACGAAGTTCTGCCGGTCGAAGTTTGGCGAGGGCGTGCCTTCTGGCGGGGAATGGGGGCCGGATGAAGAGGCGCTGATTGCGCGGCTTGAAGACGGTTTGGCGAAGTATTCGGCGCAGATGGAAGCGATGGAAGTGCGGAAGTCGGCGGCTGAGTTGCGCGCGCTTTGGGTGCTGGGCAATGAGTATTTGCAGTCGGCGGCGCCTTGGGTTGTGTTCAAGGAGGATCCGGACCGCGCGGCGGCGATTGTGCGCTTGGCGTTAAACCTTGTGCGTCTTTATGCGGTGATTTCAGCGCCGTTCATTCCGGATGCGGCGGCGCGGATGCTGAGTTCGATGAACACGCTGGACACGTCTTGGCCCGATGATGTGCGGGCAGCCTTGGGCGCCCTGCCCGCTGGTCACGCCTTTGCCGTGCCGGATGTCTTGTTCCGCAAGATCACCGACGAAGAAGTGGAAGACTGGAAAGCGAAGTTCTCGGGGCGGCGCACTTAAACTACCGCTTGAACCAAATCCGCCGCAAACTTGGCAGGAAATGGCGCTTTTCGCTCAGACCGCCGAGCGTGAGGCTTCTTAGCTGCCCAGGAAGCAGCAATAGGATACCTCATGCGCACCCATGCTCAGGCCGTCGTCATCGGAGGCGGCGTTATCGGATGCTCGATACTCTATCATCTTGCAAAGCTGGGGTGGTCGGATGTGGTCCTGTTGGAGCGATCCGAGTTGACAAGTGGGTCGACGTGGCACGCGGCGGCCAACATCCACGGGCTGCATGACAGCACGAATATCTCGCGGCTTCAGCATTATACGATGAACCTCTATGCCGAGTTGGAGGCTGAAACCGGGCAAAGCTGCGGGGTGTTTCAGCCCGGATCCCTGTATCTGGCGCAAACCGAGGCACGCGAGCATCAACTGCGGCTACAAGAAGCAAAAGCGCGGCGGTATGGGATGAATTTCCATGAGGTGAGCCGGGATGAGGCCGAGCGGTTGCATCCTCTGGTCGATTTCGACGGTATTCGCTGCATCATGTTTGAGCCCGACGGGGGCAACGTGGATCCGTCCGGGGTGACCAATGCTTACGCTGTTGGGGCGCGGCAGCGGGGGGCGGAAATTCATCGCTTTACGCCGGTTATTGCGACGGAGCAGCAGCCGGATGGCAGTTGGATCGTGCGGACCGAAAAGGGCGATATTCGCACGCCTTGGGTGGTGAATGCCGCCGGACTTTGGGCACGCGAAGTCGGCGCGATGGCGGGCGTGGATTTACCACTGTTACCGACCGAGCATCAGTATTTCGTGACCGAGACGATTGCAGAGATCGCCGCGATGGACCGGCGATTGCCGTCTGTGGCGGATCGCGATGGCGAGTATTATCTCCGGCAAGAGGGTCAGGGTCTTTTGGTTGGGGCTTATGAGAAGGACGTCCGGTTCTGGGCGGAAGACGGCACGCCGCAGGGCTTTGGCCATGAGCTGTTTGCCGACGATCTGGAGCGCATCGAAGACAATATGATGCGGGCGATCGACCGGGTGCCTGCCGTGGGCGAGGCCGGGATCAAGCGGGTGATCAACGGGCCGATGATCTGGTCGCCCGATAGCGCGGCCCTGTTCGGGCCGGTGCCCGAGTTGGACGGGTATTTCTGTTGTTGCGGGATTATTCCGGGCTTTTCCCAGAACGGCGGTCTGGGGAGGCTTTCGGCGGAGTGGATGGTGGAAGGCGAGCCGACGCTGGACATGTTTGGGTGGGACATGGCGCGGTACGGCGCATGGGCTGGCAAGGCCTTCACCAAGGCGCGGGTTGGGGATCAGTATGCGAACCGTTTCAAGATCCATTTCCCGAACGAGGAACGCGTGGCCGGGCGACCTGCGCGGGTGCGCCCCGTTTACCAGATGCAAAAGGACATGGGCGCGCATTTCGGGCTGAATTTTGGTTGGGAGCATCCTTTGTGGTTTACAGCTGAAGGGGAACCTGACGCGGAAACCTATGGCTTTACGCGACAGAACTGGTGGGAGCCGGTGGGGCGTGAGGTGAAGATGCTGCGCACGAACGCCGGGATCCTCGATATCTCGAACTTCGCCAAGTATCGCGTGAAGGGTCCGGGGGCCGAGGACTGGCTGAATGCGCTGTTCGCCAACCGGATGCCCCACGAGGTGGGGCGGTCCTGTCTGACGCCTTTGATCGGCAAACGTGGTGGCGTGGCCGGGGATTTCACTGTGACGCGTTTGGACAAGGATGAATTCTGGGTTGTCGGATCCGGCATGGCCGAGCGGTTTCATCTGCGGTTCTTCCGCGCGATCCCCCTGCCCGACGGCACGACGTTCGAAAGTCTCACCGAGAGCATTGCGGGGTTCAATGTCGCGGGGCCGCGGTCGCGCGAGTTGCTTGGGCGCCTGACCAACACGGATTTGGCGAACGAAGGGTTCCCGTTCATGCGCTCGCGGCGGATCAGTGTGGCGGGGGTTGATTGCGTGGCGATCCGGGTATCATTTACTGGCGATCTGGGTTGGGAATTGCATTGCGCCGAGGGCGATCAGGTGGTGCTCTACCGGGCTTTGCTGGACGCCGGAAAAGAGCTTGGAGCGGGGCCCGTTGGCGGGCGCGCCCTGATGTCGATGCGGCTGGAAAAGGGCTATGGGTCCTGGGGGCGCGATTACAGTCCCGAGTATTGGCCGCATGAAAGCGGATTGGGCGGCTTGATCAAACGGGACAAGGATTTCCTCAATAAGGCGGCCTGGGAAGCCATTGCCGACAAGCCCGCGCGCGAAACGATGGTCCTGCTGGAGATTGATGCGCTTGAGGCGGATGCCTCTGGCAGCGAGCCGATTTTTGCAACCGATGGTACGCCGATTGGGCAGGTGTCGTCCGGTGCTTACGGCTATTTCGTCGGGAAATCTCTGGCGCTCGCCTATCTGAAGGCGGGAAGCGCGGCACCTGGAGATACGGTGCATGTGGCGATCCTCGGGCAACCGCACAAGGCGCGGGTGCTGGAAAGACCGCCGTTTGACCCGGATGGGGTGCGGCTTCGCGATAAGGCAGGCTAATCGCGGGCTTGCCAAGCGCGGCTTTGGCGTTCAAACCCACGCCCATGAAAGACGTACTTTGCATCGGGTCGGTCCTTTGGGACGTGATCGGACGGGCCAGCGCGGTGATGCGGGTCGGCTCGGATGTGCCGGGGCGGATTACGCGCATTCCGGGCGGTGTGGCGATGAATATCGCGATGACGTTGCGGCGGTTCGGCGTGCGCCCTGTCTTGCTGACCGCCATCGGTCGCGACGAAGAAGGCGACGAGCTGATCACGGCGGCCGCGCGGTTGGGTATGGAAACCGGGTATGTTTATCGATCGGAGGATTTGCCGACGGACGTCTACATGGCGATCGAGGGCGCGAACGGGTTGATTGCGGCGATTGCGGACGCCCATTCGTTGGAAGCGGCGGATGCGAAAATCCTGACGCCGCTGCGCGATGGCCGTCTGGGCAGCGCGGCCGCGCCTTACGCCGGACAGATCGCGCTTGATGGCAATCTGACCGAAGAACTGCTGCGCGATATCGCCCAAAGCCCCCTGTTTGCAAACGCAGATTTACGGGTGGCTCCGGCGTCGCCGGGAAAGGCCAAGCGTCTGATGCCCCTGCTCGACAGCGCCAATGCGACGATCTACGTCAACCTCGAAGAAGCCGGGCTGCTTTGTAATGCGATGTTCGAAACCGCGCCGGAAGCGGCCGCTGCCTTGCTGCAACGCGGTGCGGCGAGCATTCTGGTCACCGATGGCGGGCGCGCGGCGGCCCATGCGGGTGCGAGTGGCGTTTTGACTGCCACGCCGCCGGAAGTTCTGGTCACGCGTGTGACTGGCGCGGGCGATACGTTCATGGCCGCGCATATGGCGGCCGAAGCGCGCGGGGATGCGCCGGATGTCGCGCTGAACGCGGCTTTGCGCGCCGCTGCCGTATATGTTTCAGGAGATGTTCCATCATGAGTTTGCCACTCGATTTTTCGCCCGAGGTGGCCGAGGCGCGCGCCAGCGGCGCGCCGCTTGTCGCGCTTGAATCGACGATTATCAGTCACGGGATGCCTTATCCGCGCAACATCGAAACCGCGCGCGCCGTCGAACAGATCGTGCGGGACGCTGGTGCGACACCCGCCACGATCGCGGTGATCGACGGTCACTTGAAGATCGGGCTTTCGGACGCCGATCTGGAGCGTCTCGGGGCCAAGGGCAGCCGAGAAGTGATGAAGCTGTCGCGGCGCAATCTGGCCGGGTGCATGGCATCCGGCTCTACTGGGGCGACGACCGTGGCCGCGACGATGATCGCTGCACATCTTGCGGGGATCGAGGTCTTTGCGACGGGCGGCATCGGCGGCGTGCATCGCGGGGCTGAGACGAGTTTCGACATCTCGGCGGATTTGCAGGAATTGGCGCGCACGCCGGTGATCGTCGTGTCCGCAGGTGCGAAGGCGATCCTGGACGTGCCGAAAACGATGGAAGTTCTGGAAACGCTTGGGGTGCCTGTTTCGACGGTGGGTCAAACCCCCTTCCCGGCCTTCTGGTCGCGCTGGCATGGCCAGAAGATCGAAGGCGGTGTCGGGCACGCAACGGCCGAAGGGATCGCGCAGGATTTTGCCATGTCGCGCGCACTTGGCCAGACAACGGGGCATCTTGTGGGCAATCCGATCCCTGAAGCGGACGAGATCCCGCTGGACGTCATAAACCCCGTTATTGACCGGGCGATTGCGGATGCGGAACGAAACGGAATGTCCGGGGCGCTGAACACGCCTTATGTGCTGCAACGGATTTTCGAGCTGACCGAGGGTCGCTCGCTTGAGGCGAATATCGCGCTTGTGCTCAATAATGCACGTCTTGCCAGTGAAATCGCCGATTACCTTGCCAAGCAGGACAGAAACGGTTGATTTGCGTCCTGCCCCATTGATGCGCCTGAATTGCGCGCTTAGGTTACGATGAGAAACGTGGAAAACGTCCTATGAGCACACCTTTCGACGATAATTCCGAACCGACGCGTCCCAAGCGGGGGATGTTCTCGAACTTTCGGTCGTCATTTCTGACCGGACTTGTTGTGGTCGCGCCAATAGCGCTGACCCTTTGGCTGATCTGGACCGTCGCGGGTTGGGTCGATGGCTGGGTACTGCCGTTCGTGCCGCTTTGGCTGCGCCCCGACCAATACATCGGCCTCAATATCCGCGGCGTGGGTGTGGTGGTCTTTCTGATTTTCACCGTGCTTGTCGGATGGGTTGCCAAGGGGTTGATCGGACGGTCGCTGCTCAATTGGGCCGAGGGGCTGGTGCAGGGACTTCCCGTGGTAAGATCGATCTATAATGGATTGAAACAAATAGCAGAAACGGTTTTCGCGCAGTCCGAAACCAGCTTTGATACAGCCTGTCTGGTGGAGTATCCGCGCAAGGGCATCTGGGCGATTGCCTTTATTTCGACCTCGGCCAAAGGTGAAATCGACGGCAAGATCGAGGGCGACGATGCCAAGACGGCGGTGTTCCTGCCGACCACGCCCAACCCGACCTCGGGTTTCTTGCTGTTCCTGCCGAAGAAGGACGTTATCAAGCTGGATATGTCGGTCGAAGATGCGGCGAAACTGGTGATTTCGGCGGGTCTTGTTTACCCCAACGACAAAAGCGAAGCACCGACCCCGATCGGAGAAGTGCGCCAGCCACCCGCGCGGGCCTCTTGAACTTGCAGGGCGCGATTGTATCGTGATCGCGAGTTGAAATTCGGGGCAAGATCGACATGCAAAGCCGTATTCTGAATGTGAACCCCTTGGTGGCGGTGTTTGACGGCGTGTTCGGTCAGGACGTGGCCGACGCGGCAATTGCGGCGGGCAAGGACCGCCTTGCTCGACCGACCTATGGTACTGAGCAGGGCCGCGTTGTCGGCGAAAAGCGCACGCATCAGGCGGCCATCGTCGATCAGTGGAGCGATCCCTTGCTGACCGATCTGATGACGCGCATTTCCGCTATCGTGCGCCTGCCACCTGAACACGCCGAGACGTCAAAACTGATCCGGTATGAGGGCGAGCAATTGTTCGACGTTCATTTCGATGGCTACGACGAACACGGCGCCACGCGCGAGGATTTCATGAAGGGCGGACAGCGGCTGTTCACAAGCATCTGTTATCTCAACGATATCGAGGACGAAGGCCAGACGGCATTTCCGAACCTGAAGATTGCTGTGCGGCCAAAGCTTGGGCGGGTTTTGTTGTTTGCAAACAATCTCTTGGGTTCGAACGAGGTGCATCCCGACAGCGCGCATGTCGGGTTTGGTCCCACGTCCGGCATGAAGTGGGTTCTGACAGTGTGGTGGCGCGAGCACCATTTCCATATTCCTCGCAGCTACCCCCCTGCGGACGGCGATTTTTTGGTGTATTAGGCCTTAACGCTTGGGACGTCCCAGTTCCGATAGGGAAAACAGATGAACTACCTGAAACCAGCCGCCGTTGCCGTCGCCAGCATTTCGATGTCAACCGCGCCCTTGCACGCGGGCGGTGTCGCGCAGCCGTTGATGGAGCCCGAAGTGATCGTCGCCGAGTCCGCCGCCGCGTCGTCGGGCGGATTTGTCGTGCCGTTGCTGTTGCTTGTGATCCTTGCCGCGGCGGCCAGTTCGTCCGGTGGAAGCAGTGTTCCGCGCGAATAGGCGGCGCGACTTTATTCGTACATTTCAGCGAGATCGACGCTTGAGGCGACACCGATTTTGTCTCGGTGCTGATCCAGAAAGGCGTCGGCTGCGGTGCGACCTGCGTCTCTGAGTTCGAAAATGACGCCCGGTGTCGGCAGCATCTTTGACGCAACGCCGAGGTCGGTCATCAACACATCATCCGCGATCATGTGAACATGCACACGTTTCAACGCATCTGGCGCGACGTTTCCTTCTGCCAGAAGGCGTTGGGCGAAATTGATGGCGCGCAATTCGCGCAGCAGCGATGAATTGAAGCTGATTTCGTTGATGCGGTTCAGGATTTCGCGTGGTTCTTTCGGGGTGCCGGGGCGTACGAGCGGGTTGATATTGACCACGACGATGTCGCTTGGCAGGTCTTTTGCAAACAGCGGGAACAGCGCCGGGTTGCCGGTATATCCACCGTCCCAGTAGGGTACGCCTTCGATCTCGACGGCCTGAAAAAGCGTCGGCAAACAGGCCGAGGCGAGAATGGATTTGGTGTTGATCTCGTCGCCGGAAAACACCTTCACCTTACCGGTTTCCACATTTGTCGCACAGACGAAGAAGGCAGGACCCGCATCCGCGCAGACGGCTTCATAGCGAAACCGCGAGGCGATTTTTTCGAGCGGATTGCGATAGAACGGACCATAGAGATAGGGCGAAAACACCCGGCTGGCCGCGTCGGCCATGTTGAATGGCACCGAGTATTCAAGGGCCTGGCTGATCGTACCCGCGGACGGCCCCATCCCGGCCATCCAGCCGGAGAGACGCAAATCTCCAAGTGAGCCGATACGCCCCCATAGCCAGCTGAGATTTTCGCGCGCGCCTTCACGCCCGCCCGTCAACAGACCGGCTTTCAGGGCGGCGCCGTTCAAAGCACCTGCCGAGGTGCCCGAAATGCCGGCGATTTCGATCTCGTCGTCTTCCAGAATGCGGTCCAAGACACCCCAGGTGAACGCCCCGTGTGCGCCGCCGCCCTGAAGCGCGAGATTGATCTTTCTGGTCAAGACCGCGCCTTACTGCGAGGTCCAGCCGCCGTCGGCAGCGATGCTGGTTCCTGTGATCTGTGCGGCGGCGTCCGAGCAGAGAAACGTCACGATCCCGGCCAGTTGCTCGACCGTGACGAATTCCTTGGACGGCTGTTTGGCAAGGATGACCTTCTCGATCGCTTCATCTTCCGAGATGTTGTATTCCTTCGCGGTGCTTGGGATTTGCTTTTCGACCATCGGGGTCAGGACGTAGCCCGGGCAGATGGCGTTTGCGGTGATTGGCTCCTTGGCGGTTTCAAGAGCGACGACCTTGGTCATGCCGACCACGCCGTGTTTCGCTGTGACATAGGCCGATTTGAACGGGCTGGCGCGCAAGCCGTGGGCCGAGGCGATATTGATCACCCTGCCCCATCCCGCCTTACGCATCATTGGTAAGGCAGCGGCTGAGGTGTGGAAGGCCGAGGACATGTTAATCGCTATGATCGCGTCCCATTTGTCGGTCGGGAAATCCTGGATCGGCGCGACGTGCTGGATGCCGGCGTTGTTGATCAGGATATCGCACGCGCCGGCCTTTTCGATCAGCGCGCGGCAGTCGTCGCCTTTGGACATGTCGGCGCTGATATAGCGGGCTTCGACCCCATGTTCGGCAGCGATATCCGCTGCCAGTTTGTGATCGGCGTCGTCATCAGTGAAGGAGTTCAGCACGACATTCACGCCGATCTTGGCAAGTTCCTGCGCGATGCCCAGGCCGATGCCTGAGTTTGACCCGGTGATGACGGCGGTTTTTCCTTTAAGGGACATGACGTGGCTCCTCTATTTCGCTCGCGCGGCATATGTTTTGCAGCGCAGCATAGGCCTGCGGGCCGCAATACACCACTTAGAAATCGCGGTTGGAATAGGCATCGAGCGCGCGGGCGCGGCCGTCTTCGAGCGAGACAACTGGCTTGGGGTAATCCGCTTCGGGCGACATATCCCAGCTTTCCGGGATAGCATCGAAGTAGGACAGCGCGGTGTCCGAAGGTTTGGCCTTGCCCTCGGCGATCCAGGCTTTCTCGTAAGCACGGTTTTCGTCGAATTTGTCGAGTTGGGTGACCGGGTTGAAGACGCGAAAATAGGGTGCCGCGTCCGGGCCGGATCCTGCGGTCCATTGCCAGCCCATCGCGTTCGACGCCGGATCCCAGTCGGTCAGACAGTCTTCGAACCACCGCTGGCCGATCTTCCAGTGGGTCATCAGGTGTTTCGTCAGGTAGCTGGCCACGATCATGCGGGCGCGGTTGTGCATTTGCCCCGTCACATACATCTCGCGCATGGCAGCGTCGACGAAGCGGATGCCCGTGCGGCCTTGTTTCCAAGCTTGAACTTCGGGTGTGCCTTCGTCCTCGTTCCAGGGAAACCCGTCCCAGCCTTCGCGCCAGTTGTCGTTAACGATGTGCGGTGTGTGCCAGATCAGGTGATAGGCAAATTCGCGCCAGACGACTTCCTTGACGAAGTGTTCGGCGCCCTTCTTGCCTTCGTCCATCGCGCGATGGCCCGCGTGCCACAGGGTGCGCGCGCTGATCTCGCCCCATGCGAGGTTTTCGCTGAGGCCCGAGGTGGCGTCTTCGCCGGGGAAGTCGCGGCGGGCTTTGTAGGCGTCGATTTTTTCGTCGACGAACAGGTGCAGACGGTCAAGAGCAGCCTGTTCCCCGAGGCGGAGATGTTTGACAGTGACGTCAGCGCCGCGGTTCATGGCGGCAGCGAGGTTCCAGTCGGCGGGGTCGTCTGATGCGGGCCATGCGTCGGGTGCGGGAATTGATTTCGGGGCCTTCAGCGGTTCGCTGATCTGGGTGTCTTTGACCGCGCGCCAGAACGGCGAATAGACGCGATAAAACCCGCCGGTCTTGGTTTCAACCTTCCAGGGTTCGAACAGCAGATGCGCCGAGACGCTTGCCGCGTCGATGCCGTTGTCGCTGAGGGCGGCTTTTACGTCCTTGTCGCGGGCAATCTGATCGGGGTCATAGGCCCTGCCCCAGCGGATCGCCTTCGCGCCTGTCTCTTCGATCAGATCGCGCAACACATCGAGCGCCTTGCCGCGCCGGAAGATCAGTTTCGAGCCCAGACTTTCCAGCGTTTCGGCAAATGTCCCGGCGCCCAGCCCGAACCGCCAGAGCGGACAGGCACCATAAGTTTCAAATACCTCGTCCAGAATAAATACGGGGATAATCGGGCGATCCATGTCGATACAGGCCTGAAGCACGGGATTGTCGTGCAGGCGCAATTCGCGTCGCACCCACCAGATGACCGGGGTTTTGTCTGCCATGAAGTCCTCGTTCAGATCACAAGACGTGATCTAGGGCCGATATCAGCCGGTCAAGTTCGCTGTCCGAAGTGTAGTGCGTGAATGAGACCCGCAACAGGCCGTGCGCGGGGTCGATGCCCATGGCTTTCAAGGGCCGCGGGGAATAGAAATCCCCTCCGCCTGCGTTGATATTGTGGGTTGCCAGATCGTTGGCGATGTTCTCGCCGGGGCGAT
This sequence comes from Boseongicola aestuarii, assembly GCF_900184815.1. Taxonomy (GTDB): domain Bacteria; phylum Pseudomonadota; class Alphaproteobacteria; order Rhodobacterales; family Rhodobacteraceae; genus Boseongicola; species Boseongicola aestuarii. Next base: position 270,664 of record NZ_FXXQ01000001.1, on the reverse strand, counting down.
TGGCCAGAATTCCGACAGTGGGGGCGCGTTTTCCAGCATCTTTTGGGCCTATCACCTTTAGGGAATTTTTTGATCCCAAAAAGTCAAGCAGTGGCTCCAAGAGTTCGATCTCTCGGGCGCGCATCGCGTCATGAACCGCCGATGCGCGTCCGGCCGCGTTGGTTTGCGGACCATCGAGAGCAGCATAAAGTGTATCGACATAGTCGGCCATTCCGGCGCAGGCCGCGACTTGTGCGTGGTCGTCACCGGCAGGCGCAAAACGTTTGTAGAGAGCGCCTTTGTTGAAGTCGTGACATTGTGGCGGAAGCACCTCGCCGAGTTCGCGGCGCATGACCATAATACCCTGATGCGGACCGTAGGTTTTGTAGGCCGAAAACATATAGATGTCGCAGCCAAGCTCGGTCACGTTCGGAAAACCATGCGGTGCATAGCTGACACCGTCGACGCAAGTTGCAACGCCTTCGGCCTTGGACTGTCGGACGATGGCGGCGACGTCGTTGATCTCGCCGATGACATTCGAGCAATGCGGAAAACACAAAAGCCGCGCGCCCTTCAGCAGTGGTGCGAGGCTTTCAGGGTCAAGATGTCCGGTGTCAGCGTCAATCTGCCATTCGCGCACCTCAATTCCTGATTGCGCCAGTCGCCGCCAAGCGCCGGTGTTGGCCTCGTGGTCCTGATTGGTCACGATAATTGCGTCACCCGGTTCGAGCCATTCCCGAAACGCCTGCGCAAGAACGTAAACGTTCTGCGTTGTTGAGGGGCCAAACGCGATTTCGTCGGGGTCGACACCCAGCATGCCCGACAAACGTTTACGTGCTTCGTCCATTTCTTCGCCTCCGACGCGACTTGCGGGGAAGGCCCAAAAAGGCTGGACTTTGCGTTCGCGGTAGAAGCGTTCAAGGCGTTCGGTCACGAATTTGCACGGGTACGACCCACCGGCGCTTTCAAAAAACGCCTGGTCCGCAAGAGAAGGGTCTTGGAATGCGGGAAATAGGGAGCGAACGAGGTCCGAGTCGAGGTTTTTCAACGGTCAGGCTTTCAGTTGGGCGATCTTGAAAGGTCACAATGGCGGCTGCGGCCGGCGAGCGCAACGCAGAGCCGGAATGACGTTGCGCCGTCCATTGGCCCGGCACCTTTCGGACCTATTGACGCGAAAAAAGGAAATAGAGTCGCTTGTGAGGTCTGAGTGATCCGCTTTCGCCGACTACGCTTTTCGTCTATAGAGATTTTACAACAACATCTTTCAGCATCGACTTTTTCGCTATTCGCGCGTCGATGAAATGAAATCATGGGAGGGACAACAAAGTGCCAGTAAAACCACCGGTAACCGATCTGCCGATACGCGTCGCAGAATCCGGTTTCTATAAAGGCTTCACCAAGGATGTGACCATCACCGCAAAGCTTGCGGTTGGGGGGTTGATCCTGTGGGCCATCGCGTTTCCTGATCAGGCGGCGAGCGTACTTGGCGCGCTCAACTCCACCATTCTTGCGACCTTCAGCTTTTGGTATGTCTATGTGATGGCCTTCTTCGTCATCCTGTGTTTTGCGCTGGCGCTTTGGCCGACGGCGGGACGCCTGAAACTGGGTCTGGACTCCGACAAACCCGAGTTCTCGAATTTCTCGTGGTTCTCCATGATGTTCGGGGCCGGTATTGGTATCGGCATGCTGACATTTGCGACGGCCGAGCCGATCTACCACTTCGGTACAAACCCAAGCACAATTCAGGGCCTGACCGAAGGCAGCACGGCCGGAAACGTCCGTGACGCCTATATTTGGTCGTTCACGCACTGGGGACTGGCGGCATGGGCGTCTTATGCCATCGTAGGACTGGCTTTAGCCTATTTCTCATATCGCCGCGGCCTGCCTTTGACGATCCGTTCGGCCTTGACGCCGATCTTTGGAAAGAAGCTGTCGGGTCCGGTTGGACACACGGTGGACGTGGTTGCGGTTGTAGCCACAGTACTGGGTGTGTCACAGACTCTCGGCTTCGGTGTCGAGCAGTTCGTCTCTGGTCTGGTGCGCATCGGATTTGGAGACTGGTTGCAGTCAACGGCAGCGGATGGGTCTGTAAGTTCGTCCACGGCGGGTATCATCGTGGCCCTCCTCGTGATCATGGGCGCTTCGACATTGTCTGCGCTTTCGGGCGTAGGCAAAGGCATCAAGTGGCTGTCAAACATCAACATGGGACTGAGTTTCTTCGTGCTGATTTTCTTTCTGTTGTTTGGTTCGACGTTCTTCGGTCTGACGGCATTGTTCGTCGGCATCTGGGACTATCTCGTTTCAATTCCAGGCAACATCTTTACTGTTTGGGCCCCTGTCGCGGCTGATACCTTCGCGGCGACTGCGCCGGCATCGATCCAGGCCTTGCCTGCCGATGAACTGGCCAGCGTCTACGATGCGGCCAAGAGCCCATGGGGAACACTTCAGTCCTTTACGGAAGGCTTGCCTGCGTCTGCAGCAGCCCTGCCACCCGCCGATATCGCAGCAGCCTATGCCGCTGCGACAGAAGGACGTCTGTCCGGATGGCAAGGGGCCTGGACGATCTTCTACTGGGCCTGGTGGATTGCTTTTGCTCCGTTCGTTGGCGTGTTTCTTGCACGTATCTCAAAGGGCCGCACAATCCGCGAGTACGTCCTTGGTGCAATGATCATCCCGGCGCTGATGTGCTTTGTGTGGTTCGCACTTGTGGGCGGCACAGCGATCGATCTGGAACTCAACGGTGGCGCGGATGGCGCGATCACAGGTGTAGGTCAGGCGGATCAGCTCTTTGCGATGCTGGCCGTCATGCTGAGCGAGGGTCTGGCTTACGCCATGTCGGTTCTGGTGGTGATCCTGCTGCTGACATACCTTGTGACGTCGGCGGACAGCGCGGTTCTGATCATCAACACGATCAATGCCGCTGGTGACGAAGGCCCGAAGGCGCGTCCTCATATCCTGTTTTGGGGCGCGGCTCTGGCACTGGTCGTGGGTGGTTTGATCATCGCAGGTGGTCTGGGTGCAATCCAGACAGCCATGGTCATCGGAGCCCTGCCGTTCAGCCTTGTGATGGTCCTGATGGGGATCGCGCTGATCAAGGCGATCTGGCGTGACGGGATGCGTCAAAAGCACGGTCTGGCGACGACCCACGTGGACGATGCGCCGACAGAAGGTGTGCCGGCCGAATAACGTCCAACGGACACAACACACAGGGACCCTGCCGCGTCTGCGGTGGGGTCCTTTTTCATTTGACTGACGGGTGTCGCAGGACTGACGTGATGTGGGTTTTAAACGGCGACAGCAACATCGTCGCCGTGTTGGCGCGCGGCTTTGCTGGCCATTTTCGCCGCAAGACGTTCCTGGGCCGGCGTGACGTAATCGTCCATGATCTTGCGGATTGCGATGATCTCTTTTTCGGTGCCCGAGGCAAGCCGCAGGGGCTTTTCACCGTTGATGAGGTAAATCAGGCAGTGACAGTCAGGACCGTCGATCGACTTGGTGACGCCGACGCCGATGACCTGATCGATATCGACCGTGGCCAGAACCTCGCCCCGGCCACGCGGGTTGCGCGACACAAAGCGGATTTCGCGGCGCTGGCGGTCGACCTGAACTTCGGGGCGAAAGCCGCGCGCTGAAATCGAGATTATCAGGCCCCCGGCCACCCCAAGAACAGCCGTCAGCATCAGTTTCATGGCGATCATATCGCCACCATAAAGACTGCCGGGCAGCACCCACTGGCCAAAAGCGCTGAGCAAAAGCACCCCCCCGAGGAAGGTCAGCGCCCATTCTGTCAGCGTCTCGCCCTTGTCTTCCCTCATGTCGGCGGGTCGGAGACGAAAACCCCAAGGCATGTTGATGAATTCAAGCCCCGGCTTGTCAGGGTCCACGTTTCCTGTGCTGCGCAATGCCATAAGGCGAAAGTCCCTTTTGGTTCCAGTCTGTGAAATTGTGATAGCCGGAAAAAAGGGCAACTTTTGGACGGGGTTGCATCATGAATGTGGACGTGTATAAGCCGCTGATCCGCCGCAATATTGATTGACCGGCGCAACCTCTCGTGGACGAGAGCGGCGGATGAGCCCTAGTCCTTTGAAGTGCGCCCTGAAAATGATGGAGATCGCATGCCCCTTTACGAGCATGTCATGATTGCGCGTCAGGACTTGTCCAACACGCAAGCCGAAGGCCTTATCGAACATTTTGGCACAGTCCTGTCCGACAATGGCGGAAGCCTTGTCGAGAACGAGTACTGGGGCGTCAAGACGATGGCCTACAAGATTAACAAAAACCGCAAGGGCCACTATGCCTTCATGAAGTCGGATGCACCTGCTGAAGCCGTTCAGGAGATGGAGCGTCTGATGCGTCTGCACGAAGACGTCATGCGCGTGTTGACCATCAAGGTCGACGCGCACGAAGAAGGCCCCTCGGTTCAAATGCGTAAATCAGACGAACGTGGCGAACGCCGCGAACGCCGCTAATCAGGAAGGACAATCAATATGGCTGGTAAACCATTTTTCCGCCGTCGTAAGGTCTGCCCTTTCTCGGGCGATAACGCACCTAAGATCGACTACAAGGACTCGAAACTGCTTCAGCGCTATATCTCTGAGCGCGGCAAGATCGTTCCGTCCCGTATCACCGCCGTTTCGGCCAAGAAGCAGCGTGAGCTGGCCCGTGCAATCAAACGCGCCCGCTTCCTCGCCCTTCTGCCATACGCCGTGAAATAAGGAGATTTGAGCAATGCAAGTTATCCTTTTGGAACGCGTGGCCAAGCTGGGTCAAATGGGCGACGTCGTGTCGGTCAAAGACGGCTATGCCCGCAACTATCTGTTGCCGCAGAAGAAAGCCCTTTGGGCGTCTGCAGCCAACATCAGCCAGTTCGAAGCGCAAAAAGCGCAGCTGGAAGCGCGTAATCTGGAGACCAAGAAAGAAGCTGAAGCGCTTGCCGCCAAGCTGGATGGTCAGCAGTTCGTCGTGATCCGGTCCGCATCGGATGGCGGTTCGCTCTATGGCTCTGTCACGACACGTGACGCTGCGGATGCCGCAACGGCAGAAGGCTTTTCGGTCGATCGCAAGCAGATTGTTCTGTCGGCACCGATCAAAGACCTTGGACTGCATGCTGTGACGGTCGTATTGCACCCTGAGGTGAACGCATCCATCGAGCTGAACGTCGCACGTTCCGTCGAAGAGGCCGAGCTTCAGGCGTCGGGCATCAACGTGGCAGATCAGGCAGCGGAAGAAGAAGCCGCAGCCGAGCTTGAGATCGCCGAGTTGTTCGAGGACATCGGTGCGGCTGAGCTTGATGAGCTGGCCTCCGCGGACGACGTTGCACCACGCAGCGAAGCTGTGGACGAGGCCGAAGAGTCGGACGAAGACAAAGCCTGACGTTTCGCAAGACAAAACATAAAAAGGCCGCTCACCCGAGCGGCCTTTTTTGTTTCTGCACAATGACTTGGAGCGGGACGTTTAACTGTTATGCGCCCGAATTTGTTCAGCCGCGTCCTTGTCGAATGTCACGCCTTTCGCTTCGAGAAGCGTGTCCAGCTCGCCCGACAGCGTCATCTCGGTGAAGATGTCGCAGCCGCCGACAAATTCGCCTTTCACGTAAAGTTGCGGGATTGTCGGCCAGTCGGAATATTCCTTGATGCCCTGACGGATTTCCTCGTCGGCGAGTACATTCACATCGGCGTAATCAACGCCCATGTAGTTCAGCACACCGGCCACTTTGCTTGAAAAACCGCATTGCGGCATTGTCTTCGTGCCTTTCATGAAAAGCACGACGTCATTGGTGGTCACTTTGTCTTTGATCTGATCCTGAGCGGACATTTATTTCTTCCTATCTCTTGTCGAGCGTTAATCGGGGGCTCTTGTGGTCAAAGCGAGGGCGTGAAGTTCGCCGTTTGCTCCGTCCATCTTGCCTTTCAATGCGGCATAGACTGCGCGTTGCTGTTGCACTCTGTTTTGGCCGCGAAAACTCTCATCAATCACGACAGCGGACATATGTACGCCGTCGTCGCCGTCGACCTTGATCTGCGCATTCGGAAAGGATTTGCGCAGTAAAGCTTCGATTTCATGGGCCTGCATGGGCATTTCGAAAGGGTCTCCTGTTCCTTGAACCAGATGTAGAGCCGAGGTGCGGGCCTTGCAAGGTTTGCCGGGCGTTTCCTGGAGGGAAGCGTTTGCCTCTCAGAGTTTGAGCGTGCTCTGCAAGGGGCTGGCGGGTTCCTATTGGTATCTAAGAAAGGGTGAACTGGGATCAGGCGAGTTTTTCAGCGAATGCAGAGCGATAGATTTGCGACAAGGTCGAAAGCGGTGCGCTTTCCGCGCCGAGGGTGATCTTGTCACCGCCGAATGTGCCGGCATTGGTGGCGGGCACACCAGCCACCTTGGCCTGCGACAGGAAGGTTTCCAGATTATCGGGATGTACTGCGACAAGGTAGCGGGCCTGATCTTCGCCGAAGAGCTGGCCGATCTCTTCAGAGACCAGTCTCAGGCCAACATTGGCCGCATCGGCCATTTCGAAGCCCGCCAGCGCAAGGCCGCCGTCCGAGAGATCGGTGGCCGCGCTTACAAGCGCTCCGTTTTCGCGCAGGAACGTGCCGTTGCGGCGTTCGGCGACAAGATCAACCACGGGAGCATCTCCGTCCTCACGCCCGAAAGCCTCGGCTAGAAGCGCGGATTGCCCAAGGTGACCCTGGGTGGCCCCGAGGACGACCGCGAAATCACCCGCCGACGGAAGGCCGCTGATAAGCGCATCCGGGGTGGTGATAAGCCCGACTGCGCCGATGGTTGGCGTCGGCAGGATGCCCTGCCCGTCGGTTTCGTTGTAAAGTGAAACGTTGCCGGACACGATAGGAGTATCGAGGGCAAGACAGGCTTCGCCGATGCCTTTGATTGCTCCGACGAACTGGCCCATGATCTCGGGCTTTTCTGGATTGCCGAAATTCAGATTGTCGGTTGTCGCCAGCGGTCTGGCGCCGACGGCACAGAGGTTGCGATAGGCTTCGGCGACGGCTTGTTTCCCACCTTCAAACGGATTTGCTTTGACATAGCGGGGCGTTACGTCGGACGTGAAGGCCAGCATCTTATCGGTGCCATGGACGCGGACAATCCCTGCCCCAAGGCCAGGGGCCTGCACCGTGTCGGCCATGACCTGACTGTCGTATTGCTCCCAGACCCAGTGCTTGCGCGCGTAATTCGGCGATGAGATCAGCGACTTCAGCGCGTCGATAGCCGCAATTTTCGGCACGTCGCCAAGAGGTGCCGCGGCAGGTGTTTCGACCCAGGGGCGATCGTATTCCGGCGCCGTCGAGGCCAGTTTCGAGAGCGGCAGATCGGCCATGATTGTGTCGTTGTGTACGATCAGGAAGCGGTCCTCGGCGATGGTTTCACCGACGATGGCAAAATCGAGATCCCATTTGTCGAAGATCGCTTTTGCTTCGGCTTCCTTCTCGGGCTTCAGCACCATGAGCATCCGCTCCTGGCTTTCCGAAAGCATCATTTCGTAGGCCGTCATGGCCTTTTCGCGCACCGGCACGAGGTTCAGGTTCAGCTTGATGCCCAAGCCGCCCTTGTCGCCCATTTCGACCGCCGAACAGGTCAGACCGGCCGCGCCCATGTCCTGAATGGAGATCACCGAACCCGAAGCCATAAGCTCGAGCGTGGCTTCCAGAAGCCGCTTTTCGGTGAAAGGATCGCCGACCTGAACCGTGGGGCGTTTTTCCTCGATCGTGTCGTCGAATTCGGCCGAGGCCATCGTCGCGCCACCTACCCCGTCGCGCCCGGTCTTGGCCCCCAGATAGACGACCGGCATTCCGATCCCCGAGGCGGCCGAGTAGAAAATCTTGTCGGCATCCGCCAGACCGGCGGCAAAGGCGTTGACCAGACAATTGCCGTTGTAGGCCGCATGAAAGCGGACTTCGCCGCCGATGGTCGGAACGCCGAACGGGTTTCCATAGCCGCCGACGCCTTCGACGACGCCCGCCACAAGCCGCTTGGTCTTTGGGTGCGTCACTTCCCCGAAGGACAGCGCATTCATCGCCGCGATCGGGCGCGCGCCCATGGTGAAGACGTCCCGAAGGATACCGCCAACGCCGGTGGCCGCACCTTGATAGGGTTCGATATAGCTGGGGTGATTATGGCTTTCCATTTTAAAAACAACGGCTTGTCCGTCGCCGATATCGACAACGCCTGCGTTCTCGCCGGGTCCACAAATGACCTGAGGCCCTTCAGTCGGAAGCGTTCTCAGCCACTTTTTCGAGGACTTATACGAGCAGTGCTCGTTCCACATGGCCGAGAAAATCCCAAGTTCGGTAAAGCTGGGCGCGCGATTGAGAATGCGCAGGATGTTGGCGTATTCCTGCGGCGTGAGGCCATGCGCCGCGATGACGTCTTCGGTGATGGTTGGCTCGGTCATGGGGCAGCCTCGATGGTCACTGGAGATTTCGCCAATGTCTTAAAAGACGCGGGCCGAATGCGAAAGTCCGAAAGCGCGCCCCGCGATGGTTTGCCGGGGCCTCGGGCTCTATTTGAGGCTTTTTTCCGCGCGCTGCTGAAGTTGCCGCAGGGCTTCAACGGCTTCGTCTGCGCGGCGTGTCGGCACGAACAGGTGGTCACTGTGCGCGGCTGAGACAACGTTGGCCGGGATATCGCGTTTTTCCAGCGTGCGCAGTGCTGCGCGCGTCACGCCGATCACATCGGGCGGCACATTGGCGAACAGCGTGATCTGGCGCAGCGTGAGGTCGAAAATGAGGCCAAGACGCACAGCTTCGGTGCGTGGGATAATCAGCGAAACCCCCTGATCCTCGACGAAGTAGGCCCTCGCGACGGACATGGCCTCGCGCGAGTCGGAATTATGCAGCATCGAGCAGTAAACAAATGTTCCGGGCTGCAGGATAGGCGCCAGACTGGCCACGCTTTCCTGAAGGGCACGCTCGGGGGAGTAATCGTCTGTCATGAATACCACTTTGAATTATTTGATATATTACGCCGATGTCGCGGCGATGACGCAAGAAAAAACGGTCGTTGTAATGAAATGATCCGCCAATACGAGCGGGTGCCTAGTGTGCTTTCGCCCAGTTGGCCCCCTTTCCGGCATCGACCGTCAGCGGTACCGTCAGATCGACGGCAGGCATCGAAGCGCCCTCCATCACGTCTTTTGCGACGGCGATCAGATCATCCGCCGCGCTCTCTTCAACCTCGAAAAGCAGTTCGTCATGCACCTGCAGCAGCATTTTTGCCGGAAGTTTGGCAATGGCGTCGGGCATACGGATCATCGCCCGCCGGATGACATCGGCGGCGGTGCCCTGAATGGGCGCGTTGATCGCAGCGCGCTTGGCGAAGCCTGCATGTGGTCCGCGATTGTTGATCTCAGGCGTGTTGATTTTGCGCCCGAACAAGGTTTGCACATAGCCGTGTTCTTTAGCGAAGGTGACGGTGTTGTCCATATAAGCCCGGATGCCGGGGAAGCGTTCGAAGTACCGGTCGATAAAGCCCTGGGCTTCGTCGCGCGGGATCCGCAAGTTGCGCGCCAGTCCGAACCCGGAAATACCGTAGATCACGCCGAAATTGATCGCTTTGGCCTGTCGGCGCACATCGGCCGTCATCTCGTCGAGTGGGACGTTGAACATCTCCGAGGCCGTCGCGGCATGGATGTCCTGACCTTCGAGAAATGCTTCTTTCAGCGCATCGATCCCGGCAATATGAGCAAGGATGCGCAGTTCGATCTGGCTATAGTCGAGGCTGACCAGCGTATGCCCCGGCGTTGCGATAAAGGCTTCACGGATGCGCCGCCCTTCTTCACTGCGCACGGGGATGTTCTGGAGGTTCGGGTCGGTCGAGGCCAGCCGCCCTGTGCTTGCCCCCGCAATCGAATAGGACGTGTGAACCCGGCCAGTGTCGGTGTTGATGTGGTCTTGAAGCGCGTCCGTGTAGGTCGACTTAAGCTTCTGGATCTGGCGCCAGTCCAGAACACGGCCCGGTAACTCATGCTCGGTCGCCAGATCTTCCAGCACATCCGCGGGTGTCGAATACTTGCCGTTCTTGCCCTTTTTACCGCCGGACAAGCCCATGGTTTCAAAGAGTATCTCGCCGACTTGAGCGGGGCTGCCGACATTGAAGCTGTGCCCGGCAAGCGCGTGGATTTCGTCTTCTAACTGTGCCATTTTCTGCGCAAAGGCGTTGGACATCTTCGAAAGGACCTCTCGGTCGACCTTGATGCCTGTCATTTCCATGTCCGCAAGCACGCCAACCAGGGGGCGTTCCAGCGTTTCATAGACGGTCGTCACGTGCTTCTTGTGCAGTTCAGGCTTGAACGCCTGCCAAAGCCGCAGCGTGATATCCGCGTCCTCGGCGGCGTACTTTACCGCGTCGTCCACGGCGACCCGGTCAAAGGTGATCTGGGCCTTGCCGCTGCCCAGAAGAGATTTGATTTCAATGGGATGGTGCCCGAGGTAGCGCTCGGAAAGAAGGTCCATCCCGTGATTATGAAGGCCCGCATGCATCGCATAGGACATTAACATCGTGTCGTCGATCGGAGCGACACTGACGCCGTAGCGAGCGAAAATCTTGGCGTCGTACTTCATGTTCTGACCGATTTTCAGAACCGAAGGATCTTCCAGCATCGGCCGCAACAGCGCCAACACGTCCTCCAAATCCAATTGGTCGTCCGCAAGCTCGTTTGATCCGAACAGATCGTCGGCCGCAGAGGCCTTGTGGGTCAGCGGGATGTAACACGCCTGCCCCGGCTCGATGCACATCGATATACCGACAAGCTCGGCCGTCATCTCGTTCAAAGCGGTGGTTTCGGTGTCGACCGCCACATAGCCCCGCGCATGAGCGCGCGCTATCCATTCCTCCAAGGCCTTGATATCGTTTACCTTGGTGTACCCGGTTGCATCGAACGGAATGGCTTCTGGCGGATCACTCGGTGATGTGGCGGAGCTTTCCTCTTCAGGAATGACCGGCACCTCGACATTCAGGGCTTCGGCGATGCGACGCGTGACGGTGCGAAACTCCATCTCGGTCAGAAACCCCAGAAGCTCGTCGGCAATCGGTTCCTTCACCTCAAGCGAGTCCAGCGCATAATCGAGGTCCATGTCGCAATCGAGCGTCACAAGTTTCTTGGAAAGCATAATTTGGTCGGCATTGTCGATCAGCGTCTGACGCCGCTTTGGCTGCTTTATCTCGTCGGCGCGCTCAAGAAGGTCTTCCAGAGAACCGTATTCATTGATCAAAAGGGCAGCGGTCTTTACGCCGATGCCGGGCGCGCCTGGCACGTTATCAACACTGTCGCCCGCCAACGCCTGCACATCGACGACTTTGTCCGGCGTCACGCCGAACTTGGCAACCACGCCGTCGCTGTCGATGCGCAGGTTTTTCATGGCGTCGAACATATCCACGCCGTCGCCGACCAATTGCATCAGGTCCTTGTCGGAGGACACGATCGTCACGCGCGCGCCGGCGTCGCGTGCGCGGCACGCCAATGTTGCGATGATGTCGTCGGCCTCAAAGCCTTCCTGTTCAAGACACGCGATATTGAAGGCCCGCGTGGCGTCGCGTGTCAGCGGTATCTGCGGTCGCAGGTCTTCCGGCATCGCCTCGCGATTGGCCTTGTACTGGTCGTAAAGATCGTTGCGGAAGGTGTGGCTGCCCTTGTCGAAAACGACCGCTGCGTGGGTCGGCGCGTCCGGCCCCCTGTTATCCTCAACGGTCTTCCAAAGCATGTTCACGAAACCCGATACGGCACCCACAGGCAATCCGTCGGACTTCCGCGTCAGCGGTGGCAGCGCATGATAGGCGCGGAAAATGAACGCTGACCCGTCAATCAGATGCAGATGATGACCCTTGCCAAATGCCATGTCGCGCGCCTTTTCCTGTTGTGCGACAAGTGATGCCCCAACGCGCGGGTCGGCGCAACGGCTGCGACCGCCTCAGAGTACAAAACTGATCGCCCGTTTAGGCTATTTCAGCGTCGCCCCAACCGGAGGCGCTTCGCGCTTTCCCGCCGCGATCTCCGCCCGCCAGCGGGCATGTACGACCTCTTGCGGCACCCAGTCATATCGCGTGTCTTCCGGCACCGGCGCCCAAGCCAGCCGCCCTCCATAACGCCAGGGGTCAAGCACCATCGCATCGCGAAGCCCGCCGCCACGCGGCGCCAGCAGGGCCGTCGAATGGTCTATCAGCCAGTCGCTTTCAGCATTCGCGATCGCGCGCAATACATCGAGCGTCTGAAAGTTTTCCTTCAGCAGCCGGTTCTCCATATCCTCGGCCCAATGCCAGCACAGCCCCCGCGGTTTCAGACCCATATTTACCTTGGTATTATGGACAAGCGGCGCATCCGCGATTTCATACTCGCGCGCCAGAATGGCCGTATATTCATAGGCAATGCGCGCCGCGCGCGCGGCTTCGTCCGGATCGACCTCTGGCCCCAGCGCCAACAGCCCCGCTTCCAGCTTGGCCACGTCGTGCGACGAAACATCCGTTGGTCCGTAACTCCCGCAAGCCGCCAGCACGCCCAATGCAAGGCCCAGAAACACGCTTCGAATTAACGACACTTTCAACCTTTCTTTTTGGCAAAAATATCCAATTCTGCCAGGTGCCTTTGCAAGTCGCACCTCAACGGCCCTTGAATAGACCACCAAGAATGCCGCGCACAATGCGTCGTCCGGTCGTGCCCTTCAATTCCTTGACAACCATCTTCGTCAAAGCGTCGCCAAATCCGCCCGTCGAGCGCGTGCTGGAGCGCGACGTCGACCTGCCCACGCGTTCGCCTTCATAGCGCCGCCCGGTCTTGTAGGCGCTCTCCGCCTCCTTTGCTTCGGCTTCCTGCCGTTCGGCCTCTTCTGCGGCTTTCGCAGCTTCTTCGGCGCGTCCGCGCAACAGCTCATAGGCACTTTCGCGATCCTTCTTCGCCTCGTACTTTCCGGCGATGGGCGAGGCATTGATGACCTCGCGTCGCTCGGCGGAGGTGATCGGCCCAAGCTGCGAGGACGGCGGGCGGATCAAGGTGCGTTCCACCACGCCGGGTGCGCCCTTTGCTTCCAGAAACGACGTCACGGCCTCGCCGACGCCGACTTCGCGGATCGCGTCCTCGGTCGAAAAGCGCGGGTTGTCGCGATAGGTTTGCGCCGCCATCTTCAACTGTTTGCGATCCCGCGCGGTAAACGCACGCAACGCGTGCTGGATCCGGTTGCCAAGCTGGCCCAAAATGTCTTCCGGCACATCCGAAGGGTTCTGGGTCACAAAGTAGACACCCACCCCCTTCGAGCGGATCAGCCGCGCCACCTGCTCTACCTTGTCGACCAGTGCTTTCGGGGCATCATCGAACAGCAAATGCGCTTCGTCGAAAAAGAACACCAGACGCGGTTTGTCGGGATCACCGACCTCGGGGAGCTCCTCGAACAGTTCCGACAACAGCCAAAGAAGTGACGTCGCATAAAGCCGTGGCGAGCCCATTAACTTGTCGGCGGCCAGAATATTGATGCGCCCGCGTCCGTCGATATCGGTGCGCATGATATCGGTCAGCTCAAGCGCGGGCTCACCGAAGAAATTTGTGCCCCCCTGATTCTCCAGCACCAGAAGCTGGCGCTGGATGGCCCCGATCGAAGCGGTCGAGATATTGCCATAGCGCAAGGATAATTCCCCGCGATTCTCGCCAAGCCAGACCAGCATCGCCTGCAGATCTTTCAGGTCAAGAAGCGGCATCCCCTCTTCGTCAGCGACCCTAACGGCGATGTTCAGTACACCTTCCTGGGCGTCAGTCAGTTCCAGCAAACGTGACAGCAAGAGCGGCCCCATTTCGCTGACCGTCGTGCGAATTGGATGACCCTGTTCGCCAAAGAGATCCCAGAAGGTGACCGGAAACGCGCCGTAGCTGTAATCGTCGAAACCGATGATGCCCGCGCGTTTGGTGAAGGCGTCATGCAGCTTGAATGTCTCGCTGCCCGAGCGCGCCAACCCGGAGAGGTCGCCCTTCACGTCCGACAGGAACACCGGAACGCCCTCGGATGCAAAGCTCTCGGCCATGATCTGAAGCGTCACCGTTTTGCCCGTTCCCGTCGCGCCCGCGACCAATCCGTGCCGGTTGGCATATTTCAGCAAGAGGCCCTGATATGTCGCGTAATCTTCGCCGCCGCCGCCCATGAAAATCGTGTCTGACACCTGTTGCCCTCGCTTTGATCCCTGCGTTCGCAGGCAGAATAACTTGTTAACCTTTATGTGCCAAAGTGAACCGGTTCTGAAAGCGCAATCGCGCGATTTTGGACACTTCCTCCCTGTCGACTGGCCGCGCCGTCAAAAGCACGGTCTCTTTTTGCCGTCTTGCAAGGCCTCGCAGTAGACGTCGAAAAAAAGTGATAAGTTGACAGTTGACGGGGCCACTCTGCTGCAATAGCTTTCGCTCAATAAATAAGTCGGCCAGTCCGGCAGGGAGAAAAGAAAAGCAGGGCCTGAGCTTCAGGTCCTGCTTTTTTATGTATCGCGGCGCGTGCGGAAATCCCGACAGAACCGGTCCTGACAAGAACGTGACGGCGAAGCTTTGCCGCCGCAGACCTCGGGCGCTGACATGGTGGAACGTCCGTGATAAGCCTCGCTGGAAAAGCGGTTTCCGCATGGGAGAAAACATGACGAACCTATTGAAATTGATGTGCTTTGTTTTGGCGGCTGGTCTTTATGGCACGGCGTACGCTCAGACGGCCGAGACGGGTGAAACCGAAACCGCCGAGGCCGAGGCGCCCGGCTCCGACACCGGCGAACCCGCGCCCGGAGCGACTTTTGTCGCCGGCACATATTCGGATTGGGAGTTGCGTTGCCTGCGTCTTGAAAATGGTCGCGACCGTTGCCAGATGTACCAGCTTTTGCTCGATAGCACCGGACAGGCAGTGGCCGAAGTGAACCTTTTCGCGATACCTCCCGGCAGCCCGGCCGAAGCGGGCGCCACCATCATCACGCCTCTGGAAACCCTGTTGACCGCCGACCTGCGTCTTGTGGTGGATGAAGGCGAGGCGCGGCGCTATCCCTACAGTTTCTGTTCCACCGAGGGCTGCATCGCCCGGCTTGGTTTCACGCCCGAAGAAGTGGCCGAATTCAAGCGCGGCGCGAAAGGCACGATCACAATCGTCCCTGCTTTGGCACCGGACCAGACGGTTAACCTGACGATGTCGCTTTCGGGGTTCACGGCGTCCTTTGAAGAAATGATGACCCGCGCAGGTCTGCGCTAGCCGCTGCGAGATCGGGGGCGTGCATTACTCCCCCGACATCCGCTGGACGGCTTGCACAAGTTGCGCGGTTGAGCCGTCTTTTCCGTCGGTTCCGACCTCGCCTGCGACCACGGGTTCCAACGCCTTGGCCAGTTCCTTACCAAGCTCGACACCCCACTGGTCATAGGAGTTGATGCCGAGGATCGCGCCTTCGACGAACACGCGGTGTTCGTAAAGTGCAATGATTTGGCCCAGCACGAAGGGCGTCAGCTTTGGATAGACAAGGGTCGTGGAGGGGCGGTTTCCAGGGAAAACGCGGTGCGCCGCCTGGCGTTCCAGTTCGGCGCCTTCGAACTTGTCCGCAACGATGGCGCGTGCTTCGTCCAGCGTACGCCCCCGCATGAGGGCCTCGGATTGTGCCAGACAATTGGCGACAAGAAGTCTGTGCTGATGCGCCAGATCCGCCTCGAAACCCTGTGCTGCGACCATGAATTCACACGGCACCACTCGCGTGCCCTGATGGATCAGCTGATAGAACGCATGTTGACCATTGGTCCCCGGCTCGCCCCAGACAATGGGGCCGGAATTGTCCGTGAGGGTCGTGCCGCCCATCGCCGTGCTCTTGCCGTTGCTCTCCATTTCAAGCTGCTGGAGATAGGCCGGGAGGCGCGATAAGCGCTGCTCATAGGGCAGCACCGCGCGGGTGGCGTGGTCCAGACCCTGATTGTGCCAGATACCGGTGAGCGCCAGCATCACCGGGAGGTTTTCCTGCGGCGCCGCTACTTGGAAATGCTGATCCATCCATGCGCCACCCTTCAGGAACGCGCGGAAGCTTTCTGGGCCCGTGGCAATCATCAGAGCCAAGCCAATCGGGCCCCACATGGAATAGCGCCCGCCGACCCAATCCTCGAATCCGAAGACGCGCTCGGGGTCGATCCCGAAGGCGCCGGTCTTGTCGGCCGCAGTCGAAAGTGCAGCGAACTGTGCCGCCGGATGCGCGACGCTCTCGCTCATCCAGGCTTTTGCCGTCGCGGCGTTGGTCATGGTTTCAATCGTTGTGAAGGTCTTGGAGGCGACGACGACCAGCGTGGTGCGCGCATCCAGACTCCGAAGCGTGTCGGCAATATGCGCGGCATCGACGTTCGATACATAATGGCATCTGGGTCCGTCGTGATAAGGCGCAAGAGCTAGCGTCGCCATGGCAGGTCCAAGGTCAGAGCCCCCGATACCGATATTGACCACATCCGTGATCTGACCGCCCTCGCCCTTGAAGCGCCCTTCGCGCACGTCATTGGCAAAGGTTTCCATGCGCTTGAGAGTCGCCAGAACGCCGGGCATCACATCGACACCGCCAACCATCACCGGACCGCCATCGAGATTGCGCAAGGCGGTGTGAAGCACGGCCCGGCCTTCGGTTTCGTTGATGGCTTCACCGCTGAACATCGCGTCCCGGCGGGAGGCGACGTCGGCGCGTTCAAACAGATCGATCAGAGCCTGCCGACCCGTCGAGTCAATGGACGTCTTTGAGTAATCGAATAGCAGATCGCCCGCCGACACCGAGAAGGCGCGTGCGCGGTCTGGGTCGTCGAAACGGTTCAGAATAGGCGTTTTCGCGGCAGACTTGGCCGCCGATTTCAGGTTCGTGAAGTCCATCTCGTCCTCTTGCGGGCGGTTACGGGGCCCAATGCACGGTTGCGCTGCCAAGAACAGCCGCGATCGGAGCCTCTTTTGGGGAAAGTTTGCGGGCACGCTCGACACTGGCGCGTTTCTCGTCGCCTGTGATCAAGACATGCGTGGTCATTGCGCCCTTCAGAACGCGGGCACTCAGCGTCAGACGCGGTTCAAGATCGCCGTCCGGCGGTGTGATCGCCATCAAGGACGGCGCGTTCTGCGCGAGGGCGTCGCCCAACTCGGGCGCGCCGGGAAAGAGCGAGGCCGTGTGCATGTCCGCGCCCATCCCGAGCAGCAGAACCGAGATCGGCAGTTCTGCGTCCAGTCGCGCGCGGACATTTGCCCAATCGGCATCGGTTTCGGGTACAAGGCGTACGAATTTCGCCGCCGATGCCCGACCCGTCAACAACCGCTCTCGCACAAGACGTTCGTTCGAGCGGGGGTGATCGGCCGGCACACGACGCTCGTCGGACAGCAAGACATGCACACGTGACCAGTCCAGATCGGCAGCCGACAACGCGTCGAACATCGGTCCCGGCGTCGTGCCACCCGGAACCACAAGTGAGACCCAGGGATGCTCGAAGAGGCTGTTTTTGAGCTCCCCTGCGATCCGGTTCGCAAGGTCCATCATCATCATTTCAGAGTCAGGGTATGTTTCCAGATGCATAACGCGCCTTTCCGGCCTGCGGTTCTGTCAGGCCTTGATATCCAGCCAGCGACGCCCCTCGCGGTGCATCAGCACAGCGGCGTCTTCCGGGCCGGTTGTTCCCACATCATAAGGTTTCGGTCGCTCGCCCCGCCTTGTCCAGTCCTCAATGATCGGGTCCGTCCAGCTCCAGGCCGCTTCCACCTCGTCGCCGCGCATGAACAACGTCTGGTTTCCGCGGATCACATCCATGATCAACCGCTCATAAGCGTCCGGGACACCTTCGGCTTCTGGGCCAAGCGCGTCCGCAAAGGTCATATCCAGCGGCACATCAACAAGCCGCATGCCCCCCGGTCCCGGCTCCTTGATCGTCACACCAAGCGTGATGCCCTCGTTTGGCTGCAACCGGATCGACAGAATGTTGCGATGACGCCCGCTGTCCTTGTCGAAGATCGAGTGCGGAGTCTCTTTGAACACGATCGAGATCTCGGAAGTCCGTGCTTTCATCCGCTTGCCCGTGCGCAGATAAAACGGCACGCCTGCCCATCTCCAGTTCGAAATGGCCAGTTTCATCGCAATGAAACTTTCAGTGATGCTGTCGTTGCTCTCGACCTCTTCCAGATAGCCTTTGCCATCGGTGGCTGATTCGTATTGACCGCGGACGATATCATCGCGCTTGGGCGGATCCAGAGCGCGGATCACCTTGAGCTTTTCGTCACGCACCGCGTCGGGATCGAAATGTGAAGGCGGTTCCATCGCAATCAGACACAACAACTGCATCAGATGGTTTTGCACCATATCGCGCATCGCGCCGGATTTGTCGTAATAGGCTCCCCTGCCCCCGACACCCACGGTTTCGGCCACGGTGATCTGAACATGATCGACGTATTGCGCGTTCCATAGCGGTTCGAACAGCATGTTGCCGAACCTCACAGCCATGAGGTTCTGAACGGTTTCTTTACCGAGATAATGATCGATCCGGTAAATCTGGCTTTCGTCGAAATGATCGCGCAGCGTCGAGTTCAGTTTCTTGGCGCTTCCAAGGTCGCGTCCAAACGGTTTTTCTACGACGATACGCGCGCCGGGCCCTGCGATCTTGTTTGTGTGAAGGCGTTCAGCAAGATCTCCGAACAGGCTTGGCGCGACCGAGAAATAGAACGCCTGGATCGTGTCTTTGTCGTTGCGCACAAGCTTTTTCAGCGCGCCCCAGCCTTCGGTTCCCGTTGCGTCGATCCGCACGTAATGCAACTGGTCGAGAAACGCTTTGACCTCTTTCGCCGAAAAGCTGTCCTTGGGCAGGAATTCTTCGAGTGCCGCCTTGATGTCCCGGCGAAACGCGGCGTCTGACAATTCAGACCGCGCAGCCCCGATAATGCGCGATTGCGCGGGCATCTGACCTGAACAAAAACGACGAAACAGGCCGGGCAGGATCTTGCGGCGCGCCAGATCGCCCGTGCCTCCGAAAATCACGAGGTCGAAGTCGTCGACCGGAATGACGCGCGATACCATGAGATTCTCCTTCCCGGATTCGCGAAGCGTTGTTACCGCTAACGGCAACAGTTGTCCCGCGATACTCCGAACGCGCGGCCAAGTCCAGATGCACACGAAATCATCACAAGTCCATCACGTTATGAACAGCACGCTTTATGAGCGAAGAAATTCCGAATAGGTAGTCCTCAGCCTCAAACCGATGGATGACATGAAAGATCAAATTGCCTCCACGAGCCCTGTTGCGAAATTCAGTGACCCGTTCACCACCGCCAAGGGCGAGGAACGTGCAGTTGTCGCCTTTTCGAACCCTGAAACGCTCTGGTTCAACACGGGCACGCTTTGCAATATCGAATGCGTGAACTGCTATATCCAGTCGTCACCCTCCAATGACCGTCTGGTTTACATTACCGCAGACGAGGTCACGGACTATCTGGACCAGCTTGAGGATCGCCGCTGGAAACTGCGCGAGATCGCGTTTACTGGCGGCGAGCCGTTCATGAACCCCGAAATGATCGAAATCACCCGGCGGTCGCTTGAACGGGGCTACGACGTGCTGATCCTGACCAATGCGATGCGTCCGATGATGCGCAAGTCAATGCAAAACGGGCTGATCGCGCTGTCTCAGGCGTATCCGGGCAAGCTGACGTTGCGCATTTCGGTCGATCACTCGTCCGCAAAACATCACGACACCGAGCGTGGCGAGGGGGCGTTTGAAAAGACCCTGACGGGTATGCGCTGGTTGCGCGATGCCGGAATACGCATGGCGGTTGCCGGTCGCACGGTCTGGGGCGAGAGCGAGGCGGAATCACGTGCCGGGTATGCCGCCCTTTTCAAGCGCGAGGGCTTCGAGATCTCGGCTGCCGATCCCGGTCAGACCGTGTTGTTTCCCGAGATGGACGAAAACGCGGATGTTCCCGAGATTACAACGGCTTGTTGGGATATCCTCGACATTTCATCAACCAGTGTGATGTGCGCGTCGTCGCGGATGGTGGTCAAGCGGCGCGGAGCAGAAAAACCGGCGGTAGTTGCTTGCACGTTGTTGCCCTACGACGCCGAGTTCGAGCTGGGAGCAACGCTGGAAGAGGCCGAGACATCCGTCCGGCTGAACCATCCCCATTGTACGAAATTCTGCGTTCTGGGTGGGGCGAGTTGCTCCGCGTGATCTTTCGTCAGGCTTCCAGTTCGGCGTCCCAGTAAAGGAAATCCAGCCATGTGTCGTGCAGGTGGTTCGGCGGGAATTTGCGTCCCTGATTGCGCAATTCTTCCGCTGCGGGCCGTCTTGGCGGTTTGCGCAAGGCCATCCCGACCTGCCGGATCGATTTCGAGCCCTTTTTCAGGTTGCACCGCGAACAGGCCGCCACGACGTTTTCCCAGCTTGTGACGCCGCCGCGGGCGCGTGGCACCACGTGATCGAACGTCAGATCGCCGCGCGCGCCGCAATACTGGCAACAGAATTCGTCCCTCAAGAAAAGATTAAAGCGCGTGAAGGCCACGCGCTTTTGGGGTTGGATATAGTCTTTCAGAACAACGACCGACGGGATTTTGATCTCGACCGACGGACTTCGCACGACGTCTTCGTATTCCGCGACGATCTGTACCCGATCGAGATACACCGCCTTTATCGCCTCCTGCCAGGGCCAGAGCGACAACGGATAATATGACAGGGGTCGATAATCCGCGTTCAGTACCAAAGCGGGCTTGTGACGCAGGCACCCAGGTTCTCGCACAAAACTCGTTCTGAAGTCTCCGTCCATTCTTCCGCTCACCTCTGACCCATGTCCGGTTTCACCCAAAGCGCATATGATCCGCCTCGGGCCTCAACTTCGACTATATATAGGGGCCGCAATCACGCAAGCCCCACAATAGCACGGCATGGTGAAAGCGTTGGTGAGGAAATATGACAGGAGGATGAACCGCCGCGTCAGCCAGCGGCCCAGGGTCTCAAACGCATTCAGCCTGCGCCCGTGCCGTGACCCCCTTTTCCCAAAACACAAGACACCCGCGGCCCGCGTTCTTTGCCTGGTACATCGCCATATCGGCAAGCGTCAGCATTGCTTCGATGTCTTCGAATTGCGGCATCTCGACCGCTCCGATCGAGGCCGTAACCTTTACGTCACGGTCCGCTTGCGAAAGGGTCAGAGACGCGCCGGCACAGATCCGCTCTCCGATTTGTTGGGCCGCTTCCATCGGGGCATCCACCAGAAACACGCCAAATTCCTCGCCGCCAAGCCTGCCGACCACATCGTTGGTTCGAACCTGTTCGCGCAAGACATCCGCCATGGCGCGCAAACAGTCATCGCCGACCGTGTGGCCGTAAGTATCGTTGATCTGCTTGAAATGGTCGAGATCGATCATCATCATGATGCCGCGCGACTGGGAAGTGGCGTTTTCCGACGCTGACATGAACGCACGGCGGTTTGACAAGCCGGTCAGCAAATCAGTCGCCGCCAGCTTTGCAAGATCCCTTCGCAATGTGTTGAGATACCAGATCGCGGCCAACGCAATCAGGCTGAACGGAACAGAAAGGATCAAGGTCGCCAAAACATGTTCTGCCGCATGGTGCGTGTCCGCGTCATGCACCAGGATTTCGATCTGGAAGAAGGCCAACACCACCGCAGCGTTGACCAGCACGGCTTTGGAAAGGAAGTTGATGCCGTCTTTCGGGGTCACAAATGTGAGTATTCGGTCCAGGTATTTTTCAGGTCGCATAAGCCACGAATTAGGCGACGAAAGGTTTGCAGCCGGTTAATGAACCCCGGCTGCGATACATTTCAATGCATAGGATTTTATCGAAAAACGACCTAAGCGATTTGCAGGAAGTTCCTCATGAAAGTCAGCGCAACGCTCAGACCATCTGGCGCGATCCCATGTCCGGTGCCCTGCATTACATGGCCATAGACGTCGAATTCGGCCTCCTGCAACGCATTGGCCGCGGCCTGCATCTCGCCAAAGGGCACCACGTCATCGGCGTCGCCGTGAATCAACAAGACCGGCGGGCGGCTTAGTGTTTCGTGCGCCAGAGCATCCGCCATCATAAGACGCCCCGAAAACCCTACGATGCCGGCAACCGGATCCGCGCGCCTTGGGGCGACGTGAAGGCTCATCATCGTGCCCTGGCTGAATCCGAACAGGATCAGACGGTCCGGGCCAAGACCTTCATCTGCCAGCACTTTATCAATGAACGCATCAAGCCGGCGGGCGGCCTGCAACAAACCTTCGCCTGCCGCAGCTTCGCTGGATCCGTCGATCCAGGGGATCGGAAACCACTGAAATCCCATTGGGTTCGCCATCGAGCGATCCGGCGCGTTGGGCGCAATGAAGACCGTGTCCGGCATATGTGGGGCCAGTGGTTCGGCCAGCCCCAAAAGGTCATTGCCGTCGGCGCCATAGCCGTGGAGAAACATCACCACCGAACTGTCATCGCCAGAGGTCGAGCCGCGCCGTTTGAAATCGAGATCTTCGCTCATCTTATGCCTTCACGTTCCTTTTCAACGTGGTAGTAGGCCCAAAGCAGGCGGGCTGCAACGCCACGCCAGGGTGACCAGTCCTGCGACATGCCTCGCAGCTCTTTTTCGGTGGGGCGCGCGTCCAGATCGAACAGACTGCGCGCGGCTTCCTGAAGCGCCAGATCACCGGGGGCAAAGACGTCCGCGCGTCCAAGCGAGAACATCGCATAAATCTCGGCCGTCCAGCGCCCGATACCAGGCACCACGATCAGGGTTTCGATAACCTTTTCGGTGGGTTGATCGCGCAACGCGCCAAACCGGATCCCTGCCGCCGCCAGTTCGCGCGCGTAGCGGATTTTCTGCCGCGACATGCCGCAGGCGCGCAGCTCGTCGTTGCTGGCGCGCATGATCTTGCGCGGCCCGGTCAGCCTGGCGTCCGCGAGACGGGACCAGATCGCCCTAGCCGACGCGACCGAGACCTGCTGGCTGACGATGGCCCCCAAGAGAGCGGCGAACCCGTCCTTGCGCAGCCGCAGCGGCAAGGGCCCGGTGCGCTTCAGGGCCTGCGCGAAACGCGCGTCCTGCGTCGCAAGCCATGCCGCGCCTTCGTCGACACAGGCGCGCGAGGTGATGACACGTCCGATTTCAGGTGTGCTCATCGCCGCCTCCTGACCCATTGGAGCAGTTCTGCCACGGTGGAGATCTTGACCATTTCGACGGGCGGCGGGCGGCGCAGCACCGCAACCGGAAGCCCCAAGGCGCGCGCGGCCTCGAGCTTGGGCCAGCCACCGTGCCCGCCGGAATTGCGCGTGACGATCCAGTCGACTTTCAATTCGTCGAAGTGGTCGATCTCGTCGTTCACGGTGACCGGGCCGCGTGTAACGACGAACTGGCCGTTTTGAAACGGGATCGTGCTTTGTGGCGTGTCGCGCACCCGACACAGGATGCGGCGTTGATCGAGGTTTGCAAACCGGTCCAGATCACGGCGCCCGGTCGCAAGAAAGACGGTCGCGTTCTCAGGAATGTGCGCGGCGGCTTCCTCGGGTACGTTCAGGAACGTCCAGTTGTCGTTCTTGGTCGGCAACCACGCCGGGCGCATGAAGCGTACCGCAGAGATACCAAGCTCGGGCGCGATCTTCGCGGTGCGCTGGCTCATCTCGGTGGCGAAGGGATGGGTGGCGTCGATCACCGCGTCTATCCCTTCGCGGATCAGCCAGTGGCGGTAGGCCTCGGAGCCGCCCCAACCCCCGATGCGGACCGGCCAGCCGAACTGATGGGGGACGCGCTCGGGGCGGGCAAGCGAAACGGTCATCACGATGTAAGGCTCGCGACTGAGCGCGGAGGCGATATTGCGCGCCTCGGCCGTTCCCGCCAGTAACAGTACACGTGTCTTGCGTTGGCGCGACACGTTTTCCACATAGGGCAAGGACGTTTTGGCAGCAAACGCGTGGAATTCGCCGGTCATGTGCAGGCTCAATTCGAGATAACAACGCAAAAGATAGTCCGGTGTTTTCGTTTTTCCACTTTAATTTGACGCGCGCCGCCGGAGTTCGAAATGGAAAGTGATGATTGCTCTCTTGTGGGGCCGCGACGGGCCGCGTAATCCGAACCCATGACGAGTATGACAGATGATAGACGCGCCCGGCGCAATGTGACGGTGCTCGTTGCGGCACAGGCCATTCTGGGCGCGCAACTTCCGATGATCTTCATTATCGGTGGTCTGGCCGGCACCACGCTGGCGCCGAATATCTGTCTGGCGACGCTGCCTATCTCGATGATCGTGCTGGGGTCGATGCTGACGGCAACGCCCATATCGACTTTCATGCAGCGCTATGGTCGCACAGCCGGGTTTTTCGTCGGCGCCTTCGGCGGCGCACTTGGCGCGGTGATCGGTGCCATCGGTCTGTTTTACGCGAACTTCTGGCTGTTTCTGGGCGGGTCCATCCTGACGGGCGTCTATATGTCGGCGCAGGGCTTTTACCGCTTTGCGGCCACGGATGTGGCGTCTGACGCCTACCGCCCCAAGGCGATCAGCTATGTGATGGCGGGCGGGTTGTTTTCGGCCGTTATCGGCCCGCAACTGGTGAAATTCACCTCCGATGCCATGGTGGTGCCGTTCCTTGGAACCTACATCGCGATCATCGTGCTGAACCTTATCGGCGCGGTGCTTTTCTTGTTTCTGGACGTGCCGGCGCCCGTCAGACAGGCGGCGGACGAAGTTTTGGGGCGCACCAGACGGCAGTTGCTCCGCGATCCGCGCATCGCGGTATCGATCACCTGCGCAATGGTGGCCTATGCCTTGATGAACCTGGTGATGACCTCGACGCCGCTGGCGGTTGTCGGCTGCGGCTTCACGACCAACGACGCTGCTGATATTGTTTCGGGGCATGTGCTGGCGATGTTTGCGCCGTCGTTTTTCACCGGACATCTGGTTGCGCGCTTCGGTGCGGAAAGAATCGTCGCGGTCGGGTTGCTGATCCTGACTGGCGCCGGAGCGGTGGCCTTGTCGGGCACGGAGTTGTCGAATTTCTATGTGGCGCTGATCCTGCTTGGACTTGGGTGGAATTTCGGGTTCATCGGAGCGACGACCATGTTGTCCCATGCGCATTCGGTCGCCGAGCGAGGTCGGGTGCAGGGAATGAACGACATGATCGTCATGGGCTGTGTGACGCTGGCCTCGTTGTCGTCGGGCGGATTGACGAATTGCCTTGGCGGAGATGCAGTGGAAGGCTGGCGCGCCGTCAATATCGCCATGGCGCCGTTTCTGGTGCTGGCGGGTGGATCGTTGATCTGGCTGGTCATGCGCCCCAAGCCCAGATCGGCGCCGGCGGAGTGACCTTTGGTTTGCGCAGACTACGTCTGCGCGGTGCCTCCGGCGGGGATATTTTCAAACAGAAGAAGAAGCGGTCAGAGTGCCCAGCGGGCCAGGCGGGCACGTTTTCTGAATTCTGAGAGGCCTATTGCCCCGGCGGCCACACGAGAGGGGTTGCGGGCGATTTGGTGGAGCAGAGCTTGGGTTTCCCATGCCTCGATAAGGGCGCCGCGGGCAGGTTTTGGAACGGCGGCCTTGAGATGCTGCATGTTCGGAAGGTTTTCGAGCGCGGTTGTGGCGAGGGCCGCGATTTTTTCGGGGCGACCATCGACCAGGGGGATGCGCCCGCGTTTTTCCAGCGCCGGGACAGCTTTGAGGAACCGCACGAGTGCTGTGGCCTTGCCCAGAGCGAATATCCGGTCGGTTGTATTGATCCCAGCACCCAACACATGTGCGCATGTCCACATGAGCAGGCCGCCGGTCATTTTCAAATAGTGATCAAAGTGGTCCGTGTCGTCGAAAGCGTCGCGGTAGATATCCCAGCGCCTTGCCTGAACAAGCCGATCGAGAGTCTCGGCAAGTGGCGCGTGTAGCACGTCGGCGAGTGGGGTGGTTACCTCATGTTTGCGTACCTTTTTGCCTTTCGCGATTTCCTCCAGCGCGTCGCGCCACCATTGCAGTCGCATTTCGGCGATCATCGGTTCTTCGGTGACCCAGGGGGCACGGGCTACCTCGACGTTGAAGGCGTAGAGCGGGAACAGGACACGGCGCGCGTCGACGGGTGCAACCATTGCGGCAGCGAAACGGTCCGGATCGCCGCGCTGGACGATGTCAGCGCAGGCTTGCAGGGTCATGACCGCACCGCGACGCGCAGTGGCGTTTCCTTCTGGTCGGGAGCGGCGCTCATTTCACGGTCGCATCGTCGCGCAGAAGCTTCCAGTTGATCGCATCGACCAAGGCCTCAAACGCGGCATCGACAATGTTTGCAGACACGCCCACTGTCGCCCATGCGCGCCCCTGATTGTCCGCGAAATCGATGATCACGCGAGTCACGGCTTCGGTGCCGCCCTGGGTGATCCGCACGCGGAAGTCAGTCAGGCGCATGTCCTCGATCTTGCTCTGGTGCGGGCCGAGATCGCTTTTCAGCGCTTGCCACAGCGCGTTCACCGGGCCGTCGTCCTGAATGTCCTGAGCGTGTTCGTTCTTGAAGAAACTCGTGCGCGAACCGTCCCGGGTCGACACCGTGACCACGGCCTCGGATTCCACCACGATTTCACCGCGTGCATTGCGGCGGCGCTCGGAGATGACGCGATAACGTTCGACTTCGAAATAGTCGGGCGCGACGTCCAGTTCGCGGCGCGCCAGAAGCTCGAAGCTGGCCTGCGCGCTGTCATAGGCATAGCCATCGGTTTC
This sequence comes from Boseongicola aestuarii, assembly GCF_900184815.1. Lineage (GTDB taxonomy): Bacteria > Pseudomonadota > Alphaproteobacteria > Rhodobacterales > Rhodobacteraceae > Boseongicola > Boseongicola aestuarii. The sequence continues at coordinate 244,021 of NZ_FXXQ01000001.1, read as the reverse complement.
GCGCTGCTTCACCGCATCCAGAATGCGCGAGAGCGCCGGGTCGCCCTTTTCCGCCTCGATCCCCATATCGGACAAACGCTGCATGAGGTTCGACTGTCCGGCCTGATTTGACATCGGCACGATGCGCGTGTTGCCCACGGCTTCGGGGGCGATGTGTTCGTAAGTGGTGGGGTCTTTCACGATGGCACTGGCGTGCAGGCCCGCCTTGTGAGCAAAAGCCGACGCGCCCACATAGGGGGCCGCGCGTTGTGGCACGCGGTTCAGGATATCGTCCAGCATCCTGGACGTGCGCGTGAGCGTCTTCAGCGCCGTTTCAGGCACGCCGGTTTCGAATGTGCTGGCGTAAGGTTCCTTCAACAACAGCGTCGGGACCAGAGTCACTAGGTTTGCGTTGCCGCAGCGTTCGCCAAGACCGTTCAGAGTGCCCTGGATCTGGCGCGCGCCTGCATCCACGGCTGCCAGTGTGCCTGCCACGGCGTTTCCGGTGTCGTCATGCGTGTGGATCCCCAGATGATCCCCGGGGATGCCGCTTTCGATCACGCGGGCTGTGATTGCGCCGATTTCAGAAGGCAGCGTGCCGCCGTTGGTGTCGCAAAGCACGACCCAGCGCGCCCCCGCCTTGTAGGCGGCCTGCAGGCACGCAAGCGCATACGTGGGGTTGGCCTTGTAGCCGTCGAAGAAGTGCTCGGCGTCAAACAGGGCCTCGCGACCTTCGGCGACGAGATGGGCGATACTCTCGGAGATATTGGTAAGGTTTTCTTCAAGAGTGATCCCGAGGGCTGTGTCGACGTGGAAGTCGTGGGTCTTGCCGACGATACAGACCGCTGGCGTGTTGGCGTTCAGGACTCCGGCAAGGACTTCGTCGTTCGCCGCAGACCGTCCCGCACGCTTGGTCATGCCAAAGGCAGTGAAGGTGGCGCGCGTCTGTGGACGCGTTTCGAAGAACGCGCTGTCGGTCGGGTTCGCACCGGGCCAGCCGCCTTCGATGTAGTCCACACCAAGGGCATCAAGCGCTTTTGCGATCTGGGTTTTTTCATCCGCCGAGAACTGGACGCCCTGGGTTTGCTGCCCGTCGCGCAGCGTGGTGTCGAAAAGGGAGAGACGGATCCGGGTCATTTCAGAGCCTCCAGTTTGGTGGGATCGAAGCCTTCGGCTGGCAAAAGGTCAACGCCGGACTTGGACATGCGCACTTCGACGCCTGCGGCCGCAAGGGCCGCCTTCAGGCGGTCGACTTCGGAGAAGTCCTTGGTTTTCATCGCGGCGGTGCGCGTGTTTTCCAACAGGCGCGCAAGATCGGCCAAGTCGTCATGCCCTTCGATCGCCCAGGCAGGGACGGTGTCGCCCATCAGGCCCAGAAACTGTAACCCGGATTTCAAACCTGCACCGTCCTCATCGGACGCTGCGCGGTGGAGTACCGCCAGTGCGCCGTGCGTATTCAGATCGTCGCCAAGAGCAGAAATGATGTCTTCCGACACCGTGCCGCCGTCCTTGACCATCCGATACCACTTGCGAAGCGTGGCTTCGCCCTCCTCCCGCTTCTTTTCCGTCCAGTCCATCGGCTTGCGGTAATGCGTCGACAGGAACACGAAGCGGATCACCTCGCCCGGAACACCCCGGTCCAGCAGATCACGTACCGTGAAGAAGTTGCCCAGAGACTTGGACATCTTTTTGCCCTCGACCTGCAACATCTCGTTGTGCAGCCAGACGCGGGCAAAGCCATGCCCCATGCAGCGCGATTGCGCGATCTCGTTTTCGTGGTGCGGGAATTGAAGGTCGTTGCCGCCGCCGTGGATGTCGAAAGTCTCGCCCAACAGCTCATACGACATGGCCGAGCATTCGATGTGCCAGCCGGGCCGACCCCTGCCCCATGGGCTGTCCCAGCCCGGTGTCTCGGCATTGGACGGCTTCCACAGGACGAAATCCATCGGGTCTTCCTTGTAGGGCGCGACTTCGACCCGTGCGCCCGCGATCATGTCATCCACCGACCGGCCCGACAGCGCGCCATAGTTCTTGTAGGACCGTACACGAAACAGGACATGGCCCTCGGTCTCATAAGCATGGCCGCGTGCGATCAGCCCTTCGATCATCGCCACCATCTGCGCGATCCATTCGGTTGCGCGCGGCATATGGGTGGGTTCCAGCGTGCCAAGTGCTGCCATATCGTCAAGATACCACTGGCTGGTCTCGTCTGTGATCTGGCGGATCGACCGGCCACTCTCGGCGGCGCGGGCGTTTATCTTGTCGTCCACATCCGTGAAATTGCGCACATAAGTAACGTGGTCGGCACCGTAGACGTGGCGCAAGAGCCGGAACAGCATGTCAAACACCACGACGGGACGCGCATTGCCCAGATGCGCCCGGTCATAGACCGTGGGGCCACAGACATACATCCGCACATTGTCCGGATCGATCGGCTGAAACGGCTCTTTTTGGCGGTTGGCTGTGTTGTAGAGCGTGATCTTGGTCATGGGCAGAAGTCCTTCGGGGCGTGGAGCGATCCCGCGCGGGCTTTACCAAGGTCAAGATGAAGAGAAAAGAGGACCGGGCCGCGCGACGAATGTCAGGCGATAATAATACAGCCGTTTATGATGCGGGTCCGGGTCATGCTGCCTTCTTAGGGGGCAAGGGGTCGCTTTGCAAAGGTTTTTCACGTGCGAGGAGTCTTCAGGGGCTCTGCCCCTCGGCCCTGTGGGCCTCACCCCGTGGTATTTTCGAAAGGGTGAAGCGGGATGCATCACTGAAATTGAAGACCGCGATGACAAGCTTTTATTTGACATTCTTGGTGACCGAAGGCCCTTTGCCCGGCATGGAAGTTTCGAAGCGAATAGCAGGCCTGACGGGCGGCGGATCTGATGGATGGGATATCTTGCGCAAATCGCGTGAGATGATCGCCGCTGGCGTGGATGTGGTTGAATTGACCATTGGGGAGCACGACCGGCGCACCGAGCCTGAAATTCTGGACGAAATGGCACGGTCGGCGCGCTTGGGTCACACAGGGTATGCGGCGCTGCCCGGTACGGACACCCTGCGCGACGCGATTGCGGCCCGCGTGAGCGAGCGCACGGGTGTCGCGACGGCGCGCGAGAACGTCGTGGTCACCCCCGGCGCACAATCGGCCTTGTTTGCCGCGCATGTGGCCGCCTGTGATCCCGGTGACGTAGCTCTGTTCATCGACCCCTATTATGCTACCTACCCCGGTACGATTCGTGGCGTTGGCGCGGTGGCGCGCGCGGTCAGCGCTCGCGCCGAAGCCGGGTTCCAGCCCGATGCACGCGACCTCGACGCCGCGGCCAAGGGCGCGCGCTCTCTTCTGATCAACTCGCCCAACAATCCGACGGGCGTCGTCTACACACGCGAAACGATGGACGGCATCGCGGATGTTGCCAAAGCGCACGACCTCTGGATCATTTCGGACGAGGTCTATGACACGCAGCTTTGGACGGGCGCGCATGTATCACCTCGCCAGTTGCCGGGGATGGCCGAGCGCTGCCTCGTGGCGGGATCCCTGTCCAAGAGCCATGCGATGACCGGCAGTCGTCTTGGCTGGATTGTCGGTCCCGCCGAGGCGATGGAGCACGTCGAGAACCTTTCGACGCATACCACATACGGTGTTCCTGGCTTTATCCAGGACGCCGGCCTGTTCGCCTTGCAGCAGGGTCCGGCCTTCGAGGAGCGCATCGGGGCCCCGTTTCGTCGCAGACATGCGGCGGTTCTCGCCTATTTGACCGAGCGCGGCTTGCCCGTCGTGCCCTCGTCGGCGTCGATGTATCTGATGGTCGATGTCCGCCGCACGGGTCTGAGCGGAGAGGCCTTTGCGGAGCGTCTTCTGGGCGAACACCATATCGCCGTCATGCCGGGCGAAAGTTTTGGCCACGCTGCGGCGGGGCACTTGCGTGTCGCGCTTACGGTTGAGGACAGCCGCCTGATGGACGCGATCCGGACGCTTGCCAATGTCGTCGAAAGCCTCAGTGCGGACGCGGCCTGACCGAAGGGCTGGACAGCGCAGGGTTTCAGTTGCATGACCACGCCCATGGGCGAGCCGCATAAACCGAAAATCAACCACAGTCTTTATGAAGATGCGCAGGCGTTTCTGCTGGGCACGGCGCTTTGCGCGCTGGGCCTTCAGTTCGTCACGCACCTTGGCCTGATTACCGGCCAGACCGCGGGTCTGGCGGTTCTCTTGTCTTACGTGTCCGGCTATGGCCTCGGGCTTGTGTTTTTCGCGGTGAACCTGCCCTTCTGGGCGCTGGCTTGGTTTCGTATGGGACCCCGGTTCACCTTCAAGAGCATCATTGCCGTTGCCATCCTGTCGGTCATGACCGAACTTTTGCCGCAGGCGGTCGTCATTTCGCATCTGTCCGCACCGGTCGGTGCCGCGCTTGCAGGTGCCTTGATCGGCATGGGGCTGATCGTGCTGTTTCGACATGGCGCATCGCTTGGCGGTGTCGGCGTGCTGGCGCTGTTCTTGCAGGAGCGTCTGAAGATACAAGCGGGCTGGACGCAACTGACGTTTGACGCATTGCTCTTTGTCGCAGCGTTTTTTGTCCTGCAATGGGAAATGGTGATCTGGTCCCTTCTCGGCGCGGTGATCGTTAATCTGATTGTCGCTGTCAATCACCGCGGCGACCGCTATATCGCACGGTAACCACGATTGACGCTGGCCTTTGCTGCAATGCCGCGATAAGGCCGCCCGAAGTCACTTCCGAGAGAGATCATGGACCTTAGAAATATCGCAATCATCGCGCACGTCGACCACGGCAAAACCACGCTTGTCGACGAACTGCTGAAGCAATCCGGTGCCTTCCGCAAAGGTCAGGATGTCGCCGAGCGCGCGATGGACAGCAATGATCTGGAACGCGAGCGCGGGATCACCATTCTGGCCAAGGCGACTTCGGTCGAATGGAAGGGCACGCGCATCAATATCGTCGACACCCCCGGTCACGCCGATTTTGGCGGCGAAGTCGAGCGAATCCTGTCGATGGTGGACGGCGTTGTGCTGCTGGTGGACGCCGCCGAAGGTCCGATGCCGCAGACTAAATTCGTGACCTCCAAGGCGCTTGCGCTGGGCCTGCGTCCGATTGTCGTGCTGAACAAGGTCGATAAGCCCGACGCCGAACCGGACCGCGCGCTGGACGAAGTATTCGATCTGTTCGCGGCGTTGGACGCCAACGAGGATCAGTTGGACTTTCCGCATCTTTATGCCTCGGGTCGCTCGGGCTGGGCTGACGCCTCGATCAATGGACCACGCACCGATCTGTCGGCCTTGTTCGATCTTGTCGTGCGCCATGTGCCACGGCCCCGCCAGCAGGCGGCGAAAGACAAGGACTTCAGCATGTTGGCAACGACGCTGAGCGCCGACCCCTATCTGGGCCGCCTTTTGACGGGACGGATCGAAAGCGGCACGCTGAAAACCGGTGCGACGGTTCAGGCGATGAGCCGCATGGGGCAGAAAATCGAGCAGTTTCGTGTCTCGAAGATCCTCGCCTTCCGCGGTCTTGCCCAGCAGCCCATCGACGTGGCTTCGGCCGGAGACATCGTGTCGATCGCCGGAATGACCAAAGCAACCGTGGCCGACACCATTGCAGCCCTTGCGGTGGAAAAGGCCCTCCCCGCGCAACCGATTGATCCACCGACGATTTCGGTGACGTTCGGTATCAATGACAGCCCGCTTGCGGGGCGTGACGGCAAAAAGGTCCAGTCGCGTGTCATCCGTGACCGGTTGATGAAGGAGGCCGAAACCAACGTCGCGATCAAGGTCACAGACACTCCGGGCGGCGAAGCCTTTGAAGTGGCCGGACGGGGCGAATTGCAGATGGGTGTTCTGATCGAGAACATGCGTCGCGAGGGTTTTGAGCTGTCAATCTCGCGCCCGCAGGTTCTGATGCGCGACATCGACGGTGTGCAGCACGAACCGATCGAAGAAGTGACGATCGATGTGGATGATGACTATACCGGCGCAGTGATCGAAAAGCTGACCGGTCCGCGGCGCGGCGATTTGTCGGAAATGAAGCCGGCGGGTGCCGGAAAGACGCGCATCATTGCGCAAATCCCGTCGCGGGGACTGATCGGCTATCACGGCGAATTCATGACTGACACGCGCGGCACGGGCGTTCTGAACCGGGTCTTTCACGGCTGGGCGCCGTACAAGGGAGCCATTCCGGGTCGACGCGCAGGCGTGCTGATCTCTATGGAAGATGGCGTTTCGGTGGCTTATGCGCTGTTCAATCTAGAAGATCGCGGACAGATGTTCATCGGTGCACAGGAACAATTATACCAGGGCATGATCATCGGCGAGCACAGCCGCGAGAATGATTTGGAAGTGAACCCTTTGAAGGGCAAGAAACTGACCAACGTGCGCGCTTCGGGAACGGATGAAGCGGTGCGCCTGACCACGCCGATTACCATGTCTCTGGAGCAGGCGATTGCCTATATCGACGACGACGAATTGGTCGAGGTCACGCCGAACGCCATTCGTCTGCGCAAGCGTCATCTTGATCCGCATGAGCGCAAGCGCGCCGCACGCGGTGTGACCGCCTAAGGGTTGCGCCGGGCTGTCGCCCGTCGCGGAGGGCCGCCGCTGACGCGGCGGCTGCGCCTCCGGCGGGGATATTTGTGCCAAAAAGAAAGTACGGCGACGATTTAGGGTCTGGTGGCTTTCGGAGCTTTACGGCTTTGGGAGATCGCGGTATTCCGGCGAACGCCTGACATCACCGAGGTCAACTTATGTCCAGCCTGAACGATATCCGCTCAACCTTTTTGAATTCGTTTGAGAAAAACGGGCATAAGGTCGTTGACAGTTCGCCGCTTGTGCCGCGCAACGATCCGACGCTGATGTTCGTGAATTCCGGCATGGTGCAGTTCAAGAACCTGTTCACCGGGGTCGAGCATCGCGATTATACGCGTGCCACCACGTCCCAACGGTGTGTGCGCGCCGGTGGCAAGCACAACGATCTCGACAATGTCGGCTATACGGCGCGTCATCACACGTTCTTTGAAATGCTCGGCAATTTCTCATTCGGCGATTATTTCAAGGAAGAGGCCATTCCTTATGCGTGGGACTTGCTCACGAAGGATTTCGGCATCGACAAATCCAAGTTGTTGGTTACCGTTTACCACAACGATGATGAAGCGGCGTCGATCTGGAAGAAATATGCGGGCCTGTCCGATGACCGCATCATTCGCATCGCCACAGACGACAACTTCTGGATGATGGGGCCAACCGGCCCGTGTGGACCGTCCTCCGAGATTTTCTACGACCATGGGGATCACATCTGGGGCGGGCCTCCGGGCAGCGCGGATGAGGATGGTGACCGGTTCATCGAGATATGGAATCTCGTCTTTATGCAGTTCGAGCAGTTCGAAGATGGCTCGCGCAAGGAATTGGCGGCGCAATCGATCGATACCGGGATGGGACTGGAACGCGTCGGTGCGTTGTTGCAGGGCAAGCACGACAATTACGACACCGATCTCATGCGCTCATTGATCGAGGCGACGGCCAACGCCATTTCGACCGACCCCGACGGTCCAGGCAAAGTGCATCACCGCGTGATTGCCGACCACTTGCGGTCGACGTCGTTCCTGATTGCGGATGGTGTCATGCCGTCGAACGAAGGCCGCGGCTATGTTCTGCGTCGCATCATGCGCCGCGCCATGCGCCATGCCCATTTGCTGGGTGCGTCCGACCCGGTGATGCATCGCCTTGTGAGCGCGCTGGTGCGTGAAATGGGTCAGGCCTATCCCGAACTTGGACGCGCCCAGTCGATGATCGAGGAAACGCTGAAGCTTGAGGAGACCCGCTTTCTGGAAACACTTGACCGGGGTTTGCGGCTTTTGGATGAAGAGTTGGCGACCCTGCCCGAAGGCGCCGAGTTGCCTGGGGCGTCTGCGTTCAAACTCTATGACACTTACGGCTTTCCGCTGGATCTGACGCAGGACGCTTTGCGGGAGAAAGGCATCTCGGTCGACACGGATGGGTTTGATGCCGCGATGGCCGAACAAAAGGCCAAGGCGCGAGCCGCCTGGTCCGGCTCGGGCGAAACAAAGGACGCAACGATCTGGTTCGACCTGGCCGACAAGCACGGCGCGACGGAATTCCTCGGTTACGACACGGAACTGGCCGAAGGTGTGGTTCTGGCAATTGTTGACGGCACCGAGGCGGTCAAAGAACTCGCGCCCGGCGCAAGCGGCTGGGTCGTGGTCAACCAGACACCGTTTTATGGCGAAAGCGGCGGACAGGTCGGCGATCAGGGATATTTGCGCAACCTTGAACAGCACGATGACGGCGGGGCGATAACAGATACGCAGCGCTTCGCTGGCGGTGCGATTTTCGGTCATTATTTCAAGGCTGAAAACGGCGCTCTTCATGTTGGAGACGCGGTGCAGCTTGAAGTGAACCACGCCCGCCGCAGCGCCATCCGGGCCAACCACTCGGGCACCCATCTGCTGCACGAAGCGTTGCGTCAGGCGCTTGGCGACCACGTAGCTCAACGTGGCTCGCTGAACGCGCCCGACCGTTTGCGGTTCGACTTTAGTCACAACAAGGCCCTGAGCCTCGGCGAACTGAAGCAGGTCGAAGCCGACGTGAACGCCTTTATCCGACAAAACGCCCCGGTGGAAACCCGCATCATGACCCCCGACGAGGCGCGCGGAATCGGCGCGCAGGCCCTGTTCGGCGAGAAATACGGCGATGAAGTGCGGGTCGTCTCAATGGGTCAAGCCGACACGGGCAAAGGCGCTGACGGCAACACCTATTCGATCGAGCTTTGTGGAGGAACACACGTCCGGCGCACGGGCGACATCGGTGTTTTCGTCACCTTGGGCGACAGCGCCTCTGCGGCCGGTGTGCGGCGCATCGAGGCGCTGACAGGCGAAGCGGCGTTTCGCTATCTCAGCGACCAGGATCATCGCCTTGCAGAAGTAGCAAGCACGTTGAAAGCGCAGCCTGCGGACGTCATCGAGCGCGTGAAAGCGCTTCAGGACGAACGCAAGGCCCTTGCAGCCGAAGTGGCCGATCTGCGCAGGCAGGTTGCCATGGGTGGCAACGCATCCTCGCCTGAGGCAGACGCCGTCAACGGTATCAAAGTGATTGCGCAGGTCCTGCAAGGTGTTTCCGGCAAGGACCTGCCCAGCCTGATCGATGACCACAAGTCACGTCTTGGCTCCGGCGTGGTCGTCTTGATTGCGGATACGGGCGGGAAAGCGGCAGTTGCAGCCGGGGTTACGTCTGACCTTGTGGGCAGAGTTTCGGCCATTGATCTGGTTCGCGTCGCGGTCGCCCAGCTTGGCGGCAAGGGCGGAGGCGGGCGCCCGGATATGGCGCAAGGCGGTGGTGCATCGGCCGAAAACGCCGATGCCGCGCTGAATGCCGCGAAAAAACTGTTGGAGGGATAAATGGGTGCACTCTGGATCGCGCACGTCGACGTGACGGACGCAGAAAAATACGCGGAATATGTCGAAATCGCTTCGATCGTCATCCCTGAACACGGCGGGACATTCATTGCGCGCGGAGGCAAGTTCGTCCAATTCGAAGGACGCGAACGTGCGCGCAACGTGGTCGCACGTTTTCCAAGCGTCGAAGCGGCTGAAGCGGCCTACAACGACCCCAGATATCAGGACGCCGTGAAGATCGCCAAAATGGCATCCGAACGGGAACTTATGGTGATAGAGACGACCGATTGATTGGCGGTGACCTCGGCGCCATGATGGCGCGACACGCACGACCCGGTCGCGTGGACGCCATCTTCATTCGCCCTGCCCGGCGCGGCCCGATCCAGGCACTGACGTCAGTACGCATAGCTTCGGATGGCTTGAACGGCGACCACGCACGTGCGGGAAAACGCGCCGTTACCCTTATCCAATCCGAACATCTACCAGTCATATCTGCTTTGCTTGCAAACCAAGAAATAGACCCCGGCATGCTGCGTCGGAATATCGTTGTCTCGGGCATCAATTTGCTGGCGCTGCGAGCAATTCGGATCCAGATCGACGACTGCATTCTTCATATCCATGGCCCCTGCCCGCCGTGCTCAAGAATGGAGGAATCCTTTGGGCCCGGAGGATATTCGGCCGTCAGAGGTCACGGTGGCGTTTACGCGGAAGTGCTGGTGCCCGGTCAGATTTCAATCGGCTCGACGATTGCAAGGTGCATGACAGAGTGATTTGTGCCTCCGGCGGGGATATTTTTACCAAAAAGAAAGACATATGAGCGCAATGTGAGGGCGCGGTACAGGCTGGGAAGCCGATGGCCGTCCAAGAAGAAGGTTCATCCCTTCAGGCCGGCGTCTCATGTCTTGGGGTGTCGGCTTCTTTTTGGCGAAAATATCCCTGCCAGAGGCACCCTTCCGACGTTCCAGGCGCAACTTGGAATCGCAAAGGGCTGCCAGAGTTCCCGCAGCCCTTCTTTGAGATGATTATCGGTCAGGCTTCGATCAGGCCGTCGTCATCGTCTGCGACATCATCCTTTTGACCGACCTTAACGGTCTTAGGTTCATCGAAATCAAGGCCGTGCGACGCGCGGATTTGGTCTTCGATGGCCCAGGCGATATCGGGGTTCTCCTTGAGAAAGACCTTCGCGTTTTCGCGTCCCTGGCCGATCCGCTCGTCTCCATAGCTGAACCACGAGCCCGACTTCTCGACCACACCGGCCTTGACGCCCAGATCCAGCAGCTCACCGGTTTTGGAAATGCCTTCGCCGTACATGATGTCGAATTCGACCTGCTTGAACGGCGGCGCCACCTTATTCTTTACGACCTTTACACGGGTCGCATTGCCGACGACCTCGTCGCGGTCCTTGATCGCTCCGATGCGGCGGATATCGAGACGCACGGATGAGTAGAACTTCAGAGCATTGCCGCCCGTGGTGGTTTCGGGCGAGCCGAACATGACACCAATTTTCATCCGAATCTGGTTGATGAAGATAACCATGCAATTCGAGCGCGAGATCGACCCTGTCAATTTGCGCATGGCCTGGCTCATCAGACGCGCGTGCACGCCGACCGAGCTATCGCCCATGTCGCCCTCAAGTTCGGACTTGGGTGTCAGTGCCGCAACCGAGTCGATCACCACCATGCTGACAGCGCCCGAACGCACCAGAGTGTCCACGATTTCAAGCGCTTGCTCGCCCGTGTCGGGTTGCGAAATCAGAAGTTCATCAAGGTTGACGCCGAGCTTTTTCGCGTATTGTGGATCCAGCGCGTGTTCGGCATCCACAAAAGCGCAGACGCCGCCTTTTTTCTGTTCTTCGGCGACGGTGTGCAGCGTCAATGTCGTTTTGCCCGACGATTCCGGGCCATAGATTTCAACAATCCGGCCTTTCGGCAATCCGCCGATCCCCAGCGCGATATCCAGGCCAAGTGACCCGGTTGACGTCGATTCGATTTCCGGCAGCACGTTCTCGCCGCCAAGTTTCATGATCGAGCCCTTGCCAAACTGCCGTTCGATCTGTGCCAGAGCCGATTCCAGCGCCTTGGCCTTGTCGCTTGCTTTTTTGTCCGTCATTTTAAGAAGTTCTGCCGCTGCCATTTGTCCTGTATCCTTATTTCACAGCCGCGCACGCGCGGCAACGATGCTCATGTTCTCTTCTTGTTCTTATCGATCTGTATGGGACCAAAAAGAGAACATTTCAACTACTTTATTCAAACTGTATCGAAGCTGGGAGTTAAGGAGGCGTTACCGGCAGAGGGTGTTTTGAGGATTCAATGCAGTTGCTCGTGGACAATGTTGGTTAACTGATTGAGCGAAAACGGTTTTGGGAGGAAAACCGAGTTTGGCACGCGCATCTGGTTCTCGGCCAGGCTCTCTTCGGCATATCCCGAAACAAACACAACACGCGTATCAGGCCTGGTTTCGAGTGCCTGTTTTACCCATGTCGGGCCGTCCATCCCCGGCATGATGACGTCCGTGACGAAAATATCGACCGTCAGGTCGGGATTCGACAGGGTCTCCAGCGCGATCTCGGCGCTTTCCGCCTCAAGCACCGTATATCCCCGCATGCGCAGCGCGCGTGATGCAAACGCGCGCACGGGTGCCTCGTCTTCCACCAAAAGGATCACACCGCCGCTTTGGATTGAAGCCGCCCTTTCGCCTTTCGGTTTGACTTGAACTTCGGGATCGCTTGGACGGAGGTGGGCCGGGAAGAACAGGGAGAACTTCGTCTCCTTCCCGAGGGTGCTTTCGGCGAAAATGAAGCCGCCCGTCTGCTTCACGATGCCGTAGGCCGTCGACAGTCCAAGCCCGGTGCCTTCGCCGGTTTTCTTGGTCGTGAAGAAGGGCTCGAAAATCTTGGGGAGTTTGTCCGCCGGAATTCCTGTACCATTGTCTCGGACGGTGATCACCACATAGTCGCCGGGCGGCAAGTCGGCGCGTTCCCGCAGCAAGGGCTCGGCCAGTCTGCGCGGCTCGACATCGATCCTGATGATACCGCCGTTCGGCATCGCGTCGCGGGCGTTAACTACCAAATTCATGATCACCTGTTCGAACTGGCGTCGATCGGCGCGAATGACCTTGTCCGTGTGGGCGATGTTCAGTTCAAGCGTGATTTATTCCCCGACAAGGCGGTTCAGAAGATGCGTCAGATCCGACATCGTATCGCGCAAATCCAATGGCTGAGGCTTGAGATTTTGCTTGCGCGAAAATGCAAGAAGCTGCCCGACCAGACTGGCGGCGCGGTTCGCGTTTTGGGCAATCTGCATCAGATCCATGAATTCGGGATCACCCTCATTGTGGCGTAAAAGCAGCAAGTCACAATGTCCGCTTATGGCCGTCAGAAGATTGTTGAAATCATGCGCGACACCTCCTGCAAGTTGCCCAATCGCCTGCATTTTCTGGCTTTGGACAAACTGCGCCTCAAGGGACTTCAACTCGGTTGCATCGTTCAGAACGCCGATCAGTTGCACGTCGTCGCCGACCTCGCGGCGCCCCAGTGCGATTTGCAGGAAAAGTTCTTGTCCGGGCCGCACAGCGCGCACGAATTCGGTCTTCATCAGTCCTCGCCCATTGGCCGCGTCGGTTAGCCATTCCGCGATCGGACGCCCCATCCCTTCGACCAGATCATACAATGGCGGCAGGTCATCGGCGCCGAGGGTCAGCAGCTTTCGCGCCGATAAATTCGCCGACGGAATGGCCCCATCCGTCGCGATGTTGAGAATCGGAACCGGCAACCCTTCGAATACATCCGGCGTCAGCGTCGGAAGATGCGAATGGCCCTTGTCGACACTGGTGTATCCTTTGGGGCCTTGATCCTGCGCAGGTTTTTCAGCACCCCTGCCGACGTCTTTCTTATCGGTAACGGGGATCGCTTCGATGCGCCAGACGCCCTCGGTAGGTCCCATATTACGCGCCCGAAGCCGCAACTGGGTCTGCGCGGTTCGGATGTCTTCTTGTGCGTGTCCATGATGTTCGGTCTGGTGCAGGATGCGGCCAGTGACGCTGTCCGGATCCGCAAGAAGAGCGCCCAGTGCATCTGACACCGTGCGCGGGGGAGTCGGGCCAAGGTGGAGGGCTTCCAGCGCCGCGGCATTGGCAAAGGTTATCCGCCCCGAAATATCTCCCAGCAAAACCGGTGCCGGGTCGGAACGCGCCTCACCAAGCAGATTGCGTCCGCGCTTTCGACCCGTCAAACCATCGCGAATAGCCAGAACCCAAAGGATCACCGCCGCTGCGATCAGACCCGCACCGGCCCCAAGTGCGCCGATCATCGCAGCGCCCGGTGGTCCCGCCAGCGCCAGCATCAGCGTCAAAGCCGACAAGACGATCAGAGGAAAAGGCCGAACGGCCTGAACCGACAGAAATGGCGCGTCTGCGTCTGGTGTCGTTGTCTCTGCCACACTGCTTCTCGCTCGCGAATCCGTTGCGCCGAGAATGGTTAGAATTGGTTAACCAATTCTGAACGCCGATCGGAATTCCTTAAGAAAAGGGAGTTCAGCCGCGCTTCAAGACATTGAGGTAAAATCCGTCGCCACCGTCCAACGGTGTCAGGCACATCCGGTCAACACTGTGCCAGTCCGGATGCGCCAAGAGAAATCTTTCGACAATCTTATCGTTTTCGGTGTCCAGAAGCGAACAGGTCGCATACGCCAGACACCCGTCCGGACGCACGAGGCCTTGCGCGGTGCTCAGGATGCCGAACTGCACATCATTGAGGGACTTCAGCCGCTCGGCGCTTAGATCCCATTTCGACGAGGGCTGGCGTCGCCAGGCACCACTTCCCGAACAGGGCGCGTCACACAAGACAAGATCAAACTGCCCCGCAACCCGCGAAACCACCTCAATTGCAACCCCTGCCCGCCCGGCCCGCTCGGGCAGATGCGACATCCGCTCGGGTGCGCCGTCATGGGCCACCAGTCCCTTTGGCGCGTAAGCGGCCATCGCCAGCGATTTTCCCCCGCCTCCGGCACAGAAATCCAGAACCTCGGCGCCCTTCACATGGTCCGAAAGCCGGTCAACGACGGCCTGCGACGCGCCGTCCTGCAGTTCGAACCACCCCGCTTCAAAGCAAGGCAACGATACCAGTCCTCTCGGAGACCCCGCGACTTCCACACCGGTCGGCGTCATGGCCAGGGCATGCGCATCATGCCCGTGCCGGTGAAGCTCGGCCAACAGAGCGTCGCGATCCGTCACGCGGGTATTGACCCTCAGATGAACCGGCGCGCGTTGGCGCAACAGAGTCAGCACGCTTTCGGTCTGCTGTCCCAGACTTCGCTGAAGGTCCGGCCAAAGCCAATCCGGCACATCCAGTCGCACCGGATCCGTCGCATCCTGCAAAGCCGCGCCTGCCAAGGCCTCGTCGTCGCTCAAAACTTCCGGCCCATGCGCAACCCCGTCAAACAGGATGCGCGGGTCCGTCCCCGCATCCCGGAGCGCGCCCAGCATCAAGGACCGTCCATTGTCTCCACCGCCAAGCCATCCGAATGAGCGTTTGCACCGCAACACGCCAAACACATTATCGCGCACCGCCGCCCGGTCTTTTGAGCCCGCAAACCGGCTGCGACGTCCCCAGCCCGTCAGGGCCTTCTCGACGGGTGTGCCCGACAGGATGTCGTCAAGAATTACTATCGCCGCCTGAACGCGCGCTGCCGGGGTCATGACGCTTGCCTTTTCATAGGGTTACCGCGCCACGGGTGTGTCAAATGACAGGCTCGGGTGCAAGCGTCAGGGACGCGGTTCGGGTGTCAGGCTGCTGGCGGCGACGGGTGCAAGCACGCCAGGCAGGCGTCCGGCAGTCGCGCGGGGCACAACCTGCGTTTCCAGCATCGCTTGCGTGACCGCCAGCGGCGTGACAGCGCCGCGCGCGAACAGCGTCAGGTCGGCGTCCAACGTCCCCGACACCTGTGGCATGACGAAAACCTCTGTCGACGGAGTAGCGGCAATGGATGGAATTGCGCGCGAAAACGTGGGTGGACGCGGATCGCGCAAAGCCAACGGCCCGCCGGGCGCCACCGCACTTAGCGGAACGAACTCGCCCGATTGGGTCGGGGTCGGAAATTCGACCATTGCAGCGGTAATCCCGAATGCCGGCTGCAATCCAAAGACTGGATCGGCAGGCGCTTGCGGCCCGCGCACCATCGGCGGCAACAAATGAAAGAACGGCATCGCGACAAGCGCGACCAGTCCGATACCCAAGAGAAACGGCATCCCTTCCGATCGGGCTTTCGGCTTGGCAATCGCAACGTCCGACTGAACCGCAGCTTCGGTGTCTGACGTGTCGTCCTCTGCGATGGCATCCAGCCAGGGCCGCGATGGCGGTTCCGGGCGCGAGCGGGGCAGCGGGTCCACCAGCGCCACAAGCGGCACGTATTCCGGCTCGTCCAGGTCTGCGGTCTCAGGCTCGGGCGCGCCGAACGCCGGGTCGTTGAACAGCGTATCAACCGGCGGTGCAGCCTTTTCTGCGCTTGGTGCGCGTGGCGCGCTTGGCTCTGAAGCGACAGGCTTGTCGGCACCTCTTTCCAGCGGAGTCGCCTCGGCTTCGGGCGACCAGTTGCGCATCGACTCTTGGCACTCGGACGTCGGCGCTGTTTCAGGGCGTTTGTCCTTCAACACCTTTTGCAAGGCGTTCATACGGTCATGAAAATCAAGCCCCTCGTGATCCAGCGCACGTTGATGTTTTTCAGCCTCCAGCGCGGTATCCGCCTCGTCTTCCCAGGGTTTCCGAGGAGCGCGTTTGGGCTTGTCGTCCAGACCTTTGAGCTTCAAGGCCTCGGCGCGACGCGCGCGCGCTTCTTCGAGACGCGCCTGCCAGCGCGCATCATTATTCAAATTGACTACTTCGCTATGACCGGTATCCGGTTCCGCCGCCCGTTTCGCCATGACCCCTCGCAACACTCGCACAAAAACAGCGCCCTCCACCCCGGAGAACGCCTGCCCAATGTTGCCTCAGACCCTATTGACCAAACCGGTAATTCGGGCTCTCGCGCGTGATCTGGACGTCATGAACATGGCTCTCTCTGAGGCCTGCGCCAGTTATTCGCACGAATGAGCAATTTTTTCGCATACTTTCAACGGTTTCGCAACCTGTGTAACCCATTGCGGCGCGCAATCCTCCAATCAACTGGTGGATGACGGCGGATGCAGACCCCTTGTAAGGCACCTGCCCCTCGATCCCTTCCGGAACCAGTTTGTCGCTTGCGGCGTCTTTCTGGAAATAGCGGTCCGCGGACCCCCGCGCCATCGCTCCGAGCGAACCCATTCCACGATAACTCTTGAAGCTACGGCCTTGATATAGAATGACTTCTCCTGGACTCTCGTCGGTACCCGCTATCATCGAGCCAACCATCGCACAGGACGCTCCGGCGGCGATTGCCTTGGCGAAATCGCCGGAATACTTGATGCCGCCATCGGCGATGATCGGCACGTCTCCGGCCCCCGAAACGGCGTCCATGATCGCCGTCAACTGTGGCACACCTACACCAGCGACCATGCGCGTCGTGCAGATGGATCCGGGGCCAATCCCGACTTTCACCGCATCCGCACCAGCATCGATCAGGGCTTTGGCACCGTCGGCTGTCGCAACATTACCCGCAATGATCTGAACTTCGTTCGAAATCGACTTGGCGCGCGCCACCGCGCGCGCGACCCCTTCCGAGTGCCCATGCGCGGTATCGATGACGATGATGTCGACACCGCTGTCGACCAACGCCTCCGAGCGTTCGAATCCTGCATCGCCAACTGTCGTTGCCGCCGCAACCCGCAAACGACCCAGACGATCCTTGCACGCCTGTGGGTTCAAGACCGCCTGCTCGCTGTCCTTCAGCGTCAACAGACCCGTCAAAACGCCCTTCCCGTCCGTCACCAGCAGCTTTTCGATCCGGCGTGCCTGCATCAGGCTGCGGGCCTCTTCAAGGTCGGCAGGCTCGGTCAGGATCGCCAGATCCCGGGATGTCATCATCACTGAAACGGGTGTCTTGTCATCCTGCGCGAACCGCATATCACGGTTCGTCACGATTCCGACGACCCGGCCCCCCGCATCGACAACCGGAAAACCTGTGACGTTATAGCGGTCTTGAAGCGCTTTGGCATCTGCCAGCGTCTGCTCGGGTGTCAGGGTAATCGGGTTGTAGACAATCCCGCTTTCAAACCGCTTCACGCGCCGAACTTCGCGGGCCTGTTCTTCGATGTCGAGATTGCGGTGAATAACGCCGATGCCACCGGCCTGCGCCATGGCGATCGCCATGCGTGCTTCGGTCACGGTGTCCATTGCGGAACTCAAGAGCGGGATGTTCATCGCAATGGATTTCGTTACCATCGTGCGGGTATCCGCCGTCGATGGCAGCACGCTGGACGCGCCGGGAACAAGCAAAACATCGTCGAAGGTCAGAGCCTCGCGAATCTCCATGGGGTCACTCCTCGGGAGGGTTCGTTTGGCGGTTTCCTATCGCATGGGTTTGGCCGTTCGGAAAGGCCTATTTGGGCCACTGCGACAAAAACGATTTATATTTTGCGCCTCAGAGGTCGCGCAACTCGCCCGCAAAGGCCGCAGCCCCCCGGATCGCCTTGCCCAAAAGCGCAGTATCTCCGCCCACAGCCACGAAATCCGCGCCATTGTCGACATAGGCGCGTACCTGCGCCTCATCGAAAGCGATGATCCCCACTTTCTTGCCCGCCGCATGAATACGCTCGAAGCAATGCTTTACGGCGGCCTGAACATCCGGGTGCTCTGTCTGGCCCGGCAGCCCCATGTCGGCTGCCAGATCGGCGGGACCAATGAACACGCCATCCAAACCGTCGACCGCTGCGATTGCGTCGATATTGCCGACCGAAGCCTTGCTTTCGGTCTGCACAAAAAGACAGATTTCGGCATTTGCCGTCGTCGTCACATCTGCGATCTCGCCAAAGTTGGACGCCCGCGCCATCGCCGCGCCAACGCCGCGATTGCCTTCCGGCGGATAGCGTGTGGCCCGCACCGTCTCGCGCGCCTGTTCGGGCGAGTCAATCATCGGCACCACAAGCGTCTGAATGCCAAGATCCAGATATTGCTTGATAATCCACGTCTCGCCCACCGGCACCCGTGCCGCCGCCGCCGCTGTACCGCAGCCAATGGCACGTACCTGATCCAACACCAGAGGAATATCGTTCGGCGCGTGCTCGCCGTCGATCAGGCAGAAATCAAACCCCGCCTTCGATGCGATCTCGGCCGAGGTCGGATGTCCAAGCGCGATCCAAAGTCCCATCTGACGATTTCCGGCCTTCAGACCGGCTTTTATCGGGTTCGACGAGACTGGCATGGTTGCGCTCCTTTTTTGCTTCACCGCAGGTCACCCGATCCTGCGTGGCGATGCAATGGCAGAAATGCCCGATTAGAACAGCAGCGAAAGCCGGATGTCGCCCCAGATCACGTGCCAGAACAAATAGAACGCGATCCGAAGGCCGAACATCGCCGCAAACCCGTATCGCCGGAAAAGCCAAAGCTGGACCGCGCTGATCAGGCTGACATTTACGAACACCAGTGTCATCTGAAGCACCGGCCCCGCCCCAAGCACTACCTGAGCGGCCGGTTCAACGAACACCACAGGCAGCAGCACCCAGATCGCAGGAACGCGCTTAGGTGCCAGCGTCGCCAGAACCGCCAGCGGAAGCAGATGAAACAACACTTCCGCCACAAGTGCGATGGCGGTGTAAAAGTACATGGCTTCGGGCATTGCCACGTTGATATCGCGCGGAAACCGCGTCAACAGATCGATCGCAATCGGTGGCATCGCAAGAATGGCACCCGTGCCAATAAGAATCGCCATCCCGCGAAGCGTGAAAGGCACAGTTTTCAGCGCCCCAATCCCCCTGCCATACAACATGCTCAAAAGCGGAGGTGCCGCAAAACCTGCAACCGCCGTCATCGGCAACAACGGCAAAAGACCGATCGCCGGTAAAGCACGGGTATCGAAAAACAGGGCGAGAACGCTGGCGCTTGCAATCGAAACCAACACAATTGACAAAGTTCCGACCTGCCCGCCAAGGCCGCTGAATACGCGAAACATATCTCTTGGTAGCGCGAGCGGCGTTCGCGGTTTTGACAAATCTCAACTTCCGCGACGCGCAGCATGAGCCATGTTTGAAAATCACACTACGCCGAACAAAAAGACCCCGCCGAACCGGCGAGGTCTCAGAGCGCGTCATCCGTGAGATTCTTAATGCGCTTTCGTGGCGATCTCTTTGATCTCTTTGTCACGGTAGAGCAGCGATTGGGTGTTCATGAAGACATGCACCTTCGCCGGATCGGCTGTCAGCTCAACTTCGTTGCCGCGCAGCTCCTTGTGTATACCGCCCAGTTTGCCGATTACCGGATCCGCGTCTCCTTGTGGCTCGAAATAGAGTAGCGTCACTTCTCCAAGCGCTTCGGTGATGTTCACCTTGCCCTTGAAAATGCGCTGTTGACCGTCCTTGATCGCCACGAAGTCCTCGGGCCGGACGCCGATGTTCACATCCTTGCCCATATCCTCGGGCAGCGACGGATAATTCGAAACAGCAATACCACCGCCGGCGACTTCAACGGTTGTCTGTTCGCCCGTGCCCGTGATCTTGCCCGGCAAAAGATTCATCGCGGGCGAGCCGATGAATTGTGCGACGAACTCGTTCTCGGGACGCTCGTAAAGCTCCAGCGGGCTACCGACCTGAGCGATACCGCCCCCTGCCAAAACCACGATGCGGCTGGCCAGAGTCATCGCTTCGACCTGATCGTGCGTGACGTAAACCATCGTCGAGTCCGGCATGGCCTCTTTCAGTTGCGCAATCTCGATACGCGTCGCAACCCGCAGGGCCGCGTCGAGGTTCGAAAGGGGTTCGTCAAACAGATAGACCTTCGGGTCCCGCACGATCGACCGGCCAATTGCAACCCGCTGACGCTGACCACCCGACAATTCCTTCGGTAGACGATCCAGAAGGTTGTGAAGCTGCAATATCTTCGCCGACTTCTCGACCCGCTCAGCGATCTCGGCCGGGCTTTTCTTGGCGATCTTCAGCGCGAACTGCATGTTTTCGCGCACCGTCATATGCGGATAAAGCGCATAGGACTGGAATACCATCGCGATGCCGCGCTCGCTTGGCGGCACGTTGTTCACAACCTGCCCGTCGATCTGAAGCTCACCCCCGGTGATGCTCTCAAGACCCGCAATCATACGCAGCAACGTCGACTTGCCACAGCCTGACGGTCCGACAAAGACGATCAACTCGCCCTTCTTGATGTCGAGGTTGATATGCTTCAGCACATCAACGCTTCCGTAAGACTTGGCGATATCCGTCAGCAGAAGATCAGCCATAGTACCCTCCCTCTTTTATCTTTTAGGCCGTGGCGAAAAGTGCCTGCCAGGCCGGTAATTTCGTATCCCCATCCGCGACCGTTTCGGCAGCGGTGAATGGCGCATCATGTTCGATTGTCCAGGTCCCCTCGGGCAGCGTCACGCCACAGGGTTCGTCGGACAGGTTGAAGGCGCAGAACAGACGGACATTGCCGTGTCGCCGCTCAAACGAGATGTAATCGTCACGCGCTTCAAAAACTTTGAATTCGCCCTTCAGCAAGGCCGGATGACCTTTGCGGAAGGAAATCATGTCCCGATAGAAGTTCAGCATCGAACCGTCCGAGGCATCCTGCGTGTCTGCTGCCTGAGCCACATGCTCCATCGCCACCGGCAACCAGGGATGCCCATCTGAAAAACCGCCATTGATCCGGTCAGAATTCCACGGGATCGGCGTGCGACATCCGTCGCGGCCCTTGAATTTCGGCCAGAAGCGCTTGCCATACGGGTCCTGAAGATCCTCGAACGGCACATAGGCCTCGGTCAGACCAAGCTCTTCACCCTGATAAAGACAGGCCGTCCCCCGCAAGGATAACAATAGTGCCGTGTAGACGCGATGCGCCTCGGGGCTGAGATTCCAGCGCGAGGTATGGCGCACCACATCGTGGTTCGAATAGGCCCAGCAAGGCCAGCTATCACTTGCGCCTTTCTCGGCAGTTTCCATGACCTGCGCTACATGCGTTCCAGTCGGAAAGGTGTTCGACAAAAGGTCGAAATCATAGGCCATATGGATCTTGTCACCGCCGGATGTATAGGCAGCCTGAATTTCACTGCCGCGCTGACCGTCGCCAACCTCGCCCACCGAAGTCGCCGCGCCATATTCGTCCAACACCGCCCGAAACGCTTTGAGAAACTCAAGATTCTCGGGGCGCGACTTGTCGTAGAGATGGTCCTGAAAGTTGTAAGGATTGACCGACGGGGCCGTCTTGTCGTTGACCTCCTCGGGCCGCAATGCAGGATTGTCCCGCAACTTTTCGTCACAATAGTAGAAGTTGACCGTATCAAGCCGAAAGCCGTCCACGCCACGATCCAGCCAGAACCGTGTCACATCCAGCAATTCACGCCGCACATCGGCGTTGTGGAAGTTCAAGTCAGGTTGCTGGGTCAGAAAGTTATGCATGTAATATTGCATGCGCTGCCCGTCCCATTCCCAGGCGGACCCGCCAAAGATCGACAGCCAGTTGTTGGGCGGCGTTCCATCCGGTTTTGCATCCGCCCAGACGTACCAATCCGCCTTTGGATTGTCCCGGCTTGAACGGCTTTCCTGAAACCACGGGTGCTGGTCAGACGTATGACTGAGCACAAGGTCGATCATCACCTTGATGCCCAATTCGTGCGCGCGACTCACCAACGCATCGAAATCACCAAGTGATCCGAACATCGGATCCACGTCGCGGTAATTTGACACGTCATAGCCGAAATCCAGCATCGGAGAGGTAAAGAACGGCGAAATCCAGATCGCGTCGACCCCAAGCGATGCCACATGCGGCAAACGGTGGATAATGCCTGACAAATCGCCGATGCCGTCGCCGTTGCTGTCCTGATAGGACCGCGGATAGATCTGATAGATCACCGCTCCGCGCCACCAGTCCGGATCCGCCGCGGTCGCCTTATCATCCGCAACATAAGGGTCGATAAAAGCCATGTCTCTTTACCTTACTTAACCGAACCGGCCAGCAGGCCGCGCACCAGATACCGCTGCATCGCGAAGAACACGACCAGAGGCACCGAGATCGACACGAAAGCCGCCGTCGCCAGAATTTCCCAGTTGCCGCCTCGTGTTCCCAGCAATTCGACGATCTGGTTGGTCATCACCGTTGTGGAACCGGTTGCGTCGATCAGGAACACTTTCGCCACCAGAAGGTCATTCCACGTCCACAGGAACTGGAAGATCGCAAAGGATGCGAGTGCGGGGAAAGACAGCGGCAGAATGATCTTCGTAAAGATCTGAAAATCCGTCGCTCCGTCCACCTTGGCGTTCTCGATAATGTCGCGCGGCAACCCGACCATGTAGTTGCGCAAAAGGTATATCGCTAACGGTAAGCCAAAGGCCGTATGTGCCAGCCAGACACCCAGATAACCCTTTCCGATGCCGATCCCCAAATGGAGCCGCAGAAGCGGAATAAGAGCCAGTTGCAAAGGCACGACCAGCAAGGCCACCACAAGAGCGATCAACAGCGCACGTCCTGGAAAATCCATCCAGGCCAGCGCGTAAGCGGCAAAAGCTGCGATGACGATCGGGATGATCGTCGCCGGAACGGTCACTGTCAGCGTGTTGAAAAACGCCTTGGCCATATTGTCCTGACCCGAGCCGCTGAACAGGATTGTCTTGTAGTTGTCCAGTGTGGCCTGCGCCGGCGTCACCGCCGTCAGGAAGACCCGCTGCCCGCGTCGTCCGGGTTCTTCCACGCTGGTATAGCGATACGCCCCGTCCTCGGCGATTGTCAGTGTTTCGTCGCCGTCCGAATAGACAGCCGTCTCTCCGATTTCATAGGCTCCGATCTCACGCGACGACACGCCGAACGCCACCGGTTTCGACCCCATGCCCGGACCACCTTCGTCCGTCAGAAGGTTGCCCTCGACCACATAAAGCCCATCCTGCTGCACCGCCTCTGCCGTGCCGCCTGTCCGCAACTGAATGGTCTGCTCGGTCGGGAACATGGCTTTCCACCACCCGCTCGATGAAATCTGGTCCGTCGTGCGAAATGACGACACCAAAAGCCCCAGCGTTGGGAACAGCCAAAGCGCCACCAGAAACGCCACCGAAATATGCACCGCCCAGGTGAGGCCAGACTTGCTTCCTGCAATATTGTCCATCGTTCCGATCCTCCCTCAGCGCATTTCTTTGCGCGCGTTGTAGACGTTCCAGACAAGGATCGGCGACACGAGCAGCATGATGATGATGGCACTGGCCGAGCCAACGCCCCAGTCGTTCGCGCGGAACAACTTGTCGAACATGTAGTTGGCAAGAACCTGCGTCTCCCACTGGCCGTTGGTCATCGCGAATACGATGTCAAAGACCTTGAGAACCGTCAGCGTGATCGTCGTCCAGACTACCACAATCGTCGGCATGATCTGCGGCACCTTGATCTTGAAGAAGATCTGGAACGGGTTCGCGCCGTCAATGACTGCCGCCTCGATCGTCTCTTCCGGAATACCACGTAAAGCGGCGGACAGGATCACCATTGCGAAACCTGTCTGGATCCAGATCAACACGACCATCAGGAAGAAGTTGTTGTAAAACGGAATGGTCAGCCATGTCTGTGGCTCGCCATATGGCAGGTCCGTGGCCACGATCCCGAAGAGCGAACCGATCGACGTAATGACCAGCCAGGCCGCAACCGCGATCCCGATGATCCGCACGGCGATGATCCCAAGACCGCCCGGCTTTTCGTCCGCCGTGATGAACGGCTTTATCAAAAGATAGCCAACGTAAGCCACGATTACGCCGAACGCCAACACCATGATCAGCGGCAGCACCTTCAGGAAGATGACCGACCCCGCGCCGCCTTCGAACTGCAGCCAAATGGCATTCAGAACACCGATCTGGTTCTGGTCTTCGGGGCGTGTGTCGTAAATCAGCTTGAAGATAACCGATGCACCCACGAACGAGATTGCCATCGGCATGAAGATCAGCGACTTGGCCGCAGCGCCCCAGGAAATCCGGTCGGTCAGCTGGGCGACCAGCAGGCCAAACGCCGTCGAAGCGGCGGGCACCACAATCAGCCACAACATATTGTTGCGCATCGCTTCCCAGAACTTCGATTCACCGAACATTTGTTGGTAGTTGGCAAGGCCCACAAAAGCATCATTCTGCGTGCGATCCGTCATCGACAGGCGAAGCGTCTCAAACACCGGATACGCCAGATAAAGCCCAAGCGCGAAAATGGCAGGGAAGAGAAACAGCCAGGGTCGGACCTGATTGGCACGGTTGATGTTGACCCCGGCGTTCGGTCCCTTCGCAGGGAAAATGAACTTATCGAGGATCAGATTGGAAAAGTAGAAATACCCAAGACAACCGCCGACACCGACGATGATTGTCACGAGACCCAGTAATGCCGGATTCATCGCAACCCCTCCCTAGCGCTGTTTCAGCAAAGCTTTGTTTTTTGGTAGTTTTTTGGGGAAGACCCCGGCGCACAGGCCGGAGTCTCCCTTATCTTTTCAAGGCGCGAATTACTTCAGCGCGTCCCAGCTTGACTGGATCTCGGCAGCGACTTCTGCGGCAGGCTTGCCGCCTGTGAAGTCCACCATGCCTGTCCAGAACGAGCCAGCACCCACACCGCCCGGCATCAGGTCGGAACCGTCAAACCGGAAGGTTGTTGCGTTGATCAGGATCTCGCCCTGACCGCGCAGCGCATCGTTGAGGTACGCTCCAAGGTTCACACCCTTGTGCGGTGTCAGGAAGCCCGACTGCGCCATGAACACTTCGTGTGCCAGTGGCAGTTGCAGGAATTCCATCAGCGCATCAGCCGCAGGCGACGGATCCGTGATCGACAACAGCGTGCCACCACCAAGAACCGGATTGCCGAGGTCCTTGCTGTCGTAGGATGGGAAGTAGAAGAAGTCTACGTCTTCGCCGAATTCGATACCTTCAGGGAAGAAGGCCGGAACGAAGGACGCCTGGCGGTGCATGTAGCACTGAGCCGGAGCCGAGAAGAGACCTTTCGGGCTGTCGCGGAAGTCAGTCGAAGCAACGGCACCGGCACCACCGGCAACCTTGGCGTCGTCACCGACAAACCAACCGAACTCCTCGATCGCCGCTACAACGCGCTCGTCGTTGAACGGAATCTCGTTTGTGGTCCATGCGTCGTAAACTTCAGGCGGCTGTGTGCGCAGCATGATGTCTTCGACCCAGTCGGTCGCTGGCCAGCCGGTCGCAGCACCGGAACCCAGACCAATACACCAGGGTGTCTCGCCATCAGCAACGATCTGCTCAGTCAGCGCGCGAAGCTCTTCCATTGACTCCGGCACATCGTAACCAGCGTCTTCGAAGTTCTCCGGCACATACCAGACAAGCGACTTCACGTTGACGTTGTAAAAGAAGCCGAACAATTCGTCGTTGCCGTCGGCGCCCGCGAATGTGCCCAGATCGACCCAGGACTGACCCGCACCGTAGTTCTCACGCACGAAATCGCCCATGCTGTCAGGCATTGGGCTTAGAAGGCCACGCGCCGCCATGTCGGCCGCCAGACCCGGCTGCGGGAACACGGCGATGTTTGGAGCCGCACCGGCTTCGGCGTCGACAACGATCTGCTGCTCAAACGAATCCGAGCCCGTGTAAATCGCTTCTGCACCTGTGGCTTCGGCGAAATACGCAATCACGCTGCGGAACACGCCATCTTCAGGCTGGAGCCATGGGCCCGAAACCGTCACGGTCTGACCGGACAGGTCAGGCGCGCTGTCGGCCCATGCCTTGTAGCTATCCCATGAGAAGCGAGCATCGTCTTCACCGAAAGGCAGATGCCCGCCAGCAAATGCCGATCCCGCTGACAGCGCAGCAAGAGCTACACCGGTATACAGTGTCTTTTTCATTGGTTTCCTCCCAGAAAGCACACTTGAATTTGCGCTCTGGTTTGAACGGTTTCAAAAACCTCCAAAGCGCTTTGACTGTCGCGACCCTCGCTGATCATATTTCGATTGTCAATGAATCGCTCAAGAATCTTGCGATTCTTTCAAGGAAAACAAACTTTACGCGCGAAAACTAATGCTCCGTAACCAAACAAAATCAGGGGTTCCAACCGCTAACTGTTGAATTTTCAAAGCGCTTTGATATTCATCACTGCGATGAATTTAAAAGAACTCGCACATAAACTCGGTATTTCCCAAACCACGGTCAGCCGCGCTCTGAACGGCTATCCCGAGGTCAGCGAAGCCACGCGCCGCAAGGTCCGCGAGGCCGCCGAAGTGCACAACTACCGCCCCAGCCTGCGCGCCAAAAGCCTTGCCACAGGGCGTTCCATGGCCATTGCGCATGTCGTGCCAGTTTCAAGCAAGCATGAAATGGTGAACCCGATCTTCGCCGATTTCATCGCGGGCGCCGGCGAGGAATACGCTCGCGCCGGATATGAGCTGCTCTTGTCGGTGGTTGCTGATTCGGATCATGACCGCATGTATCGCGATCTGGTTACCCGAAAGGCCGTCGATGGCCTCGTTGTGCAGGCCCCTACCCTGACCGACAACCGCATCCCGCTTCTGGCCGACCTTGGCATTCCCTTCGTCGTACACGGACGCTCCAGCGGTGTGGTGTCCGCCTACAACTGGCTCGATGTAAACAACCGCCGCGCCTTTGAACGCGCTACCGGCCTTCTGCTGGACCTAGGTCACCGTCGCATCGCGCTGCTGAACGGTCTGGCGACACTCGATTTCGCGCATCGACGCAGCGACGGCTACAAACGTGCGCTGCTCGAACGCAGCATCACGATCGACCCCGAGCTTATCGCCCACGATGAAATGACCGAGAACTACGGCTATGAAGTCGCGCGCCGGATGCTGGCCCAGCCCAATCCGCCAACAGCGTTCCTCGTGTCGTCGATCATACCGGCCATCGGCGTACGCCGCGCGATCACCGACGCAGGACTCGAGTTCGGTCGCGAAGTTTCGATCGTGATCCACGACGACGACCTCTCTTATTTCCGCAACGCAGGCGACGTGCCGCTGTTCACTGCTGTGCGGTCCTCAGTGCGCGAAGCGGGCCAGCGCGCAGCGGCGATGCTGCTTGAAATCATCCGGCGTCGCGAAGAGGGCATTGCCGACGAAGCGCCCATGCAAATCCTCATGGAAGCCGAGCTGACAATTGGGCAATCCACCGGCCCGCGCGCCCTGTCGCGGGCCCGCGCTCAGAACTGACCCCTTGCCGCGCGCCCCTAAAGCGTCCTAACACATATAGCGCCCCGCGCCTGACATATCGGATCCCCGCCCATGACCCAAACGCCCGCCTCCCGCACACTTCTTGTCGCTGACGTCGGCGGAACCAATACCCGCGTCGCGCTGGCGTCGGGCGGCGGTCTGCGCACCGACACCATTCACCGATACAAAAACGCCAGCTATCCGGGGCTCGAAACCGTGCTGCGCGCCTACATGGAGGAGCAAAAAGTCTCCGACATTGACGGCGTGTCCGTCGCCGTCGCAGGTCCGGTGCGCGATGGGCGGGGTGTCATGACGAACCTCGACTGGTCCATTGACCGCGAAGCGCTGATGCGCGCAACCGGCGCCGCGCAGGCGGCTGTACTGAACGATCTTCAGGCGCAGGGCCACGCCCTTGGGCACATCGACGAAGCCAATCTGCGCAACGTCGTGACCGGCCCCGCGACGCTGCCCAACAGCAGCCGCCTCGTGATCGGGGTCGGCACGGGTTTCAACGCGGCCCCCGTCCATGACACGCTTCAGGGTCGCTTCGTGCCGCCCTCCGAAGCTGGGCACGCAAACCTGCCGATCCGCACACAGGATGATCTCGAACTCTGCCACTTCGTCGAAACCGCACATGGATTTCCTGCCATTGAAGACGTGCTTTCGGGACGCGGCCTTGAGCGTGTCTATCGCTGGCACGCCACCAAGGCCGGCGCTCACACCGAACGCGCCGCCGCCGATATCATGGCCGCTTGCAACACCGGCGATGACGACATCGCGGCTGCGGCGGTCGGATCTTTCGTGCGCATCCTTGGCACGGTGTGCGGAAATCTCTCGCTTGTGCATCTGCCCTTCGGCGGCGTCTACCTGGTCGGAGGCGTTGCCCGCGCCATGGCTCCGCACATGCAGGCCTTTGAATTCACAGAAGCTTTCCGCGACAAGGGCCGATTTGCGGGCTTCATGCAGAACTTCGCCGTTCATATCGTCGAAGACGACTTTGCCGCCCTGACCGGCCTGATCGCACATCTGGAAAATTGAACACAAAAAGCCGGACCGCGTAACGAGGCCTTAATAAACCCTGCGCTAGACCTGTCGTCATTACCGACGAAGGAAAAGGCTTTATGGCGGACACCGACATTCTGCAGGCTGGCGACGGCGCGACGCAAATCGCGTTGCCCGACCGGCTCGATACTGCAGCGGCACCCAAACTTCTGGCGGACCTTGCACCCCATCGCGGTCGC
The DNA here is from genome assembly GCF_900184815.1 of Boseongicola aestuarii. Taxonomy (GTDB): domain Bacteria; phylum Pseudomonadota; class Alphaproteobacteria; order Rhodobacterales; family Rhodobacteraceae; genus Boseongicola; species Boseongicola aestuarii. Next base: position 215,154 of record NZ_FXXQ01000001.1, on the reverse strand, counting down.
GACATCTGTCTCGACTTCGCGAATGTTACGATGCTGGGTACCCTGTGCCTTCAGGTCTTGCTGAACGCGCGTCACCATTGGGACGCGGACGGTCAAGCGGTATCGATCGAGAACCTGATTCCCCCGGTCGAAAAGGCCCTCGCCGATTTCGGCGCGACCCCCCAAAGTCTGATCTCGGCAGGTGCGTCATGACCATTTCCGTTCTGGCGGTGGATGACAGCCGCACGATGCGTGACATGATCACGCTTGCCCTCAAAGAAGAAGAATTCGACCTGCATCTGGCCGAAGACGGCGTGCATGGACTTGAGGTTCTGGAACAAACCGCGCCGGACGTCATCATCACGGACATGACCATGCCCCGTCTCGATGGGTTCGGCTTTATCGATGCCATTTGCGACCGTGCCGCCTCGCGACATACACCGATCCTCGTGCTCACCACCGAAAGCGCGGACGAATTGAAAACGCGCGCCTGAAACGCCGGGGCCACTGGCATGGGACAAAGGCGCATGATCATTTCCCAAAAGACCAACCCCCTGAAAGCGGGGATTGGTCCTTGTCGTAAAAGGTCGGCCTGAAGATTTGGTTTATGCAGACGCGTTGTGCCCACGAAGTGGCTCAAACAAGAGATAAATGCCGTCGCAATAGACCTCTTCGACGTCACCGAGGTGGAACATCGTATAGCTCAGACCCGTTTCGCGTTGGCGCTTGACGCCGGGGCGCTCGACCAGATCACCCGCCTCGCGGCGCTGGCTGGCACCGGGCTTGGCTGCGCCGCACACGATCTGGCGCGGCGACACCATGACATCGCAGGCCGGAGTTGCGGTGCCAACGGCCCCCGCCTGAATGCGAACAGGGTTGGAATCCTGCTTTTCGTTCAGGAACTGCGCGTCCAGCAAGACACGGTTCAACCAGACGATCGGCTTGAACTCTCCGCTGCGCGTCTGCACCAGATCGCCCTTGCGCAAGGCAACCGCGTGCACATCTCCAAACGAGGTGCGCACCCGCGTCATCGGAGCAAGACCGGGCAATGGCCAGCGATCCGCCGCATCAACTGCATTTGGTGTCTGTGTGTGAACCGATGCCGAGGGCTTTGCCATCGGCTTGACCGCTCCATCGCGAATTCGGCTGAAAGCGCGCATCATCCCCGAAACCGAGGTGTCAGTCCGACCTGCTTCTGCATTACTCATGACATAATCTACCTTTTACTCGCCCGAAAAACCGGGCCTACTCTTCCAGATTGGGACGTGCCGTGTTCCACACCCTGTCGACACGCCCCCTACCCTGGGTTCCGGCAACATGCCGGTGTAACTCACTACGCGGTTCGGGCCGATGGATGTGGCAAGGCCGTTCCGCTTACCGAAACCTTTATGCTGGAGAGCGTTGGCGAAAGTTTGACGCAGTGCAGGCCATTTCGCATCGAAATGGGACAGCATGCGCGCATTTGACGAAGTACAGATAGCTTTGCGCTTCTAATGCGGAAACAAAACCCGCGAAATTTCCAGCGAAAAACCGATTTTATTGCGAATTTAAGGCCTCGCGTTTCCAAATGTCTGACAATCAGGCCACCCATAGACGTCGCAAGACAGCCCCATTTGCCCGACAATCCCGTACAAACATCCGGCTCGACCGTCCGTTTTGAGACCTCTGACGCTACGTTAACCATGAATTTCGTGCAGCCCCACGCATCATCGGTCGCGGTTTCAATCCCACTTCGAGCGACAATCCCAAAAACACCCCCGCCACTGGTGCCAAATACGAAACGAGATGCCACAGATATGGACCAGCCTCACTTCGGGTGCTTCTAGCGTTCCGACGTGATTCCCCACCGGACTGTCTATGGCACCCTCACCCGCAAGATCGGAACGTCCATAACGCTGGCAGTTCGATCAAGGCCTCAAGGCCTCAACCGCAAGGCCGCGCCAGGCAGCCTCGGCCAGCGCACAGTCCCTTCGTGCGCAGCGCCAATGAACAGGATGATTTTCGCGGGACAGGCAGATGGATAAATGCCGCGCGATATAGGTATCGTCACGCGTCTCTCAATCGACCCGGCCTCCGCGCCGTTTCGTTCCCGGTCCAGCCACTTCGCCAAAACATGATCGCGGTCGCTGTTCGCCCAGAACTTCTTTTGCAGCCATAACCGTCCAAGACTGCCCGTTTCGCTTGTCGCGATCATAGCGATCAGCTCCTGCGCCTTCGTGCCTGTCTTTCTGGGTGCGCCCAAAGGCAAACCACCCCCGAAACCGGCCCCGAAACCGCAGCACCGGGCCGCCCTCGCCCTCGCGCAATTCCGCCGCAAGACCCACCGCACACCCCCAAAGCGCGACGCAGCCGCCAAAATCCCAACCCGCATGTCGCGCAATCGTCATTATTTTGGGGCTATTAACGCATGATATCCACGGTTAAGGTCAGGCCATCAATGAAAAAACGCCCGCGACACATGCCGGGCGATGAAAACTCAAACGGGAGAACTTCAATGAGAAAAGAGAGCTACATCAAGCTTCAGGCGCAGCGTCTGACCACGGGTCAGATCAATCGCCGTCGCTTTATCATGTCCGCACTGGCCACCGGCGTGACCCTGCCGACAGCCATCTCGCTTGCGGGACGCGCCGAAGCCATGACCCCAAAACAGGGCGGTGTGTTTCGTATGGCAGTCGGCCATGGCTCGACAACGGACTCGATCGATCCGGCAACGGCCGAGAACGATTTTTCGACGCACGTGGTCTACAGCCGAGGCAACAACCTGACCGAAGTCTCCAAGAGTGGCGAACTGGTCGGCGAACTGGCCGAAAGCTTCGAGCCCGGCGACACCGCATCGACCTGGGTATTCAACCTGCGACCTGGTGTCGAATTCCACAACGGCAAGTCGCTCACCGCGGAAGATGTTATCGCCACGATGAACTACCACCGCGGTGAAGATTCCAAATCCGCCGCCAAGGGCCTCGTGTCGCAGATCTCGTCAATGCGTGCCGACGGCGCGAACCGGGTGATCTTCGAGTTGCAAAGCGCCAACGCCGACTTCCCGTTCATCGTGTCGGATTACCACCTGATCATCCTTCCATCCGAAGATGGCGTCGTGGATGCCCTCAGCGGCATCGGCACCGGCGGCTATGTCGTCGAGACCTATGAACCGGGCGTACGCGCCAACTTCAACCGCAACCCGAACTACTGGAAAGAGGGCGCCGCCCATTTCGACCGCTACGAGCTTTTGTCGATCCTCGATGCGACAGCACGCCAAAACGCCGTGATGAACGGCGACGTTGATTTTGCGGGCGATATTCCTCCGAACACCGTGGCCCTGATGAGCCGTGTACCGACCATCGACATCCTCAAGACGACCGGCACACAGCACTATACTTTCCCGATGCGCCTCAACGTCGAACCCTTCGACAACTACGATCTGCGCATGGCGCTGAAGTATTCGATCAAGCGTCAGGAACTTGTCGACAAGATCCTTCTCGGACACGGCGAAGCGGGCAACGACGTTCCCGTCAACGCCTCGATGCCGTTCTTCAACCCCGATCTGCCAAGCCACGAATTCAATCCTGAACTCGCCGCCGAGCATTACGCGAAATCCGGCCACTCTGGCCCGATCCAGCTTTCGGCTGCCGACGCCGCCTTTGCAGGTGCTGTCGATGCCGCACAGCTTATCGCAGCCTCCGCAAAGGAAGCCGGGATCGACATCGAAGTCGTGCGCGAACCATCGGATGGCTACTGGTCGAACGTCTGGAACAAAAAAGGCTGGTGCGCCTGTTACTGGTCGGGTCGTCCGACACAGGACTGGATGTATTCCTCGGCCTACACCAACGACACAGAATGGAACGACACGGCGTGGAAAGGCACCGAAAGCTCGGCGCGTTTCAACGAACTTGTCGTTCAGGCCCGTGCCGAAACCGACGAAGCCGCACGCCGCGCGCAATACTACGAAGCGCAAAGCCTGCTGCAAAACGACGGTGGCGCGATTGTGTCGATGTTCGCAAGCTACCTTGCCGCTCATTCCAAGGCGCTGGCCCACGACGAAGCCGTGGCCGCGAACTGGGCGAACGACGGCAACAAGGCACAGGAACGCTGGTGGTTCGCCTGATCCGCTAGGCTTTCAGACCAAACCCAAAGGGCGGCGCCACAAGCGCCGCCCTTTTTCGTGGCAACCCAAGGCGCGCCTAAGTCCTCACGCACCCACCGTCGCAGACCGTATCTCCACACGCGCGGCAAAGGTGTTCTGACCGACCGAAAACGGAAATTCCGACAAAGCGGCCAGCGGAAGAACCGACGCGCCGTCGGTCAACGCATTCAGTCCGGGCCAGCCATCCCGGATCCAGACCGTACCCGCCGGTATGCGCGGCGTGACCTTGGCGCGCGCCACGAACGAGCCGCGCGCGTTCCATATCTCGATACTGTCCCCATCGGCGATGTCGCGGGCCTCTGCATCCGCCGGAGCAACCCAGAGGTCCGGCTCGCCTTCACGACCCGCAAGCGTCGGCAAGGCGCGGGCATGATCGTAAAACGAATGAAAATGCGCAAACGTCCGACCATGCGCCAGGATCAATCCATCCTCGGTCCCATCTGGCGCAGCGGTCGTCGGCAAAGCCGGCAGTCCCATCGACATGGCACGCTCGGAATAGAACTCGATCTTGCCTGAAGGCGTGGCGAATTTCAGTGTCGGATAGGCAACATGAGACACGTTCAACGCAACGCGCCCTCCATTGGCGCGCAGCGTTTCGACGGTGGCATGGTTCGTGGCCGGATGATCGAGTGCCGCGTCCATCGCCGCCTCCTGATCTACCCATGGATAGACGTCTTCGACGCCTAGACGCGCCGCCAAACCCTTGTAAAGCTCATACACCGGACGCGTCTCACCGGCGGGCGGCATAACGCGGTCCGACAGGTGAACGTGGGTGTTCGTGGACTTCGCGCCGATCTCTTCCAGCCATATCGTACCCGGCAACACGATATCCGCCGCCTCGCGGATCATCTGGTTGGCAAAGATGTCATATGAAACAACCAGATCGGCCTTCGCCAAGGCCGCGCGGAAACGGTTGGTGTCGGCGAACGAGGACAAAGCGTTGGACCCGATCGAGATGAACACCTTGACGGCCCCGCTTTCCAACGCCTCGACGATGGCCTCCATCTGGTTGGGGATGTAAGTGCCGGGCGGCCTGCGGTCCGCCGCCGAAACATCGTTGAAACCGACCCCATGACTGCGCCCGCCGTGGCGCGGCCCGATACCGCCGCCGGGGAGACCGAAGTTCCCCGTCAGCGCCGGTAAACAGGCAATGGCCCGCGCCGCCTGCCAGGTGTTGGTCCCCTTGTGCAGAGATGACCCGCCAATCACGATCATCGCCGGACGCGTGGCGGCATAGCTGCGCGCCAGTGCGACGATCTGCGCGGCAGGAACCCCCGTCTGTGCTTCAGCCCAGGCCGGCGTCATGTCACCAACGTTCGCCGCAAGCATTTCAAAACCAATGGTATTTTCAGCAACAAATGCCGCGTCCCACGCCCGATCGGCGATAATCACCTGCATCATCCCAAGTGCAAGGGCCGCATCCGTGCCCGGCCTGACAAGCACAACCTCGTCCGCCAAAGCCGACGCCTCGGTACGCCGCACATCGATCACCACAACACGCGCGCCCCGCCGTTTCGCAATCTCGACATGCCGCAGCGTGTTGGCCTGACTGACTGTATTTGCGCCCCAAAGGATCACCATTTCCGAGTTCTCACCCAGATCTTCCTTGGTCGATGTCTCGATGGCGCCGGTGATCCCGACACCAAACGCACCAAGCCCCCAGCAGATCATCGCCGGGTTCCAGACCTGACAGCCGTAAAGATTTGCAAACCGGTCCATCTGAGCGCGCTTCAGACCAAATGCATAATCGTTGGCCCAATTCCCATGCCCCTGCCAGAATCCGACGCGCTGACGCCCAACGCGGCGCATATGCGCCGCGATCTGGTCAAGGGCTGCGCCCCATGTGACTGAGCTCCATGCGTCGGTGCCACGCGCCGCACGGACCTGCGGGGTCAACAGCCGTTTCTGACTGCCGACGTTCTCGTGCGCAGCCTTGCCGCGCATACAAAGAAACCCCTTGCTGTCGGGGTTTGTTTCATCCCCCGAGATTGTTACCCCGGCGTCGTCATGCAGGGTCACCGTCATACCGCACAAGGTCGGATGACAGTTCATCGGGCACATGGTCTTGAAGGTTGTCACGTGGCGGGGGTCCATTCCTCTGGCTGCGGCCCGTTGCGCGAAGCCTAGTCCAGAACCCTGGGACCGCGAAGCCCTTAATTGGCCCTAAGGCACCTCGCCTCGCGCATCCAAGTCAGGAAACGCAGCAGCGGCACCGCCCTCGCCCATGTCGCCGTATCGGCAACATGGGCAAGCGCAGTCGTTGTCGCGTCCTAGCCCTTCAGCGAGCCTTTGCCATGACCAGCCATGCCACCGGACACCTCTTCCGTTGCTTCCCCTGCCAGGTCTTGCGGCAGGATCAGGTTCAGAGTGATCGCGATCACCGCAGCGGGCAGCAGCCCCGAGGTCATCAGGATGCGCATCGTATCCGGCAGGTATTGAACGGCCTTGGGATCAAGCTGCAATCCAAGCCCGACCGACAGGGCAATCGCGAAGATCACCATGTTGCGGCGGTTCCACGTCACGTCCGACAGCATCGAAATACCGGCAGCGACAACCATCCCGAACATCACGATCACACCGCCGCCCAGAACTTCGATCGGGATCGTGCGGATCACGGCGCCAACCTTTGGCACCAGACCACAGACGATCAGGAAAAGCGCACCGATCGTCACCACATGACGCGACATGACGCCCGTCATTGCGATCAATCCGACGTTCTGGCTGAACGAGGTGTTCGGAAAGCCGCCGAACAGACCCGCAGCCGCCGTTCCGAAACCATCGGCATAGGTCGCGCCCTGGATTTCCTTGTCGGTGGCTTCGCGTCCCGCGCCGCCCTTGGTGATACCCGAAACGTCGCCTACGGTTTCAACCGCCGAAACGAAGGCCATCAGGCAAAAGCCGACAATCGCCGCGATGCTCATTTCAAAGCCGTACTTAAAGGGTATTGGTGCCTGGAAAACCGCCGCACGGCTCCAGCTTGTCGCGATCCCTTCAAGTGTGACCATGCCCATCAACATCGCATAGAAATACCCGACCAGAATGCCGATAACGACCGCCGAAACCGCAAGCATCCCCTTTGCATAGAACTTCAGACCCAATGTCACGAAGATAACAACCAAAGCTGCAGACCAGTTCAGCAGGCTTCCATACTCCGGCGCATCGATTGCCGGCACCCCGCCTGCGGCATACTGAATGCCCACCTTGACCAGTGCCAGACCTATCATCGTCACAACCAGACCCGTTACGAGGGGCGGTAGGGCAAATCGAATTTTTCCGATGAATGTCGCGATGAAGGCGTGAAACAGGCCGCCGATGACAACGCCGCCGAACAAGGCGGGCAAGGCTTCGACGCCCTTGCCGGCAACCAGCGGTATCATGATCGGAATAAAGGCAAACGAAGTGCCTTGAACGATTGGCAAACGCGCGCCCACTGGGCCGAACCCGATGGTTTGAAACAGCGTCGCGATGCCCGCAAACAACATCGACATCTGAATGAGATAGGTCATGTCGGGGAAACCCTGCGCCCCGGCGTCCGACCCGAACCCGAATCCGGCAGCGCCCGCGATGATGATGGCGGGCGTGACGTTTGAGACAAACATCGCCAGCACATGCTGAATGCCCAGCGGTATGGCGCGGTGCAGCGCCGGCGTATAGTTCGGGTCCCGAAGCTGTTCCGGTGTCCCGATAGATGTGTCGGCCATGGTAGGTTTCCTCCCTGAGATATCTTTGCCAGCGTTCCGCCAGCCTTGTTTTTTGTCCGTTTCCGGCAATCCGTGAGCTTGCGAGATGAAAATGACCGGCCCGGTTGCGCCCTCCATGCGCAGCACCCGTTTTTGCGGATCGTCCCCGTGATTGGGCGATCCTTAAAGCAAAAGAATGAAATCTATTTTCAAATATTATGCGAAAGAGTATGCGCCGATCGAAGGCCACCCTGCCTCCACGGCCCACGAGCGGGCAAAATCGAGGAAAGCGCCAACGCGCCTTCGCCCATGCAAAGTCATTAAAACTGGAAGCAGATGCAGGGACCGCGGTGTCACTTCTTTAACCCCAAATGTGGATAAACTGTCGCGCCAGAGCCCTTGGGGGACGATATTCATTGCGGTAACGGCGCTTTTGTTTATCAAGAATTACGTAACGACAATAAAAAAGCAGGCACATGTTCGACACCTCCGAGACTACGGCCGTCAAGCCTGACCCGTCCGACGCACGTCAATGGGTCAAACACCTCGCGGCGTACCGCGACCCGTCCACCGCCCGCTCACTCTTTGAGCTGGGCGTCACCGTCGGCCCCTTCGTCGCGCTCTGGGCGCTGGCATGGTGGTCACTCTCGGTGTCATACTGGCTGACCCTCGCCATTTCGATCGCGAACGGTGCGTTCCTGTTGCGCCTCTTCACCATCCAGCACGATTGCGGCCACGGTTCATTCTTCAGGAACCGCACCGCCAGCGACTGGACCGGTCGCGCGCTTGGTGTACTGACCCTGACACCCTATGACGTCTGGCGGCACAGCCATTCAATCCATCATTCGGCCTCCGGCAACCTCAGCCACCGTGGCATTGGCGATATCAATACGCTCACGGTCGACGAATACAACGACCGCAGTGCCTTCGGCCGCCTTGTCTATCGCCTCTATCGCAACCCGATCGTGCTGTTCGGCCTTGGCCCCGGCTATCTGTTCCTTGTGCAAAACCGGCTGCCCCTCGGCTTTATGAACCAGGCGCGCTTCTGGATCAGCGCCATGGGCACCAACGCCGCGATCCTCGTCGCGCTCGGCGTGATCATCTTTTTCGGCGGCCTGATGCCGCTGCTTCTGATTTTCCTGCCATCCACCCTTCTTGCCGCAACCGCCGGCATGTGGCTGTTCTACGTCCAGCACCAGTTCGAGGACGCGCACTGGGAAGAAGACGACGACTGGCAACTCCACGACGCCGCCCTCCACGGCAGCTCGCATTACATCATGCCCGCCCCGCTTCAGTGGCTCTCGGCCAACATCGGCATCCACCACGTCCATCACCTCTATAGTCGAATACCGTTTTATCGACTGCCCGAAGTGCTGAGGGACCACCAGGTACTGGCCGAAAGCAACCGCATGACGATCCGCGAAAGCCTCCGATCAGCGCGGCTGCACCTGTGGGACACAAGGCAAAAGAGGCTTTTGTCCTTCGCAGAAGCGCGCGCACTGTCGCACTAAGGCGCCATCCCGCAAACACCAACATCAAGCGCCCGAAGATTTTTCGGGTGCTTTTGCGTTGCAATGCCAATATCCACACTGCGCGAAGACGCGACCGTTCTCGTGCCGTAAGTGCGCTGCGGCTAGGCCAGTGCTAGCTTCAGACGTTCAAGCGCCGCCGGGGGCCACAGGTCATCAAATTTGTAGAACCCGTCAAAGCTGGGAATGTCATCGCTGAGAGGCACCCAAGCCTGCTTGCTGCCTGTAAAGATCTGCACATCCGGGCGACACAGATCGGGATCATCCAACGTGCCGACGCGCACATACCTCAGCTTTCCAAGACGGATCATATAGCTACTGAAAATGGCGACGCCGCATGCCGCACACCGGGTAACGATTTGTCCCTTGCCGCTTGGCGTCGCAAGCGCGTTCTCTGTGGTGGGTCCCTCGAAAATGACCCGGTCTGCCTCAATAATGGCGTTCAGGACATAAGCCGATCCAGTCTGTCGCTGACACTCGCTGCAATGACAGCAATGCACGAACATCGGATTGGTTTTCATTTGATAAGTGACGGCACCGCAACCGCATTTGCCTTTGAGCATTTTTACCTCCCAAGCGTTGGCTGTTTCCCTGCGCCAAAACCTATTCGACCAGGTCGTAGTGTTTGATGGTCCGGAACTCGACCAGCTCAGCCTCGGACGGGTCGATGTGAGGGCTTTTGTAATCGTCGCCAACAAAAGCCTTGAGCGATTCCAAACTGTCCCAGATCATGACAAAGCTGAACTCTCTGGGAGAGTCCGCTCGCGGAGCGCCGGGCAAAACCTGAACAATTCCCTTCGTCCCTTTCATCAGGGGAATTGCGGTTTCGTGGAAGAATTTGCTAAATTCTTCCTCTTTACCGTGTCGTGTGATGACCTGAAATATCCGCATAATCATGTGACCGTCCTCCCAAAAGAGCGGTTTCTACATGTATGCTTGCCTCGCTAAGGGGGCTTATAGCACGAATACGCTTGAAAGTCGCCTGCGGGCTCAAACCTGCGCTTCGCAGCCTTCGCAAATCCCCGTGCTCACCGGAACGCCCGAATATCCAAGTTCGCTCAACGCGTGCCGCGCCTCGCTCCTCAATCCGCCATCAACGCTGCTGAAATCGGCGCCAGCGTCACACTTGCTGCCCGGTTCCCAAGCACCCATTCGGCCAGTGCCTCCAGCGTCGTCGCCTCAGTGCGCCCGACCAGAATCACCGCCTCGTTCTGACGCGCGCGGAACGCGGCGCGATCCATGGCACGGCGGATTTGCTCGTTCGTCTCATCCGCCCCGTCAATATCGCGGAAGATCAGACCCGTCGGCACACCGGCGCGCTCGGCCCGCTGATGGGCCGTGTTCAGACCGCGCGGGAAGGTAATCAACCCGTGTCCCGAGGCCGTCACGACATCGACCACCTGCGCCACAGCCGAGCGGTTCGACTGGAAACTATCGCCGGAATTGTCCATCACCGCGACCGCTTCCGGGATCGTCTCGAAATTCACGCGCAAGGCCACTTCCACATCCTGTGGCGTTGCCTCGAATGGCAAGGACGGGATCATCACGACCTCGCGTCCCATATCGCGATACGCGCGCGCAATCGTCGCCGCGCCCGGCGATCCCGCATTGACACCAAACGACACCGCCGCAGGCAGGCCGTCCACAACGTCCTGCGCCAAAGCCGCATCGCCTTCATGCACCAGAACGATGGACATCAGCGGTTTGTCGTCTGGCGCTTCAAAAGCCGTCGCCCACCGCGTCAGAGCATCGCCCGTATCCAGTCGAAGGGTCTCTTGTGGCGTGGTGTCAGTCGCATCCTGCGAAGCGTCATCACTCGGCAAGACCGGCGCCACCTCGACCGGATCACTTCCGATCCGCGGCAGACGGTCAGTCTCGACGTTCTGCGCCATATTACCAATCTCATCGACGGGGCGGAAAAACTCGCTTTCGCCACCATCCACGCGAATTATCGCATTAGGCGCCTCATCGGCAACCGGCGCTTCGACAGCCTCGGGGGCAGCGGGCGCGCTTGGCACAAGCGCCGAATCCGTTTCGATGATGCGTGGCGTGACCTTTTCCGGGCTCTCGGAAACGTCAGGGGCGGGCGTCACGGGGGCTGGCTCATCGACAACCTCGGGTGCGACGACCGCGACGTCGTCCGCGTCAGGGGCCTGCCCTTCGACCGGCGCATCCGTCGCCGTTTCTGGCGCGGTGCCCGGAACATCCGGAGCGACCAACTCAGGTCCCGCAGCCGGCACGTCTGCGCTGGACCCCGCAGGCCCGGTCACGGTGATGTCGATCTCTTCTGCAACGTCTGGCGTTTGTGCTAACCCGCCGGGACCGTCCACGCTTGGCTGCGGCACTTCCAGAGAAGAAGTATCGAACGAAGGCGGAGTTTCGACCGCGTCCTCTGGAGCCACGACACCCGAGACCTGTTCGGCGTCCGGGCGCGTCTCGGCTTCGGGCACCACGGGATCCGTCTCAGGCCGTGCCTGATCGAATTCCGTTCCGGCCGGCACCTCGACAGGTACGGCCTCCGGGCGCGGCAAGCTAAGCTCCTGCCGTCCGAATACAAAACTGGAAACAGCCAGCATCGCGAAACCCACGATACCGCCCCAAAATATGCCTGCGAGAAAGCCGCGTGCCAACGCCCTCTCCTTTGTTCTGCTCAAATGCTCTTGGGTGCCTTGACGAACGGCGACACCTCTGACCAAGTATACCGGCGCTTTCGGCGCCTGACACCCCATATCTGCACGCATAGGCGCGAAGACACCCAAAATGTTACTTCTTATCGATAATTACGACAGTTTCACCTTCAACCTGGTCCATTTTCTGGGCGAGCTTGGCGCGGAATGTGTGGTTCACCGCAACGATGCGCTGAATGTGCAAGAGGCCATGGCGCTGAAACCCCAAGCCATTATCCTCTCTCCCGGCCCCTGCGATCCCGACAAGGCAGGTATATGCCTCGCCCTTACCGAAGCGGCAGCGGAAACCAATACGCCGCTGCTGGGCGTCTGCCTCGGCCACCAGACCATCGGTCAGGTCTTTGGCGGCAAGGTTGTGCGTGCCAAAGACATCGTCCACGGCAAACTGGGCCAGATGCACCATGGCGGCACGTCCCTGTTCAAAGGCCTGCCCTCACCACTTGCCGCCACGCGATATCACTCGCTGATCGTCGAACGCGAAACCCTGCCGGACTCGCTGGAGGTCACGGCATGGCTCGAAGACGGCACGATCATGGGCCTGCAACACAAGACCAAACCGATCCACGGGCTGCAATTCCACCCGGAATCGATCCGCTCGGAACACGGCCACGCCATGCTGAAAAACTTCCTCGACATCGTCCCCGCCCTGACCGGTGAGCCCGCATGAAATCCGACATCAAAGCCCTCATTGCCGCCGCCGTTGATCGCCCGCTGACCCGCGCGGAAGCCGAAGCAGCGTTCCGTATCCTGTTCAACGGCGAAGCGACGCCCTCACAGATCGGCGGCCTCCTGATGACCCTGCGCACGCGGGGCGAAACGGTCGAAGAATACGCCGCCGCCGCCAGCGTCATGCGCGCCAAGTGCAAAGCCGTCAAAGCCCCAGAGGGTGCGATGGACATCGTCGGCACCGGTGGCGACGGCAAAGGCACGCTCAACATCTCGACCGCCACCGCTTTCGTTGTCGCCGGCGCCGGCGTGACGGTCGCCAAACACGGCAACCGCAACCTCTCGTCCAAATCGGGTGCGGCGGACGCGCTCACCCAGATGGGCATTAACGTCATGGTCGGCCCAGACGTTGTGGAACGTGCCATAAACGAGGTCGGAATCGGCTTCATGATGGCCCCGATGCACCACCCCGCCATCGCCCACGTCATGCCGACCCGCGCCGAACTTGGCACCCGCACGATCTTCAACATCCTCGGTCCCCTCACAAACCCCGCAGGCGCCAAACGCCAGCTGACCGGCGCTTTCTCTGAGGATATGCTGCGCCCCATGACCGAAACCCTCAAAGCCCTTGGAAGCGAGGCCGCATGGCTCGTCCACGGCTCGGACGGCACCGACGAGATCACCATTACAGGCCCGACCGCCGTCGTTGCCCTGAAGGATGGCGAGATCACTGAAATGTCTGTCCACCCCGAAGACGCCCACCTGCCCGTCCACCCATTCGAGGCCATCGTCGGCGGCACGCCCGAAGACAACGCCCGTGCGTTCCAGGCGCTTCTCGCCGGTGAAACCTCCGCCTACCGCGACGCGGTGCTCCTAAATGCCGCCGCCGCTCTTGTTATCGCAGGCGTGGCCCACGGCTTGCCGGAAGGTGTTGATATGGCAGCCCAATCCATCGACAGCGGCGCCGCGCGTGCGAAGATCGATGGTCTGGCAAAAATCACCCAAGGCGGCTGAGCGCAGGCTCGCGCTCTGATCAGGGCCGTCATCGGTATACGCCAATGTGACGTCCGCAACCGGCACGCCGTTTCAAGATCCGACAACGCACAGACGCCGGCCTCCAGCCGAAAGCAGCCATACTTTCCGTACCTCGGGAAGTATGATTGATGCAGCTCGCAAGTCTTCTGATTTTCTTTGTCCTTCCCCTCCTGCCTTTTTCGGCTGACAGTGTTTCAGGAGGATTTCCATGGAAAATGCTGGGGGTGGATTGTCAGCCATCGGTAACACGCCGCTTGTCCGGCTCGGCAAGGTTGTTCCCGAAGGCGCGGCCGAAGTCTGGGTTAAACTCGAAGGAAGCAATCCGACAGGCTCGTACAAAGACCGAATGGCAATCTCGCTTCTGTCAGCGGCCCTTGCCCGAGGTGACGTGACTTCTGGCGATACCGTCGTCGAATTCACAGGAGGCAGTACGGGAACAGCACTTGCATTTGTTTCCGCGGTGCTGGGATTGAAGTTCATCGCGGTATATTCGGATGCGTTCTCTCACTCCAAACAGCAAGCGATGGAGGCGTTCGGCGCATAGGTTCTGGTCGAAAAGAGTATCGATGGCAAGATCACACACGAACTTGCCGAGCGCATGAAGCAGCGGGCCTACGCGTTGGCAGAGCAACCATCGCATTACTATGCAGATCAATTTGGTTCTCCGGACGTGCGTCGGGGCTACGTGCCGCTGGGGCAGGAAATCGCTCGGTCGCTTGATGGGGACTTTGACGTTTTTTGTGCCGCTGTCGGAACAGGTGCGGCCATGATGGGGACGCTTGATGGAATGCATGAGTTTGGAGTCAAACCAAAAGTCATTGCTCTTGAGCCCGCGCAGTCTCCACTTTTGACCACTGGGAAGTCGGGGGCACACAACGTGGAAGGCATTGCCGTGTTTCCCGAACCTCCGTTTCTCGACAGATCCATCTTGAGTGACGTGCGAACAGTGGATCAGGACAAGGGCTTTGAGATGTGCCGTCGCCTTGCCCGTGAAGAGGGTATCTTCGCTGGGGGCTCGACAGGCTTGAACGTATGCGCAGCGATCGACCTCGCCATCGATCTGGGAGCGGGAAAGCGTGTTGTCACTTTTGGTTGCGATGACGGTATGAAATACCTTGGAGGACATATTTACCGCTAACCTCGCATGAAGAAATGCGCGGGCCGGGATCGCGTCGAAAGCTCACACTCGTCCCTTGCCCGCATAGATGTCCCTGCCCCTTGTCCACGCCGTCCAACCTCGCCATGCTCGCCCTTTAAGCCACCCAAACCCCAGAGCCATCCATGCCCGAAAAACCCCATGCCTGACCCTTTGACCCGTCTTGGTGCATGGGCTGACCTGCCGTTCTTTGCCGCCCACTGGCCCGCCATCCGCGCGCAGCTTGCCAGCGAAACACGCACCCTGCTGCCGCCCGACGACCTGCGCTTTGCAGCGCTCGAACGCACCCAGCCAGACGACACCCGCATTGTCATTCTCGGGCAGGATCCCTACCCGACGCGCGGCCACGCCAACGGCCTCGCTTTTTCCGTCGCCCCCGATGTCGCCCTGCCGCGCTCCTTGAAAAACATCTACCGCGAAATGGCCGACGACCTCGGCGCGCAGCCGGACACGGGCGACCTCAGCCATTGGGCCGCCCAAGGGGTTCTTCTCCTCAATACCGCGCTTTCGGTTCCCGAAGGGGCGGCGGGCGCGCATGCCAAACTCGGATGGTCACACCTCACCCGCGACGTCCTCGCCAAAGTCTCGGGCCGGGATTGCGCGTTTCTCCTTTGGGGCAATCACGCGCAATCGTTCCGCGCTGACATTCGACCCGGCAATCACCTTGTCATCGAGACCGCCCATCCCTCGCCGCTGTCCGCCCGCCGGGGGTTTTTCGGCGCACGCCCGTTTTCGCGCGTCAACGCATGGCTCCAGGCACGCGGCGAAGCCCCGATCGACTGGGTTGGCGCACCCTAACAAGGCCCTAATGGTGCGAACGGTCGCACCGACGCGAAACCGACGTTATACCGACGTCAGACAGACGTGCCTTTTCAGACCGCCCAAGACGCGCTATCTCACCTTCATGAGCACTGCATTAGACCGTATCAAAGCCTATAAACTCGACGAGATCGCCGAGGCCAAAGCCGCGCGCCCCTTGTCCGAAGTCACCGCCCGCGCCCGCGACGCCGAACCGACACGCGGCTTCGCCAAGGCGCTCTCCGCAGCGTCGAAAGACGGCTACGCGCTGATCGCCGAGATCAAAAAAGCCAGCCCTTCCAAAGGTTTGATCCGCGCCGACTTCGACCCGCCCGCTCTGGCGAAAGCCTATGAAGCAGGCGGTGCCACCTGTCTTTCCGTGCTCACGGACACCCCCAGCTTTCAGGGCGCGCCCGAGTTCCTCGTCGCCGCCCGCAACGCGGTCGCCTTGCCCTGTCTGCGCAAGGATTTCATGTATGACACATACCAGATCGCCGAAGCCCGCGCTTGGGGTGCCGATTGCATCCTCATCATCATGGCTAGCGTCACAGATGACCAGGCAAAAGAGCTTGAAGACTGCGCCGTAAACGATTGGAATATGGACGTTCTGCTCGAAGTTCATGACGAAGAAGAACTCGCCCGCGCGACCCAGTTGCGCTCACCGCTCTTGGGCATCAACAACCGCAATCTCAAGACCTTCGAGACCGATCTCGGCACCACCGAACGCCTCGCAAAGGATGTACCCGAAGGCCGCATAATGGTCGCCGAAAGCGGGTTGTTCACTCCGCAAGATCTTGATCGCATGGCGAAAATCGGAACACGCAGTTTTCTCATCGGCGAAAGCCTGATGCGCCAGAGCGACGTCGAAGCCGCCACCCGTGCCATTCTCGCCAACCCAATCCCCGTACGCGGGGTCGCCTGATGTCTGGCCTCACTCATTTCGATCCCCAAGGCCAGGCCCACATGGTCGACGTCTCCGAAAAAGAGCACACGGACCGGATCGCCATTGCCGAGGGATACGTGCATATGAGCGCGCAAACCCTTGAAATAATAACAGAAGGTCGAGCCAAGAAAGGCGATGTCCTGTCCGTCGCACGGCTTGCCGGGATCATGGCGGCGAAGAAAACGTCAGATCTCATTCCACTGTGCCACCCGTTGCCCATCACAAAAGTTTCGCTCGACCTAACGGCGGATCCCGCCCTTCCCGGTATCCGCGTCGAAGCGACCGTCAAGACCTCCGGCCAGACGGGCGTCGAAATGGAAGCCCTCACAGCCGTATCAACGTCTTGTTTGACGATCTACGACATGGTGAAAGCCATCGAGAAATCCATGACTATCGACGGAATACGTCTCATCTTGAAAGATGGCGGGAAATCAGGTCGTTACGAGGCAGAGAAGTGATCTCGGTCCGCGAGGCGCTGGATCACGTCTTCGCCCTTGCCCGCCCCGTCGGCACACAAACCGTCGCCCTGCGTCATGCCGCCGGCCGCATATTGGCCCAACCCGTTGCCGCCACGCGCGGGCAGCCGCCCTTTGCGACGTCGACTATGGATGGCTATGCAGTCACCACGGAAACGGTCGGGCCCGGAGATACCTTCACGGTCGTCGGAGAAGCCGCCGCCGGGCATCGCTTCAAGGGTTCGCTGAAGGCGGGACAGGCCGTCCGAATATTTACCGGCGCACCCATTCCCGATGGCGGAAAGCGTGTGTTGATTCAAGAAGATGTCGAGCGCAATGGCGCGTCTGTTTTGGTGTTATCAAACCCTGATTCCTCATTATATATCAGACCAGAAGGCACTGACTTTAAAGTGGGCGACACCCTTGACGCCCCCCGCATTCTGACCCCGTCCGATGTGGCTTTGATCGCCGCGATGAATGTGCCCGAGGTTGTCGTTTCGCGAAAGCCAGTCGTTGCGTTGATCGCAACCGGCGACGAGTTGGTCTTGCCCGGAGAAGCGCCGGGACCAGACCAGATCATCGCGTCGAACGCGATCGCTCTTGCGGCGATGGTCGAGGCTTCCGGCGGTATCGCGCGCATCCTTCCAATCGCCCGCGACCGGGTGGAGTCGCTGCAGGGGGTCTTTGATCTGGCGGCGGGTGCCGATCTGGTGATGACCATCGGCGGGGCGTCGGTCGGCGATCACGATCTGGTCGGGCAAGTCGCCGAAATGCGCGGTTTCGAGCGCTCTTTCTACAAGATCGCCATGCGTCCCGGCAAGCCGCTGATGGCCGGGCGGATGGGAGATTCAGTTCTGCTTAGTCTGCCGGGAAACCCTGTCTCGTCAATTGTTTGCGGGCGTATATTCATGCAACCAATGCTGGACGTGATGCGCGGACTTCCTGCCCATACACCCGCCACAAGGGCCGCGACGCTGGCCAATGATATCCCAGCCAATGGCCCGCGCGAGCACTACATGCGGGCGCATGACATCGCTGGTCAAATCACCGTTGCCGAGCGACAGGACAGTGGTCTTCTGTCGGTTCTGGCGAAGGCGAACGTGCTGGTCGTCCGCCCGCCGCATGATCCGGCGAAATGCATCGGCGACACCGTGCAAATCCTTGATTTCTGAGGATTGACACAAAACAAGAACGCGAATAGAACATTCCTTGAACACGAGGCCGAAAAAACTCGGCGAGCAGAGGAGGTTTGCGTTTATGTTGACCCGTAAGCAATTGGATTTATTGGAGTTCATTCACAAGCGCGTTCAGCGCGACGGCGTTCCGCCTTCGTTCGACGAAATGAAGGAAGCACTGGACCTGCGTTCGAAGTCGGGCATTCATCGGTTGATCACCGCCTTGGAAGAACGTGGTTTCATCCGTCGTCTTGCACATCGTGCGCGTGCGATTGAAATCGTGAAGCTGCCAGATGCTCTGGACACGTCGAAAGGCTTTGTTCCGAAAGTCATCGAGGGCGATCGTCCCGCCGCCGCCCCACCTGCCAGGTCGTTGCCTGTCGAGGCGCATGCGATGGAACTGCCCGTCATGGGTCGGATCGCTGCCGGTGTTCCAATTGCGGCGATCAGCGAAGAGAGCCACAAAGTCGCCGTTCCGGGGCAAATGCTTTCGGGCAAGGGCCACCACTATGCGCTGGAGGTCAAGGGCGACTCGATGATCGACGTCGGCATCAATGATGGTGACATTGTTGTCATTCGCGAGACCAACACCGCTGACAATGGCGACATCGTCGTGGCCCTTGTCGAAGATCAGGAAGCGACGTTGAAGCGGTTTCGCCAACAGGGCAACACCATTGCACTGGAAGCCGCAAATCCGGCCTATGAGACGCGCCTGTTCCACGACGATCAGGTGAAAGTTCAGGGCTGCCTCGTCGGTCTGATCCGCAGCTATTGAGACCAAGGCCGCGCGCCCTGTCTGGCGCGCGCGGTTTCCCATCTCAGCACGTCGCCCTGCCGATATAGCGCCAGCGCACCACTTCGGCGCAGACTGACCAGATCGAAGACCGTGCAGCCTGCCTGCGTGGACTGATCGGCCTTGATATTCACCACGACGAACTCGGCTTTTCCGCAATCGGCGATGGCCTGCGCGCCTGCGATTTTGCCCGTCGCGTGGAATATCGTCGTGTCGTTCAACTGAATCACATGTCGTCTTTCGTGCGTCTGAAATCCGTTGCGCCCGAACGCCAGCGCCTGCTTGACGGGATCACCATCGTTCTCCAGCCAGCTCATGGCCGCGAAACTGTCACCCCGCGATTTTGACACATGGCGCCCCTCGGACGTCATTACACCGATGAGGCTTCCTGTTTCATTAACGATGAGATCGGGGCGCGGCGTGCTGTGCCATAGAACGCCTGCCAGAAGAACGGAAAGACCACCCAGACCGCGAGCACGCCCCTGCCACAACACGATCCATAGAAACCCCAGCGCCAGAAGCGGCAAGACGGCGGGTGACGGACTCCAGATATGACTGAGAGCACCCGGAAGATGGGCGACCAAGTCGGCGACCTTCAGGATCCAGACGATCGCCGGTTCCATCAGTTTCAGACCAATCCAGTGAAGACCGATTGGCCACAGCACGGCCGCAAGAACGGCAGCAGGCATGACGATGGCGCCCATAACCGGCACCGACACGATATTGGCCAGAAGTCCGTAGTGCGGGATTTGGTTGAAGTGTGCTGCGGCGATCGGGGCTGTGGCAATACCCGCAACCGCCGATGACGCCGCCACGCCGAAGACGACGCGCAGCAGCCAGGGCCAGCGGCTGTTCGACCAATCGGTGTCGCGCATCCAGCCAAAAACTGCGACAAGGGCGATGGTTGCTGCGAAAGACATCTGAAACCCCGGCCCCATCAGGGTTTCCGGGCGCAGGGTCAGAGCGATCAGCGCGGCCAGTGCAACGGCGCGCAATGTGATGGCGCGGCGGTCCGCCAGAACGGCCAGAAGCATGGTCGAGACCATGACGAAGGCGCGTTCGGTCGCGACGTTGCCGCCCGACAGCGCCAGATAGGCCGCACCCGCGATCAGCGCGCCGGCGGCGCCGATTTTCTTCACTGGGGCGCGCAGCGCGATGGACGGGATCAACACCAGACCATACCGGATCGCCGCAAAGACAAAGCCTGTCAGAAGCCCCATATGGAGGCCTGAAATTGCCAGCAGATGCGCAAGGTTGGATGCGCGCAGATCCTCAAGCGTGGCAGTGTCCATGCCCGAGCGGTCCCCGGTCGTGATTGCGGCCGCGAAGGCTCCGGCGCTTCCGGGCAGGATGGCTTGGACCTCCTTCGAGATATCGAGCCGCAGCCTGGTGATGGCCAGGCCGATACCGCCCGTGGTCTCGCTTTTCCAGAGCAAAACCGGCGTGCGGGTATATCCGACCGCGCCGATTCCCTTGAACCAGGCCATGCGCTGAAAATCGAAGCCGCCGGGCTCGACAGGGCCGGAAGGCGGCGACAGATGTCCCGTCATAATGACGATCTGGCCGACCTCGGGGGTGTGGTGGCCTTGCGTGCCGTGCAGAGAAACGCGGACTTTGGAGGGCGTGCGCGCGGGGCGTATATTGTCAAGAACGACCCTGTCGAGGGTCAGGCGCACCGCATCCGACTGCGAGCGGTCGATGTCCACGATACGCCCTTCGACAGGCCCGTAGTAGCGAAACGACAGGGTTGGCGCAGCGACCACCTGCGCACGCCATGCAGCAAGCGTGAAGCCAAGCGCGATCAGGACAAGCCCCGCCACACAAACCTGCGCCGCAGGCGGCAGGCGGCGCGCGACAAGGCCAACAACCAGAGCCACCAATAGAAGGCTGATGAGCGTCGCACCAGTGGGTTCGCTCTTGACCGTGAAATACACGCCAATGCCGATCCCGAGCAGCACCGGGGACCAAGGGAACAGATGGCCGCGCTGGCGATCGATCAGGTTGGAAAGGTGGAACATGGGGGCCGCCCTTGTCTCCTGATGGCGGGTTGACTACACATCCGCCACGCTACCCCCATCATGGTTTCCAAATCGCTAATTCCAAAGGCTTGCCCGCATGAATGATCGTCCCGTCGTGACCCGTTTCGCTCCGTCTCCGACGGGATATCTGCATATCGGCGGCGCGCGCACCGCATTGTTCAACTGGCTTTTCGCACGCCATCACGGTGGCAGATTTCTTTTGCGGGTTGAGGACACGGATCGCGCCCGTTCGACTCCCGAGGCGACCGAAGCGATCTTTCGCGGCTTGCGCTGGCTGGGGCTGGACTGGGATGGCGAGGCCGTAAGCCAGTTCGAGGGCGCCGAACGCCATGCCGAAGTGGCGCGCGAGATGCTGGCGTCGGGGGCGGCCTACAAGTGTTTTTCAACGCAAGACGAGATCGCCGCCTTTCGCGAGGCCGCAAAGGCCGAGGGGCGATCGACCCTGTTCCACTCGCCCTGGCGTGATGCGCCTGAGGCCGACCACCCGGATGCGCCCTATGCGATCCGCGTGAAAGCCCCGCGAGAAGGTGTCACTGTCATCAAAGATGCCGTGCAAGGCGATGTGACGATCCGGAACGACACGCTGGACGATATGATCGTGCTGCGCTCGGACGGCACGCCGGTCTACATGCTGGCCGTGGTGGTTGATGATCACGACATGGAGGTGACCCACGTCATCCGTGGCGACGATCACCTGAACAACGCCGCACGTCAGATGCTGGTCTACAACGCAATGGGTTGGGATATCCCGGTATGGGCGCATATTCCGCTGATCCACGGCGAAGACGGCAAGAAACTGTCAAAGCGCCACGGAGCGCTCGGGGTCGAGGAATGGCAGGCCGACGGCTATCCGGCGGCGGGGATGCGCAACTATCTGGCTCGGCTTGGCTGGAGCCACGGCGACGATGAATTCTTTACCACCGAGCAGGCTATCGAGTGGTTCGGGCTGGACGGGATCGGCAAATCTCCAGCGCGGTTCGATACCAAGAAACTGGCAAATTTGTCCGGCCAGCACATCGCGATCATGGACGATGCTGCACTCGTAGCGGAAATCGAAGCCTATTTGACGGTTTCGGGACAGGAGACATTGACACAGACGCAGAAGGCCGATTTGCTGCGTGCGATGTATTGTCTCAAGGACCGGGCAAGGACATACCCGGAACTTCTTGAAAAAGCGTCATTTATTCTGAATTCCAGCCCTATCGAACCGGACGAAAAGTCCGCCAAGTCGCTGGACACGGTATCCCGTGGTATACTGAATGAATTGACGCCGCACCTGCAAAATGCTAGCTGGAACCGCGACGCTCTGGAGGGCGTTGTGCAGTCTCTTGCAGAGGCACACGGGACCAAGTTGGGCAAGTTGGCGGGACCGCTTCGTGCGGCATTGTCTGGCCGGGCCGTCAGCCCTAGTGTGTTTGACATGATGCTGGTCCTTGGCCGCGAAAAAACAGTGCAAAGACTGCGCGACGTAGCCATCTAATCCGGGCTTTCCCCACCTCTTCGGGGTCTGTCCCAACTTCAGATCCTGCGCACGCTCGCGACGGACAAACCGACCGGCCACTTCGCCGGACCAAAAAACGGGGATAACAATGGCAGACAATACTAAAACAGCCAAACTTTCGTTCGATGGCAAGGAGCTGGAGTTGCCAATCCTGTCCCCGACCGCCGGCCCGGATGTTCTGGACATCCGCAAGCTTTACGCACAGGGCGACGTCTTCACATATGATCCTGGCTTCACATCGACCGCAGCCTGCGACAGCACGATCACTTTTATTGACGGCGATCTGGGCGAGCTTCTGCACCGCGGCTATCCAATTGATCAACTGGCCGAAAAATCCCACTTCCTCGAAGTTTGTTACCTGCTCCTTTATGGCGAGCTTCCGTCCGCTGTGCAGCTGGAAGACTTCGAAGGGCGCGTAACGCAGCACACAATGCTGCACGAACAGATGGTCTATTTCTATCGTGGCTTCCGCCGTGATGCGCACCCGATGGCGATCATGACCGGTGTCGTTGGTGCGATGTCCGCGTTTTATCACGACAGCACCGACATCACCGACCCCTGGCAGCGCGAAGTCGCGACGATCCGCCTGATCGCCAAAATGCCGACGATTGCCGCTTGGGCGTACAAATTCTCGATCGGGCAGCCTTTCGTCTATCCGCGCAATGATCTGGATTATGCGTCGAACTTCCTGCGCATGTGTTTTTCGGTGCCTGCCGAAGAATACGAAGTGAACCCGATCCTGAGCCGCGCAATGGACCGGATATTCACGCTACACGCCGATCATGAACAAAACGCTTCCACATCGACCGTGCGGCTTGCCTCGTCTTCGGGCGCGAACCCGTTTGCCTGTATCGCTGCCGGTATCGCCTGTCTCTGGGGCCCCGCACATGGTGGTGCGAACCAGGCCTGTCTTGAGATGCTCCGCGAGATCGGAAGCGTCGAACGCATTCCCGAATACATCGCCCGTGCCAAGGACAAGGACGATCCGTTCCGCCTGATGGGCTTTGGCCACCGGGTCTACAAGAACTTCGATCCGCGTGCCAAGGTGATGAAGCAGTCCGCGGACGAGGTTCTGGAACTGCTCGGGGTCGAGAACAACCCGACGCTTCAGGTCGCCAAGGAACTTGAGCGCATCGCGCTTGAGGATCCTTACTTCAAAGACAAGAAGCTTTACCCGAACGTCGACTTCTATTCCGGCATCATTCTGGATGCGATGGGCTTTCCGACCTCGATGTTCACGCCGATCTTCGCATTGGCGCGCACCGTTGGGTGGATCAGCCAGTGGAAAGAGATGATCGCCGATCCACAGATGAAAATCGGCCGTCCGCGTCAGCTCTATGTGGGCGCGACCAGACGGGATTACGTGGACGTCGAAAACCGCTAAAATTCAATGAATACAATCCTGCGGCACGTGAAAATGCCGCAGGTGCAAAAGCAGCAATCCGGCGACGTCAGCCTATATCTCGTTCATGCGAACAGGAGATATCGAGATGACTATGGTTCCGGACAGGATCGTCAATATTGACCTTGCAGCGCATCATGCGCCCGTCGACTTCAATGACCGTATGGCTCTGCGGATCGTGAAGTTCATGCGGATATTCGCCGACAGATTCTTCGCCAAGCGTTACAGCCACCGCGCCGTGGTTCTTGAAACCGTCGCCGCCGTGCCCGGCATGGTTGGCGGGTTGCTTCAACACCTGAAAGCGATCCGGCACATCCGCGACGATCAGGGCTGGATCAAGGAGCTGCTGGAAGAAGCCGACAACGAGCGGATGCACCTGATGACCTTTATCGAAATCGCCCAGCCCTCGCGGCTCGAGCGCTGGCTGATCATGATCGGTCAGGCCGTGTTTTATAACCTTTATTTCTGGACCTATCTGTTCCTTCCTAAGATGGCGCATCGGATTGTGGGCTATCTCGAAGAAGAAGCGGTAGTGAGCTACACGCAGTTTCTCGAAGAGATTGACGCAGGAAAGGTCGAGAACGTTCCGGCCCCCGAGATCGCCAAGGAATACTGGGGGTTGCCCGAGGATGCGCGTCTGCGCGACGTGGTGATCGTGATCCGCGCGGACGAGGCGGAACATCGCGATACGAACCACGACTTTGCCAACCGGATTGCGTCAGGGGATCATCCCTGAGAGGTCTCTCAAGGTCTGAATGAACGGTAAACGCGGCGCGCGGCGGGCAAGATCCGTCGCGCGCGAATTATTTCCGTAAGTCATTATTATTCAACGCAGATCGCGCAAAATGTAACGTCGCTGCCACGTCGGTATGACGTCGGTATTACGTCGGTGCGCCCGCGCGCAGGCTTAGGGACTGGTTAACTTTCCCAACGGCGACTGTCGCGCGAAGGGGTTGAGGACTGCTTAACTCAGCGTCCCTCGTATTCCGCAGGGCGCTTGTCCAGAAACGCCATCACGCCTTCGCGGAAATCACGGGTCTTGCCACACCGCCCCTGCAGTTTCGCTTCAAGCAAAAGCTGTTCTTCCAGCGTATTGCCGGCGCTGGCCCGGATCGCTTCCTTGATCCCGGCGTAAGATGTCGTCGGACCGGACGCCAGTTTCGCCGCGCGGTCACGCCACCGGGCCTCGAAGGAGGCATCCGGCACCGCTTCCCAGATCATGCCCCAGTCCATGGCCTGTTTGGCTGTCACTGGTTCGGCGAACAAGGCCGCGCCCATGGCGCGCGCCGTGCCGACCTGCGCAGGCAGGAAATGTGTCACACCGGCATCTGGCACAAGGCCGATGCGCGCAAACGCCTGAAGGAAAATCGCGCTTTCGGTGGCAATGACCACGTCGGCGGCCAGCGCGAGCGCGGTCCCTGCCCCGGCGGCAGCACCGTTGACGGCAGCGATCACCGGGATCGGTGCGTCGACGATGGCACGGATCATTGGCATGTATTCGTCCCGCAACGTCCGTTCCAGGTCGGTATTGGCCACCGTCGCGCGGTCGCCCAGGTCCTGCCCCGAACAAAAGGCGTCGCCCGTGCCAGTGATGACCAGAGCGCGCATCTTCAGGCTTAACGCCTTGACGGCATGAAGGATTTCCGCACGCATCTGCGTGTTGAACGCGTTCTTCACCTGGGGCCGGTTCAGCGCGATGACGCCGTAGCCGTCAGTTTCCGTGACGCTGATGGTTTGATAGTCCATGGGAAATCCTTTTCAGTCCGTTGTCATTCTCATAAGTGAACTGAACGGTTCGGAAAAGATGAAACGCGGCGTCAGTCGTCAAGAAGTTGGCTGAGGCGCGCTTTTTCCGCCTCTGACAGGCCCGTTGCGGCGACCTCGGGGCGTCTGCGGCGGATGTAGACGGCGGCAATGCCCAAAGCGGCCAGCAACATGGCCGGCCCTGCGATCCACAGGATCAGTGTCGAGCCGGTGGCGCGGGGCGTCAGCAGTACGTATTCGCCGTAACGCGCCACGATAAAGTCCAGCGCCTCGTCATTGGTGTCGCCTTCAACCAGCCGTTCGCGCACCAAGAGCCGCAGATCGCGCGCCAGTTCGGCATTGCTTTCGTCGATGCTTTCGTTGCGGCAGACAAGACAGCGCAGGTTCTTGGACAAGTCGCGCGCGCGTTCTTCAAGCACCGGATCGTCAAGGATTTCATCCGGCTGCACAGCCAGCGCGGGCGCAGCAACCAGAAGGGCGAACGCAAGACAAAGCGCGCGGATCATTCCGCAGGCACCCCGGCGTTGGTTTTCGGCGTCTTACGCGCGCCCGCCGCCACCCGGAAGCGACGGTCGGTCAGAGACAGCAAACCGCCAAGCGACATGATGATCGCCCCCGCCCAGATCCAGTTGGCATAGGGCTTGATGAAGGTGCGGACCGACCAGCCGCCATTGCCTTGCGGATCACCGATCACAAGGTAGAGGTCGCGGAACACACCATTGTCGATGGCCGCTTCCGTGGTGGGCATATTCGCGACCGGATAGATACGCTTTTCGGGAAATAGCGTGGCGACATTGCTGCCGTTCCGATCCACCCGCATCTCGGCCATGGTGGATATGTAGTTCGGTCCTTCGAGCTGCCTCACATCCACCAGCGTCACATCATAAGACCCGACGCGGAAGCTTTCGCCGGGGGTCGCGACGCGGATATCCTCAATTTGCCAGGCCGTCAGAGCGGCAATGCCGATAAAGGTCACACCAAGCCCGGCATGCGTCGTGACCCGGCCCATATCCGCTCGAGGCAGGCGCAGGATGCGGCCCAAGCGATGGGTGAACGTGCCGCGCCCCGTGCGCTGCCAGATATCAACCGCAGCCCCGGCGATCAGCCAGACACCAAGCGCGATCCCGACGGGCGCGATCAACGACCGTTCGCTCTGAATGGTCCAGATCAGAGCCGCCACGACAAAGGTGGCGATCAGAACGAACCAAAGCGGCCGCAGGGTGGTCATTATCTTCGCGCGTTTCCAGGGCAGCATCGAGCCGATGGGCAGGATCACCGCAAGCGCGACCATGAAGGGCGTGAAGGCCGCATCGAAAAACGGCGGTCCGACCGAAAGCTTGCGGTCCCAGATCAGCTCGGCCACCAAAGGCCAGATCGTGCCGAGGAACACCACGAATGTCGCCACGGCCAGCAGGACATTGTTCGCCACCAGCGCGCTTTCACGGCTGACCATGCTGAACACGCCCTTGGCCTGCATCTGACCTGCACGCGCGGCGTAAAGCGTCAGCGCGCCGCCCATGAAGATACCAGTGATGATCAGCAGATAGACGCCTCGCTCGGGGTCATTGGCAAAGGCATGAACCGAGGTCAGCACGCCCGACCGCACGATGAATGCGCCGATCAGCGAGAACCCGAAGGCAAGGATCGCCAGCAGGATTGTCCAGCTTTTCAGGGCTTCGCGTTTTTCCACAACGATGGCCGAATGGAGAAGCGCCGCCGCGATCAGCCACGGCATGAATGAGGCGTTTTCCACTGGATCCCAGAACCAGAACCCGCCCCAGCCCAATTCGTAATAGGCCCACCAGGAGCCAAGCGCGATTCCGATGGTCAGGTTCAGCCAGGCCAACAGCGTCCAGGGACGAACCCAACGGCCCCACGCGGCGTCAACGCGTCCTTCGATCAGGGCGGCGACGGCAAAGGAAAAGCTCATCGAAAGGCCGACATAGCCGATGTAAAGAAACGGCGGATGGAATGCGAGCCCCGGATCCTGCAAGAGCGGGTTCAGATCCTGACCGTTCAAGGGTGGAAATTCCAGACGCAGGAACGGGTTCGATGTGAAGATGAGAAACGTCAAAAATGCAACGCCAACAGAGGCTTGCACGCCAAGCACTCGCGCGCGCAGACGATCGGGCAAGTTCGCACCGAACCATGCGGCCAGGGCTCCGAAGAAGGCCAGGATTACGCACCAAAGCAGCATCGAGCCTTCGTGATTGCCCCAGACGCCAGTCACTTTATACAGCATCGGCTTGGCCGTGTGGCTGTTCGCCGCCACCAGCCTCAGCGAGAAATCCGACGTCACAAACGCATAGGTCAGCGCGGCAAAGGAAAACGCCAGCAGGAAGAACTGCACGGTCGCGGCGGGTTCGGCCACGGCCATCCAGCCGCGCCAGCCCTTGTGGGCGCCGACCAGCGGCATGATGGTTTGCACGACTGCCACGAGCAGCGCAAGAATCAGGGTGAAATGGCCAATCTCTACTATCATTGCGACAGTCTAGTGGGCCTTCTGCACAAGGCCAAGGCCGCGAGACGCTTGGTCGCGGCTATTTGAGCGCGACACCGCCCCAATGCGGCTCGGACATCCTCAAGAGAACAGCAGCGCCCCAAGCGGCAAAAGCGTGATGCCGCCAAGAATAATTCGGTCTTCCTGCAGGTTTGACTGACGCTCGACCACGATCCGCGCGATAAGACCAAACGCAAGCGACACCGCCAAAAGCATCAGCCGTGCGTTTGCAACCTCCGCCATCAAAGCGCCCATCCATCCCCAGCCAAGGATCGCAACCACGCCAAGCCAGGTTTCGTCCGGCAGATGATCCGCGCGGGGCCGCCAGTCACGCGTTTGCGTCAGGACGGACAGGCTGAACAGGGCCGCGCATCCGCAAAACAGGACGGCAATCACCCCGGACACATGGTCGAGCGCGCCACTCATCGCTGCAACGTTTCGCAAATGGCCCGGTCAAGGTTTTCGCGCGCCGTGTCATTGCGCGTCAGCGCATTGTAAAGGGCGCGCCCCAGAAACGCCCGCCACAGACGCAGGCGAACGCGCGAGATCAAGACCGTCATGACCGCGGCATCCGCTCGCGGATCACCGTGGCGATCTCGGTCAGCACATGGGCGTTCTTGTCCAGAACCGACCGCGTGGCCTGTTCCTTCTGAAGGTCGCGCCACAGCAGGAAAAACACCAGCACGACCCAGGGACCATGCTCGGCGACAAGGGAAAAGATCTGATTATCGGCCATTCTGCGCTCTCCAGTCCGAAA
Source organism: Boseongicola aestuarii (assembly GCF_900184815.1). GTDB lineage: Bacteria > Pseudomonadota > Alphaproteobacteria > Rhodobacterales > Rhodobacteraceae > Boseongicola > Boseongicola aestuarii. The sequence continues at coordinate 186,154 of NZ_FXXQ01000001.1, read as the reverse complement.
GCGCGCGATTGGGTTCCTCCCACTCGTCGGGCACCTCCAGGAGGGTCGACAATTCCTTGATATTGGCCGCCACCTGCGGCGCGCGCGCCAGTGTTGCCGCCAGTCCCGACTGAAACTCCTGCGATTTCGTCTGATGACGCGCCCCGAAGTAAAACGACACGATCGCCCCCATCAGCCACCACAAAGGCTCGGGCACCAGAGCGATCCCTTGCATCCGCTGTGAAAACCAGATCGGCTCAATCATAGCAGAGACGAACAACCCCAAAGTTCCAAGCGCCAGAAACGGTCGCGGCAATCGGTTCAAAGCGTCGATAACGCGGTCGAAAAGCCCGCGCCGGGGCTGCGCAAACTCGGCGGCAAACTGCGCGAGAGACGCCGCATACCGCGTGGCGTCACGTTCGGCATCGGCCTCAGCATTTGGACGAAAAACTTCCACGGTGTCGCGCACCAGATTGCGCTCGCCACCGAAAAGGACGCTGAAAAGGCTTGCAATCAATCCCATGCGCCTGTCCTTTCAGCGTGTTCGGCATCGCTCAGGTGATAGCGCGGCGCAATGAATTCCTCGGCGCGCGTGATCCACCCGCCCTTGCCGCCATCGCGACGGCGCGCATACTTGCGGCTCGCAGGGCGGCGGTCCGCGAGCCGATAGTAATAGTTGCGCCGCATGATCCCATAAGCATCGGCCATATGCTCAGGTGCCGCCGCAAAGGCCTCGGCGACCTGCGCGCGGGTCTTTGGTCCGATCCGGCCATCCTCAACCGTGCGAAACCCCATCTGGGAAGAAAGCCGCTGCAACAGCCGGATCGACCAAAGCCCGGCATTGACGTTCATGTCGAACACACTCGCCTGAAGCGCGACCGGCAACCAGCCAATGCGCGGCTCGGTAAAATAGTGATCGATGAAAATGCGCCGCGCCTGCGCCCGGCTCAAAACCCGCACATCCGCAACATTGATCCGGCCGTCGCCGGTCAGATCGAGCCCGAGGCGGCGCAACGTATGGATCGTCACCCCGAATTTCGTGGCACCACCCGGATCCGCCGGGTCATTCACAAACCCACCCTCACGGGTCAGGATCGCATCCGCGATAGAGTGTACTGTTGGCATGATCCGCTGATCCCACGCTTCGATCTGATGCGTCAGACCTTCCGCGAAAAGGATTAACGGCTCAGTAACTAACCGTTCGGTTCCTGATAGACACCCTGTGCTTTCAAGGCGTCTATGACCTCGGACGGCATATAGGTCTCGTCATGTCGCGCCAGTATTTCCGAAGCCTGAAACACCCCGTCAATATAACGCCCTGTGCCGACCATACCTTCGCCTTCACCGAAAAGATCCGGCAAGACCCCGGTGTAACTGACCGGAATGATCGCGCCGCCATCGGTCACCGAAAACGTAATCGTTTCGCCCTGCCCGCGCACCAAAGTGCCATCGGCAACCAGACCGCCAATCCGAAACACCTCGTCGGGCGGCGGCGGCGTCTCGGCCACTTCAGATGGCGAACGAAAGAACTGCAATGCATCCGGCGCCGCGATGTAGAACATCCCGAACGACGCAACCAACGCGGCAAACGCCACAACGATCACCTGTATCCGCCGCTGTTTCTTCAGACCCTTCATATGCACTTCTTCTGTTTCAAAATATCCTGGGGAGTTTGAGGGGCAACGCCCCTCATCCCGTCAAACTTTACTCAAGGATAAACCGGAGCCGCCATGAGACCAAGCGTCTCATCCTCGCCCAGCATCAGGTTCGCGTTCTGGATCGCCTGCCCGGACGATCCCTTCGTAAGATTGTCCAGTGTAGCGATCACCGTCACCCGGCCCGGAATACGGTCGCCCGCCACGCCGATATGACAGAAATTCGACGCCCGAACGTCCTTCATCTGAGGTATCTCCCCCATCGGCAGAACCTCGATGAACGGCTCGTCCGCATAAGCCCGGGACAAAACACCAAACACCGTGCCCGCATCACCGTGCAGATAGCAAGTCATCACGATGCCCCGCGTGGCCGGGATCAGATGCGGCGTCAGTTGTACCCGCAGGTCACGTCCCGCAATTGCCGAGAACTCCTGATCGAACTCGCCCAGATGACGGTGCGTGCCGCCGACCGAATAGCCTTTGATGTTTTCGCTCAGTTCCGCGGACAACAGATGCTCCTTCAAAGACCGCCCTGCCCCCGATGATGCCGCTTTCAGATCCATGATGATGTGATCGAGATCAATCACGCCCGCTGAAATCAAAGGCCTCAAGGCGAACTGCCCTGTGGCCGCGTTGCATCCTGTTCCGGCGACAAGCCGCGCGGCCCGGATCTCGTCCCGGTAGAACTCGGTCAGCCCGTAAACCGCCTCGCGCTGCAGTTCGAGAGCGGCATGCGCCTTGCCGTACCACTTGGCATAGGCTTCGGCGTCTCTCAACCGAAAGTCAGCCGACAGATCCACAACCTTCAAAGTGTCGGGCAACTCGGCGATCACCGCCTGCGAAGTCGCATGCGGCAAGGCGCAGAACGCCAAGTCGATCTGCGAGAAATCAATATCCTCGATCCGCGCCAGGTCCGGCAAATCCATATGCCGCAAGTGCGGGAAGACTGACGACATTGGCTGACCGGCCTTGCGATCCCCGGTCAGGGCCTTGATCCGGAACGTGGGATGGGTGGCAATCAGCCGGACAAGCTCTGCGCCAGTGTATCCGCTGGCGCCCAAGATAGCGATATTATGGGGCATGTGGCCCGCTCCTTTGAAACTTAGGTTTCGATTTAACCATCCGGTAGCCGCGCTGCAATCAGGCGGCGTGGAAATCGCATCGCCGGCGCATGAAACGCGTGGCCTGATCCGAAACGCGTTGCGGATCCCCGGTGGTCAGGAACATCGACACTTTACCCGGCCCCAGCATCTCCGGGCGGCGGGAAAGATAGTCCGAAAGGCTTTCCGCCACGAGGTCCGCCTGACTGAACACCCGCACTTTCGCGCCAAGTGCGTCCTGAAAGATGCTTTCGACGATCGGATAATGCGTGCAGCCCAAAACCGCCGCATCCGGGTTCGGCATCTTGCGCTTCAACGCGTCCACATGGCTGCGCACCAGAGCCTCTGCCAAAATCATGTCGCCGTCCTCGATAGCGTCGACCACACCGCCGCAGGCCTGTGCTTCGACGTCCACACCGATCGCGCGAAATGCCAGTTCGCGCTGGAATGCGCGGCTCGACACCGTGGCGGGGGTTGCAAACAAGGCGACATGCTTCACGGCTACTTCGCGCGGGGGCGAGTTGTCCCCCCAGTGCCGCTCGGTCAAAGCCTCGATCAAGGGCACGAACACACCGAGGACGCGTTTGCCCTTGGGCACCCAGCTTTCCTGCATCCGCCGCAGCGCCGCTGCCGAAGCCGTGTTGCAGGCCAGAATCACCAGATCGCAGCCCGCATCAAAAAGCCGCTGGGTGCCTGCTGTGGTAAGGTTGAAAATATCGTCCGCGTCGCGCGTGCCATAGGGCGTGTGCGCGTTGTCTCCGTAATAGACGACGGGCAGATCGGGCATACGCTCGGTGACCGCCTTGTAAACAGTCAGCCCGCCAAGCCCGCTATCAAGTATGCCGACCGCCATCTTGCCGCACCCTTTTGTGTTTCGCCTCGAACTCGAATCCATAGTCATCCGAGCGATGAGTCTCTGGCGCAAGGGCATAGGTCGACGCGCGCAAAAAGTCCATCATCGCGCGAGGATCGCGTGCACGTGCTGCGATTTCATCGGACGCAATGGCTTTTCCGATCACAACCTTCACGGGCTCATCGGTCCGGCGTTTGAATTCCTTGATCAAAAGCGCCACCCGCAGCGTCGCGTGCAGATGGCTTGCCACCTGAAAGAGACGGGAATTCGCGCCTTCGAAATAGACCGGAACGACTGTTGCGCCGGATTTGGCGATCATCTTGGCCGTAAACGAACGCCACGCCGGATCCAGCGGCCTCGAGAACGGTTTGGCCGAGGTCGACACCGTACCACCGGGAAAAATTCCGATCGCCCCACCCCCGGCCAGATAGTCCAGCGCGGTCTTGCGCGTCTCAAGATTCAAGGCCAGCGCTTCTCGGGTTTCGTCGAACGAGATCGGAAGAATCACCCGGTTCAGATCCTCGGCCTTGCGAAAGACCCGGTGCGCAAGAATGCGAAAATCGCCCTGACGCGCCACACTCAAGATATGCCCCATCATCAGACCATCCAGAATGCCGTACGGATGGTTCGCAGCCATCACGAGCGGGCCCTCCTCGGGGATATTGGCCAGCGACCCGCCCATGATATCAAGGCTCAGGCCGTATCGCCGCACCATCACGTCCCAAAAGTCAGCGCCGCTGGATACGTCATCCTGATAGCCCGCCGCGCGCCGGATCAATGACAAACGCCCCGTGGCGTTCTCAAGCGCACGGATCACAACGCGGCCGCCTCGGCTTTGCGCGGCATGGGCATAGCTGATGTCGCGGGCGATATCGCGGTCAAGCAGTGTCATGGGCAAGATATGGCGGGTGGATGTGACGGTTTCATGTCGAACCGCACGAAATCATCACGCCGCGCTCCGGGTGTCTGGCGCCACATTCAAAGCGGCTTTCAGCGCCTCGCGAGTCTCTGCTGCAGCCAGTGCATTTTTCTGTTTCACAGGCCCGAACCCTTTGATCTTCATGGGCAGCTCCGCCAAAGCAAGTGCTGCATCCCGGTTCAGGGGCGGCGACTTGATCAACTCTCGTATGTCGTGTTCGTACTCTTTTATCAACCGACGCTCCATTCGCCGTTCCGCCGTATACCCAAAGGGATCAAACGGCGACCCGCGCAGGCGCTTCAGTCTTGCCAGATGCGGCCAGAGCCGCTCGATCCACGTCCCGAAGGCACGCTTCAGTGGCCGTCCGTCCGGCCCATTTCGCGACAAGAGCGGCGGCGCCAGATTGTAGGTCAGCTTCAGATCGCCCTCGAAGACGGCCTCGGCCTTGGCGCGGGTCGTGCTCAACAATCGCGCGACTTCGTATTCGTCCTTGTAACTCAATAGTTTATGATAGCCCTTGGCGACGGCTTCCTTCAGATCATCGTCTTTGATCCTGTCCAGCATCTTGCGATACTTCCCCGCCAGCCGCGCCGACTGATACTCGGTCAGATGTGCAGCGCGAAAGTCGATCTTTTCCTGCAAGGTCTTTGGCTTGGCCACCATGTCCGAGGCGATCAGCCGCTCTGCAACCTCGATATTCCCGGCCAGCCAGCGTCCGACCTGAAACGCCCGAAGATTGTCCTCGACCGAGGTGCCGTTCAACGCAATCGCCTCCTCAATCGCGGCGCGGCCCAAAGGCAGATGCCCCTTCTGCCATGACGCGCCAAGCAGGATCATATTGGCGTAAATCGCGTCGCCGATCACATCCTGGGCTAGTTTCGTGACATCAAACAGCGTCAGATCATCCTGCACACGCGCCCGCAACGAAATCGCCAAATCCTCGCTCGGGATGCGGAATTCGGTGTTTCGAGTAAACTCGCCTGTGACGATTTCATGTGCGTTTACAAAAGCTTTCGTGCGCCCGGTGGTCATCAGACCAATCGTCTTGGCGCCTGCGGAAACAACCAGATCCCCGCCGATCAGCGTGTCACACTCTCCAACGGCCACGCGAATGGCACTGATGTCGCCAGGAGACTTCGCAAGACGGCAATGCACATGCACTGCACCGCCCTTTTGCGCCAGTCCCGCCATCTCCATCATGCTGGCGCCCTTGCCCTCAAGGTGGGCTGCCATGGCCAGAACCGCGCCGATGGTGATGACCCCTGCGCCCCCGACACCTGCGATCACCACATTATGGGTCGGCCCCTCAATATCGGGCACGACCGGCTCGCCCAACTCACCGATATCCAGCGACACGCTGGCGTTCTTTCGCAGTTTGGCGCCTTCGACCGTCACGAAGGATGGACAGAACCCTTTCAGACAGGAGTAATCCTTGTTGCACGAGGACTGATCGATTGCCCGCTTGCGACCCAACTCTGTCTCGAATGGCACAATCGAAACGCAGTTCGACTGCACGCCGCAATCGCCGCAGCCCTCGCAGACGTCCGGGTCAATGAACACGCGCTTGTCAGGGTCCGGCCATGCGCCCCGTTTGCGCTTGCGTCGTTTCTCGGCAGCGCAGGTCTGAACATAAAGAATGACCGACACACCACTGATATTGCGATACTTCTCCTGAACATGGGGCAGCTCCGCGCGCGCAAACCACTCGACCGATGCCGGGAAGTCCTTGCGTCTTGGCTCTTCCTTTTCGTCAAAGACCACCGCAACGTTTTCAACTCCCATCGCCACCAGTTCATGCGCCACCCGGTGGGCAGTCAGTCCGCCCTCAACGTCCTGCCCGCCCGTCAGTGCGACCGCGCCGTTATAGAGGATCTTGAAGGTGATATTCGCCTCCGAATCCAGCGCCCCCCGGATCGCCAGAAGGCCCGAATGGTTGTATGTCCCGTCGCCCATGTTCTGAAACACATGCCCGGTCGTCGAAAACGGCGCTTCGCCAACCCAGTTCATCCCTTCGGCGCCCATATGGGTGTAACCGGTGGTTTCGCGGTCCATCCACAGAACCATCGTGTGACAGCCGATGCCCGCATAAGCGCGGCTGCCCGCGGGCACCTTGGTCGACGTGTTGTGCGGACAGCCCGAACAGTAATAGGGCAATCGCGCGGCGATCTCTGTGGCATTATTCGCCGCCAGCGCCTGCGAGATACGGGTCATGGCGGACTTCAGCGCATCGTTCTCACGTCCTTCCTCAATCAGGATCTTCCCGATTTTTTCGGCAATCGCCACCGGATCCAGAGAGTAATGGCTCTGAAACAACTCCTCGCGGCCCGACCCGTCGGCCTTTGGTTTGAACCAGCCGTACACCCGTCGCCCGCCCGCAGTATCAAACAGCGCCTCCTTGATCTGCCCTTCGATCAGCTTGCGCTTTTCTTCAACGACGACAATCAGATCCAGCCCGTCCGCCCATTCGCGAAACGACACAGAATCAATGGGATAGACCTGCCCCAACTTGTAGGTCGTGATTCCAAGCCGGTCGATCGCCGCCTCATCCAGCGCCAAAAGACTGAGCGCATGGATCAGATCGAGCCAGTTCTTGCCGGCCGCAACAAATCCGATCTTTGCGCCCGCTTGCCCATGCATCCTTGCATCGGGGCGGTTGGCGCGCGCGAAAGCCTCGGCGGCAAAACGTTTATGGTCGACAAGGCGCGATTCCTGCGGAACCCAGTGATCCCCAAGTCGGATATTCAACCCGCCTTCGGGCATATCGAAATCCGGGATCACAAAAGATTTCCGGTCGATGCGGGCGTCCACGACGGACGTCACTTCGACGGTATCCTTCATCAACTTCAAAGACGTCCAAAGCCCGGAAAACCGGCTGAGCGCATAGCCATAAAGCCCGAAATCCAGAATTTCCTGCACGCCAGCGGGCGACAGGATCGGCACTTGCGCATCGACCATCGCGAACTCGGATTGGTGACAGGTCGTCGAGCTTTCTCCGACATGGTCGTCACCCAGAGCCAGAACAACGCCCCCGTGGCGCGAGGATCCTGCAAGGTTGCCGTGGCGGATCGCATCGCCCGAACGGTCCACACCCGGCCCTTTGCCGTACCAAAGCGCAAAAACGCCGTCGTGCTTGCCTTCGCCGCGTATTTCGGCTGTTTGCGTGCCCCATACGGCGGTTGCGGCCAAATCCTCGTTCAGTCCGGCGTGAAACAGCACGTTTGCCGCTTCCAGATCGGCCTTTGCGCGTTTCATCTGCGTATCCACCGCGCCAAGCGGCGACCCGCGATAACCCGACACATACCCTGCGGTGTCCAAACCCGCCGCCGCGTCGCGCGCCTTTTGCATCAGCATAAGTCGCACCAGCGCCTGACTCCCGTTCAAAAGCACGGTGTCTTTGGAAAGGTCGTATTTATCGTGAAGGCTTACGGTGTGCCGACTCATATTGTCCTCTCTTACACAGGGCCATTGTAGGTCAAACACGCTGACCTACAAAATGAAACCTTTGTCATGTCCGTGTTTGCATTTGGCAGTATGGAGCGGGTAAGCAGTGACAATCCGTTACCGCCAACACCGACCGAAAGCCTTGATATGGACTGGGACAAGCTAAGAATATTTCACGCGGTGGCGGATGTCGGCAGCCTCACCCATGCGGGCGACGTGCTGCACCTCAGCCAATCGGCCGTCTCGCGCCAGATTCGCGCGCTGGAAGAGAGCCTGAACACCACATTGTTCCACCGCCACGCACGCGGCCTGATTTTGACCGAACAGGGCGAGTTGCTGTTTGATGCGACCTCGGCCATGGCGCGCCGTCTGGATACCGCCGAAGCGCGCATCCGCGACAGCGAAGAAGAAGTGTTTGGCGAGTTGCGCGTGACCACGACTATCGGCTTTGGCTCGCTTTGGCTCGCGCCCCGGCTGTCCAAACTCTACGAGAAGTTTCCGGAACTGAATATCGACCTGATGCTGGACGAGCGCGTGCTCGACCTGCCGATGCGCGAAGCAGACGTGGCGATCCGCATGAAGGAACCAAGCCAGGCCGACCTGATCCGCCGCCGCCTGATGACGGTGCACATGCGCCTTTACGCAACGCCCGAGTATCTGGCGAAACGCGGTACGCCTGAAAGCCTTGAGGATTTGAAAGATCACCGCCTGATTTACCTCAATACCCAGGCAACCCAAGTCAGCGCCGGCGCCAGCCTTGTGCGTGAGTTGTTGACCTATGACGTCACATCAAGACTGACAGTGAACAACTATTTCGGCGTGTTGCAGGCCATGCGCTCGAATTTGGGGATCGGTGTTCTGCCCGATTACGTCGTCGAAGATCTGAAAGACATCCAGCGTGTTCTGCCCGACGTCGAAAGCAACGAAATTCCGGTGTTTCTGGCCTATCCCGAAGAGCTGCGCCAGTCCCGGCGCATCGCCGCATTTCGCGACTTCGTGACCGAGGAAATCATCGAACAACGCAAGCGTCTGAAAGCAGAAGCCCTGCAAAAAGACTGAGGTAAGTTTGCTATGCGCCTAAGGCATAGCCGCTTTGCTTACCAAATAGTCAGAAAATCCTTGATCAGCGGTGTCGTCGCCCCTAAATGAACCCTGAACGAGGTGGCTTGGCCACCGTAGTTTACCTCCCTGTTAGACTGGCCGGGCCTTGTGCCCGGTCTTTTTTTGTCCAGGCTCGGGCGTTTGCCTTTGAGACGTCTTTGCAGACGTGTTAGTCGGCAAACAACATGTGGGACATCTTTCTAAAAACATTGCCGTTTTTCGCGATCATCGCGCTTGGCTACGGGAGCGGCCGACGCGGCTTTTTCACCGAAGAGGCCACGGCCTATCTCACCAAATTCGTCTTCTATTTCGCCCTGTCTGCGATGCTGTTCGGCTTTACCGCGAACCTGTCGATCGCCGAGATCATCGACTGGACTTTCGTCAAAGCTTATCTGGCGGCTTCGCTGCTGGTTTATGTTCTGGTCACAATCGTCGCCGTCCTGCGCAAACGCCCCATCACCGAAGCCGCCTTTGAGGCGCAATGCGGCGTCATCGGCAATGTCGGCTTCCTCGGCGTGCCGATGCTGACGCTGCTTCTTGGCCCCGAAGCCATCGGCCCGGTCATTCTGGTTCTCGCGGTCGATCTCATCTTCTTCGGAAGTCTTATCGTCATCCTCGTCACCGGTTCGCGCGACGGGCAGATGTCCCTTGGGGTCTTTCGCACGGTCGGCATTGGTTTGATGAAAAATCCGATGATCGTGTCGATCACACTTGGCCTTTTGTGGTCGGCCTACAGCATCCCCATTCCCGCGCCCGTGGGCGAGTTCCTGACTCTCCTAGGAGCCGCCGCCACACCCGGCGCACTGTTTGCCATTGGTGCGAGCCTTGCCAGCAAATCCGCCGAGCGTCTGTCGGTCGCAGGCTGGTTGTCGTTTTCTAAACTGGTGCTGCACCCCGGTGCCGTGGCCATTGCAGCTCTCGTCATCTGGCCCGTGGAACCTTACGCCGCCGGGGTGATGATCGCGGCTGCCGCCCTTCCCGTCGCGGGCAATGTCTATATTCTGGCGCAACACTACGGCGTTGCTCCAACCCGCGTGTCGGCCTCGATCCTGATTTCGACGGCTGCGTCGATCGTCACGGTTTCGGCTGTGATCGCTTGGGTTTCAGGTCTGTGAAGAAAGGAATGGATGATGGAAACCGTCTCGGAAAATCGGTGCTTCGGCGGCACACAAGGCGTCTATACCCACGCATCTGACGCCACCGGCGGTGATATGACCTTCGGGCTGTTCCTGCCCGACGAGGCTTCGGATGGCCCGGTCCCGCTCTTGTGGTATCTCTCGGGCCTCACCTGCACCCATGAAAACGCCATGGTCAAAGCCGGCGCTCAGGCCTGGGCCGCTGAACAGGGAATTGCGGTTGTCTTTCCCGACACATCGCCACGCGGCGAAGGCGTTGCCAATCACGACGACTATGATCTCGGTCAGGGCGCAGGCTTTTACATCGACGCCACCCAGCCGCCCTGGTCGCCGCATTTCAAAATGCAGACCTATATCCTCGAAGACCTCACCCGCCTGTTGTTCAACGCCTTCCCGCTTGACGAGGAACGCCAGTCGATCACCGGACATTCAATGGGCGGCCACGGCGCACTGACACTTGCGGCCAAGATGCCGGACAGGTTCAGATCCGCCTCGGCCTTCTCGCCGATCTGCAATCCGACCCAAAGCGATTGGGGCAAAAAGCAATTTGCCGCCTACCTTGGTACCATCGACGCCGGAAAGGCGCATGACGCGACCGAGCTGGCAAAAACCGGCGCACTCGATACCATCCCGCTTTTGATCGACACCGGCACCGACGACCAGTTCGCCGATCTTCTGTGCACCGAAGCCCTTGCCCAGACCCTGATCGCGCGGCGCGCCGATGCGACGATCCGCCTTCAAAAAGGTTACGATCACAGCTACTTCTTCGTCTCTACCTTCATCGAAGACCACATCGCCTTTCACGCCGAGGCCCTATGGCGGTGATCTATGTCGATGCCGACGCCTGTCCGGTCAAGGCCGAAGTCGAAACCGTCGCAACGCGCCGCAAGACGCCGGTGAAAATGGTTGCCAATGGCGGTCTGCGCCCCTCGCCCAACCCGCTGATCGAGATGGTCTATGTGGATGACGGCCCCGATGTCGCCGACATCTGGATTGCCGAACGTGCCGGCCCCGGTGACATCGTCATAACCAGCGATATCCCCCTTGCCGCCCGCGCGGTTGAGGCGGGCGCGCTTGTGTTGAAACCTAACGGCGAACGCCTGACGGCCACCAACGTCGGCAACGCCTTGGCCATGCGCGACCTCGCCGCCGACCTGCGCGCGGCGGATCCCTTCCGACAAGGCGGCGGCAAAGGCTTTACAAAGGCCGACCGCTCGCGTTTTCTCGACGCGTTGGAGCGCGCCCTTCGATAACGGCGCGGGCGCTTCGTATTCCAGGTGAGATATGTCTCTGACTGACGCAGAACGGACGAGCTTTTCCGGTGCCTATTGGGCACTGGCGGCTGTTGTTGCTTTTTCGGTCAACGATGTGGTCATCAAATTCCTATCCGGAGACTATCCGCTTTATCAGGTGATGTTCGTGCGCTCGCTGGTCGGGCTGCTGTTCGTCATTGCCATCGTGGTCCCGCTCACAGGCACGCTTCACATGCTGGCAACCAAACGGCTGAAAATCCACATTCTGCGCGGGGCTTGCGTGGTCTTCGCCAACTTCTGCTTTTTTCTTGCGCTGGCGGCGCTCCCTCTTGCGGACGCGGTGGCGATCTTTTTCATCAGCCCGCTGATGATCTCGGTTTTCTCGGTTATCTTCCTTGGCGAATATGTCGGTCCGCGCCGATGGGCCGCGATCCTTGTGGGCCTCGTCGGTGTGCTGATCGTCGTGCGCCCCGGCACCAGCGCCTTTCAGATCGCCTCGCTTCTGCCACTGCTGGCCGCGATCGGATACGCGTTTCTGCACATCCTCACGCGACGCATCGGCGGCACCGAAAACGCGACAGCAATGGTGTTCTACATCCAAGCCACCTTTCTGGCCGTCGCCACCGTCGCCGGACTGGCGCTGGGGCACGGCGGCTTTGACACTTTTGACCACCCCTCGGCACAATTTCTGTTTCGCGCATGGGTCTGGCCGACCCTGTTCGACCTTGGCCTGATGATCTTTTCCGGCATCGTCATCGCGATCGGCGGATACATGATCTCCCAGGCCTACAGCCGCTCGGAAGCCGCTCTCATCGCGCCATTCGAATACATTGCGCTGCCGCTCTCGGTGGCTTTCGGGCTGATCCTCTTTGCGGAACTGCCCGACGCTTTCGCCATGAGCGGCATCGCCCTGATCCTAGTTTCCGGGCTTGTGCTGATCTGGCGCGAAGCCGCCGCCCGCAGACGCGCCGTCCTTGAAGGACCAAACCGCCTATGAGCGTTGTTGCATGGACCGGACTTGGCCTCGCTCTTGGCGCACCCGTGATCGCCGAAGCCCTGCGCCGCCCCATGTCGGCGGCCAGACAAAAGAAAGCGCCCGGCACCATCGCCGAGTTGCCATCGGGGCGCACCCATTACCGCTGGACCGGCCCCAAGCGTGGCCCCATCGCGGTTTGCATACACGGGCTGTCCTCGCCGCAGTACATCTTCGCAGGCACCGCGCGCGCGCTGGCAGCGCTTGGATTCCGGGTGCTGACCTACGACCTTTACGGGCGCGGTTGGTCATCGCGCCCGCGTGGCAATCAGGACATCGACTATTTCCTGCGCCAGTTGCGCGATCTGCTGGACTATTTCGGCATCGACCAACCGATTACAGTCGTCGGCTATTCCATGGGCGGCACCCTTGCGACGGCCTTTGCCGCCGAAGAGGGCCTCAACATCAAAGCCCTTGTCCTCATGGCGCCCGCCGGCCTCGAGCCGGTCTACCAGTCGTCGAAAGACCGCCTTTGGACGCTGCCCGTGATCGGCGACTGGCTGATGCCGGTCTTCGGAGGGCTGGTCTTGCGCCGGGAACTGGCGCGCGAGGACACGGCCCCCACGGTGATCCCCAACCTGTCCGAGCGCCTCGCGTCCGAAACCCGCAAACGCGGCTACCTGCCGTCGCTCCTGTCATCGCGCCGACATGTGCTGAGCCAGACCTGCGACGAAGACCACCGTGCGATCCGCGACTACAAGACCCCGGTTCTGGCGATCTGGGGCCGCAAGGACGGTGTGATCCCCATCACTGCCATGGGCAAACTGGCCGCCCTCAATCCCAATGCCCACCACATCGAGCTGGCGACAGGCACACATAACTTTCCCCAGACAAATCCGGGCCGCGTTGCGGAAATACTGAAAGATTTTCTTGGCGTCCACAGCGTCGTCGGCTCGCGTCGGCCTAGCTTACCAACATCCTAAGGCCCTGCGTGACGTCGCTTCTGACGGCCAGCCGCAAGCCGGGCTCGTCGCCCGCGCGCAAAGCGGCAAGGATCAGGCGGTGATCCTTGGGAACTTCCGTCCGGTTCAGCCGCCCGTAAAGCGCCCGCATCGTCGGCCCCATCTGAAGCCAGACCGTCTCGGCCATCGCCAGCATCGCAGGTGCCTGCGCGCGCAGATAGAGCGTGCGGTGAAATTCAAGGTTCGTGCGGATATAGGCCACCGCATCCCCCTTCACGATGGCTTCGGACACCGAGTTGTTGATCGTTCCAAGACGATCGATCAACGCAAGATGAGCGCGCGGCAGGGCGCGGCTGGCAAGTTCCGTCTCGATCAACGCTCGCAGGGCAGCCAATTCCTCGATCCTGTCATTGGACAATTCCGGCGTCGATACGCGCCCCGAAGCCGACAACGTCAACGCCCCTTCGGCCACAAGCCGGCGCACCGATTCCCGCGCCGGGGTCATGGACACCCCGAATTCCTTGCCGATCCCGCGCAATGTCAAAGCGGCGCCCGGATCGATTTCTCCGTGCATGATGCGCGCGCGCAAGACGCGGTAGACCCTGTCGTGGGCGGCGGGAAGCGGATCAGCGGCTCGGTTCAGCATGGATCGTATGTGATCACAAAATACGCCAAGCGGTCAATCGACATGGATCACTCGAACCGAAAGCGATGCAACGCGGGGCCTTCGGCCTTCAACCAGCGTTTCGCATCCCGAAAATCGGGGCGCAGGCCCTCGACCACCGACCAGAACGCCGCCGAATGGTTCATCTCGACCAGATGCGCGACCTCATGGGCGATCACGTAATCAAACACCTCGGGCGGCGCCATTACCAGCCGCCAGGACAGCATCACGCGCCCCTCCGAAGTGCACGACCCCCACCGGGACCGCGTATCGCGAAAACTGACCCCCGAGACCGCACGATCCACACGCGACGCATAATGATCGATCCGTGGCAATGCCCGGTCCCGCGCCAGATGCTTCAACGCCGTCTCCAAGGCGCGCGGTCCGGGCATTTCGATGCGATCCTCGAAAATACGCGCTTGCCGTCCCTGCCCCGGTTCGATCCGCCGCAAACGTCCTTCGACCGGCAAACGCGCGCCCACCTCGATGCGTGTCTCGGGGGCGGTCTTTTCGCGCGCATTGGCGATCCAGCCCGCATGGTCCTGGAGGAAATTCCGCGCCGCCCGGTCCGAGGTCCGCGGTGGCAACGTCAGTGTCACCCGCCCATCCAGCCTCGAAACCCTGAGCGTCATGCGCCGTGCGCGCGCGCTGCGCCGGATGGTCACGCCTTCTGCGACGTTTTCAAGTGGCGTTCCCCACCCCATGTTCCAGCCTCAATTGTTGCGATTTCGCTTTTGGCGACCCTAGCTTTGCCAACGGTACCTCGACAAGAGGCGAAGCAGTGTCAAAAGCCTTTGACAGCCGCCGACACATATGGCAATTGGCCCAACAATCCAAACGCACCCTCGAGACGAAGGACCACCCATGCCGAAGGAAGAATGGGGCACAAAACGCCTATGCCCGACGACGGGTAAACGGTTTTATGACCTGAATAAGACGCCCGTTGTCAGCCCATACACGGGCGAAGTCGTGAACATCGAGACCGGCAAGACCAGCCGCACAATGGTCGCCGACAAACCCGACGCAAGCGCCAAGCCGGAAACAGCGATCGATGACGATGATGTCGTACTCGACGATGATGACGACGCAGATGTCGATCTGGACGACGACGTGCTTGAAGATGACGACGACGATGATGATGTTTCTCTGGAAGACATTGCAGACGTTGCAACGGATGACGACGATTGATCTGCCGATTTTTCGCTTGATTTGAACAGGCGGAATAAGTAGGTCACGCGGGCGGTCAGGGATTGCCCGCAAAAGTGGGGCCATAGCTCAGTTGGGAGAGCGCTTGCATGGCATGCAAGAGGTCAGGGGTTCGACTCCCCTTGGCTCCACCATTAACAATCCGCAAGAAAGTGCGCGATATCTCAGTCGATTTAATGAAACGATGAGAACATCCGAAACGTCGCAAATCAAAGCCCGATAACGGTGTGCGTTCCGAGGCGTAAGAAAGCGCCGCATTCAGAACTCAGTCGCATCGCTTTCGTGAAAGAATTGAAAACAATTGATTTGCAGCCCGCGCGCCTGCGTGGCAGATCGGCACAACTTCACGGTGGAGACCCAAAACCGATGACAAACCGACTTTCCCGGCTTCTTGAAACCCGCGACTGGCTTTTGGCCGATGGCGCAACGGGCACGAACCTGTTCAACATGGGGCTGATGGCCGGCGACGCGCCCGAGTTCTGGAACGTCAATGAGACCGCCAAGATCAAGGCGCTCTACAAGGGCGCGGTCGATGCCGGGTCGGATATCTTCCTCACCAATACCTTCGGTGGAAACGCCGCGCGGCTGAAACTTCACGATGGTCAGGACCGCGTGTTCGAGTTGAACAAGGCGGGTGCCGAAATCGCGCGCGAGGTTGCCGATGCATCCGGACGCAGCGTCGTTGTTGCCGGATCCGTCGGGCCGACCGGCGAAATCATGGAACCGATGGGCACGCTCACCTATTCCAGCGCGGTCGAAATGTTCCACGCCCAAGCCGAAGGTCTGAAGGCGGGTGGCGCGGATGTGCTCTGGGTCGAAACCATCAGTGCGCCGGAAGAATACAAAGCCGCCGCCGAAGCTGCGCTGCTGGCGGGTATGGCGTGGTGTGGCACGATGAGTTTCGATACGGCGGGGCGCACAATGATGGGCCTGACCAGTCAGGGCATGTCTGACATGGTGGAAAAACTGGACCATGGGCCGCTGGCTTATGGCGCCAACTGCGGCGTCGGTGCGTCGGATCTGTTGCGCACCATTCTGGGATTTGCCGCACAAGGGGCTGAAACACCTTTGATCGCAAAGGGAAATGCTGGGATTCCGAAATACGTCGATGGTCATATCCACTATGATGGCACGCCCGAGCTTATGGCGAATTATGCCGTTCTGGCGCGCAATTCAGGCGCCACAATCATCGGCGGATGCTGCGGTACGACGCCCGATCACCTTGTGAAAATGCGTGCGGCTTTGGAAGAAACGCCCAAAGGACCGCGCCCGACACTGGACCAGATCACCAGCGCGCTCGGTGGATTTTCCTCGGCGACCGATGGCACAAGCGACGACGAACCCGTTTCGACACGACGCGGCAATCGCCGGCGCCGTCCGACCTAGATTTCCAACAAAGTCCGTGCCGCGGCGCGCGCGGCGTCGGTGATCTTGTCACCCGACAACATGCGCGCCACTTCGTCGACTCGCTCGGCTGCGTCCAGCGGCACAACGGTCGACAAGGTCGCGCCGTCCTCGACACGCTTTTCAACCCGCCAGTGATGCGCGCCGCGCGCGGCAACCTGCGGGGAATGCGTGACCACCAACACCTGAGACCCGCCCGACAAATCCGCCAGCCGCCGCCCGACCGCGTCCGCCGTCGCTCCACCGACGCCACGGTCGATCTCGTCGAAAATCAGCGTCAGACCATCCACACCTGAGGTCAGACAGACCTTCAATGCCAGCAAGAACCGGCTCAACTCGCCGCCCGACGCGATCTTGTTCAAAGGTCCCGAGGGTGCGCCCGGATTGGTCGCGATCGTGAATGCCACTGTGTCACGGCCATCAGGGCCGGCGTCTGCTTCGGTGATTTCCGTGGCGAAAACAGCGCGTTCCAGTTTCAGCGGCGCCAGTTCCTTCGCCATAGCCGCATCCAGTTCTTCGGCCGCTTCCGCCCGCGCGGCCCCAAGCGCATCCGCCGCGCTGTCGTATACTTCTTCAGCGTCGGCAACCTCGGCCCTCAGCGCCAAAAGCTCCTCCGCCCCGCCATCCAAAGCCGACAGTTTGGCCGAAAGCGTCTCGGTCAGTGCCGCCAAATCGTCCGGCAATACCGCGTGCTTGCGCGCCAAAGCCCGGATCGCGAACAACCGCTCCTCGACCCGTTCCAACTCGTTTGCATCGTATTCCAATACATCCAGCGCCTGAGCGACGCCCTCTTCGGCTTCGCCCAGCTCGACCATTGCGCGCTCCAAGGCCGCCATCGCCGCATCAAGTGCGCCTTCCGCCTTTTCGGCCGCCTTGTCCAACCACCGAGAAGCATCCCGCAACAAACCCTCGGCACCCTCAGAACCAAGTGCCGTGTAGGCCCTTGTCACGTCTTCACGGATCTTCTCGGCGCCCTGCATCATGCGGCGACGGCTATCAAGGCTGGCGTCTTCACCGGCTTCGGGTGCCAGGTCGGTCAACTCGCGCACCGCGTGACGCAGGAAATCCTCTTCCTCGGCCAGTGCCGCCGCCACGTCCTCGGCCTCGCGCAAAGCCCTGCGTGCGCCCTGCAAATCCCGCCAGGCCGCACGACACCGCGCAACATCGTCATCCAGATCGCCGAACGCATCCAGCAACTTGCGATGCCCGCCGGGGTTCAAAAGCCCGCGATCGTCGTTCTGTCCATGCAATTCGACCAGCGTATCCGATAACGCCCGGAGTACCTCGCCCGAGGCGCGCCGATCGTTGACCCAAGCCGTCTTGCGTCCGTCGCGTGCATTGACACGCCGCAAGATCAAAGTGTCGTCCACCGGCAATCCGGCCTCGGCAAGCACCTCGCGCGCGGGATGATCCGGCGTCAGATCAAACTCGGCGGTGACCTCGCCCTGCTCGGCACCATCGCGCACAAGCTCGGCACGACCCCGCCATCCCAGAACAAATCCAAGCGAATCCAGCAGGATGGACTTGCCCGCCCCGGTCTCGCCGGTCAGCACGTTCAATCCGGGCTGAAGCGATAACTCCAACCGGTCAATGATCAGCATGTCCCGGATGTCGAGACTTCTCAGCATCAGATCAGAGCCACTCGCCGCGGACTACCTGACGATAAATCGTCGCAAGCCAGTTGCTGCCCGTTGCATCCGGACGCAGGCCCTGCCCGGTCAACAGCACGAAACTGTCCTGATACCATGGCGTCGACTGGAAATTGAAACCAAGGATCGCGCCCGCCGTCTGCGCCTCATCCGTCAGGCCAAGCGCCAAATAGGCCTCAACCAGACGATGCAGGGCCTCGGGCGTATGCGTCGTGGTCTGGAAATCCTCGACCACCACGCGGAACCGGTTCACCGCCGCAATGTAATGACCGCGCTTCAGATAATACCGCCCGATCTCCATTTCCTTGCCGCCAAGGTGGTCGAACGCCAGATCGAACTTCAGGATGGACGAACGCGCATATTCACTGTCGGGGTACCGCTCGATCACTTCGCGAAACGACTGCAATGCCTGAAAGGTCAAACCCTGATCGCGGCCCACGTCGTCGATCTGATCGTAATAGGACAAAGCCAGCAGATACTGCGCCCAAGGCGCATCCTGATCCGCCGGATAGGTCGTCAGGAACCGCTGCGCGGAACCGCGACTTGCCTCGTAATCCGTTGCGCGATGATAGGAAAACGCCTGCATCACAAGCGCGCGACGCGCCCATTCGGAATAGGGGTAAAGCCGCTCGACTTCGCCGAAAAAGCGCGCTGCGCTTTCCGGGTCGCCCTCGCTCTCAAGCTCGAACTCGGCGCGTTTGTAAAGCTCCTCAGCCGAGAAGCTCTCCAACGGACGCTCCTCTTCGCTCCCGCCGAACATGCCGCAGGCCGACAAGGTCAACGCAGCTAAGGTCACGATCATAAAACTGCGTAGCTTAGACCCACCCAAATTCATCGAAATCGCTTTCCCTTCCACACTTAAAGGGTTCGTAGCACAGAACTTTCAGGGGCAAAATGGGCAAAGGGCCCAGGACGCCCAGTCAGGCCGCAATCAGCGAATAGTCCGCGTCACTCAAACCAGAGCCGGGAAGCTGCGCAACCCGCGACGGATCACATTCTACCAGGCGATAGGCCGTTGGGTCTGCAAACAGGGCGCGCAACAACAGGTTGGTCATCGCGTGACCCGCCTTGTCACCAGTATAGCGACCAAGGATCGGACCGCCCGCCAACGTCAGATCGCCAAGCGCGTCCAGCATCTTGTGGCGCACAGGCTCGTCCCGGTGGCGCATACCGCCGGGTGTCACGATTGCGTCGCCGTCCACCACGACTGCCGACATCACGTCACCGCCGATAATTTTGCCCGCCGCGCGCATCATGTCGATGTCAGCTTTGCGGCAGAAGGTGCGGCTGTCGCACAATTCACGGACGAAGGCACCGTTCGCCATGTCCAGAGATTTCTCCTGATGCCCGATCGCACCGTCGACAAAGTCGATTTCGAAATTGATGGTGAAACGGTCGCTGGGTTCGATTGTCGCCGTCGCGTCGCCGCGCGAAACCGACACCGGCTTCAGAACTTCGATCACGCGTACGGGCGCGTCCAACGTCACAAGACCGCGCGCCAGAATACCGGATACGAACTCAGCCGATGAGCCGTCCATCAGCGGGACTTCCGGACCGTCGATCTCGACCAATGCGTTATGGACGCCACAGCCTGCGAGGGCCGCCATGACGTGCTCGATCGTCGAAACCGAAACGCCGTCTTCGTTCGCAATCCGCGTGCAAAGCCGTGTGTCGTCGACCGCATCCCAGCGCGCTGGAATCAGGGCGTCAACGCCTTCGACGTCGGTGCGGTGGAACCAGATGCCGTATTCTGCGGAAGCAGGTCGGATCGTCATGCGGACGATACGTCCCGTATGCAGACCCGAGCCCGTGAAGGTCACATATGATTTCAGAGTTGTTTGCACGATAGAACCTGCTCTTTTTGGTCGGGCGTTGCCTCGGGTGCCGACAAGTCTGATCTAGGCGGCGGTCTGCGTCACCTCAACACAATCATTGCAACAGACTGAAATATGCGCGTTACATTTGGGCGACTTGTCGCCATACCCCTGCGCCGGGCGACTTAACTGCCTCAAATAAAAGGGAAAAAGGCCGGCGCAAGCCGACCTTCTTCAAACAATTTTGTGACGTCACTTCGCGGCGTATCAGTTCGCCTGACGCCGCAGGAAGGCAGGAATCTCGATCCGTTCCTGCTCTTGCGAGACCTCTTGCTGCGGCTCGGGCCGGGCAACATTAGGCTGCTGACGGGTCATCTGAGGCTGTCTTTCGCCGCCCTGAGCACCCGACATCCGGTTGATCAGGTTGTTGATCCCAAAGCGCGGACGCTCTTCTGCGGGCGCGACGGGCGCCGGTGCCGAGGTCGAGGGACGACGCGCTTCTCCGGGAATATGACCGGCCATCGATCCGGCTGGTCGACCGGTGACACGCTCAAGTCGCGCCAAAGCTTCGGGCGACGGAGTGCCGGGCGCGTGGCGCTGAGGCGCTGCCGGTGCAACTGGCTGATGCGAGAATGTCGGCGCTGGCTCTGCTTCCGCTGCGGGCTGCGGTTGCGGCTGATAGGCTGGCGGCGGCAGATCGTCTTGCGCAGCAGCGGGTGCGGGAATGTCCTCGAACAAGGAGGGTTCGGCCTGTGGCCGCGCCTGCTCGGCCGCGACCTGGGCGACATGCTCGACCGGCTCTTCAACCTGAGCGGCGGGCTGCTGCGACAAAGGCTCGGACAATTTGCGGCGCTGAATGGGCGCGTCCATCGTGTTGGCGTTGGCATCGATCCCCGTGGCGACAACGCTGACACGCATCCGACCTTCCATGGCCGTGTCCAAAGTCGAACCGACGATGATATTGGCGTCCGCATCGACTTCTTCGCGGATGCGGTTGGCCGCTTCGTCCAGTTCGAACAGTGTCAGATCGTGGCTGCCGGTGATGTTGATGAGAACACCCTTGGCACCCTTGAGGCTGATTTCGTCCAGAAGCGGGTTCGCGATGGCCTTCTCGGCGGCCTGAACCGCGCGATCTTCGCCCTCGGCTTCGCCGGTGCCCATCATTGCCTTGCCCATCTCGTCCATCACGGCGCGCACGTCCGCGAAGTCGAGGTTGATCAAACCCGGACGGACCATCAGATCGGTCACACCCTTGACGCCCTGATAAAGAACGTCGTCGGCCATCGAAAATGCCTCGGTGAAGGTCGTCTTTTCGTTGGCCAGACGGAACAGGTTCTGGTTCGGGATGATGATCAGCGTGTCGACCATCTTTTGAAGCGCTTCGATGCCCTCTTCGGCCTGACGCATGCGCTTGGCACCCTCGAACTGGAACGGCTTGGTCACAACACCGACGGTGAGAACCCCAAGCTCACGCGCGGCCTGCGCGATGATCGGAGCAGCGCCCGTGCCCGTTCCACCGCCCATGCCAGCGGTAATGAAGCACATATGCGCGCCCGCCAGGTGATCGACGATTTCCTCGATGGTTTCTTCCGCGGCGGCGGCTCCTACGGAAGGCCGTGCCCCGGCACCCAGACCTTCGGTAACGCGCAGCCCCATCTGCACCTTGGTGGAAGCCACCGACTGCTGCAAAGCCTGCGCATCCGTGTTGGCAACGACGAATTCGACGCCCTCCAGCTGCTTATCAATCATGTTGTTCACAGCATTACCGCCAGCACCGCCGACACCGAACACGGTGATGCGGGGTTTCAGCTCTTCGTGGGTGGGCATGGTCAAATTCAAAGTCATTACTCAATCCGCCTGTTGTTCTTGCGCCCCCGGGCCGGGACGCCCTTTGTTTCGGCCAATAGCCGCTCTTTGGGTTCCCGGACATTACCGTGTGACGCCTCTCAGGTCACCCCGATTCGCGTCAAAAGACACCAAATATGGCAATTTTTTGTTCGCCACACTCAGCATCTCGGTCGAACGGCAAGATCATGCGGATTTCAACAACATAGCCACTAAAGCTCACATGATCGGCCTTTAAAACGCGCGTAGAAGCACGTTCAAAAGATGCGTTCCGATGATGGAGGGACCTGCTCCGCCTCTCTCCCGGTTCTTTGAGAACCTTGTGGATAACTTAACAGATTCGGAGTCCGGCGTCGCGGATAAAGGTGCTGCTTGGGGCGAAAAAAGGCGGGGCTTTGCCGATCGAACAGAGTTGGGGGCTCTTCCCCCGGCCCTTCTGGCCTCCACCGGGATTTTTTGGACCCAAAGAAGGCGCAGGTTTCAATCAAATTGTTCGGATCACCAGTTGTCGCGGAACCAGCGCACGGCCTTCTTGAACGAGCGGTGGGCGTTGCGGTCGGTCGGCATTTCAAAGTCCCACCATTCGTCCTGCGGGTGCGAGGCGAAAAGGCTGAGGCCGACGGCACTGGCGAAGGCTGATCCTGTGACCGCCTGGGGCAGGCCCTGGACGCGGAGAGGACGCCCGATGCGGATGCTTTGACCGAGGATTTTCGGGGCGAGCCGGTCAAGGCCCGGAATCTGGCTGCCACCACCTGTCAGAACGATCTGCTGAGACGGCAGGTGTTCGAAGCCGGCCGCATCCAGACGTTCGCGCACTTCTTCGAGGATTTCTTCGACGCGAGGGCGCATGATCCCGATCAGCTCGGCGCGGCTGACGGTCCGTCGGTCGTGTTCCCAGTCGCCGGTTTCGCCGCCGATTTCGATCAGTTCGCGATCGTCCATGCCTGTCGCCACGACGCCACCGTGTAAGGTCTTCATTCTTTCGGCAACGGAGGCCGACACCTGAAGGCCCTTTGAAATATCCTGCGTAATATGTTCTCCGCCAAGACGGATGCTGTCGGCATAGATCATGTGTTTCTTGATGAAGATCGACAGGCCCGTCGTGCCGCCGCCAAGGTCAATACAGGCGCTGCCGAGTTCCTGTTCGTCTTCGACGAGCGCCGACATGCCCGACATATAGGCCGAAGACGCCAGCCCCGCGAGTTCGAGATCACAGCGCTTGAGGCAATAGATCAGGTTCTGCAAAACCGAGGTATCGACGGTCAGCATGTGCATGTCACAGGCCAGTCTTTGTCCGATCTGGCCGCGAGGATCCAACAGACCCGACCGGTGGTCCAGCGCGAAGTTCACCGGCTGGGCGTGGAGAATATCGCGGTCCCCGCCATAGTCCGGCACATCGCAGGAGGCCAGCGCGCGAGCGACGTCCTGTTCGTTGACCACATCGCCCTGAACCAGAACCGTGCCCGCCAGTCCGTAAGAGCGAGGCTGACCGCCCGACAAACAGGCGATCACATGGTCCACCCGCACATTGGCCATCTTTTGCGCGGCCTGCACAGCGGTGCGGATGGCGCGCTCGGTTTCCTGTATCGCGCAGCTTTCGCCCAGTTCGACGCCGCGCGAGCGGGTCGTGGCCGCGCCGATAACGCGGAACCGGCTTTGCCCGGCCATCGCGCCGATCCCTTCCGCTTCTGGCAGCCCGGTGTCACTGTCGAACCGCAAGATCAGGCAAGCAATTTTCGACGTGCCCACATCCAGAAGCGCAATGACGCCCCGGTGTATGGCGGCGCGGCGCATGGCGCGCATGGCGCGTTGGCTTTCGTACAGATCTGTCATCTCGATGCGTCCGTGGTCTGTGTGATGTCAATGTCATTCATCGCGTCGATAGCACCCGAGGTCAGGCGCAGTACCGGGCGGCGGGGATTGCGAAAATCGATGGCCGCGATGTCGCGCGCCAGTAGGTCCTGTGCACCGTCCAGAGCAATCACCTTTCTCAGGGCGCTCAATGCGTCCTTTTCGGGCAACTGAATGCGCTGATCGCGGTCCAGCACGATATCCCAGCGGCGCTCGCCAACACGCAGCAATCCACGAATCCGCGGCGCAATCGGCGCCGCAAGTCCAAGGATCTGCAAGGCTTCCTGTACCGCCTCGTGTGCACCCTGCCCGGCAAGAAGCGGCAGATCCGCACGATCGGCACGAGCCGCCAGCGACGAAACCCGATTGCCTTCATGGTCCAGAAGCGTCAGCCCCTCGGACGTTCTCCAGATAATTGCCGGAACGCGTTCGGTCACAGCGATGCTCAATACACCACCGCCGCGGATTTGCACTGTCGCGCTTGCCACCGCATCAAGCGTTTCGACCTCGGACCGGATCGCATCGAGGTCCAGATCGAACGACGATTGCGGGAAATCCAGCGCCAGAAGGCTGCGGATATCGGCCGCGACCGTGTCCGAGACATCTTCCACGGCCATCATATGCACCATGAATTCAGGGCGTTCCTGAATTTGGCGACGCACCTCGGCGATGCGGTCCGCAGCGTCCTGCCGGCGGTCCGCATCCGAAGCCCAGAACGCGCCGATGCTGGCCACGATCAATACCGGCAAACCGTATCGCAGGAACGTCCTGAACCGGGGCGTCAGCATTAGCCGGTTCAAGCGATAGGCCAGGCGCGATGGGGCGGGATCTCTCAGCGATCGCATGAGGCATCCTTTACGATCCAGTCGCACAACTCGGGAAAAGAAATACCCATGTGCTGCGCCTGTTCGGGTACCAGTGACGTCGGTGTCATGCCCGGCTGCGTGTTCGTCTCCAGCGTGATCAGGCCGTCCAGTCCTCTGGCCTCATCCCAACGGAAATCCGAGCGCGACACGCCGCGACAGCCCAAGGCCTCATGCGCTGTCACTGCATGAGTCATACAGGCCTCTGCAATCTGCGACGGAACATCGGCAGGCAAGACATGGCGCGACCCGCCCGGCGCATACTTGGCATGATAGTCGTACCAGCCATCCGTCACGATCTCGGTCACGCAAAGCGCGTGGTCGCGCATGACTGACACCGTCAACTCGCGGCCCGGTACATAGGCCTCGACCATCAACATGTCGGGCATCGTGTCGGCGATCACCGGCGGGGCATTCGCTCCTTCCGGCACGATATATATGCCGACGGACGAACCTTCGTTGTTCGGCTTAATCACATAAGGTGGCGTCATGACATGAGAGGCGGCGATCTCGTCGCGGCGGAATAAGTGGCTTTCGGCCACCGGAACGCCGGCGCGACGATAAACGGACTTGGTGCGCTCCTTGTCCATCGCAAGGGCCGAAGCCAGAACGCCCGAGTGTGTATACGGAATGCGCAACCACTCCAGAATGCCCTGCACACAGCCATCCTCACCCCAACGGCCATGCAAAGCGTTGAACACAACCTCCGGTGCAATTTCGCTCAGCCGCGCGGCCACATCAGGCCCCGCGTCCAACTCAATCACGTCGTAATTCTTCTCCCGCAGCGCGGCCGCACATTCCTTACCGGACGACAAGGACACCTCGCGCTCAGCAGAGGGGCCACCCAGTAGAACCACAACTTTGGGGGATGTCCTGCTCGACATTCCCGAAACTCACTTGTTTTCGGACCGTTTTCGGTCTCGTTTGCCTAGTCTTGTCCAATATCGGACGTGTCGTCTGCCTCAGGGGCCGGTTTGCCGACCCTCATGATTTCCCATTCTAATCTGATTCCCGACGTCTCGAACACCCTCTCAATGACCTCTTCGCCAAGTCCTTCCAGATCGGCTGCCGTCGCGCCCTCTGCGTTGACCAGAAAGTTCGGATGCTTGGGCGACATCTGCGCCCCGCCACGCGTCGCACCGCGCAGGCCCGCGTCGTCGATGACCTTCCAAGCTTTCAACTCGTGACTGTCATCCGCCGCCCCGGTAGATGAATACCCCGCAGGATTGCGAAACGTCGAACCCGCCGTGCGATCTTTTGTCGGCTGGGTCGCGTCGCGCTTGGCCAGTTGCGCCGCCATCTGCGCCTCCAGATCCGCAGGTGCGCCGGTTTCGGCCTCGAACACCGCCGACAGGATCACCGCGCCTTCGGGCAAATCCGACTGACGATAGCGAAAGTTCAACTCGTTGGGCCCCAACGTCACCACTTCGCCGGACCGCAACATGACGTCAGCGCTGACGAAATAATCCGCAACGTAAGCGCCGTAACACCCGGCGTTCATTCGCACCGCACCGCCGATGGCACCGGGGATCGTGCGCAGAAACGTCAGGTCCAGACCGGCTTCGGCCGCACGTTTCGCCACATGCGCATCCAGCGCTGCCGCCCCCGCGGTCACGCGATTGCCGTCTGTCTCGATCCCGCCAAACGCGCGTCCAAGCCGCACCACAACGCCATCAAGCCCACCATCGCGCACGATCAGGTTCGACCCGACCCCCATTGCGAACAGCGGTACATCAAGCGGAAGCGCCTTCAGGAACGCCGCCAAATCCGCGACATCCGCAGGCATGAACAACCACTCCGCCGGACCGCCCACACGCAACCAGGTCAGCGCCGACAGATCATAACCCGCCGTCAGCCGTCCGCGCACCGCTATATCGTTGATCGCCACCATGGGCGACCGCTACCAAAGAGCCGCGCGCGAGACAATCCGATTTGAAGCCACCCGACAAGGCGGTCGGCCCTAGCGGTTGAGTCGCCGCTTTCAAGCGCGCACCTTGCGTCACTGGACAATCTGCCGCACGTGGCAACCAACGGCGACAACGGCAATTCGGCATACAATTGTATGCAAATTGCGCGGCGCCGGCCCGAAAGCCGTTTCGCTAGAACACGGAAAAGACTACACAAATTCGTGATTAGTAAAGTACTTCACAACCAAAAAAGGAATTATCGAAATTCATTTACAAGAAAATTTAATCAACTCAGCCGAGATATTTCTGAATTTTACAAATTTCATTAACGTCTGAAACCAGGCGCTCTCCGCTTCAAGTCCCTGCGGATCAAGTTGGCGCCGACGGAGGAGGACATCATGACGACCCAAACACCATCCACGCAAGACGTGCAGAAATCACCGCATGTGACCGCTGACGACTACGCCCGGCTCTATGCCGCGTCGGTCAACGATCCCGACACGTTCTGGGCCGAACACGGCCAGCGTATCGACTGGATCAAACCCTTCACGAAGGTCAAAAACACCTCCTTCACTCCCGGCAACATCGACATCCGCTGGTTCGAAGACGGCGCCCTGAACGTCTCGGCCAACTGCATCGATCGCCATCTCGCGGAACGCGGCAACCAGACCGCGATCATCTGGGAGCCCGACGATCCGACCAAGGAAGACGCCCAACACATCACTTACGCCGATCTTCACCGCTCGGTCAGCAAGATGGCCAACGTCCTGAAAGACCTCGGCGTAGCACGCGGCGATCGCGTCATCATCTACCTCCCGATGATCCCCGAAGCCGCCTACGCCATGCTGGCCTGCACGCGCATTGGTGCGATCCACTCTATTGTTTTTGCTGGTTTCTCCCCGGACGCGCTTGGGGCGCGCATCAATGGCTGTGACGCCAAAGTCGTCATCACCGCAGATTACGCGCCCCGAGGCGGACGAGAAACGCCTCTTAAATCCAACACCGACACCGCCCTTCTGCACTGCAAGGAAGGCTTGAAATGTCTTGTGGTCAAGCGCACTGGCGGCCAGACCACATGGACCGACCGCGACTACGACTGCAACGCGCTGATGGCGGAAGCCTCCGACGACTGCCCTCCGCAGGAAATGAACGCCGAAGACCCGCTGTTCATCCTCTACACCTCCGGCTCGACCGGTCAGCCCAAAGGCGTCGTCCACACTACAGGCGGCTACCTCGTCTATGCGGCCATGACCCACGAGATCGTTTTTGACTATCACGAGGGCGATGTCTTCTGGTGCACCGCAGACGTCGGCTGGGTCACGGGACACAGCTATATCGTCTATGGCCCGCTCGCCAACGGCGCGACGACGATCATGTTCGAAGGCGTGCCGACCTTCCCCGACGCGGGCCGCTTCTGGGAAGTTTGCGCCAAGCACAAGGTAAACCAGTTCTACACCGCCCCGACCGCCATTCGCGCTCTTATGGGGGCTGGCAAGGAATGGGTCGAAAAGCACGATCTGTCCGACCTGCGCGTTCTCGGATCCGTGGGAGAGCCGATCAACCCGGAAGCCTGGAACTGGTACAACGAGGTCGTCGGCAAGGGAAACTGCCCCATCGTCGACACCTTCTGGCAGACCGAAACCGGCGGTCACATGCTGACCCCCTTGCCCGGCGCCACCAAGCTGAAACCGGGCGCTGCGCAACAGCCCTTCTTCGGCGTCCATCCCGTTGTTCTGGAACCCACCAGCGGCGAGGTCGTCGAAGGTAATGGCGTTGAAGGTGTGCTTTGTATCGCCGACAGCTGGCCCGGCCAGATGCGCACTGTCTGGGGCGATCACGAGCGTTTCGAGAAAACCTATTTCGGCGACTACAAAGGCTATTACTTCTCGGGCGACGGCTGTCGGCGCGACGAAGACGGCGACTACTGGATCACGGGGCGCGTCGATGACGTGATCAACGTCTCTGGTCACCGCATGGGCACTGCCGAGGTTGAAAGTGCGCTTGTCGCCCACGCCAAGGTCGCCGAAAGCGCCGTGGTGGGCTATCCGCACGATGTCAAAGGTCAAGGCATCTATGCCTACGTCACGCTGATGAACGGCGAGGAACCTTCCGACGCGCTGCGCAAGGAACTCGAAGTCTGGGTCCGCACCGAAATCGGCCCAATCGCCAAACCAGACCTGATCCAGTGGGCTCCGGGCCTGCCGAAAACCCGCTCGGGTAAGATCATGCGCCGCATCCTGCGCAAGATCGCCGAGGACGACTTCGGCGCACTCGGGGATACCTCGACACTGGCCGATCCATCCGTGGTGGACGATCTGATCGCCAATCGCATGAACCGGGCGGACGCGTGATGGACGGGACCATGGTAGAAAACACAAGTCCCATTCTCATCCTGCTTGGCCCCCCCGGGGCCGGCAAAGGCACTCAGGCCAGAATGCTGGAAGAGAAATTCGGCTTCATCCAGCTCTCCACCGGAGACCTTCTGCGCGCCGCCGTCGCCGCGGGCACCAAGGCGGGCAAAGCCGCCAAAGCGGTGATGGAAGCCGGTGATCTGGTCTCAGACGAGATCGTCACAGCCATCCTTGCTGACCGCCTGGGCGAACCGGACTGCGGCGCAGGCGTTATCCTCGATGGCTTCCCGCGTACTCTGGCGCAGGCCGAGGCGCTGGACGCAATCCTTCAAGTCAGCGGCCAGAAGATCAACGCCGCAATCAGCCTTGAAGTCGACGACAGCGCAATGGTCGAACGCATCTCGGGCCGTTTCACCTGCGGTGACTGCGGCGAAGGCTATCACGACAACTTCAAACCCACGGCGAAAACCGGCACCTGCGACAAGTGCGGAGGCACCGACATGAAACGCCGCGCCGACGACAACGCGGAAACCGTCGCGCAGCGTTTGCAAGCCTATCATGCGGAAACCGCTCCGCTGATCACCTACTACGACAACGCAGGCGTCCTTGCCCGCGTCACCGCCATCGGAGCGATCGACCAGATCGCCTCTGACCTGAGTTTCGTTGTGTCCAAAGCCACGGCGTAAGGCTCGAAGAAGATGGTCCTTTCGGGCCGCTGGGAACTACATAGAGGGAGGTTCACTCATGTCCCAAGACGATGAAAACAACGCCTATTGGAGTGCCAATGTGCGTCTTATTATGATCAACCTCGCGATCTGGGCGCTGGTCTCTTTCGGGTTTGGGATCGTCCTGCGCCCGCTGCTGTCCGGCATTTCCGTCGGCGGTACCGATCTTGGCTTCTGGTTCGCCCAGCAAGGCTCGATCCTGGTCTTCCTGGCGCTGATTTTCTTTTACGCCTGGCGGATGAACAAGCTCGACCAAGAGCACGGCGTGGACGAGGAATAAGAAAATGGATCAGTTTACTCTCAACCTGCTGTTTGTCGGCGCATCCTTCGCGCTCTACATCGGCATCGCGGTCTGGGCCCGGGCAGGGTCGACGGCCGAATTCTACGCTGCGGGTCGCGGCGTTCACCCGGTCACCAACGGTATGGCGACAGCGGCTGACTGGATGTCGGCAGCCTCGTTCATCTCGATGGCGGGCCTCATCGCCTTCACCGGCTATGACAACTCATCCTTCCTGATGGGCTGGACAGGCGGTTATGTGCTTCTGGCACTGCTTCTGGCACCTTACCTACGCAAGTTTGGCAAGTTCACAGTCTCCGAGTTCATCGGCGACCGGTTCTATTCGAAATCCGCGCGCATGGTGGCTGTGATCTGCCTTCTGGTGGCCTCCATCACCTATGTGATCGGTCAGATGCAGGGCGTGGGCATTGCCTTTGGTCGCTTCCTTGAGATCGACGCCTTCTGGGGTCTTCTCATCGGCTCCTGCGTTGTGTTCGCCTACGCCGTTTTCGGCGGCATGAAAGGCGTGACATACACACAGGTCGCGCAATATTGCGTGCTGATCACCGCCTACACGATCCCGGCGGTCTTCATCTCGCTGCAACTGACGGGCAACCCGATCCCGGCACTTGGCCTTTTTGGCGAGCATACGGCCTCCGGTGAACCACTTCTGGCGAAACTCGACCAGATCGTCACCGACCTTGGCTTTGCCGAATATACAGCCGCGCACGGCTCGACCATCAACATGGTGCTCTTCACCCTGTCCCTGATGATCGGCACCGCAGGTTTGCCCCACGTCATCATGCGCTTCTTTACGGTGCCAAAAGTGTCTGACGCCCGCTGGTCGGCTGGCTGGACGCTGGTGTTCATCGCCCTTCTTTACCTCACAGCCCCGGCTGTTGGTGCGATGGCGCGTCTGAACATCTCGGAACTGATGTGGCCAAACGGCACGGACGGCGAAGCGGTCAGCGTTCAGCAGATCGAAACCGATCCTGAATACGCCTGGATGGAAACCTGGCAGAAAACAGGTCTTCTCGGTTGGGAAGACAAGAACGGCGACGGCAAAATCCAGTACTACAACGATGCCAACGCCGATCTGCAAGCCAAGGCAGAAGCAAACGGTTGGGCCGGTAACGAGCTGACCAACTTCAACCGCGACATCCTCGTATTGGCCAACCCCGAAATCGCAAGCCTTCCCGGCTGGGTCATCGGTCTGGTCGCAGCGGGTGGTCTGGCAGCAGCGCTGTCCACAGCGGCTGGTCTGTTGCTGGCGATCTCGTCGGCGGTGAGCCATGACTTGCTGAAGGGTCAGCTGACCCCGAACATGTCAGAGAAATCGGAACTGCTCGCAGCCCGTATCTCGATGGCAGCCGCGATTGTGGTGGCCGTGATCCTGGGCCTCAACCCACCGGGCTTTGCAGCCCAGACGGTTGCTCTGGCCTTTGGTCTGGCGGCGGCTTCGATCTTCCCCGCACTGATGATGGGTATCTTCTCGACACGCATCAACAACTACGGTGCGGTGGCTGGTATGCTTGCAGGCCTCGTCGTGACGCTTCTGTATATCTTCCTGCACAAGGGCTGGTTCTTCATTCCGGACACCAATTCGTTCACGGATGCTGACCCGCTCCTTGGACCGATCAAGTCAACCTCGTTTGGTGCAATTGGTGCCGCGGTGAACTTCCTTGTGGCCTATGTCGTCGCCGGCATGACCAAGGAAACACCGCAGGAGATCAAGGACCTCGTCCAAAGCGTGCGCATCCCGCGTGGCTCTGGCGCCGCGGTCGAAGGTCACTAAGACCCCGCGCGGAGACCGCAGCCCCCCGGCTACGGTCTCCCGCCTTCAAATTCCGTCCTGCCCGCAGCATTGTGGGCAGGACTACTTCAACACAAAGGCCGACCTCATGCCCCTTCCGGGACCGCTGACCCAGTTTCTCGCCTCTGTGCACCCCTACGACAACCTGCCCGACACGGCGCTGGCCGCTTTGGCAGATAAGATTGACGCACGAACCTTTCCCACAGGTGAAACGGTTTTCACTATCGGCGATACCGTCACAAACCTCTATGTGATCGTCGAAGGCGAGGTCGAAATCACCGACGAAACCGGCGTCCAGCTTTCCCTCCTCGGCCCACGCAATTCCTTTGGTGAACGCGCACTTCTGCGCGGCGGAGAGGCCACCCGCACAGCCACCATTTCAAACAACGCCACGATGATCGTCGTGCCTTCGACGACGCTGTTCAAGTTGATCGGCACCCACGCCCCCGTCGCCCGCTTCTTCAATCGCCGCCACGACAAACGCGCCGACGGCAAAGACCTTACGACCATGCCGGTCGAAAAACTGATGAGCCGCGATCCCGTCACCTGTACTCCCGATACACCCATCCGCGAGGCGGCCAGGGAAATGCGCGATCGCCGGATTTCGTCCGTCTGCATCGCGGACGACGCCGCCTTTCGCGGCATCGTCACCCTGCGCGACATGAATGGCCGCGTGGTCGTCGAAGGCCACGACCCCGAGGCAGCCATTTCGACAATCATGACCGCCGCCCCCCTGACGCTTGGCCCCAAAGCGCTCGTGACGGACGTTTTGCACCTCATGGTCGAACGCGGCATCGGTCATATCCCCATCGTGGATGGCGCAAACCTCGTCGGCATCGTGACGCAAACCGACCTCACCCGCGCGCAAGCCATGTCCTCTGCCGATCTCGTGGGCCGCGTCGCGAAAGCGGCCAATGCGGAAGAAATGGCCCGCGCCACCGCTGATATCCCGCAACTGCTGGTGCAACTGGTCGAAACCGGCAACCGCCACGAGGTCGTCACCCGCCTCATCACCGACATCGCCGACGCCGCGACACGCCGCCTGCTGAAACTGGCCGAAGCCGAACTGGGGGCGCCTCCCGTGCCTTACCTCTGGCTGGCCTGCGGCAGTCAGGGGCGACAGGAACAAACCGGCGTCTCCGATCAGGACAACTGCCTGATCCTTTCCGATGACGTCAAAGACACCGACCTGCCCTACTTCGCGGAGCTCGCCAAATTCGTCAGCGAAGGCCTCGACACCTGCGGATATTTTTTCTGCCCCGGCGACATGATGGCAACCAACCCGCGCTGGTGCCAACCGCTCAAAGTCTGGCGCGACTACTTCCGCGGCTGGATCGCCAACCCCGACCCCGAAGCGCAAATGCTGGCCTCGGTCATGTTCGATCTGCGCCCTATCGGCGGCGACGAAACCCTGTTTGAAGACCTGCAATCAGACACGCTGAACCGCGCGACGAAGAACTCGATCTTCACCGCACACATGATCTCGAACTCTCTTAAACACCAACCGCCCCTTGGCCTTCTGCGCGGCCTCGCCACGATCCGTTCGGGCGATCACCGCAACCAGCTTGACCTCAAACACAACGGCGTCGTGCCGGTTGTCGACTTGGGGCGCGTCTACGCTCTCCAAGGCCAGCTTCGCGCCGTGAACACCCGCGCACGCCTCACCGCTGCTATTGACAAGGGCGTCGTCTCAAAATCCGGCGGCGCCGACCTTCTCGACGCCTACGACCTCATCGCCACCATGCGCCTTGAACACCAGACCGCCGAAATCAAAACCGGTCAGAAGCCAACGAACTACCTCGACCCGTCCGCACTTTCCGACTTCGAACGCAGTCACCTGCGCGATGCCTTCGTCGTGGTCAAAACCATGCAATCCGCAGTAGGTTCAGGCAAAGGAGCCTTAGGATAACCCCATGTTCATAGAACTGATCGCCACCGTCTTTGCCGGACTCGCCTGCGCCGGGATCGCCATGTTTCTCAACACGATCACTGGCAAACGCCTGCCCAAATGGATCTTGCCCGTCGCCGCGGGCCTCGGTATGCTCGGCATGACAATCTCCAATGAATACACATGGTTCGATCGCACCGCCGAGACGCTCCCGGAAGGCATCACCATCGCCATGACCGTCGACGAACAAAGCTGGGGCCGCCCCTGGACGCAACTTTGGCCCTACACGAAACGCTTTGTCGCCGTTGATACCGCCACCGCGCAAACCAACGAGAACCTGCCCGACCAACGCCTCGCCGACCTCTACTTCTTCGGTCGCTGGTCCCCGGTCAATCTCGCCGCGATGCTGTTTGACTGCACCGGCGGACGCTCGGCCCTCCTGATTGACGGAGCGACCTTTGCGACCGACGGCACCGTCACCGACGCCGACTGGCAACAAATGCCTGCGGGTGATCCGATCCTGAAACTGGTGTGCGAGACCTGAGCCATGCTAACCCGCCTGCCCCTGCGCCTGCGCATCTTCCTGTTTTTCTGCCTTCTGGCAGCAGGCGGGGCCGCGCTGGCGGCGGCGGCACTGGCCTTCGGATGGTCGCGCGCCAACGACACCCTGCCCCAAGCGCCGTTCATCACCACCTTCGTCATCTTCGTCTTCCTCAACACCGGACTCGCGCTGGCGGTGTGGCTACTGTTTGACGAAAACGTCGCCAAGCCCATCAACCGTCTCTCCGCCCACCTGCGCCTCTCCGCACATTCTGACGTCGAAACCCCCGTCGACGAAGACACCGCCCGCTACCTCGGGGACCTCGCCCCTGCCGCCGCCGCCCTGACCCAATCGGTCAGCACTTCCGTCATGGATACAGCGTCAAAAGTCGCCCGCGAAACCCAACGCCTGCGCAGCGAAAGCGAACGCCTGACCAAGCTTCTGACCGAAATCCCCATCGCCACCCTGCTCCTAAATCCGTCGGACGAAATCGTGCTCTACGACGGCCAGGCCGCAGGCGTCCTGTCCCAGATAGCACCGCCACGCCTCAAAGCGCCCCTCTCGGACTACTTCGACCTGACAGGCTACCTGGCAGCCAAAAACACTCTCACCAAAACTTCCGGCGAGGTTCCCTTCAAACTGACTGACACCGACGGCAAAAACACCTTCGCCGCCCGCCTCAAAGCCCTTGGAACCGACGGCCACATGGTCTTCATCGAACCCACGCCCGACCAAATCCAGCCTCATGCCCCACGTCCGCTTGTCTTCGACTTCGACCTGATGAACACCGCGGAAACCCGCGAGATCAAGGACACGCCCCTGTCGGACCTCTGCTTTGTCCCCTTCGACACCGAAACCACCGGACTTTCCGTTGAAACCGATGCCATCGTTCAAATCGGCGCGGTCCGCGTGCTGAACGGGCGGATCGTCGAAGGCGAACGCCTCGACACCTACATCAATCCCGGCCGCCCGATCCCACCGGCCTCAACCCGGATCCACAAAGTCACCGACGACCACGTCAAAGGCGCTCCCGACATCGCCACGGCGGGCCGCGCCCTGCATCACTTCGCCCGAAATGCCGTCCTCGTCGCGCACAATGCTCCCTTTGACATCGGCCTACTGCGTCGGTTCCAAGCGGAAATGGACGTGGACTGGACACACCCGGTTCTGGACACGGTGCTTTTGTCCGCCGTCGTCTTCGGCACAAACGACGACCACTCGCTTGACGCACTGGCGAACCGCCTGAACATCGCCATCTCTGAAGACGATCGCCATACTGCCATAGGTGACGCAAAGGCGACCGCCGAAGTGCTGGTGAAACTGCTGCCGCTTCTTCAGGGCAAAGGCATTCTGACCTTCGGTGCGCTGATCGAACAAACCCAGAAGCATGGGCGCCTGCTGCACGATCTGAATTCCTGACCTAAGCCCCGACCTGGCCGCGCCCCAGACCTTTCAGCCAGCGTAGAAAGAATACAACCGGCCAGCGCAGGATCGACATCGCGGCCAAGAGCACCAAAAAACCGATCCAGATGCCGTTTTCCCAGAAAACAAACCCCAAAAGCGGCACGCCAAAGGTCATCAGCACATAGGCCGCGGGCCAATGCTTTTTCTTGGACGGAAACATCGCGATTACATTCGCCAGAATGCACCACAAACAGGCCAGCATCAGGGATGACGTCATTGTGCAACTTCCTTGGGCGCGCGCACCTTGTGCCAGATATGCCAAAGCGGTCGGCGAAACATCGACACGAAGGCAAAGGTGCCCAATGCCACCCAGAGCCAGCCATGCTCGACCCCGATCCAGCCGATCAGCACGGGTGCTGAAATTAGCAGAACGATGCCTGGCGGAAATTGGCGGCGCATCGGAAGTGTTGCGACGAGTGTCGCCAAAATCACCCAAACCGCGCCTGCAATCAGTGAAAATCTCATGTTTCTCTCCTGTTACGCGCGTCAATTAATGGATGAACAAGGCATGAATTGGGCGAACGGGCGCACCGACGCGAAACCGACGTCAAACCGACGTTATACCGACACGGCCTTTTCGAGTGATTTCAAACTGTTAACCATCGCGCGCTGTCTTTGGTGTGGACGTCGGTGTCCCGCCCAGGCAAAATAACGACTTGCGTCAAAACAACGACAGTTGATCCCCGGCCTGCGGTGGCGGTCGAAACAGGTCCGTTCGCAATGGCGCGACGTCGCCGAACAGCCCCAACCTCCTGCAGGCAAGCGCAAAACGGTGCGCGATCAACTCGGCATATGTGCCCGTCCCGCGCATCCGCTTGCCCCATTCGGCGTCATATTCGCGCCCGTCATGCGCTTCGCGCACCCGCGCCATTACTTTCGCAGCCTTGTTCGGAAACGCCGCCTGAAGCCACTCCTTGAACAGGGGCGCGACCTCCAGAGGCAGGCGCAGCATCACCCAGTTTGCCGCATAGGCCCCGGCCTCACTCCCCGCTTCCAACAGCGATTCCAACTCATGATCCGTCAGTCCCGGAATGATCGGAGCGCATTGAATTCGCACGGGAATTCCCGCGTCCGCCAAACGTCGGATCGTTTCCAGCCGACGCTTTGGAGACGGCACGCGCGGCTCCATGGCCCTTGAGACCTGCGCGTCCAAAGTCGTCACCGAAATGCCAACCCGCACCAGATTGCGCGACGCCATTTCGCTCAGAATATCGATATCCCGCTCGATCAGCGTGCCCTTGGTGACAATGCCCACGGGATGATTGAAATCGCGCAGCACTTCCAGACAGCGCCGCATGATTTGCTGTTCTTTTTCAATTGGTTGATAAGGATCAGTGTTCGTCCCGATCGCCATAACGGCAACGTTGTAGGACTTTGCTCGAAGCTCTCTGGCCAGCAAGTCCGGCGCATCAGGCCGCGCAATCAGGCGCGTTTCGAAATCCAAACCCGGGGACAGCCCAAGATAGGCATGCGTCGGGCGCGCAAAGCAGTAAATGCACCCGTGTTCGCACCCGCGATATGGATTGATCGAGCGATCGAACGGCACGTCCGGCGACGTGTTGCGTGTAATGATTTTCCTTGGAATTTCGAGACTTACGTCGGTGCGAACCGTTGGCAGGTCCTCGTCGATATCCCAACCATCATCTACCCGATCCCGGTCCAGCCGTTCGAATCGGCTGACGCGGTTGCTTAAGGCAGCGCGACCACGCGCATCGGGGTCAGGTGTATGGGCGTTTCTAGGCATGTCCGCATATAGGAACAAATGAAGAACTTTATCAATCTCGAAAACATGCCGCCACGTCACACTTGCGTGCCCCTACGTCCCCTAATGCCTAGATTTCGCCAAATCCTGGGGAGGAGAAATTAACAATGAAATCAGTTCTTTCGGCACTCGCCGTTGCAATTGCGCTGCCTGCGTCCGCAGACACGCTCGGCCCATATACGGATCTTTTAGTATTTGGCGATAGCCTTAGTGATGGCGGAAATATCGCCGCGGCCACCGGCGGCATAACGCCTGTTCCGCTGTTTTATCCAAACGGCCAGTTCACAAACGGCGATACCTGGGCCACCACATTGGGCGCAGCACCATCGCTCAGCACATTCGGTGGGACGAATTTTGCCTTTGGCGGAGCCACAGCCGCTACGTCGGGTCCGAACCAAGACGGGTTCGATATTCCGGATTTCGCAGACCAACGTGCGCTGTATCGGGCCGCCATTGACGGCTCGGCACTCTAGCTTGGGGACAATACTTTGGCGACAATATGGTTTGGTGGCAATGACTTGCGCGTCCTTCTTGATCCTGAAAATGCCGCACTTGATCCTGTTGCAATGATCTCGAATGTGATCACGCAGATCGTGGTCGGGGTTAATGATCTTGCGACAACCGGATTGAGCGAATTCCTTGTTTTTGGCCTGCCCGATCTCGGCCTGATCCCAAGCGTCGTGAACAGTCCCGAAGCCTCGTTCGGGGCAACATTCCTATCCTCGACGTTCAACCAGAACCTCGGGGCGACGCTTGAGTCGCTCTATGGAAACGACCTCACTCCAAACGTGCAATTCTTTGATACCCAAGGCTTTTTGGCCGAACTTCTGGAGGATACCGATAAACTTGGGATCACCAACCTCACTGACGCATGCATCGTGGCCGACAATGAGGAAACGGTAGACGTCAACGAGTTCTTCTTTTGTGGCCCCGATCAGGACAGCTACGCGTTCTTCGATGGCCTGCATCCCACGCAAAAGATCCATCTGGCGCTTGCAAATGCTGTCACCGACTTCGTGACCCCGGTTCCGCTTCCGGGCGGCCTCAGTCTCGCTTTGGGCGGTCTGGTCGTGCTCGGAGGCCTCGCCAGACGACGCAAAGTCGCGAGCGCCTAAGTTTTCGTCGTAATTCGGCGTTTATTGTTTGCTGGTATTGTCTTAAGTCTGGCGCATACGGGCGAGGAGTAACGTTCATGTCGGACCAAGAAGACGAAATCGTACTGAGCGAACTGGATGACAGCGAACTTGTGCTGCAAATGTTCGACGACCTTTATGACGGCCTCAGAGAAGAGATCGAAGAAGGCGTGAACATCCTCCTGGAACGCGGCTGGGAACCCTACCGCGTTCTGACCGAGGCCCTCGTCGGCGGCATGACAATCGTCGGAAATGACTTCCGGGATGGCATCCTCTTTGTTCCAGAAGTTCTTCTGGCTGCCAATGCCATGAAGGGCGGAATGGCGATCCTGAAACCGCTTTTGGCCGAAACCGGCGC
Organism: Boseongicola aestuarii; assembly: GCF_900184815.1. GTDB lineage: Bacteria > Pseudomonadota > Alphaproteobacteria > Rhodobacterales > Rhodobacteraceae > Boseongicola > Boseongicola aestuarii. Next base: position 147,267 of record NZ_FXXQ01000001.1, on the reverse strand, counting down.
GCCTCGCATGGGCAAGATGGTGATCGGCACGGTAAAGGGCGATATCCACGACATCGGCAAAAACCTTGTGTCGATGATGATGGAAGGCGCCGGTTTCGAGGTTGTGGATCTTGGCATCAACAACGCCGTCGAATCTTACCTTGAAGCGATGGAAGCCGAAGGGCCCGATATTCTTGGCATGTCGGCACTTTTGACCACGACCATGCCTTACATGAAGGTCGTGATCGATACGATGGTCGCGCAGGGCATTCGCGACGACTACATCGTTCTGGTCGGGGGCGCCCCGCTGAACGAAGAGTTCGGCAAGGCCATCGGTGCGGATGCCTATTGCCGCGACGCAGCCGTCGCAGTTGAGACAGCAAAGGCCTATATGGCACGCAAACACAACCAAATGGCGGCCGGCTAACGCGCCGTTTTCCTGCAATTGTGTTAGGCTGCGGACATGACCGATTTGCCTGATGATAACACGCTCACCCACAAGGGTCTGGATCCGGCTCAGAAAGGCCGCGTGCTGGTGCTTGCCTGTGGAGCACTTGCGCGTGAAATCCTTGCCATTACAAAGGGTAACGGGTTCGATCATATCGATCTTCAATGCCTGCCCGCGATCCTGCACAATCACCCCGAACGCATTGTCCCCGCCGTGACCAAGGCTGTGGACCAACACCGCGATCACTACGACACGATCTTCCTCGCCTATGCGGATTGCGGCACCGGCGGACAGCTTCAAGCCGCCGCCGAACAGCTTGGGATCACAATGCTTGCCGGTCCGCACTGTTATGCGTTCTTTGAAGGCACCGATGGCTTCGTTGCCCGCGCAGGCGAGGAATTCACCGCCTTCTACCTGACCGACTTTCTGGTGCGCCAATTCGATGCTTTCGTGTGGGAACCCCTGGGCCTGGATCGCCACCCGCAACTCCGAGACACCTACTTCGGGCATTACGAAAAGCTCGTCTATCAGGCGCAAACCGACGACCCTTCACTGACCGCATTGGCCATGGATGCCGCCGCCCGGCTTGGCTTGCCGTTTGAACGCCGCTTCACTGGCTATGGCGACCTTCATACGGCTTTGAGCGAATTTCGATCCGGCCCCTAACCCATTGTTAACCCTGACCATGGCAAGGAATGCACATGGTTCAGGCGATCCGATATTTCATTCTTGCAGCAGTTGTTTTCATGCTTGTCGCGGCCAATGCGGCGCATGTCTCGGCGGGAACGGTCGATCCCTGGTTTGACACCTCACAGGCGCGTCCTGTCATCCTGCACGACGTCAATTCCCCCGCCTATGACGAACTGCTTGGTATACTGAGCAGTCACTTCATCAGCAGCGGCAGCTTCGGGGCGTTTCCGCGCGCTGTGGACCTGCTGTTTCAAGGCGTCCTGCTGCTGGGTGGTTTGCTTGTCTGCCTGCGCCGTCGGGCCGTCAGCAGGCCTTACGCGCCGCTTGCAGCATGGCTGGCGAGCGCGCGAATTCTCTCGATCATCGCGCGTAACCCGTTTGAGCGTTGGGCCGACAAATGGTCGTTCAGCCCCAGACGGCCAAGTTCGGCAGCGGCATCGACCTTAAGGACATCGGACACCGTCAATCCACTGAAAAGGGCGTGCAGGACGGCAATGAGGCCTCGTACGATCATTGCATCGCTTTCGCCGCGAAACCGGAATACGGCGTTCGAACCGGTGCCTTCGATCTCGGGCAGCAACCACACCTGACTAGCGCATCCATCCACCTTGGTGGCAGGCACCCGAAACGCCTCTTCCAGTGGTGGCATCGCTTTGCCCATGTCGATCACATGGCGATAGCGATCCTCCCAGTCCTCTAGAAACTCAAAAGTCTCGGCGATGTCTTCAAATGCTTCGGTGGCCATGATGTCCTCGTGGATTGCCTCTCCGATCTAGGTTGCGAAAGTGTAAAGGTCCAGTCAGTCGGACTTTTCTTGTGCGTTCGTTTCCGGTAGCACAAGGCATCCGGGCTGGAACGGGACGCGCCGCATGACATTTTCGAAAAGCACTGCACTGATCGCATCACTCCTCGCGCTTGCCGCCTGCGGCGGAGGCGATAGTGGTTCCGGTCTCTTTGGCTGGCTGACGCAGGAAGAGCCCGTGGAAATGCTCAACGAAGTCGAATTCGCTGTGGTCAGGGATCAGCGCCCTCTGGTCGCAAGCGTCGAATCGCTGGTGATTGAACGTCTGCCAGGTGGCATTATCGTGCGTGCGACCGGCTTGCCGCCGATGCAGGGTTGGTACGACGCGCAACTGGTGCGTGAAGCCAATGCCGCCGCCGGCCCTGGCGTCCTTGTCTATTCGTTCCGCGCCCGCCCACCCGAGACGCCGACCCGCGTCTCGACCCAGCAGTCACGCGAACTGATCGTGGGCACTTATCTGTCGGACCTTGAACTGGCCGGTATCACGAGCATACGTGTCCTCGCCGCTGGTAATGCAAGGACAGTTGGCCGCTGATCACTTTCCCGCCAGAGGCAGCCCCGCTGCGCCAAATCGCCGGTCTTGTGATCGGACTGGTCGGTGCAATTGTGGCCAGCCAACTGGGAATACCGCTCCCCTGGATGCTTGGACCCATTCTTTTGGTAACGCTTGCGGCCGTTCTTGGAGCCAACCTTCAGGCTCCCATACTGCTGCGCAAACTATTGCTGCCCATCCTGGGTGTTATGCTTGGGTCCGGCTTTTCACCGGCTCTGTTCGGGCAGGCCACAAGCTGGCTGTTCACCATCGCGATCCTGCCGGTTTATATCGCCTGCGCCTTTGGACTGGCATTCATGGTTTACCGCAGGGTTGGCCGCTATGATGTTGTCACGGCTTATTTTTCATCCGCTCCGGGCGGCTTGAACGATATGATGATGATCGGCGCAGAAGCCGGCGGGATCGAGCGGCGGATCGCTCTGGCCCATGCCAGCCGCATTTTGGTGATCGTCGGATTTGTGTCGTTCTTCTTCGCGGTTGTGCTGGATGTCAGAGCCACCGGCGATGCGCGGATTTACGTGACCTTTGCCGACGTCGCTTTGAGCGATCTGGCGCTGCTGGCTGCCTGCGCTGTCATCGGCGCATGGATCGGCCCGAGCTTAAGACTCCCCGCACCGCAAATCCTCGGCCCCATGCTGTTGTCCGCAATTGTACACCTTGTCGACCTGACCTCCGCGCCCCCACCAACGATTGCCGTCAACACCGCACAATTGGTGATGGGAACGGTCGTCGGATGCCGCTTTCTCGGCGTGCCGGCGCGCGAGATTGCCAGGGATATCGCTTTGGCTGCATTGGCATCGGGCCTGATGCTGGTCGTGGCGTTTTCGACCGCGGTGATTGTGGTCAGAGTGACAGGCGCAGGTTTTGGCCAGTCGTTCCTGACCTTTGCGCCCGGAGGGTTGCCCGAGATGAGCCTTCTGTCACTCGCAATGGGGGCGGACGTGGCTTATGTCGTGACGGTCCATATCCTCAGGATCACGCTGGTGATTGCCGTCGCGCCCCTTGTTTTCAAAGCCCTGCGCGCACGCGTCTAGAGTTCGAAAACTTCGACGGACTGACCATTGGCTCGCAGGGCCAACCGACCTTCGCACAGCAACAAGGCGTCCTTGCCAAAAGCCTTGTGACGCCAACCGTTCAGGGATTTTGCTTCGCGACGCCCGGCAGCGATCTCATCAAGATCAGCAGAGGTTGCGATCAGCTTTTGCGCGACCCCCAGTTGCTCGGACTTTGCCTTCAGCAAGACACGCAACAGATCCGCCAAAGCCGGATTGACCTGCATCTTGTCGCGCGAGCGGTCAGGTTTCGGTTGATTTTCCGCCGGCGTCTGCATTCCGATCTTCACGGCGTTCAGGATGCCGTCGGCGATCTCGCCTTTGCGCGCTTCGCGTAGCAGCAAACGGGACCTGTTCAGATCCTCGTAGGATGCAGGCTTGGTCGAGGCAAGTTCAAGCAGAGCATCGTCTTTGATGACCCGGCTGCGCGGGATGTTCCTCGTTTGCGCGTAAACCTCGCGAAACTTCGCCAACTCACGAACCACTGACAAAAAGCGACCCGAATTGGTGCGTGTCTTGACCCGCTTCCAGGCCTCGTCCGGATCGACAACATAGGTCGCCGGGTCTGCAAGGACGCCCAGCTCTTCCTCGACCCAGTCTAGCCGCCCGGACTTGTCCAACTCAGCCGCCAGAAACTCGTAGATCACACGCAGATGCGTGACATCCGCCAAGGCATATGTCTTTTGAGCATCGGTTAAGGGGCGACGTGACCAATCCGTGAAACGCGAGGATTTGTCCAATGGCGCATGGGCGATCTTGCGGACCAGAGTTTCATAACCGACCTGTTCGCCAAAACCTGCAACCATCGCTGCAACCTGGGTATCAAACAATGGCTTGGGAATAACCCCGCCTTCAATGAAGAATATTTCAAGGTCCTGTCTTGCTGCGTGGAATACTTTGACGACAGCCTCGTTGCGAAAAAGCTCATAAAGAGGGTCGAAGCTCATGCCACTGACCAGCGGATCGACCAGCACGGCGTCTTCCTCAGCTTCTCCGGGTATGGCCAACTGGATCAGGCAAAGTTTCGAATAATATGTGCGTTCGCGGAGGAACTCGGTATCGACAGTCACATATGGGGCGGATGCGGCGCGCTTGCAGAATGTCGCGAGCTCTTCGGTCGTTGTGAGGGTGAGCATTTAGCTGAGTTTGTCCTTTGTGCGGGCCGTTTTCAGTTGATAGGGCTTTCGGCGGCGGTGGACAAGACGATCGGCCTGCGGTCCCCTTCGGCGAAACGGCGCAGGACAGCCGGATAGAGGCGATGCTCCTCGATCAGCACCCGCGCTGCCAGCGTTTCAGACGTATCCCCCTCAAGGATGGGCACACGCGCCTGTCCAAGGATCGGCCCTCCGTCAAGAACATCGGTGACTTCATGCACGCTGCAACCGGCTTCCTTGTCCCCGGCTTGGATCGCGCGGGCATGGGTATTCAGGCCCGGATATTTAGGCAGTAATGACGGGTGAATGTTCAGGATCCGTCCGGCCCAGCGATCTACGAAAACCGGAGTGAGAACACGCATGAAGCCTGCAAGGCAAATGATGTCCGGGTCCCCGCGCTCCAAAACCGCGTTAAGCTCCGCTTCAAAGGCCTCGCGGTCCTTTGGGAAATCACGATGATCGACGACAGCCGTCGGAATGCCGAGTGCTGCGGCCTTTGCAAGTCCGCCCGCGTCAGGCCGATTGGACAGAACCAACACCGGACGCGCCGGGTGGTCGCCGGTCATGTCGCCCACCAACGTCATCATATTCGATCCGCCGCCCGAAATCAGGACAGCGCAGCGTTTCATGACAGTTCGCCCCGATAAGTCACGCCCTCGCCGTCGACGACACGCCCGATGACCATCATGTCGTGACCATCCTGAGCGAAAGCTGAGGTGGCGACATCAAGCTTGTCTTCCGGCACGGCCGCGACCATCCCGATCCCGCAGTTGAAGGTCTTTAAAAGTTCAGGCATCGCAATACCGCCCTGACCGGCCAGCCATTGAAAGACCGGAGGCAAATTCCAGGCGGATAAGTCAACTTCCGCGCCCAGACCTTCAGGCAGCATCCGCGGCAGGTTCTCGGTCAAACCGCCCCCTGTGATGTGCGCAAGTCCGTGCAGCACGCCACCCTCGGCAATTGCTGTAACAGCGCCTTTGACATAAATCCGTGTGGGTCTCAGAAGATCTTCGCCTAGGCTGGTATCGGAATATGGGCTTGGCGAGTCCCAACCCAGTCCGCTTTGCTCGACAACACGGCGCACCAGCGAATACCCATTGGAATGCACGCCGTCGCTGGCCAAGCCCAAAAGAACATCGCCTTTCGCCACACCGGCAGGCAACGTATGCCCGCGCTCCATTGCACCGACGGCAAAGCCCGCCAGATCAAAGTCGCCACCTGAGTACATTCCGGGCATTTCCGCCGTTTCACCACCGATCAACGCGCAACCTGCACGCGTGCAGCCCGACGCGATACCTTCGATGACACGCGTGGCATGATCCACGTCCAGTTTCCCGGTCGCAAAATAATCAAGGAAGAACAGAGGTTCAGCCCCCTGACAGACCAGATCGTTCACACACATCGCGACCAGATCAATTCCGACACCGTCCACGATCCCGGTATCAATCGCGATCTTCAGTTTCGTGCCCACTCCGTCTGTTGCGGCGACGAGGACCGGATCGGTGAAACCGGCAGCTTTGAGATCAAATAAAGCTCCAAAGCCGCCCAGCCCTGACATCGTGCCCGCACGCGCGGTGCGCTTGGCCGCGGGCTTGATGCGCTCCACCAAAGTGTTTCCGGCATCAATATCGACACCCGCTTCAGCATAGGTCAGCCCGTTCTTGGTCATTGCGATCTTTTCCTTCAACGTTCGAGGTGCGATACCGGATCACGAGGCAGCTGTCCACGGCCCTGCCAAGCCTTCTTGACCGGGCCGTGACGTCTGATATTGCCACAGATGGCGGGCCTGTAGCTCAATTGGTTAGAGCAGAGCGCTCATAACGCTTTGGTTGGGGGTTCGAGTCCCTCCGGGCCTACCATCCGCCAAACCAGCTATGTAGAGATAAGACCGGCTTTGCGCTTTTCAGAAATACACTAACGCGGCAAAACGATTGCGGCGCGCAGACCACCAAGTTCCGGACTTTGAGATAACTCAATGGTGCCGCCATGCTGACGCGCGATATCACCGGCAATGGCCAACCCCAACCCGACACCCGAGCCGGCGTCCTGATTGCGCGATTGGTCAAGCCGCGTAAAGGGCTTCAACGCCGCTTCGCGTAGTTCAGGCGGGATTCCCGGACCATCGTCGTCCACGGTCACCGAAACCGCGTGCTCTGATGCACTCAAACCGACACGCGCGGTCTTGCCATAGCGCACAGCATTTCCGATCAGGTTTCCAATTGCGCGATCGAATGCGGGCGCGCGCAACGTGATTGGTTCGGTTTTCTCGATGACTCCCACTTCCACGTTCCCGCCACCGCGAACCGCTTTTTCAACAGCCGCATGAATGAGAGGCGTCGGATCGATGCGCTCGGGCTCCCCAAGCGACTCGCTGCGTGCGAAATCCAGAAAAGCATCGAGCATCGCCTGCATTTCATCGACGTCTCGGACCATTTCGTCCCGTTCGGGGCCATCATACATGCCTAGCGCAAGGCGCATACGCGTGAGCGGCGTGCGCAGGTCATGGCTGACGCCCGACACAAGCAGCGTGCGCTGTTCAATCTGACGTTCTATCCTGTCGCGCATCTGAATGAAGGCTTGCCCTGCCTGCCGAACTTCTGCGGCACCGGCAGGCCTGTAAGGTACCGATCGCCCTTTCCCGAAAGCCGAGGCCGCAGCCGCAAGTCGTCTGATTGGTCGGACTTGGCCGCGCAAATACAAAAGCGCGATGAAAATCATCAACATCGATGTAATGCCGATCAAAACGAGGAACTGATGCGGGTTTCGTGCAGACACCCTCGTGCGCGGAACCTCCAGCAAAAGAGCGCCATGGATCGACGTCAGCGCGACCAGCGCCGAGCCCTCTTGAGACAAAAAGTCGATCGCACCAACATCTTCGTTTCGCGCGCGCAGCGTCGCGACCACAACGCGCCCCGACAGATCGAAGCTGGCCCTTTGATCCACTAATTCCTCGTCAAGGAAAGACACGCTCAGAGCAAGTGGAACCGCAATCGCACGCGCGGCGGATATCGCTTCGTCGGGTGTGGCGGCCTCGTTTGCTTGCGACAGCAAAAGAGTAATCTCGTTTGCGACGCTTTCGGTCATTTGCCGTGTGACGTTCTCGTAGAGTCGCTGAATAAAGACGATAGACATGACCAGCAGGATGGTCCCCACTGGCACCAGCAAAATCAACGTCGCGCGTCCGAACAGCGAGCGCGGCATAAACCGCTTGAGAAACGTTCCAATCATTCTGAAAGCCTAAGCATGCATAGCAATGAAGCGAAAGTGCCGATGAGCCGTCCCGATGTTGGAATTCCGGTTTATGTGGCAGCGGGCGTTCAAGTCATTTTGGCTCCAAATCCAGGTGCGATGACCCATTGGGGCACGAACAGCTATATTGTTGGCAACAAATCCGTCGCAGTCGTCGACCCTGGCCCAGCTGATGCAAGTCATCTTGCAGCCTTGATGAAGGCCATTGGAGCCCGCGAGGTTTCCCACATTCTTGTCACCCACGCACACGCGGACCACAGCGCCGGCGCCGCGGCGCTTTCGAACAAGACAGGGGCGCCGGTTGTCGGATTTGGATTGCCGGACGAAGGCCGACGGAAAGTAATGCAGCATTTGGCAGAAGCCGGTGACCTTGGCGGCGGAGAAGGTCTGGATGCCGGATTTTCACCGGACCAACTTGTCCGGGACGGTGACCTCATAGACGGCGCGGACTGGAGCATCGAAGTGCTTCACTTGCCCGGGCACTTCGCAGGTCATCTTGGTTTTCAGTTCGGCGAGACTTTGTTCTCGGGTGATCACGTGATGGATTGGTCTTCCTCGATTGTCTCTCCTCCCGACGGGCATATCGGTGATTTTCTGGCTAGCTGTCACAAGGTCATTAGGCGCAATCCCTCGCGTTGCCTAACCGGACACGGAGCGCCGTTGCCCGCACCGCGCGGGCGCCTTGAATGGCTTGTCGAACACAGACTTGCGCGGGAAGCTCAGATACTGGACGCCCTCGCGGAGACAGGCCTGACCGCCCAGCAGATCGTATCGCGGGTGTATTCAGACATTCCGGAAACCGTTCGCCCCGCAGCCGCACGCAATGTCCTAGCCCACTTGATTGACCTTTGGGAGCGTTCGCTGATTGAGGCGATACCGCACATCCACCAGAACGCGGTATTTCGGCTGATATAGCTTCGAAGGAGCCCATTGAAGTTTCTGCCATTCACCCACTGGACGCGCACGAATTGCATTGCTATATCGCGCCAGTGTTCCGGCGTAGCTCAGCGGTAGAGCAGTTGACTGTTAATCAATTGGTCGTAGGTTCGATCCCTACCGCCGGAGCCAAAGAATTCAAGGGCTTGGCATCTAGAATGCTGAGCCCAATTTTCTTTGGACGCATATTAGGCACATACCGCCGGGAACTATGGCCGATGCGATGACTTCACGTATCTCTTTTATCTTTTCAGCCGCAATTGTTGGCTTCTTCTTGTTGTTTCGGGTCGCAAGCCCCATTTCGATAGATACCGCGTATATGATCGATACGACGTTTCTCGCAAATCTTGGATGGAGAGGTGTCAACGGATTATCGCCCGTCTTGGACTATTGGCATTTTTACGGCGGGTTTACCGAAGCAAATCTGACACTTGCTTTTCAACTTTTCGGCGTTTCGATGAAATCTGTCGACTTCGCCTTTGCATTAATTTTCTCGGAAGCGGCCGCCCTACTCGCACTTCTCAGCGTGAAGCGCTTGTCCTGCACGAGCTTTTGGCTTCTTCTCGCGATATCGGCGACGATAATTCTGGGCCCGATCAGTATCGAGGACGGCTATCTTCCCTATACGAACCATAGCTTTGTTTACAATCACTTCGCGATGATAGTGATAATTGCAGTCTCGATCTTCGCAATCAATTCAAGATCAGAATACGCATCTCTGGATATTCTATCGAGTTTGATTGTCGGTATGACACTGCTAATTCTGGCTCTCACGAAACCCACATTTCTTGTTGTTGCACCCTTCGCGGTGGCCGCGTGTGCCATTCGGAAGGACCTTCGTGCGGCCGCACTGATTGTGCTCGGCTTCGTCTTAGCACTAGTGTTTCTCGACCCATGGGCAGTTCGCTTTAGAGGTTCTCTCAACGAAATCATGCTTATGGGGCAAATCGAGCGAGCTGGCGGGTTGCACGGCCGCATGCAACACACGCTGCTGACGTTAATCGCACACGCTGGATACTTAGTTGTTCTTGGCTATTTCCTCTGGTTGTTTGCCAAAGGCAAAACAATGCGGACTGCATCGTTCTTCGCATCCATATTTCTGTGTGCGGCTGCCTTCGGCGCAGCGACACTCAGTATGAATGGGCGACCCGACCTCATGATGCTTCCGATGATCATCCTTCTTTTGACCATTCTATCCGATCGTCTCAAGAACCAAACCCATAGGTCACTTGGATATTTTTCTGCTACCGTGATGGGTGCGGTATTGATCCTGCCGGCGGCATACCACTCCGGAAAGACGTGGCTACGCATGAATGAAGCGAAATTGAGCCAACTGATTACAGAAGGGCCTCTTGCGAACTACGTTGTTTTAGAGCCCGCAACGCCCTCGGAGCTTCCGTCACATGTCGTATTCGAGGTGCGGTTGGAGACCGCCGTTTCTGAGGCTGCGAAAAGACTGAAATCCGGAGGGCAAATTCGAGCCAGAGATCCTTATGTAGTGCTGGCTGACGGTGTCCACCTTCTCAACCAGATATCCGACGTTTCGAACTATGGCATAATCACTCGGGGAAGCACATTTGATTTTACGGTTCCCATGACATCGAGACCGGTGCCTAGCTTCCCTGTTTGGCCGCTTCAGAGATCGACAAGCCTTCTGGACGTCTCAGAAGTGGATATCATTATGTCCGTAAGATACTACACGGCTCCAGATCACTTGTCTCCAGAGGCAACTGCAATTATCGCGCAAGAATTCCGCACCTGTAGGGAGTCCACGTTCTTCATACTCTCTGTGCGACGCTCAAATATGGACGTACCCTGCAACTGAATAGATTTGCTAGAGTTAAATGCTCTAGCGATATTATGCTTAATCAATTAAAATTCTCGGAACTGCTAGCGACCCGCGGCTCTAAAACTCCTCCATTTTTGTGTAGAGTCCGCTCAACAAAAAGACGGACAATTGCACGCAAGATTTTACAGGTAATTACATGATATTGATGGTCAAGTAACAGATGACTGGCTAGAAGACTGATGATGTTGTCATGCTCCCAATTGAGCGGGCCAGATTAGGTAGTTTAATTCAGGTTTTGGCCTCCCTTGACCTGTCTGGCCTTAAATTTCTGGACCATCTCTGACCGGTTAGCATATTCCGCTGACGGCTTGCCAGCGAGGCTGAAATCTGGGGGTTTTTGGTTGAAGCTGATTTGTGACGGCGCAACCAGATTAAGGGCATCGCGCAGGCAATCAATCAGCTTTTCATTGGGACATGTTTCTTTTTTGCACCGCTTTGCTGCACTGCTATCCTGACGAAGCGGCCAGCGACAATGGTCGCGAGTTGACATCGAACGCGACGCTAAAGCTCCCAAAACACCGAAGAACCGAATGGCAGTACATTGTGCCGAAAAACCCACGGATAACGGTTTCGTCGAGATCTTCGCAGAAGCCTCCTTCATAATCTATCTACTTCGTCGGAGAACAGTATCCCGCCTAAAGCGGGGCTTTCAGGGAGGCAGGTCAGTTGGCGAAGGCAAATAACACCAAGCAAATCCCGACTATCGCTGACGCTGCAATTGCGACGACCGAACGTATCCTAACCTCACTCGAATTCAATTCAACCCATGCGCGCTTAAAGGGCAAAATGTAAATCTCGCTAAGAGTTTCATACGGATTGGGTTCTTCTCTGCAAATGCCGAATTCCAGCTTTTCAAAGCCGCGCGGCACGTAAAGCGTTCCAAATAGCCAGTCCCAGAAAGCAAAAATGAAACCAAAATTGCGATCGAAATGCTTTGGATCGACTGAATGGTGAGTTTGATGCTGGGCAGGACTAATAAGAATATGCGACACAATCGCCGGGTAGGCTAACCATATATGTGAGTGTCGCAGATTATAACCAAACAGGAAGAATCCGAAGAGAACAACGTTCACATTAAGAATTAGGATTTCGGTTGGCTTTACCATTGTCATATAGGTAAATCCTGCAAAAGCTAATTGCGACAGCACTACGATAAACGTGCCTGTAAAAAACAAGTCGACCGGATGCTGGCGGAATACTGTGATCACATTAAGAACTTCCGCCGAGTGATGCACAGAATGAAAATGCCACAATGGAGGGAATTTGTGCTGGATGTAGTGTGTCAAGTAGATTGCGAAATCCACGGCGAGAATTACCGCAGTTGTGTACGCAATCGTGGTTGCAAGTGATGGCTCAAAGAATGGTTGGGTTCGAACGCCGAAAAAGAAAACAAGCCCATTATCGATTGCGCCGAATGCAACATGACCTGAAATCAAAAAATGAGCCAATATCCCATGGTAGATCAGTGCATTGACAACAAAGAAAATGTAATCTTGGCGAGCTGATCTATGGAGCCAGACATCTTTGTCAAAAATATATCCCCAAAGACCTTTCGAAATGCCGTCAGGGCGATTTGCCTCCTCGCGATACGAAAACCAAATATATGTAAGGGTCGAGATTAGAAGTGCGGAACCAAGGTAGAGGTAAAAAAGGCTCTTGGAGGGCAAGAAAGGAGCAACGAATTGTTCGATAAACCCGTTTTGGATGCTGTCTAATATCATTGGATACTCGCGGTAATATCTTTATTCATACTCTCGAAAATTTTGGCAACTTGAGAGACCGGTCAAGCACGATACAATTTTCTTTCCATTTCATACCAAAAATTTGCCTACTTACAAATCCTCGGCCGACAAGGGCAAAAACGATGAATCTGCGGATCTTCTTTCAAACATTGAAAGTCAGAGCGTCGTATCGATTACCTGCGTAGGCATACAGTTGTAGTGTTGCAAAGATTCACCTGTTTTGAGCCTCCAAACGCCCTTATTGAAAGTCTCGGTAGAAGAAGAGCTCGTTGGCCTCAAACTGATGACACCAAACGGATTTCCCCGTATGTCTAAGCAAGATAATTTGAATGGATTTTCCGCCCGGAGAATGTTTGCATTTACGGTACTTCTGGCCTTCATTCTCATATTGGCATTTGGCGTTTTCGCCCATGTAGCCGTCGACGGCGATATCTATTGGCATACTCTAGATGACCATATGATCACGCAGCGCGTCGCGAGAAATTTTTACGAAACAGGTTTTCCTTACTATAATGCCGAGGAGGCTATAGCAGCAAATACGAGCCTATTTTGGCCAATTATACTAAGTTCCTTGTATGTTTTGCCGGAGTGGTGCGTGATGCCGGCGTTGATCGGCCTGAGCAGTGCTTTTACGGCAATAACCATATCCCTGGCATCATCCGTCTTGCAAACCGCAATACTGAGACTAACGGGCGTTGTGTTTATCTCACTCAGCCCAGCGATACAGTTCTACGGCACATCCGGATGGGAACATATTCCACAAATGCTCTTGCTGACGCTTGCGGCGGTGCTGTCGGTCAGAGCATCCGACCGGCGCGGTTATCTTACGGTTCCCACTTCGGCGCTGGTCCTAACTTCACTTTCATTCATCGCTAGAGTCGATAGCGCTCCAACCATCGCCATTTATGTGATCGTTTGGCTGTTAACGGAAGGGCGGCATCGCCTTTTCAGCACATACATTATCCTATTTGTGCTACTTTTTATTCCGATTACCTATTTGGTAGGTATGCAGGTGTATTACGGCGATATCTGGCCAAATACTTACTATTTGAAGATTGGTGAACTGAGTGAAAGGCTTGCGAACGGAATTAACTACATTCTATCTGTTCCCAACGCGGGCATTACACCGATCCTCTTGGCATTTGTCGCTGTAACGCTCCCGAAAAATGGGATTAGACGTTTACTAGTGTTATCCGCGCTGCTGCACACTGCCTATGTCATTTACGTCGGGGGTGACATATACTCCGACGGTCGCTTCTTTCTGATTTATTTCCCAATTATTGCGATTCTGGCAATCGAAAGGCTAGATCAACTAAGAATTCAGTTCACGGCATCAAGGGGGTTTGTGACCCCACTGCTGGTAACATCATTTGCCATCGCGGTTGGACAATACACCTTGGATGTCAGCGATCATAATCACAGTGACCGGTTTGATCTGCAACAAATTAAAGTAGTTGTTAGCGCGTCAAGAAAAGTGGACCCAACTGAAGGCTCAATAGGACTTTTCTGGCTAGGTGTGGGTTACCATGCGCCTAGACATCATATAGTAGACTTTCTTGGAAAAGCTGACCCCATTATTGCTCGGTTGCCCCAGAAATCGGCGATAATTGGTCACAACAAATGGGATTTCGCTCATTCATTCAGGAGTAAAAAAATCTCTCTCGTTCCGCTTCCGCATCCCACATCATATCCAGAGGATTTCTTAGTTGCCGAACTGGGTTCAAAATTACTGTCGGATGGCTATGTATTCATTAAGCCCGAAGTCTTCAAAAACCCGGAAAACGGGTTCGGGCTATTTGTTTTGGAGTATCTTGCGCCGCGATTTGGACTTCCCTAAACACTTACAGAAAGATGTTCCACTTCTGGAGCTAGGCCAATCAAGAATGAGAATATACGAGACGGGTAAATTTCTGAACCGATCAGAGGTCGCGTTCGGAGCAATAGCTGGGCTGCTATCCCTGTTATGGCCCGCTGTAGCCATCAGCAAAAGCGTTAATATTGAACATGGCCTAACTGCATTAGCATTTGCCTTACAGGTCGGGTTAATCTTGCTTGGCATTTATATGCGAATTCGCCACCAATCGGAACTTTTTGCGAGATTTCTTATTGCTCTGGGCCTGTACTTGATTTTTGTGACAAGTGTCGCAAACCTAATCGAAATGCGATTTCCCGTTGATGCCTTGCGGCTTGATCCAATTTTACAGGCATCTGATGATTTTCTCAGTTATAATTGGTCCAATTCAATAGTTTGGTTGGCTGCTTGGCCTGACGTTGGGAATACACTCGCTATTGTTTACAGCACCTCTCTTTATCAACTAGTAATCGTGATGGCTGTGCTTGCGTTCTCAGGTGCTGGTATTCCTCTTTACCGGTATCTTGCGACGGCGGCTGTGTCTTTGTTCATAACAGTCACAATATGGATGATCTGGCCCAGTTTTGGCCCGGCAATCAGTCAGACAATTCCAAACGAGTCCAATATCGAAATGACGATAGTTGTTGATTCCAGCTATCAAAAAGAAATGCTACGTCGCATTTCTGAGGGGCCAAGCTCTGTTCCTCCTACAACGACACTCGGCTTGATCGCTTTTCCAAGCTACCATACTGTGATGATGCTTTTGGTTATAGTCTACGCATGGCGCACCGTTGCGGGCTGGCCACTGTTTTTATTCAACATTCCGATGTTGCCAGCAATTCTACTACAGGGAGCTCATTATATCGCCGATGTGGTCGCTGGATTAATTGTCTTTTTGTTCAGCGCTTGGCTTGCTAAGAAAATCGTTGTTAAACCAGCTAGGGTTAAGTCCCCAGAGCGCTTGTAGAAATTTTCTTTATCTCAGATTCTTGTGGAACAGCATTTTCAAATGCTCCGGTGGCTCGCGGGTCGGTCGTCTGCTGTATTTGAGACCAGTCGATAGACCAGTTCGGCCACCCCTGTTACCGCGGTCTTTGAATAGATCGATCGAAGATGGCTTCGGATTGTCGACTCAGACAGCCCAAGCTCATCGGTTACACCCTTTATCGAAAGCCCGCGCGACATCAGCAAACATACACGGAATTCGGCACGGCTCAGACGAGCCGGGTTGGATATTCCAAGAATTGCCTCGTCAGGCTTTATCCTTCTGGCTTCCGCATTGGCCCGCGCAACAATAATGCGATCGTCTATCTGGGCCTGCGTCACAAGACCTGATTTGCGCCTCGCCCATGCCCGTACGAGAGTAGGAAACAACGAGTCCAGCAACTCTTTGGCTTCGCGGTTCAACGGTTTGACAAAGTGCAGCTCTAAGAAATCGTGCTGAACTCCCGTGGCATCCAGCACGACAACTACAATATCTATAATACCTCGCGATAATCTCCATGAAGACAGGTCACTAGTCTTCTTGAAATTCCGATCATCCTGCAATTCGCTCAGCAACCACGACGTGCCTTTACGCGCATTATTGTGATACAAGCCAAGGACGTCTCGCGCGTAAGCGCGCTTCACAGTCTCAGCCCCCCGCACGGCGCGTGTCCCGTCAAAGGAAGCAACAACCCGAGCCTGGTCCATTGACATTGAGTCCCGGGATAACACTCCGACCTCGGCGTCAACGGCCTGAACTATTGCGCCTACAGCATCTGAAAGATGCATTGAACCGTGCAATGCACCACACCAGCTAGCTATGCTGTCCAAGACCCGAAGTCTTTTCCCTAGAAAAGGCCCGTTATCATTACCACTACTCAACATACTTAGTTTCTACGCTCCAAAGCATTTAACTATCCAAACAACAAGTAACGAACACGATATCACTCACACATCACATTCTTTTCGAATAAGCCTTGATAACGATCAATTAAATCACCTCATAAGGACCGATTTGTAAAGCAAACCGCAATCTGGGATGAATTTTTAAGTGTGAAGTGTATGATTTTTGCCCCAACAGAAACAACGCCGCCCTTTTGGGAGGCATTGCTTAGTTTGAGAAAGCCAAGGAATTTGAAACGCGCTGAACGACCTTTATGAAAAGGTATTCATCCAGCGAATTGCGATCGGGCCCAGTATCAGTAGGAACAGTGCGGGAAGCATGAGAGACGCCATGATACCGGACATCTTCACAGGCATCTTGTTCGCCATTTCCTGTGCCTTGAGCTCGCGGCTGATCCGCATCTCGGTTGCATAGGTTGTAAGTGCCTCGGAGACGCTTGTTCCGAATTGGATCGACTGCAGGATGACGCTGGCGAAGGACCCGACCTCATCGACATTCGTACGCTTGGCCATATCCAGAAGCGCTTTCTCGCGGTCACCACCCGCCGATATTTCAAGCTGAACCAATCTGAATTCCTGAGCAATCGCCGGAGCAGAGGTTTCCATTTCGTTGGATACTCGGGTCATGGCCGCATCAAAGCCAAGTCCTGATTCAACCGATACTTGCATGAGATCCAGGGCATTCGGGAAACTTTCGGAAATCTCAAGTTGCCGTAAATCGACTTTGGAGCGCAGCCACAGTGCGGGCCCGAAAAAGCCGAACGCAACCAAGGCGGTCAGGACGTAATACGTCATCAATTGGCTCTGACCATCGACGAAGTCCGTGAAGAACTCGGGGAGCGGAACAAACGTGTTTTGGCGCAGCACCATCAAACCGAGATAAGTGGCTGGCAACGCAATCGCCAGAATGATGCGAACTGTATAGTATTTTGCCACCGCATTTCGGCCGACAATGCCGGCGTTCATCAGTTGGCGCCGTACTTGTGTACGCTTTTCGCGGCTTTGTGGAAGCAGCGCTTTCATCAGGCCCTTGGGGTCGACGTCAGCGCTATTCAAAAGGCCAGCGTCAAAGTTTGACCGACGTTTGACCGGCCGACCCGCATGGTAACGACGTCCAACGGGGTCGGCGGACACAAGTCCCCCGAAGAAACCGTAAACGATCATGATCGTTCCGATAAATATCCCCATGATGATCAGACCGCCAGACGATCCAATATTTGCGAAGAAGGCCGTGATTTGCTCAAACATAACTGTCTCCTTCAGAACCTAAAGTTCACGAGTTTACGCATCGCCAGGGCATTGAGAATTGTCAATGTGACGATTGCGAATCCCAATGGCACCGCTTCCGGCTCACTCGCGATCGAACCATAGTAGCTTGGCGTCAATATCTGCATAACAACAAAAATCAGGACAGGAATGAAGCTCAGGAAGGCGGCTGTTAGACGTCCTTCTGCAGACAGCGCCTTGATCCTTTTACGCATCGTAATGCGGTCACGAATTGTGCGCGACAAGACTTTCAGGACCCGCGCCAGGTCACCACCTGTACCATGCTGGATGGCAATCGCTGTTGCGAGATAGTGCACGTCTTCCTGATCGATCCGTTCGGCGAAATCGCGGAAAGCTTCCGTGAGTTCGTCACCAAACGCCACCTGATCAACTACCACTCCAAACTCGGAGCCAACCGGGTCCGGCATCTCATTTGCGACCGCGTTCAGCGATGTGTTCAGAGGATGGCCGACGAGCAGCCCTCGTGCCATGAGATCAAGTGCATCCGGCATCTGATGGACCAATTTTCCGAGGCGTTCGTTCCGCTTCAATCTGACCTGCATGATTGGCAGGAAAAGACCAACGATAAAGCCAAGTACAACCGCATTGAGCGCGTTCATAAACTGGAAGGCAATGATTGTGATCGCGACCGCGGCTGCGAAACAAGTCGCGAGAAATGCCCCAGGCGCCATTGTGATGCCCGCTTGACGCAGCACCGTCGGGAGATCGCCGACAAACGGCAGCCGCTCAACGAAACTGCGCTTTTCCGTTGGTTTCAGGACTTTGAGGATCTGCTCGGTCGTCGCGCCCTTCGCGATCATCTGCATCCGTTTACTCTTGGCTTCTTCTGCGCCCGCACTTCGGGAGAAGAGCTGGCGAAGCCCCTCAAGCACAAGGAGACCGCCGATCACGGCGCCAAGATATACAACGAATTGAGCATCAATCTGAGCGATAAACTCTCGTATCTGTTCCATAATTTATGCCCCCCGCGTCAGGAAATTTGTCTGTCCAAGGTCGACACCCGCAGCCAGTAGTTGCTCGGCGCACTTCGGTCGCATGCCCGTGGCCATGAACTTGCCGAGCACTTCACCGTTCTCGCCTTTGCCTTCTTTCTTGAAGACGAAGATGTCCTGCATGGTGATCGTGGTACCTTCCATCCCAGTGATTTCGCTTACGCTCATGACCTTGCGGTTACCGTCGGAAAGGCGATTAAGCTGGACAATGACGTGAATGCCTGACGCTATCTGGCTTCGAATCGCGGACAGCGGCAAATCAAGGCCCAGCATCGAAACCATCTGCTCGATACGAGACAGCGCATCGCGGGCTGTGTTGGCGTGGACTGTGGTCATCGAACCGTCATGGCCAGTGTTCATCGCCTGAAGCATGTCAAATGTTTCGGCGCCACGAACCTCGCCCACGATAATGCGGTCAGGGCGCATGCGCAAAGCGTTCTTGACCAGATCACGCTGGAAGATCGCGCCGGTGCCATTCGGGCTTGGTGGACGTGTCTCCAGGCGAACAACGTGCTCTTGCTGAAGTTGAAGTTCGGCAGCGTCTTCAATCGTTACGATCCGCTCGGATTCATTTATCGAGCGTGACATGGCGTTGAGCAGTGTCGTCTTGCCCGAACCGGTACCGCCAGAAATCAGAATGTTCATTCTGGCTTCCACAAGCGCACGCAAGAGTGCAGCAGCCTCTTCAGAGATCGAGTTCAGCTCGATCATTTTCTCAAGCAGGAGCGGTTTCTTGGAGAACTTACGAATGGACAGTGACGGCCCGTCAATCGCACAGGGTCGAATGATGGCGTTTACCCGGCTTCCGTCTGGAAGGCGCGCGTCGACCCAAGGCTGGCTTTCATCAACCCGTCGACCGATCTGGGAAACAATTTTGTCAATAATACGAAGGAGATGGCGCTCGTCTCTAAAGCGAACGTTTGTCCGCTCGAGAACACCGAACCGTTCGACATAAACGTTCGCATGGCTGTTCACCAGGATGTCGTTGACGGTCGGGTCGGCCAGAAGTGGCTCAAGTGGACCATAACCCAGAACTTCATCCATCAGTTCATCAACGATCAGCTTAAAGTCCTCGGTGCGCATCGGGCGTTTTTCTTCCGCCAGCACGGTCTGAACCAGGCTTGCGACTTCACGACGCAGCTCCTCGGTTGCAACCTTGTCGATGACACTGAGGTTCAAACGTTCGAGAAGCGCTTCGTGAAGCCGGCTTTTCAGATCAAGGCGATCCGACAATTCCTTGTCTGTCGTCGCCAAGGAACGCAGCGCGTTCGAGGTCACTTTCGATGCAGCCGAAGCCGCATCCATTCCAACCACATTTGCGGCTGGCTTGGAGGTGTCAGATTTACCAAATTGTTTAAACATAGACTTTACTCCTTAAACTCGAACTTCAGCGCGTTCTTTCGGGAACGCTGTGAGGATTGATTTTGCCATCAAGGCAATGCCTTTTGCGATGTCGGACCGGGCGGAGACCTCGGACAAAGGCTTTCCATAATCGACCGCTTCGCGCGCCGCTTTGGGATCGTGAGCAATCCAGTAATGGAAAGTCACGTCCAATGCCTTTGCAGCCTCTCTGTGATGCTCGCGCAGGATCATTGGCTTCTTTTCGTGATTGATAACGACTTCAATTGGCAATTGGGCATTGTCGGCCAGCACAAACTCCATCAGGCGGCGGGTTGCTCGCACTGCGGGGACTGTCATGTCGGTGACAATCAACAGTTGGTCAGTCTCGGCCAACACCGGCTCGATCCAATTCACAAGTGCACGCGGCAAGTCGACGACGACATAGTCAAACATCGTTTTCAGGGTCTTTATCAACCCTTCGATCTGAGCGGGCTGCATTGCTTCGAGAGGTACAAAGCTTGAAGGCGCAGCCAAAACCGCAAGACCCGACGGCAGACGGGTCATGGATTGCTCGATCCACATCGCATCAGGGATGAAGTTTTCCGAAGCAAGCTGCAAGAGCCCCTCTTGCTGATCAACATCCAGGAAGTCACCAACGGTGCCGAATTGAAGATCGAAATCGACGATGACGACCTTGTTCCCGGCTTCTTTCTTGAACGCCCCCTTCCTATTCAAAAGTTGGTCCGCAAGATTGACGGCAATAGTGGTAGCGCCTACCCCACCACGCGCCTGCTGCACGGCAAAGAGATGCCCGTTGCGAGCGCCGGCACCACTGAAGGATTCAGTGAACTCCGCACGCTTTTTAGCAAGCATTTCATTGACTTGCATAACCAACTCATCATTGGAGAGTGGGTAAGGCAAAACATCGTCGACACCGGCGCGGCTTAGCGCGCGCGCCTTGGAAAGCGGCAGATCGCCGTCGGTCAACGCCAGATAGATCGTTCCGGGCTTGCGCTGATCAGTGAGCAACTCAATCGCAGTAAGGTCGGCCGCATTGGATGGGTCTGTCGCGAAAATCACAACATCATGATCTGCAGCCATTGCCACAGCGGCGCCGTTCAATTGGGAAACCGACGAACTTTCGCGGCTAACACGGGCCTTTTCGATTTTCTCCAGCGCCGAGGTGACATTCGTCGCAACCTCGTCGTCTGCAGAAATCAGAAGAATGGAACTATCACTCATTGCTTTGCTCGCTTCTTTTGCCCCAGTCCACGCGTTAACCGCGTGACCCCAAATTCATATCTTCGGCCGGTAGTGAGACCGAAATCCCCGGGAACGGAATGGTTCCTGGAATGTCTGAAACATCGTTGTCGCCCGCGTTTGCCGCCAATGCCGACAGCGGTGTGACGAAGGTGAACAATAAGTCATTGAATCCATCGCTTCCGTCACTTGGTCCAACCAGCTCGGCCGTAATCAATGGGACATAGGGCCCACCCAGAAAGCCGAGGCGCTGATCGTACTCGTAGCGGATTAACACATTTGCCCGTGTCGAGCCTTGCGGCAGAAGATTTTCAACGGCGGCCCAGATTTCGTTGGCCGCGGTGGCAGCCTCGGGACGGCTTCCATCGGGAGCATTCAAAGTACATTGACGGTTCACGACCTCACAGAGGCCACCAACACTACGGCACAAGGTGCCCGCAGGGTAGAAGCTCTCGTTTGGATTTGCGCGACGGTGAAACAGCGGCACGTCTGGGCAGATCGGCGGTCGCACTGCAGCGATCCGTACGGCCCGCTGCATGCCTTTTTCAGCTACAACCCAGTTATAACCGAGGCGACCAAAATCGATAATCGCGAAAAGGATCAGCAAGAACAATGAGATGCAGATTGCAAACTCGACCATTGTCGTTCCTGCCTGGTCTTTCGCAAAACGACGTGTGAATTGAGGGATGCTATTCAATCTGATCATTTTCACACCCCATAAATCCGAGACTCGTCTGCAATTCTGCCGGTAATTTTTGGCAGAAGTGGCAGGCCATTCAGCTCGAGGATACCGCCCAATGGGAGAGTAATCTCGACAACCGCGAAAACCCGCGCGATCGGCACTTCTGCCTGGCGGAATGTACCCTCAGTGGCAGGAGTCACACAGCGGTATGACGTCGAAACCGATACAACTCTAACCAGTGAAGGAAAGGCGTTGTTCTCATTGTGCATGTTACGCTTGATGATCTGGAATGCGATATCACTGTTTGTATCGGCCGGGTTCGTGACAACGTTCGTCACAACGCTACTTCCGTCGGCAGCCCCAGCGCATATCTCTGCAGGGTATACACGAGCCATATATCGCGCTGCATCTCGGACACCCGTCATAGCCCCTTGATATGAGAAAAACACACGGGAGAATTCGACGATCACGAAGAAGGACAGCACAAAAATCGGAAGGAATATCGCGAACTCTACAAGCGCAACGCCACCCTCGTCCTTGTAAAAGCGAACCGCTTTGGATTTCAAAGTCGAAAGCATCATGCCACTCACCGATACAGCTGAACAAGTGTGCGGAAGATACCTGGCTTGGTAGAGTCATTGCCGCCGCCAGCCTTAACATCATCGAGGAGCTCAACATACATCGTCATGTCGCCGTTCGTGGTCGTACCGCCGACCACGCTCTGGATGAACATTTCGACATAAGACTCGGCAAAGCCAGTATCGCGACCATTGATCGTGCCGTTCGGACCATCCAGCGAGCAATCCACCGCGGCCGCGACAATCGTACGGCGACCTGGATCCAGCGAGATATTGTCGCTGCAGGTTGGAACCGTAGAGCCTTGGCGATTGACGAATGAACCGTCGTCTCTTTCGAGTTTAGGAAGCAGGTTCACGCCTGTTGCCGACGGCTCGAGATTGACCCTTCCGGAACCCGGGGTGCCATCATACAAGAAGGTAGCCGTGTTCGTTTTATCGCCATAGGAAAGCGCCATTTCGGCCTGATAGTAATCAAAACGCCAGGCGTCGCTTGGAAGTTGCAGGTGTTCTGGATTTGGAGCCGGCAGCGGAGTAATTCCATTGGCTTCGTATACGTCAGGGCGGAACGGATCGTCTCTGTGATAGGCAGAGCCGTCGTTACCGGGGAGGCTGTACAACACTTCAACCTCAGCCTCCGAAATAGTCACACCATTGATAACGCTATCTATGTCGGAAATTTCGATTGGCCTTCCAAGACTTTCGAAATCAAGTGAATAATTGATGTCAACGTACTTGAGACGACCGTCGGTCCACACACCGTCACCAAAGCGCGCTTCTGTTCCACCGGAAACTGGATTTGTGAAGTCTTGGCATCCAGCGGATCCGGCTACGAAAAAGCAATCATCCGGCAGGAAATCCGTTGCATCGAGAATGTCATCTTCGGACTGACTAGCACATGTCGAGCCTTCGGCGTATTTCTTGGTCGTAACGGCGGCCGTTGGGAAGCGCGAGTCGTCCTGATAGATCTTTGCCGTTGCGTTGAACATATCGAAACGTGAGTTCAAGATCGCCGGCGTGATGCCGTTACGCTGACCCGGCAAAAACGCGATGTCGCCGTTTGGAAAACACGTCGTCACACTGCCTTCTGCACCGATGAGGCAGTTATAAAGAGGCGATCCGGTCAGTGGCTTTCCGTCTGAATCCACGCACGGGTTATTACCGTTCGTGTCAACAAGAGCTTCTGCCGGAATCATCTCGCGGACATCAAGCCAACCAAAGTTGCCAGGTACCCAAGAGCCACCGCCACCGTTGTTACCGTTACCACCGCCATTGCCGCCACCGCCGGTCCGCAACATAAGAGTGTGACCGTAGTTTGCTTCGATCCAGTCCTCAGCATCAGCCTCACCTTCACCAAAATCTTCGGGCAAACAAAACCAGACCGGAGAAACGTCGCAGGTAAGCGTTGTCGCGCCTGCGGTTGCCTCTGCGTCAACAGCCTCGTCTGGCAGCCCGTCAGACGTGAAGATCGTCAAAAGACGTGCGAACACCCAATCGACATCTACGGAGTTGACTTGAACGCGTGCAAAACGAGCCACACGGCTTGAAATCTCGGGTACAGGATCAAGCGCCGTTGGCCAAAGGCGGTCCAGTGGATCATCTTCCGGATCGGGAAGAGAGTCATAGAATGTGAGGACGTAGTCATCGGAAGTCGCCAGCGTTCGATCGCCGTTACCGAATGTGAAGTTGTCGCGGATGAGATCGTTTGCGGCCTTTATGGCGCGCGGGATCGCATCGGGCTGGCCGTTCAGCTCGCCAGCGGCAGCAAGTGCGACGTTATCGGCAAAGGACTGAAGTTCGGTTTGTGTTGACGCGCGGCGGCCAAGGTCAAACGACAGCGAGGCTATCAGAAAGATGGCTGCGACACACAGAGCGAAGAACACAAGCAGCGCGCCGCTCTCGTCATTCTTGAACTTCGAATTGTTCATACCAGGTACTCGATTCAACATAACCACAATCCACCCCCAGATTAATATTCGAAGTTTTCGTTAAAATTGAGGCGACGCCCGGGCGAGCAGGTGCCGGGCGTCGCCTCTTTTCACTAGTTAACGATCTGCAACTCGTCTTCACGTTCAGCGACTTCGACTTCTTCCATCGCTGTCGCGCCGCGGCGTACCTTGACGGTCATCTTCGGACCTTCCTCGGTTGGCGACTTGTCACGAATGATGTCGGAAAGCCGGATCGATTCCATTGGCTCGTCGACGACCGAGTCCAGTGTGCGCAGGGTCAGGCTGAGACGTCCCGCCTGCTGAGCAAGAGCCAGCTTTTGCCCTTCTTCCGGCGTCACTTCGACCGTCACGGTCTTGGCAACGTTGGCTTGTTCGTTCATTTCGTCCGCCTGTTGGTCAACACCAACAACGCGAATGTTCTGAAGAATGGTGACCGCGCGCAGGCTATCACCGCCACCTTGCGTCAACAGAATGTCGACCGTGTCACCTGGTGTCACGAAACCACCGACCGAGGTTTGAGCGTTCACACTGATCGCCATGGCGCGTGTGTTTTTGCCGAGCGTCTGCGTGATCGTCACTTTTTCACCAAAGTCAGACACTTTGTTTGCAAGGACGAGTTCACCTTGCGCCATTGCACGCTTGGCACGTCTCGGGTCGTCTCCGTTCTGCGGAAGAAGCGTCGAGAAATTTTCGAACGTGCCAGGTGGTACAGCTTCGGCAGGCCACATGATCGTCGTCAACTTATGACCTTCGATCGTTGTGCCAAAACCAATGTCTTGACCTGCAACGACAACACTCACGAGGCCAGGGTTTTGTTCAATCGAAGCTGTGGCCGGTTGGACCTGAAGGAATTCCTTGGAGGCATAAACCGACGCACCCGCAACGGCGACACCTACCATAGTAATCATTAGTGAACGGATACGCATTTGAATGCTCCTTTGATTTTTACCCAGCACGCAGCTCATCAAGCCAGTGCTTTTGAATTTTAAAACGCT
This sequence comes from Boseongicola aestuarii, assembly GCF_900184815.1. Taxonomy (GTDB): domain Bacteria; phylum Pseudomonadota; class Alphaproteobacteria; order Rhodobacterales; family Rhodobacteraceae; genus Boseongicola; species Boseongicola aestuarii. The sequence continues at coordinate 121,993 of NZ_FXXQ01000001.1, read as the reverse complement.
TCTGCGCTCGAGCTGATCTCATTTCCAACTGCCGTGCCAAGGGCGCTGATAGCCGTTGCGCCCACTATGATGACGACCAGCAGGGCGACGCCGTATTCAACGAGCGTTGCGCCCGAGGCATCCACAACAAACTTCTTCGCAGTCACATATTTTTTGAACTTTTTCATCATAAATGTCTCCTGATGGTCGCTCAATTAACGGTAGTTCAATGCGGTGGATGTTTCAGACATATTGTCCTTCGTTTCAGAAGCTAGAGCGCTTAAACCAGTACCACCGACGATAATTGCCAAGATTAGAGCAATTCCATATTCGACAAGCGTGGCACCGCTTGTTTCCTCAAAAAAATTCATTCGTTGTTTACGTGATTTGATCGCGAACATTATGCCATCCTTTCTACACTACTGGTATTCAACTTACTAATCATACGATGGCCTCAACCTATCAGCTTAAAAGACCCAGGGCTCACATGCAGTATATGGTGAACCGCAAATATTTTTTTCTGTTCGCGGACGCATTCCAACGGATCTGCGTCCGCGAACTTATTAATTCAGCGTTCGTTCAGAGAATTCACAGTCGCATTCATGTTGTTGGATGTCTGATCTGCCAAAGTTACCAAAGCCGTGCCACCAACAATAATGGCCAAGATAAGCGCAACGCCATACTCAACCAGAGTGGCGCCCGATTCACTTTTCCGAAACATTTTGAAAATCTGGAACATTACTTCTCACCTTCTACTTTTAAATTGTCTGTTTATCGGAAACGCTGCTCAGCAGCCAGTTTCCACTGTAATTAAGGTACCAGCCTCAACTGGTGTCATTGCGCCACATGCATCTACGAGGTTTTCGCTCGTTTCTCCTGCAAGATTTGAAAGCGCGACGCCTCCAACAATGATCGCCAAGATTAGTGCGACACCATATTCAACGAGGGTCGCACCTGACTCGTTATTGTAAAAGTATTTCATAAAGATGCGCATTTCAGTTCTCCTTACATACGCTTTTCAACATTTCCGCTTTAACGCGGTTTACGAACTGAACCGGCGTCTTTTCCCCCGGCCCTGGAATCAATGATAGAACCTTACTATCGCTTCGCGCACCGTCCGGAGTAATGAAATTTACCACCAAAAGTTGTATTTTCGAGCAAGTTGGGCCGAAATGTGGCCATAAGCGGCCAAGAGCGCCTCAAATGGGGCGCACGCCACCGGCAAAAAACCGCCTATCGACCCCGAATCGACGACTTCACGATTCGCCCGACTGCCAAATGCGAAACAACCGGATGATATTCGAAGGATTGTTGATTTATTAACGATAAACAGTCACTTACGGCATCGGGATTTTCGAAAAAATGCCGAGAATCGTCCTGCTCACACCTGTGCGGCAAGCAAGACTCCGCCGTCTTTCTGTGGATAAGACGCCGCCCGCCCTCTGGAACACCCCGCAACGGCAGGAATTCGCCGCCAACGTTTTGCCACATTTCCGCCTCATTTCGGCAAATGGGGCATCCTGACCTCGAAATCACCTTACAGACGTCCCCTGCCCGACCACGTGCAGCCATCTGGCGTGGGCAGTATATTTTAAGCGGCACATCTGTGCGTTGCCGTGTATGGACCGGGGCTTGATGATTGGATCGGCTATGTTTGGCGATGACCAGAAGACACCACCCCCTCCTCAGCAACCACCCGCAAAGGCGGAAGACACGCCCCCTGCGAAACCGAACGAGGACGCAGAGAAAGACGCTTATCAGTTCACGGACTGGGCGCTGATCTAAATACTGTCACGCGGGCTCTGCGGACGATATAACCACGGCATGACTGATCCCGTGTCCTCTATCCGAAATCTTGGCCCCGCATCAGATGCGGCCTTTGCCAAGGCCGGCATCGCGACGGCAGAGCAGCTTCGGGAACTTGGCGCGGACGCGGCCTATGCCAGACTGATCGCATCGGGCGCGCGGCCCCACTTTATCGGATTTTACGCTTTGGTCATGGGATTGCAGGGCCGCCCGTGGAACGATTGCCAGGGCAACGAGAAGACCGAGCTTCGTCGCAGGTTCGACGAAATCAAATCAAGAGCAGAAATAACGGCGCCGAATGACGGCTCGCTTCCAGCAAGCCTTGAAGATGCATTGAACCGCATTGGCGTTCGATAAAGCGCGAAACGAAAATGGCCGCCCAAAAGGACGGCCATTGTACGGTGGGTCGTGTAAAGATCAGCCGACCAGTTCGAGACCGGAAAAGAAGTAGGCGATTTCTTCCGCTGCTGTCTCGGGGGCATCAGAGCCGTGCACAGAGTTCTCGCCGACGCTTTCGGCGAATTCGGCGCGGATCGTGCCAGGTGCGGCGTCTGCCGGGTTCGTAGCGCCCATGACTTCGCGGTTCTTCAGAATGGCGCCTTCGCCTTCCAGGACCTGAACCACGACAGGCTCGGAGGCCATGAATTCGCAAAGCTCGTCATAGAAAGGACGCTCGGCGTGGACCTTGTAGAACTCGCCGGCTTGAGCCTTGGTCATATGGATCCGCTTTTGGGCGATGATCCGCAGACCCGCTTCCTCGAATTTGGCGTTGATCTTGCCGGTCAGGTTCCGCTTTGTCGCGTCTGGTTTGATGATGGAAAACGTGCGTTCGAGCGCCATGTCTCTGCCTCTTTTGGTGGATCGGTGGAACGCCCGATGCATTCCCCTGAAAAATCGCCGACCGACTAGCACGCATGCACCTGAATGGAAAGACATTGCAGCGCGAATGACATCAATCGACCGGTCGGTTCGTGATTTCTCAAACAGGGCTTTCGGTCCCCCCGATGCCTCTGCTAAGTGCCGCCTCGTGCTTACAATAGACTCCATACGTTTCGCCATCGAAGGGCGACCCTTGTTCGAGGATGCCTCGGCCAATATCCCGACCGGTCACAAGATCGGATTTGTCGGGCGCAACGGAACGGGGAAGACGACCTTGTTCAAGCTGATCCGGGGCGAGTACGCTTTGGAGGGCGGCAGCATTCACATCCCGAAGGGCGCGCGTATCGGTGGCGTGGCTCAGGAAGTGCCCGGGTCTGAGGTCTCGCTGCTGGATACGGTTCTGGAAGCCGACACGGAGCGCGCAAGTCTGTTGGCAGAGGCGGATACGGCAACCGACGCAACCCGCATCAGCGAAATTCAAACGCGACTTGCCGATATCGATGCATGGTCCGCCGAGGCGCGCGCCAGCACGATCTTGCGCGGTCTCGGGTTCACACAAGAAGAACAAGCGATGCCCTGCTCTGCGTTCTCCGGTGGATGGCGCATGCGCGTGGCGCTGGCCGGGGTGTTGTTTTCCGCTCCTGATCTCCTTCTTTTGGATGAGCCGACGAACTACCTCGACCTTGAAGGCGCGCTGTGGCTGGAAAGTTACCTCGCGAAGTACCCGCACACGGTCATCACCATCAGCCACGACCGCGGTTTGCTGAACCGAGCGGTCACGTCGATCCTTCACCTTGAGGACAGGAAGTTGACGCTGTATCGGGGCAACTACGATACTTTCGCAGCCACGCGCACCGCGCGTCTGGCCGTCGCCGAATCCGAAGCTCGCAAACAGGACGCGCGCCGTGCACATCTGCAAAGCTTCGTCGACCGGTTCCGCTCCAAGGCGTCTAAGGCCGTGCAGGCACAATCGCGGCTGAAGATGATCGCCAAGATGACGCCAATCACGACACCACAGGAAGCAGCGTTGAAGCGCTTTAGTTTTCCCGAACCGGAGGAACTGTCCCCGCCGATCATCAATATCGACCGGGCCTCGGTCGGGTATGATGGCAAGGCGGTGCTGTCGAGGCTGGCATTGCGGATCGATCAAGACGACCGCATCGCGCTCTTGGGCCGCAATGGCGAGGGCAAATCGACGCTCTCGAAGCTTCTGGCTGGCAAACTTGAACCACTTGCCGGGCAGTTGACACAGGCGCGCAAGCTGAGGGTCGGCTACTTCGCGCAGCATCAATTGGATGAACTGCACGCAGATGAAACGCCTATTGATCATTTGCGGCGGTTGCGCCCGAACGACGGTCCCGGCAAATGGCGCGCGCGCCTCGGCGGGTTCGGAATCGGAGCGGAGCAAGCGGAAACTCTGGTTGGCCGCCTGTCAGGTGGCCAGAAAGCCCGCCTGTCGCTGTTGATCGCAACTCTGGACGCCCCGCATCTCTTGATTTTGGACGAACCGACCAACCACCTCGATATGGAGAGCCGCGAAGCTTTGGTGGAAGCCCTGACAGCCTATACCGGGGCCGTTGTACTGGTCAGTCATGACATGCATCTTCTGAGCCTTGTCGCCGACAGGCTTTGGCTTGTGAAGGACGGCGCCGTCGGTCCATATGATCACGATCTGGAGGCCTATCGCCGGATGCTGTTGGATCAACCTGCGACGAAACAGGACAAGCCGAAATCCAAGCCTGTGCGGGCAAGTCGCGCGGATATCGCGGAGCTTCGTCAAGCAGCGTCGACTGCAGAGGCACGTGTGACAAAGCTTTCCGAGATCCACGAGAAGATCTCACAGAAGCTATCCGATCCCAAGATATACGCACCCGAGCGTCAGGTCGAATACACGACGTGGCAGAAGAAGTTTGCCGAAGTCGAAGATGGTTTGGCACGAGCGGAAGACCTCTGGATGAAGGCTGTCGAGCGCTTGGAGCGAGTGGCAGGCCAGGAGTCGTAGTCGCCATACGGCGGGATTGGACTAGCACGCGCAGCAGGTCCTCGATGCTTCGACAGTTTCGGTAGCCGCCTTTTCAAAGCCGGTAAGCCTAGAAAACCGTGGCAAGAGAGGCGCGACAACACTCTGCTTCCGGCTTGTCTCCGAATGCCAGACTTCCCTGATTGTCGACGACGCAAAATGGTACTTCGCCCCCTGACCTTGAACCGATGGCCAACCTGAAAATGGTGGACGAGCGCATCAGACGGTCTTGACGTCATCCTTGCCCAGCCCGGCAAAACCTGCTCAATGCAGATATGCCTTATGACTTCGCCCTGATCTTGACGGTCTTCATAACCCTGTTCGTGATCATCGATCCGATTGGTCTTGCACCCTTGTTTGTGGCCTTGACCCAAGGGCGGACCACGGCCTACCGGCGCCGGATCGCCGTGACAGCTTGCCTTGTCGGTGCCGGGCTCTTGACAGCATTTGGATTGCTTGGAGACGCTGTTTTGGGATTTGCCGGGATTTCCATGCCGGCATTCCGCATTGCCGGGGGCTTTCTGTTGTTCCTGACGGCGCTGGATATGCTGTTTGAGCGCCGCACCAAGCGACGTGAAGACCAGAGTCACGCGAATGAGGACGATCCATCGGTCTTTCCACTGGCGATCCCACTGATTGCCGGACCCGGTGCGATTGCAACGATGATCCTGTTGACCAATCAAAACGACGGGGAATGGGCCTGGGTCATGACGGTTCACGCCGTGATGTTCGGCGTCATGCTGTTGACGTTCTGCTTTTTTCTGCTGGCCAATCCGATCGAGCGCGCCTTGGGGCCCGTGGGCATCAATGTTGTTACACGCTTGCTGGGAATGTTGCTCGCGGCTTTGTCGGTTCAATTTGTGCTGGATGGATTGCGCGCCGTTGGATTTGGCGGCTAGCCCTACCCAAGGTCGCGACCCGCACCTATTTATTATCCATGAGCAGTCTTAACCTCGACAGCCTTATCTATCTGACGATCTTAGGTGCAGCCATCATCGGTTGGTTCATAGCCGAGAACCGTCAAGGGCTTGGAAAAATCGCCCGCATGTTGATTGCATGGGTGCTGATTTTTGTGGGTGTTGTCGGGGCCTATGGAATTTGGGAAGACATCGAATCCGAGCTTTTGCCGCGACAAGCAGTGGTCGAGGACGGAGCAGCGATCTCAATAGGACGGAGTTTCGATGGACATTTTCATTTGACGCTTCGCATCAATGATGTGCCCGTTGATTTTCTTGTGGATACTGGCGCGACCGATATCGTTCTTACATTGGAAGACGCCACCCGCATAGGGCTTGATCCCGAAAGTCTGGCATTCATAGGACGGGCGCGCACGGCGAATGGCGACGTGCGGACGGCTTTCGTCACACTCGATACCATCGTCCTTGGGCCGTTTTCGCATCGCGGCATTCCGGCATCCGTGAATGAAGGTGAAATGCCCGGTTCTCTTTTGGGAATGCGCTATCTCAGTCTGTTTGACCGTATCGAAATCAGCGGCGACCAGATGACATTGCAGCCTTAGGCGTTTTCGGCCTTTTTCTGCCAGCGCCCGCCTTCGTCGGCCCAATACTGGGCTGCAAGTCCGGCATCCGTCATGACACGCCACAGCCCCCTTGCATGATCGACCGCCTGCGGATCGGCGCCATCAAACAAAATGCACACGCGTTCGGAAGCCTTCGCTTCTTCGACATCAATCGAAGCCTGTCCGACAGCCATCAGACAATGTGGGGCATTCTTCGCCTCGTCTTTCGTCAAGAGGACCGGTTGGTCAGCATCGTGCGGACCACCAGCGATCCCGTGTGGCAAAAAGCCTTCGCCTAGCCAGAGCGATGCATCCAGTCGCCTGATCAAGTCCACGTCACCAGACCGAACGGCAACGCGCCATCCGGCGGCCAAGGACTTCTGCAGAAGCATCGGCAAAGTCGCTTCCAGCGGATTCTCGGTCAGGTGGTAGAAATAGACACTTCCCATGCCCCTAGCCCTCGAATCGATCCGAAACGAGACGATCCAGCGCTCGCACACCCCACCCCGTCGCTCCTTTCGGGGCAAGTTCGGACGCCGCACCAAGACTGGCAACACCCGCGATATCGAGGTGTATCCAAGGCATGTCTTCGTTCACGAAACGCTGCAGGAATTCGGCCGCGATGATCGCCCCTCCGGGGCGCCCACCAACATTCTTCACATCCGCGACGCGGCTCTTCAATGTCTGCGCATAACCGGTACCCAAAGGCATGCGCCAAGCGCCTTCGCCTTCGGTCTTTGCAGCCGCAAGGAACGAGGTGACGAGTGCATCGTCGTTTGAAAATGCGCCTGCGTTTTCGTGACCGAGAGCGACGACAATTGCGCCTGTCAGGGTCGCAAGGTCAATCATGGCCCTTGGAGCAAAACGGTCTTGCGCGTACCACATGATATCGCACAGGACGAGGCGGCCTTCGGCATCAGTATTGATCACTTCGACAGTGTCACCCTTCATTGACCGCACCACATCACCGGGTCGCTGAGCGCGACCGTCAGGCATGTTTTCCACCAGCCCCACCACGCCGACGACATTCGCCGCTGCATTGCGCAGCGCGAGGGCCTTCATGACGCCAGCAACCGTTCCGGCCCCTCCCATATCCATGGTCATCTCCTCCATGCCGCCCGCCGGCTTCAAGGAAATACCGCCCGTATCAAAGACCACGCCCTTGCCAATGAGAGCCAGGGGCGCTTCCGTGCCACTTCCGGTCCATTCCATCACAACGACTTTTGAAGGAGTCTCGCTTCCATGACCAACGGCTAAAAGCGCACGCATTCCAAGCGACTGCAGTTGGTCTTCGTCCAGCACCTCGACCTTCAGGCCTATATCGCGAAGGGCTTCAAGTCGCTCGGCAAAGGCCGTCGTGGTCAATACGTTGGCTGGCTCGTTGACCAGATCGCGGGCGAAGTAAATGCCATCGGCAACGGCCTGAACACGCTTAAGGTCCGCACGTACTGCATGCGGCTTCGAGACCATGAAAGTGATCTCGCGAGGCACGCGATTTTCCTCGTTGGATGTCTTGTGATGAACGAAGCCGTATGACTTCAAAAGACAGCCCATCGCAATGTTCTCAAGTTTTTGACGACCTCCTGCCAGAACAAGGACCGGTCCTTCACCTGCCGCGCCACCGATTGACGCGCCCGCCCGACGCTCGGCTTCAGGATTAATGCGCCGGTCGAGTCGGATCACCTGAACCGCGTCCACATGAAGCCCCGTGGGAAAAGCCAGATCAGCGGCTTGGCCTTCTGCCAGTTTGGAGAATGCCTTGCTCTCGACAAAACGCTCAAGTGCTCCGCGCATCAGTCGGTTCAATCGACGCGCATATTGATCGAGCTTGCCGCTTTCCGGGACGAAAACCACGACCCGACCTGGTGCTTGCGAAATATGCTCAAGGCTCGTTTCAATTATCTTGAGTTTCGCAAGTTCAGTCATGGACGCTCCGGTTTTTCTATTTGCCGAGAGCCTAATGCTCCGACTTGGCCAAGACCAGCCGATAAACTCACACCAGATGCGTCCATGCCTGTTCTCTGCTGCCGGGCTATGATTTAAGGATCGCAGTTTATCCAAGTCAGTCAGTGATGATCGGACGATTCGACAGATACCTCATGGCACAGCTCTTGATGCTGTTTGGCTTTTTTGCGCTGGTGCTTGTGCTTGTGTATTGGGTCAATCGCGCCGTCGTCCTGTTCGACCAGTTGATTGCGAACGGTCAGTCCGCAACGGTTTTTCTGGAATTCTCAGTTCTGTCCTTGCCCAACGTCATTCGTATCGTTCTTCCGATCGCTGCATTTGCGGGCACGCTTTACGTGACGAACAGATTGACGACAGAAAGCGAGTTGATTGTGGTTCAGGCCACCGGTTTTTCCCCATGGAGACTTGCCCGTCCGGTCATTTGTTTTGGTCTGATTGTTGCTGTACTGGCTTCTATCCTCGGTCATTATCTGGTGCCTGCGAGCCTGCGTCAGCTTGCGGTGCGCTCAGACGAGATATCCCAGAACATGACCGCGCGGCTCTTGACCGAAGGAAGATTCATCCACCCGGCGGACAAGGTAACGTTCTATATTCGCGAGATTTCGCCTCAAGGCGAGTTGATGAACATCTTTTTATCCGACGCACGAGATAAAGAAACGAGGGTAACCTATACGGCGCGCGAAGCCTTACTGATCCGCGGGTCGGTGGCACCGACCCTAATCATGCTTGATGGTATGGCACAGTCTTTGGACACTGAAACACGGCTCTTGTCCGTGATCCGGTTTGAGAATCTTGCCTTTGACCTCAGTGGCTTGGTGGAGCTTGGCGGCGTTGGGCGCATACGACCTCAAGAACTGAGCACCAGAGTTCTGCTTCAGGCCAGCGAGACAACCCAGGCATTGACGGGCGCCTCTCGCAATACTTTGCTGTCCGAAGCCCATGAGCGCTTTGGAAATGCCTTGAACGGACTGTTCGCGCCACTGGTTGGATTTGCGGCACTCTTGTTGGGTGGTTTTTCCAGGTTTGGGATTTGGCGACAGATCCTCGGGGCAATTGCAGCCCTAATCGCTATACAAATGATCACCCGGGTCGGACAGGACATCGTTCAATCGAATGCCAGCCTTTGGCCGGCCGCATATCTGGGGCCAATCGTCGGACTCTTGCTGGCTGCGGCCCTTCTTGAACTGGCGTGCCGCCCGGCGCTCTTTCGCCGAAAACCGCGCCGCACAGAAATGGAGGGCGATGCCGCATGACGCTTCACCTTTATTTCGCGCGGCGGTTCTTTAAGACTTTGATGTCCACGATCTTCGTGTTTTTCATCATTCTGTTCCTATTGGACATGGTCGAACAAATACGGAAATTCGGTTCGACCGATGCGACTTTCGGCACGCTCTTGTCGTTGAGCGCGCTCAACGTTCCCGAGACGCTCTACCGCATCCTGCCGTTAATCATGATCTTGGCGACGCTGGCGCTTTTCCTTGGGCTGGCGCGGTCCTCGGAATTAGTGGTGACGCGCGCGTCGGGGCGATCGGCACTAAAAAGCCTTCTGGCCCCGCTGGCTGTCACCTTCTTGATCGGCATTTTTGCAGTTGCGGTGATCAATCCGATCGTTGCAGCAACCTCGAAGCAATATGAAACAGTCGCAGGTCGACTGACAAGTGAAGGGGCGTCGACGGTTTCGGTTTCACGCGAAGGTCTGTGGTTGCGTCAGGGCACGCAATCCGGGCAAACCGTGATCCGGGCCGAACGGGCGAATTTGGATGGGACGGTCCTGTTCGGAGCAACATTTCTGGGCTTTGACTCAAATGGCCGGCCAAGTTACCGGATAGAAGCCGACGTCGCGCGACTTGTCACCGGAGCCTGGGAGATTGAAGGAGCTAAGGAATGGCGCTTTGATCCCAACGAGATAATTCCCGAACAAAACGCGTTTGTCGCTGACCGAATGAGCCTTGCGTCCAATCTGACGCGTGACCAGATACTTGACAGTTTCGGGACACCCTCAGCCATTCCGATCTGGGAACTACCCGCCTTTATCAGGCAACTTGAGGACGCCGGGTTTTCCGCAAGAAACCACCGAACTTTCTTTCACATGGAGTTGGCGTTGCCGATCCTGCTTATTTCAATGGTTCTTGTGGGCGCCGGGTTCACCATGCGACATACCCGAATGGGACGGACCGGCCTAATGGTGATGCTTGCGCTAGCGCTCGGCTTCAGCCTCTATTTCATCCGCAACTTTGCCGCCATTCTGGGCGAGAATGGGCAGATCCCGATCCTGCTTGCGGCTTGGGGCCCACCGGTCGCCGCAGTCCTTCTGCCGCTTGGATTACTCTTGCATCTGGAAGACGGATGAAGCGCTGGTTTTTCTCTCTGATGGTCTGCGCCATATTTCTTCCGGCCATGTTGCACGCGCAAGCGCTTGCGTCCCTTGTCGCGGATAGTGTGGTGATCGATCCGGTCGGCAGTATCACTGCCGAGGGTAACGTCATCATCTATTACGACGGCAACCGACTTGTGGCCGACCGCATTGTTTATGACCGCAATAGTGACACGCTTTCGATCCAGGGCGACGTCACCTTGACCAGCGAAACCGGGGATATATTCACCGCAGATGCGGCAACTCTGGACAGTGATCTGCGCGACGGCGTGCTGACATCGGCACGACTTGTTCTCGACCAACAATTTCAACTCGCCGCGGCACAAATCTCGCGCGTAGAAGACCGCTATACCACTTTGCGCCGCGTGGTCGCATCCTCCTGCGAAGTCTGTGCATCTAATCCAACGCCGCTTTGGGAGATACGCGCGTCTCGGGTTATCCATGACACTGAGGGCCAACAACTCTATTTCGAAAACGCCCAGTTTCGAATGGCAGGCGTTCCACTTATCTATCTGCCGAGACTACGACTGCCCGACCCGACGCTAGATCGCGCAAACGGCCTTTTGATCCCTGAACTTCGGACATCTTCCGACCTGGGCACTGGCATTCTGCTTCCTTATTTCATTGCAATCGGGCGCCACGCCGATGCAACGCTCACGCCGTATCTGTCGGCAAGGACCGCAACACTCGAGTTCTCGTATCGTCAGGAGATCCGCAACGGCCAGCTTTCTTTCGACGGGGCGGTGACAAACGACGATGATCTCGGCGGCCGGGGGTATCTTTTTGCCAACGGGACCTACCTTTTACCACAAGGCTTTGTTGCGACAGGACAGCTCGAGTTCGTCTCGGACCCCGGGTATCTCTTTCAATACGATTATTCCTCGAAGGACCGACTCACGAACGAATTCGCGCTGGGGCGCGTCCGCGAAAAAGACCTGTTTCGCGCCAGCATCACAGAGTTTCGAACACTTCGGGACCAAGAAATTCCGATCCGGGACACCCTGCCCGACCGCTTTATCGAAACCTCTTATCAGCGCGAACTTGACGGACTGCATTTTGGCGGCAGAACCTCGGTCCGGGTCGATACTGCCGCTCTGAACCGTCCGTCTTCCGCGGATATTCTTGGGCGCGACGTATCACGTATCGGATTTGGCGCAGACTGGTCGCGCCGCGACCAGCTCCAATCCGGACTTGTTCTCGACACCGAAGCCGCCCTTCGCATCGAAGCCTACAACGTCAGCCAGGACTCGCGGTTTGAGCGCAACGCGCTGCGGGTCGCCCCCCGCGTTGCAACAGAGTTGCGCTGGCCGCTTGCGAGGACGACGGCAGATGGCGCGACCGAAATACTTGAGCCGATCCTGAGATTTGATTTTGCCAATGTCAGCGGAAGTGCCGTTCCTCTCGAAGACAGCCGTATCGTGGAATTCGACGAAGCCAATCTCTTTGCACCCTCCCGGTTTCCGGGCATCGACGGCATAGAAGACGGACCTCGCGCTGCCTTGGGGTTCAACTGGCACCGGGTCCAGAAAAACGGCTGGGGAGCAAATCTTGCAATCGGTCGCGTTGCAAGCCTGGATGGGGCTTTGCAATTTTCGGACACCGGCGGCCAGGATGCAGATCAATCCGAGTGGCTGCTGGCTGGACGTCTGTCATATGGCGATCGCCTTTGGCTGTCGTCACGCTCGCTCTTTGATGACAACGTGGCTTTCACCTTGAATGAGACCCGCGTTGACTGGCAAGGCGACAAAGCCGCCCTGTCGTCCAGTTTTTTATTCGCGCAACCCGAACCTTCCGAAGGGCGAACAGACAAGTTGTCTGAATTGGCGTTTGGAGGATTTCTTGACCTCAACGAAAACTGGACAGCCAGCACAGACTGGCGCTACGACTTCAACGAAGGTCGCGCTGCGCGCGCGGGCCTCGGGCTTGAATTCGAGACTGATTGCATTCGGATAGACCTTTCCGTGACGCGCCGTTATGCAACATCTACAAGCGTCACACCTACCACGGACTTCGGTTTCCGCGTGTCATTGCTTGGTGTTGGGAACGGACAAAAGCAGGGGGCAAGCCGGTCGGTTTGCAGAGGGTAACAAAGTGAAGAATTCCAGTTGCGTTGTCATATTCTTGTCACTTGTAATGGTGGTTGCCATGTCGTCGCTGCCGGCCGAGGCGCAAAACCGGTTCCGGCCAGCAATCCAGGCCAATGACAACATCATAACGGAATACCAGATCACGCAACGCACACGCTTCCTGGCTCTTTTGCGTGCGCCCGGCGATCCGCGTGCACTTGCACGCGAACAGTTAATCAATGAAACCATTCAATTCGAAGCCGCCCGGCTTAGCGGCGATATGCCCGGTGAAGACCAGATTGCGGCCGGCCTTGAAGAATTTGCTGCGCGTGCGAATTTGACCGCCGAGGAGTTCATCACCGCGCTTGGTCAAGAAGGTGTCGATGCACAGACCTTTCGCGACTTTGTGACGGCCGGGATCGCGTGGCGGGCCCATGTTCAGGCGAGGTTCCGTTCCGAAGCCCGCAACATCCCGCAGGAAGTTATAGACCGTAACTTGGCGCGCACGGGCACTGAAGGCGGCTTGCGTGTATTGATCTCGGAAATTCTTCTGCCAAAGACAGGTGCTGATACGACACGCGCCTCGCGCGCGCGCGCTGCGGAAATCGCGACAATGCGCAGCGAAGAGGAATTCTCGACGGCCGCGCGCCTTTACTCCGTTGCCGCCTCGCGATCGCGTGCAGGGCAATTGAACTGGGTCGCAATTGAAACTCTGCCTGAAAACATTCAGGCACCGATCCGCGCGCTATCTCCCGGCCAGATCAGTCAACCGATCGAACTGGATAACGTCATCGGTATCTTCTTGCTACGAGACGTTGAACGTGTCGCCGTCGGCCGGCCCGAGACGCTTTCGATCGACTATGCGCTTCTTCGCGTCGCCGCAGGGCCAAGTGAAGCTGACCGTATCGCATCGCGCATCGATACCTGCGACGACCTCTACGGCATCGCAAAAGACCTGCCCGAAGATATGCTGATCCGCGAAAGCAGGCCATTGACCGCTTTGCCAGCAGATATCCGCGCTCAGATCGACTTTCTTGATGTTAATGAAGCGACCACCGCCCTCGTTCGAGGCTCGCAAAGCACCGTGCTTATGCTGTGCGGTCGCCAACAGGCCTTTGAAAGCACCGTCGATTTTGAACTTGTCGGAACGCGCCTTCTGAATACGCGTCTCACGTCGATTGCCGCTGACTATCTGGCTGATCTTCGCGCCGATACCTTTGTTGCCGATCTTGCGAATTGATGACTGAAACGTCGCGCCGACCTGTAGCCCTGACCTGCGGCGATCCTGCAGGCGTTGGGCCCGAGATAGCGGTCAAAGCGTGGGAAACACTTTCGTCCTCCGCTCCTTTTTTCTGGATTGGCGACCCGAGACATCTGCCAGTACGCGCGAAGGTTTCGCTCATTCAATCTTCAGCAGAAGCGACAAAAGCCTCAAACCATGGCCTGCCCGTGCTGGCGCATGAATTCCCCGAGATCGCCCAGCCAGGAGTTCCAAGCCCTGCAAACGCGCAATCCGTTGTTGATGTCATCGAAAGAGCCGTCCATCTCGTGCAATCCGGAGATGCGGCGGCCGTTTGCACCGCACCGATTTCAAAGAAGATCCTGGTCGACCACGCCAAGTTTGCCTACCCCGGCCACACCGAGTTCCTCGCCGCATTGGGCGGCGTTGAGACCAGTGTCATGATGCTTGCCTCTGAAGAACTGAAGGTCGTTCCGGTGACGATTCATATGCCTCTTGGCGAAGTGCCCAACGCCTTAACGCAGGAGCTTCTAAGAAAAACGCTGACAATCGTACACAAGTCGATGGTCCGCGATTTTGGCATAGCGACTCCCCGCATTGCGGTGGCCGGGCTTAATCCACATGCGGGTGAGGGCGGCATGCTTGGCGCAGAAGAGGCAGCGATTATTCGGCCCGTTTGTGAAGACCTGCGGGCAGACGGGATGAAAATCACGGATCCCCTGCCCGCCGACACGATGTTCCACGCTAAGGCCCGCAAGACTTATGATGTAGCGGTCGCGATGTATCATGATCAGGCCCTTATCCCCATAAAGACGCTTGCCTTCGATCGCGGCGTCAACGTGACACTCGGGCTTCCGTTTGTGCGCACATCACCCGATCATGGGACGGCCTTCGATATCGCGGGCAAGGGATTGGCGGACGCCACTTCACTTGTGGAAGCCATCAGACTGGCCCACCGCATGGCCTCCGCGCGCATAACGGCTTTTGAATGAGCGCTATCGACGATCTCCCACCGCTGCGCGAAGTCATTTCAAGGCACGGTCTTTCCGCCCGTAAGTCGCTTGGGCAAAACTTCCTGTTGGACTTGAATCTGACAGCGAAAATCGCGCGCTGCGCCGGCGATTTGCATGGATCGGACGTCCTTGAAGTGGGACCTGGCCCCGGAGGCCTGACGCGAGGGCTTTTGGCGGAGGGCGCGCGCAAAGTGGTCGCTGTAGAGAAGGACCGGCGCTGCATTCCCGCGCTTGAGGAAATCGCGCGGGCCTATGAAGGTCGGCTTGAAATACTCGAAGGGGATGCACTTGAACTTGACCTTTCGCAGCATCTCAATCCACCGATCCGCATTGTCTCCAATCTTCCGTACAACGTCGGAACAGAGTTATTGACGCGTTGGCTTGATCCGCCCGAGTGGCCGCCATTCTGGACGTCGCTCACGCTGATGTTTCAACTTGAGGTCGCACAACGCATAACCGCCAAAGCGGGCGAAAAGCACTATGGACGGTTGGCGGTTTTGGCAGGCTGGCGCACCGATGCGCGCATCGTGATGAAGTTATCGCCCGAGGCTTTCACACCAGCCCCCAAGGTTCGATCCGCAGTTGTAACTCTGAATTGCCTTCCCGAACCACGCTATCCGGCCAATCCAAAAATCCTGCGCGATCTGGTTGCGCGGGCCTTCAATCAGCGCAGAAAAATGCTGCGCGCAAGCCTCAAAGGTCTGAGGCCTGACATTGAAGACAGACTGGTTTCAGCCGGAATAAAGCCGACCGACCGGGCTGAAACAGTTGACATTGAACGGTTTTGCGCTTTGGCGCGCAGCCTCGAAAAACCCTAGCTTATTCTGCTGCGTCAGGTGTGGGCGCCTTAGGCTGTTCGGACGCTTCGCCCGCGTCTGCCGTTGGTGCTTTGCGACGGGTCCGACGTGGATGGGCCGTACGTTCTTCTGGTGTTTCCACCAGACCAGAGGACTCGTTGTCCTGATCCATGTCAATCACGTCGTTGTTCGGCTTAGGTTTAGGTCTGGGTCTGGATCTTGGCTGCTCGGATGCAATCTCCTCGTGTTGAGGCTTCTTTTGCTCCTGCACGTCCTGACCACCTGCGTCATCACTACGACGCGGTTGGTTCTGCTGGTTCTGCTGGTTCTGCTGGTTTTGCTGCTGGCGTTCCTGACGCTCTTGCTGCTCCCGCATGGCCTCGGCCAACATTCGAGTGTAATGCTCGGCGTGTTGCTGGAAATTCTCTGCCGCGACGCGGTCATTGGATAACTGCGCGTCTCGGGTGAGTTGATTGTACTTGTCGATGATCTGCTGAGGCGTGCCACGCACTTTCCCCTCAGGACCGGAACTGTCGAACACACGGTTGACGACATTGCCGACATTACGACTGTTGTTGCGATTCCCTTTGGAACGCGAACGTGACTTTTGTGATCTCATAAGGTACTTGTCCAGCCTTTGATCTGGTCTTGCGCGGTAGTTTCAAACCTGACCCCACTTGGGCCGATCGTCCGTGCAAGGATTGAAGTAGCGCCGCGGGAACACATTTCCCTGCGTTGCGCACCCAAACGTTTATCCAGTGGTGCACGACAGGGCAAGCTTATTCTGACTGATCTTCCTGCAATTGACCGGATTCAGCCAATTTTTGATGGTTTCGTCGAAAATGCTTCGACCACACGATCGCGGCGGTCAAAGTCTTGATACACCGTGCAATTCGTCAAACCAGCGTCCGTGAACAACTGAACGACTTCCTGTGCCTCGTCCGGGCCAATTTCGACCAAGACCCGCCCACCCGGCACCAGATGCTTTTCGGCATGTGCGGCGATCTGTCGATACCCGGTCAAACCATCCACGAAATCCGTCAAGGCAATGTGCGGATCACCCTTCAGAACTTCGGGCTCCAGTGTTTCCATTTCGCTGGGTCGAATATAAGGCGGGTTCGAAACAATAAGATCGAACTGCCCGACAACGTCGCTGAACCAATCGCTAGTGGCGAAGCGCGCGCGCTCGGATACGGAATGCGCCAAGGCGTTTTCTTCCGCAATCTTCAGTGC
This sequence comes from Boseongicola aestuarii, assembly GCF_900184815.1. Lineage (GTDB taxonomy): Bacteria > Pseudomonadota > Alphaproteobacteria > Rhodobacterales > Rhodobacteraceae > Boseongicola > Boseongicola aestuarii. The sequence continues at coordinate 105,102 of NZ_FXXQ01000001.1, read as the reverse complement.
CCTTTCGGAAATGTCGGTTACAAACGCATTGGCGCGGGCACGTTCAGCCAGAAGCGTGACGGCAATGCAGCCGGAGCCCGTTCCGATGTCCAGAAAGCTGCCGAACTGAAATCTCAGCGCCTGGTCAATAAGAACTTCAGTTTCCGGTCTTGGATCAAGGACTTCTGGAGTGACCTTAAACCATCGTCCGAAGAATAGCCGACCTTCGACGATCCGTGAGACTGGCTCACGCGCGGCGCGCCTTTCGCAAAACGCTGTGAAAACACCGGCCGCTTCGGCGGGCAAGGGTTCGCGCAAGAAAAGCGTCAGGCGATCGGATGCGATACCTAGCGCATGGGTCATGAGGCGCCTTGCATCCCGCATTGCATAGCCCACCCCCCGCGCCTCAAGATCCCGCGCCGCACGATATAAGGCGTCTTGCACGGTTTCCCGTGGATTCAGATCACTCACAGCCCTTGCTCGGCCAACTTCGCAGCCTGATCTTCCGAAATCAGCGCGTCGATCACCTCGTCCAGATCACCGGCCATGATATCTGTCAGCCGGTAAAGCGTGAGACCAATTCTGTGATCCGTCAAACGTCCTTGTGGGAAGTTGTACGTGCGAATGCGCTCGGATCGATCACCGGACCCAACCTGTGACTTCCTGTCCGCGGCACGTTCCTGATCCACGCGCTGACGCTCCAGATCAAACAATTTCGCCCGCAGCACCTGCATGGCGATCGCACGGTTCTGGTGCTGAGATTTCTCGGACGAAGTTACGACAACCCCGGTTGGAATATGAGTGATGCGTACGGCGGAATCAGTCGTGTTGACGTGCTGGCCACCGGCGCCGCTGGCGCGCATTGTGTCGACCCGAATATCTGTGGCGGGAATGTCGATATCCACGTCTTCGGCTTCCGGAAGAACCGCAACTGTCGCCGCCGACGTATGAATGCGCCCGCCGGATTCCGTTTCAGGGACCCGTTGAACACGATGGACTCCGCTCTCGTATTTCAGGCGGGCAAAAACCCCTTCACCCGAGACGTTGGCTACCACTTCCTTGATCCCACCCAACTCGGTTTCGGCAAATTCGACGATTGTAAAACGCCATCCTTTTGCTTCGGCATACCGTTGATACATGCGCAATAGATCGCCCGCAAACAGAGCGGCCTCTTCGCCCCCGGTGCCTGGTCGAATTTCGATAATTGCAGGCCGGGAGTCGGCAGCATCCTTCGGCAGCAGTGCAATCCGCAAGGCCTGTTCAACGTCAGGTAACCGCGCCTTCAGAACTGACAGCTCTTCTTCGGCGAGTGCGCGCATTTCGGGATCATCCAGCATCAGTCTGGCTTCTGCCTCGGCCGACACAAGCTCTTGATAATGATAAATTTCTTCAACGACGGGCTTCAAATCGGAGTATTCGCGCGCGAGGGCGGCAATCTCGTTTCCATCCGCACCACCAGCCATCTTCGCTTCCAGAAACTGAAAACGCCCGATGATCTGTTGAAGAGTGTCCGCTGGGATCATCTGTTTCGTCTCTCCGATCCTTCAGACAAGGTCAAGAGAGCGTGACTTGAAATGTCGATCGCCATTGTTAAGCTTGGCGCATGTGGAAAATGGCGTTCATCATAAGCCTCGCAGCCTCGCCGGCATTCGCCGACATCACTGGCCCTGACGGCCGTGTAATCGAATGCTATTGCACCGACACCCAAGGTGATCGGATCGATCTGGGACAGGAAACTTGCCTCGTGGTTAACGGTCGTTCGTTCATGGCCCTTTGCGAGATGTCGCTCAATGTTCCGATTTGGCGCGACACGGGCGTGGGTTGCGTTTCTTCATCCCTCGGCCAGGACATCCTCGATTTCAGCAAACCAGCGCTCCAATCTTTCCCGGTTAACTCCCCAGTCTGAACCAATTTCATAACGAGACCTGGAAATCGCGGCGAGTTTGGTTTGCGACCCCTCGGACACAGCCTTAAAAGTGATATAATCCCGAAAGCCGATCCACTTGGAGCGGGCCACGAAGGTTATCATCCCCTCGTCCACGCTACCGTCCAACCGTCGCACGCGCGGTTCCGACCGTGCGACGCGTATAAGCGCTTCAAGGACCGTATCAGGGTCACCCTGAAAATGAGGTGCGGCCAATCCAATCACTTTGTGACCGCGTGGTCCCGGATCGTTCGCAATCGCCGGATCGACGTGAAAAGCATCGATGTCCGTCGGAGAAAAACGGATCCAACCAAGTCCCAGAATAACAATCACAACAATAGCGATGAGCGTCGTTTGCATTTCACCTAAGCCTCGTTTTCGGCTCTCTACTCTTCAATTATGTCAAAAGTTGTTAATCAGAAGTCGATCGGCGGTTCCATGCCCAAAGGCAGATCAGTTCATGCACCACATGCGCACCAGCCACAGCCGTCATATTCGCGTGATCAAACGGCGGCGAAACTTCAACGACGTCTCCTCCAATCAGATTGATTCCCGCAATGTCTCTGAGAATAACAGCGGTTTGCGCTGTCGACAGCCCCCCCCACACAGGCGTTCCGGTGCCGGGCGCGAAAGCCGGATCCAGCCCGTCGATGTCAAAGGTCAGATAAGTTGCGGCATCACCGACGATGTCTTTCACCGCTCGCGCCGTCGCCGCCGCCCCATTTTCGTGAATGGCCCGCGCATCAATGCGTGTGATCCCAAGCGGCGTGTCATTGGCAACGCGTATCCCGATCTGAACGGACTTCTGAACGTCGATAAGCCCTTCTTTTACGGCCTTGTAGACAAAAGTGCCGTGGTCGACACGCGCCGGATCATCATCCACCCAAGTGTCGGAGTGCGCGTCGAACTGGATAAAGGCCAAAGGCCCATGCTGCGCAAAATGCGCGCGCAAAAGCGGCAGCGTGATCGAATGATCCCCCCCCAGCGTCAGACATGCCGCACCTTGATCAAGGATGCCGCGCGCGTGTTTTTCGATAAGTCCGGGAACTTCGGCGACTTTGGCATAGTCGAAGGCCATGTCTCCATAATCTGCGATGGCGAGTTCATCCAAGGGGTCAAAACCCCAACCGTAGGGCGGATCGCCCGCTTGCAGCGTTGATGCTTCGCGAAGCGCTCGCGGACCAAACCGCGTTCCCGGGCGATGGGTCACGGACTGATCAAAAGGAACTCCGGTAATGGCCAGATCTATGCCAGACAGGTCTTTCGTCAGCTTGCGCCGCAAGAAGGACGGAACCCCCGAAAATACGTTTTCAAAGGCAAGTCCGCGAGGCTCTTTGCGTGTGAAGGCAACATCGACTTCGTTGGCGGCGTCTTCAAGTCCCATAACCATCTCCAATTGGTTCGCCGCTAAAGGCCCGATTGCGGCTGCGACGTCAAGTATTGTTGCGCCGTGCGCACTATGGACAAGTCAACTCTGGACTTCACCGACGTAGCTGCAACAACTGCGGTTCAGCTTTCAAAAACCAAAGCGACAAAGTAATGACCGACGATCCCATCTTTAATATTCCGAACGGTATGCCGCGTCTGGCCGAGATCATGCGCCGTCTCAGAGACCCAAACACAGGGTGTCCTTGGGACATCGAGCAGAATTTCCGCACAATCGCACCCTACACCATAGAGGAGGCGTACGAGGTTGCGGATGCAATAGACCGCGAAGACTGGCCGGAACTGGAAGGTGAGCTGGGCGACCTGCTGCTTCAAGTCGTCTACCACGGTCAAATGGGCGCGGAGGTCGGGCATTTTGATGTCGAAAGCATCCTGCGACGCGTCAGCGATAAGATGATCGCGCGTCATCCGCATGTATTTGGCAATGAGACAAGAGACAAAACAGCAGAAGACCAGAAACGCGACTGGGAAGCGTCGAAAGCAAGGGAGCGCGCCTCCAAAGGTGCCGAGGGCGCGCTTGCAGACGTTGCCCTTGGCCTCCCGGCCCTCATGCGAGCGGTGAAGTTACAAAAACGGGCCGCGCGCGTGGGATTCGACTGGCCGAATGCCGGACAGGTGCTGGACAAGATTGCTGAAGAGTCACGCGAACTGGTCGAAGCCCGCAACCGTGCGGATCCAGACCAAACGCACGAGGAGTTCGGAGACTTGCTGTTTGTTATGGCGAACTTGGCGCGACACCTCGGCGTAGACCCCGAACATGCTTTGCGTGATGCAAATGCGAAATTCACCCGTCGGTTCACACAGATTGAACGAGAACTTGCGAACGACGGTCGGCGCCCCGAGGAGAGCAATCTCGAAGAAATGGATGCATTGTGGGACGCAGCTAAGGCCAAAGAGCGGGGACAACGACCTTGAGGAACGCCCAAAGATTATCCCGACAAAAATACTCAGAGATATTGACCTGACAAAAACACTAGGATTAATTCGGCGCAATGATTCTGACACCACGGAGAGTAAAATGCGCCTTCCAGTCTTTGCCCTTGCCGCGACAGCGATGGCTGTTCCCGCCTATGCTGAAGAACTGAACGTCTATTCCTATCGCCAGCCCGAACTGATCCAGCCCTTGCTGGATGCCTTCACGGAAGAAACGGGCATCACGACAAACGTTGCTTATGTCGACAAGGGCCTGGTCGAGCGACTGAAAGCCGAAGGTCGGCGCTCGCCCGCCGACATTATTCTGACCGTAGATATCAGCCGCCTCACCGAAGCAAAGGACGCAGGTGTGACGCAAGCGGTCGAAAGCGAGACATTGAACGGAAGGATCCCGGTATCGATACGCGATCCCGAAGGCCACTGGTTCGGACTGACGACCCGTGCGCGGATCATTTACGCTTCGAAAGAACGTGTGGCAGAGGGTGAGATCACCACCTACGAAGATCTGGCCGATCCAAAATGGGCGGGCCGCATCTGTACCCGTTCGGGAACCCATGTCTACACACTCGGCCTTCTGAGCGCCGTGATCGAGCATAACGGCGCCGAGGCGGCCGAAACCTGGCTCAAGGGTGTAAAGGCCAATCTGGCTAAGGATCCCGAGGGCAATGACCGCGCGCAGGTCAAATCCATCTGGGCTGGTGAATGCGACATCTCGCTTGGAAATACCTATTATATGGGCGCAATGCTGGAGGATGACGAACAAACCGAATGGGCGAACTCCGTCCGCATCGAATTCCCGACATTCGCTGACAATGGCATGACCCATATCAACATCTCGGGCGTGGCCATGACAGCAAGTGCTCCGAACCGCGACAATGCCGTAGCCTTTATGGAATATCTCGCCTCACCCGAGGCGCAGAATATCTACGCGTCGGTGGTGTATGAATACCCGGCCTCGCCCGCCGCGGCGCCATCCGAGTTGGTGGCAAGCTGGGGGAAATTCACCCCGGATGACACTAACCTCGCGGCAATTGCAGATCATCGGGCGGAGGCCCTCAAGATGGTCGAACGTGTCGACTTTGATGGCGGCAACGGCTCCGGCGGTTAACGCCCCCGGCATCGTTCGAGGACTTGGTCTGGACATCGCAAAGGGGCGCCGCCAATGTGGACTTCTCAATCGGAGGTCTTCATGGCTGCGCCCCGCAAAATAATCATCGACACTGATCCCGGACAGGACGATGCGGTCGCCATCCTTCTTGCGCTTGCGTCTCCGGACGAAATCGACGTCTTGGGAATTGTAGCGGTCGCAGGCAATGTGCCTCTCGCGTTGACCGAGAAAAACACTCGGATCATTTGCGAACTGGCCGGGCGGCGAGACATGCATGTCTATGCAGGCTGTGACAAACCCCTGAAGCGCAAGCTTGTTACCGCCGAACACGTGCACGGAAAAACCGGACTGGATGGACCTCAGCTTCCCGTGCCAACGATGCCGCTGCAAACCATCCACGGTGTTGATTTCATAATCGAAACACTCCGTTCGGAACCTGCAGGCACCGTTACTCTGGTGCCAATCGGTCCCCTCACGAATATAGCGGCCGCCTTTGAGAAAGCCCCGGATATCAAAGAGCGGGTCGAAGAGATCGTTCTCATGGGGGGCGCTTATTTTGAGGTTGGCAATATAACACCAGCCGCCGAATTCAACATTTATGTCGACCCGGAAGCCGCTGATATTGTTTTCAATTCTGGCGTGCAGATCACGGTAATGCCACTTGACGTCACCCACAAAGCACTCACAAGTGCCAAGTGGATCGCTGATATCAAGGCGCTGGACACAGACGTTGGACACATGGTTGCAAGTTGGACCGATTTCTTCGAGCGTTTCGACACGGAAAAATACGGCTCGCAGGGCGCGCCGCTTCACGACCCCTGCACGATCGCGTATTTGATCAACCCTTCACTTTTTCAGGGTCGGTTCATCAACGTCGAGATCGAGACACAGTCCGAACTGACCTTGGGCATGACCGTTGCAGACTGGTGGGGCGTCACCGACAGGCCCGCGAACGCGATGTTCATGGGATCCGTCGACGATGCGGGTTTCTTCAACCTTTTGACTGAGCGCCTGGCGCGTTTATGACGCTTCTCGATGCGCCGGACCCAAGATGGCATGAATTTGCGCAACGCGAAATCGACAGCCTGATCCAACGCATCGATGGCCTTGTCGCGGTTCACCATGTGGGATCAACGTCCGTTCCCGGCCTGCCGGCAAAACCCATTCTGGACCTCTTGCCTGTCTTTCGTGATGCGGAAACTAAAGCGGTCGCCAAAACTCAATTCGAGGCGCTCGGCTACGAATGGCTGGGCGAGCACGGGCTTTCCGGCCGGGATTATGCGCGCAAATTCGATCCGAAAAACGGCAAGCGAGTTGTACATGCGCATTGCTATGTTTCAGATCATCCCGACATCACCAGACACCTTGCTTTTCGAGATGCCTTGCGCAACAAAGCAACACTCAGGGCGGCCTATACTTCCGTCAAAGCGGCCTGTGCGTCCCGCCACCCGGAAGGCGGCGCCGCTTACGGGCTGTGCAAATCCGAGTGGATCGACAAAGCCGAAGCTCGAGCGCTCGCCCGCATTCAAGAGACATCAAAATGACCCAGATACTTCATCTCGCAACGCCTGATGACACAGAAAAGCTGCTGCCGATGATTACGGCCTACCACGCGCTTGAAGGCATAAACACCGACGACGACCACCGTCGCACCGCCATTGCGCCTCTGCTCGATGGCTCTCCACATGGCGCGATCTGGCTGATAGGTCCGAAAATGTCACCCGTTGGCTATGTGGCGGTCACGTTCGGTTGGTCCATCGAAATGGGTGGCCTGGATGGGTTCATTGACGAGCTTTGGATACGCGAAAAGGTCCGGGGGCGTGGCATGGGAAGCGAAGCCGTTGCCACGCTCATCAAGTCACTAAGAGCTGCCGGCCTGATGGCTTTGCATCTTGAGGTCGCGCAACGCAACGCGCGGGCGGAAAAGATGTATGGACGACTTGGATTCGCGCGCCGGCCTCACAATCTGATGACTTGGACCGCTTGAGGACCTATCTAACACCCATGAGCCTGCATATCCCCTTCGATAACAGCTATGCCCGACTTGATGGGCGGTTCTTCACAAAGCTAAATCCCACAGCAGTGAAGAACCCATCGCTCATTGCGCTAAACGCGTCGCTGGCGGGTGACCTTGGTCTTGACGCAAGGGCTCTGGCCTCGCCTGACGGGATCGCTGCCCTCGCTGGAAACATGATTCCCGAGGGTGCCGCGCCGCTCGCTCAAGTCTATGCCGGGCATCAATTTGGCGGTTGGTCACCTCGTCTGGGCGATGGTCGGGCAATCCTGCTCGGAGAGATCGTGTCCCCAAATGGTCAACGCTTCGACATCCAACTGAAAGGATCAGGACCGACCCCCTATTCTCGCATGGGGGACGGTCGCGCCTGGCTTGGGCCAGTCTTGCGGGAATACATCGTTTCTGAGGCGATGCATGCATTGGGCGTGCCGACAACGCGTGCGCTAGCCGCCGTCGCGACAGGCGACGTCGTTCTGCGCGAAGCACCGCTGCCCGGCGCTATCCTTACCCGCGTCGCTGCCAGCCACATCCGCGTTGGTACTTTCCAGTATTTCGCCTCGCAAAAAGACGTCGAGGCACTTACCGCACTTACTGAACACGCCATCCAGCGACACGATGCGAATGCTGAGGGCGCTTTGGGATTGCTCGACGGAGTCATAGCCCGACAGGCGAAGCTGATTGCGCAATGGATGGGGCTAGGGTTCGTGCACGGCGTCATGAACACCGACAATATGACAATTTCCGGGGAAACCATCGACTATGGCCCATGCGCCTTCATGGACCAGTATCATCCGATGCAGGTCTTTTCCTCAATTGATCAGAACGGTCGATACGCCTACGGACGCCAAGCTGATATGGCGATGTGGAACCTCGCTCAGCTGGCGACGTCGTTGTTGCCGCTCATCGGGGAGGTCGAGGCCGCACAAGCCAGCATCGATCGGTTTCCGGAATTGTTCCGGACCGCGTGGCTTGAAGTGTTTCGTGCAAAAACTGGCCTCAAGACGCAACTCAAAGGCGATGATCAGCTCATTCAGGATCTCATGAACAGAATGGTCAATGGTCAAGCCGATTTCACCAACACGTTCCGCGCCCTCGGCACTGAAAGTGCGAGGGACGAGTTTGTCGATCCTGCGACCTTTGATGACTGGGAGCGTAAATGGCGCGACCGCCTGAGTATGGAGAACGCCACGCCAGAGGGACGGCTTTCGGACTTGCACTGTGCGAATCCCGCACTGATCGCGCGTACACATCGGATCGAACAAGCCATTCAAGCAGCGGTAGCCGGCGATTTTGCGGCGTTCGAACGACTTTGCAGCGCTCTTGCAACGCCATTCGCCGAACCCGGTGAGAATACTGATCTGGCCCGCCCCCCGCAGACGGAAGAAATTGTCGCTCAGACCTTCTGCGGCACCTGAGTTCACCGTTTGGGAAAGCCGAGGACTTGCCCGCAGACGGGGTTTTCCTTGTCGCGTCCTTCGCCTAAAAGGAAAATTCGACAGGGGATGCGCAACACCATGACCGATACAATTATTGATCGCTGCGAAGCAAAGGGCCTGCGCCTCACCGAACAGCGTCGGACAATTGCTGGTGTGCTGGAGGAAGCCGACGATCATCCGGATGTTGAAGAGCTCTATGCACGTGCCAGCGCGGTCGATCCGAACATCTCGCTGGCCACGGTCTACCGGACGGTTAAATTGTTCGAAGAAGCCGGCATTCTTGAACGGTTGGATTTTCGTGACGGACGGGCGCGCTATGAAGACGCCGACCGGGACCATCACGACCATCTGATCGACTTGCATACAGGCGAAGTTATCGAATTCGTCGACGAGGATATCGAAGCCCTTCAGGAACGTATCGCGACGAAACTCGGGTATGATCTGAAAGGACATCGCCTCGAGCTGTACGCCGTCCCGCACAAGAAAGCCTAGTACAGAGCCGCTTGCCGGTCGGCCAACCACCGTTGCTCATCTGGGCTTCGGGACAAGTCGATCGCTCGTTCAAGGGCGGCTAGCGCCTCTTTGCGATGGCCTGATCGCCGCAAAATCTCGGCGCGGGCCGCGTGAAAGGGCTGGTACCCTTCCATCCCCTCCGCCAATTCATCTACACTTGCCAATGCCTCCGGCAGCGCGCCTGTTTCCGCCAAAGCAACTGCGCGGTTGAGCCGAACGACATCCGTCGGATGAAAAGTCAGAAGACGATCATACAGCAACAAGATTTGCGCCCAATCGGTCTCGTCCGGTTTCGTAGCTACAACGTGAAGCGCCTGAATAGCTGCTTGGCACTGAAAAGGCCCGGGCCGACCACGTGCAACAGCCATATCCAAGAGCGAAAGCCCTTCGTCAAGATGATCGCCGTTCCACAATGACCGGTCCTGTTCATCCAAACCGACCAACCCTGTTCCAGGACTATGCCGCGCGTTTCGACGCGCCCAGTTCAACATCATCAGCGAGAGCAGAGCTTCGATTTCAGGTTCCGCTGGAGCCAATTTGGACATCAACCTGGCAAGAAACATCGCCTCGCTGCAAAGCGTATCCCGGATCGGAGCATCGCCACCACTGGCCGTCCAACCTTCGTTGAATATCAGATAGATAACGATTAACACTGATTGAAGCCGGGTGTCCCATTGATCGCGCGAAGGCACCGCATAAGGAATGCCGGCCGCGCCGATCTTCGCCTTGGCGCGAGATAGCCTTTGACCCATTGCCGCTTCGCTATCCAGAAACGACCGGGCAATTTCACGCGTCGAAAGTCCGCCGACTGTCCGCAACGTCAAAGCCACTCGAGATTTTTCTTCAAGCGCTGGGTGACAGCATGTGAATATAAGCTTCAGTCGTTCGTCGGGGATCGCATCAGCATCAGCACTACGCGCCGCTTCGTCTTCCTCCATCATACGCGTGATATCCGATGCTCTGGCGCGAAATCTTTTGGCTTTACGGAGCCGGTCGATTGCGCGTCTCCGTCCAACCTGCAAAAGCCAGGCTTTCGGATTGTCGGGCACTCCCGACCGTCCCCAATGCACCAAAGCCGCCTCGAGTGCATCGCTGAGCGCTTCTTCCGCAATATCAAAGTCTCCGACCGCATGGATCAAAGCGGCGAGCAGCCGACCACGGTCCTGACGAAGAACCTCCGAGACCTCCGCCCGGGCCGCGCTGGCTAACCTCTTATCCACCAAACTCAAGAACCGGACGCACTTCGATTGTCCCGATTTCAGCTGTTGGGATAAGCGCCGCCATTTCGATGGCTTCGTCGAGGTCCCTGCAATCCAAAAGATAGAACCCGCCTAGCCGCTCTTTTGTCTCTGCGAACGGGCCATCCATCGTCTCGGTCTTGCCGCCACGCACCCGAACCGAAGTTGCGGTACTGGTGTGCTGTAATGCTTCGCCCGCACGAAATACTCCGCGCTCATTGAACGTCTTTCCAGCCTCGGCGTAGGCCGCCATGAATGCGCCCCACTCTGGGCTTCCATACTCCGGCGAAGTTCCGTCTGCGGAATAAATCAAAGCCATATATCTCATCTAAATGTCTCCTTGCGGTTCAAGTGTTGTAGTTCAAGGGTGATCTGACAAGCGTTTGTAGTGCGCTTGCCCTCCCCTTTTCTTGAGTCACTTGCGCTGTAGGTTTGAAATTCTACACCTCGTCGCTGCCTCCAGTCGCTTATGACGACCTTAAGACGCGCGAGGTTCGGCGATTTCGACACGCTAGGGAGAAATACTTAGATTTTCTTCAAGGCCAGAACCGCATTCAGTCCCCCGAAGGCGAAGGCGTTCGAAAGTGCATATGAGATATCCGCCTCCCGCGCTTCATTCGGGACCACGTCCAAAGCACATTCCGGATCTGGATCTTCATAACCAATCGTCGGAGCGATTATTCCATCCTTGAGCGCCATGACAACGGCAAGAAGTTCGACGGCGCCCGTTCCTCCGATGAGATGACCGTGCATCGACTTTGTCGACGAAATCATGACCTTGTCGGCGTGAGATCCAAGAACGTTCGCAACGGCCGCACATTCCGTCTTGTCGTTCGCAGTTGTCCCCGTGCCGTGGGCATTGATGTAGCCGACGTCGCTTGGGGAAATGCGCGCATCCCGCAGCGCGCCCGCGATTGCCCGCGCAGCACCTTGTTGAGACGGCATGACAATGTCCGCGGCATCAGAGGTCATGGAAAACCCGGCGACTTCGCAAAGGATATCTGCCCCACGAGCATTTGCGTGTTCGTAATCCTCGAAAACGAAAACGCCTGCGCCTTCGCCCTGAACCATTCCGTTGCGGTTGGCCGAGAACGGGCGGCACGCGTCGCGCGACATGACACGCAGCCCTTCCCAGGCTTTCACGCCGCCGAAGCATAGCATGGACTCTGATCCGCCTGTCACCATTGCGCGCGCAGCACCGTTGCGCACAAGCCAGAACGCTTGTCCCATCGCGTGGTTGGACGATGCGCAAGCAGTTGCAACCGTAAAGGACGGTCCCTTCAAATTCCACGTCATCGACACATGGCTGGCTGCCGCATTGTTCATGAGCTTGGGCACAATAAATGGATGTACCCGGTTCTTACCCTCTTCGTATACGGCTCTGTAATTCTCGTCTTGCGTGGTCAAACCACCGCCGCTGGTGCCCAGAACAACACCGGCTTCAGCCGCCAAAGAGCCAGCGAATTCTAGCCCGGATTGCTCAATTGCCTCCTTGGCAGCAATCATCGTAAATTGCGTGAACCGATCATAAAGAGCCTGTTGCTGACGATTGAAGCGATCGTCGGGCGTATAGTCCTTGACCTGTCCACCAATCTTGATCGACAGGCGGTCCACGTCCCGGATGTCCAACGGCCCGATGCCACAGCGCCCTTCGCGCATCGCCTCAAACGTCGCAGCAACCGAGTGCCCTAGCGGGTTGATCGTGCCCGCTCCGGTAATGACCACACGCCGCATTCAGCCTGACTGCTCTTTGACCAACGTCTCAACAGCCGCGACAATCGTTGCGACCGACGAGATATCGAACGAGGATTTCTCCGGTTCGTTTGCGTTGAACGGAACCGAAATATCGAATTCCTCTTCAATGGCAAAGATCGCCTCGACAAGCGCCATACTATCGATGCTGAGTTCTTCTAGTGTTTGATCCATTGAGATATCTGCTGGCTCAAGCAAAGCCTGCTCAGCCACGATCCGCACAACCCGGTCTTTGACACTTTCAACCATAGCCGTCCTGTCCTTCTTGACGTGGCGATTATCTAGTCGTACTTGTCATCGCTTAAAACAGCTTTCTTCAAAGCCTTTATGTCTTCCATCATCCGCGGCAACCGTCGCCAGTTGCGCCCAGCTTCCAGATATTGCTCCATTTTCATCGCGGGATAGCCCAACATCACACGCCCCGCCGGTACTTTCGACATGATTTTCGTGGCGCCACCGGCAACAACGTCGTCGCCGACAAAAATATTGTCCGAAACACCCACCTGCCCACCAAGCACGACACGGTTCCCGATCTTGGTCGAGCCCGCGATGCCTACCTGACCACACAAGAGCGTATCTTCCCCGACAGAAACGTTATGTCCAAGGTGCACGAGGTTATCGAGCTTCGTGCGATGCCCGATAGACGTCGCGCGGATCGTTCCGCGATCGATTGTGGAATTTGCGCCGATCTCGACATCGTCACCAATATGAACCGAACCGATGGAGTGAATTCGCGTCCAGCTTGCGTTGACCGCGCTGGTCTCCGCACCAAGCGACGCCCGCGCCTCCTCCACCCGGCTTTTTTCCGGCGTCACGAAGCTGAAACCGTCCGCGCCGATCACTGCGCCCGGCTGGCAAATAAAACGAGCCCCGATCACAACACGCGCACCAATACGGACGCCGGCGTGGAGCAGCGCTTGCTCACCTATCATGCTTTCTGATGCTATCGAGACGTGTGACGCAATCCGGGCATCTTTCCCAATGCGAACTCCAGATCCGATGACGACAAACGGCCCAATTGCCGCGCCCTCGCCTATCTGGGCGCTTGGATCAATCACCGCCGAGGCATGCACACCCGGAGCGATTTCCGGTCCGGGATCCAACAGCGATGTCAAACCAGACATGGCAAAGCGCGGTCGCGGCACCACTATCGCCGCCTCCAGTCCGAAAGACTGCCAGTCCGCGCCATCCCATAGGATGGCTGCGCGGGCAGACCCGGTTGTCAGACCTTCTGCGTATTTCGGGTCCATTGCCAAGGCGAGATCGTCCGCACCAGCCAAAGCTGGCTCGGACGCACCTGTTATCGTGACGCTGCCGTCGCCGAAAACTTCGGCGTTCAACGCAGCTGCGACTTCAAAAATCGTAAAGCGCATGTGCCGCCCCTTTCAGGGCGTAGACCTAGCCGCGTTGCGCGGTCAACACCACCCCGGCATTGTTCAAAGCACGCCAGATCTTGCCGTCACGACCATAGACGTCGCCGCGGAACTGGATGTTGCCTTTGGCTTTCGTGAAGGCCGTGCGATAGACAAGATGCACCTGTACCGGCTCTCTCAATGAGACGACGGTCTCTTTGCGCGTTGCCAGTGTCGACTGAAAGAAGCCTTCCGGATTGCGCTCTTGCTTGGCTAGGAGTGTATAGGCGAAGTCAAACGGGTCTTTCAATCGGATGCAACCGTGGCTGAAGGCTCGTTTTTCCCTTCCAAAGAGGCTTTTTGCCGGAGTGTCATGCAGATAGATGTTGTAGCGGTTCGGGAACATGAACTTCACCAGACCCAGTGCGTTGCCACGGCTGGGTGGCTCTTTCAAATCATACGGAAAATTCGTCTCGTCATATCCGGAAAAATCCATTTCCGCGCGTGACACGATCTGACCGCGCACATTGATGATGTCGAGATTGGACACTGCGAAGGGATTTTCCTTCAGCAAAGGCAGGTATTCCTTCGTCGCAATCGAACGGGGGACGTTCCATGTTGGGTTGATCACCATATGGTCCATCACGTCCGAGAATTCCGGTGTACGACGCTCTGGGTCGTTTGCTCCCACGACCGAGCGAGTCTGGAACGTGACCTTGCCGTCATCGACAATCCGCGCGTGGAAGTCCGTCAGATTCACCCAGATGTGACGCTTGCCAAGCGGCATGTTGATCCAACGCTCGCGCTCCATGGCCACAACGATCTGGCTCAGGCGAGTCGCGGCCGAGGTATTGATCTCTTCCATCGTGCGCGGACCTACCACACCGTCATCGTTCAAACCGTGATCAACCTGAAACGCTTTGACAGCAGAAATAATCGCATTGTCGTAGGTGCTGGTCGGAGTGCGATCGAGGTAACCCATTGCAATCAGACGATTGCGCAATTGCAGAACCGAATTATTGGATTCGCCCGGCTTAAGCGAAGTCGCGACCACCTCCGCGCCCCAGCCACCGCGACCAACGATCCGCTCAAAGCGCATTTTTTCTTTCATAAGACGCGCGTACTCCGCACTCTTCGGAGGCAAAGCATTCAGGAAACCTTTAGCCGACGACTTCGAAAAGGCGGCCAATGTCGCCTTGCGTGGGCGCAGCGGCACCTCGCGAACAAGGCCGTCATCCACTCGACTTGGCACCAAAATCCCGGTCTGGATGTCACGAGCGTAATCAAGGAAAATGCGACTGAGCGTCACTTCCAGCGCACCAAGCTGGCGGTCCGAGCGCGCCGAACGCATCAGTCCCGAGATCTCGTCCGCGCGATATGAGGCGACAGGCAGACCATGAGCCGATGCATTGGAAAGCGCGTCCAGCAACGCTTGCCGGCGCAACCTGTCGGCGCGCGAAGCACTCGTCCAGATCGGCTGAAAACCGTTTTCCTTGTAAAACGCAGCGATATCACGATCGCTTGCCGAGGCTTCTGCCACGGCTTGTTTGAAAGCAAGGCTCTGTGCGCTGGCAGGATTTGCCGCAAAAAGAGGCAGGATC
The DNA here is from genome assembly GCF_900184815.1 of Boseongicola aestuarii. Lineage (GTDB taxonomy): Bacteria > Pseudomonadota > Alphaproteobacteria > Rhodobacterales > Rhodobacteraceae > Boseongicola > Boseongicola aestuarii. Next base: position 89,806 of record NZ_FXXQ01000001.1, on the reverse strand, counting down.
AAAAAAGCAAGAAAAGCCGAGAAAGTAAGTCGCTTGATAATCGTCATGGCAGCCTTCTGTTCACCTTAGAAATAACAAATCCCCTAGCCTGTCTGTGAAAACAGCACCCATATGTCCAATCACAAAGCCGAAGTTTCCAGTGTTTTTCGTGTTTTCCCTTGTCGAAAGCGACAATTGCGCCACGCCTAATCGATCAAAATGTAAGCAGATTTCCGCCGATTTTCGCGAATTGTTTCAGAATGCAACCCAACTGTATTTCCACAGCGATTCCATCATGCCATACAGCTTTTGCCTGGGGATGGGCATTTACCGTCGGCTAGATCGATGGAACGAAAAACGGGACATAGTAGGCAGCAATGACAAAGTCTCCTTCGAACGGGTTAACTCGACGCGGCCTGTTGGGCGCGTTCGCAGCAACAGCAGTGGCAGCGGCCCCTACATATGCAAACGCTTTCGGCTTCTTGCGCGGCGCAGGCGATATCCGCCGCATCCGGCTGCATTCGGGGCGCACCGGTGAAAGCGTTGACACGATCTACTGGATTGAAGGCGAGTATATCCCCGCGGCTTTGGCGGAGGTGAATTACTTCATGCGCGACTGGCGCACGAATGGCACAATCGATATCGACACCCGCACCGTCGATATCATCGCTGCGTCGCACCGTATGCTTGATGCGGATACACCTTTCTTGATGCTCTCCGGATATCGTTCACCGAAAACAAATGCGATGCTGCGCTCGCGGTCTGGGGCGGTTGCGCGCAATTCTCTTCACATGCAGGGTCAGGCCGCCGACCTACGGCTCAATGGTCGCTCGGTGGCTCAGATATCGCGCGCCGCGATCGCTTGTTCGGCAGGTGGCGTGGGCAAGTATTCACGCTCGAATTTCGTTCATATGGATTGTGGTCCGGTCCGGGTCTGGGGTCGTTAAACACTACCGCAGTTGGATCGAACGGGCCCGCCTTGTCGGGCCTTTTTCTTTGATAACATTAGATATACCGAACTCAAATCGCCGAGGAATATTGCAGGCGTTTGAAAGCTGTGCTTACGCTGGATGACGGCTACTCCGGAGCTTTGCAAATTGTCAGAAAACGGCGTTACACCAAAGACAGGCTATCCGAAAACTCCCAAACAGACATCTTACGATGTCGTGATCATTGGTGGCGCGATCATGGGGTCGTCGGTTGCATGGTGGCTCACCAAGAACCCCGACTTCGACGGGTCAGTCCTGGTTGTCGAGCGCGATCCGAGCATTGAGAAAGCCTCAACAGCACATACCAACTCCTGTATTCGGCAGCAGTTCTCGACTGAGCTGAACGTGCGCATCTCTCAATTCGGCGCAGACTTCATCAATAATGTCCGCGAATTCATGGGCGGTGACGAGCGTGTTCCGAACTTAAAGATACATTCATTCGGGTATCTATATCTGGCGGATACACCCGCCTTCGCTGACACCCTCCGGGCGAATTTGAAAGTGCAACACACTTGTGGCGCCGCAACCGAACTGCTTGATCCGGACGAGATCAAAACGCGTTATCCGTTCTACAATGTCGATGACATCATTCTCGGCTCAATCAATCGCGTCAACGAAGGCTACTGGGACGGTGCAACCGTCTTCGCGTGGTGGCGTCGACAAGCCATCGAACGCGGCGTGAACTACATCGATAACGAGGTCGTCGCGATCAACAAGTCCGGGCGCGGCGACCGTATCGAAAGCGTCACTCTTGCAACGGGTGAAGTCATCAGCTGTGGCCAGCTCGTCAACGCTTCCGGCCCGCGAGCCGCGCGAACAGCGGCGATGGCGGGGGTCGACATGCCGGTCGAGCCGAGAAAACGATACTCTTGGGTCTTCAAAGCGGAAAAACCTCTCGATCAGGATCTACCTTTGACCATTGACCCCTCCGGCGTCCATGTCCGCGAGAATGGCGGAGGCACGTACCAATGTGGCGGGCACTCGGACATAGACCCAGCCGTTGATTTCGATGACTTCCACATGGACCACGCGCTCTGGCAGGATCATATCTGGCCCACCGTCGCGGCGCGCATCCCGCAATTTGAGGCCGTCAAAGTGATTTCAGAATGGGCTGGCCACTACGCGATGAACGTTTTTGATCACAACGCAATCACGGGCCCGCACCCAGAAATTGGTAACTTTTTGTTCCTGAACGGCTTTTCAGGCCATGGCCTGCAGCAATCTCCTGCCATGGGCCGTGCTGCGGCCGAATGGCTGACCTACGGTGATTACAAGACGCTTGATATGCGACCTTTCCATTTCGATCGCGTTCTGGCCGGCGAACCCTATTTGGAAAGAGCGGTGATCTAGCGCGTAATCTTTTGGACCAAGAACGGAGATGGTCACCCGAAAGCATCCCAGGTCAGCTTGATCGCTATGGCCGCCAGCAAAACCAGAACCGCCTGATCGAATGCCTTTTTGGAGATGCGTCTGGCAATCCAGGTGCCAAGCGACATGCCCATGAACAGAGGTATGGCGGCCAAAACCGCCAGGCCCGCGCGCTCCCAGGACAAAATTCCAAGGGCGATCAACGTGGGGATCTGAAACGCCGCCATGGCAAGAAAGAACACGGAAATCGTTCCGATGAAATCAAGTCGACCGAGCCTCAATGCGCTCAGAAACGAGACAGAAACAGGGGCCGAAACACCCCCCGCCCCTTGCAGAAGCCCGCCGATAAATCCAAGCGACGGACCAAGTCGCTGTCCCTGTACGCGTGTCAGCCTCCAGTCGGGTCGAGTCAAACGTAACCCGATATAAAGGAAAACCACAGCTGCCATGGCCACTGTCAAAACCTCTTTAGGCAGGGTGGCAAGCAGGATCGAACCCGGAACAACTCCGATGGCCGCCGCCAGCGCATGGCTCCAGGCAAGACGCAGATCGACAATTTCACTGTAGAACGTCGTCATTTGCCACGTGTTTGAAATAACGTTCAAAACAGCAAAAATTGCCACCGCCATCGGCACGTCAAACACAACTGCCAGAACTGGCACGCCAATGACCGGCGCCCCCGCCCCGGTCGCGCCCTTCAAGACACCGCCCATCGCAATGCCAAGGAAGGCAAAAAGGATCAAACTCGGCTCCATGCTTTCCTATCCGACGCCGCACAGCCAAGATCCAGTGGAAACGACAATTGCGGTGCGAACCGATAAACCGTTGGAAGTTGCCTGAGAAATCCAGCACCCTAGCTAGCGGAAATAAGAGGCGACTCGCATGCACTCACGATCCGTTCGACTGGGCGTTGATATTGGTGGAACATTTACCGACATTGTTCTCGAAGTGGACAAGTCGGCATATTCAACGAAGGTTCTAACCACGTATGCCGCTCCCGAAAACGCCATTATTGACGGTTTGCATCAGGTCTGCGCCAAGGCCAAGATCGTCCCCGGAGAAATCAACCAGATCATCCACGGAACGACACTTGCCACCAATGCCCTGATTGAACGCCGCGGAGCCAAGACCGCTCTCATTACGACAGAGGGCTTTCGTGACGTAATTGAGATGCGCACGGAGTCACGCTTTGAGCAATACGACCTCAACCTCACTCTGCCGGAACCGCTTTTGCCGCGCCAAAGACGCTACACTGTTCCCGGACGTATTGATGCCAGAGGCGCCGAACTACGACCGCTGAGCCGAGCCGACGTCGAAGCGGTGGTCGATACTATGGCTCAAGCCGGCTATGAAAGCATCGCCGTGGGGCTGATCCACTCATATCTCAATGACAAGCACGAGGTGCTGGTGCGCGAGGTACTGGCTGACAAGATGCCGGATGCCATGGTATCGCTTTCCTGCGAAGTCTCGCCCCAGATGCGCGAATACGAACGCTTCAATACCGTTGTAGCAAACGCCTATATCAAGCCGCTGATGAAGTCCTATCTTGGCCGCCTTGAGGGGAAGCTGCGCGCTGAGGGCGTGGACTGCAAGATCTTCCTGATGCATTCCGGGGGTGGCATAATCTCGATCGAGAACGCGGCTGAGTTTCCGGTCCGGCTGGTCGAAAGCGGTCCTGCCGGCGGAGCCGTTTTCGCGGCCGATATCGCCGCGCGTCACGGTCTGGATAAGGTGCTGTCGTTTGACATGGGCGGCACGACTGCCAAGATTTGCTTGATCAAAAACCAGTCACCCAAGACTTCACGGGTCTTTGAGGTTGCCCGCACCTACCGTTTCAAGAAAGGCTCGGGCATGCCGATCTCGATACCTGTGATCGATATGGTCGAGATCGGCGCGGGCGGCGGCTCTCTGGCCCATGTCGACAGTATGCACCAAATCCGCGTTGGGCCCGAAAGTGCCGGGTCTGAACCCGGCCCCGCCTGCTACGGGCGCGGCGGTCGAAAGCCCGCAGTGACCGACGCTGACCTTGTTCTCGGCCGCCTTGATCCCGAGAATTTTGCAGGTGGTTCCATCAAGCTGGACGCCCCTGCATCTTCAACTGCTCTCATTAAAACTATTGGCGGTATCCTGGACATGGACTCCGTTACTGCGGCGTTCGGATTGGCAGAGGTCGTGGATGAGAACATGGCCAATGCCGCGCGCGTCCACGCGGTCGAGAACGGCGAGGATCTCTCAGATTACACGATGATCGCATTTGGCGGTGCAGCGCCGCTTCACGCAGGTCGCCTTTGTGAGAAACTGGGCATCGAGCGCCTTCTTGTCCCCCCCGGTGCGGGTGTCGGCTCGGCTATTGGTTTCCTGCGCGCACCCTTCAGCTTCGAAGCGAACCGTTCGGTCTATATGACGCTTGCCGATTTCGACGCGCCCAAGATCACGACCCTCTTGAAGGACCTCAAATCCGAAGCCACCGCGTTCGTGCGAAATTGTGATCCCATCGGTCCTATTCTGTCTGAATTCAAGGTCTACATGCGCTACGCGGGTCAGGGTTGGGAAATCCCCATCACCCTGAGCGAGGATCAAGCCCTGCATCCCGACAAGTCGACCTTTGAAGCGCGTTTCATCGAAGATTACACCAAGCTGTTCGGGCGCTCGGTCACCGGTATGGATATCGAAATCACCGTCTGGTCGGTTAACGCGACAACCCCGGCCGAGCCAGTCGATACGACCTCCGACATACCAGTAACAGCGCCCGCGCAATCGTGCGGGACAAGACCGCTCTTCGACCCGGCGCTGGCGGCCTTTGCCGACGCCAAAATTTATTTCCGGCACGACATGCAACAAGGCGAAACCGCGATCGGCCCGGCCATCATTGCCGAAGAAGAAACGACGATCATCGTACCTTCAAGCCGCCTCGCAAAACGACAAGCCGATGGCTGCATGGATTTACGTACGAAAGGTGCATCTGTTGGCAAATGATCCGAAAAGCGTGGCCTATCAAGTTATGTGGAACCGTTTGATCTCAGTCGTCGAGGAACAGGCCCAAGCCCTTGTGCGCACGGCGTTTTCGACGTCGGTTCGCGAAGCGGGCGACCTGTCCGCCGGAGTCTATGACGTCGAAGGTCAGATGCTCGCCCAAGCCGTCACCGGAACCCCCGGACATGTGAACGCAATGGCAGATGCCGTCGCACACTTTATAAGGCGCATCGGGCGCGACAACATCTCGCAAGGAGATGTCTATATCACTAATGACCCGTGGGAGGGCACCGGCCACCTTCATGACATCACGATGGTCAGCCCGTCCTTTCATAAAGGTAATCTCGTCGGTTTTTTTGCCTGTACTGCGCATATCGTCGATATCGGAGGCCGCGGCTTCGGTGCAGATGCAGCCAGCGTTTATGAGGAAGGTCTTTACATTCCCGTCATGAAATTCGCAGACGCGGGAGTCGTGGACGAAACGCTTATTCGCATCGTGCGCGGAAACGTGCGCGAACCCGACCAGTTGATTGGGGACATGTATGCCCTTGCGACGTGCAACGAAATCGGACACCGGCGACTGATCGACATGATGACCGAGTTCGAACTCTCGGATTTGTCCGACATCGCTCATTTCATTCTCGAAAACTCTCGGCGCGCCACCCTGGATCGTATCGCAGCCCTTCCTCGCAAATCCGCGACCGCGGAAATGACCATTGACGGCTTTGACACGCCGATCACGCTGAGGGTCAACGTCACGATTCACGAAGACCGTATTGTTTCGAACTTTGAAGGAACCTCAGGAGTCGACAAGAAAGGCATCAATTGCCCTCTCGTCTATGCGAAAGCATATGCTTGTTATGCATTGAAGGTCGCTATCGCGCCCGAGATCCCAAACAACGCGGCCTCGCTTGCGCCCTTTGAAATCAAGGCGCCCGTGGACACTATCGTAAACGCCGTGCACCCCGCGCCCGTCGCCTTGCGCCATATTGTCGGCCATTTCGTACCGGACACTGTTTTTGCGGCATTTGATCAAATCGTTCCCGGTGTTGTGCCCGCCGAAGGGGCGGGATGTCTTTGTAATTTTCAGGTGTCCTTGCGTCCTCGTACCGACGCCCCTGCCCCAAACGACGCGCGCCGCGCAGAGGTCTTGACCTTCAATTCAGGTGGCTCCGGAGCACGCCCCGCCTACGACGGGCTTAACGCCACCGCCTTCCCGTCCGGCGTCATGACAATGCCAGTAGAAGCGACCGAACACGCGGGTCCGGTCATTATCTGGCGCAAGGAATTGCGCCCCGACAGCGGTGGTGCGGGCAAGCATCGCGGAGGTCTGGGGCAATTCATGGAAGTCGGTGCGCGCGAAGGTCACGAGTTCGATATTCAAGCGATGTTCGATCGCGTCGACCACCCTGCTCGCGGTCGGCGTGGCGGCAACTTCGGCGCAGCCACCACCATACGAAGGGACGACGGCGTAGCGATGAAGGGAAAGGGCAAACAGTTCGTTCCACACAGCCGCAGTGTGTTGATGGCATTTCCCGGTGGTGCCGGGTATGGCCCCGTCGAAGAACGCGCCAAGAGTGCAATCAAAAGAGACTTGGCGCGTGGCTATATCTCCCGGGAAGTCGCCGCGTCAGAATATGGTTTAGCTGAGGATGAGATCAGCGCCGTCTTGGAAGCGGTGCTGAAAGGCGAAGACCTCTAAGGTATTTCGTTGAAACGCTTTTCCCTTCCCAGCGTCAACCCAAAGCTATCGCCTAGAAAGTGTCCTGTGGGCGATTTCCAGTTGCTACCGCACGGGACTTCGTCGGATCGTGAAAGGGCTTTGGAAGGATGGAGCAATACAGCGCTCCGTCGTCGGCCTCGACAGCCAATGAGTGCCCACTTTCGAAAGGTCCGCGCCAGACCTTTGGTCCACAGCAGAACATCGCTGTCGGCTATGGAGAGCCTGAAGTGGTTTTCGTCCAGTCACAGCATGATCGGCTCCTTGATGATCCCGCCCACCTGATCGGTGAGTAAGACGCGCTTGCATTGCCCTGTCTTCATTTTGGACAGATCCCGGCAGCAAATATTCTGAGCAGACTTCGCAGAATCTGGTTCAGTAATCTGCACGTGACGCTCTAGCGAAACACCGCAGAGAACAGCCTCTTCACGAGATTCCAGAAATTCTGTTCAGGATCGCCGAAGTCTCGCGGTCTATACATATGGTAATAGACGGAAACCCATGTGCGCTCCAACGCATCGCCACATCGGAAAACGGAGACTTACGGCCCTGAGTGCCGAAGCTGACATCGGAAAATGACAGCGCATCGTTCACGTTGGTTGCTCTCTGGGGATGTTGCAAAAAAGGTCATTGGCTTTCGCGGAAGAGATCGCGAAGCTCGTTCTTTCGAATTTTACCAGTCGTTGTCTTTGGCAGCTCGAGAAACACCACCTTCTTAGGCCTTTGAAAGCCTGCCAGCCTGGATTTCGCGTGCGCTAGCAGTTCGTCTTCGCTGACCGTCGCTCCGACCACAAGCTCCACAAAGGCACACGGTACTTCGCCCCACTTTTCGTCCGGCATGGCCACCACAGCGACAAGGCTCACATCGGGATGGGAGTAAATTGCTTTCTCAACCTCGATTGACGAAATGTTTTCACCGCCCGAAATGATGATATCCTTCGCGCGGTCGCGGATTTCGACATATCCATCCGGGTGTTGCACAGCGATGTCGCCAGACCAGAACCAACCATCCTTGAACGCGTTCGCCGTCTCTTCTGGTTGCTTGAAGTAACCTTTCATGACGATGTTGCCCCGAAAAACGATCTCGCCAAGCGTCTCACCATCCCAAGGCACGGGCAGACCGGAAACGGGGTCCAAGACGAGCACATCCTCTTCAAGCTCATAGGCTACGCCTTGACGCGCATTCAGTCGCGCCTGCTCGTCGGGCGGCAAATCTTGCCATCTCGGCTTTTTCGCACAGACCACCGCAGGGCCATAGACCTCTGTCAGTCCGTAGACGTGGGTGATCGAAATCCCCATCGCTTCCATGCCCGCAATCACCGAAGCAGGTGGCGGCGCCGCGGCCGTCATCATCTTGATCTTTTGAGAAAAATCGCGACGGTCCGAGGCCGCGGCCCCCGAAATCATCGACATGATGATCGGAGCCCCGCACAAGTGCGTCACGCCGTGATCGGCAAAGGCAGCATAGATCGCGTCGGCCCGCGGCGCTCGAAGGAACACATGTGTTCCGGCCAACATCGTGATGGTCCAGGGAAAGCACCAGCCATTGCAATGAAACAGCGGCAGCGTCCAGAGAAAGACCGGAAAGTGTGGCATTTCCCAGGTCACGGTATTGTTCACGGCATTCGCCCAGGCTCCTCGATGGGAGTAAACGACGCCTTTCGGGCGCCCCGTCGTACCGGACGTATAGTTCAGTGCAAGTGCGTCCCACTCATCATCGGGTAAGACGTATGCAAAGTCCGGGTCCCCTTCGGCAAGCAACTCATCATAGGTCAACGCACCAATCCGCGTTCCACCCGGACCCTCCGTGTCCTCGATGTCAACGATCAGCAAATCACGACCTGATTGCCGAATGGCTTCGGCGGCCATCGCAGAAAACTCGGTGTCGACCAACAGAACCTTTGCTTCGCCGTGATCCAGAATATAGCCGATTGTGTCCGCATCAAGACGCACATTGTTGGCATTCAGCACCGCGCCCAAAAGCGGCATGGCAAGCGCACATTCCAAGGCCTCCGGGATGTTGGGCGCGATCAAAGCAACCGTATCGCCCTTGCCGATCCCCCGTGCTTTCAGCGCCGAGGCAAGCCGCTTGCAACGCTCTGCGACTTCTCCCCAGTTCCGGCGGATCGAGCCGTGGATTTGCGCCGGTAACTCCGGATGTACACGTTCAACACGCTTCAATACAGAAACTGGCGATAGCGCCGTATGGTTGGCCGCACACTTTTTCAGTTCCGGCCCGTCGAAGATCATTCGCCAGTCCAGTCAGGCTTAGGCTCTTTACGGGTGAACGCACCGATTCCGGCTTCAGCGTCCCGCGCCATCATGTTCTCGGCCATCACACGCCCGGCAAATGCGTAGGCATCTTCAAGAGTCATCTCGACTTGTTCATAAAAAGCGCGCTTGCCGATCTTGATCGCCGCCGCCGGCTTGTCTGCAATGACGCGCGCTATCTCCATCGTAGTGTCTTCCAACGCATCGCGAGGGACACATCGGTTGATCAGACCGAACTCGGCGACTTGCGCGGCCGGGAGAAACTCACCCAAGAGCAACATCTCCATCGCTTGCTTACGCGGGACATTGCGGCTCAGCGCGACCATCGGCGTCGAACAGAACAGCCCGATATTCACCCCCGAAGTTGCAAAACGCGCGTCTTCCGAGGCCACCGCCAGATCGCAAGCAGCAACAAGCTGACATCCGGCCGCAGTCGCAATTCCCTTCACTTCCGCGACTACCGGTTGCGGCAGACGAACGATCCGCATCATCATGGAAGAACAGGTCGCAAAAAGGTCCTGAAAGTACTGAAACCCTCCATCCGCATCCTGACGGTGTTCGGTCATTTCCTTCAAGTTGTGCCCGGCGCAAAAATGGTTTCCAGCGGTCCGCAAGATCACGACCTTGACCGATCGATCTTCCGCGATTTCATCAAAGGCGGACGAGAGTTCCGCAAGCATTTTTTCAGAGAGGGCATTAATCGACTTCGGCGCATTCAAAGTCAGAATGGCGACGCCCGTGTCATCTTCGCGCAAGAGGATCGTATCCTCGCTTTGGGTCATATCGTTCATCTCATCCCTCGCTTTCGCGCAAAACACAGGCACCAATTTGCTCAAACAAGCTCATAATTCAGCCCTCAGATCTTCAAATCAAGGCGAGGTTTCCAGAAAGGCCTAAACAACTCGATCTTCGGACACCGGTTCATCACGACCTGCAATCCCGCTGCCTCAGCAAGCGCTGCGGCTTTGTCATCATAAACACCGATCTGCCCCCAAAGCACCTTGGCCCCAATCGCAATCGCCTTCTCAGCTATCGCATAGAACTCCTCCTTGGGGCGAAACACTTCAACCATATCGACCGGCCGATCGATTTCCTCCAACGAATGAAAGACCTTTATCCCACGGATTTCGCCCAACTTTGGGTTGGGGTTTACCGGGATCATATCATAACCCGTCTCGTGCAGAACGCGCAAAACACCATAGCTGAACTTGGTTTTATCCGCGCTCGCTCCGACCATCGCAATGGTCTTGGTCGATTTCAGGATATCCGCCAGATAAGTCGGATCGTAATCATAAACGGGCGGATCAACGACGTCAGCCATGCTCATACTTCCTTTGGCGTGGCGATATCCGCCTTTAATTCATGGGGTTGCAAGGGGTCCTTAAACGGATTGCGATACAGCCTATCGTGACTTTCGACACCGATCTCGATGGTGCAATCAGTTATAGGCCGCGCGACGCAAAGCACGATATAGCGGTCATTCATTTGTCGATTATTCAACGCCACTTGACGCCGCTGATCGACCTCGCCCTCAGTCAACTTGGCGGCGCAAGTGATGCAACCGCCGTACCTGCAACCATAAGGCAGATCAACGCCTTGCTCTCGCAAGCTGTCCAACAGCGGACGACGCCCATCAACCTTGAATGTCGCACCATCGCGGTTCGCGATGGTTATGGTGCGGGTCTGCGTCACAGCCAGATATCACTCGTGCAATCGCCGCCCGGATAGCGGGTTTCGTGGCAACGGCTGGGACCGTTCGGCTCCTTGCCGAAGTCAACGATGAAGTCTTCGTTGATCTTCATGCCACCGTTTTCCACATCGCAGTCAATCATCACCATAACGCCGCCTTGGGTGCGGATGTCGGGGTAGAACTGATTATCCCATGTCGAAAACAGCGAGGTCGTCACGTATAGCCGTTTGCCGTCCAGAGAAAGCTGGAACATTTGCGGCCCACCGGCGACCGGCACGCCATTCACTTGGGGCGCCTTTTTCAACAATCCCCCCATCCACACCTGTCCGGTCAGCTTGGGATTGTGTGGGTCCGTGATGTCGTATTGGCGCATGTCCCCATGCAGCCAGTTGTTCAGGTAGAGATACTTATCATCCATCGACACAAGGATCGCCGACATTACACCGGGGATCGGAATGGGCCATTCCGGATGCGGTTCATTCTCGACGTCGATGATCTTCTCCCACCTCCAATCGCCAGTCTCGGACTTCCAGAAGTGAATAACGTTTGCACTCAAGGCCGCGCCGCAAAAACCATGAGTGCTGTCAGGGTCGTGATGGAATTTCACCTCAAGCGGGATCAAGCCATCTTCGCCCAGATACATGGTCTCAATCGGCTCGCGTTTCTCGAAATCCCAGATGTGAAGGCGCCGCCCGTACTTCAAATGTCCGACTTCTTCGAGGTCAAACCCTGGCATGAATGTATTTGGCGCCGCCCATTCCGACGACACCATCACGTTGTGGCGTGGCTGGTACCAGAAATCATACCCGAACGGGATGTCTCCCATGGAGTTTTCCCAACGTCCGATGATCTCGAAATTCTTATCCATGTGCAGATAACCGCCGGGTGCCTCACCCTTGGCATCCCCCAGAAACGAAATGATAATTTCCGAGCCGAGACAATGGACCGTATGCGGCCCCGAGAGGTTCGTCTTTGATTTGATCTCCGCGCCCTCTATCACCTTGTGCAAGCGCGGTGCGCGAGGATCGGTCGCGGTGTCGACGACATGGATGTTGTTCGACCGAACTCCTGGCACAAGAAGATACTTGCGCGACATTGAGCTGTCGTCGTGACAAGATGAACAGGCGTTCCACCCCATGTGGTGCAGTTCATCCCCGATGCCGGGCATTTCAAGACGGTGGATGACCTGGCTATAGGTCGGGCTGTCCGGATCCGCATCGACTGTAGCAAGATAATCGGGCTTTTGGATGCCGGTACCAGTATAGATCGCGATGGTATAAAGTAGCTTTTCGCGCGGCGCCTGAATGGCTTCTGCAGGACTGGCATAGCCCGGACCGCAACATGCTCCATCCATCATCACGATCCTCCCTTGCGATGCGCGCAGTAATCTCATAAATCGGGAATACGATTATCACAAGAGTATAAAATGCATCTCGAACGCCTGACGATGATCCTCGAAATTATTGGCCACAAAGGCGAAGCGACGGTCGCCGACATCGTCGTTCAGTCGGGCCTTCCCACGCCTTCGGCTTACCGGTTGGTCAAGGACCTTGTCGGTGTTGGGCTGATTGATCCGACTTCGAAAGGACGGTTTTCTGTCGGAACACGGTTGAAGCAGATTACGGCAACGGACCGGTCTGACGTCGCTCTGGTCGACTTGATAGCACCCACCCTCAAGCAGGCCGCAAACGAGTATCGGGTAGCTTTCTTTTTATCGAGACTAAAGGCGCAAGCTGTTGAAATTATTCATGTTGAGACGCCCGAGATCGGCGTGTCCTATCTTCATCCAGGCCTTGGAAAACGTCCGCTGCACGCCTGCTCCTGCTCTAAAGCTGTTCTGGCCTTCAATACTGGCCTTGAATTGCCCAAGGACCTCGAAGGGCGCCTGAAAGCCTACACCGATTTCACATTGACCAACGTGAGTGACCTTGAGGCCGAACTCGAAATGATCCGCCAACGTGGCTTTGCCGAATGCGTCGAAGAGATGGAACGGGGCATGTGCTCGGTCGCATCTCCGCTTGGCAAGACCGGCTTTGGCGCGACACTCTCAGTTGGAGCAACCGGATCGATGCGCGTCTTTACAAAGGAATTCCGAGCAAGGATTGGAGCACAACTCACTGAACTTGCAGAAAAACTTTCGACCTCCTTTGACACCGAAAAGCCGCGCGAAGCACATGAAAAGTCCGGAACTTAGGCTTGCGCCTCGACCCTCCGAGTTCAGCTCTAACCCCGCTGAATGGGATCTTACCACTAGGTTTGTCGGCTTCATCCGCCCAGTCCTGACCAAAGGTCGTTAGAAGACATTCCGCAATCTCGGCAAGCGATCGATACGACCGAAGGGCGCTGATCTAGTTTCGACTAAGCAAGGTCTTTTAACAACCACTCCGCGCGCTCGATATGCGTCCGCGCAATTTCAAGCTTGCCCTCCAGCCGAACTTTCTTGTCGCTGGATTTCGCCGCCGCTATCTCTTCCTCCAGCTCCGTCTCCTTTGCGCGCAGCTTATGCAAAACCTCTTCAACGTGGTGCGGCTTGATCTTGCTGGCCTTCCCGCTTTCGAGGCGCTCGTTATAGTCTTCGACCTTGGCGGCAAGCTTTTTGAGACCCATCTACTATTCTCCATTCCTGATTTCAGGCATATCCTGAGCTTGTTTCATGACGATCTTGTGACGCTGTTTCCGGGTGAACTATCTCCTGGCTTTGCCGCAGATCCGCCCCTCGCCTCGTTGATCTCTTCATCATCGAGCGCCAGGAGCCGCTCGACCTCTGCGCGTCCGCCTTCTCGTTCGATGTAATAGCTGCGTGCCGCTTCAATCAGCATGCGCATTGCGCCGTAGGCGTAACTTGAATCATTCATGAAAGACGTGGCAGCGACAGAACTGAGACTGCCATTGCGGATCAGCGTTTCCACCCGCTTCGACGTCATACGGGCGTCTTCCTCGATCTGGGCGCGCTCCTGATCAAGCCAAAGCGCACTCCGGCTTTCAGGATCCGCAAGTCCAAGCTTCCTGATCTCCAAAGCGATACGCGCAATTTCTGTCCTCAACTCGTCATAAAGCTCGGTCGTCGCGCCCTGCGGTTTGACAGTGTACCGCAGGACATTCTTACGCAGATGCTTGATGGATTTCACCGCCTGCACGATGTCGGTTGCGACGTCGCGCAAAGCGTAGATCCGGTCCGCGATCTCGGGTGCAAAGCCCTTGTCGCCGACGCGCGTGCTGAATTCCACGATACCTGCGTAAAGCGACTTCACCCGGTGCTCATACCGCTCATCGATGTCCACTTCGAGCGGGCTGCGACTGCGCCGCACCAGCTTTTCAATGTCGTCCGAAGCAAAAACCTGATCCCTGTGCAAATTCAGGCCGTGCAGGATCAACTCCGCCGCGTTTTCGTAGAGATGGTTTACTTCCTTTCGAAGCGCGACCTCGAAAGTCTGCGGGAATTCATCCACTGCCTCGTTCAAGAAACGGGGCGTGCTGATATCCGGGACAGGTTCGAGGATTCGGGCTTGGAGAAACGCAATAAGCCGCGTCAGCAACGGCAACATGATGAGAACACCGATGACATTGAAAATCGTGTGAAACACGGCAAGTTTCATCGCGAAATCGTTGGGTGCGATGCCGATCAAATCGCTGATCCAGTCCACGGACATGCGCAAAGGTGATATGAAGATAATCGCCACCGCCGCTGTGGTCACATTGAAGATCAAATGCGCCAACGCCAGTCGCTTGCCCTGAAAATTCGCGCCAAGCGCGCCAATAATGGCTGTGATCGTCGTCCCGATATTCGCACCGATCGCGAGGGCCAGCGCGTTTTCATAACTGATCTGCCCGGCCGCTAGCGCAGTCAAGATCAGGACCATGGTTGCGTGGCTTGACTGCATGACGACCGTCGCAACCGTCCCTATCAGCGAATAAACGAACAGCCCGAGCAGTCCCGAAAGCGCGAAACGTGTCAGATCAATCTGATCCTTGAACGCCTCGAAACCCTCCTTCATGTAGTGAATTCCAAGAAACAGAAACCCAAGCCCCGCCAGAGCATATCCCAGACCGCGCAGGGGTTTCGACTTCTGAAAGACCATGACCACGCTGATCGCAATCATCGGCATCGCGAAGGCGGCGATATCGACCTTCAATCCCAGTCCCGCAACCAGCCAGGCACCCGTTGTCGTACCGATGTTCGCTCCGAAAATGATGCCCACACCGCCGACAAGCGAGATCAACCCAGCACTCAGGAACGAAATCGTTATCACCGAGACCAGCGAACTGGATTGCAGGACCGTGGTCGAGAGAATGCCAAATGTAACTGCGCGAGTAGTCGAGTTTGTTGCCTGCTTTAGAACCTTCTCCAAAGCCCCTCCACCAAACAGTTTGAACCCATCTTCCAGCATCATCATGCCGAATAGAAAGATCGCGACCCCGGCGGCTATCTCCTGCGCGTCGGGACTAAACCAGAAGGCCAACAAAAGCGCGGCAATCGCGACCGGAAAGTAAAAACGCGTCATGGCGCGGACGCCGAACATGAAGCGGTCAAAAATGCCGGTGAAGGCAGCGTCGCAAGAGAACGGGCCACTTGAACTCGGACGTTCCGGGCAGTCACTTGTCGCGCTCCTTTGATATTGTCACACTTGGCGATCGTAAGGCGCTCCAAGCATGTTCTCCAGTCTTTTGAGGGTGCGCCTACGATGCATTGCAAAAGCCGATCTATCCATTTCGACCCTCCTAAGAGATTTGGACGACACTGCCCGGGATCACGCGCAACCTCGGCGAAAAAGTCGTATTCAAACGGCCTGTTTAATCCCAGTTATCGCTCATCGCGCGCAAGGCATCCGCGCGGCTTATCTGTCCGACCAACCGTCCGTCTTTCATAACCGGAAAACGCCTGAATGAACTTTCAAGAAAGGCATTCGTCGCCGCGAAGATGTCCATGCCGGCATCTAGGGTTTGAACCGTACGTGACATATGCTCCTCAACAGTGCCGCCCCACGATCGGTAATAACTCGCCTCAATAGCTGCCTTTAGGCAGTCTTTCTTGGACAGAATCCCAACGAGCGTTCCGTCTGCATCCAACACCGGCGCACCAGAAATCCGATTGTCCAGAAGCAGGTTCATAGCACGGTTAATCTCGGTTTGCGGCGTGAGCGTTATGAGATCTCGTGTCATGTAGTCGGACACTAATGCAACGCGCTTCATTCTGTGTCCTTCCCACGCCGAGCC
The DNA here is from genome assembly GCF_900184815.1 of Boseongicola aestuarii. Taxonomy (GTDB): domain Bacteria; phylum Pseudomonadota; class Alphaproteobacteria; order Rhodobacterales; family Rhodobacteraceae; genus Boseongicola; species Boseongicola aestuarii. The sequence continues at coordinate 73,602 of NZ_FXXQ01000001.1, read as the reverse complement.
TTGCAAACGCCACAACTGATGCCCTTGTGACAGGCCAGGCCGCCGCAACTCCCCTTGATCGGGGCTCGACCTGCAATCACGCCAACGCCAAGACCTGCAATGGCCAGTAACAAGATCAAGAATGTAAGTATGATCGTCGCCATGAACTCTCCTCAGACCAAAACGTGCTCGTCAAACCGGCCAGTCATCAGGTCGGTCGTTTCGCCCCCGCTCCGCAGAACGAACAGAGCCGAAATATCGAGACGCTGTGCCAGAGATATGCCCCTGCCAGGCCCGGCCGCACATAAAGCCGTGGCAAGCGCGTCGGCTTCCATCGCCGTTGGCGCAAGAACCGAAACAGAGGCCAGTTCCGTGTCCGCCGGTCGCCGCGAAAATGGGTCGATGATGTGACTGGTACTGATCGGGGCCACCAGGCCGTTCGCCGCATGACCCGAGGTCGCTAAAGCGTCCCTACCAAGTGCAACCAATCGATAAGCCTGAAACTCTGTCGAAACTGGGTCAGCAATCGCGGCAATCCACTGGCGTCCTTCGGGATGACGCCCGAGAACCTTGATCTCGCCCCCGACTTCGATCATTGCGTCTCGCAGGCCAAGTTGCTGCAAGGCCTCAGCGATCCGGTCCAGCGCATACCCCTTGGCGATGCCACAAAGATCCAGCGTCAGTTCGGGGGTGGTCTTGCGAAGAGAGTTGGCAGCGACCTCAATACTTGAGTACGAACCAGTTCCACCTCGGATTGGCCCGAAGCCAAACCGAGAGACAATAGGCCCGACCGTCGGGTCAAAGGCTCCGTCCGTTAGTCTGGCGATCCGCAAAGCTTGGGCTGCGACACGGCAAAGCTCTGGCGGCATGACCTGAGCCTCGGTTCCACGCGATTCATTGAAAAGTGTGAGGTCCGATGCGTCCAAGTATGGCGACATCTGTTCATCGACTTGCCGGATGATCGCGTCCACAGCCGGACGAACAGCCGAAAGGTCAACAGACCTATCCACGCTGATCCGCCAAGTTGAACCAAAGGCGGAACCGCTCTCAACATGCAAGCCACCTGCAGATGCGACCTTTGCGGACAGACCCGCACCAGCCAATCCGAAGAGTATTGCACGTCGTGTCAAATCCATGCCCTAAACTCCAAAATCATCGTTGTGAATATTGTCCTCGTCGACCCCAAGTTCGTCGAGCATCGACAAGACGGCGCGGATCATCAGCGGCGGCCCACAGAGATAATACTCGCAATCTTCGGGTGCGGGATGCTGACCAAGATAGTTCTGCAAGGCGACAGTATGCACGAATCCCACGGCTCCCGTCCAATTGTCGTCAGGCGCAGGATCAGACAACGCCACTGTCCAGTCAAAATTTTGATGGGCCGCGGCCAATGCGTCGAATTCCTCAACATAAAACAAATCCGCGACACTTCGCGCCCCATACCAAAAGGTCATCTTGCGCGTGGCGGCCCGGCCTTCCAACTGGTCGAATATCATGGCGCGCAACGGCGCCATGCCAACGCCTCCTCCGATGAAAACCATCTCGCGATCCGTATCCATAGCGCGGAAGGTTCCAAACGGCCCGGACACCTTGACCGGGTCACCCTCACAAAGTGAAAAGAGCCAGGAAGACACCACGCCCGGAGGCGCATCCTTCACCGATGGTGGTGGCAGTGCCAGGCGAATATTCAGAACCAAACGTCCGGCCTCTGTATCTGTTGGTCGGTTGGAAATCGAGTAGGCGCGGGTTACCTCACTGTCCGTCATAACGCGCAGACCACGTAGCGGAGCCCAGGCATCCTGAAATGCGTCGCGAACGGGAATATCGGCATATTCCAGCGTGAAGGGCGGCGCGGTGACCTGAATGAATGCGCCAGCGCGAATGTCCGGCCTCTCGTCCTCGGGAAGTTGCAAGACAACCTCACGGATAAGCGGCGTAAGTTGCCGTGTCGAGGCGACGGGAAGTACGAACGCCTCCGCCCCAAGCAGGTCTTCTGCAACATCAACGGCCATGTCATCGCGCATCGTGACCTGACAGGCCAAGTGGGTGCCCTCGCGCAGCTCGGCGCGGGTCAAACGTGCGGTTTCTATTGGCAATGCGTCAGGCGCACCCTCCGCGATCTTCACACGGCACAACCCGCAGGTCCCCGCCCCGGCGCAAGCGGACGGGACAAGAACACCATTGTCGTTCAAGGCCGTCAGCAGCTTTTGTCCGGTCCGTGCCTCGATCGTCTTTTGGCCGTTTACAGATATCAGAACCAGCCTGTCCGGCATCAAAAACGCTCTTGCCAAGATGACCAGAGCAGTCAGGACACAAACAAGTACAATGAGAAACACACTGCCCGATAGGATGTTGATCACAGACTGATCCTCCCCAGCGCCGTAAAGCCCAAAGACATCAAGCCCGTCACCAGAAAAGCGCCTCCAAGCCCCTGCAATCCTTGTGGAATATCGCTGTACCGCAGACGCTCACGAATGGCGGCAAAGGCCACGATCGCCAACGCCCACCCTGCTCCACTCCCAAAGCCGTAAACGATGGATTCCCCAAAGTCGTAGCGACGCTCGACCATGAAAAGGCTTCCACCCAAGACAGCGCAGTTCACTGTGATAAGCGGAAGAAAGATACCCAAGGCCCGATAAAGGGCGGGCGCAAATCGGTCGAGCATAAGCTCGAGGATCTGCACTTGCGCGGCGATCACTCCGATGAACGTGATCAGTTTGAGATAGCTCAGATCAACCTCCGGCAAGCCCGCCCACGTCCATGCACCCTCCACCAGGAAGGCATTGAAGATGAGGTTGTTCACGGGAACCGAAATCGACTGAACGGCAATAATGGCCAATCCAAGCCCGAACGCGGTCTCGATACGTTCGGAGACGGCCAAAAACGTACAAATGCCCAAAAACGACGTCAGAGCTATGTTTTGATGAAAGATCGATGCAATCAGGAGCTCGGTCATCGCGGCGCCTCAACGTCCACAAGTACCAGCTTTGGTTTTTCGGCCTGCGCACTCCAGCGCGCCCTGATACCCCAGATCAAGGCTCCGATAATGAAGAACGCACTCGGGGCCAACTGCATCAATCCAAGGGGTTCAAACCAGCCCCCTTCCGATTTCGGAACCAACAAGGTGTAGCCCAGCAGAGTTCCCGTCCCGAACAGCTCGCGAATGACCCCGACCAGAACAAGGATCAGGCTGTAGCCAAGTCCATTGCCTAACGCATCAAGGAAAGACGGCCACGCAGGGTTGCGCATGGCAAAAGCCTCGGCGCGTCCCATGACAAGGCAGTTCGTCACGATCAGTCCTACGAAAACGGACAATTGACGACTGATACCAAACGCATAAGCCTGAAGAACCTCGTCAATCACGACCACCATCGACGCGATAATGACGATTTGCACGATCAGCCGAATTACGCCGGGAATATGATGACGGATCAGACTGATGACGACCGATGACAGACACAGCACCGCCGTCAGCGCCGCCGCCATGACAAGCGCGGTCGAAAGTGATGTCGTCACCGCAAGCGCCGAGCAGATACCAAGAATCTGCAAGGTGATCGGATTCTTGTCGATCAGCGGAGCTGTCAGGTATGTCAGTTTCGACGCCACTTACAGGCCCTCCTCGCGCAACCGCTCAAGAAAACTGCCGAAGCCATGGGGGCCGAGCCAGTATCGAAGCATATTGCCGACGCCATTGCTGGTAACGGTAGCACCGCTAATTCCATCGACTTCGTAAGGGCTCGTGGCCTGTCCACGCACGACCGATATGACAATTTCACCGCTCTCGTCGGCAATCTGTTTGCCCGGCCACAAAGCTTGCCATTCCGGCGTTTCGACCCTTGCGCCAAGGCCGGGTGTTTCGCCCTGTTCAGTGATCGTCAACGCCGCCACGGTCTTCAGGTCGGCCTCAAGGGCAAGCATGGCGCGCAACGTCGACTGATACCCCGAGCCGACGACGGGCAGCACCACCAAGAGCAGTTCTTCGTCACGCTCCAGCAAGTAAATCGGAGCAAGTCTTGCGCGGCCACCAAGCCGAGCCACGTCCAATTCGTCGGGGATTGCCACGCTCCTCTCGGGGTCTGTCGCTGCTGCCTGTATGTCGTAACTGGTCGGATCGATCCCTTCGACGAAGGCGCCAGTCTCCAGATCGACAAGCCGTGATTGCAGCGCGTCGATGCCCATCTCCTCCATGATTGAGCGTAAACCCGGTAGCGTATCGATCATCCGGGCCATGCGCTCGGCCCGCTCGGCTTCAAGATGCGCATCCTGCATGGGCTTGAGAACAACCGAGGCCGTGGAAACAAGCACAGCACTGAAAAACGCGACAAGGATCGCCACGCCAAACACTTTGATGCGATCGTCATTGGGGCGCGCCAAAAAGCCACTCCAAGCAGAAAGCGGATTAAGCATGACGCCTTGCCCTCCGACGCGCATGTATCACCGTCACCAAATGGTCGATCAAAGGTGCAAAAACACTTGCGATAAGCCCAGCCAGAACAATCGCGTCCATCGTCGGGACCTCGCCGGCGGAAAACACAACAACGACGCCACCCGCCAGGCCTCCAAAAACCCATCGTCCGGGGTTGGTCGAAGCCGCGGAAACCGGATCACCAATCACGAAAACAAGTCCGAACGCCATCGCCGTCGCGACCGCCATCGCTTCGTGGCCTCCCTCTGCTCCGACAAAGAACACTGCAACCGTAACGGACGCTGCGAAAAGGACGCGCCACGAAACAAACCCCAGGACAAGAAGCATCATTGCCCCCGGCAAGGTCGCCAACGCCAGCATTTGGCTCGGCTGCCGTAGCTGGATTTCGGGAAACGAAATCAAGAGCAGCGAAAGGGCAACCGTCGCGGGTTGAAGAAACCCGAACCCGCGACCGCCGAAAACCAACTCGCCCAAAATCGCTCCTAACGACACCGCAAGCACGACTTGCCAGATCTGGACGTCCGCCGGAATTGCGATCGTGAAAATGAGAGCCGTCGTCACGCCATGAAAACTGAAAGAGTGCTTGCGAATGACTGCAAATATCGCCTCCCAAACAATGGCCGCAAGCAGAGACGAGACGAAGTGAACCGCAACACTCCCGGGAGTTTCCAAGGCAACAACACCAAGCGGCAAGACAAGTGCGACGCTCTGGCCAAACGTGATACCGGTCACTCCACGTTCAGAGAACAAGCCGCCCAACGTCACGCTGTCTCCGCCATCAGCTCATTCAAAACGAGGCGCAAAAGAGCTTCATACGGCGCACCACTGGTGCAAACCCGGGACAGCGCCGCAACGTCCTCTTCGACAAGCGCAAGACACCCCAGCCGCTTCGCCGTCTCGCTATCACCGATACTCAGAGCTCGCAAAAGCGGCACAGGCAGGATGTCCGGAGCCAGTGCGTTGTCCAATGCACGCGTCGCAATAAGCGCGCTAGGTCCGCTGCCGTGGGACCGCCTCTCAACACTCGTTGTCGCAATCACATTGCTGCCAACAGAGATCTGCAGGTCAAAGCGCCCCAAATAGGTCGCCGGATGTCCCGTCAGAGTATCACCTGCCAGTGCGCACGGGCTTTCTTGCTCGCTACAGATGTCGCTGATCTTGGCTCCGAGGCACGACCGAACAATGCGTGCAGGCGCGGATCCACCTCCCGAAACCGAAAAAAAGCGCTCGCCCAAATACTGACCGGTTGCGAAAAGATGACCTATAGCGATCACGTCCTGATAGCCAATCGTCCAGACTTCTATTCCGGCACGGATCGGGTACAGGCAGTCGATGTGTGTTCCAGACAACCCTGCCGCCAAGGTTCCACCAAAACTCACAACTTCAACACGGTCGTCTTGCGCACAAAGCGCCTCGCCGGGCGATTGGCACACAAAAACCTTGCCCTCCGTCATTTGCTTCAGATGCGAAATGCCAAGCCGGAACAGATCCTCGCGACCTTGAAGAACGACCGATGGATCCGGGGCCCGCATCGAAGCCTGACAGGCATTGACAAAGATTGCCAAAGTCTTGGCGTCCGCGTCGGGAATGCGTCCGAAAGGACGCGTTCGAAACGCGCTCCACATGCCGCGCGACCGCAGCACGTCGCGGATTGACTGGTGGTCGGTCGCCTCAATCGGGGACGTCGCGTGATCTGGCGATGCGTCCTCGGTGGCTGTCACGATGCAGGACGACAGAGTTTTGCGCGCGCCAAAGGAAATCCCCGTGACGCGCCCGGCCAATGGGGAAACGAAGGCCACCCGCGGATCTTTGCGGTCAGTGAACAGTACTTGCCCCTTCTCCACCAGATCGCCTTCCTCGACTTCGAAATGCGGGCGAAGCCCCGGCAGGTCGCTTCCCAAAAGCCCGACCGATGTCACTGTCCTGTCGTCTACGGCATGTTGGACAGGCACTCCTGCGCTTGGTAGCCGCTGCCCGCGCCTGATTTGGAAATGTCTCAATATATATTGGCCCTTTGAACCGCGATGCCAATGATCCGACCCGCAGACGCGCTCGTGGCATCCACTATGTTCGACCCAAAACGCTCTGCAATTGATCTACCTCAAGTCATCTGATCTACCTCAAGTCATCGACCGGAAAAAGCAGCGAGAGTGAACGCGTTCAATTTTGGATAAGGACTTTGATTTGATCAGCCCAAGTACAGGCTCGCTCTTGGCCCGAATAGTACTCTTGTTTTCCATTCTCTGTACGCCGGCACTCGCACAAGACGAACCGTCCGAAAGCGAGCGTCTTGTCTCGATAATCGAAGCCTGGCTCGCGTCGCCGCACCGCGACAACACATCCGAGGCCTTCACCCATTGGAACGAAGAAGGCGAAGTTCCGGGAACCTGCGCGGTTTGCCATTCCAGCTACGGCGCCATCGACTGGATGCGTACCCTCGCACCGGCACCGGGCGTCATCGACCACCCTGTGGCAACAGGCACGACTGTTGATTGTGCAGTGTGCCACAACGCCTCCGCCGCAAGCCTGATATCGATACCATTCAAATCCGGAGCGTCGATTGACAGCTTTGGGTCCTCGGCGGTCTGCGCTGTATGCCACCAGGGACGCGCGTCTTCCCAGACAGTGAACGCCGCGACCGATGGCCTTGAAGACGATGTTGTCAGCGGAGACCTTGGCTTCATCAACGCCCACTATGCCCCGTCTGCCGCGACGCAAATGGGTAGTCTGGTACAGATCGGCTTTGAATACCCCGGCAAGGTTTACAAGGGTCAGTTCACACATGTCCCCAACCTCAATACATGCACGGATTGTCACAACCCGCACTCGCTTGAGGTCCAGCTAGACACCTGCACAACCTGCCACCAGGGCGTCGCCAGCTTCAAAGACATCAGATTGTCCCCAATGGATTTCGATGGCGACGGCGTGACAAACGCTGGGATCGCAACGCCAATTGCGGCACTGCATGAACGGCTTGAACAAGCCATCCAGCTCTACGCCAAAGAGATTGCTCAGGCCCCGATTGCCTACTCCTCGCATGCCTACCCTTACTTCTTCACAGACATCAACTCCGACGGCGAAGCAACTGAAGATGAGGCAATATTTCCGAACCGCTATCAGAACTGGACGCCTCGCCTCCTGAAAGCGGCATATAATTATCAGCTGGTCGCGAAGGACGGCGCGATATACACGCACAACCCGCACTATGCCTTGCAGCTGCTCTACGACAGCCTGGAAAGCCTGTCCGAAAGCGTCGATCTCGACATGACGGGACTGATGCGACCCTGATACGCGAAAAGCGCGGCGGACTAACTCCTCTGCCGCGCGAAATCCTCAATATCCTTGGCAGGTCGCGCGCCCGGTAGGCGCGCGACTTCGCGTCCATTGGAATACCGTATCAAAAGCGGAATACCCCGAATTCCCAGACGCTGAGAAACCTTTGGAAACTGCTCCGTATTGATTTTCGCAAATCGCGCTTCGAAACGAACAGCGCCCGCCGCCCTTGCGAACTCGGGCGCCATCATTTTGCACGGGCCGCACCAGTGCGCCCAATAGTCGATGATCAACGGCAAAGTATCCGTCTTGGTGGCTTTGTCATGGACCTTGAAATCAATCTCGGCGACTTTTCCATCCAACAGAGCCTGCCCGCAGGTCGCGCATTTTGGCTTGGCTGCGAATTTATCTGTCGCAACACGGTTCACCTGCCCGCACACCAGACAGGTCAGTTTGGCGGATTCCGGCATGTCGACGTTCCTTTCTTCTCAAGTCTGAGGACGCTGAGAACGCGGCCCCAGCAATGACTATTCGTGACGCAATGCCTCAATCGGATCCATACGAGCGGCGCGCCGCGCGGGGAAATACCCGAAGATCACGCCAACAGCGGCGGAAAAAGCAAACGCAATCAGAATGATGGAAATATCCGGCGTAAAAGGCACCGACAGGGCGCGCGCACCTGCATATCCAAGGGTCAGTCCGAAGATCACACCGATAAGACCTCCGACCAGAGACAACACGATCGCTTCGACCAGAAACTGAAGCAAAACCTGACTGGCCTGCGCACCGATTGCCAGCCTGATGCCGATCTCCCGCGTCCGTTCCGTGACCGACACCAGCATGATGTTCATGATCCCGATGCCGCCGACCAAAAGGCTGACCATCGCAACTGCGGCCAGTAGCCCCGTCAGGATATCCGTGATGCCCGACAGCATCGTGGCCAGTTGCTTCATGTCGACCACGTCGAAGTCATCTTCTTCATTCGAAGTGATCCGCCGTCTTTGGCGCATCAACGCCTCGATATCCTCGGTCGCACGATCGGTTGAAACCCCTTCTTTTACCGCAACATAAAGTACCGACACGTCCGTATTGCCAGCAATCCGACGTTGAAACGTCCGCAGCGGCATTATGACGAAATCATCCTGATCCGTCCCAAACGTAGAAGCCCCCTTGGACTTCAGCATCCCAATCACCTCACAGGACAAGGACTTGATCCGGATCGTTTCACCAATGGGATCACGACTGGAAAACAGGGTATTGCGCACCGTCTCTCCAATCACACAAACCGCGCGTCCGGACTGAATCTCGGCGGCACTGAAGGACCTGCCAAGCGCAAACTCCCACTGTGCCGCCTCAAAGTACCGATTGTCGGTGCCGACGACATCGGTCTGGCGGTTTTCATTGCCAAACACCACCCGCGATCGGATCTGACTGATCGGCGCCGACACGGAAACACTGGAAATTTGTTCGTGAACCGCATCATTGTCACGCAATGTGAACATCGGCACTGCGGTGCCGGGAGGGCCGCCTCCCATCGGGTCCTCTCCTGGCAGAACCATAAGCGTATTCGCCCCGAGTTTCTCGACGTCCGCCGTCACCTGGTCTGCGGACCCCTGCCCGACCGTTACCATGGAAATCACCGCACCGACGCCGATCACGATTCCAAGCACCGTCAAAAAAGACCGCAAAGCATTGCGAAATATCGCCTGAAGCGCCAGTCGAAGAGTCTCGAACAGCATATCAGGCCGCCTTCCGTGTGGGTTCGTCACGCTCGATCTTGCCATCAACCATCCAGATCAGCCTGTTGGCGAACTCGGCCATATCAGCCTCATGAGTCACCATGACGATCGTCAATCCGGCGTCGCGATTGAGTTTCTGAAGAACTTCCATGATTTCGACCGAACGTTTGGTATCAAGGTTGCCCGTCGGCTCGTCCGCCAACATGACACGCGGACTTCCCGCCAAGGCGCGCGCAATGGCGACCCGCTGTTGTTGACCGCCCGAAAGCTGAGAGGGATCATGGTTCGCGCGATGTTCAAGCCCCACGGACGTCAGCGCGGCAATCGCCTCTTTTCTGCGCTCAGTGCGCGACATTCCTTTGTAAATCAACGGCAACTCGACGTTGTGAAGGGCACTTGTGCGCGACAGAAGATTATACCCCTGAAAGACGAACCCCAGATAATGCCGTCGCAGAAGCGCCCTTTGATCCCGCGTCAGGTTCGCAACTTCCGTTCCGCTAAAAAGGTAATGCCCTGACGTTGGGCTATCGAGACAACCGATCACGTTCAAAGCGGTTGATTTCCCCGACCCGCTCGGCCCCATAATGGCCACGAACTCCCCCTCTTGGATCGTCAAATCGATACCATCCAACGCACGGACTTCTGTTTCACCCTGTCCATAAATGCGACAGATCTGCGAAAGCGCGATCAGAGGTGACCGTGAGCCAGCGTCATTCATCGATCTGCTCTGTGATAAGAGCAACATCGGCGGCGATATCACCCGAAAGGACTTCCGTGACCCTGCCGTCGCTTGCCCCCGTTTCGACCGCCACTTCGCGCGGCCCGTCACTCCCGAGAACCCAAACCGTCCCGCTATCCGCACGCGAAAGCCCCGCACCGGGGCCATCAGGGATCAGAATCCCCAGTAAGCCACTACGCTCCTTGGATGCAGCATCCTCCTTGATGAGAACCGGAGGCGCATAGCGCAAAGCCGCATTCGGGACCACCAGAGCATTTCTGATTTCCTTAACCGTAATGTCGGCAGTGGCCGTCATGCCGGGACGCAAAAGCAAATCTGAATTGTCTATTTCGAGGATGCCCTTGTAGGTCACAATCCCATCGACGGTCTCGGGCGCAAAACGCATTTGCACGATCGTTGCCGGAAAAGTGCGGTCATCATAAGCGTCCACAGTGAAAAGCGCAGATTGGCCGACCTCAATCTGGCCGATATCCGCCTCGTCGATGTCCAGCCGCAACTCCATCTGCGACAGGTCCTCAGCCACGGTAAACAAGACCGGCGCCGACAGAGCTGACGCAACGATTTGGCCCGGATCGACAGCCCGGTTCAAAACAACGCCATCAACCGGAGAGCAAATACAGGCCTTGGCTAATTCCGCCTGCTGTAAATCAAGGTTGGCCTCAGCCAAAGCGCGGTCCGCAATTGCCGACTGCACTTCGGCCTGCGACCGCAAGAACCGCGCCTCGCGCTCGATGAAGACCAGATGTGGTGTCACGCCGCGTTCTTCCAGATCAAGCGTAGTTTGATAAATCTCGCGCGCTTCGTGCAAAGACGCTTCGGCCATGGAGACCCGTGCAATTGCTGCATCCAGCGATGCTTTGCTGACCGCCAGCTGTGCCTCCAGCTTGGTGGTATCAAGTGAGGCAAGCACCGTCCCGACGCTCACGCGATCATTATAATCGACATGAACCTCCGCCAATGTCCCCGAAAGCTCGCTTGAAATTTCAACAAGGTTGGTGGGTTCGACCGTCCCCGTCCCCGTCACGATCACATCGAAATCCGCAATCGCGGCGGTTTCAGTCACATAGATCGGCCCACTGGAACGCCCGAATGCTCCCATCGTGTAAGCAGCCACAATAACGAAAAAAAATAGCCCTCCAAGCAGGAATAACCATTTGCGAAAAACGTGCTTTGATCCGCCGAGGGCTAGCGTCTTGGCGACATCGTCTTTGCTGTCCATGCTGGTTTCTCTAACTGATATACGCCTCCTGGTGGACTCTAGAAGTCTTTGGTGACATCGGAATTGATCCTGATCATTCAACTCGGGAAACGATCAGACGGAAGCAGACTACAGATCACGCCCGTCCTCAAACAAGCGCGCTCAGTTGCGCAATGGCACCGGGGTATCGCACGTCCACGTCACCAGCTTCCAATACGCGCCCTTTGAGGTCGATCGCCTTAATCCGGTGCTCCCACGCAATCAAAACGACACGCGGGCGCTTTTGGCCGGCAAATCTGAGGTATGAAAATGTGTTCCGGGCAGAGATCTCGGTCTCGACAATTGCCGCAAACGTTGTTGACCCAACCCGGATCGGGCGTTCAAGACTCCAGGTCATCTGACTGGCCCAAAAGCCGACCATGCAAATCGAAACAGAGGTCCCAGCAGAGTTGCGGGAACAACGGACAAATCCAATTCCGCCTCCCCCTGCAACACGGCCCGATCGAATACCGGCTCGACCTCCAAACAGATCGCCTGACCCGGCGCGGTTCCGTAGATCAATGGTGACAGATATCCGAAGACCTGGCCCGTTTCAGCAGGATCCCCCAGACCAAACCGCATCTGAAGCCTCGCCGTATCGATACATATCCTCTGAAGAATGTCGCCGATCAGCCGGATCACGGCGCTCGCCAGCCCCTTGGTCCGAAGCTTGCGCTTCTTGGGTTTGGGCCGGGCATCAAGTGGCTTTTCTTCGGGACGGTCCGGCTTCGGCTTACGACCCGACAAGGGAATGCGTGGCCCATATCGTCCAAAGGGGCGCACGCCAGCACGAAAGCACCAAGCCTCGCTCTTGTGGACCTCAAGCTCAAGTCGCAGCGGCATCGCAGCAAAAAGCACCAGCACACTCAGTAAGATGCACAGCACCAAAACCACGATTGCCACCGCAAGGCTCACAACGCGCCCCTAGCTTTTATCGACGGTCTTTGGTTTTCGACCGGCCGAAGCTTCGATGGCCTTGCCGACCGTGTTGCCAAACACCTCCGCAAAAGTCGTCATCGCGCCTTGGATCGATTCCACCCGAGCGCCTTCATCGTCAATGATAATTGCCCCGAGCGGTTTGATACCCCCGCCGGCTCCCGTGCCTGCACCTTCGCCCGACTTTGCATCTCCGCCTCCGCCAGCTCCAAAACCGAAGCCATAACTGACAATCGGAATGACCGTCGCGGATCCTTTCTCAATCGGATCGCCAAGTACGTTTTTCGCATTCAAAAGCCGATCCAGCTCCTCGACAGTCCCTTTCAGTAGGCTCTCTACCTTCTCCATTTCAAATTCCTTTCGGTAATCCAGAACTCTAATGCAGAGACCATCACAGAGCTCTGCACACCTCCGGTTGATATTGCTCAATCCTCCGTCGGCGCGGTTCCAAATGATCTTTGTCAATCGCCAGATCGAACACCGCGCCAAAGTCGCGTTGAAGACAGACAAAGGGATACAACATGGCCGAGACGCGCAAACTTGTGATCAATTTCGCGGAAGTAAAACGAGGAGACGTCGGTACGGTCGGCGGCAAAAACGCCTCATTGGGCGAAATGATCAGCACCCTTGCACCAAAAGGCATCCTTGTCCCGGCAGGTTTTGCGACAACAGCAGACGCATTTCGCGCCTATCTCACCCACAATAATCTGAACGCTGAGATGGCCAAGCATCTCGACGCACTTGCGACAGGCAAGATCACCCTGAATAGCGCTGGCGAGCGTGTCCGCGACCTCATCCTCGGCGGCGACTGGCCAAAGGACACTGCGGACGCCATCCTGTCCGAATACCGCGCTTTGGGAGATACGACAGGCGAAAAGAATGTCCCCGTCGCCGTCCGCTCCAGCGCGACCGCCGAAGACCTCCCCGATGCAAGCTTCGCCGGTCAACAAGAGACATTTCTCAACGTCATCGGCGAGGCAGCACTTCTTGATGCGTGCAAGCGTTGCTATGCCTCGCTCTACACCGACCGCGCGATTTCATACCGCACAATACAGGGTTTTGCGCACGATCAGGTTGCGCTGTCTGTGGGCGTTCAGCGAATGGTCCGCGCCGACACTGGTGGCTCTGGTGTGATGTTTTCAATCGACACGGAATCCGGTTTTCCCGATGCCGTGCTGATCAATGCCGCCTGGGGGTTGGGCGAAAACGTGGTTCAGGGCGCCGTTGACCCTGACGAGTATCAGGTTTTCAAACCGTTTCTAAAGAACCCCAAACTCACACCAATCCTCGAGAAGCGTCTCGGAGCCAAAGAGATCAAGATGATCCATGGCCGCGACGGAACACCCCGCAACGTTCCCACGTCGAAAGCAGAGCGTAAGCAGTTCGTGCTGAACGACGGCGAGATCCTGTCACTTGCGCGCCAAGCCGCGATCATCGAAGACCACTACGGCCAGCCAATGGACATGGAGTGGGCGCGCGATGGCGTGACCGGCACACTCTATATCGTGCAGGCGCGTCCCGAAACGGTGCAATCCCGCCTCGATATGGGAACGCTGAAAAGCTATGCCGTCGAAAACCCCGGCCGTGAACTGCTCACCGGCCTCAGCGTCGGCAGTGCAGCCGTGGCGGGCCGTGTCTCCATCATCGAAAGTGCCGGAGACATCGACCGCTTTGTCGACGGCTCGGTCCTTGTCACCGGAACCACCGACCCAGATTGGGTTCCGATCATGAAACGCGCCGCCGCCATCGTAACGGACCACGGCGGGCGCACATCACACGCCGCCATCGTCAGCCGTGAACTTGGCCTGCCCGCCATTGTCGGCTGTGGAAACGCCACGCATATTCTGCACGATGAACAGGATGTGACTGTCTCCTGTGCGGGTGGCGAAGAAGGCGTTGTGACCGAAGGCTTGTCCGAGATAAAGGTTACCGAAGAGGCTTTGGAAAAACTTCCCGACACACGCACAAAAGTCATGCTTAACCTTGCCAACCCAAGCGCTGCCTTGCGTTGGTGGCGCTTACCCGTCGAAGGTGTCGGCCTTGCACGTATGGAATTCGTCGTGAATGGCGCAGTCCGTGTGCATCCGATGGCCCTTGCCCACCTTGATCGCGTTACCGACCCTGCCGCGCGCGAAGAAATCGAAAAGTTGACGGCGGGCTACGACAGCAAGCCCGAGTATTTCGTCGACAAGCTCTCGCGCGGCCTCTCTCGGATCGCCGCCTTCTGCTATCCAAAGCCCGTGATCGTGCGGATGAGCGACTTCAAAACCAACGAATACGCCGACCTTCTTGGCGGTCGGGACTTCGAACCCAAAGAAGAAAACCCGATGCTCGGCTTTCGCGGCGCGTCCCGGTATTACTCCGACAACTACCGAGACGGTTTCGCGCTCGAGTGTCAGGCAATTGCCCGGCTGCGCAACCAAATGGGCTTTGACAACGTCGTCATGATGATCCCCTTCTGCCGCACCCCGGAGGAAGCCGACAAGGTCCTCGCGGTCATGGCCGAACACGGGTTGAAACGCGGGCAAGACGGGTTGGAAGTCTATGTCATGTGCGAAATACCCGCCAACGTCATACGGGCTGCGGAATTCGCTGAACGCTTCGATGGCTTTTCAATAGGCTCAAACGATCTGACACAGCTCACGCTCGGGATTGACCGCGATTCAGACGAGCTCGCGCCGCTGTTTCGCGAAGACGATCCAGCCGTCCTGTGGATGATCGAAACCGTCATCCGAGAAGCGCACAAAGCTGGCTCGAAGGTTGGCTTCTGCGGGCAGGCCCCCAGCAATGATCCGGCATACGCCAAGTATCTGGTGGAGTACGGGATAGACTCGATTTCGGTTACGCCCGATAGTTTTGTTCAGGTCCTCAGAAACGTGGAAACAGCCGAATCCGACTAGACACCTCGCGATACCGCAAGCCCTACTCTTTGACGTAAGGCTTGCCATCCGCTGCCGGGGCGCGTGCCCTTCCCACAACCCCTGCCACAACTATGATCGTTGCAATATAGGGTGCCATCGCCAAGAACTCGGAAGGTATTGGCGTGCGCAACAAAGCCAGTTTCTGCTGAAGCGAGTCTGCAAATCCAAAGACCAAAGCCGCCAGAAGCGCGCCCACCGGATGCCAACGCCCGAATATCATTGCAGCCAGCCCGATAAAACCGCGTCCACCCGTCATGCCCTCATCAAACCGCCCCACCGAGCCAAGCGTGAACCAGGCGCCCCCAAACCCCGCAACCATGCCCGCCACGGTCACATTGACGAACCGCGTTCGATATACATTGATGCCCAACGTGTCCGCCGCGCGGGGATGCTCCCCGACGGCGCGCGCTCTCAGCCCAAGACGCGTGTGAAACAGGTAGTACGTCGCAAGTCCGGCCAGAATGAACGCGCCGTACACGAAAAGGTTTTGATTGAAAAATACCGGCCCGATCACTGGAATATCGCTCAGAAACGGAATTTCAATTGCCCGGAATACCGGCGCATTGTTGAGCGCCCGATACTCCTGAAAGACTTGGCTTGAGATGTAACTCGTCAATCCAAGCACAAAGAGATTGATGAACACGCCCGCGATAATCTGGTCCATCCGATACGTCACGACCAAAGCAGCCAGCACAAACCCAAAAACACCACCCACAGCAACGGCCGCCAACAAACCCGCCACCCCCCCAGCCAGAGAACCAACCAACGCGCCGGTAAACGCGCCCGCCAAAAGCATCCCTTCGATGCCGATGTTCACGACCGCGACACGCTCCGACAACACGCCCGCCAACCCGCCAAGCGCGATTGGCACGGCGCGCACAAGGCTCGCCTGAAGCATCCCGGACAGCGAAAACGATTTCCCAACCGTCGCCCAGACCAAAAACGCCGCCACGGCGATGGCCAAACCGACCCCAAGCGACAAGGAACTCCACCGCGCCGCACCTCGCGCGAACTGCCGCGCGCCAAGGAACACCAGCAACGCCGACACCACATAAATGAACGCACCTCCCGGCACGACAAGATTGGGCACCGGCCAGACATCGTTCGGACGTGACAAACGAAAGGTCGCAGACCCGGCAGCATCGGGCGCGAAAAACACCGCGATCAAAACGCCCAAAGCGATCAGGACGGCGCCCGTGATGCGCGTTTGTCGCTGTCGCGCCTTATCTAGAAGTACGCTCATGACCCCTCCTTTTTCGAAGGACCACGCCGAAATCCCCAAGGGAAAAGTGCGCGTACCAAAAGTGGCGCCGCAATGAACACGATAATGAGCGCCTGAATGATCCCGATAAGGTCAATGCTCACACCCGCATCCACTTGCATCTGCCGACCACCGGCCTCCAATGCCCCGAACAAGAGACCAGCAAACAACACACCAACCGGGTGCGACCGACCCAAAAGCGCGACGGCAATCGCATCAAACCCGATCCCGGCCGAAAATCCCGGCGTCGCCCTATCAAGCACACCTAGCACCTGATTTGCCCCCGCAAGTCCCGCAAGCGCCCCTGCCACACACATCGCCAGAACAATCGTCATTCCAGCGTTGATTCCGGCAAAACGTGCAGCAATTGCGTTCTCGCCACTGGCCCGAAACTCGAATCCCAACTTGCTGCGAAACAGCAACCAATAGGCAACTGCAACCATCGCGAGCATCAGGAAAATGCCCGCATGAACGCGGAGATTCACGTCAATGAACGTCAAAAGGCGCGGCAATTCGGCTACTTCCGGGATTGACTTCGATATCGGATCGTCCCGCCCTTCCTTCTGGATCAAGGGCGTGCGCAACAAGTAATCCAACAGGCGATAAGAAATCAGGTTGAGCATGATCGTCGAAATGACCTCGTGCGCACCGGTCGCGGCCCGCAACCAACCTGCAATTCCAGCATAAAGCGCACCCGCCAGCGCACCCGCAAGGATCGACAGCGGCAGCGCGACGATGGCAGGCATCCCACCAAGAGCCACACCAGCGACCACCGCCGCAAGACCGCCCATGATCACCTGTCCCTCCGCCCCGATATTGAACAACCCGGCGCGAAACCCAAGCGCAAGGCCCAGGCCGGCCAAGACCAGTGGTGCCGCGGCCGTCAACGTCTCGGACACTGCATTGAGGGACCCGACCGACCCTCGAACCAACGCGACAAATGACTGACCAATCGTCGCAAGATCGACGCCCGTCGCAAACATCACCACAGCACCAAGCACCAACGCCGCCACAAACGCGTACAGCGGGACAAGCACCAGATCCTCGAACTGCGTGCGCCCTATCACTCTGCCGCTCACAGCCTTTTCCATGACCGTACTCATGTCGCAGCCCCGGCCATTGCAAGACCTATCGTACCCTTGTCGACAGGCGTCTTGCCCGGCTCGTATTCCGCAACGATCCGACCTTTGAACATCACAAGAATGCGGTCCGACACCGACAGGATTTCATCCAACTCGGACGAGACGATCAATATCCCGTCCCCCTCGTCACGCGCCGCCATCAGACGCGCATGAATGTAAGCGATTGACCCCACATCCAGACCACGCGTCGGCTGTCCGGCAATCAAGAGCCGCGTGTCGCGAGACAACTCGCGCGCCACGATGAGCTTTTGTTGATTGCCACCTGAAAGATGCGCCGCGTCGCTGTGGATCGAAGGCGTGCGCACGTCGTAGTCCCTTGCCGCCGATTCAGCCACCGCATTCACACGTGCCCAGTCAATGCTGCCGCCTCGTGAAAACCGCGCATCGTAATAGGTATCCAGCACCATATTCTCGGCAACGGTGAAACTGCCGATCAGCCCGGCAGCTTGCCGGTCCTCGGGGATATGAGCAATCCCCATCCGGTGCCGCGCGCGCGGGGAAGCTGCGGTGATATCCGTGCCATCAAAAAGTACTATCCCGCCCGCAGGCATACGTAATCCGGCAAGAGCTTCGATCAGGGCCGACTGACCGTTGCCCTGCACGCCCGCGATCCCGACGACCTCGCCGCTTCTGACCTGAAGAGAAAGACGGTTCACCGCAATTGCACCGTCGTCATGCAAGACCGTCAGATCGGAAACATTCAGAATAACCTCTCCTGGATCAAACGGGGCACGTTCGACATTGAAATCCACAGGATGCCCGACCATCATCTCAGCCAAATCCGGGCGGGTCAGTTGCTTTGGATCCCCGCTACCAACGATTTCGCCGCGCCGAATGACACTGATGCGGTCCGAAATCTCAAGGATCTCATTCAGCTTGTGCGTTATGAACACAATCGCCTTACCGGTATCGCAAAGCGACCGGACAATCTGAAAAAACTCGTCGACCTCTTGTGGCGTCAAGACGGCCGTCGGTTCATCAAGGATCAACACATCCGCTTCACGA
This sequence comes from Boseongicola aestuarii, assembly GCF_900184815.1. GTDB lineage: Bacteria > Pseudomonadota > Alphaproteobacteria > Rhodobacterales > Rhodobacteraceae > Boseongicola > Boseongicola aestuarii. Next base: position 54,944 of record NZ_FXXQ01000001.1, on the reverse strand, counting down.
AACAGCACTTTGATGATCTCGACACGCTGCTGCACACCAACCGGCAAAGTTTCGACAATGGCGTCGGGATCCACCGAAAGGCCATATTCCTCGCTCAGTCGCCGTACCTGCGTTCGAGCGGTCTCAAGATCGAGATGATCGAAGCGCCCGACTGGCTCAATCCCGAGAACGACATTCTCGGCCACGCTGAAAACCGGGATCAACATGAAGTGCTGATGCACCATGCCAATTCCCGCGCGGATCGCATCGCCCGGACCCTCGAACCGAACCGGGGTGCCGTTGATGATGATCTCGCCTTCCGTCGGACTGTAAAGCCCGCAAAGCACATTCATCAGAGTAGACTTCCCGGCACCATTCTCACCCAGAAGCCCCAGCACTTCACCGGGTCTGATCGTCAGGTCGACCCCATTGTTCGCAACAACGGAGCCGAACCTTTTGGTGATGCCTTTCAGCTCGACTTGCATCGTACCGAACCTAGTCCGAAACCGAGATGCTGCCGTCTATGATCCCGACCCGCAGAGCCTCCAATTCGGCCTTCAAATCGTCCGGAACCAACCCGTCCATGTCATGAAATGGCGCAAGACCAACGCCACCGTTTTCCAGCGTCCCGACCAGAAGGCCACCTTCAAATTCACCTTTCATCGTTGCCTCGATCACCGCACGAACCGTGGCATCCATGCGCTTGGTAATCGAGGTCAGATAGACGTGCTGACGTTCGGTATCGGTGAAATAGAGATCAGCATCGACCCCGATGATCTTCAACTGATCGATACCCAATTCATCGGCCAGCGTTGCCGAACCCAGACCAACAGGTCCCGCCACAGGAAGCACGATGTCAGCCCCCTCATCATAAAGGTTCTGTGCAAACGCACGGCCGTCGTCCAGATTGTCGAAGTTGTTGGTGAAAAGACCCTCACGATCCTCCAGGTTCCACCCAAGAACCTCGACAGCGTCGTCTTTCGCGGCATTCCAGTGTTCGACGCCCTTCACGAACCCATCCATGAAAATCGTCACCGGAGGAATGTTGATACCGCCGAACGTGCCGACAATTTTGGTCTCGGTCATCCCGGCTGCAAGATAACCTGCCAGAAAAGCGGCCTGATCTGTCGCATAGACCTGTCCGAGAACGTTGGGAATTTCGGGATCATAGGCGAAGTCCACGATCGAGAACGGCTGATCGGGATTGGCAAGTGCCGCGTCGCGTGTTGCATCGCCAAGCAGGAAACCCACCGTCACGATGATGTCGCACGCACCGTCGATCAACGAGTTGATGTTCGCCTCGTAGTCGGTTTCAGCCGTTGACTCGAGAAACCGACCCTCTATGCCAAAATCCTCGATCGCGTCCTGCACACCCTTCCAGGCGGTCTGGTTGAAACTGTTGTCGTCAATCCCTCCGGTGTCAGTGACCTGGCACGCGGTGAAGGCAAAAGCGGGACCGCCGACGACCAGCGCGGTCGCCACGGCAATCGCCGAAAACACTCGGTTTGATCTAATAGCTTTCATGGTTTGGGCCCTCCTCAGCACCGCATCTCGGCACCAGCTTAGACACGACCGCGCAGGCGCACTTGAGGAAGATCAAGCCAGCGCGAACCTCACTTCATGGCTTTTGCAAGTCGCATGACAGCTGCCAGTATGGCTTGGGAAAGCTTGGGCGAGCGCCCGGACCCGATGACCCTGTCACTGTCGCGGACATCACTTTCCCGAAGCGTGCAACGCCAGTGCCCGTCTTTGTCATTGGCGCGACCATGAATATGGACCGTCCAGTTCGGATAGGCGACGTCGGCGACATGCATTGCACCGTCTGTCGTGCTGATATGCAATGGCGCCATGACTTCATCCGGCACGGCATCAGGCAAAAGATAGGCAAGAGCATGTGCGATACCGTCATATTCGGCAATACTGATGTCCCTCTCGGACTCAAGCTCGTTGATCAGGATATCCAGTTCAGGGTCTTCCATCTTTTTTGCTCCGTTTTTGCATTGGTTCTGGGATCAAATCTCGGCAACTCCAACGACGTAGTTCTTGCCATAGGCACGCGCGCATCTCGGACAAGTGGTGTAGAACATGAAAACACGTTTTGCTCTATGACCGTCGGCTGTGGCTGCTGTTTCCATGTCATGCACCCAGTTCTTTGCATGGCGGTACGGCCCTTCGAAAACGCGTGTTATGAAATCACCGCTCACTGTCGTCATCTCTTCATTGGGGACAGGTCCGGTGACAGCAAAGAGATGCTCGCCCTCGCTCGATGAAAGGTCACGACTGAGAACCAGATAGCCCTCGGGGTCTTGGGCGGCGGCATCCTCGATATGCGTCTGAACGCGGGTAAAGACAGATCCCATGTTGATCGGAATATGCATGACGGCGCGCGTCGTTGCGCGGACAAAAGGCTTGTCTTCAAAATGCAGATGACGCCCGTCCCACCCTTCGGGGTTGAACTTGGGACAACAACCCGTCGGATTGTCGGACATATCCATTTTTGGCAAAACATTCGTTTCCATCGCAGCCTCCCTCATCGGCACGCCACCCACACAATATGCCTTTCCTCACGGCGCAAGTTGATCTCGCTCAATCCAAGCAGGGTTGGTTTGCGTTCTAACTGGCCTTCAAGGCTGCGCACCATTTGACCAAAAGCCAGCAGAGCCCGGCCAGCCGACCTTTGGAGCCCTCATGGAAACCGAAATTCTTTTTCTCACGCTGGGTGCAATGTTCATTGTTGGTCTTGGTGCAGACCAATTGGGTCACCGAACCCGCATTCCTCGGGTGACGCTTCTACTGCTTTGCGGATTGCTCGCGGGCTATCTGGGGATCATCCCCGCGCCCGTGACGGGGGCATATGAATTCCTGTCGGTTACCGCCCTGACGTTTGTCGCCTTCCTTCTCGGGGGTGCCCTTCGCATCAGAGACCTGCGCATAACCGGCCGACGGATTATCGTCATTTCATTGACAATCGTTCTGGCGACGTTGCTGGTTGTGGCGGCCGGGCTGATCCTCTTGGGGGTCGATCCCAAACTGGCAATCGTCTTGTCGGCAATCGCTTCCGCAACCGCACCTGCCGCAACGACAGACGTCATTCGCCAATCCGGCATCGCGAACGAATTCACGCGCACTCTTGAAGGGATCGTCGCCGTCGATGACGCATGGGGCCTTATCGCGTTCAGCCTTTGCCTCAGTTTCGCGGCAGCCGGAAACGGTCATGTCAACGAAATATCTGTTCTCACCGAGATCGGCGGCGCATTGCTTCTGGGTGCCGCCGTCGGCCTGCCCGGAGCCTTTCTGACTGGACGTATCTCAGGCGGTCAACCCCTTGAGATCGAGGCCCTTTCACTTGTCTTCCTGACGGCCGGCCTCGCGCTTTGGGCCGAGGTGTCCTTCCTGATCGCAGGCATGACAGCCGGCGCCATTATCGTGAACATGGCATCCCATCACGAGCGCGCCTTCCACGAAATCGAACATATCCAGTGGCCGTTCATGATCCTATTCTTTTTACTCGCTGGCGCCTCGCTTGATATCGCCGCCCTTGCCGACGTCGGTCTGATCGGCCTTGTCTACATTGGTTTGCGGATCACGGCGCGCATTGTCGGAGGATGGCTTGGAGCAATTCTGAGCGGTGCGCCAACTCAAAGCCGACCTCTCTACGGAATTGCCCTTTTGCCTCAGGCAGGTGTTGCAGTCGGAATGGCCCTCGTCGCAGCTCGCGCCCTGCCCGAACACGCCGGTCAGATCATCGCCCTGACGATCGGCACCACGATTGCGTTCGAGCTTTTCGGCCCCGTCCTGACGCTCTGGGCCGTCCGTCACGCACACTCGCCCGACTAGTTCTCCAGAAAAAGCCACGCCGCCAACCTATAAAAAAAGGGGCGAGGCTCCTGGGAAGCCTCGCCATTCACCCACTACGATACTCACCAACAAACCGGATCAAACACATCCGGATCTCTACCCGCACCTTAGTCGTGCGAAACCTTAAGCGCATTGAGGCTCATGCTTGTAAGTTTGCCAGTCTCGGCCTGGTACTGATTGACGGCTTTCCGGATAAACGCGCTTTGAAGACTGCGCGCCTCATCCAAGTCCTCGCACTCCAGAATCTCGCGCTGAAACTTCACGTCTTCCTTGATGCGGTCGGTCACGAACTCCGCGACTTCCGCGCCAATGTCGCCGAGGCTTTCCAACCAGGCGATTTGCGCGCCGACGATGCCGCCGAAACCGGCACGTTGCATTTTCAGGACCGCCTCAAGAGCGCCATTCGGATATGCCGTTTGCGCAGTAGATCCTTTCTTTCCCATGCGAACCTTCCTCCGTATCATCCCTTCTCGGTCATTCTGGCACAGCTCAACAGTCCGCCTTTTGATCATTATCAAGTCGGCGCATGACACAACGCACTAATCGTCAAAGTCACAATCGAAGACGGAGGCTCATGTGCCCCAAGGCCTGCGACGCGGACTGACGCTAGACCAAGTGGAAGACATCCGCGCCCGCTCTGGTTGGAACAGCTTGCCCGACACTACCAGTTCCGGCCCATTCGCGATCCTGATCCGACAATTCTCGAGTTTTCTGATTTTCATTCTGTTCGTTGCAGCCGGCGTCGCGATTGTGCTTGGTAACTGGACCGATGCCATGGCAATCGGGTTGGTGATCGCGCTCAACGCCGCATTGGGTTTCATTCAGGAATGGCGCGCGGAAACTGCACTGGCTGCCCTCAAGACGATGCTTTCACCAAAGGCAATGGTCATCCGGGACGGCCAAGAAATGGTGATTGCGTCGCGCGAACTTGTGCCCGGAGACCTTCTTGTGCTTCAGGCGGGCGATACGATTCCAGCCGACGCGACCGTATCCGACTGTGTGGGACTATCCGTCGACGAAAGTGTGCTGACGGGTGAATCCGTCGCCGTCGGCAAAAACATCAAGAGCCCGAAGCTCTTTACCGGCACGGCCATCGTCGCAGGGCACGCCGAAGCCTTCGTCACAGCAATCGGCTCAGAAACGGAATTCGGCCATATCGCTGAATTGACCGGCAGCATCGACACCAAAAAAACGCATCTCCAGAAACATCTGGGCAGGCTCGCGTCTCAGCTTGGTATGACGGCGCTTGTGATTGCGGGCGCGATATCGGTTCTCGGTATTTCGCTGGGTCGCGACCTGAGCGAAATGCTGATGACCGGCCTATCTCTTGCCGTGGCGATCGTGCCCGAAGGCCTGCCAGCGGTCGTGACCATCACGCTTGCCCTCGGTGCCGCGGCCATGGTGCGACAAAACGCGCTGGCGCGTCGTCTGCAGGCAATCGAAACCCTTGGTGCGGCGTCGGTCATCTGCACCGACAAGACGGGCACTCTGACCGAAAACAAGATGACCGCCACCCGCATCTGGACGCCGGAACAGACATATTCCGTCACCGGAACAGGCTATGATCCGGCAGGCCACGTCGAAGACAGCGATAAAAGGCGCGTGCGATCGCGCGATGACGTCTATCTCGGCGAAATCCTGAAGATCGCCGCGACCTGCACCCATGCCAATTTGCGGCGGGGAACGGACGGCTGGACCATGACCGGCTCTCCGACCGAAGGTGCCTTGCTGACCCTCGCTTTCAAGGGCTGGCACCCCCCTGCGGGCGAGAACACCGTCGTTTCCGAAATACCCTTTGACAGTGACCGCAAAAGAATGAGCGTGCTGGTCCGCACCGACGAGGACTCCGAAATACTGATGAAGGGCGCACCGGAGGCAGTTCTTTCGGTTTCGACGCAGCTTCGCACGCCCACTGGCACCAAACGTCTCAGCGCCGAAGACCTCGCGTCCATCCGGCAAGCCTACGAGGCAATGGCTGGCGATGGGCTGCGCGTCATGGCCTTTGCCGAACGCCAGACGTCGGACCAGACCATCATGGAAACCGACATGACCTTTCTGGGCCTCGTCGGTCTCATCGACCCGCCACGCCCGGAAGTGCGCGACGCGATCAGCTCTGCGCGATCGGCCAGCATCCGCGTGATGATGATCACCGGCGACAGCCCGGTCACCGCGCGCGCGATCGCGGGCCAGGTCGGGCTTTCAGTAAAAACCATCCTGACCGGCAAGGATCTCGATCAGATCGACGATACGGCTCTGGCAGAACGTCTCCACGAGGACATAATCCTCGCTCGCACCCGCCCGGCCGACAAAATGCGCGTGGTATCGGTCTTGCAGGCCAAAAATCATATCGTCGCCATGACGGGCGACGGGGTAAACGATGCCCCTGCCCTGAAACAGGCCGATATTGGCATCGCCATGGGAATCCGCGGCACGGACGTCGCGCGCGAAGCCGCCGACCTTGTTCTTTTGGACGACAATTTCGCGACCATCGTCGCCGCTATCGGCGAAGGCCGGCGGCAATTCTCGAATATCCGAAAATTCGTACGCTACCTTCTGTCATCGAATGCCGGCGAAATCGTCGCGCTTGTCGTCAACATCGCGATCGGTGGACCACTGATCTTTCTGGCAACGCAAATCCTGTGGATGAACCTTGTCACTGACGGCGTTACGGCCGTGGCGCTCGGGCTGGAGAAATCCGAACCCGACCAAATGGAAAACCCGCCACGCAAAAAGGACCAAGCCATTCTCGGCATCGGCGGAGTGACTCTGATCTGCCTTTTCGGACTTTACACCGGCACGGCAAGCTACTGGATATTCAGCACGCTTCTTGACAGCGGTGTCGAGATTGCACGCACAACCGCATTTACTGCCATGGTGACATTCGAAAAAGTCAGCGTCTTTGCGTTCCGCTCGCTTCACTTGCCGTGCTGGCGTATCGGCTGGCTCTCCAATCCTCTGCTCCTGGTTGCCTTTGTCGTAACAATGGCCGCGCAGGTCCTCGCAATCTACTGGCCGCCGCTGCAGCAACTGCTCCATACGGTCGCGATCGGATGGGATCAATGGGCCATGATTGCGGTCCTTGGCTTGCCGCTCCTTATCGTTCCGGAACTTGTCAAGACGCTCGGCTATTTCATGTCTCAGCGCGCCAGATAATAGACCCAGAGGCTGGTCGCAAAGCAAATCAGCACAAGCACTGAATCCAGCCCGACCCGCCCGACGCGTGGCTTGCGGCGAACAATCAATCCAATGAGGTATATCGTCGTAACCAGAATTCCGAAGGTAAGCGACAGATCGACCGTCAGCGACGCATCATTCAATATCGGAGACTTTCGATACAACAGATCGGCCGGAAAAATCAGCACGACCATTATGAGGTTGCTGCCGAAAATATTGGAAATTGCCATTGTATAGGCACCGATCCGCACCGCCGTCAGGCTCGTTGTCAGCTCAGGCAATGACGTTGCCCCCGCCAAAAGCGTGACGCCGACAAAGCTGGTCCCAAGCCCCGATTGCTCCGCTATCCGGTCGGCAAGAAGAACCAGCGCAAGACCAAAGACCAGAATCAGCAGAACTGCCAAAGCCGTATGCCAGAACAAAGCGCGCAGACTTTCCTCGCGCAGACCCGTCGGCGCTGGAAACGGCAAAGGATCGGGATCCGGCAGATCAACGGGCACCCAGTCGCTGGCATCGTCATACCAGCGCAACAGCGCAATGGCACCGCCATAAACAGCCGCCACAATCACACTTCCAAGCCCAACCTCAGCCAGTGAGATCCGCTCTCCAAGCTGCGTGAAAATCAGCACAATCGACAGCAGCAAAACCACAAGCATCGCCTCAAGAGCATGATTGGCCTTTCGCGGATAACTCGTGATCGAACGCGTTGCCCAAAAATCGGACATCGCCAGAATTGCCGTCTGAAGCGCGATCCCTCCAAACAGATTGTTGAGCACCAGATCGCTGTTTTGCTGAACCGCCCCCGTCAGCGTCGTCGCAACTTCGGGAAGCGACGTCGCAAGCGACAGAAACAGCAGTCCGACAAGCGATTTCGCAAGATGCAACCGATCAGACAATGCGTCCGATAGGTATGCTAGCCGCGACCCGGCATACCAGACCACCGCCGCCGAGACGGCAAACGCGCCAAGATTGGCCGCAAGCGTTGCTTCGGAACCTTCCATGAGAACACAGCTAAAATGCCGGAACAAAAAGCGTTTGATCTTGCTCAAAGCCAAACGCCGCCATCTGCGCCACTTAAGAAACATGCCAGAAGACCACGATCACAGTCCCGAAGACATCAAGGCCCGCCTCGCCCCCGGCAAAGCCGCGGGTTTTCTGCGAGACGCGGTCTACGGAGGCATTGACGGAGCGGTCACGACTCTAGCCATTGTTGCCGGCGTCGCGGGTGCGGGGTTGCCGAACTCGGTGATCGTGGTGCTTGGATGCGCAAATATACTTGCCGACGGATTCTCCATGGCCGCTGGCAATTTCGCTGGCACAAAAGCCGATATTGATGACAGAAAACGCATCATCGCGGTCGAGGAACGCCACATTCGCAAATTCCCTGACGGCGAAAAGGCCGAGCTTCGTGAAATCCTGCTTCAGCGTGGATTGACCGGCACGATCCTTGAAAGCGCGGTCGCGGAAATAGCCAGCCAAAAACAGAAGTGGATCGATATCATGCTGACCGAGGAATACGGTCTGCCTCGCGATCCCCCTAACCCTTGGCGTCTGGCTTTCGTAACCTTCTTTGCCTTTATCCTTGCCGGAAGCGTGCCACTCGCGCCGTTTCTCCTCAGCCTCCAGCAACCCTTCGAGATATCCGTCGGAGCAACGCTCGCGACGTTTTTCGCCATCGGTGCGATCAAAAGCCGTTGGTCACTGTCACCGTGGTGGCGCTCGGGTCTCGAAACCCTGCTGATCGGCTCGATCGCCGCCCTTGTCGCCTACGTCGTTGGTCTCGCGTTCCAGATCTGAAAAACCGAATTGAGGTTTGTCAATTTTGAACAGGTAATTCCACGTAAAGTCGAAATCAGCAATAAGGGAGGGGTCTGATGTTCCTTCAAAATCTGAGCGCGCATCGATGCGGGGTTCGACTACCTATAAGCCCGAAAAGGTTTCCAGAAATACGGTTACTGCAGATGACCAACACTCAACGCATCGCCGCGAATTGCTCCGTCGACTGGCGTACCACCAAACAAGCAAGCCCGTCGCAGGACTTCGACAAAACCTTGCATGAGCAACTGCAACGTTGTCAGATCGGCAGGGATGAAACGGAGCCGCCATGTCGAAAGACACGACAGACAGCGACTTGCTGAACGCAATAATGAGTGCCGCAGTAGATGCAATTGTGGTTTCGGATGACGTTGGGAACATCGTGCAAGCGAACCACGCCGCGCACAGCATGTTCGGGTATGAAGAAGGCGGCCTACTGGGTCACAACGTCGGTGATCTGATGCCGAACGCGATTGCTGCCGAACACGACGCGTTCATGACACGCTACCTCAAAGGCGGTGAGGCAAAAATCATCGGAACCGGGCGTGACGTCGAAGGAATGCACCGCTCCGGGCGAACCTTTCCACTCCACCTGTCAATCGGTGAAGCCAAGTCCGGCAACAGTGCCCTTTTCGTAGCCATCTTGCACGATCTGACCCGCCGCACCGCCAGCGAAGAGGCTCTCTCACGCACCATGAGACTTGACGCAATCGGCCATATGACGGGCGGCATCTCACATGATTTCAATAACATACTGACTGTTGTCATTGGCAACCTCGAGCTGGCAGGCCTGAGGGAACTCGACGAAAATACCGCGGAATACCTGAAAAACGCGATTGCAGCCGCCGAAATGGGTTCGGAACTGACCTCGCGCCTTATGATCTTTGCGCGCAAGGGAACCCTAAACCCCGAGCCTGCCGATTTGGGTCACATCTGCCGCCACACGCTTGATCTTTTGCGTCGAACGCTGGGTGAAAACTATTCCATCAAGAGCGACTTTCTCGATGACACAAGCCGAGTTCTGATCGATCCCATCCAGTTTGGCTCGGCACTGGTCAATCTCGCGGTAAATGCGCGCGACGCCATGCCGGACGGCGGAAGGCTCCTGTTTCAGATCGACGAGATCGAAATCGATGACGCCTACATGGCGCAAGAAACAGACGTCAAACCCGGTCGCTATGTCCGACTCATGGTGAGCGACGATGGTGAAGGCATGACACCCGAGAGCCAGCGTCGCGCTTTCGAGCCCTTCTTCACAACCAAAGCCGACAAGAGCGGAACCGGACTTGGTCTGGCTATGGTTTACGGCTTCGTTCGCCAATCCGGCGGCCATATCACACTTTACAGCGAAGTCGGTCACGGCACCAGTTTCGGCCTCTACTTCCCGGCCCTCACTGAACCATCAGGGGCAAGTGATTTGTCGCGCCCGCTTAAACCCGAAAACGTCATTGACAAGGGCAACGGCGAGACCGTTCTTCTGGTCGAAGACAACCCCAAAGTTCGACAGATTTCCGAAGAACGGCTCCGTGCCCTAGGCTATGAAATCATAGTCGCAAACGACGGCGACAGTGCCTGGCGCATCCTCAATGAAACGGAAAACGTCGATCTGGTCTTCTCCGACATCGTCATGCCTGGATCCCTGAACGGTCATGATCTGGCATCAAAAATTCGGGTGAAGTTTCCCAAAATTGCCATACTGCTTACGTCAGGTTACGCCAGCGACGTCATCACCAGCAAGATGCGATCATCCCAACAATTCGAGATCCTGCACAAGCCTTATCATCAAAAGGAATTAGCGCGCAGATTGGCTGCCTTGCTTCGACTGTCATCGGACTGAACCGGAAGGATATCCGCGGTAAAACTGTATCCCGCGCCACGAATTGTCTTGATGATCCTCGGCTCCGCCGGGTTACGCTCGATCTTCTTTCTCAGCCGAGCTACTTGATTATCAATCGTGCGATCAAGCGGACTCCAGGACGTACCGCCAATCAAATCCATAAGCCGATCCCGCGACAAAACACGCTTGGGATTGTCCAGAAATATGCTCAACAGCTTGAAATCACCGCTGGTTGTATTGCAAAGCTCGCCACTGCGATCAAAAAGCTCAAATCGCTTCGGCACCGCCACCAATCCGTCAAAGTGGATCTCGTCGGCTTCGCTTTTCCTGGTCTCGGTGGGTTTCACCTCGTGCGGCGTGCGCGGCTCTTGCTCAAGACCGGTGCGCCGCAAGACCGCCCGCACCCTCGCCAGCACTTCACGGACGTGAAACGGCTTCACGATATAGTCGTCGGCACCAAGTTCCAGCCCGACAACGCGGTCAACAACGTCGTCGCTTCCCGTAACCATGATGATGGCAACTTGCGAAGTCTCACGGATACGACGCGCAATATCCAATCCGTTATCCGGGCCCAGTTTTAGGTCCAAAGTCACAAGATCGATTTTCTCATTCTGCAGGAAAACCTTGGCCTCGCCCCACGTCGCTGCCGCACAAACATCATAGCCCCCGGCCTTGAAGACGTCAGCCAAAAGCGTGCGCACTCCACTCTCGTCTTCGATGATCAGTATGCGATGCTGCAAAACCATTCCTCTTGAAGAACGTCGGACCCTCTTGGATCTATCACTGAATTGGGATGCGGAAACGACGATAATAACCTTGGCGCTACAAAACGATACAAATTATTACACGACCACCCGGACGCATGCAACATACCGAATATAATCTCACCCCACATTCACTTCGGGGGGCTCGATTTCATGTACATCACCATTTCAGATCAGGATTCGGAATATAATTGCCCAAGACAGCTTTCCGAACGTGCGAAAGACCTGCCCGAAACACGTCTGAAGCCGAACGCGCATCTTTTCCACGAAGGCGACCGGGTTGAACGCATCTACCAGGTGATTTCAGGCGCGGTCAGCCTGACCAGATTGCTTGAAGACGGACGAAGGCAAATCATCGCCTTCGGATTTCCCGGCGACATCGTCGGATTTCCCTGCGACGGGCGTCACCATACGGATTGCGTGGCCCTGAACGACGTCAGGCTGCAGCCCTATCGTCTGTCTCAACTCGCATCCGGGCGCGTGCACTCCAAGCTTGGCGCGGGATTGCTGCAAGCGGCCCTGCACGAGATCGCCGCAATGCAAGATCATTTCATGATGCTTGGTCGCAAGTCCGCGACCGAGAAAGTCGCGGCGTTCCTTACGGTTCTAAAACGGCGAACGGGCACACCTGCGGGCCAGTACACCCAAATCAGCTTGCCCATGAGCCGAGCGGACATCGCCGATTTTCTCGGGCTCACGACGGAAACAGTAAGCCGGACAATAAGCCAGTTTCGCAAAAGCCGCCTCATAGCACTGGACGGGGCGCAGACCGTCATTATCCTGCGCGAAGACGCGCTGAAGGCGCTTGCCGAAGAAGGCACGCCCTAAGCCGTCAAATCGCCAGGCGCCGTCACTCACGTCCCGGAGTGACGGTGTCAAAACTCAACCCGTCAGGGTGATCGCCAAAGCTCCCGGAGTGCTTCAGGCAGATTCGCGCGAACGTCTTCCACTTCGCCACGACTTATCCGATTGTTCAAAAGGTCAAAGACGTACCGAACATCATCGATCCCACGGTACTCCGCATCTTCCTTGAACGACTCCGCAATTTCCGAAGTGATCGCTTCCATATTGCGGCCCGTGCGCGGCGGATTGGCGGGCGTCCAGCCCTCAAACATCATCCCCCTGACCAAGATCGGCAACTGCGCCGAGAAATGCGCCAGTTCCTCATGCGACAACCGATCCCGGATCAGATGCAGCACCGAGCGCATCAGATGCAGGGCGCTCCGCTTTGAGGTCCAGCCAAGCCGCTCGGTCAGTTCGTTGATCCATTCATGAGTGAGTTGAACGGTGTGGTCGATGACTTGAAGTCCTTGCGAAGACATATCTCTGCTTCCTTTCGTTTTCGTTCAATTTCTCGAGGGTTTGGAGTCCATCGCAGGCGGCAGGTCCACGTCTTCTATGAAAAAGCCGAACACCATGCGGGTGATGGCGCCGATCCCGAGCAGTACCAATGTGAAATTCGCCACCCAACCGATGAAGGGAATGAAATTCAACAAGGCGATTACCGTCACCGCTCCTCCCAGCAGCAACACCCGGACAATTTTCCCTGGCTCTGCTTCCTCCCCAAGCGAACGCCAGACAAACAGGGCCACCGCATAGCCCCCAAGTGCATAGCCCAAGGTCCAGATGACAATGATCGCAAGGACCGCGATGGGAATGAACGGAATTCCGACAACGGTTAGCGCGGATACCGGCACGATCCCGATGAGCAACGACAATCCAAGTGCGCCTGATACCATTGACCAACCCGGGGCCGTTGAAATGCCCTGCCGCAACCGCTCAAGCTTGTTGGGCATGAACCCAAGCGCAAGTGCACCGAGTATCATGAAGAACAACAACGAAACGACAAAGGCTCCGAACACGGAGGCCGCCTTGGGAAAAACCGGCATTTCTCCGATGGGAAGGACCCCTCCGAAATCATCCCAGTCACCGTCAAATTCAATCGCCGAAAAGACAACCCGTTCCGGAGCGGCCACGCTTGCTGGCACCGAAATGCGGCTTTGCGAACTATAATAAAGCGTACCCGTCACGACCGCGTCGTCTCCAAAGGCCAGGGTCTTCGCCGTCACACGCACATCCCCTTCGACAGGCGCGTTCAAGACGACAGTGCGTCCGACAGCGGAAAGGGCCCCAGCAATCGGCCCCTCGATCGTGACCGTATTACCTCCAAGCCGCGCATTCCCGGCGGTCTCGGCAGTTGGCGTCGTTCTCAAGGTGAATCCGGCAGCGGTCATGTCGCCTCCCACGTCGCCGCGAATTTCAACCGAAGCGCCCGCCGCATAAAGATCTTCAGAAACGTCCGTTGCGACCATGACGTCGAAACCCGCAACATGCAGATCGCCCAGAACCGCGCCATCCACCGTCGTCGTTTCGCTCGCGACAAAGACGTCACCCTGATTCTCGATCTCCGTCAGAACCGTGTCTCCAGAGATGAAAAGGTCGGTGCCTGTGCGGACAGTAACTTCCTCGGCAAATGCCGGCGCAATCGTCACTCCCATCGCGATAGCCAGGCTAAAAAGTCGTGCACGCATCTTCCGTTCCTTTCGTTGGATTGCCGAAAGCGTATCGCTGCGATTTTTGCGCCGCTTGATTCTTGTCAATCCGGGCCGGCATACGTCTGCTAGCCATTCATCATCAGACATTTCGACCAACCAGAATCGGAGGACAAAGAATGGCCGAAGATCAGACAAAGCCCGTCAAGAAAACGCAGCCCACACCTTTCTTTCAATCCATGCAGCGCGAAATGAACCAGTTCATCGACAGGTTCAGGGGTCACCCTATGTCGTCCCCCGGCGACTTCTTTGAAGCCCTTGGCGCCCCCGCCTTCCCGGCCATCGACGTTGTTGAAACCGATGACGCGTTGGAAATCACAGCCGAGATTCCCGGCGTCGATGAAGACGATCTCGACATTTCGATTGCAAACAATGCACTTGTTCTGAAAGGCGAAAAATCCAGCGAACACGAGGACAAAGAACAGGACTTCCACCTCGTCGAACGCCGCTACGGCAGCTTCCGCCGGCAACTGCCTCTTGGGTTCACGCCCGAAGGCGGCGCGGTCAATGCCACTTTCAAGAACGGTGTTCTGAAGCTCAAGATCGCCAAACCCGAAGGATCAAGCGAGCCTGTTCAGAAAATCAAGATTTCAAAGTCCTGATCCAGTCCGAGGCGCCTTATCGACATCTGCAAAGGATCCAGCCCATGGCCATGAAAACTCTGCTCGCCTGCCTGATGAACCGCGAAAACGCGGATGCGGTTCTGGCCGCAGCCGTCCCGCTTGCACGCGCGCATCAGGCGCACCTCATCGGCCTTCATACAATCGAAGCTCTGCTGGTTTATCCCGGCATCGCCATCCACGTCCCCGATTCGACTTTCCGCAATTTCAACGAAAGTCAGGCGAAAGAGGCTAAAGCCATAGAGGCCATCTTCAAAAAACACACCGCCAACGAGGACTTCCCTTGCGAGTGGCGGCTAGTAAAGGCCGAGTCCAGCACGGCAGCGACGCGGATGATCGAAAGTGCGCATGGTGCCGACGTGGTGATCATGCCGAAAGAGGAAAACACCTTTGCACGCGCCGATCAGAATCATGCACAGGAACGCGTTATTCGCGAAAGCGGGCGTCCTGTGATCATTGTTCCAAACGACTATGACGGCCCCGAGCTTGGTCATAACATCCTGCTTGGATGGAGCGACACGCGCGAAGCCGCCCGCGCAGCACATGACGCGCTTCTGGTCGCTCAAGATGGTTGCAATATCAACATTTTGCGCGGCACCAGCCGCAAGACCGACGAACTCGCGGATTTTGGTGCGATTGAAATTGCTGCCATGTTCGGACGCCACGGCTTTTCTGCGCAAACCGCGATCAAGGAGCGCGGCAGCGCGGACGTCGCCGAAGTCTTGATGAAACAGGCGTTCGAACAGGGTGCCGACATGATCGTGACCGGCGCTTTTGGTCACAACCGCGTTTACGATTTCGTTATCGGCGCAGTCACCCAATCGCTGCTTGAGGACTCCCAACTGCCCGTGCTTTTCAGCGCCTAACCCTTTGAAGGACGCGCGCTGCCAAGTTCCGCAGCGGACTGTCAGGCATCGCTCCTTTTCGAACGCAGACGGCGCAGCTTCGCTTGCATACCCGAGCACAATCACACATATTCAAATAATAGAATTCGAAAAGGAGTGTCGATTTGAAACGCCGCGATTTCATAGCCCGATCTCTTGGTATTGGCCTGACCGGGCTACCACTCCACGCCATTGCAAAGACCAGTATCGGTACCGCCGAGCTTACAACCGTCAGCGATGGCAATCTGGTCCTTCCGGCGGGTTTCATTTTCGACCCCATGCCTCAAGACGAGCTCCAAGCAATCCGCCAAGCTTATGGCCTCGAAGGCGATCAGCTCACGCCCGAATGCAATCTCGCACTCTATCAGGATGGACAGAACACCGTTCTGTTCGACGTCGGCTCCGGCCCCGATTTCGCCGCAACCGCTGGCACGATCGCTGATAGTCTGGACCAGATCGGGCTGACACCGCAGGACATCACCCATGTCCTGTTCACACATGCCCACCCTGACCATATCTGGGGTCTGCTCGATGACTTCGACGAGCCACTCTTCTCCGAAGCGTCCTACTACATGGGGCGCGAAGAATGGGACTATTGGTGGAACCCCGCGACCGTCGATGAAATCGGCGCCGCCCGGCAAGCCTTTGCCGTTGGCGCCAAGCGCCGTATGGAAGTCATCGAAGACACTGTGAACTTCTTTGACGACGGCGACGAGGTTCTGCCCGGAATTTTGGCGATCGGAAGCTTCGGCCATACGCCGGGCCACATGTCGTTCGAAATCCGACAGGGCAACGACGCCGCGTTGGTCGTCGGCGATGCAATCGGCAACCATCACGTCGCATTCGAGCGCCCCGAATGGCCATCCGGCTCGGATCAGGACGCCGAAGCGGCGATCCTGTCGCGCACACGCCTTCTGGATCGGCTGGCTGCCGAGAAACTCAATCTCGTTGGCTTCCACCTGCCCGACGGCGGAATGGGGCGGGTTGAAAAGGCCGAAGTCGGATACCGTTTCATAGGAGACCGGGCATGAAAACCGCATTCGCCGTCGCCGCGTCCCTCATCGCCATAAACCCCGCACTTGCAAGCGAAGACATCACCGACCAATACCCGGGATCACCACTCTATCAAAAACCCGTCGAGTTCATTCCAAACGTCTGGTCCGCCATTGGGGCCACCGCCCCGCCAACCTATGAAAACAACGGGCATAACAACAACCTCAGCTTCATTGTCACGGGCGACGGTGTGATCGTCATCAATGGCGGTGCAGCCTATGTTCTCGCCAAAGCGCTTCATGACGAAATCAAGATTATCACGGATCAGCCCGTCAAACTCGTGATCAACGAGAACGGACAAGGTCATGCAATGCTCGGAAATTCCTATTGGGCCGAACAGGGTGTGCCGATCCTCGCTCACGTAGACGCCGCCGAGGCTTTCGAGGACGACGGCGCACAATCGCTGCAGCAACACCAGCGCGTCCTGCAGGAAAAAGCCGAAGGCACCACGCTAGTCGGCCCGACCGAGACGTTCGAGGGCGCGCGTACAATCGAGATGGGCGACTACGTGATCGAAGTCCTCCATCTTGGCCCCGCCCACAGTCCCGGCGACATTTCGGTCTGGCTGCCAAAGCAAAGCCTTGTAATCACAGGCGATATGGCCTTCCACGAGCGGCTCTTGCCAATTTTCGAAGACGCTATCACCGCCGACTGGCTTGAAACCTGGGACACAGAATTCGAAGCCCTCGGGGCCACATACGTTATTCCGGGCCACGGACATCCAACGAATATGGACCAAGTCCGCCGCTACACACGCGACTACCTTGTGTATATCCGCGGCAAGATCGGCGAACACATCGACGCGGGCGGTGACCTCACGGATGCCTACTATGTCGACCAATCGCCCTATGCGCATCTCGACACTTTCGAAGAACTGGCAACCAAGAATGCCGGGCGCGTTTTCGAACAGATGGAATGGGAATAGCTTAGCTTGCGACCTAGGGTGTCATGACCAGGAACACCTGGTGCGTGATCATGGCAGCCACCCACATCGAAAAGACGGCCAGCCAGGCCGTCGCCGGGCCCGTGAATGTGATCGAGGCAACCGGCACGATCTCGAACGAGTTCTGCGCAATCGAATAGGTCGCGAGCCACCTAAGCATCACTGCAATGCCGACAAACGCGGCGGCCGCGGTCTGCCAAAGCCCACACTCTAGGCACTGGCAAACACAACAGACGCCGCAAACAATCCAACCGCGACAAGTGCAACAGTGCCGTGATCAGCCCGAAAAACGCGCCGAGATTCCGGCTTTCGCCGCCTGGGATTGTCCATAGCGCGGAAAGCTCCTCGCGCAACGGGCTCAAAGCGCCGCGATAAGACGCCTGCGCCACCAGTGTCACTACCAAACCGGCGACCAAAGCCCGCAGGTTTCCCGACGCTGCAAGAACCAACAGGCGCGACGCACAGCCCCGTGCCAAATTCATGCCAATGCCAAAAAGCGCACGGCCCAGAATAGCCCCCGAAACACTACCGGTCGCCAACAAGGCGCGCGTCGCATCCAACTCCAGCAAACCAAACGCGGCAGCCCCCTCCTGCACCCCGGCAAGTGCGGCTGCAAAGGCGACCAGTCAAACCGCCAGTCGTGCCCCGAAGTCGGCTTCTGCAACCTCAACGGTTGCTGCCCTCAAACAGAAATGCGACCTCTACGCGGCCACACCAAAGCCAATTCCCACAGCCAGACCCGCAGCCCCAAGCGTCCGGTCATCTCCCAGAATATCAATCAACGACTCGATCTTGCGCGCGCATTATGCAGACGTGCAAAGGACCACACCTTCATGGATCAACTACTGTGCCGCTATCGGCTGTCTGGCAAGCTGGCATTCGGTCCAAAGCGCCTCAAGTGCTGAAATCAGACGCTTCACATCGGCCTTTGAATGGACCGGGGACGGCGTGATCCTGAGGCGCTCCGTTCCCTTTGGCACGGTAGGATACCCAATCGGCTGGATATATATCCCGTGATCTTCCAGCAATCGATCTGATATATAGCGACACTTCACCGGATCCCCGACCATCACCGGAATGATATGGCTGGGATTATCGATATGAGGCAAGCCGATCTCATCAAGCTTCCGGCGCACCTCTTCAACTTTTTTCTGATGCTCGGTTCTTTCAAGTGAACTGTCTTTCAGATGACGCACCGAAGCTGCGGCTCCAGCTGCAACCGCCGGAGGTAGCGCGGTGGTAAAGATGAAACCACTGGCGAAAGAACGCACAAAATCACACAGCGCTGCTGACGCCGCGATGTAGCCCCCGACCACACCGAACGCTTTGCCAAGCGTCCCTTCAATGACCGTCAACCGGTCCATCAGCCCTTCGCGCTCGGCAATCCCGCCGCCGCGGGGTCCATAAAGACCAACGCCGTGCACTTCATCCAGATAGGTCATGGCCCCATACTGATCCGCAAGATCGCAAATCTCCGCAATTGGGGCGATATCACCGTCCATCGAATAGACGCTCTCGAAAACGATCAACTTGGGTACCTCGGCAGGCAATGCGCGCAGCTTTTCTTCAAGGTCGCCCACGTCATTATGCTTCCAGATCACCTTACGGGCACGTGAATAACGAATACCCTCAATGAGCGAGGCGTGATTCAACGCGTCCGACAATACGACCAGATCAGGAATGCGTGCACACAATGTCCCCAAGGCCGCCCAGTTGGAGACATAGCCCGACGTGAACAAAAGCGCCGCCTCTTTGCCGTGGAGATCCGCCAACTCTGCTTCCAGCAACACATGATCGTGTGTCGTTCCGGAAATATTGCGCGTTCCTCCGGCACCGGCGCCGGTGCGATCAAGCGCTTCGTGCATCGCATCAAGCACCTTCGGGTTCTGACCCATCCCGAGGTAGTCGTTCGAACACCAGATCGTCACCTCGCCCGGCCCATTATGACAGGTCGCACTTGGAAATGTCCCGCGATGGCGTTCAAGCTCCGCGAAATGGCGATAGTTGCCCTCGTCTTTCAGAGTGACCAAAGCACTGGCAAAGAATTCCTCAAAATTCATGCCCGATCAGCCTTCGGCCGCTTCAGTGATGATTGCGTCCAAGAGTTCTTCGACCTTGTCCATCGCGCCCTCCGGATAGTCACGACGACCGATCATCACACCGTCGTCATTCTCGGCCACGAAAATCCCATACGGACAATGCGCGATATTCATCGGGTCCGCTTCCATGACCTCGCGACTTACGACGGCCGAACAGAACACAAAGATATCGGCCTGCTTGAAGAGCATCTGCTCGCTTCCGACATCGGCTCCGGTACGGTTCAACATCTCGCCGACATGACTGACATAATCGATGACCAATCCCTGCCCGACGATCGCACTTTCAACAGCGAACGCCGCATCGTCGAAAGATCCGTCATACGTAACGGCCATCGTTTCACCCGCCATGACGGGATGCGTCGCAAGCAATGCAAGTGCAGCGGCAATCCTGAGTTTCATGGTAATCCCCCTCTGATGTGTGATCTGCCCAAACATTAGGCCAAAAACTATGGGCCGCGATTGACGTAAGTCATAACGCGGCCCGTACGCTTAACCGAACATGTCTGCCGTTATTCCGGCATACCAACCTTCGGATTCCTCATATGTTGCTTTTCGCAAGGCAGCGTCTTCACCCTTCTGGCTGACGAAACCGCCCGTGCTCGAGATCTTACCATCGGCCGGCTCATAATTCGCCCCAACCTTCACGCCGTCATTTTCGGAAATGAGCGACCAGCAGGTGTTCGAGAACTTTGCCGGGAACACGCGACTGTCCGTCAATGCCCCGCGAATGGCATTGGCGCAAACCTTGGCCTGACTGTTGGCGGAAAAGCCCGATTTCGG
Source organism: Boseongicola aestuarii (assembly GCF_900184815.1). Lineage (GTDB taxonomy): Bacteria > Pseudomonadota > Alphaproteobacteria > Rhodobacterales > Rhodobacteraceae > Boseongicola > Boseongicola aestuarii. The sequence goes on along the minus strand of NZ_FXXQ01000001.1, from coordinate 34,586 downwards.
CATGTCACCCTGCTCCGAGGCATCCCCCAAGACGTAGATATCTGGATCGACCTTGCTCGACATATCGTCCGGATTGACCGGCGCCCAGTTACCATCCGTCACACCCGCAAGCTCGGCAATACGACCGGCTTTCATCGCTGGGATGACGTTGCACACATCGACGTTTTCTACCGAACCGTCGATATCGATGGTCATCGCAGCCACATCGACCGAAGTGTTTTCTGCGCCGAAATCAGGCCCAATACGCTCGATCATGCCGCCATAGTATTTCTGCCAACCCTCCTCGAAAAGTCCTTGTTTCGAGAACTTGTCCTTGGGATCAGAAACTAGAATCTTCGCCGTCGGATTGTTCTGACTGAGCCAATAAGCGACCATCGAGATACGCTCATAGGGGCCAGGAGGACAGCGATACGGGTTGGGCGGGGCGATCATCGCAAAAGTGCCTCCTTCGGGCATCGCCATGACCTGAGCTTTCAAAAGCTCGGTCTGTGACCCGCCCTTGTACGCATGTGGCATGGCGTTTTGAGACGACAAATCCCATCCAGGTACCGACCCGTCGACAAAATCGATGCCGGGGCTGAGGATCAGCTTGTCGTAAGGAACGCGCCCGCCCCCGGCCAGCGCAACAGTCTTTGCATCCCGGTCAACGCCAATAGCCCAATCGTGGACGACATTCACACCATAGTCGCTCGCCAGCGTGCCGTAAGTATGCCCCAGATCATCGATCTCCTTGAACCCGCCAAGATAGAGGTTCGAGAAGAAACAGGTGAAATAGGTTCTCGTGGGCTCGATCAGAGTGACATCGATGGCGCCGTCACTGTCCTTTGCGATATAACGCGCGGCCGTCGCACCACCGGCACCACCGCCGACGACAACAACACGGGGCATGCCATGTCCCGCAGCCCGCACCATCGGTGCCGCCAACATCGCCGCTCCCGTCCCGATAAAGAGCCTTCTATTAATAGTCATTTCATTTCCTCCAATGGATGACTTATCAATTTTCCAAATTCGAGAAATACGCAGCAAGCGCTGCAATCTCTTCTTCGTTCAATCGCCCGGCAATCATGTTCATCACCGGATGCTCCCGGCGCTTGTTCTTGTAAGCGTGCATAGCAACGACGAAATCCGTCTCCGGCCAGAAAACAATCGAAGGAATACCTGCATCTGCACCGTCAATTTGATGGCACGTGGTGCATTCACTGGAAAGGTATTCCCCGTATTCCGCGTCCCCTTCAAGTGCGAGGATCTCCGGCGCCAGATCGTGATCCGTGGCCGTCGCGGTCGCGTCAGCTTCAGGAAGATCAGACGGCGAGTCCGAATACTGCCGCAGGTAAGCGATCACATCGGCGCGCTGGACCGGGTCTTTGAACCCGCGAAAACTCATGCGGGTACCGGGCACAAGCTGCTTTGGGTTCTCAAGAAAGACATCAAGTTCCTCAGCATGCCACTCAAGCCCTTTCGCGCCTGCGCGCTCAAAGGCATTGGAGTATCTGAAGCCTTCAATAGTCCCTGCCGTCCGCCCGAATATTCCGTTCAGTTGCGGACCAACCCTGTTGCGCGCACCTTCGCCAACCTCGTGACAGCCAGCGCATTGGCGAAAGAGCGATTCCCCGTTTTCGATGTTCCCAAGCGCATGCGCCCAGGACGCCTGCACCACAAGCGCCAGACCAATCGTGCTGGCCCTTATACAGGCGCCCCTCGTCATTCCTGAAAGGACGCCAGATAGGCGATGATCGCCGCCAGATCCGCTTCATCCTTCACGCCACGGAACGACATTCGCGTGCCGTTCAGATAGCCCTTCGGATCCGCCAGAAAGCCTGAGAGCGTCTCTTCGTCCCACACTACGCCCTCGCTGCTGGCGTCCTTGATGGCATTGGAATACCGAAAGCCCTCGACGCTGCCGACAACGCGGCCAAAAACCCCGTTCAGCTGTGGTCCCGAGCGGTTCTTTGCGCCTTCGCCAATCTGATGACAGCTTGCGCACTGACGAAACGCGGATTCCCCCGCAGCCACCAATGACGGATCAGGCCCCTCGGCTGCCGCCGTGGCATCGGTTGTGCTCTCAGCGCTTGCGACCTGTTCCGCCGGAGCCTCTTCTGCCGCGGCCTCCTCTTCCGGCTCGGCGTTGGGGTCCATGAAGACACTGCCCGCCACACGCTCTTTGCCCCACTCGACACCGCCAAGTGACGCCAATTCCTTTTCCATTTGGCTTTCCGCCATTGAGCCATCATCCGCCGGCGTCACGCCGACATCGGTTGCCCGGCGTGTGATCTCTGCCGGGGCGCTCTTGCAGTCAGACATGCACGGCTCACCCGTCCAGATCGGGTATTCCGTTACCGGACGATCATCGACGATAAAGCCATCGGCATTATACATGACGACATCCCCAAAGGTCTCCCGCGACAAGACAAAATCCTCATCGACCAGATCATTTGAGTAAAGAATATACGCGGTTATCGCATAAACTTCATCGTCGGTCAGCGTCCCCGCCGCACCAAACGGCATCGACCTGTGAACATAATCCCAAACCGTCGAAAGATAGGGCCAATACGATCCAACCGTCTTGACCGGGTCGCGGTCGTCCAACGTGTCAAAGCCACCCGCCAAGACAGGCCAGGCATCCCGTCCTTCGGCAAAGTCACCGTGGCAAGCGGCGCAATACTCGGCAAAAACCTCATCGCCGGTCCAAACATCGCCAGACCCTTCGGGCAATCCGCGCCCGTCGGGCAGAACTTTCACGTCCCAGGCTGCGATCTCCTCATCGAAAGCAGGCCGTCCCAGACCCAAAGCCGCCCCAGACGCGGGAACGCCTTGCGAGTGAACCGTCGCCGTACCCGAACTGGACGCCAAAGCTACATCACCCCTTTGACCGGCGGTCTCCACCTGCATACGCAGTGTGGCGACTTCCTGCTCCAGGGCCTGCACCCGTGACGCCGTCGTTTCCTCAATCGCCTGAAGCTGCTCCGCCGCGCTTGACTGCACTTCAGACAACGACGCCTCAAGCTCGCTTACACGCAGCGCCTGCGCCTGCGCCGTCGCCCGCTCGCGTTCAAAACTCTGCTGAAGCGTTTCGATCCGGTCATTTCCGTATCCGACGCTGGCGGCCGCAAACGCCCCACCGATCAGAAGCGCCGCGCCCCCGACTGCCGGAAACAAGATGTTTGAATTAGGAGACTTCGACATTCTCGGCCCTCCCGTCCGACGCGAGTGCCCACGTCTGGATGCAGTTGTTGTGATAGATTGAGTTCTCGCCACGCACTTCGCGCAACTGATCCTTTGTCGGCTGGACGTATCCCGTTTCGTCCATTGCCCGCGCCTGCAAGAGCCACGGCTCGCCATTCCATTCAGTATCCAGATAGAACCGCGTCAGCGCCTTGGTGTCTCCCTGACGACCAAGCCGCGCCGTTTCCCAGGTCATCCCACCGTCCTTTGAGACATCGACACGCGTGATCTTACCGCGCCCGGACCATGCCAGACCCGTGATCACAAGCGGCCCGTTGCCATGCGTGATCGGCTGCTGGGGACTGGGCGAAGTAATGACCGATTTCGCATCCATCACCCAGGTCCATTTCCGCGCAGTGCCATCCGCCAGAACATCAGTGTATTTGGACGTTTCTTCGCGGCTCTCGACAGCCACGTCGGTGACCTCGATCCGGCGCAGCCACTTGACCCAAAGGTTGCCTTCCCAGCCCGGCACCACCAATCGCACAGGATACCCGTGCTCCTTGCGCAGCGCCTCGCCGTTGGCCTTGAACGCGACGATCACATCGTCCAGCGCCTTTTCCATCGGAATCGAGCGACCATTCGACGATGCGTCCGCCCCTTCGACATAAACCCATTTGTCCGCAAGATCGCCAGCCGCCCCAAGACCTGCCTCATTCAGAAGCGTGCGGAGCGGAATGCCGGTGTATTCCATGTTGTGAATCATGCCGTGTGTGAACTGAACACCATTCAACTGAGCTCCGGCCCATTCCATTCCGGTGTTGGCCGCACATTCACAGAAATACACATGGTTCTCGCGCGGGAAACGCTCAAGATCCTCGTAGGTAAAGATCAACGGCTGATCGACCAGACCGTTGAGCATCAACCGATAGTCTTCCTTCGCCAGTTCGATCGCGCCCGAGTGATGGCGCTCAAAAGCACATCCCTGCGGCGTGATCGTCCCGTCCAAAGCATGGATCGGCGTAAAGTTGATCGAACTGATCGGATCCGCCGTCAGCCACGGCACATTGCGGCGAATGACATCCGCCTCGAACCGAATCGGCATCCCGTAGGGTGTCGCATCAACGGCGTCGCCGGTGAACATCGCCCAGTCTTGGGTCTCGATGATCAGCGGGTCTGGGCCGTCTTGAGCAGCCACAGTTCCGGCCGCTACAAGCGATGCCCCACTTGCTATGCCCGAACGGAGGAGCGCTCGGCGGGTTAGGTATGATTTCATCTTAGGCTTCCTCTAGAGTACGACTTCCACGGAGTTATTCGGTTGAAGCGATACGGTGCCTTGCGCCTTGATATGCGCCTCGACCACGTCCCAGATCGGTGGGCCCTCCGTACCCTCATTCACGCTGGCCCAGCCTGCGACGACATAATTGCGCGCCGGATCAATCGGCTCACCGCTGGACAACAGTGTCATGTTGCTGATGCGCTCGCCCTGAGGCTTGTCAATTTCAATCCGATATCCAAGCCCGCCAGTGCGCACCATGTCTCCGCCTTGCTGAAAGAACGGATCGGGATTAAAGATATTATCCGCAACGTCTTCCAAAACGATCTTCAGAAACTCGCCTGTCATTTCAGTGCGATATGCCTCCGGGTAAGTCATGGACGTGACGTTCCAGAGGTCCTCACGGGTAATGTCCTGGCCGGGGATCATCGATGGCCCCCACCGCACACCCGGGCTTAGTGCAATTTCGGCATCACGTTCCGAAAGCAGCGCATCACAAATCAAATCATCCCAAGTACCGTTGAAATTCCCGCGCCGGTACAAAAGCTCGTCCGTCTGGCCGATGACCTCTGAAAGCTGATCCTTGTAGGGAGCCCGTTCAGCCTCAATGACCGCCGCCACGTCTTTGTCCGGCTCGATCACATCCGCGAAGATCGGGATCAACTTGTGACGGAAACCCATCATCCGACCATCCCGAATATCCAGATCCACACGGCTGACGAACTTGCCGTTCGACCCCGACGGCACGATAATCGTCTCGCCGGACAGCACCGGCTCGGGCAAAGCATCATGCGTGTGGCCCGACAGGATCACATCGATCCCCGACACGATCGTTGCCATCTTCTTGTCCACGTCAAAGCCGTTGTGGCTCAGACAAACGACGCACTCCGCTCCTTGCGCCCGAACCTCATCGACGATCTCCTGCATGTTTTCATCGCGAATACCGAACGAATATTCGGGAAACATCCAACCGGGATTGGCAATCGGCATGTAAGGAAACGCCTGCCCGATCACGGCGATCTTTACGCCACCACGCTCGAAGAACTGATAGGGCGGGAACAACTCCGCCGGTTCGTCCCATTCCGCATCGAAGATATTCTGACCCAAGGCCGCAAAAGGCAGCCCCTGAACCAACTCATGCACGCGATCTGAACCAAGCGTAAATTCCCAATGGAAGGTCATCGCATCGGGACGCAGCGCGTTCATGACATTCACCATGTCCTGACCGGCAGTGTGGTAACAAGTATAAGACCCGTGCCATGTGTCCCCACCGTCCAACAACAAAGCATCGGGGCGATCCGCACGGATGGAATTGATGACGGTCGCCACACGGTCCAATCCGCCCATGCGGCCATAGCTTTGCGCCAGAGCGGAAAAGTCGCCAGCAGACAAAGCGTAATGCGACGGACTGCCGTCCTCAATCCCATAAGCGCGCCGGAAATCGGCCCCGGTGATATGAGGCACGACACCCGCATTGCCACCCACTCCGATATTTACCGATGGTTCACGGAAATAGATTGGCACCATCTGCGCGTGAATATCCGTGATGTGGATCAGCGAGACATTCCCGAACGTATCGAACTGAAGAAGCTGGTCCTGAGTAAGTCGTTGCTGAGCAGCCAGTCGCGCCCAGTTCCCGAAACCAGACCCTCCGACAATTGCCGAAGCCGCCATTGAAGCCTGCAAAAAATCGCGCCGCGAGATCATTGCGCCACCCCTTCAAATTCGCATTCTTGAATGCGTTATTTCAAAAAAAGGCCCACCCCCCACTATGGGGGATGGGCCATAATCGAATTTACTGACGAACCGCGGGAGTCTCTACCGAAAGCCCGTTACCACGCGACTGAACATAAAGCTCCAGCGCCCGGAATTCGTCGGAGCCTTCGGCAAATGTCTCAGCGCGTGTGTCCCGAATACAGCCGCGGAAACGGTTGTGACGAGAGATCAACTTCGCCTGCTTCAGACGATACACAGGAAAGCCATTTGTCTGTCCCTGGCTCAGATGGTCGGCGCGGATCATGTTGCCATAGTTGTCTTCGTGGCAATTCGCACAGCTCAGCTCAAGCTGACCAAAGCGCGTGTAGTACATGTCCTTGCCCTGCTGCCAGAATGGCTCGGCAGGACCGTCAATGGCCACGTTCACCGGCATGCCCCGCGACTGAAGACCGATGTGGGCGACCATGCCCTGCATGTCCTGACCCGACCAGGTCCATGCGTCGGCCTGCATACGCTCGGTTCGGCACTCGTTAATCAGGTCTTCCATGACCACAAGCTTGCCGGTTTCCTCGTCAACCTTCGGCATCGTCGCGCCCAGACCTGCAAAGCTTTCGACATCGCCGTGACAAGACGCGCAGCTTTCGCCTGCGTCACCCTCGACCGTCGAGTAAGCGTCGGCAGCCTTGTCGACCGTCAGCATCGCCGGATTGTCGAAGTCGTCCATCTGAAACGCCTGAGTGTCATCGGTCCGAAAACGCCAGCCTGAATAGATCGTACTGATATACTCAAGATGATCGGGCGCATCGGCCTCGGTGATCATTTCAAGGTCTCCGTTGATCACCAACTGATCCTCGTCCGGCTCTGCAAGAGCCGGAGTGACCAATAGGCAAAGCGCCATGGCGCCAGAAGAAATCGCAATTGTTTTTCTCATTATATCCCTCCCTTTTCGCGCGCTCAACTAACGTCGACTGTTTGTTTGTCCTCGTAGACCGAACCGTCGTCGTCGTACCAAGTAAATGTGAACTCGCCGCTTTCCGGCACGATTGCTTCGAACTCGAAGTACGGGTTCGTGGAAATCGCAGGCTCAAGCGTCACGTCAATGACGTTCTGGCCATTAAAGTCCACCACGAAGCGATTGATGATCGAACGCGGAATGACGTTGCCGTCACCGTCTTTGCGTTGCCCGGATTCCATCTGGTGACTGATCAACGTCTTGATTGTGACGGCCTCACCAGCGGAAGCCGTTTTTGGTACCTTGACGCGGGGTTTTACACCTTCTGCCATGATTTGGGTTCCTTCTATCTTGAGTTAGCCGCCGCAGCCGCCGATTGTTACTTTTACTTCGTTGGACGCACGCATGAACGTGCCGTCCGCCATTTTGGCAATCGCGATCACGTCCTGCGTTCCGGCAAGACGGATGCGAGTCGAGGCTTTCTGAGACGCGGCGAGCGGCCCGAAGTTGAACGTGCCTACGTCCGGGTTCGGGTTCCCCGCAGCCAACAGCATGATCGACACTGCGCCGGGCGCCGATACTTCGACTGGCACGGTATTGCCGTTCTCTGCGATCTCGGGCGTTGAAAGCGTGATGCCTCCTGAACCTGTTTCCGCCCCACCAGTGAAGGCCGCAATTGCGTCCTCGACAGAAGCGAGCGCCGGCACTGGCAAAGCCGCCATTGCGACCGCCCCCATGCCGACAAACAGTGTTTCACGACGTGTAAAATTCATGTTCTGATCTCCATCTCTTCCCGGCCTCGGCCGATCATTCCTTGAGCGTCAGCAAATATGCGACGACGTCTTCAACCTGTTGTGCCGTCAGCAATGGCTCCAACTCTCCCTGAGCGGCCTTGCCGGTGAATGCATTTCCTGGCCGGACGTAGCCGGTCGTTCTATAAAACGACGGCATCATCGTCTCAGGGAACATTTCTTTCGCATTCGCGATGATTCCCCGAAGCTCGGCTTCGCTCCAACGGTCGCCGACACCATCAAGGTTCGGGCCGATCTCTCCGTGAAACGGCAGGTCATTTAAGTCACTGACTGCGTGACATGCAATGCAGTTTCCGGACCCCTTGTTCATCAGGACCCGGCCTTCAGCGGGGTTTCCTGCAACGCCGGTAAGCGATCCGCTGACCGCGCCGTCACTAAAAGCGACATTCGTCGGTGCAACTGTTTCTGCACTGATTGGAAGCGCAACCAAAGTGGCTGTTGCCGCAACTGTAAGTAGTTTTTTCATAGGCCCTCCCTTAGGTCTTTTTCGTACACTAAGGCACACAATCCGATTCAAGCAACAACAAATTCAATTTTTTGAATTATTTAATTTGTTAGTCCGTAGACCCGTTGTCCCGCTCCAGGATCCGGCGGGCATGATAACGTTGGAAATCTTCATCTCCGTCAAGGAGATACCTTTTCTCTGCCACCCAAGTCAGCAAATCGAGCGTCGTACCCCGCGAAAATGCGCCCGGCATCATGGCGACCGCCGCTTGAGGAGCGGACAGATCAGGGCCTACTTCTTCGGGCAGGAACATTATGGTCGGCGTAAAGAGAATCCCCCACTTTCGCGCCATCCGCTTTTCGCTCAAGGTCTCTCCGTCGAAGTCGGTTACTTCGATATCGCCGTGAAGGTTTAGTTGCACCACAAAGTAGGTGTCGGAGATGACCTTCGCGATCTCCGGATCCGGAAATACCTCGGCATGCATCTTTTTGCAGTAAACGCAGCCTCGTTGCTCAAAGATCAGCATCAACCGCTTATTCTCGGCATTCGCGTCGGCAAGGTCCTCTTGCAGGTCCTTGAAGGTATCGCGCATCCAGTCGGTCTTATGAAGACCGTCGTCTCCAAGCTCCGCGGCCTGGACATTGCCCGCCAGCGTAAGCGCAAACAGTGCCACAAGTATCTTCTTCATGATAGCCTCCTGACGTCACCCGACGGCGCTGAAAACCGGAAAGGTATCAAGCATCCATTGAGCGATTATATTGATGGTTTCAGTTGCGATAAGAATTCCGAAAAGCACGAGAAACGCCCCCATGAGCTTTTCCACCAGTCCCAGGTGTTTTCGAAAACGCGCCATCCATGACATGAACGGCCCGATGAAGAGCGCCGCTACAATGAACGGCAGCGTCATGCCTAAGCCATAGAAAAACAACAACATTGCGCCCTGCCACGCCGTTTCCTGACCCGCCGCAGTAAACAGGATCGCCGCCAGAACCGGCCCGACACATGGCGTCCAGCCAAAGGCAAACGCCAGACCGATGACATATGACCCCACATACCCGAGGTTCGATGTTTCACCTACATCCGCTCGCAATTGGCGATAGAGAAACCCGATCCGGACCACTCCGAGAAAATGCAACCCCATGGCGATGATCAGCGCCGCCGCAAGATATCGCAGAACATCGAAGTACTCCCGGACAAGCTGCCCGAAAGCCGTCGCCGTCGCTCCAAGTCCGATAAAGACTGTGATGACCCCCAGCGCAAAAAGCACCGACCCGATCAATGCGCGTCGACGCACTTCGGGCGTGACGCGCGCCTCGGCGGAAATCTGATTCATCCCGACGCCTGCGAGATATGACAGATAAAATGGCACAATTGGCAGAATGCAGGGCGATAGAAATGACAGCAAACCTGCCAGAAGTGCGCCCAGAATAGTGATATCGAACATGCAATTCTGCCATAAAGATTGAAGAATTCAAATATTAGATTATGATCGAACAAATGCCGCGTCAAACGAAGCGATATGAAATCCATGCTCCGCACCCTTCTTATTTTGGTTTTGACGTGGCTCCCGATACAGCTTTCGGCCGAAACCCTGCTGTTGATGGCCGAAGAAGACGGCTGCATGTGGTGCGCGCGCTGGAATGCGGAGATCTCTGAAATCTACCCCAAAACCCCAGAAGGCCGCGCCGCACCGCTGGTGCGCTTTGACATGCACGGCGCCCCGCCCGACGGCATCTCGCTAGTCTCCAAGGTCCGCTTCAGCCCGACTTTCATTCTCGTGCGCGATGGCATAGAATCCGGCCGCATTGAAGGATATCCGGGCGAAGATTTCTTCTGGGGGTTGCTGGGAATGATGCTTGAACGCTCCGATCCTTCGATCAAAGGAGCGGGGTGACGCGAATGAGCCTAGATAACCAGTCCGAAACGGGCCACTCCAAACTGCCGGTGTTTGACGAGAACACGCGCCCTGAAGACATGGACCGCATGGCAAAGAATGCGATGAACGCGTCCAACTTCCTCAAGGCGATCAGTCACGAGGGGCGGCTGATGATCCTGTGCCACCTCGCATCCGGTGAAAAATCCGTAACCGAGCTGGAGGATTTGCTCTCCGCCCGACAGGCTGCCGTCTCGCAGCAGTTGTCCCGTCTGCGCCTCGAAGGACTGGTGACACCACGGCGGGAAGGCAAGATCATCTTCTACAGATTGACAGACGATCGTCCAAAGCAAATCATGGAAGTCGTCTATGACCTGTTTTGCAGGTCGGACGCGCAGTAAAGTCCAAAGAAGCCTGCTGCGCCAGGGAGGGCCACATGTTGGAACTAGTGACAGAGGCACAAGCCGCTGCGTTGCTTGGATTGATTGGAGGACTTGCGCTCGGTCTTGCGGCGCGCATTGGCAGGTTCTGCACGCTTGGTGCCATCGAGGACCTTTTGTATTCATCAGATGATCGGCGCCTGCGCATGTGGGCGATTGCACTGGGCGTCGCGATCATGGGAACCCATATAGCACTGTCCACGGGTCACATGGATGCAGCCGAAAGTACCTATCTCGATCGCGTCTGGAACCCGTTTGCGACGGTCATCGGAGGGTTGCTTTTCGGATACGGAATGGCGCTTAGCGGAAACTGTGGCTATGGCGCGCTTGCCCGCCTCGGAGGCGGGGATCTGCGCTCGCTGATCATCGTGGTCGTCATGGGTCTTTCAGCTTACATCGTGATGTCTGGCCCCCTCGCCCATGCGCGCGTCTGGCTGTTTCCTGTGGAAGAAGGCGCGGCCAATCTGCAAGGCTTCTCGCACCTGTTCCAAAATGTATTTGGGGTTTCCGCGTCCGTCACAGGCATCGTCATCGGTGCGATACTCTTCGTCATCGGCCTTTCAAGCCACGAAATGCGTCACTCCTATTCCTATATCTTCTGGGGAAGCGTCGTGGGCCTCGCGGTCATCTCGGGTTGGGTTGGAACCTATTGGATTTCTCAAAACGGTTTTGCGACGGAACCCATCGAAACCCACACCTTCGCCGCCCCCATTGGTGACACGATCTACTACGCCATGACCGCTTCCGGCAATTCCGTATCCTTCAGCGTCGGATCGGTCCTCGGTGTGATCATCGGCGCCACGCTTGGCTCCTATTCCAAAGGGCATTTCCGCTGGGAAGCCTGCGATGACCCCCGCGAACTTGGCCGACAGATCGCAGGCGCGGCCATGATGGGAGCCGGCACGATCCTCGCTGTCGGATGCAGCATCGGCCAGGGCATTTCCGCCTTTTCCATGCTGGCCTACAGTGCCCCGATTGCATCCGCTGCGATCTTTGCAGGCGCAGCCCTTGGACTGCGACAGCTTATCGTTGGGCACCTGCCCGCAGAATAACGGTGCGACAGACCGGCCCCCTAACGCTCGTCAAACCAGGCCAACCTGCGCCGCAGCGCATCGCGCTCGTCCAACAAGTCAAGGATCACCGCGACTCCGGCAGGATTGATCCCAAGATCGCGATTGAGCCGCCGCGCTTTTTTTGCCCGCGCGATCTGTACGCTGTGAAACGTCCACTCCTGACCAGTGCGCGCCTGTGGTTCAAGCACGCCGTGCTGCACAAGCTCAACCACCCAATCCTCATCCGTCCGACAGAATCGACCAAGCTCCGAAAGGGTCATAACATCAACAATTTCCACGTCTTGCTTTGCTATCTTCATGTAGCCCTCCTTGCTAGATTGCGGCGGGGGTCAAATGAGATCTCACTTGCCATCTGCTCAAAGAGCCGCCGCGCCTCATCATTGGTAACATCCGGGTTCACGATCACCAGAGACGCCAAAAGATTGCCCGCAGGCTGACCCGGCAGCCCCTTGCCCTTCAACCTCAACGTCTGCCCCGCACGGGCGTTCTTCGGAATTGTCAGATCAACCTTGCCTCCGGGTGTCGGCAAGACGACCTTGCCCCCCAACGCCGCCTCCCAAGGTGAAACTGGCAGGTCCATATAGATATCCTTGCCCTCGACGCGATAGATCGGATGAGGCGCAAAACTCACCTCAAGATAGACGTCCCCCGTCGGCTCCCCCGGTCCACCTCCGACACCTTTGCCGGACAAGCGAATGGTCTGGCCTTCGGTAATTCCCTTTGGAATACGCACCGACATCTCGCGCTGTTCAATCGTGATTCGTCCGTCGACACCGATCTTCTGGATCGGGACCGTCAGCAGCCGGGTCGGGCTGCGAAAACTGTCCTCAATGTTCAGGACGATCCGCGCGTGAATATCACTCGGAATTGGTCCGCCGCGCCCGAAAGGATCACCGCGCCCGAAGGTCGAATGAAAGAAATCGCTAAACCGTGCCGCGGCCTCTGGGTCTTCGCCACTGAACGAAAAGCCACCCTGCCAATCGCGCCCGCCACCCGGTTTCCGCCCACCACCTCTGCGCATTGCGTCATACTCGGCCCGCGACTCCGCACTTTTCAAGACCTCATAGGCCTCGCTTATGTTCTTGAACGTCTCTTCCGCCTCCGGACCAGGGTTCAGGTCCGGGTGGTTTTTGCGCGCCAGCTTGCGATAGGCCCGTTTGATCTCTTCGTCTGTGGCTTCGGGTGAAACCTCAAGAATCGCGTAGTAATCCTTGAATTCCATTTGCGTGGTTGCTCCGTTGGTTGCGGCCAATATCGCAAAAACACGAACGACGGATTTGACGTATGTCATGACCAATCATGTTTAGAATGCGCAAAGTGATCTCAGCTCGCTGCCAAAAACAGCCCGCACCACCACTGCAAAGGAAACCCAATGGAAAACCAAACTCTGCTCTTACTGACAATTGAAGCAACAGCGGACGAAGAGGTGCGCGCCTTTGCTGAAATGGCGGCAGCAAAGAACGCAAGACTGATCTGCCTGATGCTGTGCTTTCCCCCGGCCTATCCTGTCAGCGCATTCGGCGCGCTCCCCTACTCTACGCCAGAGGTCTCGGCGGAATGGATTGATGAACTGAACACCTCCCGCGAGCGGATGAAAGAACGCGCCGATGCGCTCGAAGCGATCCTTCAGGCGGAAGGTACCTCCGGGGATGTACAGGTTGTCCAATGCAATCCCATTGATGTGCGCGCCGCCGTCGCCCGCCGCGCTTTGGTCTGCGATCTGGTGTTTGTGGCCGACAGCATGCGGTCGGGCGACGCCGATATCTTCCACTCCGCCTGCTACGGTGTGCTCTTCAATTCCCCAACACCTCTGGTGATCAATTCATCGCGCATTCCCACGCCGGGGCGCGTCTTCGTCGCCTGGGATACCGAGCTTCCGGCCTCCCGCGCCGTTCACGCCGCCTTGCCGATCCTGAAAGCGGCCGAAGACGTCTTCGTCTGCACATTCGACGCAGAAGCAAACGAGGCAAACAACGGTGAAGATCCCGGCACTGACGTGGCTAAATGGCTCAGCCACCACGGCTGCCAGGTCACGGTCAACCAATACGCCAGCGGTGGCGCCGACATTGCCGCCAGTATCGAACGCCGCGCTCAGGAAATCGGCGCAGATTTGGTTGTCATGGGTGCATTCGGGCGATCCCGCCTCAGACAACTGGTGCTTGGCGGCACGACACGCTCAATGCTGCATCAGACCGAGACCGCCGTGTTCATGACGCACTAGACCGACAAGGGCGCGACCCGAACTAAAGGCCGAATTGATATTCGTCATTTCGACCTTCGATCCCGCCCCTACTCTCACCGCCAAATCGCTGGAACCAAGGGAGAGAGCGGTCGATGGAATACGAGGTCATAAAGAAACCCCGAAGCGCGGGTCAAACCGCCAACATGCCGGACTACCGCAAAGTGCATGAAACTTTTGCCTGGGCGGATGCGCACAAACTGATTGATGGCTTGCCAGGCGGAAAACTGAACATCGCATTTGAGGCCGTCGACCGCCACGTCGCTGCAGGTCACGGCGCACAGATCGCGCTGCGCTGGATCGCCAAATCGGGCGAGCGCACCGATTTCACCTTTAAGGATCTTCAGGATCGAACTAACCGTTTCGCAAATATCCTGCGCAGTCGCGGTATCAAAAAAGGTGACAAGGTCTATTCGCTGCTCGGACGCGTCCCCGAGCTTTACATCGCCGCGCTCGGGACACTGAAAGCCGGAGCCGTGTTTTGCCCGCTCTTTTCAGCTTTCGGCCCGGAACCGATCCAGTCTCGCATGGAGATCGGCGGAGCAAACGCGATAATTACGTCGTCGCGGCTCTACAAACGCAAACTGAAAAACCTGCGTGACCACCTCCCCGACCTGCGCGAGGTCATTCTGATCGACGCTGAAGAAATGGACACAACGGCTCTCGCCCCCCTGATGCAGAAGGCTTCCGACGCTTTCGACATTGAACCGATGGACCCCGAAGACACCGCGCTTTTGCACTTCACCTCAGGGACCACCGGCAAACCCAAAGGCGTCGTCCATGTGCACGAAGCCGTGGTCGCCCACCACACAACCGGCCGCCTCGCCCTCGACCTTCGGCCCGGCGATATCTATTGGTGCACCGCCGATCCCGGATGGGTCACCGGAACCTCTTACGGGATCATCGCTCCGCTAACGAACCGCGTCACAATGATCATCGACGAAGCCGAGTTCGACACCAATCGATGGTATGACATTCTCGAAAAAGAAGCTGTCAACGTTTGGTACACCGCCCCTACGGCCATTCGAATGCTCATGAAGGCTGGCAAGGAAGCTACCCAGGTTCGTACCTTCAAGGCGCTGCGCTTCATGGCCAGCGTCGGCGAGCCTCTGAACCCCGAAGCAGTCGTCTGGGGACAGGAGACCTTCGGAATACCCTTCCACGACAACTGGTGGCAGACAGAAACCGGCGGCATCATGATCGCCAACTACGCCTCGATGGACGTCAAACCCGGCTCGATGGGCAAACCCATGCCGGGTATCGAGGCAGGCATCGTCGAGGTCACGGAAGATGGCGCGAAGGAACTGACTGAACCGCTGGCCATGGGCGAACTTGCCCTCAGGCCGGGGTGGCCCTCGATGATGCGCGGCTATCTGCATGAACAGGCGCGCTACGACAAATGCTTCAGCAATGGCTGGTATCTCAGCGGGGATCTCGCGATGCGCGACAGCGACGGATATTTCTGGTTCGTCGGGCGCGGCAATGACCTGATCAAAAGTGCCGGCCACCTCATCGGACCCTTCGAGGTGGAAAGCGCACTGATGGAACACGATGCCGTCGCTGAAGTCGGTGTGATCGGCGTACCCGACGAAACTGCGGGCGAAATGGTCAAGGCTTATGTCGCACTGAAGCCCGGCCACACACCGTCCGACGAACTGATGCTTGACCTGATGGGCCACGCCCGCAAACGCCTCGGCCCTGCCGTCGCCCCAAAGGAAATCGCCTTCCGCGAAAACCTACCCAAAACCCGCAGCGGCAAGATCATGCGCCGGCTGTTGAAAGCCCGCGAACTGGGACTGCCCGAAGGCGACATCTCAACACTGGAAAGCGATGAGAAATGACGATGACAGACCTCAAACCCCACCTCGACCATGCCCATGTCCGCGATCTGCTCAAGTCCATGATCCGCATTCGCCACTTCGAGGATAAATGCGCCGAGCTTTACACACAGCAGAAAATTCGTGGCTTCCTGCACCTCTACGACGGAGAAGAAGCCATCGCCTCCGGGATCATTCCGCTTCTCGATAACAAAGACCGCGTCGTCGCCACCTATCGCGAACACGGCCACGCGCTTGCCCGCGGCGTGCCAATGGGCGCCGTACTGGCCGAAATGTATGGCAAGAGCGAAGGCTGCGCAGGTGGACGCGGCGGTTCCATGCACCTCTTCAGCCGCGACCAGAACTTCTATGGCGGCAACGCCATTGTCGGCGGTGGCCTGCCCATGGCCGTCGGACTAGGGCTTGCAGACCATCTCGAACAGACCAAGGCTGTTACCGCGTGCTTTTTCGGTGAGGGCGCCGTTGCCGAAGGTGAGTTTCACGAAAGCCTTAACCTCGCCACTCTTTGGAAACTACCGGTGTTGTTTGTCTGCGAAAACAACGGCTACGCGATGGGGAGCGCCCTTAACCTGACTGAATCCGAAACGGATATCAGCATTAAGGCGGCCAGCTACGGGCTAAACGCCGAGACAGTCGATGGAATGGACATCGTCGCGGTCGAAGCTGCCGCGCGACGCGCCTTGAAACACATCCGGGACACGGGCGAACCTTGTTTCCTCGAATGCAAGACCTACCGCTTCCGCGCACACTCGATGTTCGATGCACAGCTCTACCGTTCGAAGGACGAGATCGCGGAATGGCGCAGGAAGGGTCCGATTGTCCGGTTCCAGACATGGCTTGAAAAAACCGGCCTTCTGCACGCCAAAGAAGTCTCCGAGATCATCGCAGAGGTCGACGCCGAAATCGCCGAAGCCGTCGCTTTCGCAGAAGCCGGAACCGACGAGCCGCTTGAAAACCTGACCAATCACGTCATGTCCGGCATCCGTCCCCCCGCGCCGTCACCGGTTACCCCCGGTGCATCGACGAACACAACCTATCGCGAAGCCATCAAGGCCGGGATAGTGGACGCTCTCACCCGCGATGACCGTGTGTTCCTGATGGGTGAAGACGTGGGGCACTACGGCGGTTGCTACGCAGTCAGCAAAGGGCTGCTCGATCAGTTCGGAGCCGACCGCATCCGCGACACACCACTTTCGGAATCCGGCTTCACCGGTGCCGGGATCGGAGCTGCCATCGCGGGAATGCGCCCGATCGTCGAATTGATGACCGTCAACTTCTCGCTCCTTGCGCTCGATCAAATCCTTAACACCGCCGCTACGCTTAGGCATATGTCTAACAACCAGTTCGGCGTGCCCGTGGTCATCCGCATGGCCACCGGCGCGGGAAAACAACTGGCGGCACAACACTCGCACAGCCTCGAAGGTTGGTATGCCCACATCCCCGGCCTGCGCGTCCTAACGCCCGCCACGATGGAAGACGCCCGCGGGATGCTCTGGACAGCTCTAGAAGATCCCGACCCGGTGCTGATCTTCGAGAACGTCATGCTCTACAACCGGGAAGGCGATCTAGCTGAAAACGCCGGTCCGGTGGACATTGACAAGGCCGCTGTGCGCCGGACGGGTACCGACATCACCCTGATCACCTACGGCGGTTCGCTTTTCAAGACACTCGACGCCGCCGAAGTGCTTTCGAACGAGGGTATCTCAACCGAAGTCATCGATCTGCGCACGCTACGCCCGCTCGACATGGACACGATTATCGCCTCTATCGCCAAGACCCACCGCGCCCTTATCGTTGATGAAGGCTGGAAAACCGGCAGCATCGCGGCTGAAATCGGAATGCGACTTGCGGAAGAGGCCTTCTTCGAACTTGATGCCCCCCTCGCTCGCGTCTGCAGCGAGGAAGTTCCGATCCCCTACCCTCAACACCTTGAACAGGCGGCCATTCCACAGACAGCCAAAATCATCGACACCGCCCGAAACCTGATGACGGTCCAACCATGAGCAAGTTCCTGATGCCATCCCTTGGTGCCGACATGGAGGCCGGCACCCTCGTGGAACAACTCGTTCAGCCCGGCGAACCGGTCAAACGCGGCGATGTCATCGCCGCCGTTGAGACACAAAAAGGAACGATCGAGATCGAGGTCTTCCAAGACGGCACCCTGCAGGAATGGCTTGTGGATCTTGGCACTAAAGTCGACGTCGGCGCCCCTCTTGCCACGATTCTCGCCGAGGGTGAGGCAACAACCGAACCCGCGCCCGAACCGACGCCCAATCCCAATCCCACGCCCGCGCCAAAACCCGAACATGTCGCCCAAGAGCCGGAACCAAAACCAATCGAACCCACACCCCCGCAACCACAACAACAGCGATCAAGCCCCAAACCCGACAGCCGTCCCCGCATCACACCTGCCGCCCGCAGACGCGCCGCGCAACAAGGTATCGACCTGTCCAGTATCGCGTCCAAAGGCACAATAACGCTGGCCGACCTAGAAAGTCCCACGCCCAAAGCCGCAGCCACGCCCAAGCCTGCGCCCGTTTCCTCGATGCGCAGCGCCATCGCATCCGCCATGTCGCGCTCGAACCGCGAAATCCCGCACTACTACCTCTCTCACGCGGTCGACCTGACAGCCGCCGACGACTTCGTCACCAGATTCAACGCCGACCGCGCGCCCCAAGACCGGCTCTTGCTGGGTGCTGTCTATGCCAGAGCCTTGGCAAAAGCGCTTTCCAAGTACACGGAATTCAACGGCCACTACATCGACGATGCGTTCCACCAGAGTGGCGCCGTTCACCTCGGCTTCGCCGTCAACATCCGCGGCGGCGGCCTGATCGCGCCAGCCCTCTTTGACGCCGAAGCCAAACCCATAGAAGATCTGATGACCGACCTGCGCGACCTCGTTGAACGCGCTCGAACCGGGCGTCTGCGAGCGCGCGAACTTTCGGAGGCAACCATAACCCTCACCAGTCTGGGCGACCGCGGCGTCGACCAACTTTACGGTGTCATCTACCCGCCGCAGGTCGCCATCGTCGGGCTGGGCACACCACGCCTTCAGCCTGCCGTCCACGACGGTGAAGTCGCGCCAAGGCTAACCTCGTCCCTGACGCTTTCCGCCGACCACCGCGTCAGTGACGGCCACCGGGGCGCACTTTTCCTGAAAGCCATCGACAAAAACCTTCAAAGGCCGGAACAGCTATGAACAAACAGGACATCGAGACCGCCGTCAAAGCCGAGCTTAACCGCATCGCGCCGGATATCGACGCTGACGACATCGATCGCAGCGAAAATCTGCGAGACGAATTCGACATTGATTCCATGGACTTCCTGAACCTCGTCACTGCCCTGAGCAAGCTTCTGGGCCTCAACATTCCCGAAGCCGACTATGACCAGATGGAAAGCTTCGACGATCTTGTCGGTTATTTGTCGAAAAAGGCCCCGGCTTGACCGAGACCTCGTTCAGTCGCCGCAACTGCAGCTCAAATCAAGCCGCTTTCGGCTCTGATTTGGCAGTCAGGTTCTGCATGGCGTTATGCGTGCTGAGGTAAATCTTTCCCGCCCCCATTTCATCGCGGAAACTGACCAGTTCCAGACGGTCCATCACCGGCCCCTTCACCTCGGCCATGTTCATGGTGACGCCGGCATCGCGCAAACGCTCCGACAAAGTCTGAAGCGTCTCAAGTGCGCTGGCATCAATGAAGTTCACGGCACTCATGATCAGCAAGAGGTGCTTGATCTCCGGATGATCGGCCACGCGCGCCAAAACGTCATCCTCCAGAAAGGCGGTATTGGCAAAATAGAGACTTTCATCCACTCGAATGGCCAGAACCTCGGGATGCGTCTGAACCTTGTGGCGCAATACGTTGCGGAAATGCTCGGTGTTGCCCACGCGTCCGACCTCGGCCATATGCGGCCGGCTCGTCCGCCAGAGGTATAGCGCGATGGACAACAGCGCACCCGCGACAATCCCCATCTCGATACCAAGTGTCAGCGCCACCAGAAATGTGGCGACCAACGAGGCGGCATCAGCTTTGTTGTAAACCCAAGCCTCGCGAAATGTCTTCACATCGATCAGGTTGGCAACCGCCACCATAATGATGGCCGCAAGTGTCGCATTGGGCAAAAAGTAAAGCAGCGGCGTCAGCAAGGCGACCGTCAGCGCTACCAGTCCCGCCGTGATGATCGACGCCATCGGCGTAACCGCCCCGGCGGTAAAATTCACCAAGGACCGGCTGAATCCACCTGTGACCGGATAGCCGCCTGTAAACGAGGCGCCAATATTCGCCGCCCCCAGCGCAATCAATTCCTGATTGGCATCGAGCTTCTGGCGACGTTTACTGGCCAGTGACTTGGCGACCGAAACACTCTCCAGAAAGCCGACCAGCGAAATCAACAAAGCTGACGGCAACAATTGCCGGACCAGCGCAAAGTCCAGATCAGGAACACTCAGCGGCGGCAACCCTGCCGGAATATCAGCAACAACCTTAACCCCACTCGATTGGTTCAGACCCAACAGCCAAACAAGAAGCGTCGTCACCAGAACAGCGACCAAGGGACCGGTCTTCGCCAAAGCGTCCGCAACTCCACCCGCGACGCCCGCAGACGCCAACCAGGCCGCAAGCCGCCCCTTGAAAAAGAACAAAATACTAATTGAAATCAATGCAATAACAAAAGTCGCAACGTTCAAATCAGAGATATGCGTTACTGCATGGGCGATCGTTTCCGTAATCAAATGACTGCGCGGTATATCAAAGCCCAACAAATGCTTAAGCTGAGAGAAACCGATCACCAGGGCCGCCGCACTGGAAAACCCCGAGATCACGGGATGGCTTAGGAAATTCACCAGAAACCCCAGCCGTGCCAGACCCATTCCAAGTAGGATAGCACCGCTCAAAAACGCAAGCAGAACTGCACCGCTCACATATCCCACGCTACCGCTTTCGGCGATCTCACCCAGCGTTGTGGCAACCATCAGCGAGACAATCGCCACCGGTCCCACCGCCAGAGCACGGCTGGAACCAAGCAAACCATAAAACACCAAAGGGACGATGCTCGCGTAAAGCCCAACCTCCGGCGGCAGACCGGCAAGCAGGGCATACGCCATACCCTGCGGCACCAGCATGATCGCCACGATCAGTCCCGCAATGCTGTCATTTGTCATGGCCTGCCGGTCGTAACCGGGAAGCCAGGCAAGGATCGGCAGAAAAGATGTGAGCGTTCGGCGTCTCATGGTTGTGCCTCTCAAGCTGAAGTGGGCAGGCCTTGCTGACCCGAAATGACGCGGTTCCATGGCATGTGCTTAAGAACTCTGGCCATCGCACAGCTTCCGGTGATCCCGGACTGGGCCAGTCCTGCGCCAACAAGCGCGCTCATCGCTACAAACCAAAGATTGACAACCACGCCAAGAACAACACCGAGAACGACAAGACTTCCGGCAGTGATCTGAACCTGGCGCATAATGCTGATCGGTGCCTTGGCATTTTCGTTCACCGGCAGACCAGCCTCGCGCCAGCTTTGGATGCCACCTTCAAGCTGATAGATCTCGCGAAAACCCGTCCGCAATATCTGCGGCGCCGCAGCTTCGGTCCGTCCGCCACTCCTGCAGTGGAAAACGGCGATCTTGTCGTGTTCCTTTGGGAAATCATCCGGATTGAAGCCCGACAACGGCACCAGATGAGCTTCCGGCACGTGTTCCTTGATCCATTCGTCGGGCTCGCGCACGTCGATCAGAACGGCCCGACCGTCCTTCATCCATTCGAACGTTGTTCTTGCGTCAACTTTTCTCAGAGTCATTTTCGATCTCCTTAGTGATTGCGGCACCGCCGCAGTAGATTTCATAAAGATGATCCAGCAGTTTCCCGACATCCTCGCGGACGATGCGATAGAACATCGTCTGTCCATCGCGTCGGGGTTTCACGATGCGTTCGCGCCGCAAAACAGCCAGTTGTTGCGAGACCACCGTGTCGCGCGCGCCGATTGCTTCGGCCAACTCGCCCACGGATTTCTCGCCTTCTGTCAACAGACACAGGATCATGAGCCTGCGCTTGTTCGACAAAAGCGTCATCATTTCACAGACGCCGTCAGCAGCGGTGTTCATTTCATTTATCTTCATACTTGCGCAGATAGGAAGTTATTCCTATATCGTCAAGAGCAAGACGGCAGATCAACGCTGAAAAAGATCAGACCAACACCCGTTTGAGAATGATCAAACCAGCTCGATCCCCTGCCGTTACTAGAATTCTGACCAACTCAAAGGAGTCTGACATGACACCCAAAGTGAAAGCCTTTTTCGACGAAGCCACCTTTACCGTGTCCTACGTCGTTCAGGATCCGGACAGCAAAAGCTGTGCGATCATCGATTCAGTTCTCGACTTCGACCCGAAATCAGGTCGCACCAACACCGAGAGCGCCGATGCGATCATTTCTTATGTTCAGGACAATGACCTTGAGGTCGAGTGGTTGCTGGAAACCCACGCCCATGCCGATCATCTGAGCGCCGCGCCCTATATTAAAGGCAAAGTCGGCGGAACCACCGCAGTCGGCGCCCATATAAAAGAGGTGCAGGACGTCTTCGCCAAGCTCTTCAACGTCGAAAAAGGCTTCCAGACCGATGGAAGCCAGTTTGAGCACCTGTTCGAGGATGGCGAGGAATTCGAAATTGGCGGCGTCACCGTCAAGGCGATGCACACACCGGGGCATACTCCGGCCTGTATGACCTATGTGGCCGACAAAGCCGCCTTTGTGGGTGACACCCTGTTCATGCCGGATTTCGGTACCGCGCGCGCCGACTTCCCCGGCGGCGATGCCCGAACCCTCTATCGGTCTATACAGAAAGTGCTCACGCTGCCCGACGACACGACGCTCTACATGTGCCACGACTACAAGGCACCGGGTCGTGACGAATACAAATGGGAAACCACCGTGGCCGAGGAAAAAGCCGCCAACGTCCATGTCGGGGCAGGCAAATCGGAAGACGAATTTGTCGCAATGCGCGAAGCCCGCGACGCGACGCTCGATATGCCCACGCTGATCCTGCCCTCCGTACAGGTCAACATTCGCGCCGGTGAACTGCCACCTGCTGAAGACAACGGCGTGCGCTATCTCAAAGTGCCGCTGAACCAAATCTAAGCGAAAAAGGGCCGCGTGCATTCAGCGCGCGGCCTTGATTTCGGAGGCACCCTCATGAACGTGAACGTATCAAGACCCGCCCCCCAAGCGTCGGCGCAACAGGTTCCACAGACAGAAGCCCTGGTGCTCAACTGCATGGATTACCGTCTTGTCGCGGCTGTCGCAGACTATCTCGATGGCCGCGGCCTTCGTGGCAAATACGATCAGATCACTCTCGCCGGCGGCGCGATCGGCGTGATGTCCGATCAGACCACTGCCTGGGCAAAAACCTTTTGGCAACACGTTGCGCTGGCGCGCAAACTGCATGGCATACGTAAGGTCATCATCATCGACCACCGCGATTGCGGAGCTTGCAAGGCCTTTGTCAGCACCGATTGCGCTGATATCCGCGAGGTCGAAACAGTGACGCATATGAAATGGATGGAGGCGCTGGCCGACGAGATCGCAAAACGCGAACCGGGCCTCGAAGTTGAAACCCTGCTGATGGATCTTGACGGCAGCGTCGAGGCATTCTTTCTCTGACAATCCCCGCGCCAGTGACGTCCTCGCAACGGTCACAACCGACCTGAAATTCGCAATCGAACCGGTTCGCCCGATCGTTCATTCCGCCCCTGCAACATGCCCCACGTCCCGAGGCGCTTCACAGGCATGGACGTGGCATTCAAGCTCCAGGGTGATGTGCGTCAGCCCGAACTCATGTCGAAGGACGTTTTTCACCGCGCCTTTCACTTGGTCCGCCTCGCCCCACATGCCTTCCTCGATGACGACATGTGCATCCAGCGCCGGTTCATGCTCTTGCATTTGCCACAGATGCAGATGATGCACGCCCTCCACCCCGGCCACGCCGCGCATCGACGCCAGAACGGAGCGGGTGTCCAGTTCGGGTGGGCTCCCAAGCATCAGAATGCGGATCGTGCGGCCGACTTCGCTTGCCGACTGCCAAAAAATATAGCCCGCAATCAACATCGTGATCAGCGGATCGATCAATCGCCAGTCATAAAGAATGATCACAGTCCCCGCGACGATGACGGCCACGGACCCCAGCGCGTCCGCTAGGTTGTGCAGAAAAGCCGCGCGGATGTTCATACTGTCCTTTGACAGCGTATAGGTCAGCAAAGCGGTGGCAGAATCCACCAGAAGCGCAAAAACCGCGATGATCACTACAGACCAGCCCTCGACTTCGGTTGGATCAAAGATGCGTCTTGCAGCTTCGTACGTCAGGAAAAAGGCAAGAAGGATCAGGGTGGTATAGTTGATCAACGCCGCGACAACTTCGGCACGACCATATCCGAACGTCATTGTATCGTCAGCAGGTCGCTGGGCAACCTTGCGCGCAAGGAAGGCAAGAACCAGAGCCATTGCATCTGACAGATTGTGGATGGCGTCCGCAATCAGGGCCAAACTGCCTGACACCAGACCGCCCACAATCTGCACGACACTCAGCAAAGTGTTGATTGCGATTGCCCAGAAAACCCGCCGGTTCCCGGCTTCGGCGTCCAGATGATGCGTATGTCCGGCCAAAGTCCGGCTCCTTCTCGTTTCGAATGTCTCCAAACCGCTCAAACACGTGCCCGGATTCCAAATTCAGGAAAGGGCTACGTTAACCACACTCACCCATATCCTCGCCTCCCGCTTTGCGAGGGATCAATCCGGATAGGTTCTCCAGCACCATCTCGGTTTTCACACTCCGTTAAGCCCGACAGGTCGATCATCGCAATGACAAAGGGAAACGCGCCCGAAAGCACGTTTTGCAGAGCGGGCAGCACGCGCCTTTATCTCAAAGGCAGTATCGCCTCCAAGAAACCAGTCTCAGAAAATCTGCATCATCGCAGAAGCACCGGCTGCGAAAAGACCCGCCACGACGGCGAATGACGCAAGGCTCAAGGCAAACCCGCCAAGCAGCCACAAGCCATCGCGTTCACTCAGGCTCAGAGCGATCACGATGACCGACAAGGCAGGCAGTGTGTTGCCGAACGGATTGGGCAAGAACATGAAGACCGACATCACAAGACAGGCGACACCGACGGTCAGTTCGGCCGCGCGGTGTGACAAAATCCAAAATCGCGGATGGACCAGCCGCTCCATCCGCTCAATCCACGGAATGGCGCGAACAATGATCTTCGAAAACATCTGATGCTCTATGGATCGCTCGCCCAAAAAAGCCGGCAGCCACACCGCAGGACGGCCAAGGACCAACTGCGCCGCCACGAATATCAGAGGCGGTCCGGTGATCACGGACGATCCGGGAACAAAGAAAAACAGGTTCGGAAGCGCGAAAATGATCAGCAAAGGCACGAAACTGCGATTTCCCAGCGATGTGATCAGCAGGTTGAGCGAAATGCTTTCAACCGCGCTGCGCTGCAGGTCACGCAGAGCAACCGACAGCCTTCTGTTTGGCGCTTTCTCATCAACGAAAGGTTCCACGGCCAAAGCCCTCATTCGCAATCGGACCGATCCATCAGATCGCCAGGCAACTGCGTATTGCAAAGCAGCGCCGACTGCAGGTCGGTACGGTCCATGAAGGCACCTTCAAATACCGCACCCGACAGGATCGCGCCATCAAAGCTTACATTCTCAAGGCGCGCACCGACAAAACTAGCGCCGCGCAGGTTCGTTCCAACGAAACTGACATTGCGCAAAATTGCCTTTCGAAAAGCGAAATATTCAATTCCGAATTATCAAACACGACGTTGTCGAGCGCCGCATTGGACAGGTTTATTCCGATAAGTTTCCTGCCCGAAAAATCCTGATCTTCAAAGGCGCAGTTCTCGCAATCCCCAAGGGCCCGGAGCTCACTCAACCGCTCCACGTCTTCGGCCGCGACGGCAATGCCGTAAGTCAGCATCAGCGCAACCAGACCCATGCGCGCGGCACTTAGACCTTGCGGCAAAGCTTCCGACAAACCGTGCGAAGAAAGATATCTAAGCACCGGATACCAACCACGCCGTATAGGCGACATAAGCGCCGAGAAAGCCAATCCCGACCCCTCGCCCGATCCGCTGCCAAGCCATGACAACGATAATCAAGGCGACCGCTGCCGCCAGCATGACCCAGACATCAAGCTGCGCGATTTCCGGGGGAATGGGAATTGGCTGAACAAGCGCCGTGACGCCCAGAATACCCAGGATATTATAGATGTTCGATCCGATCACATTGCCGAAGGCGATGCCGGACTGCCGCCGCAGAGCCGCCATGACAGATGTCACAAGCTCTGGCAGCGACGTGCCGACGGCAACCACCGTCAGCCCCACGACTGTCTCGCTCATCCCCCAGATCAGCGCCAGTGTGACGGCGGCTTTAACGGTCAGATGCGCACCCAAGATCGTCAGGATAGTCCCGCCAGCCGCCAGTCCAAGTGCGATCCATAAAGACCCCGTTGTCGGTGCGCTGATCGGCGCTTCATCACCAATCGCGGACGCAACGGCACGCCTGTCGGTTCTGTAAGCCAGCCAGATATAACCCAGCAATAGGGCGATCAGAACGCCACCCATCCAGCGCTCCAGCGTGCCAACCAAAACCACTCCAACTGCCAGCGCGGTTGCGACCCCAAGCACCGCACCATCGCGTCGGAACGCACCGGAATCAACGACCATCGGCATGATTACCGCAGCGACACCCACAATCAGCAGGATGTTGGCCACATTGGAGCCGATCACATTTCCGACCGCTATGCCCGGGAATCCCCCCAGCGCGGCCTGCAGACTGGTGACCAGTTCGGGTGTCGAAGTTCCAAAGCCGACAAGCGTCAGGCCGATCAGAAGAGGCGAAACCCCAAACCGGGACGCGACCGCAACGGCTCCGCGCACCAAAGCCTCGCCGCCGGCAACCAGCAAAGCGAACCCGAGAATTAGTTGAAGATAGTCCATGTGCTGTTCGTCCGAAAAGACAAGCTCGGCGAGCGCACGGGATATGCAATTCGTTGGCCTGTCCATCGCAGATAAGAAGCGGCGAGATCTGATTTCAAGTGTGGGGCAAAAACATTCAAAACCACTTAATTACGTAGCGCGAAACCGCGTGGAACGGTTACCACCAACACAAGAACCAAAGACCTACTCTCGCGGATCCTTTTGCGACTGCGGGGGCCCCTCAAGCGCCTCGGACGGCTGATCCGCATCCAGTTCCGCCTGATCAGCGCCAAGAGCCGCCGTTTCCGGTGTGGAAAAGCGCGCCAAAGGCTTGGCTTTGAACATGACCTTCTTCTCGCTCTTTACCGAAGGAGCGGTGCGCAAGCGGTATATGGCAAACGTCAGCAGACATATATGCGCGGTTCCCGTCACGGCGAACAGACTTGCAGGACCAAAAGATGTCATTGCAAAACCGGCGACCGTAGGACCCCCGATCGAGCCAAGACCAAACACCAGCAACAAACCGCCACTGACCTGAATATAGGTTCCCGGTTCGGCATGGTCGTTCGCGTGCGCCACGATCACCGGATACATGGCGTATACCGTTGCCCCAAACAGAGCCGCCAACCCCAGAACCATCGACGGACTGGTCACCCCGACCAAAAGGAACAGCGCATCCGCGGCTAAGGCAAAGCACGTTATCCCGATAAGAACCTTCCGCCGGTCCAGCCGGTCCGACGCGATCCCGACCGGTATCTGCATCGCGGCCCCAGCGAGAATTGGAATACTCGCAAACAAGGCTATATCTCCCAGCGAAAGTCCGATCCGCGCGCCAAAAACGGCCGCAAGCGTGCCGAACGAGGCATTCGAGACCCCCACCATTAGAACCGCAAAGAAGGCGATGGGCGAGTTTCTCCACAATGCCCGCAAATCAAGTGAAACCTTAGTGAGCGGACGAGGCGTGGTCGTCGCGCTGATGGCCGTCGGCAAAAGTGCAAGGCAGTACACCATCGCTGCGAGGACAAAAAAGAAATATCCGTTGGTATCCCCAAGTGTCAGCACCATCTGGCCGGCTGTCGTCGCGGCCAGATTCACCATTGTATAGATGCCGAAGACACGACCGCGCGAAGATGCCTCGGTTCTTTCGTTCAGCCAGCTTTCAACGATCATCGCGGCCCCGGCAAAACAAAAGCCGGAAAGGGCGCGCACAGGTATCCATACCGCGGGCGTGATCAGGACAAGCGATATCAAGACGGCAATTGCGGCAATCGCGCACATGGCCCCGAACGCCCGTATATGACCGACGCGCGCCACCATAGCGGGCGTGCGCAGGCAACCCGCGACATAGCCGATCGCCCAGCCCGTTCCAAGAAGGCCAAGCGACGTCGCCGTAAACCCTTCCGCTTCCCCACGGATCGGCAGGATCAAGGCGTTCACGCCGCCCGCAAACAACAAAAACGCCGAGCCAAGCAGCAACGCGCCAAGTGAGAGAATGCTTTTGAACAAGGTTCCGGCCAGCCCCATCGTCGTCAACGGTGAAATTCAGCCGCCAAACAAGGCCAACGTCGCTAAATTCAGTTTAGGAATACTGAAGATACCTAGAAAACACAATTTCATCCAGATCGTTCTCGTGACTTGGCAACCTCGCGGCCCGCTCAGAGCGGTTATGGCTGTCTTAACCTCTGCAAAAGTCAGACCGCATCACCTGATCGCAATCAGGACAAAACATTGATCTTTCCCGCGCTTCAGCCCTCGCGAAGGTCGCGTCACAAATATCGCTGTGTCCTTACCTCCGCGCTTGGATTTCGCGGCTCGACTGCCTGCGATACGCTTCAGTACAACTCCACGCGAACTGGGCCACCGGCAACGCCGAAAACCCGCGCTCGGCCCCGCTTCGGTTTGATCTTCCTCAACTTCAACCCCCGAGTCTGACTTATCACGTCAAATATGCCGCGCACTTCGGTCGCGACGACATTGCTTTCTCTTTGGGAGTCAAACGATGCGGAATATCAGGGCCATTGCCGTTGCTGTTACCTGCCTTTTTGCCGGAACCGTCGGCGCGCAGACTGGAGCCGTCTGCGCAACCTGCGCAGATAGTATTGAAAGATATTTCCCAAATCTGCCGCATATGGGCGGTGCTGTGCATTTGTACCCCACAGAACATCTCGCGCAGGTCTCGTTGGAATGCCGCACCGCCTTCGAAAGCACGGGGCCGGGCAACAGACGCATGGGTTGGGGTGGAACCTCGCCGCGCCCCGATTACATGGGCCTGCGGCAGATCGTGGCGACGATCGAAGCCCTTGGGTATACAAATGTCCGCGAGATCGAATTCGAAGGCAGTCACTACGAGATCGAGGCCACCAACAGCGACGGAGTCCAGGTCGAGATCTACGTCGACGCCGTGACCGGCAAAGTCCTGAAATCGAAACGAAACGACAGCTAGCGCTGCGCCACGGACGCCAATTGGCGCGACACATCGGGATTGCAAACGCACCCCAGGACTGCAAAACAACTTGCAACGGGAACTACAGCAATGAGCGACCCAGCAACGCAACAGCAGACCCATTCGGGCTCACAGACAATCCTGCAGGCCATCGGCCTGACCAAAGTCTATGGCGAAGGTCCCTCGGCTGTGCATGCGTTGCGGGGGGTCGACCTCACTCTCGGACGAGGCGAACTCGTGGTCCTGCTCGGGCCCTCAGGCAGCGGCAAGTCGACCTTGCTCAACATACTCGGCGGCCTCGACACAGCGACCGGGGGCCAGGTCATTCTCGACGGGATCGATCTGGGCAAAATGGATATTGCCGCCCTGACGCGTTATCGACGCGACCGCGTGGGCTTCGTCTTTCAGTTCTATAATCTGATCGCCTCGCTCACCGCCGAAGAGAACGTCGCGCTGGTCACGGAAATCGCGCGCGATCCGCTATCCCCAAACGACGCGCTGAAGATCGTCGGGCTTGGCCCGCGGGCGCATCACTTCCCGGCCGAACTGTCGGGCGGCGAACAGCAACGCGTCGCCATCGCGCGCGCCATAGCCAAACGACCCGAGCTTTTGCTTTGCGACGAACCGACCGGTGCGCTTGACAGCGAAACTGGTGTGATCGTGCTGGAGGCTATCAAGACAGTGAACCGCGAGGTCGGGTCCTCGACCGTTCTGATCACTCACAACGCCGCCATCGCGGACATGGCGGATCGCGTGATTTCGATGCGGGACGGGCAGATCGCGGACGAATACACAAACAAAACCCGCGTGGCCCCACGCGATATCAATTGGTAGCGCCATGCACCCATTGAACCGGAAACTCCTGCGCGATCTGTTGCGCCTTCGCGGACAAGTCTTCGCGGTGGCTCTTGTGGTCGCCTCGGGTGTTGCTCTGCTTGTGATGTCTCTCAGCACCCTGACCTCGCTCCAAGCCACGACAGACGCCTATTACGAACGCTACAGCTTTGCCGAAGTCTTTGCGGGCGTGCGCCGTGCGCCAATGCGCCTGACCGACCGCATCGCAAGAATTCCCGGCGTCCAGACCGTCGAAACCCGCATCAGCGCGCTCACGACCGTTGAAATCGCGAGCATGAGCGAACCCGTCATGGCCCACCTCCTTTCGGTCCCGGATGACCGCGAGCCTTTGCTCAACAGGTTTGCTCTTCTGACGGGCCGATCCCCGCTGGCGGATCGCGACGACGAGGCGGTCCTTCACGCGCCTTTCGCACAAGCTCACGGACTGGTGCCGGGTGACTCCATTCGCGTGCTGCTCAATGGCACCCAGCGCAAGGTCCGTGTCGTCGGGATCGCACTTTCACCCGAGTTTGTCTACGCAATCGCGCCCGGCGGACTGATGCCGGACGACCGGCGATACGGCATCGTCTGGATGGGACGCGAGACTCTTGCGGCTGCTTATGACATGCAAGGCGCGTTCAACGACGTCACCCTCTCGCTCTTGCGTGACGTCGACCCGAAACCCGTCATCACCGACCTTGACGACCTGCTTGAAGACCACGGCGGAAGTGGCGCAATCGCGCGGGCCGATCAGATTTCGAACTGGTTTTTGATGAATGAATTCGACCAGTTGCGCACCATGGCGACAATCCTGCCGGGGATCTTTCTGTCAGTGGCCGCATTCCTGACAAACGCCATACTTGCCCGGATCATCACCGTGGAACGACGCGAGATCGCCTTGATGAAAGCCTTCGGATACACAGACCTTCAAGTTGGCTGGCACTATACGATGCTTGCCCTTGCCATGACGGCCGTCGGCGTTCTCCTCGGATGGGGCGCAGGAGCGGCACTTGGACGATACAACACTGAAATCTACACTCAGTTCTTCCGGTTTCCCTTCCTCTTCTATCGTCCAAGCGGAACGGAATTCGCACTCTCGGCCATCGTGGCCTTTGGCGCGGGCCTGCTTGGTGCGATCGGCGCGGTCCGACAGGTTCTACGCCTTGTTCCGGCACAAGCGATGCGCCCGCCCGCCCCAGAACGGTTTCGCGAAGTCGCTTTGCCACATGCGGTCGTCGAGGCCCTAGACAGCCCGACCCGGATCATCCTGCGCCACATTATCCGCAACCCGCTGCGCGCTGGCGTGACAGTGGTCGGCGTCGCCCTGTCGGTCGCCGTTCTAGTCATGGCCATGCAATGGAATGATGCGATCTACCTCCTTGTGCGAAATCATTTCCAACAAAGCCAGCATCAGGACATGGTGGTCGGCTTCAGAGGGACACGCGCAGATTCCGCCCGCCACGCGCTGCTGAGCCTGCCCGGCGTTTTGGCGGTCGAACCCATGCGTCTTGTCGCGGCCGATATCACAAATGGCAGAACCCGGCACCGCGGCGGCCTGACCGCGCTTCCCGAAGACAGCCGCCTCCAGCTCATCCATGATGTGCGCGGCTGGAAAGTCCCTGTGCCGACAGGCGGCGTGGTACTCGGTCGACTGCTTGCCGAGAAGCTTGACGTGAAGCCTGGAGACACAGTCGAGGTCGAAATTCTGGAACGTGACCACCGCCGCTTCGAACTGACAGTGGCAGGCATTCACGAAACCTGGATCGCAATGCCGGCCTATGTCTCGCTCGCGCAACTCAACCGCCTGCTGGGCGACCCCCCTTCGTTCGAATATGCAAGTCTGCTGGTCGACGCCGCCGACGAAGGCCCGCTTTATGACGCCTTGCGCGCGCTCCCCGGGCTTGCCACCGTCACCGTCAAGCATAACGCCATCCAGACCATGTTCGAAACCATCGGCGAGACGATCCTGATTTTCAGTGGCTTTTTCGTCCTGTTCTCCAGCGCATTAGCATATGGCGTGGTCTACAACGCCGCACGGGTGGCCTTGTCCGAACGCGGCCGCGAACTTGCGACCTTGCGGGTACTCGGCTTCACCCGCGCCGAGGTCTCCTACATCCTGATCGGCGAAACCGCGCTTCTCGTCATGATCGCGCTGCCACTGGGATGCTTGGCGGGCTATGGCCTTGTCGCGATCATCGTTCAGGCTTTCGAAACCGAACTCTTCCGGTTGCCGTTCGTTATTCCTCCGACTGCATTTGGAAAAGCTGTGCTTGTCATCATCATCGCCAGCGCGGTCTCTGCCGCTGTCGTAAGACGACGGCTTGACCGCCTTGATCTCATAAGTGTCTTGAAAACAAGGGAGTGAGCCAAATGGCAATCATCACTGGCCGTAGAGTGTTCTGGGCGATCCCGGTCGGAGCCGTGGCCGCTGGCCTCGTCTTCGCCTTCTGGCCGCGCCCGATCGACGTGGATCTCGCAACCGTCACACGCGGTCCCCTCGTCACAACCGTCGCGCAAGAAGGCCAAACCCGGATCCGCGACACGTTCGTCGTCTCCGCGCCGGTGCACGGAAGAGCCCTTCGGATCGAAATTGAAGAAGGGGACGAGGTTGTCGCCAACGAAACGGTGGTGGCCGAGATCGAACCGATGGACCCCGAATTCCTTGACGTTCGCTCAGAGGCCACAGCCCGCGCCGACGCGGACGCCGCGCGCGCCGCCTTGAAACTGGCCCAAGCAGAACTGACGCAGGCCCAGGCAGAACTCGATTTCGCCAAAACCGAAGTTGAGCGCATGCGCGAGCTTTGGACCAATGAAACCGTGTCCCTGCGCGTCGTGCAGGAAGCCGAGCGGACGTTCCGCATCCGCACGGCAGCGCTCGCCACGGCCGCAGCCGCCGTCGAGATGCGCGAGAACCTTCTGCGCGCCGCAGAGGTCCGCCTTGTGCCACCCGGCGAGACGTCCCAACGCCTTGGAAACTGCCCCTGCATCCCGATCCGTGCCCCGATCGACGGTCAGGTCCTACGGGTTCTGCACGAAAGCGAGGGCGTCGTCGCACCCGGACAACCCCTCCTCGAGGTTGGAAACCCGGAAGACCTGGAAATCGTCGCCGACTTCCGCTCCTCCGACGCGGTGCGAATCGAACCCGGACAAAGAGCCATCATCGACAATTGGGGTGGCGACAGGGCCTTGTCGGGAACTGTGCGCAGGATCGACCCCTTCGGATACACCAAGGTCTCAGCGCTGGGCATAGAAGAACAGCGCGTCAGTGTGGTGATCGACATTTCCGATCCCCCCGCGGTCTGGACACGCCTTGGCCATGGCTTTGAGGTCGAAGTCGATATCGTGCTTTGGGAAGCCTCCGATGTTCCCAAAGTGCCAGCGACGGCTCTGTTTCGCAATGGCGAAGTCTGGCAGGTGTTTCAGGTCGTCGATGGACGCGCCCGAACAGCGACTGTCGAGGTGGGCGAACGAACGGACCGGGAAGCCAGGATTCTCTCAGGCCTAGACGATGGCGACGAGATTGTACGTTTCCCGGACGATCGCATTGAAGACGGGGTCAGACTTCAACAACGCTAGCAGGATACCAGCGGCCCCGCGCCCGGCCACGAAATGCGCGGCACGCCTGCCACGCTGCAACCCGAGACACCCTTGCGCCAGATCAATACCGGCGCCGATTGCCCCGCTATAGTGACGCCAGATGTTCACGACAAACGGGTGCGCGGAATGCCACGACTCCTCCTGATGCTGACGGCTCTGATCCTTGCCGCACCGACTTTCGGCCAGACCATGGACGTCACACTTCAAAGCGTCACGGAATGGAAGATGGTCTTCGGGCAAGTCGAAACCCGCAACAGGTTGCCCGCGCGCGCGCGGATCGGTGGCACGGTCGTGGACCTCTTCGTGACGGAGGGCGATCTGGTCGCGGCAGGCGCTCGCGTCGCCCGGATCGAAGACGGCAAACTCGATTTCCAGATCGACGCTCTGGATGCACGTCTCACCGCGCTGGAGTCACGCCTGTCGACAGCGCGCTCGGAACTCGCCCGGGGCGAGGCGTTGATGGAGCGCGAAGTGATCACCAGCCGACGGCTTGAAGAACTGCAAACCGCTGTCAGCGTGATCGAAGGCGAGATATCGAACATCCAAGCCGAGCGCCTGATCGTCGAACAGCAAATAACCGAAGGGGCAGTCCTCGCACCGGATGCGGGCATCGTGCTGGCCGTCCATATTTCGCGCGGATCTGTCGTTACACCCGGTGAGGCGATTGCAGTCATTGCAAGCGGCGGCGTCTTTCTGCGACTTGCGGTGCCCGAAAGACATGCCACGGATCTCGCACAAGGCGACCGGATCGAGATCGGCACCGACCGCGCCGTGCGTGACGGAACACTTTGAGCCTCCCCATCTGAATTGGTCCACCGTTATGTTTAGGAAACGGAGGACAGAGAATGGCAAACAAACGACACAAGCCAGAGGAAATAGTTCAGAAATTGCGGCAGGTTGATGTGCTTGTCGGCCA
>NZ_FXXQ01000045.1 GCF_900184815.1 Boseongicola aestuarii | reverse complement strand
TGCTGACAGCGAGCATCCGGGCAGCGAACACAGCCCTGGCCCTAAATGTCAGCTCTGCGCGGCTTTTTATCCTGCATTTCGTACGCAACGTTGACACTTTGGGCTCAATGCAGTCATTCGCTGCAGCGAACACTAATGACTGCTATGCGGACAATCCGGTCATTTTGTCTCTTGATGGTGACGGCACTGAAGGGTTCGACAAAGACAATGGTCAACTGAGCCGGGCATTGTGGTTTCACAATTCTGGAGGCGAGCTTTTCCGCCTCAGCCAATTGCGCTTCACGTGCCTGAAAGGCGGTGGGACGGTTCACTGCAGCAATACGTATTGACGCAGATCAACGCACCCCAAGCCAAAAAATATATGAAAAATGCATGTGAAGGAGGGGGCAAGAGTCATGCCAAAACTCAGAATACGTGGAACGCCCGCCGACGAAACGATCTATGGGACGTTTCTAGATGAGATAATTGCAGGCCTAGGCGGCGATGATATTGTGTACGCGGACGTATATCGAATGGTTGAGAATGAGGCCGGGGGTGATGACCGGATAAACGGCAACGAGGGCAATGACACTCTTTACGGCGATGCCTTTGACCTCGGAGACTACAGCAATGAATACACCAACTCGTTTGCTTTTGGAGGCGCGGATTTTCTTCATGGAGGAGATGGTGACGATCAACTATACGGCGATGCTCATATCCTCTCAAAGAATACGCAAGGTGGTGCCGATGTCCTGAAAGGTGGCAGAGGCAACGATTTGCTGGTTGGCGATGCAAGAACCATGCTGGATGGCGCATCGGCTGGCGACGATGTGCTCGAAGGGGGCGAAGGCAACGACTTCCTCTATGGAGATGCTGTGTTCGCATCGTTCAAATCTACATACCCATCGATGGTGATGGGAAACGACCTGCTCTTTGGTGGCGACGGCAATGACAATCTAATTGGCGACGCCGGCTCGACCCGCAACGCAATCACCTTCGGCCAAGACCGCCTCTACGGTGGCGATGGTAATGATGTTCTTTATGGCGACGCCGAGAACTTTGCGTTCGGACCCAAGACCGGAGGTAATGACCAACTATACGGCGGAAACGGTGATGACATCATCTTTGGGGACGCAAGCCGGGCCGAGATAGGTGAACATAAAGGTGGGGATGATCTGATTTTTGGAGGGGGCGGGAATGACCAAATTTACGGTGACGCCGAAATCATTGTCCCGGCCT
The DNA here is from genome assembly GCF_900184815.1 of Boseongicola aestuarii. Taxonomy (GTDB): domain Bacteria; phylum Pseudomonadota; class Alphaproteobacteria; order Rhodobacterales; family Rhodobacteraceae; genus Boseongicola; species Boseongicola aestuarii. The sequence continues at coordinate 2,143 of NZ_FXXQ01000045.1, read as the reverse complement.
ACGGTCACTACCCGGCAGGAAGCATTCACGATGGGAAGGACACCATTTGCGGTGGCTTGGGTGACGATGTGATCTACGGCGATACGCCGGAAAATACGGCTCCCTCTTTCACCGCTGCTGACGTGTTTGTCTTTGGCTCAAAAGACGGAAATGACAAAATCATGGATTTCCGGGCATCCGACGGGGCGCAATTGACCTCATTGCCACCGGGCTTGCATGGGCCGATCTTGACACAAATGGCGACGACATACTCGATGAAGACGACGCCTATGCCGGCTTGGAAGGCGGCGCTCTCGTAGTCGATGTTGGCGCGGCGGTTGGAAAAACTCCGGATGCCAATACGATCACCGTTGAGGACACGCTTTTCCTGATCGAGGACTCCTTCATATTTGGCTGAGTGTGCGATCCCTTGGTGACCGGGACTTCAGAAGTCCGCTCCGGGCTCGATGCAGTTATTCGCTGTGGCGTGCACGAATGACCGAGTTGCGGACTAAGTCGACGCCGGTTTTCCCTGTGCATTGTCCTACTCTTGACCCTGTCTCCGATCGAGCGGCGCCAAAGTGACACTCGCTGCACATAGACACTTCTGCTGAGTGAAGACTTTCTAAGTCGAGCTGTCAGTGCCTTTGACCAAAATCAAGCCGCATACAAGGGAAGCTGTTACCGTTTTAAGCCAAAATTCTGTGACATTTGGAGGGGCGATCATGCCAATCATTAAGATCGTTGGTACGGATGGGAATGACTTCATTGTAGCGGGTTCTGCCGTAGGCGCAAAAATCTCAGGCAAGGATGGAGATGATACGATTGCCGGAGGCACCTACCCACCTGGTTTCGCGAGTGATGACCGCCTATTCGGAGACGCTGGTGATGATAAGATCTATGGTGACGGCTATTCCGAAATGGCGAACATCGCGGGCGGCGATGACTTCTTGTCCGGCGGTTTGGGAGCAGACGATCTATACGGCGACTCCCGGACACTCCGCGGTACGAGCGTTGGAGGCGATGACACCCTAAAGGGAGGGCCCGGAGATGATTACCTGAAGGGAGACGGTGACCTAGACATAGGTTCAGCCGGCGGTGATGATGCGCTTTTTGGCGGCGTTGGTAACGATGTTCTTTCGGGTGATGGGGCAGCGTGGTACGCCGCCGGCTTTGGTGATGATCGCTTGTTTGGTGGCGACGGGAGGGACGTTCTCTATGGAGAGGGCAGCTTCATTCAGGCTGGCTCTGAAACAGTTGTGTACCTCGGGAACGACTTCCTCGACGGAGGTAACAGCGACGACATGCTGTATGGCGATGGTTACCGGGTCTTCGGTAGCGCAGCCGTTGCGGGAAACGATACCCTCATAGGAGGTTCTGGCAACGACTCGCTCTATGGAGATAGCTACTTTGCGAGAAGTTCCCAACTCGGGAACGACACAATAAATGGTGGCGGAGGCGATGACATCCTTTTCGGCGATGCGGTCGAATTCAATGAGTTCGTAACGCATGGCGCGGATGTTTTCGTCTTCGGCTCAAAGGATGGAAAAGATGTAGTGAAGGATTTTCGTACTGAAGACGGTGATGTCCTTGATCTTGCCGCAACCCGCCTGCAATGGAGTGATTTGGACACTAATGAGAACGGTGTCCTCGATGAGACCGATGATTTTGTTTCATTTGAAAACGGCTCCACTTTGATTGATTTAGGCGGTGCGCATAATGCTCCACTTGGACAGAATACCCTCCTACTAGAAGATGTTATTGGCCTCGTGGAGAGCGATTTCGTATTCGGCTGAGATTCAACACGGGCAGCTTCGCTATATTTCGGCTGGTCTTTCTGCTCATTTGCGAGTTGAGCATCGCCACCTGGCCGAGAACAATGTCTGCTTTGGGCTCAAACCCGCCATTCGCCGCAGTTGGCACCAATGACCGCAATGCGGGACGAAGCAGTCACAGACTGGCCGACTCAAGGCTAAGGGCGCGCTTCATGCGGGCCGCGCCTCCTTCGAACCAGCCGTGAAGATAATCCATCGCTTGAGCGCGTATCGCCTCTGCGTTGGATTGAGCCATGTCCTGTCCTTCTCAGAATTTCACAAAAGCTCTGACAGCATTTGGGCTGCGCGTTTTGCACCACCGGCGGCGACTGGATGCGGCACACGTGGGG
>NZ_FXXQ01000025.1 GCF_900184815.1 Boseongicola aestuarii | reverse complement strand
ACAACACGCGACGATCAATCGATCCTCGATCTCGTTCATCGGATTGATCTGGAACAGGGGCAGGTCAGCATCGCTCTGGATGCGAGCAAAGTCAGCGCTGTGGTTGGAACTGATATCGATGCAGCCGGTCCCGAACTTCTAAGCATCCGGGCACCGTTCCGTCAGCGCCGGCGCGGCGTGGAACTGAAGCTGATCGTCGACAATCCCTCCGCGCGCCGCGACGAGATGCTCATCCGGAACGTCACACGGGCCCACGCGTGGTTTGGAGAACTCCGCACCGGCTCCAGCTACGCAGACATCGCAGCGCGCGCAGGAACCTCAAAGCGCCGCATCATGCAGGTGGTCGACCTAGCCTTCCTGGCCCCTGACCTCACCACAGAAATCCTCGATGGCGCCCAGCCTGCGTCCCTCACTTCAGACCTTCTGATCAAGCGCGGCGTGCCGTCAAGCTGGACTGAGCAGCGGCAGCTCTTCGACTCGCTGCGCTAAACGCACCAATCCCTCAAATCCAAACCTGCTACCGGAACAAAGCGGAACAGAGACAGGCCCTGATTCCAGCCCATAAACCGCACACCGGAGACGCCTTGAGCAGAACGACATCGGCCTAACCGCCCGGAATGTCGGGGCAATTGCCGCAGGCTCTCGAAATGGTCGGAAAGGATGGACTGCCTGGCTGTGCACGCAGTCTTGAGCGAACCAGTCTCGGCCGGAAATTCCCTGTTTAACAGGGAAAGAACAGGGAAAAACTGCGTTTTCGGGCGAACTTGGCCTCATGCAGCTCTATTCGCACATATAAATCAGAGACTTACGCGCGAATTCCCTACTCAAATTAACAGGGAAGATAATTCAGACATCAGGGAATGAAATCGGACGAACAGGGAAGACGAGACTGCTACTGAATTTATGGGTTGGTGTCAGGCGACACAACGCCCCCTGCCCGCGTTCAGTAAATTTCCTCTAGAAGAACTAAAGAACAGGCTTCATGCGAACGCCTGAAGCCCGGTTTGTGCGCGTCCGAGGATCAACGCATGGATATCATGCGTGCCCTCATAAGTATTGACCGTTTCAAGGTTCTGGGCGTGACGGATCACTCCATATTCGGCCACTATCCCGTTGCCCCCAAGCATGTCGCGCGCCATGCGCGTAATGTCGAGCGCCTTCCCGCAGTTGTTGCGTTTGATCAAGCTGATTGCTTCGGGAGCGGCGGTGCCGTTTTCTAGCATACGTCCGACTTGAAGTGCTGCCTGAAGCCCCAGAGCGATCTCTGTCTGCATGTCGGCAAGCTTCTTCTGGAAAAGCTGTGTTTGCGCGATCGGTTTGCCAAATTGGCGGCGATCGAGACCATATTGGCGGGACCGGCGCCAGCTATCCTCGGCAGCGCCCATAACGCCCCATGCGATGCCAAAGCGTGCGCGGTTAAGACAACCGAAAGGCCCTTTCAGGCCCTCAACTTCCGGCAGGAGCGCATCTTCGCCAACTTCAACCTTATCCATTACGATCTCGCCCGTGATTGACGCACGAAGACTGAGTTTACCTTCGATTTTCGGCGCAGAGAGGCCAGGCATGCCTTTTTCAAGAATGAAGCCTTTAATCTTGCCTCCGTGTGCATTTGACTTGGCCCAGATGACAAAGACATCGGCGATAGGACTATTCGAGATCCACATCTTCGCCCCATTGAGAACGTAGCCGTCGTCTGTCTTGGTCGCGGTAGTCTTCATGCCGGCAGGATCTGAACCTGCCTCAGGCTCGGTCAGGCCAAAGCAACCGATTAGCGTACCCGCGGCAAGACCCGGCAGGTACTTCTTTCGCTGCGCATCGGTGCCATAAGCATTAATCGGATACATAACGAGGCTCGACTGAACGCTCATCATTGAACGATAGCCCGAGTCGATCCGTTCGATCTCGCGCGCGACCAGACCATAACTGACGTAACCAGCACCAAGGCCTCCCCATTCTTCGGGGATCGTTATCCCTAGAAGGCCCATTTCACCCATCTCAGCAAAAATCTCAGGAACAACTCCCTCTTCGAGATACATTTTATCAATGCGTGGAGCGAGTTTGTCAGCCGCATAAGAGGCCGCTGCGCCAGAAATCATGCGTTCGTCTTCGCTAAGCTGTTCGGCTAAGCCAAGAGGGTCCTCCCAATTGAATTCCGCCAACGAGGGCCCATGACCCGGCTTCGCTGAATCAAGCATCCGAAAGCTCCATTTTTGTTTGCAGCAAGGCCTGTTGCCCTGCAATTCTTCCCAAAACCACTGCGGACAACAGCCCGTTACCTGATAGGTACCCGCGATCTCCAGTCCCCGAGACACCCACCGCCGCGCCACCTGCGGCAAAGAGGTTGGGAGATATTGTGCCGTCTTTGAGTTTCACCCGGGCGTCAGGTGTGACGTTCAAACCGCCTTGCGTATGGAAGAGCGCTCCGGTCACTTTGACCGCCATAAATGGCGGTTTGAGGCTAAGACCGGAAAAACGCCTGCCAAACTCGTCAATGCCATCGACTGGAATTGACTCGATGGTCCTTTCCAGCGCGGATACGGGGAGTGCGCAGTTCTCCGCGAGATCAGAAACGCTTTTGCCGGTTCGGATCGCGCCCGCTGATTCAGCATCCTTGAAATCTTGAAACTGACGCGCGATGGCGGCGATGCGACTATCGAATACGGCCCATGCGACCCCATCGGGCTGGGCCAGAACAGCGCGTGCGGCCTCGGAATAGCCTTGGCTTTCGTCCCAGAACCGATGCCCTTCAAGGTTTACCTGAACACCGCCTGCGGTGATCACGGCCCAGCTAATCAAAATACCATGCGGTGTCGCAACATTGCCGTGGCCTTGATACGCTCCCAGATTAAGGCTTTCTGCGCCCAATGCGTCACCCCAGCGCACTGCATCGCCTGTGTTTCCACTGTGGCCGAACCAAAGCGCTTCTTCAATTTCGGGCATCAGACGCGACACCATTTCCCGGTTGCCTCCGAAACCATTGCAAGCGAGCAGAAGGCTGTCACAGCCAATGCGCTCGGGACCATCTGGCCCTTCGACCTCAACGCCAGTGATCCGGTTTCCATCGTGAAACAACGTCTTCGCTCGGCGGTTGCAGATGATATCAATGCCTTCCGCCTCGCATGCCGAGCGCAAACGGTCGACCAATTCACGACCAGAGCGGGTCGGCAAACCGTGCATTCGACGCTGCGAGTGACCGGGGTAATCAAAATCTGTAACAACTGAGAATGGCAGGTCGAAACGATCAACTAACCATTCAATCGTCGGCGCAGCGTTTTCAGCCAGGATATCGACCAGAGCCTGAGGGTTTTCGCCGTAAGCCTTTCGCTGTATGTCAGCAGCCAGAAGTTCAGCTTTATCTTCAATCCCGGCTTCCTTTTGAAAGCGTGTACCCGCCGCCGGTATCAAGCCAGCGGATAGCGCCGTGGATCCAGAAGGCAAGGCATCGGCTTCGATCACCAGCACGTCTCCGCCAGAGTCGACAGCGGAAAGCGCAGCAACCATACCACTTGCCCCTGCACCGATCACCAGGACTGGCACCTCAAGTTCGAACCCTTCGGATGGAGTGGCGCAAACGATTTTCATTTTTTGCCTTCAAAACTCTGACCTATTGCGAGCATCTCTTTGGTGCCAATGCGGTCGTTCAGGCCGTCGAAATCAAACATGCGATCCGCAAAAGGCCGATTTGAGCCGTTTGTTTTTAGGCTGCTGTAATACTCACCCGCCGTCTTCGCCAACGCGCGAACGATACCGCCGGGGAAGATCACGATGGAGTATCCGAGCTCTTCAAGATCAACGGCGCCTTTGAGAGGCGTAGCACCTCCTTCGACCATATTTGCCAAGAGAGGCACGCGGCCATTGAAATGCTGTGGTATTTCACGAAGTTCGTCGCCAGACCTCGGGGCCTCAATGAAGAGGACATCGGCGCCGGCTTCGACATAGGCATTCGCCCGGTCCAGCGCGGCGTTAAACCCTTCGACGGCAATAGCGTCCGTGCGTGCGATGATCAGCGTTTCACTGCTCTTGCGAGCGTCTGCCATCGCTGCGATCTTACCCGCCATCTCGCTAGCGGGGATCAGGGACTTATCAGAAAGATGCCCGCAGCGTTTTGGGAAAGTTTGGTCTTCCACTTGCAGCGCGCTTGCCCCCGCGCGCTCATAAAACCGCATCGTGCGCTGTGCATTCAAAGCGTTCCCGAACCCCGTATCGGCATCGACGATAACCGGCAAATCAATGCGGTCTCGTATCAGGGCCATGGTATCAGTCATCTCGCTGACCGAGGTAAGCCCAATGTCCGGCCTTCCAAGGCGCGTATACGCGACGGCAGCACCGGAAAGGTACAGCGCTTCGAAGCCGGCCTCTGACGCAATTGCTGATGTCAGGCCATCGTAGACACCCGGGGCGACGAGGATCTCGTTTTGCTGAAGACGCTCGCGAAGGCTCATGCAAGCTCCTCCAGGATCTCAGAGCAGGATTTGATCGGTGTAATCGATCCAAGCGAGACAAGCGTGGCGTCATGCACGTTCTGATTGAAAGCGGCACAGCCGTCGGACAACAGGATCGTGTGGATATTACGAAGATGTGCGTCGCGCACAGTACTGGCCACCCCGCCGTTTGTGACAATCCCGCCGACAATGATTGTATCGATGTCGAGGTAGCGAAGAATGTATTCAAGCCGTGTCTGGTAAAACGCTGAATAAGCGACTTTCTCAATCGTGAAATCCGCTGGCGCAAGTTCGTCAACAAGGCTGTGTCCGAAACCGCCCGGTGCGAAATCTCCCTTGCCGAGGAATGGCCGGAGCTCCTTCAAATGTGGAGCGATCAGTGGTTCTCCATCTGGCCCGGGCACGAGAGTAAACTGTGCGCTGATATGAATTCCACCCTTGGCGCGAAGTGCATCGGCCAGTGGCTTGACCCGATGAGGCAGTGCGGAAATGGCTCTTGAGGACTTCCCCGCGCGACCATAGGCCCCCTTGGGGTGGAGGAAATCATTCTGAAGGTCGATCGTCAGAAGTGCCGTGCGCTTTGGTTCAAATTGATGATTCATACTATGCCTCGCTGGGCTCAATAATTGTATTGCCGAAGGTATCAACGCGCCCGGTGAGACCCGGATCAATCAGAACGGTCGTGTCGGGTTGCACCAAAATGGCTGGACCTTCGATTTCCGAGCCAACCGGCAAGGAAAGGCGATCATAAATCGCCGTTTCGTACCAGGCGTCGCCGAAATGCACTTTGCGGCTGCCCGCCTGCGAGGCTTCCACGCTTCCGCCATCTGGAGCTAACGTGCTGAGGTCGAACTTCGGACGCTTCCCGATCACTGCAGTTCGAAGGTTCATCACGCGCCGCGCGCCGTTCTTCAAAAGACGCCCGAATGTCGCCGCGTATGCTGCGTCGAATGCCTCCTCTATTGCATCTTGCGAAAAATTTTTAACTTTGCCGTCGATCACCGTAATCGCAATTGGAACTGCAACCGTATGAGTCTGGCCCACATAGGCCATATCAAGTTCCACCAGGATCTCTCGTGCGTCAAACCGCGATTGAGCCGCGTCGAGAAGCGCCATACCCTCATCTATGTGCCCCTGCAGCCAGTTCCCAAGAGCCTCGAGTTCCAAGGTGGCGGTCAGTGAATTAATCGTCTGAACAAAGTCTTGCCGCATGTCCGCGATGACACAGCCCATTGCGCTCGTCACACCCGGATAACGCGGAATAATCGCGCGCGCGATCCCGACATCCTTGAGCATTGCTCCGGTGTGGAGAGCCCCCCCTCCGCCAAAAGGCATGAAGGCAAAGCGCTTGGGATCGAAGCCCCGCTCGATACTTACAAGCCGGATTGCACCAGCCATGCGAGAGTTGGCGACCCGCAAAATAGCTTCGGCGGCTGCCTCAATAGACAGCTCAAGTTTGGAACCAACATGTTCGTCGATTGCCCTTGCCGCGGCCTCAACGTCCATTCGTTCAAGCTTACCGCCAATCGGACTGTTGGGGTCGATGCGACCAAGCACAACATTGGCATCCGTCACGGTGGGACGAGTGTTGCCTTGTCCGTAGGCAACCGGCCCGGGTGTAGAACCCGCGCTTTCCGGACCGATGTTCAAAAGTCCACCACGGTCGACCCACGCAATTGAACCGCCACCTGCTCCGATAGTTGTGATCTCGATCATAGGCGCACGGACGACCATGCCAAAATCAATGGAAGTCTGCGGCGAAAGCATGGATTTTCCATTTGCGATAAGAGCCACATCGAAGCTCGTGCCACCCATATCACCGGTTATCACGTTATCGAAACCTGCCGTCTGAGCGATGTAGCCTGCCGCGATTACACCAGCGGCAGGGCCAGACAATGCCGTGCGGACAGGCAGTCGGCATGCGGTTTCAGTACCCATTACACCGCCATTCGACTGGACGATCATGAATTCTCCACCAAAGCCACCACGTTTGAGAGCAGTATCCAGTCGGTCGATGTAGCCGGAGACCTCAGGCTGAAGATAAGCATTCAATGCGGTTGTCGAGAATCGCTCAAACTCACGGATTTCCGGCAGAATCTCCGCCGACGCGCTGACATGCGGGTTTGGCCAGATCTCTCTGACCGCCTCAACCGCCCGCGCTTCGTTCGTCGCATTCGCGTAGGAATTTGCGAACAAGATCGCGACAGCCTGACAGTCTGATGCCAAGAGTGAGCTAGCGGCACTTCGAACTTCATCGAGATCAACAGGCGTGCGGATAGTGCCATCGGCAAGAGTCCGTTCAGAAACCTCAAGCCTTAAATCACGTGGTACAACAGGCTCGAACTCGCCGCGCAGTCCCCACGTCTGCGGACGATCACGCCGACGCATTTCCAGCACGTCGCGCAGTCCTTTTGTGGTAATGATACCGATCTTTGCGCCTTTGCGCTCAAGGAGGGCGTTTGTGCCCGCCGTTGTTCCGTGAACAACCACGCCAACTGTCGAAAGATCATCAACTTGCCGGCCAATCCCCTCAAGAAACCCGCCTGATTGATCGGGACGTGTAGTTGGGATTTTGGAAACCAAGGCTGTGCCCGAATCCTCGTCCAGAACGAAGACATCCGTGAATGTTCCGCCGACATCGACCCCGATCATGCGACTCATTGTGCTGCACCTGTCCAGGCCGATCCATAAAGCTCGGTCGCCGCGTCCGGCGTTACGTACCCTAGAGCCACATCGCGCGCGATTGCCGAAGCGGAACGGTCCTGTGGATTACCATATCCGCCGCCACCAGGCGTCTCGAGACGAACGGCCTGACCTTTCTCGAGCTTGATACCAAGCATTTTCGACGCCAACGGCGGTTCATGCCAGCCGTCGGATTGCTCGTAGCGGAAAGTGTTCATCGCGCCGCCACCGCCGCCAACAACACCGTTTGGTGGAAACCTGCCGCGCTCACCGAACAAAAAGGCTTCGGCTGTTTCTTCAAGAACTTCAATTTCATAGATAGCCCCCAGTCCACCACGATGAGCGCCTGCACCTGCACTGTCGGGGCGAAGCGCCCATTCTCGGAACATGACGGGGTATGCCGCCTCCAGAATCTCCATTGGCGGAATCGTTGCCGTTGAGATCGGCGCATTTCCGTGGTTTAAACCATCGCTTTCGATACTCCCACCATGACCGCCACCGTAGAAGCTGAACATCACCCATGGCTGACCATTGGCACGTTTTCCCGCAATCGAAAGCGCGTTGATTGTGCCGTAGGCGTTTGCCACGACACGATCCGGGGCGGCCTGAGAAGCAGCCGAAAAGATCACATCAATCATCCGCAAGATGGTCTCAGTATAGCCCCCCACCGGCGCCGGGAACTCAGCCGACAATAGCGATCCTTCGGGCACTCGCACCTCTACCGGGCGCATCACACCAGCGTTTGCAGGAAGGTCCGGGAATATATGCTTGATTGCCACATAGGCTGTCGCGACCGCGGTGGGCAACGCGATGTTGACGGGTCCGGCAGTCTTCGGAGCGGTTCCCTCAAAGTCCAGCACCATGCGATCGCCTTCAATCTCGAGAGCGACCCTAATGGGCAGGGCCACATCTGTGATCCCGTCATTATCGAGGTGATCGACTGCCTCCCATCGACCGTCAGGTAATTCTGCAAGCTCCCCCCTCATTAGGGTTTCCGCTCTGTCACCAAGAGCATCCAACGCAGCTTTGACCGTTACAGGTCCGTATTCATCCAGCAACTCATCCAGGCGCTTTGAACCAAGGTCCAATGCACCCAGTTGACCATTCAGATCGCCCATTGCGGATTGCGGCAGGCGCGTATTGCGCATCAGGATGTCGATAATGTCCTGCTGCACATCGCCAGCCCTTATCAATTTGACAGGTGGAAGGATGAAGGCTTCCTGAAACGCTTCCGTGGCGGACGGGTTGTAGTTTCCCGGAACGGCGCCGCCAACATCATGCCAATGACCAACGCTGGCGAGATAACAGAAAAGTTCACCATCACGAAAATACGGGCGTACAAGGCGCATATCAGACAGATGTGTGCCACCCATGTGAGCGTCGTTGAAGATATACGTATCGCCATCCGCAAGATCGCCAGCTTCGGCAGCCTTGTCGATCACGGCTTTGACAGCAAATGACATCACGCCAACAAAGATTGGCAACCCGGACTTCCCCTGAACAAGCGTATCACCCGTCTCCGAATGATAGAGTCCGTGCGACGCATCATGCGCCTCTGCGATGATCGGGTTAAAGGCAGCCCGAAAAAGTGTTGCGTCCATTTCGTCGGCAATCTGTTCCATTCGTCCGGCAAGAACCGCGAGTGTGATGGCGTCAATAGTGTCGCTCACTTCTGGCGCTCCTCGGCAATATCGTTCCAGACATCCTGACTGATCAGTTTTTCGCCTTTGATTTCAAAACGGTCTATGAACCGGATGCCCGCAAACGCCTCGCCGTTCGGCCATTCGCCAGACAGCGTGCCGCTGATGTAAACGACCGAGCAGTCACCTTCATAAAAGGCTTCCACAGTTTCGTTAGTCTTTTTCACAAAGCGATATCGGTGCTTGGCCCAGTCAATAAGCTCCGAGATACTCGACATTGGCTTAGTGCCCGGAAATGTCATTCGAAAACCGGTTGCCAACATTGCCTCGGCAGCGTCGATGTCCCGGGCTTCCATGGCGTCAAGATAAGCCAATGCGACCTGTTTTGGATCAGGGTTCGCAGGCGCCGGCGAGCGAGACGTCCCACCGCGTGCATAATTCTCCGGCGCCATTTCGTGTAGCATGACCGTGACGGCCTCATCCGACGCCGGCACGACTAAACGAATCGCGTTTGTCAGGGCTGCTGTCAGCCGTAATTTTTCTTCTGGCGAATAGCCTTCGAGAATGTGCGCCTCGACTATGGGCATCTGAGCCTCTCTAAAATCTGTGCTTTCAATATAACAGATATCGGACTATTTAAAGATCAAAATATTATCTAGAAGGGCGTCTGGTTATCTTGACCAACGCTCAGCCAGACCTAGGGTTTAGTCATCGAAAAGGGGACCTGCGGCTTTGACTATTCATGCTCAAACAGTTCTTCCCGAAGGCGGAAAAGCCCGACGTGTGTACCTCTTGCTCCGCGACGATATTTCGAATGGTCGATATACGGACGGCGAATTCCTGCCCGGTGAAAACCGCTTGGCGTCGTCTCTCAATGTTTCACGCATAACGGTGCGCCGAGCGTTGGACGCACTTGCTTCAGATGGCTGGATTGAGAAGAAAACAGGCGCGGGGTCAGTGGTTTTGAAGCGCGATGAAGGCGACAAGAAGATTGCTGCAAACCTAGCAACTCTTATACCACAACTTGTTGAATTTGATAGAAAAACAACTGCCCGCCTTCTGTCATTTGCATATGAGGTGCCGTCCAAAGCCGTCGCCAAATCCTTGGGTCTCCCCAAAGGAAGCAAAGTGCAAACAGCGGTGCGCGTTCGTCTTTCTAATGGTGAACCAATCTCTCATTTGACCACGCATGTGCCTGAAGATATCGCCCGGAACTATGACGAAACCGACCTAGCTTCACAGCCCCTGTTTCGACTTCTTGAGAGAAGTGGAGTTCAGGTTGATGGGGCAGATCAGACGGTAACGGCGTCGCTTGCGGCGCCAGACGTTGCCGAGGCGTTGGACGTTTCAGTGGGCTCGCCTCTTCTCTGGCTGGAGAGAATCGTACGGGACGTGGATGGCCGCGGTGTCGAGCACCTGTCTGCTTTGTATCGACCTGACCGTTTCCGCCTTGAGATGAGCATGACGCGCGTCGGTGCAGGTGACGCACGACATTGGGAACCCGTGATCGGAGCACTCGACGCATGACATCGCTCCTCGATAAACTCTGGGAGTCGCACGAGATCCTCCGAAGCGAGGATGGCCGCTCGCTCCTGTGGGTCGATCGGCATCTGGTGCACGAAGGGTCGCATCACGCATTCGCAAAACTCGCGCAACGCGGCGTATCAGTCGCCGAGCCGGGTCTCACGTTCGGAGTTGTCGATCACTACGCGCCCACGCGAGGTGTTGCGGCAAGCCCTGCGATCGCCCGCATGATCGACACCTTAGAAAAGAACGCCGCGGATCATGGCGTGACTTGTTTTGGTATGAACGATCCGAGACAGGGCATAGTCCATGTGATCGGGCCAGAGCAGGGACTTACTCTCCCCGGACTTTTGATCAATTGCGGTGACAGCCATACCTCGACACATGGTGCTTTCGGAGCGCTTGCTTTTGGCATCGGCGCGACCGAGGTCGCCCACGTGCTGGCAACCCAGACAATCTGGCAGAGTCGCCCGAAATCAATGAGGATCACCGTATCAGGCCGCCTGGCCTCCGGAGTTGGCGCCAAGGATCTGGCGCTTGCGTGGATTGGCAAAATGGGTTCAGGCGCAGCGCAGGGGCATGCCATCGAGTATTCTGGTGAAGCTATTCGTAGCCTGAGCATGGAAGGGCGCATGACGCTGTGCAACCTTTCTATTGAGGGTGGCGCGCGCTTCGGCATGATCGCGCCTGACGCGATAACTTTGGACTACATAACTGGCCGTCCGTTTGCCCCGGAAGGCGAGACGCTGGAGCGCGCTCAGGAATATTGGGAAACTCTGAAGAGCGATCCCAACACCGGATTTGATTGCGAAATCACAATTGATGCCTCTGAGATCGCACCAATCGTTACATGGGGGACCTCCCCTGAAGATGCACTCCCAGTGACAGCGACGGTTCCAACTCCAACTGAGCTCAACGGCGCTGATGCAGAGCGCGTGGCCGCAGCAATCGACTATATGGGGCTGGCTCCGGGCCGCGCCTTGTCGGATGTCCACATCGATCAGGTTTTCATCGGGTCATGCACGAATGCTCGTATTGAGGATCTTCGTGCGGCAGCGGCAGTTCTAGCCGGACGGCGCTCAAAGGTACCCGGTCTCGTTTCTCCGGGTTCTCAACTGATCAAGGCACAAGCCGAAGCAGAAGGCCTCGACCAGGTATTCCGCGACGCGGGACTTGAATGGGTCGACGCGGGTTGTTCAATGTGCGTAGCCATGAATGGCGATATTGTGGCGCCCGGAAAGAGATGTGCCTCAACGACCAATCGTAACTTCCGCGGACGTCAAGGCCGAGGCGCTCGTACACACTTGATGTCGCCAGCCATGGTGGCGGCTGCGGCAGTAACAGGACATCTAACAGACGTTCGACCTCTCTTGGTTGGGCGGGAATCGTCATGAAGGGATGGCGCGAACACAAAGGCTTGGCGACGGCTCTCAATTTAGAAAACGTCGATACAGACCAGCTGATCCCTGCCCGGTTCATGTCCACGCCCCGTGGCGAGGGATATGGTTCATTTCTGCTCCACGACATGCGATTTAGCGCCGAAGGCGATGCCGATCCCGACTTTCCGATCAATCGGTATCCTGATGTCAGCATCCTCGTCGGGCGCCGCAACTTTGGCAGTGGCTCCTCGCGAGAGGCCGCCGTGTACGCGCTGGCCGATTTTGGTATTCGCGCCGTTATCGCACCCAGTTTTGGCGATATTTTCGCATCAAATTCAGTAAATAATGGTCTTTTGCCGGCTTTGGTCAGCCAAGCGCATTCACAAGAGTTGCTCAACATACTTGGTACCGGGACGGTCGAGCTAGCGATCAACATCGAAACAAGAACAATCAGTGTCGATACAAAATCGATACCGTTCAAACTCAGCGAGGCCTGGTCTCAAAAGCTGATCAATGGATGGGATGACATCGACCTCACGCAACAGCACCGGCCAGCCATAACGGCATATCGGGCGCGGCGCGCCAAAACGTTGCCGTGGATAATTCCAAAAGTGGAAAACGTTGAATGAATGCGGGCTATTTTTTAGCTCGTCTTGCTAGGCGCCAGGGCACTGGCACAGGGATAGGAGGAACTACCCATGAAGATGCAACTCGCAGCCGGTATTGTTGCCGGAACAATGACCATCGGGGCCATTGCCCAAGCGCAAGAGACGATCACCGCCGTCCATGCGTTTCCTGAAACACTAATTTACACGCAGAGTTTCTTGTCGTTTGTCGACAAGGTAAACGACGCCGGAGAAGGCGTTGTTCAGATCGAAGTGCGCGGCGGCCCGGAAGCCATCGGCATGTTCCAGCAGCCCGATGCAGTGCGTGATGGCATCGTGGACATGGTTTACACTCCCGGCTCTTTCTACGGCGGTGCGCTGCCCGAGAAAGACGCTCTGGTCGCGTCGAACCTGACCGCTATTGAAACCCGTCAGAACGGTGGTATCGCTCTGATCGACGAGATCCATCAGGAAAAGATGGGCCTCAAGTATCTTGGCTGGTTCGACAGCGGTGTATGCTATAACCTCTGGACACGCGACGCGCCAACTTTTGACGCTGACGGCAATCTTGAAGTCGAAGGCCTCAAGCTACGCGGAAATGCGGTGTATAACGCCTTCTTCACCAACTATCTTGGTGCACAGGTTATCGATCTTCCAACCGGCGAAGTTTACGCGGCGCTCCAGCGCGGCGTCGTCGACGCAACAGGCTGGACGCAAATTGGTCTGATCGACCTCAAATGGAATGAGTTCCTGAACTATCGGATCGAGCCTTGCTTCTTCTCCACAGACCTCGGTGTGATCGTAAATCAAGACCGCTGGAACGAGTTGTCGGATGAAGCCAAAACGATCATTCAGGACGTTGCTATTCAGCACGAGATTGATAGCGTGAATGCACTGCGCGCCAAGCGTGATGCGGACTTTGCAGCACTTGAAGAGCAAGGTATGCAAGTTGTCGAACTCGAAGGAGATGCAAAAGCCGCTTACCTTTCGGCCGCACGTGAAAAGACATGGGAGCGGATGCAGGAACTGATGGCCGAGCATCCAATGGGAACAGCCAACTACGATCGTCTGATTGAACTGTTTTACGACGCCTCAGCAGACTAACAAGCTGATCCAAAACAAGGGTCCGGAGTACATTCGCTCCGGACCACCTTAGAATTGAAAGTTCCCATGCGAGCACTGATCAGGATCTACGATTCCTTGCTGATTTTCATGGCCCTGATTTCGGCGGGAACATTGGTCTGGCTGATGATCTCGGTCGTCCTGTCCGTCTTGATGCGCAACATGGGTATTCAGCCATGGGCGTGGCTATTCACTTCAGCGGAATACGGCATTCTCTATATGACGATGCTGGGAGCTCCGTGGCTGGTGCGTGAAAGGGGCCATGTGCATATTGAGTTGGTGACTGCCGCACTCAAGCCGGCATTGCGACGAATTGTGAGTCGACTTGTTGCGGCCGCCTGCGTTGCTGTCTCTCTCATCCTTGCCTGGTACGGTCTTGAACTGTTCCTCACTAATATTGAACGCAATGATTATGACGTCCGCGCGTACTTTTATCCGCGTTGGTTGCTGACAATTACCTTCCCTATCGCTTTCAGTTTTATGGCGATTGAATTTGCCCGCTTCGTATTTGGAAGCGAACTGATGCACTCGGGTGAAGCGGGGATCCACGAATAATGGAATGGTTCGAGGCTCTTGCGCTGCTGATTGGCAGCATCATGGTCCTGATGGCCGTGGGTATGCCGGTTGCGCTCGCCTTTCTAGCCGCAAACATCCTTGGAGCATGGGTCTTCATGGGCGGTGAACGCGGCGTCGTTGCCCTTTTGAACAACGGCTGGGGCTCGCTGTCGAAATTCGCGCTTGTTCCCATCCCGCTTTTCTTGCTGATGGGCGAGATATTCTTTCACACCGGCCTAGGTGGCCGGATGTTCTCGGCAATCGATAGATTGTTGGGCCGGCTCCCTGGTCGTCTAAGCTATGTCACCGTTCTCGGCGGTACCGGTTTTTCAACTCTCTCGGGTTCATCAATGGGGTCCACGGCACTCCTGGGCTCGCTCATGGTTCCCGAAATGACCCGGCGAGGCTATAAGAAGCACATGTCCATCGGGCCCATCCTTGGCACGGGTGGCTTAGCGATAATCATTCCGCCCTCGGCTCTGGCGGTCCTACTCGCGACCTTGGCGCAAATCGACGTTGGTGCCTTGCTGATAGCCGGAATAATCCCGGGCCTGATCCTTGCAGCCTTCTATATCGGTACGATTTTCTTGCAGACCCGTCTGGATCCCGAGGCCGCACCGCCCTACGAGGTCGAAAACCAAACCATCGCCGAGAAGATCGGGCTGTTGCTTCGCGACGTGATACCGATGATCGGCCTGATGGTCGTTATCGTAGTAATGATGATCAACGGCATTGTTACACCGTCAGAAGCCGCCGCCTTTGGCGCGCTGGGGGTGCTGGTCCTTGCTATAGTCTACCGCTGCCTGAGCTGGGCGGCACTCAAGGCATCAATTCGCGGTGCGTTGCGCGTCACTTTGATGGCCTATCTGATCGTCTTTGGCTCAGCAACGTTCAGCCAGCTGTTGGCCTTCTCCGGTGCCTCACGCGGTCTCATAACCTGGGCCACCGGTTTCGAGCTTGACCCAATTTACATGTTGGTCGTGATGTTTTGCGTATTGCTGGTTCTCGGGATGTTCATGGAGCAAATTTCCATGATGCTGCTGACAGTCCCGATCTTTTTCCCGTTGGCTTTGAGCCTTGGCTTTGATCCAATCTGGTTTGGTCTTATCATGCTGTTGGCACTTGAAATAAGCTTCACGACCCCTCCGTTCGGCTTATTGCTCTTTGTCATGAAAGGTGTCGCGCCCTCCGATACAACTATGCGCGAAATTTATCTTTCAGCTATCCCTTTTATCCTCTGCTCGCTTCTCGTTGTGGTGTTGCTGGTCCTGTTTCCACCCATCGCACTTTGGTTGCCGGGACTAGGATAAGTTATAGTGACAAAGCCGAGGCGCTTTGTTTCATAGCTTTCTTCAATGCTGCGTTCGGAAAGCATTTCCTCGACTTCTCGGAAGTTCGGCGAAAGCGAAAGTAGAGACAAACCGAACGATAGATGACCGCGGGCGGAAAGCGGTGGCGTGTGTAGGATATTCTTCTTATTCAACGACAATTGCCCGTCGTTGGATCAAGCGTCGAGATAACGTGACATGCCATCACCACACTTGACTAGGGTCAAGTACCCTTCAGGGCAGGTTCAGTAGTATTTCTGCAAATCAGCAATCGAAGGAGATTAGGATGGTAGAGAAGACCCACACCAGCGGCTTTTGGCCTTCGCTCTACGACCCGCTCCGCCAAGTCGGCGAGCGTGTCAAAGAGTGGCTTGCACCCGCCTCTGAAGCGTCCGGGAACGACGACGCGTATAGGATAACTGTGGAACTGCCCGGTGTCGCGGAACAGGACATCCATCTAAGTATTGAGGATGGCTTCGTTACCTTGAAGGGAGAAAAGCGGACTGAACGCGAGGAGAAGGGTAAGACATGGTATTTCTCTGAGCGACAATATGGGTCGTTCAGCCGATCATTCCGACTTCCACCAGACGCGGAAGCAGGTAAGGTCGATGCTCAGCTGAAGGACGGTGTGCTGACAATCACCGTTCCGAAGACCGCTCCCAAGAAATCACAAACCGGCAAGGTGGAGATACGCAAGGGCTAGCTACAACGCAGCCTCGACGCCGGCACCCCAGCGTAATTGATGTGAGCCTACTAAGTGGCAGCGCAGTGCGTGATGAGGTCAGAGGACTGAACCGCAACTTGGTAGCTGTCTGATCAGCAGTCACGCGCTTGGCGAATGTATCACCAAGCGTCGTCTGTCTCGAACTTGCCGGGGCGTAGCTCGCAGTGCTTGCGGAAACTGCGAGGTCTAACGCTCACACTAGCCCGCCTATAATTGGGCGAATACAATGTTCATTCTTCTGGCTTGTAGGTCTGTCCCGAGAGAAACCCGAGGTAGAACGCTGAAATCGACGCCAGCGCCGCAGCCCACATCATATCTCCTGCGGAGAAGATGAAGAGACACCAGAGAGCGATGTTGCCATACACTGGCAATTTGCCAGTAACCTTATCGAACATTTTCAATTTTCCTTCTCGAAATCTAAGGATGCCAACAACAGACCTTAGAGCCAACTTCAAGCGGAAGCCTCAGAAGGGCATTGTCAGAGGAAACCTCGTTGTGTCGGGCAGCCTCTCAAATCGAAATCACTTCGAGCAGAGCCGCGCCGCCGCTGTCGCCGATTGGCGCAGCCTCTACGGGGCCATGTTGGCGTGCTATCGAGCGCGTTGAATATTGAAAAAGCTTTGTCACGTTTACTACGATGATCAGCTGCATCATGAAGTTACTGATAAAATCCTTGTAGGAGATCCAGCGATGCGATTCATCTTTGGGCAGTCTGTTCTGGCGCTCCTATTGCTATTCACAACTGTGGCTGCATTGGCCGGGGAAATCATGGTCGAGGATTTCGAAATACAACCGCAAACCCGCTGGCGCTTCTTCACAGATAGCGTAATGGGCGGCGTCTCTGCAGGCCAGGTCGCCTTCGTTCCAGAAGATGGTCAGGTGCATGCGCACATGACGGGAAAGGTGAGCACCGAAAACAATGGCGGCTTCATCCAGATGCGCATGGAACTGCCGGACGGAGCCCCGGATGGTACCACTGGAGTGCGCCTCGTTGTCCGTGGGAATGACCAGCGGTATTTCGTCCATCTGCGTACAAGCGGGACCATGCTCCCGTGGCAGTACTATCAGGCAGGTTTCGAGGTGACCGGAGACTGGCGGGAGGTTGGGCTTTCATTTGACATGTTCACCCGCTCTGGTCGCCTTCTTCGCGCTTTTCCACAAGCCGATAGTCTGAAATCAATCGCGGTCGTCGCCTATGGCCGTGATCATGATGCAGAGATTGATGTCAGAGAGGTTGGTTTCTATTAGCAGCTTTGAAATCTAAACCGCCGGCAGACTTTATGGGTTTTACGATCAAGGCGCCTATATCCGATGTATGAGTAATCTTCCCACCGAAAACGTCCAGAACTATCCACGCCCACCGGCATTGGAACAGGTATCACACAGACTTCTAGTCCGTTTGGGCGGCCAGGTGGCTGCCGATACGAACCAAGGCTACCGTGTGCTGGAGACCCACCATGCGCCTACCTACTATTTTCCACCAATTGACGTTCTTGCTCGGCTCGAGCCCGCCTCAGGACGAAGCCTCTGTGAATGGAAAGGACTGGCCGGTTATTTCGACGTGATCTGTGGCACGGCAAACGCCCGCCGGGCGGCGTGGGTATTTGAAGAACCTTCGACTGCGTTCCAGGCCATAGCTGGCTATGTCGCCTTTTATGCCGGACCAATGGAGGCCTGCTTCGTCGGTGACGAGCAAGTGATCCCACAGCCGGGGGATTTTTATGGCGGCTGGGTGACTTCGAACCTCAGAGGCGTTCCCAAGGGCGCGCGGGGAACGGAACACTGGTAGGGTCGTTAGCTTGTGACGCGGCTCTCGTGACTCGCATTTCTGATTTAGTCGCTCTGGGAAGGAAGAGGTTTTGGATGTAGTCGTAATCGGCGCTAGCCTGTCAGGACTGACAGCAGCAGCTACACTACTTAAGGCCGGAGCCGATGTTCAGCTTCTCGAAGCCGACACGTACATTGGGGGCCGCATTCGCGCGTTGCGTGATCCGATTGGAAATCGCGCACTCGCCGATCTCGGTCCGACCTGGGTCTGGCCAAAATATCAGCCCGTAGTCGCTCAATGGCTCGAAACCCTTGGGCTGCAGACTCTTGAGCAGTTCAACGACGGTGATGCCGTCATTCTGGGATTCGGGCCTGCACCGGTTCGCCAGCCGCTCCCTGGGCAAGAAGGCATGGTTCGCATTGTCGGCGGTCCCAGCGCCTTGATTGATGCCCTCGTCAATCGGATCGGTCATGACAATATCAGAAAGTCTGCACCAGTTGTGGAAGTATCCGAGAAAGGGCCAGAACAATTGGCCGTCAGGCTCGGTTCAGGTGAAGCCATCACCGCGAGAAAAATTGTCCTATCCATTCCGCTTCGTGTTGCCGCAGAGACGGTAGAGCTTCCTTGGGCAACAACGGCCCTGATCGATGCGATGCGGAAGACACCGACCTGGATGAGCACACACGCCAAGGCCATCGCCCTATACGAACGACCCTTCTGGCGGGAGGCAGGGCTATCGGGCAGGATCGCAAGCCGTAGCGGTCCTCTCGTTGAAGCGCATGACCATTCAGGGCCTGATGGCTCTCCAGCTGCAATTTTTGGCTTTGTTGGCTGGCCACCTGATATTCGGCGACGGGACACCGATGGGCTCAAAGAGGCAATTCTGAACCAGCTCGCCGAGTGCTTTGGGCCAGAGGCTGCACACGCAATGGACTTGACTGGGCACGACTGGGCAGCGAACCCAAACATCGTCACAGACCTCGATCTATCAGCGCCCGCCAACCACCCAGATGTTGGTCCTGCAATCCTAAGACAGGCGTATCTCGGTGGCCGTGTCCGGTTTGCTGTGTCAGAGACCTCAGAAGCCAGTCCTGGACTCATTGAGGGCGCGCTCGCAGCGGGTGAGAAGGCGGCAAAGGATATTCTGGCTCGAATTGGCGACTAACTCGAGCCGTCGCTGATTATTCCGGGCTCTATCGGTCTGTGGACATGATTAATCTCTCGACAGAGATCGATACCCTGATCCAAACGAAGTCAGGTGCGCAAGGACCGGCTAAAGCTGGAAGAGAAGAAGAATTGCTAACGAAAACAATAGCAGCAGTGATGACGGTCTATTGTGATGTCGTGTCCTAACTGATGTCTGATCTGCGAAGCTGGCATCAGCCGCAAGTCTGGTCGCTTTGAAAAGGAGCTCTCAAAAACCAACCTGACTTTCGCCGGTTCCCGTAGAAGCCCGCGTGCAGAGGGACTACAACAGTCACGGAAACAGCTCGGGTGTGTTTGTGGCCGGGCAAAAGCAGGAGAGTAAGATGGCTACATATCTCGTCACAGGTGCCAACAAGGGCATCGGCCTTCAGGTCTGCAGCCAGCTTGTTGCGCGGGGCGACGAGGTGATCGCCGTCTGCCGTAGCTCAAGCGCTGAGCTTCGCGATCTTGAGCTCAGAATCATCGAGGATATCGACGTCAGCGAAGCCAAAGCAGTGGCGCGGCTGAAATCCGTGCTCGGGGACAAGAAGATCGAAGTGTTGCTCAATAATGCCGGCATTCTGCATGGCGACAGCTTCGGTAGTCTGGACTACGAAGACATGGTTCTGCAATTTCGGGTGAATTCCTTGGGCCCGCTGCGCGTGACCGAAGCACTGGTCGACAACATCGTCGATGGCGGAAAAGTAGGCGTCGTCTCGAGCCGGGTTGGCTCGATCGGAGATAACGGATCGGGCGGGTACTACGGATATCGGGCCTCCAAATCAGCAGTGAACCAGATCGGTATGAACCTGACGCATGAGCTACGGCCCCGAGGCATTGCCGTGGCGCTTCTTCACCCTGGAATGGTGGCAACCACCATGACTGGCGGCCAAGGCATCAATCCGGCCGAGGCTGCTCGCGGGCTTATCGACCGCATTGACGAACTGACGCTAGAGACAAGCGGCCACTTCTGGCATGCTGAAGGTTACGAGCTTCCCTGGTAGGAGGTTCCCTACTAATCCCCTACCAACATCAATTAGAGTACCGCTGCAAAACTGGCGCCATAGACAAAGTCTGCCGCGGTCAAACCAAACCCGGGAAACAAGGCAAACCCGGAGTCTGCCCACCTCATCGACGGCTCTTGGAACACGACGTGCGTAGCGCCCCTCGGCCCAGCCCCTTTGGCTCGTTTTGAGTTCATTGGGGGCATGGATTATGCCCCGATAACAAAAGCGGTCATTTTTGCATTCCGCAGCGAGTGGCCAGTTCGAGCCCAAATGTATGTACCGGCTGCTGTTCGCAAGTGTTCAATTGCATGTCTTCTGGAAGTCGCTGATATGTATCCGGCCTTTGGATCGGCTTGTTTTGCTTGCCGTGGCCCTGTTGGGAGTACGCA
>NZ_FXXQ01000008.1 GCF_900184815.1 Boseongicola aestuarii | reverse complement strand
CGTCGCTGCTGACCGATGACCCAAATGAAATGCCGGCGATCTGGTGCCTTTTTTCAATTGGGATCGTGCTTGTAAGCCTCAGTCCGCAGATCCGAGGGAAGTTGCTTGGTTCTGCAAGGCGCGGCTTGGCCTAGCTTGAGGAATTATTGGCAAACAAGAGTCTAAACGTTCGTGCAAGCAATCGAATGATATTGAGTTCTATGGTTCAAAGGCCCGGGAAATCGACAAAGACCAATGCGTGATCGCTGGCACTCGCCTCGCTCAAAGAAGAATACATCGTCTTCATCCCGGAACGAATGATCTGTGGACGTACATCCGGGTAGTCCTGAGCAAGTGTCGGAGAGGCGAGAATCCGGTCGGGCCGTGTATGAAGACGTGTCTGCGGCACTTCAAAGGTCCAGTCCTGACCGGGCTGCAGTCGATCAAGCAAGTCAAATGCAAACCCGTCGCTCAGGACATTGAGTGCGGAGCCGTGCAACGAATTGTTGGTGATGGGTTCGTTGAAATCACCGAGAATAATCCACCGCTCCCTGCTTGGATCGGCGAAACGTGCCTCGATGATCCGCCGGACTGCCTGCGCCTCGGCTACGCGGATAGCTCTTGCTTTGATAGGATCTGGATAAGGCGCCTTAAAATGACAAATGAAAAGCGTGACAGAGCCCAAATGTATCTCAAGACAGTCGCGTCGAAAAATGGGGTGGTCTCGTAAATCCAGTGAAAGATCCAGAAGCCCCAAGCTAGCTCCAGTCTGGCGTGCGTGACTTTGCACATATTTGGCCTCCCGTCGCGACAATGCAGCAACGTTCAATCCGCGACCATCATTTCCTTTTATGCAGTAGCGATGATCATATGAAGCTGCACCCGCGGGAGCGAGAAAGCAGTCGCAAAAGAAGTCGAGCGTCGCGAGGTCAAATACCTCTTGCAGTGCTACAACATCCGCTTGGGCGGTTGCGATGACCTTTGCCGTCTCAATACGGTCCGCTATCTCAAGTGCGCTCGACCGATCCACTTCCGATGCATCGCGGTCGAAGGCACCATCGAGGGAATACTGTCCGTCACTTGAACGAAGTCGAAGGTTCTGGACGTTGAAGGTAGCAATTCGCATCTTTGACCGGGCCTAGTGAAGCCTTTTGCACTGCTCGCCCCAAAACAGCGTTTACAACTACTTAAACTAAATGTGGCGATCTCTTGGAGCAATCAATATGCGCAATTCGTCGGCAGGAGCTCATTTTTTGCCAGCGCATCGACCAACCGCTTCGAGCCCGGGGCAGAAGTCTACCTCGAGATTCCTTTTGGCCATGTGATCCGGAAACCGAAGCCAATTTCTTGTGGAACATTGGGTTTCAGCACTCTGGTCCAAGAATAGACACCTGACCGATTGTCCACGTCTTCGACGTCGGGGCGGGTCGTTCCGGGCAGGAACTCCACTCGGACCCGCTCGTCGTTCGTGACCGGCGTCTGGTCTTCGAGGATGATCGGAATGTCGAAAGAATGCCTGCTGGTGACCCGCATGAGATAGGACCTTTCCTCGATATAGGCGGTCGAAACCAGACCCGTCTCTCCCGACTTTCTGGCGACTTCACGGCGTTCGATACGAACCAGATCGTCAGCGCCGAAGCCCAACTCGAGGGTCTCGCCCGGCGTCGTCAGCGGAAGGAACGCCTCGCCGATGAACACCCCGTCGCGGAAGAGCATGACCCGGCCGGGCAGCAGCGGCGCCTCGCCCTGAACCGTGAAACGCGCGACCAGATAGGCGGTCAGGTCGATCTTCGGAATCGCGGACAGCGAAAGATTAGCCGGCATCGTGGTCGCTCCGATCCGAACCGTTCGCGCGGTGCCGCTTCGGTCGATATCCACGCGACCGGGGATTTTGAACATCACATTGAACCCCGCGCTGGCAGGATCGGTCTGCAAACTTCCTTCGGCACCCGTCCCGTCCGAAGTGTTGCCCACCTTGACTGCGGATACCCGATCTCGTTCGCTGGCGAACCGCGCGGCCTCGGCATCGACCTCGCGCGCGAACTGGCTGACCGACTGGCTTTTCAGTACGGGCGGCGATATCCGGGCAGTCCGCTGCGCGGTTGAGATACTGAGGCCGACATCGTCCCAGTCTTCGGTGGTGCCTTGTGTCACCGACGCGTTGCGCACCAGCTCCAACCGGGCCGCCTGGCTACCCTCTCCTGTCGACAATCGCGCCTCGTAGAGCGGTTGCCAAGACGCGGAACCGAGGCGGTATGTCAATTCGAAGGCCGCACTGCCTGCACCTCCTGCCGTCAGGTAGATCGAGGCCAACTTGTCGCCCGCTTTGGGTTCCCGCGGCTCCGCCAAAACCTCTACCAGCACCGCAATCCTTTCATGCGATGCATCGATCTCGGCCTGCGCCGTCAGGATGCTTTCGGATATCGCCAACATCCGCGCGTCGACCATGTCGAGAAGCGCGATCAGGTCCTGCGGTTCCGGGACCGGTGGCGCGGTCTCGGGGCCCTGCGGTTGCAACTTGCGCCGGGCCAAGGTCTCGACCAGTTCGCGCGATAGCATAGCGTTCTCGATCCTCTTCTCGTTCACGCCGATATCCGCATCGAGCGCAGCGATCTCTGCGCGAATGGCGTCATCGCGCTCCTTGCGTGCCTCGTCATCGACAGGCGCGGGGCGCAGATCCAGCGAATTCACGGTCACAGTCGCTCCGTTCCCGCTTCTGATCTGAATACTGTTCGGTTGAACGTCATTCGGAAGCGGAATCTTCAGCACATAGTCGCCCGCGGCCAGGTCGACCGTGAAGGTGCGCATGATCTCGGCGCCCGTCGGGAAGACCGTTACAGCCTCGATCCGAGAGGTGACACTTATCTCGTCGGCACTGGCCTTCTCCGGCGCGAGCGATAGACCGAACATAGCTACTAGCGTCACGGAACCAAGGAAACGCTTTAGGGCCGAAGTTGCACGCATCTCAGTTCTCCTCTGTTCCGGTCGCCGTTGCCGCCTCGGCAGTTTGCTTTCGGTACATAAAATGCTGGTAGACATAGCCGATCCCTACAAGACTGATGCCGAGGCCGAAGAACGACGCGACCCGCCAAAGCCCCGCGAGACGGGACATATCCAGCAGGAACACCTTCACCACGACAAGTAGCAGTACGGCCAGCGATGCGTAGCGCACGTTGCTGTTGTCTCGCACAATCCCCGCGAACATTGTAACCAGCGCCAAGACAAGCCAGGCGGCGGAATAACCGTAATTTTCGATATCGGTGAGCGTCTCTAGCGTCAGCACACCGCCTTGGAAAGTGTGCTTCACCAGCATCGTGATCCCGACGAAAAGCAGCACATAGGACCCCGCTTGCGACATTTTGCGCAGCCGTCGGTCCAGCTTGCGCGAGACAAGGCCCAAGAGTGCGGCCGGAACGATGAAGCCCAACAGGAGCACGTTGAAGACCGGCCAGCCCGGCACGAATTCCGTGTCGAATACTGGGTTGAAGATTAACGTGTGGCCAACGAACAGCATAGCGACGCTGACGGCCAAGGCTGCGAGGCCGGCACGCTTCGCTTCCGCCATCTTGCCAATACGGAGGACGAAGAAGGGTGCCGCCCCCAGCACCATCCAGGCGAGGGTCGTGAGGTAGAGCTCCAGCAGGCTTTCGTGAAAAACGACCAACCGCGGCCCCTGGAAGGCATGCTTGAACGACAGCCATACCCAGACCAGCACAAGGAGGTAAGCGCCCGCCAACAGCACGCTACGCAGAGGCCGCTCGAGATGTTTGGCGACCCAATAGAGAAGCGCCGCCGGAAAAAGGAATCCGATTAGCAGCGTGTTGATCGCGGGCCATCCACGGACGACCTGGCCCCTGACCACCGGATTGAAGGCGAAGCTATGACCGAATACCAGCATCAGCAGGGCGACAAGAATGATAACCGTCGCCAGCGAACGAATCTGATGAGACGCGCGCCGCTCATTGACGAAGTAAGGTGCCGCGGCGGGGATCAGCCAGGCCAGAGTCGTTATGTAGAGCTCCAGAAGCGACGCGTGCACCGGACGGATCAGCATGCCCTGGAAAAAGACGCGTACCTCCTCGGTGACGAAGGCAAAGGCCAGAAGTGCCGCAGCGCCGCGCAAGAGGACCATGACAGGGCCACGGTGCGCGTCTTCCTTCGGCAATAGCGACCTGGCGATCAGCCACAGCAGGACCGCCGGCACGGCCAGCGACAGGATCAGCATGTTGAACAGACCGTATCCGTCGATGAACTCGCCGGTAAAGACAGGATTCATAACGACCAGTTGCAAAGCAATCGCCTGTGCCGCTCCC
The DNA here is from genome assembly GCF_900184815.1 of Boseongicola aestuarii. Classification (GTDB taxonomy): domain Bacteria; phylum Pseudomonadota; class Alphaproteobacteria; order Rhodobacterales; family Rhodobacteraceae; genus Boseongicola; species Boseongicola aestuarii. The sequence goes on along the minus strand of NZ_FXXQ01000008.1, from coordinate 196,188 downwards.
GCAGCGGTCAGGATTCGCGATCCCCAGGTGCTGAACAGGCGTGGATAGCGCAGGTTCCTGCGCGCCAGGACAATCGCAGATGTCAGCCACGCGATGGTCTGCAAGCTGGCTTCCGGCAACCGGTATCCGCCCGAATAGATCGAACCGGTCATGAAGATCCGGATCTCGATTGATATGAAGACGATGCCCAGAAGAAGCGCAGCGCCTTCCAGCACTGTAACGGTCAGGTCGTCCTTCGCCCGTTTGAATATACGGCTTGCCGCAAAGAACAACGCTAGGGGCACAAGGTAGCCATAGGATACCCACTGCATTCCGAGCGGATGAAAAATCTCATATCCCCTGAGGTCGGGGTTGATGCTCAGACGGACGAGCACCAGAAGGACGATCAGGTTCGCCAGATTCCGCACCGTCACAAAATCCGTCCGCATTGAGGTCATCGACAGCGCTAAGACCAGCACTGCATAGGAGAGCGTCAGCCAGATCCGGTCGAACTGGAACGTTAGCGCAAGGAAGGCAGCGATAACGGCGAAGGCCGCATAAAGGCCCGGCAGATCAGCCATCATGCCTTTCTTGCGGCCCAGCAGGGTCGTGGCGGCAATGGCGGCTGCGACCGTGGCAGCGGCAGATATAACCCATACGGCGTCCCCGCTGAAGTTGCGGAACTGAACGTATCCGATCAGCAGAAACGCCAGCGGCGCCCCACCGGTCACGAGCGCGACCGCATGTGCTCGCGTCGCGCGCCCGAGAGCCTGTACTCCGCCCACGAAGAGCGCGACCGAGAGCAAAGCGCCGTGGAGCAGGTATTCTTGATATTTCTCGGCGAAATAATCCGTCGGCGCCGGAGTACCCAGAAGCCGCTCGGACAGATTCGCCAAGGCGCCTTCATCGACATAGACCAGCCCGATAACCAGGACCGACACCAGCGTCAGGGTATAGAGTATCCAGTCGAAGCGGGGCAGCAACCGGGTGAGTATCGCGGCGGCGACTGCGAATACAAGTAGCAACCAATGCACCGCGGGATGGAAATCCGACAGCATGGCCAGTGCGCAGACGCTCCCAAGCGCCAGAACGAATCCGGTTCCCGCGACCTCGTCGGCGCCGATCATCAGGCCGGAAGCCTTGCCTTTGCCGTCCAGGACCAGAATCGGACCCGCGCGCCGCGCCATTTCAAATCCCGCAAGGGCGACAATCCCCAGGGTGACGCCGATGGGAAGGATGTCCACCTCGCGGAATGGTTGCTGGAGCCAAATAGCCGTCCAGCCGGCAATCGCCACGAGGGACAACTCCGGCAGCCAATACCAGCGCTTGCGGTCCCCGACCGCCAGCGTCGCGAGAGCCACGATACCCAGATAGGTAAAGAACCCCCAGTTGCTGGGATCGTCCGTCGAGACCAACGCTGGCGTCGCGACAGCGCCCGCCAAACCCAGTAAGGCGACAAATCCCCCCTGCACGAGGGACAGCGCAAAGGCCGCGAGCGTGATCCCGGCCAGCACCGTAAAGCTCCAGCCGGACGGGATCAGTTCATAGAAAGCGTAGGCAAGATAGATACTTCCGAATGCGGTCACTAGGCCAGCGGCGGTCAGAGCCTGAGGGACGTAGTCAGGATTGACCGCAGCAATTGCGCGTTGCAGTGGGCGGCGCCGTACAGCCTCGCCCGCGATAATCAATACCTGACCGAAAACAACGCCGATTGCACAGCGAAGGGCTGGAGACAACCAGCCCTGCTCGGCAATGTATCGCACCAGGAAGATGCCGGCTATCGCAAGCGAAATGCCACCAATCCAGACCAGCCAGTTGGTACTCAGAGTTCGTTCCAGATCTCCGCGTGGTGCAGGCAAAACGCGTGCGGCGAGGACCGAGGGAGGGGCAGGCTTCGCTGTCGCTTCTGCTTCTTCCGGACCATCGACGATTTTCTCTGGCACGTCTCTCGACGCCTCTTCCGGTTCCTGTGCCTCGTCCGGCTGTGATTTGGCGGGCACCCTCGAGACAGCTTCCCATGGAGATTCGATCTTCGCTGCTGCGGCTACCGGTCTGTTGACAGGTTCCTTATCGGCGCTTTCTTCTGGCGCCTGGACTGCCTCGATGCCTTCGGGTTCAATAGGTAGCCCCTCGGAGGCAAGGGAAGGCGCGGTCGTTTCCGCTTCTGTTTCCCGGGATGTCGCCTCCAGTTCAGGCGACGGCACTTTTAGTCCTGAATCCGACTCTGCCTCGGCGCCCTCAATTCCGGCCTTTGCCTTCAGTCCTTCGAGCTCATTCTGAACTTTCTGTAACCGAGCCTGAAGCCGGCTGACGTGCTCCGACAAGAGTCTCTGGCTCTCCTGCGCCTCGGGAAATTCGCTCTTGAGCTGAGTGATCCGGCTGAGCGCAATCAATGCCAATATTGGCGTGACGAAGACCGACAGGCCGCCAACAATCAAAAGCAGTATGAATAAGCCGTCCATCCCAGATGATTACGCGATAAAGTTGGAGATAGAATTGATTTATTTCAATTGACTTTCGAGCGTATATCCTAGCATCGCATGAGCCTTGAAAACATCTGATGGGCTCTCGGCCAGCCCAAATAGCAAAGGCTCCGGCAAATAAGCGAAGAACGCGCCGCATGGCGTATCACACGGTCAAATTTCTTGCTCATGGCAAGGTCATCCCCGTCGACTCATTTCTGATTTGTGCGCCTCGCACCATCTCAGACCGCGTGCTGGTGCCGCTTCGCAACGAGCGGCGACTTAGTCCTGCATTGTAGTCATTGATGAAGCGCGCGGCGAATGGCGGCTTTGAGCGGGGGCCTCAACGGGTCGATGCAACACATGCATTGAAACGCTCGGCTGTCGTTTCGCATTCGCAGCATTCTTTCTAATTGACAAAAATCATGGCGAAAGTCTCTGATGCATGCCTTCCTAAGAATGTGATGAAGAAACAAGGGAGGTCATCATGCTTGGAAGGATCATTTTGGCTGCCTCGGCGGTAGTCCTAGGCACGATTTCAGTCGCTTCGGCGGAAGACCATGCAGGCAAAGAAGAATTCATGATTGCCTGCGCAGTTTGCCATGGAGAGTCTGGCAAGGGAAACGGCCCCTTTGCCTCAATGATGAATGTCGAGGTTCCTGGATTAACCGGCCTTGCCGCAGCCAACGAGGGTGTGTTCCCTTTTCTTAAAGCGTTCGAAATTGTGGATGGTCGAACAGGTATGCGCGCCCACGGAGGCCCGATGCCAATCTGGGGTGACCGTTATAAATCTGAAGTAGAAAACCTCGGTCCCTACAGCTCTGAAATTATTACGCGCGGACGAATTGCAGTCCTTGTGGACTATCTTCAAAGCATTCAGGAATGACGCGGCCGCTGAGTTTAAACGTGCTCCACTGAAACTCGCGAAATTCTGCCCTTCTAAGGCCAGTGTGTCCTCAGAGTGTATCTTGGTGACAATCGCCGCGAACCCGTCTGTGCACATCACAGAGTCGCGTGACGCAAGTCAGTGTTGCCGCAACTTCTTTGAAGTACTTCGTGTTCGATGACCGACAAAAAACTCTACCGTGACTCGCCGACAGTAATAGTACTCACGCTGGTGCTGGCCGCTTTGCTTGTCTCGGCGCTCAGTGTCGCAGCCTATTGGTTTATATTATTCATGCTGCCCGTGGTCATCGTGTTAATCTGGCTAATCTATCAATTTGCCAGATTTCTTGTCTCAACCGGTCGCTTCCGTAGGCTCCCATTCAAAGCGGCAATACTCATGGCTCTTCTTTTCACACCTGTTGCCGGCTATGCCCCTTTTGCGCTGTCCCTTCTTGAGATGCGCGTGCGAGCGTCGATGGTCGGCTATCCATTGGCCCTCATGGAATTGCCAAATTCTTTTGAAGAGCATTCTGTTCTTACCATTCGCGTTGACCCGTTCGGCAGTTCGTCAGCCGGACCGGCAGTTATCTACAACGTTCAAGACCGCGATGGAAAAACATCAGAGATAAGCGTCGATATGGTACCTTATTCTCCTTACTTCGTTTTCGCTTCTGCATTTTGGTATCTAGGGACAGGCCGTCAAAGGGGTAATTCGCAGTGTTCATAAATGACTTTTCGGACGCGAAGGCAACGATCACGTCAATCGTTTAGAATGGCGGGCTTGTCCGCACAGCGGTCATCGGAGCGAGTAGAGCAAAGGGTGTTTCTGACCGTCGTGGTCTGTGGCCACCGAATCCCCATTGGGTCGAGGCTTGATACTTGTCAAAGACAGATGGAGCTTCGGATGATTACTTCTCTCAGGATTGAAAGATGAGGGAGGCACAAAGGAATGGTACTAACTTCATTCGTCCGGTTAGTGATCATTGCGGGCATAGGCACGAGCCTAAACCAAGCTGTTGCACAGGATGCCCCACCGCTTGTGCCTAACGAGGAAGGCGTGATTTTCCAAATTGGAAAAGACGACAAGTTCAGGATTGAGTTCAATCCTGGAGGCTGGAGGGGTGTTGAAGAATTCGAGTGCACGGTTGGCATAGACTACGATGCCGCACGTTTCCCCACACGACTGAGCGCCAAGCATGCGGCTGACTATTATGACAGCTCGACTGTGCAGCGCGTGAAGATCAATTTCAACCTGGCCGAGGACCAAGAAGGCGTAGTATTCTCGGTAGCGCGATTTGGGATTGAGACGTCTGTGGTTCGCTTTGACGAAGCCCCGCCAGTTATCGTTACAACTGACATGATGGCCCCTCCATCTGCGGAGGATGTATGGGGTCGGTTTGATTTGCCGCTTGGTACCGTTTCAGCTGGGACACACCAAATTGAGTTGTCGGTTCTGAACGACGAACGTGGTACCGGACGACACAGCCTCGACGTAATCGTCCTAACGACCGGCAAACCAAATTGACGGCATCGACGCCCAGATCGAGCTGTTTGCTGACTTCTTTGTACCACAAGACAGTCGTGCATTCCTGCAACTGCGAATAGCTGTTTTTGAGCCCCGAGCAGACGGCCTTTTACCTTCAAAGAAGACCGATCAAATAGCATCTGGGATTTTGCGTAAGGGGCGCCATTCGCCGATTGACCTGACCAATATCAATGCAGGTATTTGAGGAATCAGGAATCCTCTCAGCGTTGCATGATTCATTGGGAGAGGACTCGTGATTACATTCTCAAAAGCTACATTGGCCGCATTCACTGTGGGCGCGGCGCTCACTTTACCCGCGCAGTCATTCGCCGACTCCGCATCTGACGAGCAAGCAATCCTCGATATCTGGTCAACGTATACCGAGGCACGCGTCGCCGGCGATGCAGAAACATGGCTTGGCCTATGGGATAACGAGGGTATCCGATTGCCGCCGGGCGCCCCGGCCGTGGATTTCGCTACCTTTGCTCCCGGGACGCCTGAGCGCTTCGCCAATCCTCCTGCCTCTATGGAGATCAAATCGGAGGAAGTCATTGTCACTGGCGACTGGGCGTTCTCACGTGGGAATTTCACCGTGAACAATGCGCTTGAAGGGAAATTCTTGACGATCTTCCGTCGGCAAGATGATGGCTCTTGGCGCATCTACCGCGATGCCTTCAACTTTAACTCTGAGTAGTTCCCAACCCTCGCGAATTGCCTGTCCGCGAGGGAGCGCCAATGACTGCTAAGTCCGCATAGCGGGCGTTGATGCGCATCACAGCGAATGACCGCTATGCGGGACAAAGTTACCTTTGGATCATTCCTTGGCAATGTCTGTTATCAGCCTGAAACTGACCTTATGCGAACGCATACGCTGAAGCGACAAAGCTAACCTCTTGCGACATTCTGTGTGTCTCATTGCATGACGCCGCACGTTCCTTGCGCAGGTGGACGGGCTGAAAAAGTACCGTGCGAAGGCCCAGCAAACCGTACGGGTTGAGCGCGTGACAGTGAATGAAGGTGGTCAGGCGATTGTTGGCTCAGTCAGCCATGAGGGGGGAGGTCATGGCGAAAAGTGACGTTAACCCCATGCAAAGCGCTCATGACGCTCCGAGATGTACCGCACATTCAAAGCGCTCGGGACTTCCCTGCAATAGCCCTGCGGTTCGAGGTTGGTCTGTTTGCAGAATGCATGGCGCACGAGGTGGGCATGGCTCTGGTGAGGCGAATCCTGCCTACAAACATGGGTTGCGGACAAGAGAGTGGATAGAACTGAGGAAAGCTATCATGGAGATGTCACGCGACTCAGTGTGAGAGCCCCGGAACCAGCCTACATTGAGTGTCGCCTGGGGGAACGAATAGGGGGGGGATAATGCGCCAACTCAAAATGATAAATAATATATTTCAATATGTTAATGAGATATTTTGGCGCACCCGACAGGATTCGAACCTGTGGCCTCTGCCTTCGGAGGGCAGCGCTCTATCCAGCTGAGCTACGGGTGCCTGACTGGGCGTATACTCAGGTGACTTCATTCTTGCAATAAAGGATTTGGTACAGGCCAAATGCTGGCGGCCCCTTGCGATGGCGCGCCGCCGCAAGGGGGATTTGAGGCTGGGATGAGGCCTCAGGTGCGTCCCGCGGTTCCGGTGCCCGGGCTTCCGGTTGCGGGGGTGCGACCGGACGAAGACCCGTCATCTCGGTCTCGATCCGGTGGTGGTGGCGGGCAATCCCATTCTACCGATCCATCGGCCAGCGTGATGGGATCGCAGTCATCTTCAGGAATGCATTCCGGCGGCTGAGGCGCGGTTCCGGGCACGTAGACGTAACCTTCTTCGCATGACCCCGAGCCAAATTTGTCAAAAGTCGGTTCCGGAGTGATCATTGGTTCGGGCTGACTGGCGCAGGCTGCCACAATGCCTGCAATTGCGATATATCCCGCAAGCTTAAGAAATCTCATCACATCTGTCCTTGTTTTGGTTGAGGCACGCCAATTCCCCGATGGGCCCGGCCTTACGCCCGTTCTAAACCCGGCACGGGTGGACATTAAGCAGAATTATTGCATGATAATCATGCGTATTTGCAGGATTTGTGATGGACTGGAGTCATTTGAAAGTGGCGCTTGCGGTGTCGCGGGGCGGCTCGCTGACGCGCGCGGCGCAGCTTTTGGGTATGGATCAGACGACCGCGGGACGGCGACTGAATGCGCTGGAGGACCAGCTTGGAGTAGCCCTTTTCGTGCGCGCCAAGAGCGGTTTTCTTCCAACAGAACAAGGCCAGCTGGTTGTGGAACGCGCCCTGAAAGTCGAAGCTGAAATCGACCGGATGGGCGAAGATATCGCCGCCTCGCAAGCGGGCGCCGTGGGCGTTGTGCGCTTGATGGGGAACAATTGGGTGCTTGAGCGTCTGGCAACGGATGTGATGCCGGGATTATGCGCGCAACATCCAAAGCTTGAGATGGTCTTGTCGGGGCGCCTGCCGCCTGCCCCGTTGCATGGCGAGGCAACGATGTCGTTCTGGTACGACGCGGCACCACATGCGTCGGAAGTATCCATTCCGTTCTGTCGCGTGCCATACGCGGCTTACCGAGCGCTAAACGCGGAGTGTGATCCTTTTGACTGGGTTTTGTTTCGCGATGACGATGCGCATGGACCGTCGTTTTCGCGACTGGTCCGCAAGCGCCTCGGGCCACATGCGCGGGTCCGGTTGACGGCCACCGACGCGCATATCCTGCGAAATGCCGCACGCGCGGGCGTGGGCCAGACGATGCTGCCGGTTTGCATCGGAGATATCGACCCGGCGCTTCAGCGCGTCGAGGGGCCGGGTCTGGCGACGGACCGGATCATGCATCTGCATATCAATGCGGACACCGCCGAAACCCGGCGGGTGCAGATCGTCTTGGCGGCGATTGCAGAGCGGATAGAAGAGGCGCTTGGCGCAAGGCTTCTTACGCCTCCCGACAGAATTTTGAAGACGCTGACGACTGCGCGGCGTTGAGACCGCTAACCGCTAGTCGAACAACTCGTGACAAAGTTCGAGGGCTTCGATCAGCGTGTCGACTTCGGCCTCGGTGTTGTAGAGGCCGAAGCTGGCTCGGCAGGTGGCGCTGAGGCCGAGATGATCCATTAGCGGGCCGACGCAGTGCTGCCCTGCCCTGACCGCCACCCCTTTTTTGTCGAGCACGGTGGAAATGTCGTGGGCATGGGCCGCGCCGGTCATGGTGAAGGAAAAGATCGCTGCCTTGTCCTGCGTCGTGCCTTGGACGTTCAGCCAGTTCAGACCGTCCAGTCTGGTGCGGGTGTAGTCGCGCAGGGTTTCCTCGTGGACGGCGATGTTCTCCATCCCGAGGTCCATCATGTAATCCAGCGCCACGCCGAGGCCGATCTGCTGGACGATGCCGGGCGTGCCGGCTTCGAACTTCATTGGCGGATCGTTCCAGATCACGCTGTCCTTGTGGACTTCGCGGATCATGTCGCCACCGCCCATGAAGGGGCGCATTTCGGCCTGTCGGTCGGCACGGATGTATATCGCGCCGGACCCGGACGGGCCGTAGAGTTTGTGGCCGGTGATCGCGTAGAAATCGCAGCCGATGTCCTGCACATCGACGGGCATATGGACGGCCGCCTGACTGCCGTCGACCATCACGGGGACGCCTTTGGCATGGGCGCCTTTGGTGATGGCTTTTACGTCGACACGGGTGCCAAGGACGTTCGACAGATGCGTCACGGCGATGAGTTTGGTCTTGGGTGTGATCGCGTCGAGCACTTTTTGCGGATCAAGCGCGCCGGTTTCATCGACGTCGACCCAGACCAGTTTCACGCCCTGGCGTTCGCGCAGAAAGTGCCATGGCACGATGTTGGCGTGGTGTTCCATGACCGACAGGATGATCTCGTCGCCCGCTTCCATGCGGGGCATGGCCCAGCTGTAGGCGACCAGATTAATACCTTCGGTCGTACCCGAATTCATGATGATTTCGTTTTCGGACGCCGCGTTGAGGAACCGTTGCACGGTACCCCGCACGCTTTCGTATTTCTCGGTCGCGAGGTTGGACAGATAGTGCAAACCCCGGTGAACGTTGGAGTATTCCTCGGCATAGGCCTTGGTGACCGCGTCGATCACGACTTTCGGTTTTTGCGCCGAGGCACCGTTGTCGAGGTAGACCAGCGGCTTGCCGTTCACCTGCCGCGACAGGATCGGAAAATCGGCACGGACAGTTTCGATGTCATACATTAAGCTATGCCTCCGGCCATGAACTGGACGCCCAGCAGCGACATCAGGAAGATCAGGATAAGCGCCACGCCCAGTGACGCGAAAAGCAATACGCCAAAGGATCGCCACAGCGACGAAAAGCCATGCAGCGCGGCTATGAAATTAAGGTTGATCCAGAACGTCAGAAGGATGATCGCGATGGAAAAGACACCCGAAAGCGCCGGCACGACGAGGTAAAGCACGAACTCGACCAGTTGCCCCGCGAAGATAAGTCCTTGCAGGAACACGGTGAGGAGAAGGGCTTCTTCGAAACGTCCGGTCCCGTCCATGGCCGCGCCGACTTTCCACACCAGAAACACCGATGCCGCTCCGGCAACGGCGGACGTCACCGCAAGAACCAGTGGTCCGACGGACGCCTGACCGGCGGCGGGCTCAAGGCCTCCGCTGAGGAACGACAGGATGACGGACAGGCAGACCAATGCGCCGAACGCGGGCCAAAGCGCTGCCGTGGGCACGCCCATCGACATCAGCGTGCTTGCCGCTTCGCGCGGTTCGCGCACGGCCTGCGCGGCGATAGGAAAGAACGTGTTCAGCATCACTTATTCCTGCGCGGCAACGGGCCGCTTGGCGATTTCAACAACTCCGGATCCCCAAAATACCAGAAACGATCCAAGGGCAAGCACCCCGACCATGGATGTCGCCGGAGTTTCGCCGATGAAGCCTGTCAGCAGTCCCGATAAAAGCCACATGGGGGCGGCGGCAAGCAAAGCCCAGAACAGTGCGACGCGCGACATATAGCCGGTCGAAGCGCGCCGGAACGCGACAAGTCCCCAGTGGACCAGAAGCGCGAGCGTGTAAAAGAACAGCGGAGCGATGATGACCCAACCGAACAGCGCGCCAGCCATCAACCCGTCGATCGCGACCGTGTCGTCCATGAAGGCTTCGCGCGAAAGACGCGGCCACTGGGCAACAAAGATCAGGAAGCACGCGCCCATGAGAATCGCAAGCGCGCGGTCCTCGCGTTCGCGCGACCCGATACGACGGCGCAGCACTTCGCGCGGGGCACGATAGGTGCGCAGGATATCAAGCGCGATGCTCACGCGGCGGTCTCCCTTATGCGCTTCGATGGCGCTGAAGCCAGCCTTCGAGGCGGCTGAGAATATCGTCGGCGATGGTTTCGTCTTCGATTTCCTCGATCGCTTCGGCAAGGAAGGCAAGTGTCAGTAGGTCTTGCGCTTCGGCGCTTGGCACACCGCGCGAGCGCAGGTAGAACAGCGCCTCTTCGTCGATCGCGCCACTAGTCGAGCCGTGCGAACAGGCCACATCATCGGCGTAGATTTCAAGCTCGGGCTTGGCGAGAAACTGCGCGTCTTCGTCCAGAAGCAACGCCTGACTGATCTGATAGCCGTCGGTCTTTTGCGCTCCTGCTTTCACCAGAATTTTGCCCTGAAACGCCCCGACTGCGCCGTTGCGCAGCACCTTCTTGAACACCTGACGGCTTTCGCAGTTGATCGCGTCATGGGTGATGAAGACGGTGTCATCGTGATGAAAATCACCGTCCCCAACCGCCGCACCCGCGATGTGGGCGATGGCGTTGTCGCCGGTGACTTCGACCACGGCTTCGTTCCGTGTCAAACGGCCGTTGACGGTCAGCGTGAGGGACTTGAATGTGCTTTCTTCCCCAAGCCGCGCGAACAGATGCGTGACGGCCAGACGCTCGTGATCGCGGCCCTGCGCACGCACATGATGAAAGGCTGCGCGATCCGCGATCTCTACTTCCATGCACTTGTTGAATCGGGCGGCCGCAGGGCCGCTCTCCAGAACAGTCAGGTCAGCGCCCTCTTCGACGCGGATCACGAAATGCAGGATTGCGTCGCTTTCGGTATTCTCGTGAAGGTAGACCAGCGAAACCGGCTTGGAGACCTTGCCGGTGGCGCGCAGAACGACGCCATCTGTTGCAAATGCGGTGTTCATCGCGGCAAACGGACGCGCGACGGGCGTCTGGCCACGGGTTTCAAGCACACCGTAAAGGTCTTTCGCCCAATGGATATCCTTGGAAGTGGCGTCGGACAGACGTTCGATCTCGAGGTTTTCGAGGCTAAGATCGTCGGACGCCATGGCGTCGAATTCACCATCGCGGAACACGATGCGCAAACGGTCGATGTCGTCGAACAAAGGTGGCACTTCTGCATCCAAAACTGCCGCCGAGGGCGCCTCGGGCGCATTCAGAGCGTCAGGGCGGGTGAAGCGCCAGTATTCGTCGCGTGGTCCCGGCAGGCCCATGGCGCGCAGGCGCGACGCGGCGTCCTGACGCGCCGCATTCGACCACGCAGCGCCTTCAGGCATCTCAAGTTGCGCAATCCGCGCTTGGGTTGCATCCAGTTTCGCTTGTGGCAAAGCCATTACGCCACCTCCGCCAGAATGTCATGGTACCCGTTGTTTTCAACCTCAAGCGCCAGTTCCGGGCCACCGGATTTGACGATGCGTCCGTCAGCCATGATGTGCACGACATCGGGTTTGATGTGGTCGAGCAGGCGCTGGTAATGCGTAATGACAAGGAACGACCGACCTTCGGCGCGCAGCGCATTCACGCCCTCGGCCACCAGTTTCATCGCGTCGACGTCAAGACCGGAGTCGGTTTCGTCGAGGATGCACATTTTCGGCTCGAGCATGGCCATCTGCAGGATTTCATTGCGCTTTTTCTCACCGCCCGAAAAGCCCACGTTGACCGGGCGTTTCAGCATGTCGGCATCGATTTCGAGCGATTTGGCCTTCTCGCGGATCAACTTGAGGAAGTCGGCGGCGCTGAGTTCATCTTCTCCTCGTGCCTTGCGCTGCGAGTTCATCGCGGTGCGCAGAAACGTCATGTTGCCGACACCGGGGATTTCCACGGGGTATTGGAACGCCAGGAAGAGACCTGCGGCCGCGCGCTCTTCAGGGTCGAGATCAAGCAGTTCTTCGCCTTCAAGCGTCGCCGATCCTTCGGTAACTTCGTAGCCGTCCTTGCCGGACAGAACGTAGCTGAGCGTGGACTTGCCAGACCCGTTCGGACCCATGATTGCGTGGACCTTACCGGCCGGCACTTCAAGGTCTACGCCTTTAAGGATCTGCTTGTCCTCTTCTTCAAGTTTGACGTGCAGGTTGTTGATCTTCAGCATTTTTCGCCTCGCAAAACAGAAAAAAGGGCCCCGCCTGCGCGGCGGGTCCCTTGTGTGGGTGAATTGGAATGAGTGAAGTTTAGGCTGGTTAGCCTATCGCCGCCGCTACATAGGCTTCGGAGAAAAAGTTGGCATGGATCGCCGGAAACTGCTCGACCATCTGGACGTGTCCGAACAACATCGCGCCGAAACCGGCCACAACCGCCAGTTTTCGGAACAAACCGTTGAAACCGAAGGTCCAGGTGAAGATCAGTGCCAGAATGCCGCCGATCACCAGGTGCGCATAGATCAGATAGGGTTCGACCACTGCGACTGCTTCCGGCAGCGTGACGGGCATCAACCCGCCGTCCTGAAAGAAGTGGAACGATGCCGCCTGCCCCGCAAAGGCGCACATCGCGCCGATCACCATAGCGACAGGCACCAGAACCAAATTCGAGCCCTCGCCGATCTTGACCTTTTTCTTCTTGGCCTTCAGCCGAACAGTATTGGTCGCCTTGCCCGAGCGCGCCTTTTCCTCGTCGCGCGGACCGATATGGACCTCGCCCATGGTGTTCGGCGCACCCTTGTTGATCCGGTTGAGCCGATCTTCGAACGACTGATGTGTTGCGCGCGCAGTTGCCATGCGATGCATCCCCTTGAGTATCTGAGGAGGACAAAACCAACGCTTCGTGACCAAAGAAGGGCAACGGTAAGGAGAAATCGTCGCTTTTCGGCAAAATCCCCGCGATTGGTCTGCATTTTGCAGGTTTATGATGGCCAAGGCGCGCCATTTCAGTCGATCACCACCGCCGTGCCGCTGGCCGAGACCATCAGCATGTTGTTGATCACCTCATAGTCGAGATCGACGCCGACAACAGCATTTGCGCCCTTTTCAGCGGCGCGTTCTTCAAGCTCGCGCAGCGCGATATCACGCGCTTTTCCAAGCTCTTGCTCGTAAGCTCCCGAGCGGCCGCCGACGATATCGGTAATCTGTGCAAAAAGATCACGAAAGACATTCGCACCAAGGATCGCCTCTCCGACGACAACGCCGCGATAATCCTTGATCTCGTGGCCATTTATGCTTGGTGTGGTGGTCACAATCATCTTTGTCTCTCCCCAGGGGGTCATTTCTTTCTCCAGCGGCTGAGAACAGTCTGCGCGAACAGACTGCCCAAAAAGCCTGACGCAAAGCTCACCAAGATAAGCTTCTGGCGTTCCAGCATGTCGGTCGCCAGATCGATGATCACGGCAAACCCCGAGCAAAAAAGGCCCGTCAGAACGGCCGAGAGGAGGATCGGGCGGACCATGTCAGCCGACGCTTCCCTCAAGCGAAATGGCCACAAGCTGTTGCGCTTCCATTGCAAATTCCATGGGCAGCGCCTGAAGCACCTCTTTGCAAAAGCCATTCACGACCAGGGCCACGGCCTCCTCTTCGTCCATGCCGCGCTGGCGGCAATAGAACAGTTGGTCATCATCGACCTTGGACGTGGTGGCCTCGTGTTCGACGCGCGACGAGTTATTCTTAACCTCGATGTAGGGAACCGTGTGCGCGCCACATTCCGAGCCGATCAGCAGCGAGTCACATTGAGTATAGTTGCGCGAATTCTTGGCGCGCGGGTGCATAGAAACAAGGCCACGATAGGTGTTCTGTGCCTTGCCTGCACTAATGCCCTTCGAGACGATCCGGCTTTTCGTGTTCTTGCCAAGGTGGATCATCTTCGTGCCGGTGTCGGCCTGCTGCATGTTGTTGGTAATGGCGATGGAATAGAACTCGCCCTGGCTATCATCGCCGCGCAGGATGCAGGACGGGTATTTCCATGTAACGGCCGAGCCTGTTTCGACCTGCGTCCACATCACTTTCGAACGGTCGCCCCGGCAATCGGCGCGCTTGGTCACGAAATTATAAATGCCGCCCTTGCCATTTTCGTCGCCCGGATACCAGTTCTGAACGGTCGAGTATTTGATCTCGGCGTCGTCCATCGCGACCAGTTCAACCACTGCCGCATGCAACTGATGTGTATCCCGCTGGGGCGCGGTGCAGCCTTCGAGGTAGGACACATATGCGTCGTTGTCGCAGATGATCAGCGTACGTTCGAACTGGCCGGTATTTTCGGCGTTGATCCGGAAGTAAGTCGACAATTCCATCGGGCAACGCACACCCGGCGGCACATAGACGAACGAACCATCGGTGAAGACAGCCGAGTTCAGCGTCGCAAAGAAGTTGTCCGACTGAGGCACGACCGAACCGAGATATTTCTTGACCAGTTCGGGGTGTTCCTGGATGGCCTCGGAAATCGAGCAGAAAATCACGCCCGCCTTTTTCAGTTCGGCCTGAAATGTCGTGCCGACGGAAACGCTGTCAAACACCGCATCCACGGCCACTTTGCGGCCCTCGGCGGGTGCATCTTCGGCCCCTTCGACCCCTGCAAGGATCATCTGCTCTTTGAGCGGAATGCCAAGTTTCGCATATGTTTCCAAGAGCTTGGGGTCGACATCGTCCAGCGACTTCGGCTTTTCGGCCATGCTTTTGGGTTTGGCATAGTAATACTGTTCCTGGTAATCAATCTTCGGATAATTGATCATCGCCCAGTCAGGCTCGTCCATTTTAAGCCAACGCTCATACGCCTGCAGACGCCATTCCAGCATCCACTCTGGCTCGCCGTTTTTCTCGGAAATCAGACGCACGATGTCTTCGGACAAACCTTTCGGGGCATAGTCCATTTCGATCTCGGTTTCCCAACCGTATTTGTACTTGCCGGAGAGCGAGCGCACCGCATCGACCGTTTCCTGATCGACCCCGTCTTTTACATCGGTGTTGTCCAACGCTGCCATGGCTGGCTCCCTTGATTAAGCCGCGCGATCGCGGATTTTGCGTTCCTGTTTCAGCCACGCTTCGCAAAAGCGCAGCACATTCTCTTCTGTCGTCTCCGGCCCCAGCGACACACGCAACGCGCATTCCGCCTGACCGTCGTCTAATCCCATCGCCCGCAAGACCCGCGGGACTTTGACCTTCCCCGAGGAACACGCCGACCCGCTTGAAACCGCGAACCCGGCAAGGTCCATCTGCATCACCTGCGTTTCGCCTTTCCAACCCGGCGTGACGAAACACGAGGTGTTCGGCAACCGGTCAAGGTCATTCCCGACAAAAATAGTCTCTTTTGCCTCGGATGCCAGTGTCTTTTCTAGAATGTTTCTAAGTTTTTCTACGTTCAACCACGCACCTTGGTTCAATTCTTCCAAAGCCGCCGTCGCAGCCGCCCCGAAACCCGCAATCCCGGCGACGTTTTCCGTCCCCGAGCGCCGCCCTAATTCCTGCCCACCACCAAGCTGAAGTGCCGCAATATCAGTGCCTTCGCGCACAATGAGGGCACCGACCCCTTTGGGACCGCCGATCTTGTGAGCCGAAAGGATCGCCAAAGTCGCACCGGACCAGGCGAAACTCCACGGGATGCGCCCAGCGGCCTGGACGACGTCCAGCAACAGGCTGTCGCACGTGATGTCTCCATATGTCCAGCCGGGACCTGCGCCCGGATCCGTCACGACACCCGTCTCGGAATTCGCCAACCCCATAGCCAGCGTCGCAGGCCTTTCAACGGCTCGGCCCAAGTCCAGATGCGCCCACAGACAATCATGCGCCGTTTCCTGGACGCAAACCGCTGCATGCGCCGTGGCGCTGCGCAGGACCGAGGCCGCTTCAGTCGCCCCGCTGGTAAAGACCACTTCCGAAGGCTTGCATCCAACCAGTTCAGCAACCGAGGCCCGCGCCCGCTCTACCAGACCGCGCGCCACCCTACCCTCTGCATGAACAGACGACGGATTACCAACCCGGTCCATTGCATCGATCATCGCCGCCCGCGCCACTGGGCGTAAAGGCGCCGTGGCGTTCCAGTCCAGATAAACCCGCTCACCCATTATCGGCCCCGAAATATCCCGGGGAGCGCGCACAGCGCGCGGGGCAGAGCCCCCACCGCGACGCCGTCAGGCGGCGCAAATGAAAAGCGCTTCTCACGTCTCGTCCACCAGTTCGAACAAAGCCGGAACCGCAGGACACGGCGCAAGCTCATTGGCGACGATGTCGCTTAGCCGCGTCTGGTGCAAAAACACATAGACCTGCGCCGAAAGCCCTTCCCACAATCGATTCGTCAATGACTGAGCCCGACTACCCGACACCGCTCCCGACGCGCCCGCGCCTTTGTGCAAGGCTGAAACCGTTTCATCGACGGCCCCGAGTATATCACTGACACGTATCAGTGCGGCCGGCTTGGCAAGCCGATACCCGCCGCCCGGCCCGCGCACACTTTCGACAAGGCCCGCCCGGCGCAGCTTGACGAATAACTGCTCAAGATAGGGCAGCGAAATATCCTGCCGCTTGGAAATCTCGGCCAGCGACAAAAGCCGGCCCTCTGGAACCATCGCCAAATCTGTCAAAGCCACCATCGCATAGCGGCCCTTGGTGCTCAGCTTCATCTCGCCTAATTCCTTAACTCATTGACCTTTCCGGCCTTAATGCTTACGTCAGCCGTGATCAGCCGGGGGCATGGCCCTCCGATTTAGAATGCTTCTAAAGACCCTGACCAATTTCGTCAAGAATTGGCGGGCGCCCGCGGGGCCACAAAAACAAATGGGGACCTATGCCCGAAGTTATTTTTCCTGGACCGGAAGGTCGTCTCGAGGGTCGCTATCACCCTCAGAAAATCAAAGACGCGCCGATTGCGATCATCCTGCACCCGCATCCGCAGTTTGGTGGCACGATGAACAATCGCGTCGTCTACAACCTGCATTATGCGTTCCTGAACATGGGTTTCACCGTGTTGCGGTTCAACTTCCGTGGCGTGGGGCGCAGCCAAGGCGAATACGATCAGGGCGTTGGCGAACTGAGCGATGCAGCCTCGGCTCTCGACTATCTTCAGTCGATGAACCAGAACGCCAAGCATTGCTGGGTTGCGGGCTTCTCGTTCGGGGCCTGGATCGGTATGCAGCTTTTGATGCGCCGCCCCGAGATCACCGGGTTCATCTCGGTCTCGCCGCCGGCGAATATGTATGACTTTTCGTTCCTTGCACCCTGCCCGGCTTCGGGTCTGGTCATCAACGGCACCGCCGACCGTGTCGCCCCGCCGCGCGACACTCATACGCTTGTCGAAAAGCTGCACGAGCAAAAGGGCATCACGATCACCCATCAGGAGATCGAGGGCGCCGGGCATTTCTTTGAAGATCCGCACATGGAAACGATGATCGGCAACACTACCGACTACGTGACCCGCCGTCTGACAGAAACCAGCCGCTAACACGACCGACTTCGGGCGTGACAGACCCTGCGGTGCACCGCCGCAGATTCGGTATGCGATGGCATACAGACTTTCAAAGCCTGTGCGATTGCGCTATCGCTTCCGAAACAGTCACCCATGTCTCCAAGGGAGCGTTCACGCATGTCCAAGATCAAAGTCGAAAACCCGGTTGTCGAGCTTGATGGCGATGAAATGACCCGGATCATCTGGGATTTCATCAAGCAAAAACTGATCCTGCCCTATCTGGATATCGAACTGCTGTACTATGACCTCAGCATCGAAGAACGCGACCGCACCGAAGACCAGATCACAATCGACGCCGCCGAGAAGATCAAGGAAGTCGGCGTCGGCGTGAAATGCGCGACGATCACCGCAGACGAAGGCCGGGTCGAGGAGTTCGGCCTGAAGAAGATGTGGCGCAGCCCCAACGGCACGATCCGCAACATTCTTGGCGGCGTGGTGTTCCGCGCGCCGATCATCTGCAAGAACGTCCCCCGCCTTGTTCCGGGTTGGACCCGTCCGATCGTGATTGGCCGCCACGCCTACGGCGACCAGTATCGCGCAACCGACATGAAGTTTCCCGGCCCCGGAACGCTGTCGATGAAATTCGTCGGAGAAGACGGCGAAGTGATCGAGCACGAGGTCTTCAAGGCCCCTTCGTCGGGTGTTTACATGGGGATGTATAACCTCGATCAGTCGATTATCGACTTCGCTCGAGCGACGTTCAATTATGGTCTGTCTCTGGGGTGGCCGGTGTATCTTTCGACCAAGAATACCATTTTGAAACAATATGATGGTCAGTTTATGATCCTCTTTCAAAAGGTCTTCGACGAGGAATTCGCGGACCAGTTCAAAGAGGCCGGCATTTATTACGAACACCGGTTGATCGACGACATGGTTGCCTCGGCAATGAAATGGTCGGGCGGCTTTGTTTGGGCCTGCAAGAACTACGATGGCGACGTTCAATCAGACACGGTTGCGCAAGGGTTCGGCAGCCTTGGATTGATGACGTCGATCCTGATGACGCCGGATGGCAAGATCGTCGAGTCCGAAGCCGCGCATGGCACCGTGACGCGCCACTACCGCCAGCATCAGAAGGGCGAAGCGACGTCGACGAACTCGATTGCGTCGATCTTTGCCTGGACGGGCGGCCTCAAGCACCGCGCGAAACTCGATGACAATGCGCAGTTGATGGACTTTGCCGAAACGCTGGAAAAGGTCATCGTGGACACCGTCGAATCCGGGTTCATGACCAAGGATCTGGCGCTGCTCGTGGGGCCAGATCAGCGCTGGCTGACGACCACGGGGTTCCTTGAGAAAATCGACGAGAACTTGCAAAAAGCCCTGAGCTAAAGACCGGGCGGCAGGTGTGTCGCGCTGCTCCCACAGGTTATGATGGCTTTTGACGGTGCCGCGCTTGGCGCTGGTAACCTTTGTTAACGCAGGTCAGACTCGCGACATGTTTTTGCGCGCGCTTCTGATCTTGATGGTGGTGGGGTCGGTGTCGATCGGTCTTACGATGTATTTCGGCAACGACGTCCTTGTGGCGCTTGGCCTGATCCTGATCCAGCTCAAGGTCGTCGCAAAGAAACTGGTGGCCGTCGAATTGCCGTCCATTCTGACGTGGCTCAAGACCGAAACATCGACGTTTTTCCGCATCGAGCTTTTGAAGAAATGGACGATGACGACGGCTTTGCCACTGTTGGTTGGCAACGCGCTGTTGCGCAGGATCGACGCGTTCATCTCGCGTTATCGCGTAGCGATCCGACAGCAATACGACGCGCTGCTTGATTGGTATAACGCTCTGGAATGGTACGAGAAAATCGTCGCCACCTTGATCGCCGTTTTTGCCGCTCTGGGGCTTTCGGTATCGTCACTTGGGCTTTGGCTGATTCTGTTTTCAGTCAAACTACCCTTTTGGCTGGTTGCCGCGTTCAGTTCAGCGGCACAGATGACATGGGTCACGCTGCGCAAGATGGCGTTTAAGGCGGTGGCCTTCTTTCAGCTTGGATGGCTCTGGCGATTCATCGAGCGCCGTCTTCCCGACGCCTATCTGGAACGCAAACGACGGATCAATTTCCGGGTTGCACGCATGGTCGTGCGCAGGCGTCGTCTGACTGTCCGACAACTGGCCGAGCGAAAAGACAGCCTGTCATTGCGGTGGGAGGTCATACGGGCTGGCTGGCAAAAGCCGGATAGCGACTGACCCGAGATTAACGTTGAGCTTCGTTAGTCGACGCCCGGCTCTTCAGGCGGAGGCGGGTTTCGTGTCGTCGAGAATCCGGCGGCCCCGACAAATCGCGTCAAGGTTTCCTCGATTTCTGTCGTTTCATCAAAGCCGATCACGCCGCTGATCTCGACCCCGCCGGGCCCATAAAAACTGCCGCCAAGACTTGTGGCGGAGGTGCAGGTTGCGCCGGGCTGACAGTCCATATCGGGGGCGGCGGCAAAGCTGTTTCCGTTGATCGGCGCATCAACGAAGAACATGTTGTAGGTCTGCGCGTCACCTTCCGGGTCAAAGACCCCATTCAAGACACCTGATACGCTTGAATGGTCGAAATCCACGGTGATCGAGATGAGTCCGTTGGTCTTCAATTCTTCGATCAACAGCCCGCCGTCTGCGTCGATGAGCTGTCCAAACCCATGATATTCCCCGCGATATTTCAGGTCACCAGTAAATTCGACCAGCTCATCCGGGTCAGTTTGAAATCCGATGGCGAAATAGCCCTCGGTGTCGATCGCTCCGCCTTCGAATAAGGGGACGTACTTTTGGTAGCTGTAAAATGCGCCCGTTGCCGAGTGATCGAGCGCATAATTCAGATAGGCCCAGATGGTCTGTCCGCTGGCCATCGTCGCGCGGCCATTGACGAAGGTTAACTCCTCTCCATCAAGGGTGAGCGTGATGTCGTCGGCAGCGCGCACCGTGAAGCCGGATGCCAGGTTGACGGTTTCGTTACTGACGATAATGACACTTTCATCGGTTTCACGGTCACGCACAAACCGCGCGACGGTGACACTGAAAACCTGGCCTTCGATATCTTCAAGGCTTTGCGCTTCGCTGGCGAACTCAAGACCGTTCGCACCGATCAGATAGGCCGCATCACTTGAGCGCGAGGGATAACTCGCGCTGCACCCTGCCAATGCGGCACAAGCCAAACCACTGATGTAAAACGCATTTTTCAATGCAGCCCTCATCGAACATTAAGCCACGACTTTCGTGGTTAACCAGTGCTAACAGGAAAATTGGGGGGAAATGTGGCAATCCCCTTGCCATGGGGTCCCGCAAACCCGGCGCCCGGACTATTCGTCTCGCGCCAGTCGGACCACGTCGGCGGTCACTTCGGGCGCCAGTTCTTCGAAATCGAAGTTATCCAGTTTGGAAGCGCGCTTGCCCGCCCGTTCTGCCGCCGTGCTGATCCCGTCGAGATCGGCGCGCGCCTGATTAAAATGCGAATCAAGCTTCTGAACACGGGCAACGACAAGCTCGACGTCGCGGTGCAGCAAGCGCAATGCCTTGCGGATCGCGCCCGCCTGTTCGCGCATCCGTGCGTCCTTCAGGATCGCCCGCATCGTGTTCAATGTCGCCATGCAGGTCGTCGGAGAAACGATCCAGACACGCGCATTGAAACCATCTCGCACAACTTCCGGGAAATTGGCGTGAAGCTCGGCGTAGACAGCCTCGGATGGCAGGAACATCAAGGCCCCGTCGGCGGTTTCGTTGTCGATGATATAACGCTCGGAAATCGCCTTGATATGGGCGCGAACTGCCGTGCGCATAGCCTTTGCTGCATCGCTCAGATCGCGTTCGGTCTTGGCGTTTCTAAGGTTTTCATACGCCTCGAGAGGGAACTTGGAATCGATCACGATCGGCCCCGGAGGGTTGGGCAGATGGATCAGACAATCAGCGCGCTTTCCGTTCGAAAGCGTCGCCTGCAAAGTATAGCTATCCGAAGGTAATGCTTTGGAAACAATGTCATTTAATTGAATTTCACCAAAGGCGCCCCGAGTCTGCTTGTTCGACAGAATATCCTGCAAACTGAGCACATCTCCGGACAGTTTTTCGATGTTCGCCTGCGCTTTGTCGATGGTTTGCAGCCGTTCCTGCAATTCCCCCAATGAACGTGCGGTTCGCGTCGCCGAGCCCTGCAGATTTTCGGTCATCTTGGTGCTGACTTCGGCCAGGCGCTGTTCCATCAGCTTCAGCATATTGGCCTGACTTGCCGCCTGCGCTTCGCTGACGTGCGTAAGCCCCCCTGAAAGCTGATGCTGACCATCCGAAAGGCTTTGGACGCGCTGGCCAAGCGCATCGATATTCTGCGCCAGAGGCGACATCATCGCTGCTGATTGACCGGTTCGGCGCAGGGTCACGACAAGCAGGACAAGAACCAATACAATCAAAAACACTCCCGCAATTGCAAACCAGACGGTGGGGTCGCTGAACGCGTATTCGGTGTCGCCAATCCGGATCATCGGCGGCCAAAAAGTCGTTCGATGTCGGTCAGTTTCAGTTCGACATAGGTAGGACGACCATGGTTGCACTGGCCCGAATGGGGCGTTGCTTCCATTTCGCGCAGAAGCGCGTTCATTTCTTCGCCGCGCATCTGGCGACCTGACCGGATCGAGCCGTGACATGCCACGCGGCTCAGGATGGCATCGAGGCGCGACTTGAGGGTCGTGCTGTCTCCGATGTCCTGAAGCTCGTCGAGAATGTCCCTTATAAGGGCTTCGGCGTTAACGTTTCCTAATATTGCAGGTGTTTCGCGCACCGCGATCGCGCCGGGACCAAACGGTTCGATCCCAAGGCCCATCGCCGCCAATTCGTCGCTCACGTCCAGAAGACGCTGCGCATCCAGCCCAAGCTCGACGATTTCAGGCACAAGAAGCGCTTGGCTGGCGACGCCGTTTTCACCCATCTGCCGCTTGAGTTTCTCATAAACCAGCCGTTCATGCGCCGCGTGCTGATCCACAATGACCATGCCATCTTCAGTCTGCGCAATGATGTAGTTTGCATGCACCTGCGCGCGTGCAGCCCCCAACGGAAGATGCTCTTGATCTGGGGTGCCCGGCAAATCGGAGCTTCGCGCTGAAGGAGTCTCAAACGTCTGATCTGTTGAAGAAAATCCAGCCTGGGGAGGGGCTGAAAATCCGGCCAGAGGGCGCCGGTCCATTTGATAGACCCGAGGGGTCTCAGGAGGTTTTCGAAATGCGCCAAGGGTTTCCCCTGCGACGGTTGTCGAAGCACGATGCCCCGCCCCTGCAAGTGCGTGGCGCAACCCCGAAACGATCAATCCACGCGCGACTGCGGGGTCGCGGAAGCGGACTTCGGATTTCGCCGGATGCACGTTCACGTCGACAAGTTGCGGATCACAGTCGATGAACAGAACCGCCGCTGGATGACGGTCGCGACTGAGAAAGTCCATGTAAGCGCCGCGCAATGCGCCGATCAGCATCTTGTCCTTCACCGGTCGCCCGTTAACGAACATGAACTGCTGAACCGCAGATCCCCGCGAATAAGTCGGCAACGCGGCGAAACCCGTCATGTGCAGGCCTTCGCGTTCGGCGTCGATGGCCAGTGCGTTTTCCGCAAAATCGCGCCCCAGGACCGCGCGTAAACGGCGCGATAGCGCCTCGAGCGGCGGACCCGAGTGAGGCTCGACACTGAACAAGATGCGGGGGGTTTCGGTCGCATCGGTCAGCGAAATACGCAGGTAAGGCTCGGCCATTGCCAGACGTTTGATGACGTCACTGACAGCCTGTAATTCGGCCCGTTCGGTGCGCATGAACTTCAGCCGGGCGGGCGTTGCGTAAAATAAATCGCGCAGTTCCACGACCGTGCCGGGACGACCTGCGGCGGGACGTACCGAAGTCATCCGACCGCCCGCGACATCGACTTCGAAAGCGTCTTCACCGGCGATCCGCGACGTGATCCGCAAGCGGCCGACGGCCCCCAGAGACGGCAATGCCTCGCCGCGAAAACCAAAGGTGTGGATGTTCAGCAGATCAGAGCCGTCGATCTTGGATGTAGCATGACGCGAAAGAGCGAGCGGCAGATCCGAACGGGAAATTCCGCAGCCGTCGTCCTCGACGCGGATTAGACGCTTGCCACCCTCGGCGACCGTAATGTCGATGCGCCGCGCGCCTGCATCAATGGAATTTTCGACCAGTTCCTTGACCGCCGAAGCCGGACGTTCGACGACTTCACCGGCAGCGATCCGATTGATCGCAGCATCGTCAAGCTGACGAATTTGCGCCCGCAGCGGGCTTATGTTGGGGTCGGCTGCACTCATCCCACTAGGGATAGCAGGAGCGTCGCCAATCGTCCACGCAGAAAGATGCGTTTCAAAGCCAGTATTTGGCTGCTAGACAGGTGCGTCTGACCCCGTTGGAGGCCATATGGCAAACACCCGCGCGATCCTTTTCATGACAATTGCGATGGCATGTTTCGCGACCAGCGACGCCTTCATCAACATTGCCTCGGACACGGTGCCAACCGGTCAACTTTTCGCACTGACCTGCGCGTTCAGCTTTGCTGTTTTTTTCGCCTTCATGCTCAAAAACGGCGACCGGCTGTTTTCGATGATGCTTTTCCACAGGGCGGTGATGATCCGCACCATGGGCGAGGTTTTCGGCTCGCTCGGGTATGTCATGGCCCTGACGCTGATCCCACTCACAACAGCCTCGGCCATGCTGCAAACACAGCCTCTGGTCGTCACCATGGCAGCCGCGCTTTTCCTTGGCGAAAAGGTCGGACCCAGACGGTGGTTCGCCGTCGGAGTCGGATTTTTCGGCGTGCTTTTGATAATCCGGCCCGGCGCCGCAGCATTTGACCCCAACATTCTCTGGACATTTCTCGGTATTCTCGGACTGACTGCACGTGACCTTGGAACGCGGATGCTGCCCAAAGACGTTTCGACGCCTTTTGTCTCGGCATGGGCGTTGATTTTCCTGTCCATTCTCGGACTGGCCATCACGCCGCTGACGGGTGAATGGCAACCGATCGACAGCGGTAATATCGGTTGGGTGGGCGGGATTTCTATTTTCGTCGTCTTTGCCTTCATCTTTATTAACGGAGCGCTCCGTGTGGGCGAGGTCTCGGCGATTGCGCCATTTCGCTATACGCGAATGGTTTTTGCATTGATGATTGCCGTCCTTTTTCTGGGCGAACGACCCGACATGTTAACCTTGATCGGAATCGGGCTGATTGTCGGGTCGGGGATATACGCATTCCTGCGCGAGCGGCGCCTCGCACGCGCAGTCGAGGCAGGATAAGCTTTGTGAAGGGCCATGTTAGCGATCACATAAGCCCCTTCCCCCTGCCCGGGAATGCCTGCTATAGAACGGCCAAACCACCACAGATCCGAGGGACACCATGAGCACGATCATCGACATCCACGCCCGAGAAATTCTCGACAGCCGCGGCAACCCGACGGTCGAAGTCGACGTCTATCTGGAAGACGGAACCATGGGCCGCGCGGCGGTTCCTTCGGGTGCTTCAACCGGCGCTTACGAGGCCGTCGAGAAGCGCGACGGAGACAAATCGCGTTATATGGGCAAAGGCGTGCTGGACGCGGTTGCGGCCGTCAACGGCGAGATTGCCGAAGCCCTGATCGGCTTTGATGCGACTGAGCAACAAGCCATCGACGCAGCCATGATCGAGCTCGACAGCACTGATAACAAAGGGCGTTTGGGTGCCAACGCGATCCTTGGTGTGTCTCTGGCAGCAGCGAAAGCGGCGGCGGATTTCACCGCACAACCGCTTTATCGCTATGTGGGCGGGACATCTGCGCGGGTGCTGCCGGTCCCGATGATGAACATCATCAACGGTGGCGAACACGCCGACAACCCGATCGACATTCAGGAATTCATGATCATGCCGGTGTCCGCGGAAAATATCCGCGATGCGGTGCGGATGGGATCCGAGATTTTTCATACGCTGAAAAAAGAGCTTTCGTCAGCGGGACTGTCGACGGGTATCGGCGATGAGGGCGGCTTTGCGCCGAACCTGTCGTCCACGCGCGATGCTTTGGATTTCATTCTGCGCGCTGTCGAAAAGGCGGGCTACACGCCGGGCGACGACATCATGCTGGCGCTGGATTGTGCCGCCACGGAGTACTGCAAGAACGGTCGCTATGAGCTTGCTGGCGAAGGAAAATCTCTGTCGTCGGACGAGAATGTGGCCTATCTTGCAGCGCTGGTTAAGGACTA
The DNA here is from genome assembly GCF_900184815.1 of Boseongicola aestuarii. Classification (GTDB taxonomy): domain Bacteria; phylum Pseudomonadota; class Alphaproteobacteria; order Rhodobacterales; family Rhodobacteraceae; genus Boseongicola; species Boseongicola aestuarii. The sequence goes on along the minus strand of NZ_FXXQ01000008.1, from coordinate 170,506 downwards.
TCCCATCCTGTCGATCGAAGATGGCATGGATGAGGACGACTGGGACGGCTGGGCGGCCCTGACGGCCGAACTTGGTGACAAGGTTCAACTGGTGGGCGACGACCTGTTCGTGACGAATCCCGAGCGTTTGGCGCGTGGGATCGCAGAGAAGGCAGCGAATTCGCTGTTGGTTAAGGTGAACCAGATCGGCACGTTGTCCGAAACCTTGATGGCGGTCGATATGGCGCATCGCGCGCGTATGACGGCAGTGATGTCGCATCGGTCGGGCGAGACAGAAGACGCGACGATTGCAGATCTTGCGGTGGCCACGAATTGCGGTCAGATCAAGACGGGCTCTCTGGCGCGTTCGGACCGGTTGGCGAAGTACAACCAGCTGATCCGCATCGAAGAAATGCTTGACGAAACAGCGATTTACGCGGGCAAGTCTATCCTGCGCTAAGCTTGGTTATGGCGGCCTTGGGAGGGCGGTGATGACGGCGGATGAGATCATCGAGACGCTGGCGTTGCAGGCCCATCCTGAGGGCGGATACTATCGGCAGACCTGGGTCGGGGACGAGGTTCCGCGGGCAAGCGGAACCTGTATTTATTTCCTTTTGACCGATCGCCAAAAGAGCCACTGGCACAAGGTGGATGCGGTGGAGATCTGGCATTTTTATGCGGGCGCTCCGGTGGTCCTGCGCACATCCAGGACCGAGATGGGACCAGCTAACGCATTGATATTAGGCCCTGATCTGGCGTCCGGGCAGCGGCCGCAAGGGATCGTGGACAAAGACGACTGGCAATCCGCCGAAACCACCGGGGAGTGGTCGTTGGTGGGTTGCACGGTGTCTCCGGGATTCCGGTTCGAGGGGTTTGAACTGGCCGAAACGGGCTTTGATATTCCAGGCTGACCACGTGACCGACCCGCGTTTTTTCAGCGTCTGTGCAACGTCGGTATCACGTCGGTATCACGTCGGTGCCACAGTGCGGTGCCTTGCACACCGAGGCAACGCCATGACATTCACTCACCTGCCGAAACGATTTTGCCGATCCCGGAGGGACGACTGATCTGACCACCGCCGACCGGGGCGGGAACGCGCGTGGTTCCCGGCGCCGAGGTGGGCAGCCCGCGCATGACCCGCACGGCCAGATAGGCGAAGGCCTGTGCTTCGAGCATGTCGCCATCAAATCCGGCTTCCTCGACCGGCGCGACGGGGCAGTCGACCACGGCGGCCAGCATTTCCATCAGGCCGGTGTTGTGGCGCCCACCTCCGGTGACCCAGATGCGCTCGGGCGGGCTAGGACATTGCGCAATCCCCTTGGCAATCGCGCCCGCCGTGGCGGCGGCAAGCGTGGCGACGGCGTCGGCATCCGGCAGATCGGCAACTGCCGCCGCCCAGTCGCTGAAATCGTCACGGTCGAGCGATTTTGGCGGGATGCGGCGGAAGAAGCGCTCTTTAGTCAGCAGATGTTCAAGAATGCCCGTGTCGACATTGCCCGCCAAAGTCAGCGCCCCGTCGCGGTCCATGCGCTGGCCAAGACGACTGGTCATCAGATCGTCGATGCGCGCGTTTCCAGGCCCGGTGTCAAACGCCAGAAGTGCGCCCGGACTTTCAGGTGCGCGCGCTGACGGATCAACCCAGGTGAGGTTCGCAACACCACCGATATTGAGAAAGACGCACGGACCTTTCGCCTTGGCGCGCCGCGCCAGAGCGAAGTGATAGAACGGCGCAAGCGGTGCGCCCTGCCCGCCCAAAGCCATGTCATTGCTGCGGAAATCCCAGACAACGGGCGTGTCGAGCACTTCGGCCAGAAGGGCGCCGTTGCCAGCCTGGTGAGTGTGCGCGTGATCCGGGCGATGCACCGTGGTCTGGCCATGAAAGCCGACGAGCTCGGCCCCCGAAAAGCCGCTCAGTAGCTCGGCGTGGGCGGTTTCGACCACTTCGGCGGCCGCGGCAACCTCGGGTCCATCCCATTTGCCCAAGGCCGCGCGCAGGGTTTCGCGCTCGGCTGACGAGTAGGCGCGATAGGCCGTATCGGCGAAGTCGAACACGGTGGTTCCGTCGGTCAGGATCATTGCGGCGTCCACGCCATCGAGCGAGGTGCCCGACATGGCGCCAAGCGCCCAAACTGGTCCGGTGTCCGACATGCCTTCCCCTCGCGCCTTCGCGCCATTATACCCGCGCGAAAGCCCGGATGTCTCGGGCGTTCAGCATAGACGATGGCCCATGACCTACCACCCAAAATCGGACTTTCTTGCCACGATCATCGAACGCGGCTTTCTGGCGGATTGCACGGACCTGCAATCGCTTGACGACGCGCTCATTGCCGGGGTCGTTCCGGCCTATATCGGGTATGACGCAACGGCGAAGTCGCTGCACGTCGGGCATCTGTTGAACATCATGCTCTTGAGGTGGTTCCAGAAATGCGGCGGCAAGCCGATCACGCTGATGGGTGGTGGTACAACGAAGGTCGGCGATCCGTCGTTTCGCGCCGATGAGCGGCCCCTGCTGACACCCGAGCAGATCGACGAGAATATCGCCGGAATGCAGCAGTCTTTCGCGCGTTATCTGACATATGGCGACGGGCCGACGGATGCGATCATGCTGAACAATGCCGAGTGGCTGGACGAGCTGAATTACCTCGATTTCCTGCGCGATATCGGGCGGCATTTCTCGGTGAACAGGATGCTGAGTTTCGAAAGCGTGAAGTCGCGGCTGGACCGCGAGCAATCGCTATCGTTTCTCGAGTTCAACTACATGATCTTGCAGGCTTATGACTTTCTGGAGCTGAACCGCCGCTATGGCTGCCTGTTGCAGATGGGGGGATCGGACCAGTGGGGCAATATCGTCAACGGGATCGATCTGACGCGGCGGGTGTTAGAGAGCGAGATTTTCGGCCTGACCACGCCATTGCTGACGACAAGCGACGGCAAGAAGATGGGCAAGTCTCAGGGAGGCGCGATCTGGCTGTCGGCCGATATGCTGTCGCCCTATGAGTTCTGGCAGTTCTGGCGCAACACGACAGATGCGGATGTGGGGCGATTCCTAAAACTGTATACCGAGTTGCCGGTGGAGGAATGCGACCGACTCGGGGCTTTGGAAGGGTCCGACATAAACGCCGCAAAGATACGTCTGGCAAATGAAGTGACCGGTTTGCTGCATGGCGTCGAGGCGGCTGAGGCGGCCGAGGCGACGGCGCGGGAAGTGTTTGAGAAGGGGGGCATCGGGGATGACCTGCCGACGCTTTCGTTGAGTGCCGCGGATGTGGCGGACGGAATTTCCGTGGTTCAGGTGTTGGTGCGGGCCGGCTTGGCGAAGTCGGGCAAGGACGCCAAGCGGCTGATCGCGGAGAATGGCGCGCGTCTGGACGATGCGCCGTTGACCGATCCGGGGATGATGCTGGACGCGGGCGCCCTGGCGTCACCGGTGAAGCTGTCGGCGGGCAAGAAGCGGCATGCATTGGTGGTGATGGAAGGCTAGGGTTTCGCCGCCTTACGGCGGCGACCGACCGGGGCTCTGCCCCGGACCCCGGGATATTTTACAACAGGTGAATGAGCGCGCTTAGTTCTGTTTCCAGTCGCCTTCCGGGAAAAACGCGTGGAAGGCGAAGGCGAACATGACGTCGTGGGGCAAGTCGTTGCCTTGGGCGTCTTTCACCCTCACGCTGCCGACGTCGCGCCCGTCTCCGATGGTGTATTGATCCAGCGCCGAGGCTTGGCCCGCCCGCCATGTGAGGGTGATGCCGTCTTCCGTGATTTCCTCCTCTTTACGCAAGCGCTCGAAGGTCCAGGCCTTGTCGCCGACGCGGACAACGCGGGCAAGCGCGGGGATGTCGTATGGTGGCATTTCACCGTTATAGAGGAAGGGTCGGGTTGAGCTGTCGTAGCCGACATAGGGATTGCGGCCATATTGGCGGGGCCAGGGCGGTTCGTCCATGACGAGGCCTTCGGGGTTGCGGGCTTTGAATTCGGCCCAGCTTTCCATCCAGGTTGGCAGTTGTTTCAGTTCGGCACCAGTGTATTCCCCGACGATGCCGGTTCCGATGGCTTGCTGCCACCAACTTTCGGTTTCGCGGTCATACATGATCATGTCCGAGTTGCGTAGCTTGCCGGAAACGCCGAAGCTCAAGGTCTGTCCGTCCACGCGCCTGTCGAATGTGATACCGGAATTGCACAAAGGGCAAAACGTCACGGCTATGGGGATGCCCGCGACAGTGTCATTCGCGATCTCATGCCAGGTGAGATAGCGGATAGGATAGGTCCGGGGTACGGCGCCGTCGATTTCGACGGTGATGACCGGCTCCAAATCCTCAAGGCGCGCCTCGCTTTCGACCGAGATGAACGACACCTCATCCAGCGCTGGAATACCGTCTTTCGGCGGTCCGCCCGACAGGACCTCGACCCAGCTTTCGACCGACGTGATGTCGAAATTCGTGTTCGGCCACTCGAACTTCCAGAACGCCGGATCGGCGCTTGCAGAAACAACGGCTCCGCTCATGGCGATCGCGGTTGCCGCTATCAGGTGTGTCATGCGCATTTTGTCGGTCCTCCCTCGACGAGCTATAGCGACAAATGTGGCAGACGGATCTGCCGCGGCCTAGCCCCCCTCACGCGAGGGTGAAGGACCGGGAGAACACCGCGCCTTCGCCCCTTCTTCTGTTCCAAAATATCCCAGGAGGGTCTGGGAGGACAGCGTCCTCCCAGCGGATCGCGCCGAAGGCGCGAAACATTATCTTTTGACCGAGACGCTGTCCATCCGGTCCGGCTCACCGATCACGGCGCCGTTCGGGCCCTGGCCCAGTTTGATTGCATCGACAACCTCCATACCCTCGATAACGCGCCCGACCACGGTGTATTGCTCGTTCAGGAAATAACCTTCGTCGAACATGATGAAGAACTGGCTGTTGGCCGAATTCGGATCCTGACTGCGCGCCATGCCGACGATCCCGCGATCAAACGGCACCTGCGAAAACTCGGCCGGAAGATCGTCGAGGGCGGAGCCTCCGCGGCCGGCCATGCGCATGTCGCCGCCCAACTTGCCGAATTCGACGTCGCCAGTCTGCGCCATGAAACCTTCGATCACCCGGTGGAAGACGACGCTGTCATACGCGCCTTCTTCCGCCAGAGCGGTGATCTGGGCCACGTGCAAGGGGGCCACATCTTCCAGCAAGTCAATCACCACCGTGCCGCTGGCCTCGCCTGCGACTTCGATCACAAGATTCGGACCCGGCCCGTCGGTAGCGTCCTGCGCGCCAACAGGTGCGGCAAGGCATACCAGCGCGAAAGCAAGCTTACGCATCGGCGGCTACCTTCACCGAATGCATCCGGTCGGGGTTCATCGGAGGTTCGCCGCGCGCGATCTTGTCGACATGCTCCATACCCGAAATCACGCGGCCATAGACAGTATACTGCCCATTCAGAAAGGCATTGTCCGAAAAGTTGATGAAAAACTGGCTGTTGGCCGAGTTCGGGTTCTGGCTGCGCGCCGCACCGATTGTGCCGCGATCATGCGGCAGTTTGGAGAATTCAGCCGGAACGTCCGGCTTGTCTGACCCGCCCGTTCCGGCGCGACGCAGATCAAAGCCATCCACGAAATCGCCGTGCTGGACGTCACCTGTCTGTGCCATGAAGCCTTCGATCACCCGGTGAAAGACCACATTGTCGTATTCGCCCGCGCGGGCCAGTTCCTTCATGCGCGCGCAGTGCTGCGGAGCGACATCGGGCAGAAGTTCGATCGCGACGGTGCCGTCTTTCAGTTCGATCAGAATGGTGTTTTCGGGGTCTTTGTAGTCAGCCATCGGGCGCTCCTTTGTGTCGATTTGGCGAGACCCTAGTGCGCGCGGCGCCCAAGGAAAAGGCCGAAAGGCGCCGATCCGCCTGTTGACCTGCGCGACTGCTAGGATAGGGAGTGAAGAAACGCGCCTGTGTGGAGATCTGATATGACCTGGAAGACACTCGATGACATGGACCTTGCCGGCAAGCTTGTGCTGACCCGCGTCGATCTGAACGTGCCGGTTGACGGCACCACCGTCACCGACACCACGCGGATCGACCGCATCGTGCCGACGATCAACGACATTCTGGCCAAGGGTGGCACGCCGGTGATGCTGGCGCATTTCGGTCGCCCCAAGGGACAGCCGAACCCCGACATGTCGTTGCGCATTGTTGTCCCTGCTCTGCGCGACGCGCTGGGGCGCGAGGTGACCTTTGTCGAACGCCCGGACCGCGCCAGCCTTGACGCCTTGCCGGACGGCGCGGTTGTTCTGGTCGAAAATACGCGATTTTCTTCGATGGAAGAAGCCAACGACCCGCGCATGGCGCAGTTTCTGGCTTCGCTTGGGGATGTGTATTGCAACGATGCGTTTTCGGCGGCGCACCGCGCGCATGCCTCGACTGAAGGTGTCGCTCATTTCCTGCCGTCTTGTGCGGGCCGTTTGATGGAAGCCGAATTGCGCGCCCTTGAGGCCGCATTGAGCGCGCCCGAGCGCCCGGTCGTGGCAGTGGTCGGGGGGGCGAAAGTCTCGACCAAGCTGGACCTTTTGGGCAACCTTGTACGCAAGGTCGATGTTCTGGTGATCGGCGGAGGTATGGCGAACACGTTTTTGGCCGCCAAGGGCTATGGCGTGGGTAAGTCGCTGGCCGAACATGAGATGGCCGATACGGCGCGCGCGATCATGGCGAAGGCCGAAGAGGCCGCCTGCGAGATTATCCTGCCGGTGGACGTGGTGTGCGCCACGGAATTTGCAGAAGGTGCGGATAATATCACCGTGGCGGCGGACGCCTGCCCTGCCGATCGGATGATCCTGGATGCCGGACCTTTGTCGGTGGCGCGGGTTGCGGCCGCCTTTGATGAGGCGAAAACGCTGATCTGGAACGGTCCGCTTGGCGCCTTCGAGATCGCGCCATTCGATACTGCGACCAATGCGGCGGCGGCGCATGCGGCGGCGTTGACCAAGGCGGGCAAGCTGATTTCGGTGGCCGGTGGCGGAGACACGGTGGCGGCGTTGAACAAGGCCGGGGCGGCGGATGATTTCACCTATATTTCGTCTGCGGGCGGCGCGTTCCTTGAGTGGATGGAGGGCAAGACCCTGCCCGGTGTCGCCGCACTTGAACAAGACTAGAACCGCGCTGGCGGTTTTCGTAAACACGGTTAACAGACAGATCACGAGGGTATCAAAGTGAACACAGAACAAGCGGAACAAATGCGCAGCGGACAGGGCTTTATCGCGGCTTTGGATCAATCGGGCGGGTCATCCCCGAAGGCGCTCAAGCTTTATGGCGTGGACGAGGATGCCTACTCGAACGAAGCCGAAATGTTCGACCAGATCCACGCGATGCGCGCGCGCATCGTGGCCGCGCCTGCGTTCACGGGCGACAAGGTGATCGGTGCGATCCTGTTCGAGATGACGATGGATCGCGAATTTGGCGGCAAACCGGCGGCGAAGTATCTGTGGAGCGAAAAGCGCGTTGTGCCGTTCCTCAAGTGCGACAAGGGGCTTGAGGCCGAGGCGGATGGCGTGCAGCTGATGAAACCGATGGGCGATCTTGACGGGCTTTTGAGCCGCGCCGCGGGTCTGGGCGTGTTCGGCACAAAAATGCGGTCGGTCATCAATGCAGCAAACCCGGTAGGCATCGCCGCGAACGTGGCGCAGCAGTTCGAGATCGGCCGGCAGATTCTGGGGCATGGTTTGATGCCCATCCTCGAGCCGGAAGTGACGATCACGATTTCAGACAAGGCCGAGGCCGAGGCGATCTTGCGCGATGAGATCCTGAAGAACCTCGATGCGATGCCCGAGGGCAGCGAAGTAATGCTGAAGTTGTCGCTTCCGACTGTGGCGAACTTCTATGCGCCGTTGATCGCCCACCCGAAAGTGATGCGCGTCGTGGCCCTTTCGGGGGGATATGCGCGCGATGAAGCCAACGCGCTTTTGGCCGCCAACCACGGCATGATCGCTTCGTTCAGCCGGGCGTTGTCGGAAGGGCTGAGCGCGCAGCAGTCGGACGAGGAATTCAACGCGACGATCGCGGCGGCGATCGACGGGATCTATCAGGCCTCGATAACCTGATCGTTATTGGCCCGGACATATTCCGGGGAACGTGAGGGGCCTTGTGGCGATTGCCGGCTGTCGTCTTAAGGCCCCTTGCCAGTCGCGGCGCGGGAAAGCGCGGCGCAATTCTGCCAATTCGTAAATTAGGGGATTCACAGCACCCTCGGATTATGTCACATTCCCGAAACAATCGCTCCGTCAGAGAGCAACCCGAGGCAGTGAATGAGCATCACCCCAAAGCGTCCGTCTATCGGTGTCGTCGTGTACTTTGCGGCGATGTTCTCGCTTGGACTGTATTTCACCTTTGCCAGCGTGCAGGGCGACTTCGGGATTTTCAAACGGGTGCAGATCGACGCCGAGGCGACCGTCCTGACGCGTGAAAAAGAGCGTCTGGCTGAAGAAGTCGCCAGTCTTGAAAACAAGACCAGACGGCTGTCTGACGATTATCTCGACCTTGACCTTCTGGACCAGCAGGCGCGCGATATCCTCGGGCTGATCCGCTCGGACGAGATCGCGCTGAACTGAGCCGTCATCTCTCGTGACAAAGCTCACCGGCCAGTCGTTCAAGATATTCCAGCAATAACGGCTTGTTGCAGTAGTCCTTGACCACCGGGTATTGCCGGGCGCGTTCCTGATCGTGTGGGTTCAGCGAGGTGGTCAGCATCATGATCACGATGCGGGCAAATCGCGCGCCAAGTTCGCGCGTCGCCGCGTCGAGAAATTCGAACCCGTCCATCTTCGGCATATTGATGTCGAGCAGGATTGCATCTGCGGCGGGCAAGGTCTGACTTCTCAGGTACTCGAGAGCGTCTTCGGCGCTGAGAAACCCAAGCACATTATCGACGAGCCCCGAGCGTTTCACAAGGCGGCGGCAGAGCATTTGATCAACCTCGTTGTCATCAATGATCATCAGGGTTCCAATACGCGGCTTGGTTTCGGCCACGGGTTTTTCCTCGGGACTTGAAAGGTGAAAATACTACTGCGACCAGGTACGGACGCGACGCTGATAGTGCCGTTGTGGTTCTGTGCGATCCGGCGGCACAGGGTCAGACCAAGGCCCACGCCTTTAACCTGATCGCCGCGGTGCAGGCGCTTGAAAAGGTGGAAGATGCGGTCATGATATTCTGGCGCAATGCCTGTTCCGTTATCGGAAAATTCGATCGAGACCGCGTGCGCGCCAACGGGTTTGGCCGAGATCGTGATCTCGGGGTGGCGGTTGGGGTGACGGTATTTCAGGGCATTTTCGATGATGTTCTGAAACAGCGTCCTGATCTGGGATTGATGCGCCGAGATCTCGGGAAGGCTTTCAACGGTGATTTGCGCAGATGTGTCACGGATGGCAATTGCAAGCGCGACGCAGGTATCACTTGCGATCTGATCAAGCGATAGGGCTTCGCATTGCAGCGGTTGGCCAATCACCTGCGTGAAAGACAACATATCGTCGACGAGGTGCTGCATGTGATGGACTGTCTGTCGCGCCTGCTGAAGCAGGTCGCTCTGCACATTGCTCAGCCGGCCTTCGTCACTTGCGACAACTTCGTTCAGCAGCATACCCAGCGTATTGGCGGGGGCCTTCAGATCATGCGACAGGCTATAGGCGAATTCGCGCAGTTCCGCGTTGGCGCTGGCGGCCGTTCGCGCGGCGGCACACGCGTGCATTTCGGCACGTTTCAGGGCCGTCAGATCATTGTGCGCGCCAAGCATCCGCACCGGCTTGCCGGTTGCATCCCGAATGGCGACCCCACGGCAGCGAACCCAGACGGTCGAGCCGTCGCTGTGGAGGTATCGCACGATCTGGTCATAGGGATGTTCGGGGTTGGCGCAGTGCTTCTCGAAGTTTGCGAGTGCATTTTGCAGGTCGTCGGGAAAGATGATGTCCTGCCATTCGGACGGATCGTGCGCCTTGGTGGCAGGATCGATCCCAAGCAGCTCCCAGAATTCCGGACTGATCCATTCGTTCTCGGGGTGTTCAAGATCCCAATACCAGACCCCGTCCAGCGAGCCTTGCTGGAGGAACGACCAGATCTGGCTTTCCTTGCGCAGCAGCGCAGCAAGCTCGGATTGCAGGTAATGGGCGTCCGGTTCTGACATGGTGGCTGTGCCTTTGTTTGAAGGGCAGTCACGGCTCTCTAAGGTGGCAGGTATGAAGATTCATATAAGACCCACCCGGAACCCCCCGCAGCCTTGCGCGTTTTGCATACCTACTTCCCAGCCCCGTGGCGGATTTCCACGTGCGTTTCGCAAACGCTTCGTATAAGAGATAGTTTAACGCTGAACTACTTACGCACCACCAGGGAGGAAGTCGTCCATGGCCGCAAAGCGGGCAACGCGCAAATCGAACGCCTCGAAAGAGGAACTCCTGAAATTTTACCGCGAGATGCTGCTGATCCGCCGGTTCGAGGAAAAGGCAGGCCAGCTTTATGGCATGGGCCTGATTGGCGGTTTCTGCCACCTCTATATCGGTCAGGAAGCGGTCGTTGTCGGCCTTGAAGCCAACACCGAGGAAGGTGACAAGCGCGTCACCACCTATCGCGATCACGGCCATATGCTGGCCTGCGGCATGGACCCAAAAGGCGTCATGGCGGAACTGACGGGGCGCGAGGGCGGCTACTCCAAAGGCAAGGGCGGTTCGATGCACATGTTCTCCAAGGACGCCCATTTCTATGGCGGACACGGGATTGTCGGTGCGAACGTGCCCCTTGGTGCCGGTCTGGCCCTGTCGGACAAATACAAGGGCAACGATCGCGTGACGTTCACCTACTTCGGGGATGGCGCTGCAAACCAGGGTCAGGTGTACGAGACTTACAACATGGCCGAAATCTGGGACCTTCCCGTGGTTTTCGTCATTGAAAACAATGGCTATGCGATGGGTACGTCGGTCAAACGCTCGACCAAGTCGCCTTCCCTTTGGGAGCGTGGCGCGGCTTATGGCATCGAGGGCGAAGAAGTCGACGGCATGGACGTGCTGGCGGTGAAAGAGGCCGGTGCGCGGGCAGTGGAATACTGTCGTGCGGGCAAAGGGCCTTACATTCTGGAAGTGAAGACCTATCGCTATCGCGGCCACTCGATGTCGGACCCGGCGAAGTATCGCACACGCGAAGAGGTGCAGAAGATGCGCGAGGAGCGTGACGCCATTGAGCAGGTCCGCAAACGTTTGCTGGAAGGCGACGCGACCGAGGACGAGCTGAAGGCGATCGACAAAGAGATCAAGGAGATCGTGAATGAGGCGGCGGAGTTCTCGAAGGAGAGCCCGGAGCCGCAGCTGAGCGAACTTTGGACAGACATTTACGTAGACGGCACCGCGCCGCAAAACGCTTAATCGGGGAGGATCACGACATGGCGACTGAAATTCTTATGCCCGCGCTTTCCCCGACGATGGAAGAAGGCACGCTTGCAAAATGGCTGGTGAAAGAGGGCGACACCGTGTCGTCCGGCGACATTCTGGCCGAGATTGAAACCGACAAGGCGACGATGGAGTTCGAAGCGGTCGACGAAGGTATCATGGGGAAAATCCTCGTGGCCGAAGGCACCGAAGGCGTGGCGGTGAACACCCCCATCGCCGTGATGATTGAAGAAGGCGAAAGTGCCGACGACATTCAGGCCTCGGCGGCACCTGCGGCGACCGAGGAAGCACCAGCTGCGGCGGCGGAAGAGGCTGCGGCCCCTGCCCCGGCGGCAGCGGCCAAGCCGTCAGTTTCGCGCGAGCCTGATTATCCGGAAGGCACCGAGATGGTCTCGACCACGGTTCGTGAAGCCTTGCGCGACGCGATGGCCGAAGAAATGCGCAGCGACGAAAACGTATTCCTGATGGGCGAAGAAGTCGCTGAATATCAGGGTGCCTATAAGATCAGCCAAGGTCTGCTGGAAGAGTTCGGAGCCAAACGCGTCATCGACACGCCGATCACCGAGCACGGCTTTGCCGGCATCGCAGTGGGCGCGTCCTGGGGTGGTTTGCGCCCTATTGTGGAATTCATGACCTTCAACTTCGCGATGCAGGCGATTGACCACATCATCAATTCTGCGGCCAAGACGCTTTATATGTCGGGCGGTCAAATGGGTTCGCCTATCGTGTTTCGTGGCCCGAACGGTGCAGCGGCGCGTGTGGGGGCTCAGCACTCACAGGACTATGCGGCATGGTATGCGAGCGTTCCCGGACTTTACGTTGTGCAGCCTTATTCGGCGGCCGATGCGAAGGGTCTGTTGAAGCAGGCGATCCGCGATCCGAACCCGGTTGTGTTCCTTGAGAACGAGATCATGTACGGCAAGTCGTTTGATGTGCCAAAGCTGGATGATTTCACTATTCCGTTCGGCAAGGCGCGCATCTGGCGCGAAGGAGATGATGTGACGATCGTCTCTTGGGGTATCGGCATGTCTTACGCTTTGGAGGCCGCGGACGAGTTGGCCAAAGAAGGCATCATGGCCGAGGTGGTCGACATGCGCACTTTGCGGCCTCTCGACATCGAAACGGTTGTGCGGTCGGTTCAGAAGACCAACCGCTGCGTGACGGTCGAAGAAGGCTGGCCGGTTGCGTCGATGTCCGACCACATCGGCGCCGAGATCATGCGTGAGGCGTTTGATTATCTGGACGCGCCCGTCATTGCCTGCACCGGTAAGGACGTGCCGATGCCATATGCGGCGAACCTTGAGAAGCTGGCGTTGACCTCGACCAAGGAAGTCATCGACGCGGTCAAGGCTGTGACCTACCGCTAAGATGGAAGTTCACGGCGTTGATATGACCCGCGAAGCCTATCGTGTATCGACCCCGGTGAACGGGGTCGACGTGATGGGCTACGTGCCGGAAGGGCTGGTCATGGAGATGCTGGGGATCAACCGTCGCCCCGGCCACGGCGAGGTTTACGCCTGGCTTGAGACACATTTCGCGTCCGTTGAGGGCGCCTTGAACAAACGATATTCCGGGGGCGTGCCGAAGCGGCCGTTCGACCGGATCACACTTGCGGAGGAAGCCTGATGCCCACCGAAATCCTGATGCCCGCTCTGTCTCCGACGATGGAAGAAGGCACATTGGCGAAATGGCTTGTGAAGGAGGGCGACACGGTGTCGTCCGGCGACCTTCTGGCCGAGATCGAAACCGACAAGGCGACGATGGAATTCGAAGCCGTCGACGAAGGCACGATTGGCAAGATTCTGGTTGCCGAAGGCACCGAAGGCGTGGCCGTGAACACCGCGATTGCGGTTCTGCTGGAAGACGGCGAAAGCGCGGATGACATAGGTAAGGCTTCTGCGGCACCGGCCCCTGCGGCCGCTCCTGCTGAGGAAAAAGCAACACCGGCAGACGCGCCTGCGGCGGCCGCAGCCCCCGCCCCTGCAGCCCCAGCGGCAGCCGATGGCAGCCGGATTTTCGCATCCCCCCTCGCGCGTCGGATTGCCAAGAACAAGGGCCTTGATCTGGCTGGCGTCAAAGGCTCGGGGCCGAAGGGTCGGATCGTGAAAGCAGACGTCGAGAACGCTGAGGCCGCACCTGCGGCAGCGGCGGCGCCGGCAGCAAAGGCGGCAGCGCCTGCAGCAGCGGCGGCGGCTTCAACAGGTCCAAGCACGGATCAGGTTCTGAAGATGTATCAGGGTCGCGAATACGAGGAAGTGAAGCTGGACGGCATGCGCAAGACGATTGCGGCACGCCTGACCGAAGCCAAGCAGACCATCCCACATTTCTATTTGCGCCGCGATATCAAGCTGGACGCATTGCTGAAGTTCCGCAGCCAGTTGAACAAGCAGCTCGAAAGCCGTGGTGTGAAGCTGTCGGTGAACGACTTCATCATCAAGGCCAGCGCTATCGCGTTGCAGCAGGTGCCGGACGCGAATGCCGTCTGGGCCGGGGATCGCACGCTGAAGCTGAAGCCATCCGACGTGGCCGTTGCTGTGGCCATCGAGGGCGGATTGTTCACGCCGGTTCTGAAAGACGCCGATATGAAGTCGCTGTCTGCGCTGTCAGCAGAGATGAAAGACCTTGCCGCGCGCGCACGTGACCGCAAGCTTGCCCCCGAGGAATACATGGGCGGCAGCTTCGCGATCTCGAACCTTGGCATGTTCGGCATCGATAACTTCGACGCGGTCATCAACCCGCCGCACGGCGGTATTCTGGCCGTCGGTGCCGGTGTTCCAAAGCCGGTTGTGGGCGACGATGGGGAACTGACCGTGGCGACTGTCATGTCGGTGACACTCAGCGTCGATCACCGGGTGATTGACGGGGCCTTGGGTGCGCAGCTTTTGAACGCGATCAAGGAGAACCTTGAAAACCCGGTTGCCATGCTGGCGTAACGCGTTGGCGTGATATCTGTCTGACTTCAGGGGCCGTATTTGACTGACGTCAATGCGGCCCTTTCCGTGTCTGGTGCATGTCTCTTTTAACCAAGAGAAAAGGAAGCCTGGACATGGACTGGAAGGCAGAACTGGATGAGACAAGCGCGGCTTTGGCGGTGTTCCGCGAGGACCGCCCCGCCACGGGGGCCGGGTTCACGGCGCTGCACCGCGCAGCCATGGCCAAGGACGGAGCCATGACATTGCGCGAAAAAGAGCTGGTCGCGCTTGGAATCGGCATATCCAAGCAATGCGTCGACTGTATCGGCTTTCACGTTCAGGGTGCGGCCAAGGCCGGAGCCAGCCGCGACGACATCGCCGATACTGTATCTGTGGCCGTGTTGATGGGCGGCGGACCGGCGTATATGTACGGGGTCCGCGCGCTTGAGGCTTATGACCAGCTTATTGGCGGGCACCCGCCGCCAGCTTAGGACAGCAGCGTTGCACCTGTTTCCATACGGATGATCTGGCCGTCTTTCAGAGAATGAGCGCCAAGAACAGCCTCGCGCGTGCCGTCAGGGAACGTCATCACCGAGTGTTCCACCACGATGTCATCGTTCTCATAGATGCAGCGCTGGTTTTCGACGGACCAGCCCGTCGCGCCTTCCATTTCGGTCATCATCGCGGCCATTTCGGCCTTGGACATCGTCGTGCCGGACTGGTGACGCACGAAGACGAAATCATCGTGCAAAAGCGCCATAAACGCCGGCGTGTCCTCGTTGTCCATGGATGCTTTCATCTTCTCGAACACACTCATGTCGATCCCTCCTGTTTTGGCTTAAGGCGCAGATCTTAGCACAAGCGGGCGGAAAACAGAAAAAAGCGCCGATGAAGGCGCCTTTTTCCAAACCCTAACGGACATTCAGCCGTCAGCCATCACGACCCCGTCAGTGTCGGTGCCATCTGCGATGGTTGTGCCCATTATCTTGAACGTTCCGAAGCCGTCATCGTCCTGGACAACTTCAAAGCCGGTGTCGCCATCGTCATTGCCCATCGTTATGCCACCAAGGCTGACCACATGCGTGTCGCCTTCGCCTTCTTCCTCGAAAACCACCCCGACTCCGCCGTTGTTGGTGACCGAAACGTTGGCGACGATGCCGATTGCATGGCCCGGGCCTTCTTCCGAGTTTTTGATCGCATCGTCGGTATTGCCGCGCGCCGTGCTGTCGAAAATCGCCAGTTCGATGCTGACCGCACCCTCTTCATCGAAGTCGAGCCCTTCGTCGAAGTTGTCGGAGATCGTGGCGCGGGTGACGGTCGCAAGGATCGAGCCTGCGCCCGCTTCGTCGATGTCAAAACCATCGTCCACGTCGTTCGCGAATTCGTATTCCTCGACGGAGCCATCCTCATGAAGGTCAACTTCCCGCTCGAAGCAACGGTCATCGGGCGAGGATGTGATCGGGCCGGGGATCTCGGCTTCGGTCATTTTGCCCTGTTCGAACTCGCCTTCGGGTTCGGCGGGCATGAAGGCGGAGAGAATGGCCGGGTCGCAATAGTCGCCGTTCCGAATGAATAGCGTATCTGTGACCATCACGATCACATCGCCGTCCTGACCTTCGTCCAACTCGGCCCCATCGGCGCCGACGCCCATGAACGTCGAGCCGGTCGCGACAAGGTGGATGCTTCCAGCGGACCGCTCGTCCACGCGCAGACCATCGGCGTCAAACCGCCCCTGCCCGACGCCGTCGATCGTCACATCGCTGAAGACCACGCTGATCGAGGCGGGAGAGCCTTCACCAGCCCCGCCACCGCCACTGCCGCAGTCATCTGCCAGTGAGCAGTCCGAGATATGCACACCGTGGCCGGCGACATTTGCAACCGTCACATCCGACAGGCGCAGCGTGACGACGCCCGACTGGTCATCGCGCACATCGACGAAGATACCCTTGCCGGCGGTCTGGTCGATATCGCCACGGTTGTTGATGTCAAAACCACCGGGGCCTTGGAGAGTGAGGCCCGTCAATGTAAGGTCCGCGCCCTCGCTGGCTGTCAGCAGTGTGATATTGGCCAACGACGTGATGCGCGCACCGTTCCCGCGGATCGCAAGTGCATCGGTGCCGCCATAGGTCAGGCCCGAAGCAAGGTCGATGTGGGTGCCGGGGGCCAAGACGATGGTGCTGGGCGCGCCACTTGCCGCAGCGGTCGCCAGAGCCGCGCGCAAGCTGTCAGCCCCGGCGTCAGCGCCGGATGTGACGAGAATGGGCGCTTCGGCAAAAGCCGCGCATGGAAGGACGACGCAAAGTGCTGCGACCGACGTTTTCAGATGTGATTTGAGTACCCGCATATTAGCCCCCGAAGTATGCAAAATTCATGACTTCGGGGGTAAATCGCATGGGTAACAGTTTCATTTCAGAAACATGACGCTTTTAGAAAATTGGGCCGCCGATGCGGTGATCGGCGGCCTTTTGAATAGTCACATCTGGAAACCGGGTGTCGATTTCGACAGCGCCTCTTCCTCGTCGGTCATCTCTTCGGGAATGCCATCGAACAACGGCGTCGAGAGATACCGCTCGCCCGTGTCGGGCAACATGCACAGGATCACCGAGCCTTCGGGCGCGGTTTCGGCGACTTTCATCGACACCGCAAAGGTCGACCCACCCGAAACGCCCGTTAGAATGCCCTCCTCGGCGGCAAGGCGTTTGGACCATGCGATGCCGTCCGCGCCTGCGACAGGCAGCAGATCGTCGTAGTAATGCCCGTCGATCGCCTCTTGCAGGACATATGGGATAAAGTCCGGCGTCCAGCCTTGGATGGGATGCGGCGCCCATGCGGGGTGGCCGCTGTCCGGCGCATGGCTGTCGGTACGCGATTGCGCGACTCCAGATGCGATCAGGGCCGCGTTGTCGGGTTCGGTCAGGATGATCTTAGTGTCGGGACGTTCCTTGCGCAAAACGCGCGAGACGCCGGAGACTGTGCCGCCGGTGCCATATCCCGTCACGAAGTAATCGAGCCGCTCGCCTTTGAAATCGGCAAGAATTTCGCGCGCGGTGGTGGCTTCGTGAATGTCGGCGTTGTCCGGCGTTTCGAACTGGCTGGCAAGGAACCAGTCGTTCTTCTTGGCCAGTTCGACCGCTTTCTTGTACATGCCCACGGCCTTTTCAGCGCGTGGTGTCAGCACGACCTTCGCACCGAGGAACCGCATCAGACGGCGGCGCTCAATGGAGAAACTGTCCGCCATGGTGATGACCAGCGGATAGCCCTTGGCCGCGCACACCATCGCAAGCCCGATGCCCGTATTGCCCGAGGTCGCCTCGACAACAGTTTGTCCGGGCTTCAGGCGACCGTCCTTTTCCGCCGCTTCGATGATCGAGATCGCAAGCCGGTCTTTCACGGAGGCGGCAGGGTTGAAAGCCTCGAACTTGACGTAGATAGTGGCGTTCTTGGGTCCGATCCGGTTGATCCGGATCACGGGCGTGTCGCCGATGGTGTCCACAATGGACTCGTAGCGGCGACCCCTGCCCTCTGTTTGTCTGCTGGCCATGAAATTTTCCCCCTCGCTGGTATCTGAAATGACACCAGATCTGACGATCCGCGCGCCAAAGCGCAAGAGCGGAGCCAATTGATGGGGAATGCGTTCGCCTTCGCGACGTCAAACCGGACGGTATTTCCGCAGAGAAGTTACTGTCCGGGACAGCCGTTCAGGATCTGGTCCATCGTCAGCGCGGGCTGGTCGCAACCGGCCTCGCCAACGATTTTCGCAGGCACGCCCGCGACGGTTTTGCAGGGTGGGACTTCTTCCAGAACGACCGAGCCGGCCGCAATCCGCGAGCACGATCCAACGCGGATATTGCCCAGCACATGCGCGCCGGCGCCGATCAGCACGCCGTTGCCGATCTTCGGGTGGCGGTCATCGTCTTCCTTGCCGGTTCCCCCCAGCGTCACCGAATGCAGCATCGACACGTTGTCGCCGACAACAGCAGTTTCGCCAATGACAATGGAATGGGCGTGGTCGATCATCAGACCCTTGCCGATCCTGGCGGCGGGGTGGATATCGACGCCGAAGACCTCGCTGACGCGGGCCTGAATGAGATAGGCAAGGTCGCGCCGCCCCTGCTGCCAGAGCCAGTGGCCAATACGATAGGCCTGCACGGCCTGATAGCCCTTGAAGTACAAAAGCGGCTGCATCAGGCTGTGGCACGCCGGGTCACGCTCGAAAATTGCGACCAGGTCAGCGCGGCCCGCTTCGCCAAGTTCGGGCGAACGTGCATAGGCCTCATCCGCGATTTCGCGCAGGATTTGCGGCGACATTTCGTCGGACGACAGCTTCATCGCGACCCGATAGCTGAGCGCGCGTTCAAGCGACGGATGGTGCAGAATGCTCGAGTGAACAAGCCCGCCGATCAGCGGCTCTTTCATGACTGCAGCACGCGCGTCCTCGCAAATCTGATCCCATACGGGATCGAGTTTTCGGGGTTTACGCTGTTGCTCGGCCATGGCCAAATCCTTCTCACTGCCCTGCGGCATCTACAACATATAGACGCGGCAGGGAAACCTGAAAAGGGATTTGCAATAATTTGCGAGGAAGATGATGGATCTCGGTGACGCTAAAAGGCTTCTGAATGAAGAGCTTAAGGCGCTTGAGCGTGAAGACACGTTGGGGGCCGACGATCAAAAGACCGTGACCCTGGATCAGCAATCGGTGGGGCGTCTCAGCCGTATGGACGCGATGCAGCGTCAAGCCATGGCGCAAGCCACCGCACGACGTCGCGCGGGGCGTCGGCAGCGGATCATTGCTGCTTTGAAGCGCATTGAAGACAATGAATTCGGCTATTGTCAGGACTGCGGAGAGAACATCGCCGCCGGTCGGATCGCTCTGGACCCGACCGTCAGTCTCTGTCTGTCATGCGCGAAGGGCTGAAGCCGATCAGCCGCGCGGCAGCGTCAGTTCGGCGAAATGTACGGCAAGTCTTACGACACCAGACCCATCGAAATTGCCGCCCGTGGATGTCAGAATGACATCCGTATCACTGTAATAGGCCAGCGGATTGCCCGTAATCCCGCGCAGCCAAGCCCCCGTGGACACCCCGATTCCGCTGCCGTACCGGTTCGAACTGCCCGCCACGCCAACCTCAAAACTGGCCGCGCCACCGATGTCGGTCACAACGCGCCCCGTGATCCCGTAGACCGTGGCATTGGCGGGAATGAAACCCGGAACCACGCTGGTCGCGCCTGCGGCGACGCTATGATCGACCTCAACGCTGCGCTGCACAAATCCAGCACCATTGGGCGAAAACGCACCGCCGCCAGGGACCCAGTCCTCTCCATCAAAGGCCACCGCAACACCACTATCCGCACGCCAGCCCCGCCAGCCGACCTGAGGTGTCACGAACACCCAACCGCCATTCAGGAACAGCGCCAGCCGCCCGTCCTCGCCCGCCCATTCACCGCTCGCTCCAGCTGAAACAGCATAAAGCGCGCCGTCAACCGCCGCCCCGGGAGCAACGCCCGCTTCACCTGCCAAAGTGATCTGCGCCAGTGCATCAAGCCGCGCAAACGCCTCATTCACAGTCACATGCTTTTGTGCCTGCGCGGGCTGTACAAGCGGCAACCCCAATTGTGTTGTCTCAGTCATCCACGCTTACCTTTCCAAAAAGCCCCGGACCAAAGCGATCCGAGATTTGTGCCACCTCAACGACGAACGCACCGCTGATGCTGTCTGAAAGCTGATCCACCGCGCTATAGACCCACGATGGTGTGACAACCGTCACTTCACGGCGCACGACACCACCAACCCGAACCCGAACCCGATAGGCTTCACGCGCCTCGCCAAGCGGTGTTTCTCCAGGTTCCCAGAAGTCGCCATCTATCCGGCTCTGCCGCGTCCAGGACACCGTAACATCGCCAAGTCCATCACGCCGCCAGCCAAGATGCACCGGCGTGAAGGGTCTCAAACCAATCCCCATCGCGGTGTGATCAAGCGTGCGATACGCCGGATGATCCACCGGCTTTGACGCCGGACCAACGCGATAAGACCGCGCAGCCCCTCGCCGGTTCGGCGACAGCGGAATCGGGACGATATTGCCATCCAGAATGACCACAACCGACCCGACCGGCCAGACACCCGGCACAAGCCCGTCCGTCCCGCGCTGCCCGCGAAGCCGCATCGATAGCGCCCAGGTATCAGCGCCGACCAAAATCGCATCGCGGAACTGGAACACTTCCCAGGCGCCGGTCAACGGATCTCCGATGGCCGCCAGATTGCCCCCGTTCAGCAAGGCCGCTTCGCCGATGCTTCCAAGCGCGCCGCCCGATAACTTCACTTCCAGCGCGGCGCCCCGATCATATTGACCTACCCGTGCCGCGCTCAATGGCGACAAAGTCTCGCCGATAATCGCGGCGCGCGGCACGTTCGCTTCAAAACCCCAGTCATCGCCCGTATCCGAGCCGTAAACCGCCACCGACCCCGGCCACGGCGACGCAGCAACCGCAATCACAGGGGTTTCCGGGCTTTCGTTGCCGGCCAGCAACGGCAAATCCAGCATCATGGGCCAAACTGGCATAGGCGCGGTTACAGTTGGCGTCGGAACCACGACGTCAGGCGTGGGCGCCGCCTCGTAGGCCCCCGAGACCACGCGCACCGCCTCGATCACCTTGGCGCCCGCGTCCTCGATCCGATCCACCCGGAATTGCCCCGAAACCTCCCCCGTTTCCAACTGCACCACATCGCCCGCCGCCACAGCAAACGAAGGTGGCACCATCAGCGTGACCTTGTCGCGCGCCACGCGCACTTCGGACAACCAACGCTCGGTCGTCTGCGCGCCCTCCGACTGCGTCAAAACCAGCGCAACTTCGCTGCTTGCGACGCCATCCGCAGTCCCATCCGGGTAGATGCTCTCTTCGGCGCGTAGCTGATAACTGCCATCGGCTTCGATAAAATTCAGCCGCACACGCCCCGGCACATCCACCACAGGCTCGCGCGTCTGCACCACCTGACCGGCATCGCCCTCGCGCACCAGATGATCCGGCGTCACCACCGAAACCGGATGCGCATCGCGGTTCTTGAACACCAAGCGCCCGTCCCGCTCGACCGCATCCACACCCGATGCCAACAACAAAGGCTGCAACGCCGAACGCGCATCCTCATCGCCATTCAGCCTATAGCCCCGCACAAAGCCGTAAAGCTCGGACACATCCACATCCGAAACACCCGCCTTTGCACAGACCTCGGCCACCACTCCCGCCAAGGACCGCGAAGACACACGCCCCGACAACCAATGCCCGCGCCCATAATTCTTTCCGTCACTCCACAGCGCAGCGTTGCCCGGAAAATGCGGAAACGGACGCGTATCCCACGCCCAGACAAACATCCGGTCCGGATCCACCATCTGCCCGTCATAAAGCGTGGCTTCCGGATTGTTCGCCGGATCGCGCCAGAACTCCGCCATCGCCCGCAGATACTGCATCTGGATCAGATCATCCCGCGCACCGTTGGAATACTTCGGCAACGCACTTTCCGACGACTTCGCATCCAGGAACTTGTTCGGCTGGTTCGTCGCCTTATCCAGCGCCGCGCATCCGATCTCATCCACCCAGGCACCGTCAAACTGCGGGCCGCGCAGTCCCTCAAAGTCATGCGACGAAAACACCTGCGCCACAGCCCATTCGGCCAGACCAGCCGCCTGCGCGACGCCTCCCAGACGGGCTTTCGATCCTCCGGTGAACAGGCAACAATCCCGCTCTCGCCCAAAACCATTACATCGCGCGCCTGATCAAAGGTCTCACCCACCAAGGCAATGCGCGAACACCGCCCCACATCCTCAGGCCCAGCGCCCTCAACCTGCGCTCGCACCCACTCGGCTCCGGCCCGCGTCTTGCCCGCACCGCGCCCACCCAGCACCATCCACGTCCGCCAGTCCCCCTCGGGTGGCAACTGATGTGGCAATGCCCAGAACTCGAACAGATACGGCAAAGCCCTTACGACTTCGGCTGGCAACTCACTCAGAAACGTCGCCTGTTCCTCGGGCATCGCGGATGCGATCAAGCCGGCGCCCAAGTTCGTCGCGGACGCTGTCAAAGTTGTGGGGCTTGCGCGAAAAGACCCCGCCGGAAAGCTGGACACGTTTGTCATTCGTCTGAATCTCCTGGATCACGGTGGTCCGGGTTTTCGCAAGCATCACGATGGCGCTTGAGATATCGGTATCGAGCGGCGCATCCTTTGCCCGCAATCGTCCGGCTGCCGTCTCGAAGGCAGCCATCAAGTCGCGCAGTATCTGCTCACTCTGCGCAAGAAGCTGACGCGACGCGTCAGCCCCGATCTTCCCGATCGGGTCATCCGTCATAACGGGGTCCTGTATGCTTGGGAAATGCAGGCGATTCTGGTTTAAACACACCGCGGGCTATCCCCACGGCCGCTCTGCCACCTGTCCTATCTTGCCTGAAGGTATGCCATAGACCGTGCGCAAAGTCAAGCGTAACCTACTGAAAACAATCAATAATACCGTACGTTGCAATTACCGAAAGGTTAACGGCACACCGCCAGCACGCAGAAAACCCCAAGCAATCAAGGCGCTACTGGCTCTCGCGCTCAGCTTCGATCTTGCGCCACTCCGCGACATTCGCATTGTGCTCGGCCAGCGTTTCAGCAAAGGCATGGCCCCCGGTTCCGTCCGCCACAAAGAAAATATAGTCGGTGTCATCAGGGTTCAGCGCCGCCTCAATACTCGCCTGCCCCGGATTCGCAATCGGAGTCGGCGGCAGCCCGGTGATCACATATGTATTCCACGGCGTTTCCCGTCGCAGCTCGCTCTGGCGGATACCGCGCCCCAGAATTCCCTCACCCCGCGTGATGCCGTAAATCACCGTCGGGTCGGTCTGAAGTCGTATCCCCTGCCGCAAGCGGTTGGCAAACACACTCGCCACCATACCGCGCTCCTCCGCAACCGAGGTCTCTTTCTCAATGATCGACGCCAGAATCAAAGCCTCCTCGGGCGTCTCAACCGGCGCATCTTCCGCCCGGTTCTCCCAGGCCTCGGCCAATCGAATCGACTGAATGGCCGTCATCGAGTTCAAAAACTCCGCACGATCCTGCCCCGGCGTGATCTCATACCCATCCGGCGCCAGTGTCCCCTCAGCAGGGATCTCCGTCACCTCGCCCTCAAACACATCCAATGCGCGCAAAGCATCGACCACCTGCCAGCTTGTCACACCTTCCGCGATCACCACCCGATAGCGCGTCGCCACATCGTCGCGCGCCGCCAGATAGGGCTCGGGGGCTTCTTCAGCCCCCGGATCGAACTCGGCCGTGACCTCAAACTCCTGCGTCGCTGCATCCAGCTCGCGCACCCGCACCGACTTGGAATTGACCGAAACCCGGTAAATTACTTCCGTCCCACACGTCGATAATCCATCCCCGGTAATCGCATCCACGATCTCGGACATCGAAGCGCCTTCCTGTATCAGGAACGAACCCGCTTTCAGATCATTCGCCTTTTCCGAATAATCCGCCCCCAATCGATAAATCGTGGCATTGCTGATCGCGTCCGCAGCCTCAAGATCGACCGCCACGCGCCGCATATTGCTGCCCGGAGCTACTTGCAGACAAATTGCATCCGCCAAAGGCCCCGGCCCGGTGTATTGCCGCTGCGCCCATGTCAAACCGCCAAACGCCACAATCAGCGCGACAATCATCAATGTCAGCACATTCGACGCCAGATTACGCCACATCAGTCGTTAACCCGTCCCATAACCAACGACGCATTCGTGCCGCCAAACCCGAACGAGTTCGACAAAGCCACGTCAATCTTGCGCTCACGCTTCTTGTTCGGGGCCAGATCCAGCTTCGGCTCCACCGCGGGATTGTCCAGATTGATCGTCGGCGGCGCCACCTGATCGCGCAGCGCCAGAATGCAGAAAATCGCCTCCACAGCGCCCGCGGCCCCCAGCAAATGCCCGATCGACGACTTCGTGGACGACATCGTCGCCCCCGCCGCCGCATCTCCCATCACACGCTCAACCGCGCCAAGTTCGATCGTATCCGCCATCGTCGATGTGCCATGCGCATTGATGTAATCAATATCCGCCCCCGTCAGCTTGGCCGACCGCAAAGCCGCGCGCATCGCCCGCTCACCGCCCTCACCATCTTCGGACGGCGCAGTGATGTGATAGGCATCCCCCGACAGACCATAACCCAAAACCTCGGCGTAAATCTTCGCACCGCGCGCCTTGGCGTGCTCATATTCCTCAAGCACCACGACGCCGGCACCCTCACCCATGACGAACCCGTCGCGATCCGCATCATAAGGGCGCGACGCCTTCTGAGGCTCACCCGCCCGCTTCGTCGACAAAGCCTTGCACGCGTTGAACCCGGCGATGCCGATCTCGCAAATCGGGCTCTCCGCCCCACCTGCAACCATCACATCCGCATCATCCAGCATGATAAGCCGCGCCGCATCGCCAATCGCATGCGCGCCTGTCGAACAGGCCGTCACAACCGCGTGGTTCGGCCCCTTGAACCCAAACCGGATCGACACCTGCCCCGAAACGAGATTGATCAACGCCCCCGGAATAAAGAACGGTGACACCCGACGCGGACCCCGCTCCTTCAACAACACGGCCGTCTCCGCAATCGACTGCAAACCGCCAATACCGGAGCCGATCATCACGCCCGTGCGCTCAAGGCTCTCTTTGTCCGTCGGTGCCCAGCCCGAATCCTTCACCGCCTGCTCCGCCGCCGCCATGCCATAAAGGATGAAATCATCGACCTTGCGCTGCTCTTTCGGCTCCATCCAGTCATCCGGATTAAACGTCCCGTCCGAGCCATCGCCGCGCGGAACCTCGCAAGCATAGGTCGTGCCCAGATGGCTCGCATCGAACCGCGAGATTGTCCCCGCCCCCGATTGCCCAGCCAAAATCCGGCTCCAAGTTTCCTCCACACCACACGCAAGTGGCGAGACCATTCCTAATCCTGTGACGACGACGCGACGCATGCCTGTTCTCCGGTTCTCAATGCCGTTCCAAACCTCATACACGCCCCGCGAAAGGCGCGCAATCAAGCCGCGCCCATCCAGACCCCAAGCGTTAAGAAGTTGAAAACCCCCACCACGCTATGATCGTCCTTCATTTCCCGGAATACCCAAAGTCCCGACGATGCGATCGCCCGCCGCCAAACGCTTCTGCATCCCGCTCGCCGTGATGTGCCTCGTCGGCACACCCGCGCTTGCCTGCACCGCTTCCAATCGGCTTGCCGACCTCGCCCAGACTTACAAAACACTCCTTCAGGCGCAGGATTTCGACGACTGGCAGGCGCACACCGCGCGCCTTTCCGACGCACTCGCCACCACCAGCGCGGCAAAGCTTGGACGCGATCTCGACAGCGAAGGCGCGCGCGCCGACATCTCGCGCATCGCCCGCCTCTTTGCCGACGCCTCGGCCCTGCTGAACAGCGCCCACGGCGACCGCGGCTATCACGCGGCACGCACTTTGGAAAACCTGGTCTATGTTGACGGCCTCCTCACCGCGACAGGCTGCGATGAGGCTCTTGCCGAAACCGCGCGTTTCCGCGAAGCGACCGACCCAGACACAACGAACACCGCGCAAAAACCCGCCGACACGTCCCGCACCGCGTACTCAAGCCTCGCCCTCCTCACCCTGATCTTCGCCGCCGGCGGCGCCTACGCCCTGCGCAAGAAGGGCGCGCAGGAACCGCGCACCATACGCCTCACGCGCTCCCCCTCCTCGATCTCGGTGCTTGTAACTGTGGAAAACGGCGCGCCCGATCTGGCCGACACAGCCGATATCTCCATCGGAGGCGTCCGGCTCTCGTGGACATCCGCGCCCCCGCCCGGCACCGCCCTCACCGTCGACTTCGGCGAAACCGAGCGCCCGGCCCGCATCATCTGGTCAAACGCCTATTTCGCAGGGGCCCGCTTCGACACCCGCTTCACCGACGAAGAACTTACCCGTATCCGAAACCGCACCAACAATCCCTGACCACCGATGCCTGGTCGCAAACGAAAAACGGCGTCCCGAAGGACGCCGCTTTCAACCTCGAAAAAGCTGACTAATCAGACAGCTTCTTTGATAAATTTCACCGCGTCGCCAAAGCTCTGGATCGTCTCTGCCGCGTCATCCGGAATCTCGATACCGAACTCTTCTTCAAACGCCATAACCAGCTCGACCGTATCAAGGCTGTCAGCGCCGAGATCATCGATGAACGATGCGTTCTCGGTGACTTTGTCTTGTTCAACGCCCAGATGCTCGACCACGATCTTGCGCGTGCGATCTTCGATGTCGCTCATGTCAATTCCTCACATTCTCTCGGGGACTTGGCCCACATTTGATAGTATCGCCTCGAAAGGAACGCGCTTGTCGCACACTCCAAGCCCCGGCGAAGATGAGCGCCGCCTATATCAAATTCCCGTGAAAGGCAAATGATATAATGACGACACACGACCCACTTATAGCATGGCCATTCCGCCGTTCACATGCAACGTCGCACCTGTGATATATCCGGCCTCGGCACTCGAAAGATACACCACGGCGCTGGCGATCTCGTCGGCCTCGCCCATGCGTCCCATCGGCACTTGCGTCAGAATGGCGCTTTTCTGATCGTCGGTCAGCTTGTCGGTCATCGCCGTCGTGATAAAGCCGGGCGCCACGCAGTTCACCGTGATCCCACGGCTCGCCACCTCATACGCCAGAGACTTCGACATACCGACCAATCCGGCTTTTGACGCCGCATAATTTGCCTGCCCCGGATTGCCGGTCGCCCCCACCACGGAGGTGATATTCACGATCCGCCCCCAACGCGCCTTCATCATGCCCCGCATGACACCCTTGGACAGGATCATCGCGCTCGTCAGGTTCACCTGCAAAACGCTTGCCCATTCCTCGTCCGACATGCGCATGAACAGATTGTCCCGCGTGATCCCGGCGTTGTTCACCAGAATATCGACCGCGCCCATCGCCTCGGCCGCCACCTTGGGCAAGGCCGCCACGTCCGCACTGTCACTCAAATTACAGGGCAACACATGCGCCCGCTCGCCAAGTTCGCCCGCCAAAGCCTCCAACGGCTCCACCCGCGTGCCTGACAAACCAACGCGCGCCCCGCGGGAATGCAGCCCCTGCGCGATCGCCGCCCCGATACCACCAGACGCGCCCGTCACCAAAGCCGCCTTGCCTTCCAGATCAAACATCCAACTGCCCTTCTTTTTGGTTCAAATATCCCGGGGTGAGGCCCAAAGGGCCGAGGGGCAGCGCCCCTACCCGCGCATCGCTTCCACAGCGCCCGCCACATCCGCCGCCGTCCCGACAGCCCGCGTCTCCGCATCCTTGGCGATCCGGCGGATCATCCCCGACAAGGCCTTGCCCGCGCCAACCTCCCAGAACGCGGTGACACCACCATCACCCGCCATCCAGTCAACACTCTCCCGCCAGCGCACCGACGCCGTCACCTGCTCGACCAGCAACGCGGCAATCCGAGCCGCATCTGAGACCGGCTGAGCCAAAACATTCGCCACCACCGGCACACTCGGGTCTTTCATCTCGACCCCCGCCAGAGCCTCAGCCATTTCCCGCGCCGCAGGCGCCATCAATTCACAATGAAACGGTGCAGACACCGGCAACATCAAAGCCCGCTTCGCGCCGTGCTCCTTGGCCAAAGCCGCCGCCCGCTCCACAGCCCCCTTATGACCCGATACCACGACCTGCGCGGGATCGTTGTCATTCGCCGCTGCACAAACCTCGCCGTCCGCCGCTTCGTCTGCAATCGCGCGCACTGACTCGATGTCCAAGCCCAAAACAGCCGCCATCGCGCCGACGCCTACCGGGACCGCCGCCTGCATCGCCAATCCGCGTCGCCGCAGCAAACGCGCCGTATCCGCCACAGAAAATGTCCCCGCCGCACAAAGCGCCGAATATTCACCCAGAGAATGCCCCGCCACAAAAGACACATCTCCCATCGATACGCCCTCGGCCTCCAACGCACGAAGCGCCGCAAGCGATGTCGCCATCAAGGCAGGCTGCGCGTTCTCCGTCAGGGTCAGCGCGTCCTGCTCCCCCTCCCAGATCAGCGCCGACAGCTTCTCGCCCAGCGCCTCGTCTACCTCATCAAAAACCG
Source organism: Boseongicola aestuarii (assembly GCF_900184815.1). Classification (GTDB taxonomy): domain Bacteria; phylum Pseudomonadota; class Alphaproteobacteria; order Rhodobacterales; family Rhodobacteraceae; genus Boseongicola; species Boseongicola aestuarii. The sequence goes on along the minus strand of NZ_FXXQ01000008.1, from coordinate 142,107 downwards.
CCCGCGCCGCCGGATATGCCTCGGCCAGATCGCGCCCCATGCCAATGGTCTGCGCGCCCTGTCCCGGAAATACGAATGCCAATGTCATCTAGTGCTCTCCCTCGTTTTCTTTCGGTGTAGGCTCTGGACTGCTCACGCGCAAGTTTGCGTCGCGCGATATTCAGACCGCCCGGGCAAAACCCCAAAAGGTTAACGCAAAAAATACATTAAGTTCATGCCGCTAAATATTGAAAGCAAATGTTTTTTCACAACCGTACACCCCGTGAAACAACCAGGATCCCCGAAAACACCCCAAAACAAGCGACATACCCGGCACCTCCGTACGGTCGCACCGACGTAATACCGACGTCAAACCGACGTTGTACCGACATGGCCAAATGGCCCTGTTTCACAATGGAATAAGGCGTTAACTTTTGCCCTCGGACCCCCAGCACAGCCTCGCTGCGTACGCCGCGTTAACCTTTGACGTCGACCACGACCCGACCCTTGACCTGACCCTTCAGGATATCAGCGCCCAGCTTCGGCAAATCCTCAAGCGTCGCGGGCTGAACCATCGCTTCCAACTTGTCCATCGGCAGGTCTTTCGCCACCCGCTCCCAGGCCCGCACACGGTTCTCGAAAGGCTGCATCACGCTGTCGATCCCCAGCAGATTCACACCGCGCAACAGGAACGGAATAACTGTCGCAGGCAAGCCGGCCCCGCCCGCAAGTCCGACGGCCGCGACCGAGCCACCATACTTAACCTGCCCCAAAACCCGCGCCAGCATCGCCCCGCCAACCGCGTCAATGCAACCAGCCCAAGTCTCTGCTTCCAAAGGCCTTTTTACCGTCTCGTTCAGCTCTTCGCGCGCAACCACGCGCGCCGCGCCCAGGCTTTTCAGGTAATCACCCGTCTCGGGCCGCCCGGTGACACCGGCAACTTCATAACCCAGATTGGCCAAAATCGCCGTCGCGACCGAGCCGACACCCCCCGCTGCACCGGTCACCAGAACCTCGCCCTTGTCCGGTGTAAGCCCGTGATCTTCAAGCGCCATCACCGCCAGCATCGCGGTAAAACCCGCCGTTCCCACAGCCATCGACGCCCGCGTCGTCAACCCGTTCGGCAACGGCACAAGCCAATCGGCCTTTACACGTGCTTTCTCGGCGTAACCGCCCCAATAGGCCTCGCCAACGCGCCACCCCGTCAACACAACTTTGTCGCCCGGAGCATAGCGCGGATCATCCGAAGCCTCGACCGTTCCGGCAAAATCAATACCCGGCACATGCGGATAATTGCGAACCAAGCCACCCCCCGGCCCGATGCACAACCCGTCCTTATAATTCACGGTGGAATACTCGACCGCCACCGTCACGTCGCCGTCCGGCAGGCGCGCCTCGTCGATCTCCTGAACAGACGCCGACGTCTTGCCTTCATCATCTTTTTCAACAATCAGCGCTCTCATGACGGTGTCCTTCTCTCAATTCCAGCAATCCAAATGACCGCAACCGCTCCCGCAGTTCAGGCTTCCTTAATGGCCATATGCTTTAATTTCCCCAGCGCCGCCAGTTTGTTTTTCTCGCTCCGAGAACACAGAAAACCACGCGTTTTTGCCCTCGCGCAAAAAACCAAAACTGCCACCAGGTCCCCGGCGAAACAAAATCATTTAAAAACATATTCTTAACCGAGAATTTCAAACTTTGTTAATTATGCGACCAACTGTCGTGATCCAAACCCCAACCTGAAACGTAAAAATTTATGTTCATACAAATGAAACAACAGGTTTACAGATGACCGACATCATCAACATCCTCCTCGCGCTTGCCAGCGTCGGCCTCGGGGCGGTTGGCTGGCTCATGCCGCGGTACACGATGGATCTTCTGGATATGGCGCCAACCAACTCGACCATGGGTCTTTCCGAAATCCGGGCCGCGTCAGGCGCGCTCTTCATTGGTCTCGGCCTTGGTGCGATCATTCTGAATACACCTCTTGCCTTCGCGATGGTGGGGTTTGCCTGGGGCGGGGCCGCGATTGGCCGCTTGACGTCCATCGTCGCTGACGGTGACGCATCGCGCATGAAGATCACTTTTTTCGCGATAGAAGCCGCCGTCGCATCCACGTTGCTGGCGATTAATCTATAAGGCGGCGCGTCGTCACACGCCCCCTTCCAACCGGCCCTCAAACACCCTATATTCAATCTGTTCCGGCAACGGGACTATGGACATAAACGCGCTCGTAATAAGCGGATCGGACCCGGGGGCGGTACCCGGCGTCTCCACCAAAAATCTCTCATTTGGGGATCATGGGGACGAAATAGGATCGACGGACGTCTAAAGGGGTTTTGCTTTGTCTCGGTGAGGTACCACCGATATCGGTCCATCAAAGCTAGTTGCAAATGACAACAAAGCTCCAATGGCGATGGCTGCGTAAGCAGTCGGAACTATTGAAACCTAAGTCCTTAGGCTTTGCGGTTTAAGGCGGGGTCCGCAGGCACCTGGCAACAGAAGCCTGCACTTACAACATATTGTTTTCATTACATTTTTGTCTGGAAAAGCGCGCAATCAACTGACGTCGCTCATTTCGCGTTGGTGCGGATAAATATCTTCGCTTGGGTAGCGCGCACCACGTTTTACCAGATGAACATCCATGTTCCCGATCAGGAATTTTTCCTTCAAAAGTGCCGTCACGCGATCACAGTCCAGGTCCGGCTGACAGGTATAAACGTCAATCGTCACAAAGCCCCGCGCAGGAAACGTGTGAAAGCCGATGTGACTTTCGGCAATCAGCACCACGCCCGAAATACCGCCAGGATCGCGCGGATTTAAGGGACCGACTTCTACCACCAGCGGCTCGGAAATAGCGTGCATCCCCAGTTGCGCCGGGATTTCATGCAGCATTTCCTCCAACGCACCCAAATCAGCAAGCCGCGCGGGGTCAGCGTCATACCCATCCACCATCAGATGAACGCCAAAGTTTCTGTCTGCTCGCTCATGTCTTCAATTCCTCATCGTTTTTCAGTTTGACAGGACGCGCGCGGTCATAGGCCAGATGGAACACAAAGCCATAGATCGTGTAGACAAGCGTCAACGCCATATCGACCACCAAGGCTTCGACAAAGCCGTGCCCTCCTACGATCATCACGATCGGGACTGTGAGAAACACGGTCGTTGCTTCCAGTCCGATCGCATGAACCACGCGCCACATTGTGGGGCGGTCGCTGGCAATGCGGTCGGCAAAGTGCAGATCGAGGCGATCAAAGGCAGTGTTGTAGATCGGTGTCCAAACCAGAACCGCGATGGAAAGCGCAATCATCAAGCCCGCAGAGCCCCAAACGTTTTCCCCGAAAACCACCATGTAAAGTGGCGTCGCTATCGCCAGTCCGCCCACTTCGTAACTCAGCGTCTGGATCACCCGCTCGCGTCTGCTTCGCAGCATTTTCCGTCAGTCCCATTCAATTTCCTGCGCTCCTCCCGCGCACGAGCGGACATTCGATGACAAATGTTGCAGCATTATTTGCAGGCATGAATCTAAGCGAGAGCCGTCATCTTCCTCATCGCTGGCATCCGAGCGACATCAGGCATCCAGCGGTACATCCAAGCCGCCCTTGATGTCCCAGTTCGAGCAGATGGTATTTTTTGGCCGACAATTCGCGCGACACCTTTTCATCGGGTCCGAATCTTTTATGCTGGGACCTCAATTCCAGGGGACGCCATGACGCGCATCATTGATTACGGGAACCTGATGCACCGCGCGATGCGGGGGCTTATACAGGACGTTCTCAACGATGTGGCCAAGAACGGTCTGCCCGGCGAACATCACTTCTTCATCACGTTCGACACGATGCACCCGGACGTGGAAATCGCAGACTGGCTCAGTGATCGCTACCCCGATGAGATGACCGTTGTGATGCAGCACTGGTTCGACAATCTCGAGGTCACCAATGAAGGCTTCTCGGTCACGCTGAACTTCGGCGACTCGCCCGAGCCTCTGTACATCCCCTACGACGCCATCCGCACCTTCGTCGATCCATCGGTGGAATTCGGCCTGAGATTCGAAACCCAGGACGACGACGATGATGAAACGGCGGAAATAGAGACTGCGTCGAAACTGGAAACAAAAGAAGATACCGGGGCAGCAGAAATCGTAAGTCTCGATAGTTTCAGGAAATAATCGGCCGTATTTTCGCCGCAATTTCCCCGGTCTCGCGCCATTATTGATCGTCATTCTCTGCCTGAAACCGGGGAGTCCGCTCATGTTTTTTCGCGATTTAAAGATGAAGCCAACGACCATCGACGTGACCTTTGTCGAAGCACGACTGCCCGTTCACATGGGCCACCGAGACGCCTCGTCGGTGTTTGGGGAACCTCTGAACCGCCAGCTTGTCGCAACGGCCATGGGCACCCTGACCAAAGTGCGCGCCCATGAAGCGGGTCCGGATGACATATGCGGCGTGACACTCTACCTCGGCCTGCGCGACGCCTCGCGCGAAAGCCTCGAAACCGTTGCCGGTATGCTCGACTATCTGCACGCGCCCTATGGCTCGTCGATCAGACGCGCAGACGGCGGAGAGCCGGTTGTTTTCGGTGTTGCGGAAGGGCTTGAGATCTCGGTCGACAGCGCACTTGCGCCGGATGGTCCCGGGCGCCGCGATTTTGCGAAAATGTGCAGTGACGCCATGAAGGGCCTCGCGGTCAACCGTGGCTGGACCCGTCGCGCCGACAAGACTGTGTTTTACTTCTACGGCGAAAGCGTGCGCTCGATGCAGGACCGCCTGTCCGAAGCCTTCGACGCGCACCCTATCCTTGCCTCGGCGCGCGCACGTCGTCTCGCCTGAAGTCGCGTAGTGCCACCTGACCCATGCGCGATTGCGTAAGTGGCGCTGCTTGCCTATAGCTTCCTTGCGAAAACGCCCAAGGAGAGCCGTAAGCCATGACCACAACCCGCACCGAAACCGACAGCTTTGGCCCTCTTGAGGTCCCTTCCGACAAGTACTGGGGCGCTCAGACACAGCGCAGCCTGATCAACTTTCCCATCGGTTGGGAAAGACAGCCTGTTGCCATCGTCCGCGCACTTGGCGTGATCAAGCAAGCCTGTGCCGAAGCCAACAAAGCGGCCGGCGTGCTGGAGGCCGACAAGGCCGACGCAATGATCGAAGCCGCCTCGGAGGTCGTGGGCGGCAAACTGGATGACCACTTCCCGCTTGTTGTCTGGCAGACCGGTTCCGGTACCCAATCGAACATGAACGCCAACGAGGTCATCGCCAACCGCGCGATCGAAATCATGGGCGGCGTGATCGGCTCGAAAGACCCGGTGCATCCGAACGACCATTGCAACATGGGCCAGTCATCCAACGACACCTTCCCCACCGCCATGCACATCGCAACGGCGATGACCGCGCGGGATGTGACATTGCCGGGCCTCAAGCATCTGCACACCGCACTTGAAGCGAAGGTCAAGGAATTCGACGGCATCATCAAAATCGGCCGCACCCACACGATGGATGCAACGCCCCTGACGCTGGCGCAGGAGTTCTCGGGCTATGCACATCAGGTCGCCAAATCCATCGAGCGCGTTGAGGCCTCGCTGGGCGACATCTACGAACTGGCGCAGGGCGGCACCGCCGTTGGCACCGGCCTAAACACGCGTCCCGGCTGGGGCGAAGAGGTCGCGGCGAACATGGCCCGCATCACGGGCCTGCCATTCGTCACGGCCCCCAACAAATTCGAAGCCCTTGCCGCCCACGACGCGATGGTCGCCATGTCCGGCGCCCTGAAGGCCGCGGCAGCCAGCCTCTTCAAGATCGCAAACGACATCCGGCTTCTTGGCTCGGGGCCGCGCTGCGGCCTCTATGAATTGCTCTTGCCAGAAAACGAACCCGGCTCGTCGATCATGCCCGGCAAGGTGAACCCGACTCAATGCGAGGCCATGACTCAGGTCTGCGCCCATGTGATCGGCAACGATGCCGCCGTCGGTTTCGCGGGAAGTCAGGGTCACTTCGAACTGAACGTCTACAAACCAATGATGGCCTATAACGTGTTGCAATCCATGCAGCTGTTGGGCGATGCGGCGCGTGCATTCACTGACAATTGCGTCTCGGGCATCCGCGCCAACGAAACGCGCATAGACCAATTGATGCGCGAATCCCTGATGCTGGTGACCGCCCTCGCGCCGACCATCGGCTACGACAACGCGACGACTGTCGCCAAGACAGCGCACAAGAACGGCACGACCCTGAAAGAAGAGGCCATAGCCCTTGGCTTCGTGGATGAGGCGACGTTTGACAGCGTTGTCCGGCCAGAAAAGATGATTGGACCGAAGTCATGACCACCGTGAACCTGAACCGCGCGCGCAAGGAAAAATCGAAGTCCGCCCGCAAAGCCACTGCGGATGGAAACGCGTTGAAATACGGACGTTCCAAAGCCGACAAACTGGCCGAGGCCAAGAAGGCGGCGCTGGCGATGAAACGGCATGAGGCCCACAAGAAAGAGCCATGAATCTCCGGCCGGTCAAGCGTTCACTTACGCTTCGCGGGCACCGCACATCGGTGTCGCTTGAGGAAGCATTCTGGATTGCCTTTCGCAACATTGCCCATGAAAAAGGTCGTCCGATCAATGATCTGGCGGCCGAAATCGACGAAGCCCGCGGCACCGACTGCGGGCTTGCGTCCGCCATCCGCCTGTATGTTCTGGACCAGTACCGTCAGCCCTGACGCGCAACCACTTCAAGCGTGATCCCGTCGCGCGTGCGCACCGTCAGATGCGCTACCGGCACGGGTGTCTTGAGCGGTTTGAAGGCGAATTTCGACATCGCTGAAGACAATAAAATTGCAGCTTCCGCCATTGCAAATCCCGCTCCGGGACAGACGCGCGCGCCGCTTGAGAACGGCAAATACGCCTCTCGCGAGGCGAGCCGCCCGGCGTCGGTATCCCATCTTGCGGGATCAAAATCATCAGGATCGGCCCAGTAGCGGTCGTTGCGATGCAAGTGCCAGGGCGAAACAACAATCTGTGATTTTGCGGGGACCGCGCGCTTTCGGAAAGTTTCGCGACGCTTGGCTTCTCGCACGAACATCGGAACCGGAGGGTAAAGCCTCAGCGTTTCGCGGATGACGCTGCGGGTGGCGGGCATCTTTGAGAGGTGCTGAAACTGAGGGGCCTGCCAGAACACGTCGGCCTCCTGCGAAACGCGGCTTGCCCAGTCAGGATTCGCCGCCAAAAGCCAAAGCGCCCATCCCAAAAGCGCGGCGCTGGTTTCATGGCCTGCAAGGAAAAAGATCGCCACCTGATCGACCATTTCGTCCCGGTCAAAAAGAGCGTTCGTCTCGGGGTCCGGCGTGGTCATGATCTTTGTCGCCAGATCGTCGGGCGCTTTTTGTGCCGCAATCAACGCCCGTCGCTTATCGACCAGTTCACCAATCAGTCGTCGGAGGCGCCGCGCGGCCTTGCGTGCGGGGCGGCGATGTCTGACAGGCATCCAAGGCAGCAAAGCGGCAAGCGTGGCAACCGGTTGCTCGCGTTGGAAGTCCCGGAAAGCTTGATAGGCCTCGCGGGCCAAATCATCGTCTATGGGGAGTGAGAACAGCGTTCGGAATATGATGTCCGCCGTCACATGGCTTGCCCAGCTTTCGACGTCCAGTTCACCGGGCGCAATCCGATTTACGGCAGATTGAGCGGCATCGACCATCGCGGGGAAACTTGCCGCAATACGTCCCCCCTCGAAAGCGGGATCAATAATCCGACGTTGCCGCGCCCAGTCTGCGCCGTTGGTGACGAACACCGAGCGGCCAAGGAGTGGGGCCAGTCCTGACGTGATACGCGCGGATTTCGGGAAGTCCGCGGGGCGTTCATTCAAGACGATCCTGACCAGCTCCGGTTCATTTATGAAAAAGGATCGGAAGAATGGCGTCCTGAATTCAGCCATCCGCGCGCGGTAGAGCCGTTCTGGCTGGGCGGACAAGATGTCCTTTCGAAACAGTTGCCAGTACCGCCACAGCGATACTCTTTCCTTTCGCGCCGCCGGTTTTGGCGGGATCATGTCACGGTGGAAGTAAAGCGCGAGGCAACGACGTCGATCCGGCTTGGAGACGTGCGCCGACCGCGGAACCGAGAGCCCAGTGTTTCAGGGCCGGCCGTGATCTTGAAGTAATCGTAATCGCCCGGCTTGTCGAAAGCGCAGATATACTGAAAATGCAGGCGGAAGAACTTCCATTTCAACCGCGCCATCCGTTCGGATGACAAGGTCTGACTGAACGCACCAGACAGGATCAGAGGCCATTGCTGGCTATTGCCCGGTGAGACGCCAGAGACCGAAACCGGATCGGTGAGCGCAAAGCAGCACCCGTCGGACGGGGCCGACACGTCGACCCATGTTATTTCTTGCGCCGAAGCCAGAAGGCGCAAATCGCGCCGGATGCGCTTGGCATCGGGCAGGAAGCTTACCATCGGGATCACTTGCCCCAGTGTGAGCAGTGAAAGCGCGGGGCCGGTTTCGTGCACGCGCTTCAGCCGCACGATGTCGGCGACGATCGAAACTGCCATCTGCGCGCCCGAGCTATGACCGACGATCAGAACTTCGTCGATATCTTCGCGCAAGGCCGCTTCGATCCGGTGGCGGAACTCGTGCAGCCGGGCTTCGATCTCGTCCGGGTAAGCCCCGCGTTTGGAGGCAGAATAGGCGTAATCCTGCATCAGGTAATAGGCATAGGTCTTGTCGTCCTGCGATTTGAACCAGCGAAGCGCACCAAGGGTCAGTGGCAGAAAAAGCGCCCAGAACACAGCGGCTCCGACAAGCGTCCAGAGCCAACCGCCCTGCTCGACCGGTTGACCAAGGAGGGACAGCGTCACGGCGCCAAGCGCGTAAGTAGCCCAGACACCGAGGGCGGCCAAAAGGCTTGCGCCCAGCAGGGCCGCAACAAGCTGCGCAAGCAGCGTTACAACCGGATAAAGCGCCGCAATCACAGGTCCTTTCGCAAGCCAACTTAGGCGTCGCAAGGTGCCTGTCGTCAGATAAGTCCAAGCGGTCCGCACAAGGGCAAGATAGGTGCCTGCAATGCCTGCGCGCATCGAGCCGCGCACAAGGTCGTGCCAGACCAGAACGTCGATCTTGCTGACCGTCCGTGCGCCGTCGATCTTGGAGCGCACGCGCCATCCGGTGTCGCGAGCTTCGGACTTCTGCTCAATCTCATATCCCGATATTTCGGCCTGCAAACACCCTTCCGAGCGATAAAGCTCGCGATATCGGCGCGAAGGATGCGGGTCATACCCCGGAATGTAAAACACCCGACGGCGCGACACTTGGGACTTTCGGCGCGGCAGCATGTGCAAAACCTATCGCAACCACAGACGTGCGAGAAGCCTTATTCTAGAAACCATTGTAACGATTGCTGTCCCAAAACGAGAGGCAGAAACAGTGCGCGCAATATCAGCCGAATGTTTGCAAAACCGGGAATTGTTCGTTCAGCCACCAAGCAAAATCAGTAAAACTGCCGGTCAGCATCAAAAGCCCCACGGTCCACAAAAGCAGGCCCATGATACGCTCGATCCGCTCCATGTGCTGGCGCATCCATGCCATCACGCGGGTCATGCGCGGGAAGAAAGCCGCCACCAGCAGGAATGGAATACCGAGACCCGCCGCATAGGCCGCAAGCAACGTCGTGCCGCGTGCGACATCGGCTTCGGAGGCCGCGATGGACAGAATCGCCCCAAGGATCGGGCCAATGCAAGGCGTCCAGCCGAAAGCGAAGGCTAGGCCCAGAACGTAAGCACCAAAAGCCGAGCCACCCCGGTCGCCCGCGTCCATGCGCATTTCGCGGTCCATGAATTTGATGCGGTATATGCCAAGGAAATGCATGCCGAAGATCATGATGACAAGGCCGGCAGCGATGATGAACCAGTCCTGATTGGACAGGAAAAACCTCCCGAAGGCCGAGGCTGTAAACCCGAGAATCATGAAAACTGTCGACAGGCCCATGACGAAAAACAGGGCCGACATCATGGCGCGGCGACGCGCGGCTTTTTCGCCGCCCTGCATATCACTGACCGAAATGCCGCCCATGTAGGCCAGGTAAGGCGGTACGATTGGCAGCACACAAGGGCTGAGGAACGACAGGACCCCTGCCATCAAGGCGATGGTCATCGCCGGCACCAGTGAAGCATCAAAAAGGTCAAATCCGAACATAAGCGTTTCCTTCCCCACCCGACTTATGCGGTCTTGCAGCCTTCGTCACGACACAAGCGCTCAAATCTAAGTGGACAAATTGTAACATCAGGTCTAGCGATCGCGCCATGAGGGTGGATGACACATTGGATGCGACCGGGCTTTTGTGCCCCCTGCCCGTCTTGAAGGCGGCCAAACGCCTGCGAGGTATGGCGTCGGGTGCGATTCTCGAGATGCGCGCGGATGATCCGGCGGCGATAGTCGATGTCCCGCATTTTTGTGCTGAACAGGGCCATGAAATGCTGAACGCCACCGATGAGGGTGGCGTTCAGGTCTATCTTATCAAACGAAAATAGGCGCTTACGAGCGGCCCACCGACCACCAGCCGCGCTTACGTGGTTTGGCAGGCTTTTCCTCAGGCGCAGGCGCGTCTCCCGCCATTGCCGGCTCAGGCGTTGGGGTTGGAGTTGGCTCTGGTGTCGGTTCCGGAGTTGGCGCTTCGACTTCAGCTTCGGCAACCTCGGTAACCGGGGCCGCTTCAACCGGAGCTTCCACGATAGGCACGTCCGTCTTTTTCTTACGGGGCGCGCGCTTGCGCTTGGGTTTTGGCGCCTCTTCTTCTGCCACAGGCTCAGAGGCCTCCGGAGCAGGTTCCGCATCAGCGGCAGGTGCCGCATCAGCGGCAGGTGCCGCATCAGCGGCAGGTGCCGCCTCAGCCGCTGCCTCGTCTGGTGCTGCCTCTGACGCGACGGGTGCGTCCTTCTTGCGGCGCGTCCGTGTGCGGCGTGGCTTCTTCGGCGCCTCGTCGGACGTGTCGACCTCGGACACGTCGGACTGAACAGCGGCGGCGTCTTCAGCCTTTGCGGCGTCTGCACCTTCAGCCGAGACGTCTGCGTCCGGCTGCTGGTTCGGCGCATCATCTGCGTCACGACCACCGTTACCACCACGACGACGACGCCGACGACGACGGCGCTTCTTGGGCCGGTCTTCGCCGTCGTCTTCCGCACGCGGTGTTTCCTCCACGGCATCTTCGTCTTCGACTTCCTCGGCGGCTTCACTGGCAAGTTCCGCTTCGATCTCGGCCATCAGCGCCGCATCGACCGAAACGACCTGGACGGTGGGATCGATGACCCGCGTTGCGGTCTTAAACTTCTCGATGGTGAAATCGGGAGAGATCATGAACGGATCGGCTTCCAGCCGAACGGCCATGCCGTAACGCGCTTCGATCTGGGCGATATGCTCGCGCTTGTTGTTCATCAGGAAGTTGATGATCGAAACGGGCGCCTTGACCAATGCCTCGCGCGAACGCTTGCGCACACCCTCTTCTTCGAGTTGGCGCAGAATGGTCAGACCCAGACTGTCATCCGAACGAATGAGCCCGGTGCCGTGACACGACGGACACGGCTGGGTCGATGCTTCCAGCATACCGGGACGCAAACGCTGTCGTGACATTTCCATGAGGCCGAAGCCGGAGATCCGTCCCACCTGAATGCGCGCGCGGTCCGTCTTCAAGCGGTCCTTGAACCGCTTTTCCACCGCCGAATTATTGCGACGCTCTTCCATATCGATGAAGTCGATCACGATAAGGCCCGCAAGATCGCGCAAACGCAACTGACGCGCCACTTCTTCGGCGGCTTCGAGGTTGGTCTTCAGCGCGGTTTCCTCGATCGAGTTCTCTTTGGTGGCCTTGCCCGAGTTTACGTCGATGGCGACAAGCGCTTCGGTGATCCCGATCACGATGTAGCCGCCAGACCGCAACTGTACGGTCGGATTGAACATCGCCGCCAGATAACTTTCGACCTGATAGCGCGCGAACAGCGGCATCTGGTCGGCGTATAGCTTCACGTTCCGCGCGTGGCTCGGCATAATCATCTTCATGAAGTCTTTGGCGGTACGGTACCCGTTCTCGCCTTCGACAAGCACTTCGTCGATCTCGCGACTGTAAAGGTCGCGGATCGAGCGCTTGATGAGGTTGCCTTCCTCATAAATCTGCGCCGGCGCGATGGACTTCAGCGTCAGTTCACGGATTTGCTCCCACATCCGCTGAAGGTATTCGTAATCGCGCTTGATCTCGGTCTTGGTGCGTTTGGCGCCCGCGGTCCGGATGATCAGGCCCGCGCCCTTTGGTACGTCGATTTCCTGCGCGATCTCTTTCAGCTTCTTGCGGTCAGCGGCTTGCGTGATCTTGCGTGAAATACCGCCGCCACGGGCGGTGTTCGGCATCAGAACGCAATAGCGACCAGCAAGGCTGAGGTATGTGGTCAGCGCCGCGCCTTTGTTGCCGCGCTCTTCCTTTACGACCTGAACCAGCAGAATCTGGCGGACCTTGATGACTTCCTGAATCTTGTAACGCCGCTGCCGCGTCTTGCGGGGCGGACGAATGTCTTCCTGAGTGTCATCATCCGCAACGGACTCGATCGAGTCATCGGTTTCGGCGGCTGTTTCCATCGCAGAATACGGCGCATCGTCGTCGCTGTCGTCTTCCACCAGCGACGCTGCGTCATCATCCTCTTCAAGATCGACGACGTCCATGCCGGGTATGATTTTACCCGCGTCCGACACATCGGCAGGCGGCGCGTCACTCGCCACTTCGTCTTCAGGCACACCGGCTGTGACGGTTGCGTCCTTAGTCTCGACCTCTGCCGCCTTCGAGCGCGAGCGCCCACCGCGTGAACGGCGCTTCTTCGGCTTTTCTTCCTCGGCGGCCTCGGCTTCGGCAAAGGCCATTTCTTCGGCCAGAAGCGCTTCACGGTCTGCGACCGGGATCTGGTAATAATCCGGGTGGATTTCCGAGAACGCCAGGAACCCGTGGCGATTGCCGCCGTAATCGACGAAGGCCGCCTGAAGCGACGGTTCGACCCTTGTTATCTTTGCGAGATAGATATTCCCGGCAAGCTGCCGTTTGTTTTCGGATTCAAAATCGAACTCCTCGACCTTGTTTCCGTCAACCACCACAACGCGGGTCTCTTCCGCGTGGGTGGCATCGATAAGCATTTTCTTTGACATATTGGCTTTCCGCGCATGCGATTAGCCCCCCGCCTTTCCGGTAAGGGACTAAAACATATACGACTGTTGATGGCGACTAGACGCGGCGTAGCCGGTGCGGCCCGACCCTGTAAGGTCGGGGACATGCTCTGTGATGCCCTCGCGCGCGTCATCGCGGTTCTTCTCCGGCGCTTTTTGGTGGCGCCCGTTCACGGCCCTGCGCGCTCAAATGCGCGTCTCGGGCAATTCGGTTGTTCGACCTTCAGGTCGCTCGTGCCGGGCCAGATTGCTCAAACGTTCAAGCTAACTCTCTGGAACAGCGAAACTTTTCGTAACGCCACATCCGGGGCGACCGCCCCCTGCGCGTTACCTTCGCAGCATAAAGCGGGTTGGGGACAAAAGACAATCCCGAAGTTTGACGATTTGACGACAGTTTCAAACGGGTTTTCACCCTTTCTTAAATACCAATGATGTTGCAAAGCTCAGAGGTAATCCGACCTCTGCAAACCATATTTTGCCATCTTCTCGTTAAGCGTCCGACGCGGCAGACACAATTCGTCCATGACGTTCACAATGGACCCTCTGTGACGGCGCATCGTGTTGTCGATCAGCATCCGCTCAAAGGCTTCCACGTATTCTTTCAGGGGCTTGCCCTCGGTAGTGACATTCATGTCGCTGTCTTCGCTGTCGGCCATCAGAAGAGACGCAATCGTCCCCGAGCCGCGACGCGACTGCAAAACTGCGCGTTCTGCGATGTTGAGAAGCTGGCGGATGTTACCGGGCCACGGAGCTTGCAGCAGTTGAGCCGCTTCCTGCGCGCTGACTTCGGGGGCATCGCATCCGTATTCGTCAGCGAACTGATCGGCAAACCGCTGGAACAACAACAGGATATCCTCGCCACGCTGGCGCAGCGGCGGCAGGGTGATCTTCATCGCAGCAAGGCGGTAGTAAAGATCGGGGCGCAGCGCGTCCTCGCAAGTGCGGCCCGCTTCTTGAAGGTTCGAAATCGCGACGATGCGCGTTTCGGCAGGCGTGCCCTGTTCGTTCATCCATGTAAGCAGTCGGGCCTGCAGCTTTTCGGGCAGCGTTTCGATGCCTTCGAGAACCAGAGTGCCGCCACGCGCTTCTTCGAGAAGTGGCAAACGGTCGTCCGTGTCATTCGGCCCAAAGAGCCGCGCTGCGAGAGCCTCTTCCTCGTGTGCGGCACAGGAAAACAGCACGAACTTTTTACCGGTCTTCGCACCGACTGCGTGCAGCGCGTGGGCCACGAGTGTCTTGCCGGTCCCGGTCTCGCCGTCGATCAGAACATGACCATCCGCCTGCCCCAGGTCGAGGATATCTTCGCGCAGACGCTCCATCACCGGCGAAGCGCCGACAAGTTTTTTCATAATGCCGGAGCCATCCGACAATTCCCGGCGGAGCGCGCGATTATCCAGCGTCAGGCGGCGTGCATTTGTGGCGCGCTTTGCAAGCTCGGTCATTTTGTCGGGGTTGAATGGCTTTTCGAGAAAATCAAACGCCCCGACGCGCATCGCCTCGACCGCCATCGGCACGTCGCCGTGGCCGGTGATCATGATCACTGGCAGTGCAGAATCTACACCCATGAGACGCTTCAGAAATGCCATTCCGTCCATTCCGGGCATCTTGATGTCGCTAACCACGACGCCGGGATATTCCGGGCCGAGGTTCTTCAACGCGTCCTCCGCGCTGGGAAATGTTTCGGTGTCGAAGCCCGACAGGGCCAGCCATTGGCTGATGGACTGCCGCATGTCTTGTTCGTCGTCGACTATCGCGATCTTCATGGCTTTTGCCATCAATCCGTCCTCACGTTATTCCGCAGCCTGCTCTGCTGCTATATCGGCAAGCGGAAGGCGAATTTCAAACAGCGCGCCACCGCTCTGGCCGTTTTTCGCCGTCATCCGACCGCCAAGGTCGTTTATGATACCCGAGGAAATTGCAAGCCCCAGCCCGACACCGTCACCCGGAGCCTTAGTGGTATAAAAGGGTTCGAACAGGCTTTCGAGGTCATCGATCCCGACGCCGTTGTCGCGCACGGTGATCAGCACTTCGTCAGAGACCGACACGATCAGGGTCACTTCGGGATCGCTGACACCTTTGGTTGCGTCCAACGCATTGCGCAACAAGTTGATCAACACCTGTTCAAGCCGGATACGGTCGGCCCGGACAAAAACCGGTTCGCGCGGCAAAAGCGAGCTGATCGCCATTTTGCGCTGCCGCAGTTGCGGCTCCATCATCGAGAGCGCGGTTGACGCGGACTCCCTTACATCAATGGTTTCAAGTGTATCGCCGCCTTTGCGCGCATAGGATTTCAACTGGCGGGTGATCGCCCCCATGCGCTCGATCAGATCGTCGATGCGCTGAAACGACGATACCGCCTCGTCCGGGCGGTTCCTCTGCAGCAAGAGCCGCGCCCCCGCGAGATAGGTCTTCATCGCTGCAAGAGGCTGGTTCAACTCATGGCTGACGGCAGCCGACATTTCGCCGAGGATCGCCAGTTTCGAGGATTGCTGGATCGTTTGTTCGGCCACTTCAAGGTTGCGTTCGGCCTTTTCACGCTCGGCGATTTCCCGCTGCAGAGCGGCGTTCAACTGGCGAAGCTCCGCCGACTCGCGCTGGAAGACCACAAGCCGCGACGTTGCATTGCGGCTGGCAAAATAAAACCCGACCGCAAGGATGATCGCAAAGCCCATGATCTCTAGCGCGATGAACGCGTTCACCCGCTCGCGCACACCCGAATAGGTGGTGAAACTGGTCATACGCCAGCCCTGAAACCCGATCCGCGCTTCCTGACGCATGACGGGTTGGCCAGCAAGATAAGCATCGATCGGCAGCACCGTCCAGTCGGCCGTCGCGCGGACCGCGCGCTGGATCGCACTGGGCGCAGAACGCAGTTCCAAGGCTTCGTCTTCGTTCAGCCCCCGCCACCTCGCTTCGGTCGACAACAGGATCTGACCTTCGCTGTCGGTGACGAAAACGGCGTCGGCAAACCCGGCCCAGGCACTTTCGAACTGTTGCAGGTTCAGTTCCACGACAATGACGCCAATAGTTTCACCGCGGTCGCGGAGTTTGCGAGAATACGCAAAAAGCCGGGTACCGTTTTCGGTGATATTCGTTGTGAAAACTGTATCTGAAGACCGCAGGGCTTCCACGAAATAGCCCTGGGAACGGTGCATCGAACCAAGCTCCTGACGATCAGTCGCCGCGACGGCGCGCCCTTCCCCGTCAATCAGAAACAGTTCGGCGGCACGGATTTCATCGCGATATGAGATCAGGCGCTGCGTGGTCTGGGCATAATCCTCGGAATTCAATGCACCGATCAGGGACGGATCGCGCGCCAGAAGTTGCGGCACGATCTGGCTGCGCTGCAATTCGCTGAGGATGTTGCCCGAGTAAAGCGCCAGTCGAACTTCGGCGCGGCTGCGTGTGCTTTCGGTGAAACGCTCGGTCAAGAGCTGGTTCGTCACCCAGATGACTGCGACAGCGGCCGAGATGACCACGATCATCATCACCCGTATCGGCCAGGAAGACCCCGAGAAGCGAACTCGTTTATTGCGCGGCATGTCGCTCATGCCTTTTAAAGTAAGGCCTTGGCGCCGCTGGCTCAAGCGGTGACGGCAGCGATAGCAAGAGAACGGAACAAATCGGCACCATCTTCGCCTCCAAGGGCAGAATCCGCCGCGCGTTCCGGGTGGGGCATAAGACCCAGAACGCGGCGGTTTTCCGACAGGATACCAGCTATATTCTCAGCCGAGCCGTTGATGTTGTCGCGATAGCGAAAGGCGACGCGGTCAGCGTCATTCAGCGCGGCAAGCGTGTCGGGACTGGCGATGTAGTTGCCGTCGTGATGGGCGACCGGATAGGTGACTGTCTGGCCTTTGGTATAAGCGTTCGTGAAATCGCTGGATGTGGTTTCCACCGTCAGCGCCACGGGCCTGCAGATGAACTTCAGGCGCGCGTTACGGATCAGAGCCCCCGGCAACAGGCCGGTTTCGACAAGCACCTGAAAGCCGTTGCAGATGCCAAGTGCGTGCCCGCCCCGCTCGACGTGGGATTTCAGCGCACCGATGATCGGCGATCGCGCCGCAATAGCGCCACAACGCAAGTAGTCACCAAAGGAAAACCCGCCCGGTATGCCTACGATATCGACGCCGTCCGGCAGGCTCGTGTCCTTGTGCCAGACCATCTCGACGGCACATCCCGCCTGACGAAATGCGACGGCCAGATCGCGATCACAGTTGGACCCCGGAAAGACAAGAACAGCGGCTTTCATGTTGACAACCTCAGGACAGAAAATCGGTGATGACAGCCACGCCCGGAGGCATTGGCCCGTTAAAGGCGGCAAGCTCTGCCCCCGTGTCGGACAAGGCGACCTCGCGGGCGATAATCGGCGACAGGTCCACCGCGCCACTGTCGATCAGCGACAAGAGCGATGGATACCTCCACGACGGCATGCCGCGTGTACCATAAATCGCGAGATTGCCCATGTAGACGGTGTTGAGATTGATCGGCTGGATCGCATGGGGCCCAACAGGCAGTCCGACCTGCACATGTCGTCCCAGAGGCCGCAGACAGGCCAGCGAGGCGGCCACGGTAGCCGGGAAACCGAGGGCCTCGACCGAGACATGCGCGCCGCCGCCAGTGATCTCGCGGATGCGCGAAGCGCTTTCGCCGTCGCTGGCGTCCACCGCGTGTTCGGCCCCAAGGGACAGGGCATGAGCCAGCTTTTCCGGAACGATATCAGTGACGATGACACGCGCCCCGATGGCACGCCCCAAAAGCATCGCGGCAAGACCGATGCCGCCGGTGCCGTGCACCGCCAGCCACTCACCGGGCTTCAGGGCGGCACGGTCGGTCAGCGCGTGCCAGGCGGTGGTGACGCGGCAACCAAGCGCGGCCGCCAGAGCGGGCGACATGCCCTCCGGCAGGCGCGCCAGATTATGGTCGCGCGGGACGGCGACATATTCGGCGAATGCACCCGGTTCCACAAAGCCCGGCAAACGCTGGTCAAGACAGGTGTTAGACGCCCCCGAGCGGCAGTTCGGACAGTTTCCGCAAGACAGAATGAACGGCGCGATCAGACGGTCTCCGACTGCATAGGTCGCCTCGCGCCCCGCTTCGACGACTTCGCCGCAATATTCGTGGCCACCGATCTGACCGGGCTTCACCCGAGGATGCTCGCCCACCCAACCGTGCCAGTCTGAGCGGCAAATGCCACAGGCCAAGACCCTCAAAACAACGCCATCGGGCGGGCAATCGGGCATCGCCACGTCTTCGATCGACAAATCCTCGTTGTAGGTTCTGAGGACCGCCGCGCGCATCAAAGAATCTCGACCGTGTAGCTTTCGATCACGGTATTGGCCAAAAGCGCCTCGCACATGCGGGCCACCTCGGCCTTGGCAGCGTCCTCGTCCGTTGCGGCAATTTCGATTTCGATCACCTTGCCCTGCCGCACGCCTGCGACACCCTCAAACCCAAGTGTGCCAAGCGCGTGGCGGATCGCTTCGCCTTGCGGATCCAAAACGCCAGCCTTCAACATTATGTGGACGCGAGCCTTCATTGTGATCCCCCGAGAAGCATTGAACGACGATTGCCTGTTCTATTACGGATTCGCGCAGGCTTGTCCAATCCTGAACCCCCCAAGCCGTGGCACCACATATTATCGGCCCAAAAATATCTCGGGGGGCGAGCGCAAGCGAGCGGGGCAGAGCCCCGACACCGCGACGCGCCGAAGGCGCGGCGCAATCAGTTGATCAGGGTCGGCTTGGTCGTGTGCGTCACATTGCTTGGCAGGACACCAAGACGACGCGCAACTTCCGTATAGGCGTCAGCCAAGTTGCCGAGATCGCGGCGGAACACGTCCTTGTCCAGCCTTTGGCCAGTCTCCATGTCCCACAGGCGGCAGCTATCGGGGCTGATCTCGTCCGCGATGATCAGGCGCTGGAATTCGCCCTCCCAGACGCGGCCGATTTCGATCTTGAAATCCACCAGCTTGATGCCGACCGCGAACATGCAACCCGACATGAAATCGTTCACCCGAAGCGCCAGTGCGATCATATCATCCAGATCCTGCTGACTGGCCCAACCGAAGGCAAGAATATGCTCTTCAGCCACCAACGGATCGCCCAAAGCATCGTCCTTGAGGCAGAACTCGATGATCGGACGCGGCAGTTGGGTGCCCTCTTCCAGACCAAGACGCTGCGACATCGTGCCCGCGGCGTAGTTGCGCACAATGACTTCCAGGGGAATGATCTCGACCGAGCGGATCAGTTGTTCGCGCATATTGAGGCGTTTGATGAAGTGAGTCGGCACGCCGATCTGCGTCAGACCAGTCATGAAGAACTCGGACAGGCGGTTGTTCAACACGCCCTTGCCGTCGATCACATCCTTCTTCTGCGCATTGAACGCAGTCGCGTCGTCCTTGAAATACTGGACCAAGGTCCCCGGTTCGGGGCCTTCATAGAGGATCTTCGCCTTGCCTTCGTAGACCTTTTTGCGACGTGCCATGCGTGATTTCCCAAACCGTTGCTGCAAAGGGCGATTGCCCCGCTCTTGGCGGTCGCTATAGGGCAGATGCGACCTTGCGGCAAGCACGACACCTCGTGTCGCCTCTTGTCGTCCGGGGCCTGCGAGGGCATATCAATATCAGCACCTTTTCATCCGACCACGGAGTTTACCAGATGAGCACTTTCGACGACCGCGAAAACGCGTTTGAAAACAAATTCGCCCATGACGCAGAAATGCAGTTCAAGGCCGACGCACGCCGCAACAAGCTGCTGGGGCTCTGGGCGGCCGAGTTGATGGGCAAATCCGGCGACGACGCTGCAGAATACGCCAAAGAAGTCGTTCGCTCGGACTTTGAGGAAGCCGGACACGAGGACGTCTATCGCAAAGTGTCCGGTGATCTGGGCGATCTGGCCAGCGAAGCCGATATCCGCAAGAAGATGGCCGAACTGATGGCCGTTGCCAAGAAGCAGTTGATGGACGAAGTCTGAGACGCGAAATCACACAATCTCCGCCATGCAGTTGATGCAATGCTGCTTTGCAGCATTACGGCTTGTTTAGCGCTAACTTTCCCCCACATTGGTAGGGTAAGCGCAATACCGGTCATGAAGGAGATATGACATGACATCGCTTTTTGAAACACTTCGCGATCGTGCGCAGAAACGTGTGCGTTACAACGAAACAGTTGCCGAATTGTCCGCGACAAGCTTGGACACACGGCTGGATCTGGACATCTACAAAGGCGACATCCCGCAGATCGCCCGCAAAGCCGTGTACGGCGCATAAGCGCCACATAGGTATCCAAAGACCCACCAGGGCAGGCCTCGGCCTGCCCTTTTTCATTTGTATCAATGGTTTTCGCTATGCAGTTCATGCAAACCGGCTATGGAAAATCGTCGGTTGTTAGCGATACCGAAGAGGACCATATGGCGGGTAACGAACACAAATACACTTGTTAGGAAAACAGACATGATATCGCTTCTCAACGACCTCAAAAAACGCCGCCTCTATAACAAGACCGTGCGCGAGATCAGCAATATGCCGCTTGATGTGGCACATGACCTCGGCATCTACAGAGGCGAAGCACACGCACTTGCAGCACGCGCCGTCTACGGCAAATAAGACAGTCTAACGCTTGTTTTTCTGCACCCGCGAAACAAGTGCATCCCGGACGGTAGGCGTGACGAATTTGGACACGTCTCCGTCAAGCCGGGCGATCTCTTTGACCAGTTTGGACGCAATGGCCTGATGCTTGGCTTCGGCCATCAGGAACACGGTTTCGATGCTGGAATCGAGCACGCGGTTCATGCCGACCATCTGAAATTCATATTCGAAATCGGCGACCGCGCGCAGGCCGCGGATGATGACACCTGCCCCCACGTCGCGGGCGCAGTCGATCAGCAGATTTTCAAAGGGATGCGCAATGATTTCAATGTTTTGCTCGGCCGCAATGCTGGCGCATTCGGCTTCGATCATCGCGACGCGCTCATCGAGTGAGAACATCGGACCCTTGTCGCGGTTGATGGCGACGCCGATCACCAGACGATCTACCAGATGCGTGGCGCGCCGAATGATATCGAGGTGCCCAAGGGTGACCGGATCAAAAGTTCCGGGATAAAGTCCGATCCGCATGGTGTCGCCTTGGGCCAATTTCTATTTTATTGGGCACTTGGGTGGCATGAAAATATCGCCAGATCAAGTTGTTAGAGGCTAAAAGCCCTTGATCATACCTTCCAGAGCGTCCTTTTCCATCGCCAGCTCCGCCAGTCGGGCCTTCACCACGTCACCGATGGAAATGAGACCGATCATCTTTTCGCCCTCGACGACTGGCATGTGGCGAAAGCGGCCGTCGCTCATCTTTTGAAGGACCTGATCGGTGGTCTCGTTGCTGGTTGCGCTGACAAGTTCGGTGGTCATCATCTCGGAGACCTTTTCGGACAGGCAGCTTGGTCCGCGGCGCCCTAACTCGCGCACGATATCGCGCTCGGAAATGATGCCTTCAGCAATATCTCCACCCGAAGAGACAACGATCGCACCGATCTTTTTTTCCGAGAGTAAACGCGCGGTGTCCTGAATTGTGGTGTCAGCGGGAATTGTGACCACATCACCTCCGCCCTTCATCGCAAGTATCTGGCTTACAAGCATAATATCCTCCCTGACATCACGTCGCTGTGATCAGCGTCACATCGGTTCCGCCACCTGTCAAGTGCGACGCGGGTGGTGCGACGCCTTTGGCGATGCAAATCGGGTGGAAATTAATGGTTTCGAGGTGAATTGCCTCTGTTTCATGGGGCTGCTGGGGTTTAGGTTGCAGTGAAATCAGAAATAAGGGGGAGATGTCTCGTGCAAGAGCTTTCACATTTTATCGACGGTGCGCGGGTTGACGGCACATCGGGCCGTTTCGCGGATGTTTTCAACCCGGCAACGGGTGAGGTTCAGGCTCGGGTTCCCCTGGCCTCGAAGGCCGAGGTCGACGCCGCCGTGGCGCGAGCCGCTGAAGCGCAGATCGCCTGGGGGGCCACGAACCCGCAGCGGCGCGCGCGAGTGATGATGGCTTTCGTGCAGCTTTTGAACCGCGACATGGACAAGCTGGCCGAGGCATTGAGCCGCGAGCACGGCAAAACGATCCCCGATGCCAAAGGCGATGTGCAGCGCGGGCTCGAGGTGATCGAGTTCTGCATTGGTGCACCGCATTTGCTGAAGGGCGAGTTTACCGACAGCGCGGGCCCCGGCATCGACATGTATTCGATGAAGCAGCCTTTGGGCGTTGTAGCGGGGATCACGCCGTTCAACTTCCCGGCTATGATCCCGCTTTGGAAGATGGGCCCTGCCCTTGCTTGCGGAAACGCCTTCATTCTGAAGCCCTCCGAGCGCGATCCTTCGGTACCTTTGATGCTGGCGGAACTAATGAAGGAAGCGGGCCTGCCGGACGGGGTTTTGCAGGTCGTCAACGGTGACAAGGAAGCGGTCGATGCGATCCTTGAGAATGAGACGGTTCAGGCCGTGGGCTTTGTCGGATCGACCCCGATTGCGTCCTATATCTATGCCAAGGGGTGTGCTCACGGCAAACGCGTGCAGTGTTTCGGCGGTGCCAAGAACCACATGATCGTCATGCCGGATGCCGATATGGATCAGGCCGCGGATGCCCTGGTCGGGGCCGGCTATGGCGCTGCGGGCGAACGATGCATGGCCATTTCGGTGGCTGTGCCGGTGGGCGACGAGACGGCGGATCGGCTGATCGAAAAGCTGGTGCCGCGGATCGAGAAACTCAAGGTCGGGCCTTATACGGCGGGCGATGACGTGGATTACGGGCCTGTAGTGACGGCGGCGGCGAAAGCGAATATTGCGCGTCTTGTCGAGAGCGGGATCGCGCAAGGCGCCGAACTGGTCGTCGATGGACGCGGCTTCGGGTTGCAAGGGTATGAGGACGGTTTTTTTGTGGGGCCGCATCTGTTTGACCGTGTGACCAAGGACATGGACATCTACAAGACTGAGATCTTCGGCCCTGTCTTGTCGACCGTACGCGCGCAATCCTATGAAGAGGCAATCGGTCTGGCGATGGACCATGAGTACGGCAACGGCACAGCGATTTTCACCCGTGACGGCGACACGGCGCGCGACTTTGCCAGCCGGATCAATATCGGCATGGTCGGCGTCAATGTGCCTATCCCGGTGCCTTTGGCCTATCACTCGTTCGGCGGCTGGAAGAAGTCGGGGTTCGGCGATCTAAACCAGCACGGTACGGATGCATTCAAGTTCTATACACGCACCAAGACAGTCACGGCACGGTGGCCATCAGGCATCAAAGAAGGTGGCGAGTTCAACTTCAAACAGATGGACTGAGTTCGGGTTCTTTTTGGTTCAGCGACACGGAAACGGGCCCATGGGGCCCGTTTTTTTCGGCTCCCTAAGGCAGCATACGGTCTGTTTTCAGAGATTTTGCCGGCGCGCTGCGGAACAAATTGTTTATAGTTGTTTTCCTCAGAACCCGAATGTCAGTGTTGCGTCGGAATCGCGTCGGGTCACCCGCGCACTTCTATCAGATTTTTTTAGCCTTTGATCCGCGAAAGTCTGCGGGCGAAAGCTGTTGTGCTGATGAACCGAGCATCCGCGCCACAACTTTGCAGGGTTTGGCATTAGTCAGCGGGGGCGCTAAGGCGAAGTAAATGCGTTGACTTAGCCGCGCTTGCGGGATTTCCGCAGCGCGACAAGCCCGCCAAGACCGCCGATCAACAGCCACCCGGCTGCGGGAAGCGGAATTTCAGGCACGGAATAGTCGACCGTGACTGCCATCAGTTTCCAGCTTCCGTTAATCCCTGCTTTGACGCCAAAAAGGTTGTCGGTGAAGGCGGCGATGTCTGGCACAGCGAATGAATAGCGGCCGCCAAGTGAGCCCGGATTCGTTGTCGCTACCCCTGCGGCGGCAACAAGCGCGCCAACGTCGATCTTTGTCTCGGAAAGCTCGCTTACGAGGATCTCGAACAGGCCGTTCGTGCCAGGGTACTGATTGTAGACGCCGCCAACCCAGCCAAATTTCAGGCCTGTCAGCGTGATGTCAACCGCATCGGTGCCCGAAAAAAATGCCATCTCGACAAAGTCGAACACGGCGCCGTCGACTGTCAAAGGATCTTCGTCCTCTATGAAAGAGACGCCATCAACCGTGTGGTGCGTGTCACCGCTCGGACTGCATTCGCCGACGTTGCAAACGCCGAGGCCGTTGTTGTGGCGCTGGACGTTATTGGCGTCGGAAACGACGCCGGACAGTGCGCCGCCGGAAATGCCACCGCCTTTAGATGGATCGACGATGTATTTGCCGGTGAAGGTCCCCGTCAGGCTGCCGCTGGCGCCCGTTTGGGTCACGGTCAGGACGTTGCCGTCCAGAACGCCCGCGTCTCCGTCTCCGTGATACGAGTCGATTTTCTGGAGGTCGAACGTGTAGGTCGCCGCCGAAGCGGAAGTCGCGGCGAGCGCAAGGACGACTGATGTTGTGAAAGACTTAAACCAAACCATTACCAGCCCCCACTGATACCGCCCACCGGGCGTACGAACCGACGGGCACCACACGCCCGTCCGAGGAACAAAGTATATAGAAAGACCGTCCGACGCAAATTGTAGCAATCAGTTCCACGGTATTGTGACGCAACGTTGGCCAAAGCCGTAATTCCCCAAAGACAGATCGCCTTTCGGCGACAATAAGTGTTCTCGTAATATCCGCGCGACTCGTCCAGTTTGATCCGCCCAGACGCAGAAAAGGACGGTCCAAAGGACCGCCCCTTCCCGGGTGTTGGGAAATTAGATCAGTTTAGAGGTCGATCAGACCTTGTTGCGACGACGCAGAGCGGCAAGTCCGCCGAGGCCACCAAGCAGAAGCCAACCGGCTGCTGGAAGTGGGATATAAGTTGTTCCACAATCACCGCCAATGCAGTCTCGGCCATAGAACGAAAGATGGCTAAGGGACGTGTCAGATGTAAATTTCAGCAAGCTATACTTGAATGCAGCCGCTCCACCATCGAGTGGTGTTTCGAACAGGTAGAAGCCGATCTGAGGGCCCTGCTTGAATGCCATTACGATTTGATCGTAAATGTTCAATCCGTCGGCCAGCGTTCCAAGTGTCAAAGTAGCATCTGTGCCCGTCACGCTGTAGAAAGAGCCACCTTCAACTTTTTCAATCAGGGAACTCCACTCGCCGTAACTGCCGTACTCGCTTTCAGGATCAGTGAAGAGGCCCGTTTCGTAATCACCAACGCCAAAAGACAGCTCGAACTCGTCATTGTTCAGATCGATGCCTGAGTCGTTGGCATTATTGCCCGGTTCGCCGTAGATCCCGCGACAATCGATTGCGTTTCCAACGACGACATCGCCGACCTCACACGCATTGTCTTCGCCAGACACGTCCCACTTAACCGTTTCTGCAAGCGCAGCCCCAGCAAAGATAGACATGGCTCCAGCAGCCAATGCTGTTGTATAAAATCTCATTTCAATTTCCCCACTTAGTAATGTCACACCTCCAAAATGGAGACGCACTCGGTATTTCGTGTCTTTAAATTACACAGCTTCCTTTCGAACGCCAAGGGAATATGGCAAAAATCGGGCGGATTTCTTTTAATAAACCTTAATTTTGCCAGATTTCGAGGTTCTCCGGATCATGATTGGTTTCGATCTCGCAACAATATTCATCAATTGTTAGGACTGTCCGTGATCGCGGATTTTCCGGACGAATCGCAGGCTTGTTAAAATCCGGCTTGGCTGCTTAGGTTTTAGAGCCAGCACGAAGGGACCTCGCATGAGCACAGCACCGCCGGATTTCACCATTGGAATTGAAGAAGAATACCTGCTGGTAAGGCCCGATATCGGCGCTTTGGCCGAGGCTCCGGCGGCGATGATGGACGCTTGTGCGGCGCGCCTGGAAGGTCAGTTCAGCCCTGAATTCAAAGCCTGCCAGGTCGAAGTCGGAACGCAGGTCTGCGCCGATATAGAAGCCGCGCGCGAGGATTTACGAAGGTTAAGATCGGTCGTGGCCGAGGAGGCCAAAAAGCACGATCTGGCACCGATTGCGGTCTCGTGCCATCCGTTCGCGGACTGGAAAAAGGCCCATCACACCAACAAGGAACGCTATAATCAGCTTGAAAACGAGATGGGCGGTGTTGCGCGGCGGATGTTGATTTCCGGCATGCATGTCCATGTCGGGATCGACGACAAGGAGATGCGCGTCGATCTGATGAACCAGATGATCTACTTCCTGCCGCACCTTCTGGCGTTGTCGGCCTCGTCACCTTACTGGCAGGGGCAGGACACCGGACTGGCGTCCTATCGGCTGACGGTTTTCGACAATTTGCCCCGCACCGGCCTGCCGCCGCGCTTTGGAAGCTGGGGCGAATACGAGCGCACGGCGGGTATTCTGACGGACCTCAAGATCATCGAGGACACGACGAAAATCTGGTGGGACCTGCGCCCTTCGCATCGGTATCCGACGATTGAAAGCCGGATTTGCGATGTTTCTCCGAGACTTGAGGACACACTGACGCTGGCGGCCATGACGCAATGCCTGACGCGGATGCTTTGGCGATTGTCGCGCAACAACCAGCGCTGGCGCATTTACGACCGGTTTCTGGTGGGCGAAAACCGCTGGCGGGCGCAGCGGTTCGGCGTGAAGGGAGGGCTGATCGACTTTGGCCGCGGCGAGATCGTTTCGCTGACCGAATTGACCGACGAACTGCAGACACTGGTCGAGGAGGACGCCGGGATCCTGCGCTGCACCGAGGCGCTGGCCCGCACCCGCGATATCGCGGCCAATGGCACAAGCGCGGACCGCCAGCGCGAGGTCTATGCCGGGCGACGCGAGTTGGGGGATGATCACGACACGGCTCTGGTGGCTGTGGTGGGGCATCTGATCGAGGAATTCACGGCAGACCTGTGAAACGCGCTGCTTGGACGTTAACTTTTGGACGCGTTAACCTATATGAATGCAGGACTGCCGCCTTGGTCGGCCTGATGCCGTGAGGGGCCCATGAGCGACATCGACATCCGAAAATCAGGACGCGTCGGACGTATCACGCTGACGCGCCCCGATGCCTTGAACGCGCTTACTCTGGAGATGGTCGAGGCGATTTCGGCCACCCTGCCCCTCTGGGCGAAGGACGACGATATCGCCATGCTGGTGATCGACGCCGCTGGCGAAAAGGCGTTTTGTGCGGGCGGCGACATTGCCGATATATATGCCGCTCTGGTCGCGGGCGACCCGAGCGTGGCGCGCGATTTTTGGCGTGCGGAATACCGTATGAACGCGACCGTTTTCGATTTCCCGAAACCTGTTGCCAGCTTCATGAAGGGGTACACGATGGGCGGCGGCGTGGGCGTCGGATGCCACGCGTCGCACCGCGTGGTCTGCGCGTCCAGCCAGATCGCCATGCCCGAAGTTTCGATTGGTCTGGTGCCGGATGTGGGGGGGTCGCTCTTGCTGGCGCGCGCACCGGGACGGGTTGGCGAATACCTTGGTTGCACCGGCGCGCGAATGACCGCGGGAGACGCGATTTTCGCGGGATTCGCGGACTATTTCATTGACGAACCGCTTTGGCCCGACCTGATCGAAACGCTGGAAGAAACTGGCGACTGGGAGGCGATAGATCACTTGGCCGGTGCCGCGCCAACGAGCGATTTGGAATCTCAATTATCTGATATAAATGAATTTTTCGGTGGAGAACGGCTTCGGGATACTTTGACGATGCTGCGGGCATCGCAAAGCGAGTTCGCGCGTGAGGCCCTGAAAAAGCTGGCGCGTAACGCGCCGCTTGCGACCTGCGGTGCGATGGAGTTGGTGCACCGCGCCCGCGTGCGTTACAGGATCGACGAAGCCCTGCGCGGCGAGTTTCGTTTCGCCTATCGGCTGGCGGAACAGGGCGACTTTCAGGAGGGTATCCGCGCGGCCATAATCGACCGTGACCGCGCGCCGAAATGGGCGCATGCGGCGCTGGAAGACCCTACGGCAATGGAGGTGGCATCAATGCTGTTTCCGTTGGGCGCACATGAATTGTCATTGGAGGAGACTGCATGAAGATCGGCTTTATCGGGCTTGGGAACATGGGCGCGCCGATGGCGGCCAATCTGGTGGCGGCGGGCCATGACGTGATCGGATTCGACACGGCGACACACCCCGAGGGGCTGACGCTGGCGGATCACGCCGTCGACGCCGCATCGGGCGCGGATGTGGTGATCACGATGTTGCCAAGCGGACCGATCCTGCGCGCGGTTGCCATGCAGATCATCCCGGTGATGGAGGCGGGCGCGGTCTTTCTGGATTGCTCGACAGTGGATGTCGAAAGCGCGCGGGCTGTCGCAAGTTTGGCCGCAGACGCCGGCGTACTGGCGCTGGATGCCCCTGTGTCGGGCGGGATCGGAGGCGCGGCGGCAGGCACGTTGACCTTCATGGTCGGTGGCAGCGACGAGGCCTTTCGGATCGCGTCCCCTTTGTTTGACGTGATGGGCCAAAAGGCTGTGCATTGCGGGCCTTCGGGCAATGGTCAGGCGGCAAAGATCTGCAACAACATGGTCCTTGGCGCCACGATGATCGCTACCTGCGAGGCCTTTGCTCTGGCCGACAAGTTGGGACTGGATCGCCAGGCGATGTTCGACGTGGTGTCAACCTCATCGGGGTATAGCTGGTCGATGAACGTCTATTGCCCCGCGCCCGGAATCGGGCCGCAATCGCCTGCCGACAACGACTACAAGCCGGGGTTCGCCTCGGAGTTGATGCTGAAGGATTTGCGGCTGTCTCAGCATGCGGCGGACGCGGTTGGCGCGGACACTCCCATGGGCCGTCTGGCGCGCGATCTTTACGCTCAGTTCGTCGAGGGCGAGGGCCGTGTGGGCGTTGATTTTTCGGCCATGCTGCCCTGGTTCGTGCGCCGGGGCCGGATGTAGATATTTTGCCGTTGATCGAGATCAAGGAACACATAAAGGTTTATGCATATCAATCTTCGTAACCTCAATCAGGAGATACGACATGTTAACCAAGAATGTAGGCACCTTCGACCGTGCGGCCCGGATTGGCGTTGGTCTGGCCTTGTTGATCGCGTTTTTCATGCTGCCCGATATGGGCCTGCGCTGGGTACTGCTGATCGGTATCGTGCCGCTGGTGACAGGGCTTATGGGCAGTTGTCCAGCCTATTCGATCTTCGGAATTTCGACCTGCAAGCTGCGGTAAAAAAGCGGCTTTCTAATGTGACGGTGTCACGTTCTTTTCCGGGAACAGTCGTGCGAACGTCGGGGCGATCGCAAGGTTGACCAGTGGCATCAGGGCAAGACCAAGGCCCAGCCCAAGGATGCCGTCCAGAAACGCCGTGGCCAACCATTCGACAAATCCCGTCGCCGCCGAAGCCGAGGCTGCGACGCTGACTGCGATTGCGTGGATCGTTTTATAGGGCCAGTGCCATCCCAGTACTTCGAGGCCATGAACGATGATATTCCCGCCGACCCAAAGCATAGCAGCCGTGCCGATAACGGCGATTGTCGTCATGATGGCGGGCATGGATTTCACCAGCCAGAAGCCAAAAGCGCGCGTCGCCGCCAGACGGCCGATTTGCGTCAGTTTCAGGCCCGCGTCGTCCATTTTGACCAGCAAGGCGACAGCACCATAAACCAGTGCCGTGATGCCGATCGCCACAATGGCCAGCACCACCGCCGAGGTGATCCAGTCGTCCGATTCAATCGCGGCCAGCGAGATCGTCATAATCTCGGCGGACAGGATGAAGTCGGTCTTGATCGCACCTTTGACGCGCTGTTCTTCAAGATGCACCGCGTCCAGCGTTTCGGCCTCTTCGGCGTAGGATTTCTCGTGGCCGAAAACGGCGTGCGCGATTTTCTCGGCCCCCTCGAAGCAGAGATAGCACCCGCCGAGCATCAGCAGTGGTGTCACCAGCCATGGCAAGAAGGCACTCAGCAATAGGGCTGCGGGCAGCAGGATCACAAGCTTGTTGAAGAACGATGCACGCGCGATTTTCCAGATGATCGGCAGTTCGCGCGCAGCGGGCAAACCTGTAACGTATTTCGGCGTCACGGCCGCGTCGTCGATGACCACGCCCGCAGCTTTGGCGCCCGCCTTGGCCGCATCATCAAGGACCGTGCCGCCGACCTTGGCCCCGACCTTGGCCGCCTGCCCCGCGATATCATCGACCTGCGCTGCCGCAAGTTTCGCAATTGCTGCGACATCATCCAATAGCGCTAGAAGTCCGCTCATATCTCGCCTTTCGCCAGGTCGGTCCGGTCCTTATTGATGACATAGCGCAGCGCGGATATGAACCCAAGACAAGGCGCGTTGAACCCTGGAACCTGTCCAAAAGGCCAGATTGTCCTTTCGCGCACGGCGCTAGATCTAGGTTTCTGGACGTTGAGATATCCTGGCTTTGAAGGGACAGCGATTTGGAGCGACTCTCGCAATCGCCAACAGACCCCGGGTTTGTGCAAAACCCATATGCGTTTTACCGCCAAGCGCGGGCGCTAGGGGATTTCGTGTTCTGGGAAGACTATGGAATGCCCATGGCGACGACCCATGAGTCCGTTGATCGCGTATTGAAGTCGCGGAAAATGGGGCGCGAAGTGCCGCCCACGCGTCAAAAGCCGATCCGTCCGGGGCTGGAGCCGTTCTATGCCGTCGAAGCGCATTCGATGCTTGAGCTTGAACCGCCAAAGCACACGCGTCTGCGCCAATTGGTACTGCGAGCCTTTACGCGCAACCGGATTTCCAGTCTGGCGCCCGAAATCTCGATGATCGCGGACACATTGATGAACCGGTTTCCAGACGGGCCCTTCGACCTGCTGGACGCTTACGCGCGGCCTTTGCCCGTGATCGTGATCGCGCGGCTTCTGGGTGTTCCCGAAAGCATGGCGCCGCAACTGTTGTCTTGGTCGAACGATATGGTCGCGATGTATCAGTCGCGCTGCACGATCCAGATCGAAGACCGCGCCGCGGCGGCTGCAAAAGCATTCAGCGACTTCATGCGCCGCTATGTCGACGAGCGCCGGTCCAGCCCCAAAGACGACCTGATCTCGACACTGATCGCCGCCGAAGAGGACGGCGAAAAGCTGTCGACGGACGAGCTGATCACCACTTGCATCCTGTTGTTGAACGCAGGTCACGAGGCCACTGTGCACAGCATCGGCAACGCCGTGCGCCAACTGGTGGGACATGCGCAACTTCACGAGGCAATGCAGCCCGAACGCATTGGGTACGCGGTGGAAGAATGCCTGCGGTTCGATCCTCCGCTGCATATGTTCACGCGCCACGTCTATGAACCGGTCGACATCATGGGCACGCATTTCAAGCCCGGCGACGAGGTGGGATGCCTCTTGGGGTCGGCTTGTCGCGATGATGCGATCTGGCCCGACGGAGACAGGTTCGACCCGTTCCGCGACATCGTGAAGAACACCGCCTTCGGGGCGGGTATCCACTTTTGCGTCGGCGCACCACTTGCCCGGCTTGAGCTGCAGATCGCCCTGCCCGCCCTGTTCTCGCGGTTTCCCGGTTTGCGCATCATCGAGCCTGCGAAGGTCGCGAACCTCTATCATTTTCGCGGCCTCGAAAGGTTGATGGTCGACCGCGGAACGCGCTGATCGATCAGATCGGCAGCATGGTCGTCGACTTGATTTCTTCCATCGAAAGCAGCGCAGTGACGTTGTAGATCTGCACCTCCGAGATCAGCGCCTGATAGAACTCGTCATAGGCGCGCGCGTTGCGCACACGCACCTTCAGGATATAATCGATATCCCCCGCAAGGCGGTGCGCTTCCATCACTTCCGGCCTTTCTTTCAAGGCCTTGAGGAATTTCGCCTGCCAACCAGCTTCGTGCGCCGAGGTCCGGATCAAAACGAAGAAACACGCCTCGAAGCCAAGAGCTTCGGCATCGAGCAACACCGTTTGCTGACCGATGATCCCCGCCTCTCGAAGCTTGCGAATCCTGTTCCACACTGGCGTCTTCGACGAGCCCACTTTCTTGGCGATCTCATCCAGCGACTGCGCGGCATCCGCCTGAAGCGTGCCGAGGATTTTCCGATCAAGCTCATCAAGGCGCGCCGCCATCCCGTTTCCTTTGTAATTATGGAACGATTGTTCCTGCTGGTGATTGAATAGAAACAAATGTCCTTACTATCAAGCCCATACTCGAATTTTTCGGGACAATGTTCTATTTCTTGCGCAATAACTACCGGAGTCGTTCTGTCATGAAGCATTTCCCCGTTTTCCTTGCTGTCGAAGGTCGCCGCATCGTCGTGTCCGGCGGTGGCGAGGCCGCTTTGGCCAAGGTTCGGCTTTTGCTGAAGACCGAGGCGCGGATCACCGTCGTGGCGGCCGCTCCGATTGCGGAGGTTTCGGCTCTGGCGGCGCAAGGACGGTTAACACTTATCGCGCGCGCGCTGGAACCGGGCGACGCAATGTGTGCCACGCTTTTCTATGCCGCGAACGACGACGACGCCGAAGATGCACGGGTGACAGCGCTCGCGCAGGCGGATGGTGCGTTAACCAATTGGGTCGATAATCTGGGCCAAAGCCAGTTCATCACTCCGGCAATCGTCGACCGTGATCCCGTGACGGTTGCGATCGGCACCGAAGGCGCAGCGCCGGTCCTGGCGCGATCCATCAAGGCCGATCTCGAAGCGCGGCTTCCGCGCGCGCTTGGAACGCTGGCGCGGGTCGGCAAGTCATTTCGCGGCGCTGTCGAAGTCTTGCCGATGGGCCGCAAGCGCCGGGCGTTCTGGTCAGAATACTACGACCGCGTCGGTCCCGAAACCTTTGACCGCGCGGGCGAAGCGGGTTTGCACAAAGGCCTCGAAGACCTTCTGGCGCAACACATTTACAGAGATGCTGAAGCGGGGCGCGTGACATTTGTCGGTGCCGGACCGGGCGATCCCGAATTGCTGACGATCAAGGCGCGGCGTGCCTTGCACGAGGCGGATGTCGTGATCCACGACCGTTTGGTGACGCCCGAAATTCTTGAGCTGGCGCGCCGCGAAGCACTGATCATCAACGCGGGAAAAGAAGGCTTTGGACCCTCGATGAAGCAGTCCGACATCGACGCGCTGATCGTCGAACACGCGCTTCGGGGCGCGCATGTGGTGCGTTTGAAGTCTGGCGATCCGACGGTTTTCGGGCGTCTGGACGAGGAAATCGATGCCGTGACTCAGGCTGGCGTTAACTTTTCGATCGTGCCCGGAATCACCTCGGCGTCGGCTGCGGTTGCCTCGATTGGTCAAAGCCTGACCAAGCGGGATCGTAACGCTTCGGTAAGGTTCGTTACCGGCCACGACATGAAAGGCTATGCCGAGCACGACTGGCGCGCTTTGGCGGCACCGGGTCAGGTTGCGGCGATCTACATGGGCAGAAAGGCATCAAGGTTCGTGCAGGGAAGGTTAATGATGCACGGCGCCGCACCTGATACGCCGGTGACGGTGGTCGAAAACGCATCGCGCGCCGACCAACGTGTTCTGGAAAGCCGTTTGTCCACTTTGCCAGACGATATTTCTTCAGCCGATATGAACGGCCCTGCCCTTATTCTATTCGGCCTCGCACCACGCGCCGCGCTGGCCGCCTCCCCGGAATTAACAAAGGAGATCGCGCTATGAGCCGCCCTTTCACACCCAAGGTGTTGACTGCGAATGACCTGATCGAAGGCGATGCCGTATGGTTAACCCCACGCGACGAATGGAGTCGCAACATGGCGGACGCCGAGTTGCTGGAAGACGAGGCTGTTGCACAGGACCGGTTGCTTTTTGCAATTGCGCAATCGGATGTCGTGGTGGGCGCGTATCTCGTCGACGCGAAAGCCTCGGACGCGGGCCCTGCACCGGTGCATTTCCGCGAGGAATTCCGCACGCGCGGCCCGTCAAATTATCCTCATGGCAAGCAAGTCGGAGCCTGAAACGCATGTATACCTATACAGATTTCGACGAAAAATTCGTGCGCGAGCGCGTGGCCCAGTTTCGTGGTCAAGTCGAGCGACGCCTCGAAGGCGCGCTCACCGAGGACGAATTCAAGCCGTTAAGACTGATGAACGGTCTCTACTTGCAGCTGCATGCCTATATGCTGCGCGTCGCGATCCCTTATGGCACGTTGAACGCACGCCAGATGCGTCAGCTTGCCTATCTGGCCGAGCGATGGGACAAAGGATATGGCCACTTTACGACGCGCCAGAATATTCAGTATAACTGGCCGAAACTAAAAGATATTCCAGACATGCTGGACGCCCTTGCGGACGTCGGGATGCATGCCATTCAAACCTCGGGCAACACGATCCGCAATGTGACCGCAGATCATTTTGCGGGCGCTGCAGCGGACGAAATCGAAGACCCGCGTCCCATTGCGGAGCTTTTGCGGCAATGGTCGACTGACCACCCCGAATTCCAGTTCTTGCCGCGGAAATTCAAGATTGCGGTGACGGGTTCGCCAAAGGATCGCGCCGTCACCAAGGCACATGATATCGGGCTTCGGATGGTCCGGAATGACGCGGGTGAACCCGGCTTCGAGGTGATTGTTGGCGGTGGCTTGGGTCGCACGCCGATGATCGGAAAAGTGATCCGGGACTTTCTGCCTAAGGCGCACTTGCTGCCCTATTGCGAAGCGATTGTCAGCGTTTACAACCTGCTTGGACGCCGCGACAACAAGTATAAAGCGCGCATCAAGATTACGGTTGCAGAGAACGGGCTGGATAAGATCCGCGATCTCGTGGAAGCACGCTTTGACGAATTACGACGTGAATTCAGTGGCTTCGATCAGGATCTGTTGAAGAAAATCGAAGCTGAGTTCACCCCCCCGACGTTCCGCGATGCCCAACTTGAAGGATATGAGGCGTATCGTGCGGCCAACCCAGCGTTTCGATCCTGGACGGACACAAATCTGGATGACCACCGCGCGCCGGGCTATGCGATTGTCTCGGTTTCGATCAAGAAACACGGCGCAACGCCTGGGGATGCCAGCGCGGACCAGATGCGCGCACTGGCCGAGCTTGCCGAACGTTATGGACATGACGAACTGCGCATCAGCCACGAGCAGAACGTGATCCTGCCACATGTGCATAAATCCGATCTTCCGGCTGTTTACGAAGGTTTACGCGCTGCAGACCTCGCAACCGCGAATATCGGTCTGGTGAGCGACATCATCGCCTGCCCCGGCATGGATTATTGCGCGCTGGCGACGGCAAGGTCGATCCCGATCGCGCAGGAGATCGCAGAGCGGTTCGACGCTTTGAAACTGGAGCACGAGATCGGGGCGCTGAAGATCAAGATTTCGGGCTGCATCAACGCCTGTGGCCACCACCACGTGGGTCACATCGGAATTTTGGGGCTGGATCGCGCCGGTGTCGAGAATTACCAGATTACGCTTGGCGGCAACGGAACCGAAACAGCCACAGTTGGAGAACGCGCGGGTCCCGGCTTTTCCGCCGAGGACATCGTACCTGCGATCGAGCGGCTGATTGGGGCCTATTTGCACATCCGAAATGATGCGGATGAGACGTTTCTCATGACTTATCGCCGGGTCGGACTGACCCCGTTCAAGGCAGCTCTTTATCCCGAAAAGGAGGCACAAAATGCCGCTTGAAGCCGCAGTTTCCCCGGTCAGCGAACGCGTTGACGAACTGAACCGGATCTATGCCCACCACTCGGCGGCATCTGTTCTGGAACACGCGTTACGTGACCCTCTGGTCGGTCGCACTGCGCTCTTGTCATCGTTCGGCGCCGAGTCCGTCGTGCTTTTGCACATGGTTTCGGTGATCGACAGGACCACGCCGGTCTTGTTTCTGGACACCGAAATGCTCTTTCCTGAAACGCTGGAGTACCAACGCGATGTTGCGACGGCATTACGGTTGACCGATGTGCGGGTCTTTGGCCCCGACCGGGACTTAACCTTTGTGAACGACCCCAATAGCAGGTTGCATGTGACCAACCCGGACGCCTGCTGTGCGATGCGCAAGTCCGAGCCGCTGAAACGCGCTCTCGCCCCTTTTGAGGCGTGGGTCACGGGGCGCAAACGCGTTCAGGGCGGCAAGCGCACCGCGCTTCGCTTCTTCGAGGCTGACGGCGAAAACAGAATGAAAATCAATCCTCTTGCGCATTTCTCGCACGCGGATATCGAGGACTATCTTCAAAACAACCGCTTGCCGCGCCATCCTCTTGTCTCGAAGGGCTATGCCTCGATCGGTTGTGCGCCCTGCACGACGAAAGTGGCGCCCGGCGAAGATGCGCGTGCGGGTCGCTGGCGCGGGCTGGACAAGTCGGAATGCGGGATACACTTGGTTAACGGCCAAACCGTTCGACGGTTTTCGGAGGCGCGGACATGACCGTCATCGTCACCGATACAGGCTTTGAAAGCGATGATTGGGCGCAAGGGTTCAAGCTGCCGCAGCAGCTTGCAGCCAACGATTCCGCCCCTGCTGTCGCCGTGGATCTGGCAAGCGATGCCGATCCCGAAATCTTGCAGGACCGCCTTCCGGGGATCGATCTGATCCGGGTGGATTTCCCCAGCTTTGCCGATGGACGCGGCTTTACCATTGCGCGCCGCCTGCGTCTGATGGGCTTTCAAGGGCGTCTTCGCGCCAAAGGTCACGTCATCGCCGACCAATATGCGATGGCGCGTCGCTCAGGGTTTAACGAGGTTGAGATCGACGCCGAACTGGCGGAGCGCCAGCCCGAAGATCAGTGGTTGGCCCGTGCCGATTGGCGCGCGCATGACTATCAATCGCGGCTGCGCGGTTGAACGACGCTTTATTTGACTGACATCAACGTTTAGGACGAGGGGCGACCCTAGAAGGGTCGTTAACATTTATGACCGAGCAGAAACACGTGAACCAAGCCACAGCCAGACCCGTGACCCTTCCCGATGCACAGCGCGTCACGGAAGTTAAGCACTATACCGACCGATTGTTTTCCTTCCGCTGCACGCGGCCTGCGTCGCTGAGATTTCGTTCGGGCGAGTTCGTGATGATCGGCCTGATGGGCGACCCGGACCCGAAAACAGGCAAGCAGAAACCGCTGCTGCGCGCCTATTCCATCGCATCGCCATCCTGGGATGACGAATTAGAGTTCTATTCGATCAAGGTGCAGGATGGGCCATTAACCTCGCGATTACAGCACATTAAGCCAGGAGACGAAATTATCCTGCGCCCGAAACCTGTCGGCACCTTGGTGCATGACGCGCTGCTACCGGGCAAACGTCTCTGGCTGTTCGCAACCGGCACGGGCTTTGCACCTTTTGCGTCGCTTTTACGCGACCCGCAGACCTATGAGGACTATGACGAAGTCATCATCACGCACACCTGCCGCGAGGTGGGAGAGCTGACCTATGGCCGGGATCTGATCCAGTCGATCCGCGAAGACGAGATGCTGGCGGAACTTATAGGTGAAGGATTTGCCGACAAGTTGAGGTATTATCCCACGACCACGCGCGAAGAGAGCCCGAAGATGGGCCGGATCACCGATCTGATGCGCTCGGGCGAAGTGTTTGCCGACCTGAATGTGCCGGAACTGACGCCGGAAACCGACCGTGCGATGGTGTGCGGAAATCTGGCGTTCAATCTGGAAATAAAGGACATGCTGGAAGGCTATGGTCTGGTCGAGGGCGCGAATTCGCGGCCACAGCACTATGTCGTTGAAAAAGCGTTTCTCGACTGAACTATCGTTTTGACACTTGAAAAGGCCGCGCCGGAACCCGTCCTGCGCGGCCTTTTGTCTTAGTTTCCGAGTGCTTCCGAGACCTGATCGATCACGTCCTGAATCATCTCGGGGTTACCTTCGGCAGCATTGATCGCCGCGTTCAGCGTCGCCTTCGCCAAGGCGCCGAGTTCACTGGCGGCGACCCGCGCACGCAACTCATCCGCATCAAACGCGGGCGCTTCGGGTGCCGCATCCGCAACCGCGTCTGCGGTATCGGTCGCCGTTTCTGTCGCGGCATCTGCGGCCGCTTCGGTTGCATCAGACGCGGCCTCGGTCGCATCGGCTGCCGCCTCGGTCCCGGTTTCAGTGGCATCCGTTGTTGCGGCGCCGGTTGCCTCGTCGGCCAAGCCCTGCACAGCATCCTGCGCCTGTTCCGTCAGATTGTTAACCACATCACCCACGGCATCCGCCGCAGCCGAACCTTCGCCAAGGGCTTCGTTGACAGCGTCGGATGCGGCCGTGGCAGCCTGGTCGATTGCGCTGTTGGCAGCATCCAACGCACCTTCAACAGCGGTCTCGACAGCATCGCCGACAGCTTCGGCGGCCTCGGTTGTTTCCTCGACGACCTCTTCTACGGCAGCCGGGGTTTCCACGGGTGCGGGTGCCTCGACCACAGCCGGTTCATTTCCTTGATTTTGCAGGAAAAACCAACCTGCCGCGGCAACGGCGAGGACGATGACTGCAATAACGATATTTCTCATAACTCAGGTCTCCTGGTAACCAAACTAGGCGCCTCATGAGACCCGCGGCCTCCATTGTCCAGCCCCAATGCTGCACTGCCGCAAAACCGGCAAAACACAGCCAATGCAACAGAAGTGGTCTCCATTGCCCAAGGTCGCGCTTTCATGGTTGTAAGCAGCGCGAACTGCCCTTAATTTACGCGACCAGAACAGTCATTACGGAAAGGACGCTCACCATCGCTCGCAGACCACACAACGCACCCCCGGTGCGTAACACAGGCCCCCGGATCAATGAACATATCCGAGCGCCCGAAATTCGCCTTATCGGCGCCGAAGGAGAAAACGTCGGCGTGGTGACGCCGGAACGCGCCGTGGAAATGGCGATTGATGCCGGGCTCGATCTGGTTGAAATTTCTCCGAATGCGACCCCTCCCGTCTGCAAGATCATGGACTTCGGCAAGTTCAAGTACGAGCAGCAAAAGCGCGAGAGCGAGGCCCGCAAGAAACAGAAGATCATCGAAGTCAAAGAGATCAAGTTCCGCCCCAATACGGACACCAACGACTATGACGTCAAGATGCGCAACGTGATGCGGTTCCTCGAAGCCGGGGACAAGGTCAAAATAACGTTGCGGTTCCGCGGGCGCGAAATGGCGCACCAGAACCTTGGACGTGAGTTGCTGGAGCGTGTGGCCGACGATGTCGAAGGTGTCGGCAAGGTCGAGAACATGCCCAAGATGGAAGGCCGCCAGATGGTCATGATGATCGGCCCTGCGAAGTAAGCGCCCGATCTCAATTTTTTTCAAAACCCGGCCACTTTGGTCGGGTTTTTTCATGTTTGGGGCTACGCCGGCTTGCGCCCTGTTGGTGCAGGCGCGCCCTTTCGTTTCGCTGGTGATTGCGCGACACTTGCACCGATTCTTCACCCTTCGACACAGAGGCCCCCGATGAACCTGCAAGCGACGCCGACATCCAAAGACGCTCCCGATCTTGGTCGTTTCGACTGGGAAGACGCGTTGCGCCTGTCGGACCAGTTGAGTGAAGAAGAACGCATGCTGGCACAGGGCGCACGCGATTTTGCAGGTGATGTTCTGGCCCCGAAAGTGCGCGCTGCCTACGCAAACGAGACCGTCGATCCCGGCATTTTCGCCGAAATGGGAACTGCGGGCCTGCTCGGCGTCACGATCCCCGAAGGCTATGGCGGGTTGGGTGCCGGCTATGTCGCCTACGGGCTTGTCGCGCGCGAGATTGAACGTGTGGATTCCGGTTATCGCTCGATGATGTCGGTGCAGTCCTCGCTGGTGATGTATCCGATCTATGCCTACGGCACCGAAGAACAGCGGCAGAAATACCTGCCGGGACTGGCCGCAGGCACGCTCATCGGATGTTTCGGCCTGACCGAACCGGACGCCGGTTCTGACCCGGCGGGCATGACGACGACCGCGCGCAAGACGGACGGCGGTTACCTTCTGAACGGCGCCAAAATGTGGATCTCGAACAGCCCGATCGCCGACGTCTTCGTGGTCTGGGCCAAGTCCGACGCCCATGACGGCAAGATCAAGGGCTTCGTTCTCGAAAAAGGCATGAAAGGCCTCTCCGCTCCGAAAATATCGGGAAAACAATCTCTACGCGCATCAGTCACCGGCGAGATCGTGATGGAAAACGTCGAAGTCGGCGAGGACGCCCTGCTTCCTGGCGTCGCGGGTCTGAAAGGCCCCTTTGGCTGCCTGAATCGCGCCCGCTATGGTATCGCCTGGGGTGTGATGGGTGCCGCCGAAGCCTGCTGGCACGCCGCGCGTCTATACGGGCTGGATCGCAAGCAATTCGGCAAGCCCCTCGCGCAGACGCAATTGTTTCAAAAAAAGCTGGCCGACATGCAGACCGAAATCACGCTGGGCCTTCAGGCCGCCTTGCAGGTCGGTCGCCTGATGGACGCCGCAAACGCCGCCCCCGAAATGATCAGCCTGATCAAACGCAACAACTGCGGCAAGGCGCTCGATATCGCGCGCATGGCCCGCGATATGCACGGCGGCAACGGGATTAGCGAGGAGTTTCAAGTCATTCGCCACATGATGAACCTTGAAACCGTGAACACCTACGAAGGCACCCACGACATTCACGCCCTGATCCTCGGTCGCGCGCAAACCAATCTGCAAGCTTTCTTTTAACCCTCTTTGGGTCCGAAAAATCTCGGGGGAAAGCGAAAGCGGGGGGGGGCGGAATCCCCTTCACCGCGTCTTCAAAAGCGAAACAATCGCACGCCTTTGTCCCCAAGCCACGCCTTGCCACGGCCCCCCGACCTCCGATAACGTCAAGGCGTAGTGTGTTCGGGGGCGTGTGATATGGTAGCGGGGGCTGCTTTATCCGACGATCTCACCGATACCCAATGGCTTGTTCAGCTTGAGGATATTGGCGAGGAAGAAGGATATTTCTCACCATTGGGTGATCACCATGCGGCGGTCTTTGTTGACCGGTCGCAAGAGGTTCTTTTCGTTTCTTTTGAAACACTTGCAGGAGCGCGCTCGGTCAGTGAAACCGGCCTGCCGCTTGGCTTTGACGTCTGCGAAAGCCGCGGCTGGTCGCATCTGACGCTGCTGGCGATGAAAGAAACCTGGTATCGCAGTCCCTTTGTGTACGGCTATTTCGACCGACTGGTCGACGAAGGCTTCTTCGAGGATTTCGACAAGGTCATCTTCTACGGGGCAGGAATGTGTGGCTATGCGGCTGCGGCATTCTCGGTCGTCGCACCGGGGGCGACAGTGATAGCGGTCTCTCCGCAAGCCACTCTGGCGCGCGAACTGACCGAATGGGACTCGCGCTTTGAAGGCACCCGCCGGATGGATTTCACATCGCGCTACGGCTTTGCGCCCGACATGCTTGAAGCCGCCGAGGCCGCCTATATCATCTATGATCCCGACGAGGTTGAAGACGCCATGCATGCCGCGCTTTTTCGCGGCCCGAACATCTTCAAACACCGCTACCGTCGAGGTCGCTCGGGCGCGATCGACAGTGATCTGCGCACGATGGGGCTGATTTCCCGGCTCTGCGAAGTAGCCGTCAACGGCTATCTTTCTCCAGTCCAGGTGGCGCGAAATATGCGCGCGCGGCGGCGTCATATGCCATATCTGCGCGCCTTGCTTGCACGCGTGATCGCCGAGGACCGTCCCTTTCTGACGGCGCTTTTGTGCCGCGCGGTATTGGCGGATCGCCCTATTCCGCGTTTTCGCCATCACCTTGAAGCTGCCGAAGCCCGACTGAAGGAACAGGGCCGCGCGCTGCCCGGTCAATCCGCCGAGGCAGGTTCCAACGTCGGTTGAAAGCCACCCGCTTTTTCCAGAAACGCGACGATGTCAGCCACACCCTTGCCCTCGCGGATCGCAGCCATCACATGCGGTCGCCCAGCCCGTGCCGCCGCGGCATCCGAGGCCAAGAGCTCGGGGTCGACGCCAACGTAGGGTGCCAGATCCAGTTTGTTTACCACCAGAAGATCCGAACGCGTCAGACCCGGCCCCTTCTTGCGTGGAATGTCCTGACCCGCCGCCGTGTCGATCACGTAGATCGTCAAATCCGCCAGTTCGGGTGAAAAGGTCGCCGCGAGATTGTCGCCACCGCTTTCGATCAGGATCATGTCGAGGTCCGGAAAACACGCCCGCAAATCCGCCACGGCAGCCAGATTGATCGAGGCATCTTCGCGAATCGCCGTATGTGGACAGCCCCCGGTTTCGACGCCGCGAATGCGCTCGGCCGGCAAGACCTGCGCGCGCGTCAGAGCTTCGGCGTCTTCGCGCGTGTAGATATCGTTGGTGATCACCGCCATCGAATATCGCCCCGCCATGTGGCGGCAAAGCGCCTCGGTCAGCGAAGTTTTTCCGGCCCCGACGGGGCCTCCGATGCCGATGCGGAGGGGTCCGTGAAGGTGGCTCATGTGCGAAATATCCGTGTTTCCTGCGTTTCGTGGATCATCGACGCGCGGTCCGCGCCGAAGGTGGCGCTGCGGATGTCGATGGGGGATTTTCCCGGCGCATCTTCGGCCACGGCAAGGATCGTCGGTTGCAGCGCGGCAATTATCTTTTGCCCAGCCGCCTGCCCCAGCGGAATGTGACGCACGGCTCCGGTGACCAGCGTCGCAATCATCGACTGAAGGTAAAGCGCGGCCACTCGGTGGGTCGCAAGGTCGAGACCGCGCGCCGCCCGACCGACCGCGATAGGCAGCGCGGCAGCGGTTGCGCTTTCGCCGCGGAGATCGTTAACGGCGCGGGTGAAGGCAGCCCCCTGCTCCGAAGTTTCCTGCCAGCGTTCGGCGCTTGGGGCCAGCGCGGCAGCCCAGAAATTCAAGCCCGCAAGGTCGGCGTCCGGTGCCATCGCAGACGTCAGCAAGATCGCATCCGCCTGCCCGCTTCCATCCGTCAGGGTAAACCGCAGCCAATCCGCAAGGCTGGCACTGTCCTTCACGTCACCGTCGGCAATCGCGGTCTCAAGTGCTTGACTATAGGCGTATCCGCCCACCGGAAAAACCGGAGACAGCCAATGCGTCAAGGTTAACAGATCGGCATCACTCATGGCTATGAGCATGGCCGTGATGGTGATCGTGGCCATGGGACTTTGCATGGCCGTGAGCGGGCCCATGATCATGCCCGAAGGTGCGGCCATGCCCGTATGCACCGCCTTCGGGCAGGAAAGGTTCGTTAACCAAAGTTAACTCAGCGCCCAACTGCCTTAGCATGGCTTCAATCACGTGGTCGCGCGAAATGAGCAGACGCGCGGTCTCGACCTGGCATGGCGTGTGTCGGTTTCCGATATGCCAGGCAAAGCGCAAAAGATCGTGGCCGGTGACCTGAACCAGGTCTTCGGGCGCAGCTGTGATTGCAATCAGGCGGTCATCTTCCAGAACGAAGGCGTCCTGATCGTTCAGATGCGTAGCCCCTTCCAGATCGACGAGAAACTGCATTCCGCTGTCGCTGGTAAGCACCTTGCGCCGCAGGAAACGGTCTTCATAGGTTAGATGACAGCGATCTGTTGCGCCGGAACCGGCGCCGGGTCGGATGGATTGGCAAAGCGGCAGCGACGTCATGCAGAACACCTTTCAAAAACGCAAAAGGCCCGTGTCGGAGGGTCTCCGAACGGGCCGATATACGACAGAGCGACGCGCCGGGCGTCGCAGAGATTCAGAAGCCGGCGATGCCGGTGATGTGGCTGCGGGCAAGACCATTGCGGTCGTAGCCACGCGCGGCCAGTTGATTGTCGCTCATGGCGAACAGATCTTTGAAACGGCTGGTCGGCGCGAGAGCGGACATGACGCTTACGAAAAAAGCACGGGATACCATTGGACACCTCTGGGGGGTTTGAGTTTTGATCATATTGATCCCGGCTATGTGGTAGCGATCTGATCGCGGAACAACTGCCAAGATCACAACCCCGCCATGCGTTTCCTGCACGGCTGGCCGAGATCCGAGGTGACGTCTGAGAGAGCGCTGGCATCAGAACATGAAATATC
Organism: Boseongicola aestuarii; assembly: GCF_900184815.1. Classification (GTDB taxonomy): domain Bacteria; phylum Pseudomonadota; class Alphaproteobacteria; order Rhodobacterales; family Rhodobacteraceae; genus Boseongicola; species Boseongicola aestuarii. The sequence continues at coordinate 98,105 of NZ_FXXQ01000008.1, read as the reverse complement.
GCTGGGCCATCGGCAAGACTTCGGCCGGTTCGCAGACCAAAAGCTGACCGTCGGCGCGCACTTCATAGGTTTCGGGGTTAACCTCTATGAACGGCATGGTATCGTTCAGAACCATGTCCTTTTTGCCGATGTTGCGGCAGTTTTGGACCGCCAGCGTATCGCGGAACATACCAAGGCTTTCGGCCACTCCGGCGTCGGTCGCGGCCTTGCTGAGGAACGCCACGGCGCTGCGTTGCACCGCGCGTCCCATGCTGGCGAACATTGGGCGCGAATAGACTGGCTGCGGCGTCGGGATCGAGGCATTCGGATCGCCCATTTGCGCGACGACGATTGAACCGCCAAGCAGAACCATCTCGGGTTTCACGCCAAAAAACGCTGGATCCCACAGCACCAGATCGGCACGTTTGCCTTCCTCGACAGACCCGATATGTGCGCCAATTCCGTGCGCAATTGCCGGGTTGATCGTATATTTCGCGATGTAGCGACGGACCCGAAGGTTATCGTTTTCTCCGGTTTCCTCGGCCAGACGTCCGCGTTGTTTCTTCATCTTATCAGCGGTTTGCCAGGTACGGATCGCAACTTCGCCGACGCGGCCCATAGCCTGACTGTCGGACGCAATGATCGAAAATGCGCCCATGTCGTGTAGGATATCTTCCGCAGCAATTGTCTCGCGACGGATGCGGCTTTCGGCAAAGGCGACGTCCTCGGGGATGGCCTTGTCGAGGTGGTGACACACCATAAGCATGTCGAGGTGCTCTTCAAGCGTGTTCACCGTGTAGGGGCGCGTCGGGTTGGTGGAACTGGGGATGACATTTGGCAATCCACAGACTTTGATGATGTCCGGCGCATGTCCTCCGCCAGCGCCCTCGGTGTGAAATGCGTGGATCGCCCGACCGTCGATTGCGGCAATCGTGTTCTCGACAAAACCGCTTTCGTTCAGGGTATCGGTGTGGATCATGACCTGGACGTCCATCTGATCCGCGACGTTCAGACAGCAGTCGATTGCACCGGGCGTCGTGCCCCAATCTTCATGGAGTTTAAGAGCAGCAGCGCCTGCGTTAACCATTTCATGAAGGGCCGCCGGCAAGGATGCGTTGCCCTTGCCGGACAGCGCTATATTCATCGGCACATCGTCCATCGCCTGTAGCATCCGACCGATATGCCACGGCCCCGGTGTGCAGGTGGTGGCAAGCGTTCCATGCGCCGGGCCCGTGCCGCCGCCCAGCATCGTTGTCATCCCCGAGTGCAGCGCATCTTCGATTTGTTGCGGACAAATCCAATGGATATGCGCGTCGAATCCGCCTGCGGTCAGAATGCGCCCCTCGCCAGCGATGGCTTCGGTTCCGGGTCCAATGATGATGTTGACGCCGTTTTGAGTGTCGGGGTTTCCGGCCTTGCCTATCTTGTGGATTCTGCCGTCACGCAGTCCGACGTCGGCTTTGTAGATGCCGGTATGGTCGACGATCAGCGCGTTGGTGATCACGGTATCGACGGCCCCTTCGGCGCGCGTGGTTTGCGCCTGCCCCATACCGTCACGGATCACCTTGCCGCCGCCGAATTTGACCTCTTCGCCATAGGTCGTGAGGTCACGCTCAACCTCGATGATGAGATCGGTATCGGCAAGACGCAGACGATCGCCGGTGGTCGGGCCATACATGTCGCCATAGGCGGCGCGCGAGATTTGAACGGGCATTTTCAGATGTATCCTTCGCGTCGGGACAGGATTTGATCGGACCCATTAATGAAGGTTAATGGCCGCGATGGCGGGCAGGATTTCATCACAGTTCTCCCATGACCTTTTGATTGAACCCGAAGACCTTTCGCGCGCCACCAAAGCGCACAAGCTGCACCTCGCGCCGTTGGCCCGGCTCGAAGCGGACTGCCGTGCCTGCGGCAATATCAAGCCTCATGCCGCGCGCAGCATCTCGGTCGAATTCAAGCCCGGCGTTGGTTTCGGCAAAGTGATAGTGACTGCCGACCTGCACAGGGCGATCACCGGTATTGGCGACCATCAATCGAAGGCTTTCAGCCCCCTCATTGAGGGTGATTTCAGCGTCAGCGGGGAAAAATTCACCGGGAATCATTCATCTTCCTTAACTATCATAATCAGGGTTTTTCGAAGCGTTCCATTTGTCCACTATTCGCGGGCCAAAGATGCCTATGGCCGCGCCGATTGCGAGAGGTGCCGCGTGCGGTTCGGAGAAAATCATCGACAAAATGGCGGCGGCGACGAGGCAGACAGCAAAGGCAAAAAGCCGCATCTCGATCGGGCTCGCCGGCACGTCATCAAGCAAAATGTTTTCAAGCGCGGATTTCACTTTCGGCTCCGCGTAGGGCGCCAGTGCGCCAGCCGCGATACCCAGGATCAAAGTCCCAAACATGGTGTTTCCTCCTCAAACATGTGTTGCGACAGTCTAGCAGGTTTCATCGGATCGGGTGATGCACGGTGACAAGTTTTGTGCCGTCGGGAAATGTCGCCTCGACCTGCACATCGTGGATCATCTCGGGGATGCCTTCCATGCATTGCTCCTTGGTGATCACATGGGCGCCCGCCTGCATCAAATCGGCCACCGAGCGCCCATCGCGCGCGCCCTCCACGACAAAATCCGTAATCAGCGCGATCGCTTCGGGGTGGTTCAGTTTCACCCCGCGCGACAGCCGGCCGCGCGCAACCATCGCCGCCAGCGAGATCAAAAGCTTATCCTTTTCACGGGGGGTCAAATTCATGTTTTCTTTCCGTTCAGGTTTGCCAGACGCGCGGCACGTCACATATGCCCAACGCCTTGATAACAGGTATTAAAATGCACCGGACGTTCCAGCTATCATCGCCCTCGACGCGGACAATCAGGCGGTTGCCCCAAGCACTTGCGGCGCCTTTGTTGCCGATGATCCGACGCACCTGGATCAGTCGATCCGAGGCATCGGGCGCGATGTAGACCAAACTTGCAAAGACCGAATGCCCAGCCAATCCAGCCCTGTTTTCGCGCTGCAAAAGCGTCTGCGGCGTCAACGCGATCTGTTCGGCGTGAAGGGGCGTGCCATCGCCCGCCATGACGTGGCGCAGGTCATTCAAAACCAGATTTCGCGGTGTCTCCTGCATCGCCGCGCGACCAAGGACAAGCGTTTCAACACCGAGGTAACGGGCACTTTTCGCCAGTGTGACGGTGGTTTTCCGGTTCAGGGAGGCATGTTCGAAAAGAATGGTTTCCTGCGGCATCCAGAGGCAAAAAGCGTCTTCGCCGACATGGATTTGGACGTCGACGTCCGCCGTCCCGGCGCTGCTTGCATAGGCGCGCTCGGCGGTCTGCGTGGCGGCCATGACGGTAGTTTCCGCCGCGATTTCAAGAGCGAATGACAACCTGTCGCCGCCGGTAAGACCGCCGGAAGTGTTCAGGAATACGACCTCCGGAATGCTTGTGTGAACGCGTGGAAGAATGGCCTTGGCCGAGCCCTGCTGGAACAAGTCCACCACCGCCCCCGCGCGCCCAAGCACGACCCGGGCCGCGCCCCTGCTGCGTTGATGAATTGGGTGAACAGTGTCGAGCATCGGGTCTTTTTTGGCTTGTTTCCAAATTAGTGTTAACGCGCCGAAACCTGGTCGCAATCCATCCGGGCCATTCTTCGCCGGCAGCGCGCGGATTTCTGGCTTGCTGCTTAATATTTAGGCGCACGGCTAGAGGCTGGCGCTTGGAAACGGCTTCGGCTAAGCCACATTCATGACCTCGACACTGACACTCCCCCGCCCCGACGATTGGCATCTCCATCTGCGCGACGGAGCCATGATGGAAGGCGTTCTTCCTTGGTCCGCGCGCCATTTCGCCCGCGCCATCGTGATGCCGAACCTTGTGCCGCCCGTCGTGACCGGCGCGCAGGCCGCAGCCTATCGCGACCGGATCATGGCTGCCCTGCCCGAGGGCGCCACGTTCGATCCGCTGATGACGCTTTACCTGACCGAAGCGACCGATCCTGACGATGTGGCCCATGCCTTTGCAAGCGGTCTGGTCAAGGCGGTCAAACTTTATCCGGCGGGCGCGACAACAAATTCCGCCAGCGGCGTATCGAATTTCGATAATGTTCGCAGCGTGTTGGAGCGAATGGCCGAGATCGGCCTGCCGCTTTGCGTGCATGGCGAAGTGACACGCGGAGAAATCGACATCTTCGATCGCGAGGCGGTGTTTATCGAGGAAGTTCTCGATCCGATCCGGCGCGCCACGCCCGGCTTGCGCGTCGTGATGGAACATATCACCACGGCTGAAGCTGCCGCCTATGCCAGTGAAGGCGGCGACGATCTGGGTGCGACCATCACAGTGCAACACCTGATGCTGGAGCGGAACGATATGCTGGTCGGCGGGATCAGGCCGCATTACTACTGCCTGCCGATTCTGAAGCGCCGCCGTCACCGCGAAGCCCTGGTGAAAGCCGCAACCGGCGGGGATCAAAGGTTTTTCCTTGGCACCGACTCGGCACCTCATGCGACCCATACCAAGGAAAACGCCTGTGGATGCGCGGGATGTTTCACAGCACCTGTGGCCTTGTCCTGTCTTGCAGAGGTCTTCGAGGAGGCCGGCGCCTTGGACAAACTGGCGGCGTTTACCTCGGTTAACGGGCCGCTTTTTTATGGGCTGCCGGTGAACGTCGAGACGATCACGCTGGAAAAGGGCGCGGCCCTTGACTGGCCCAGACAGATTGAAACCGGCGCGGGTCCGGTGACGGTGTTTGACGCCGGACGCCCGCTTCACTGGCATGTGCGCGACAACGGAGCAGACGAATGATCCCGACCAGCTATCCCACACAGGACGAAATTGCCCGGCTTTCGGCGCGCATGCTTTTGGAAATTGGCGCGGTGCATTTCAATGCCAAAGAGCCGTTCACGCTGGCGTCGGGCCTGCCCTCACCAACCTATATCGATTGTCGCAAGCTGATTTCCTATCCACGCATTCGCGCGACCCTGATGGATTTTCTGACTGTCACCGTGATGCGAAACGCCGGATTCGAGGCGTTCGACAATATCGCGGGCGGTGAAACTGCGGGCATTCCGTTTGCCGCCCTCGTGGCCGAACGCATGGCCCTGCCAATGACCTATGTGCGCAAGAAACCCAAAGGATATGGCCGCAACGCGCGAATCGAAGGCGTAATGACCGAAGGCGAGAGGGTGTTGCTGGTCGAGGATTTGACCACGGACGGCGGCTCGAAACTGTCCTTCGTCGATGCGATCCGCGAGACAGGCGCGACTTGCGGTCATACAGCGGTGATTTTCTATTACGGGATTTTTCCCGAGACGATCCAGACACTTGCCGATCACGGGGTTACCCTGCACCACCTTTGCACCTGGTGGGACGTCCTGACCGAGGCGCGCGAAAGTGGTGCTTTCGACGACGAAACCCTCTCGGAAGTCGAGGCTTTTCTGCGCGCTCCGCGACGCTGGCAGGACGCGCGCGCGGGAAATTAATTTCGCGCTAATTCCACACGATGTTGACGTGAGGCCCTTCCGGGGCGCAATATGAAGCGTCCCCGAAAGCGTCCACAGGCTGTCCACAGGATATCCAGATAGACGCGGGCTTGCGTTTGCGCGTATGCCATCTGGACGTTGTGGGGACCTTTGGTGTGAGGGCAGGATGAACGAGATCTCAACGATCCGGACAGGCGAAGTGGACAAAGGCGAGACCGAAATCGTCCCGCATAATATCGAGGCCGAACAGCAGCTTCTGGGCGCTATCTTGACCAACAACGACGTGTTTGACCGCGTCGCCGGCGTGATCAATGAAACCCATTTTTACGATCCGGTTCATGCCCGAATCTATGAGATCGCCTCGGCGCGAATCGCAAAGAATGCGCTTGCCTCGCCAGTAACGCTGAAAGCCTTTCTGGAGGACGATCCGGGTCTGAAGGAACTGGGCGGGCCGAACTATCTGGTGCGGCTTGCCGGGGCGGCGATTTCATCATTTGCCGCGCGTGACTACGCGCAAATGATATATGACCTCGCGATCCGTCGCAAACTGATGGATTTGGGCCGAGACATCGCCGAGAAGGCCGCGCGCGTCGAAGTGCAGTCTGAACCGCGCGAGCAGATCGTGGACGCCGAACAGGCCTTGTATAAACTGGCCGAAGCCGGACAGGTCAATCAAGGGTTTCAGAGCTTTCTCAGTGCAGTAACCGACGCTGTTAATATGGCGAATGCCGCTTATCAGCGCGAAGGCGGGATGTCAGGAGTATCGACCGGTCTGACGGACATGGACAAGAAGCTGGGCGGCTTGCACAAGTCGGACTTGTTGATTTTGGCAGGTCGTCCGTCGATGGGAAAAACCTCGCTGGCGACCAATATCGCGTTCAACGTGGCCAAGGCCTATAAGCGCGGGATGAAGCCTGACGGCACCGAAGGCGCGGTCGATGGCGGTGTTGTCGGCTTCTATTCCCTTGAGATGTCGGCCGAACAACTGGCGGCGCGCATCCTGTCGGAAGCCTCGGAAGTGCCCTCCGAGCAAATCCGGCGCGGCGACATGACCGAGGCAGAGTTCCGCCGGTTTGTCGAAGCTGCCAAGGCCCTAGAGGCCTGTCCGCTCTATATCGACGACACGCCCGCCTTGCCGATCAGCCAGTTGGCGGCGCGCGCGCGCCGCCTGAAGCGTGAACACGGGCTGGACGTGCTGATCGTGGATTATCTGCAACTGGTGCGGCCCGCGACCGCCAAAGACAGCCGTGTGAACGAAGTTTCTGAAATCACGCAAGGTTTGAAGGCGATCGCCAAGGAACTGGATATTCCGGTCATCGCGCTATCACAGCTTTCGCGTCAGGTGGAAAACCGCGAGGACAAGCGGCCTCAGCTTTCGGATTTGCGCGAATCGGGATCGATCGAGCAGGACGCGGACGTGGTGATGTTTGTGTTCCGCGAGGAATACTACAAGGAACGCGAAAAGCCTGGCGATCATGAACTTGAAGCCATGGCGAAGTGGCAGGAAGAGATGGAGCGCCTGCACGGACGCGCCGAGGTTGTGATCGGCAAGCAGCGTCACGGGCCGATCGGAACGGTCGAATTGTCGTTCGAGGGCCGTTTCACGCGCTTTGGCAACCTCGTGAAGCCCTGGCAACAGGGCGGCGGCGGTGGGGGCGATGTCGGGTTCTGACGCGATTTTTCGGTGGGTGTCCTTGGGGAGGCGAGCGCGAAGGCATGAGAGGTGTGCTGTCCGCCGATGTGGTGCATCTGGTATTTAAGAAAGGGTGAAGCACTCGGGTCAGTGAAGAATTGATTGGACTTTGCGCCTGGTGTTTGGCGTCTTTGGGTCATGAGATTTTTGTTTGCGATCGCGCTATCCGGGGTTTTGGGATCGACTGCGCTTTTGGCCGCGCCGGTCGAGGTGGATGTCGAGTTGGCACTGATGGTGGATGTCTCACGTTCGATGTCGCCGTCGGAGTTGGAGATTCAGCGTCGCGGCTATGCAGAGGCATTGGTTTCGGACGAGGTTCTGGGCGTAATTCGGAACGGATTTATCGGCAAGATCGCGATCACCTATGTCGAGTGGGCCGGCGATGGCACCAATGCCGTCATCGTGCCCTGGACGGTGATTGATGGGTTGGACAAGGCCGAGATAGTGGCGGATGCCTTGCTTTGGAGCAATCCGATCGGCTTGCAGAGGACGTCGATTTCGGGAGCGATCCGATTTGCGGCGGCAGATATGGAGTCCAACGATTTCATTGGTTTACGACAGGTCATTGATGTCTCGGGCGACGGGCCAAACAATGACGGGCGCCCCGTGCGCCGGGCGCGGGATGCCGCCGTCGATGCAGGGGTGGTGATAAACGGGTTGCCTTTGATGACCTGGGACGAGACCAGCCTGTGGGGCATCGCGGATCTGGATGTCTACTATCAGAACTGTGTCATTGGCGGGCCCGGTGCGTTTGTCATTCCGGTGCTGGCCTGGGAGGACTTTCCGATGGCGGTGCGCAGAAAGCTGGTGTTGGAGTTGGCCGGGCCGTTGGAGGCCGCTTTGGCGGGATATCATCTGGACCCGGATTATGACTGTCTGATCGGCGAAAAAATCCGGCGGTCGCGGGAAATACCGTGACGGATGTCGTGTTGAAGGGCGCGGACGGTCTTGCTGATGACATCGCTTGTTTACCCGATTGCGTCGTGGCGATCATTGTGCTGACGGTTCTGGATGCCTCGATGATCCGTTTACTATGTTTCGGTCGGGATATTGGGCGCTGAGTTTCGTTGCTTTTTCGGTGGTCTGGCGTTTTGCTTCGATCCAGTTTGCAAGGCGCTTCAGGGTATTGCCCAAACGGTGGCTGGCGTTTCATGTGGCGGTCGTCAGAGCGTTCACCTTCGGCCATTTCTGGTTAATGGAACAGTTTGCGGCCGGGATCTGAGCGGGCTTTTGGCTTGACGCCCCTCGCGCCTTGTCGGACACCGTTACCCATGAGTGCCGCCGAGCTTTTCATTGATCTGGATGCCGTCGCCGCCAATTGGCGGGCGCTGAACGCCATGTCTTCGGGGCATGTCGAGACCGCCGCGGTGGTGAAGGCCAACGGTTATGGGCTGGACGTCACGCGCGTGGCGCGGCGACTTCAGCGAGAAGGCGCGCAGAGCTTCTTCGTGGCGATAGCCGATGAAGGTCTGGCGGTGCGCAAGGCCGTGGGCGGAGACGCCGATATCTACGTCTTTTCGGGACATATGTCGGGCGATGGCGCGGTTATTCAGTCTGCCGGGTTGATCCCGATGCTGAGCAGTCCCGAGCAGGTCGCGCGTCATTTTGCCGACACGCCCGGCGCGTCGTTCGGGGTGCAACTGGACACAGGCATGAACCGTCTGGGCCTGGAAGCCGATGACTGGGCCGCGCTGCGCGGCGATCTGATGGCGGCGGGACCGCGCCTGGTGATCTCGCATCTGGCCTGCGCCGATGAGGCTGATCATCCGATGAACCATCAGCAATTGCGCACGTTCCATGACATGACGGACGGCGTTGCGCGTCGCTCGCTGGCGGCCACCGGCGGCATATTAATGGGCGAGGCGTATCATTTCGACCTCGTGCGGCCCGGCATCGGGCTTTACGGCGGGATGCCGTTTGCTGACGCCGCTGCGGTCGTGCGTCTGTCGGTTCCGGTGGTGCAGACGCGCACCGTGCGTCCGTTCGAAACGGTCGGTTACGGAAACGCCTGGCAAGCCGATATCGAGCGGCAGATCGCGACGATCGCGGCCGGATATGCCGACGGGCTGATCCGCGCGATGGGAAAAGGGGCAAAAGTTTTCGCCGGCGATGTGCCATGCCCGGTCGTGGGACGCGTATCGATGGATTTGATCACAGTCGATGTGACACACTTGGACGAGTTGCCCGAAGCGGTGGAAATCTTGGGGCCGCATCAGGGCGTCGATGATCTGGCCGAGGCGGCAGGGACCATCGGGTATGAGATCCTGACCTCGCTCGGGCATCGTTATGGACGCCATTACCGAGGTGAGCATTGACGTTTCTGGCCGCGATAGGGGCTTTCGTTCTGGGCGCTCTGGCGGCGGTCGGACGTGTGTCGATCTTTGCTTTCGACACTGTCAGCCACCTGGCGCGCCCGCCATGGTATCCGCGCGAATTCGGCGTGCAAATCCTGCAGATCGGCTGGAATTCCCTGCCCGTGGTCGGGTTGACGACGATTTTCACCGGCGGCGCGCTGGCCTTGCAGATTTATGCCGGGGGCGCGCGCTTTTCGGCGGAAGCGGTGGTGCCGCAGATCGTCGCCATCGGCATGGTGCGCGAACTGGGGCCAGTGCTGGTCGGCTTGATGATCGCCGCGCGGGTCACCTCGTCGGTGGCAGCCGAGATCGCCACGATGAAAGTGACCGAGCAGATCGACGCGCTGGTGACGCTTTCGACCCATCCGATGAAGTATCTCACCCTGCCTCGCGTTCTGGCAGCAACGGTCGTCATGCCAGTTCTGGTGGCCGTCGGTGACATCATCGGGATCATGGGCGGCTTTGTGGTCGGAGTGCAGCGACTTGGCTTCAATGCTTCGACCTATCTGACCAACACCATCGACTTTCTCGAATGGATCGACATCGTCTCGTCCCTTTCCAAGGGCGCGGTGTTCGGCTTTATCGCGGCGCTGATGGGGTGCTATTTCGGGATGCGGTCCGAACGGGGGGCGGCGGGCGTCGGCTCGGCGACCAAGGGTGCGGTGGTTGCGGCCAGCGTGCTGATCCTGGCGGCCAACTTCATACTGACAGAGATGTTTTTCGCAGGATGATCGAGCTTAAGGGTGTTCATAAAGCCTTCGGGTCGAAAGAGGTTCTTCGGGGCGTCGATCTGGTGATCCCCAAGGGCGAGAGCATGGTGATCATCGGCGGCTCGGGCACGGGTAAATCCGTCTGTCTGAAAAGCGTTCTGGGACTGGTCACACCCGACAAGGGCGAGATCACCGTCGAGGGACAGGATGTGACGCGGCTTCGCCAGGGCTCGCGCGAGCGTGACGCCTTTCTGGCGCGGTTCGGAATGCTGTTTCAGGGCGGCGCACTGTTCGACAGTCTGCATGTCTGGGAGAACGTGGCGTTCCGTCTGTTGCGCGGATCTTTGAAGCGGCCCAAGCAGGAAGCACGCGAGATTGCGATTGAAAAGCTGCGGCGTGTCGGTCTGACGCCCGATGTGGCCGATCAATTCCCGGCTGAATTGTCGGGGGGGATGCAAAAGCGGGTCGGTCTGGCCCGTGCGATTGCCGCCGAACCCGAGATCATCTTTTTCGACGAACCGACCACCGGGCTGGATCCGATCATGTCCGGTGTCATCAACGATCTGATCCGCGAGATCGTGGTCGAAATGGGGGCAACGGCCATGACAATCACCCACGACATGACCTCGGTACGCGCCATTGCCGACAAGGTGGCGATGCTGCACGCCGGAAAAATCCGCTGGACCGGACCGGTCGCGGAAATGGACACCAGCGGCGATCCGTATCTGACGCAATTCATCACGGGAAGCGCGGAAGGTCCGATCGAAGCTGTGCGCTAAGGAGAGCCCGATGTACGAAGACCCGCCGCTTTTGACGATCAAGCGCACCCACCGCCGCCCGAGCGATGCTCAGATCAAGGCTTTCAGCGGCGTGCCCACCGCTGTCGTATCCGACGCAATGGACGGGCACGGAGCCCTCTTGGGTCATATCCGCCATCTGGATGCCGCCTTGCCCTCCAGTGTGTGCGGACCAGCTCTGACGGTGTGGACGGGGGCCGCGGATTTGCTGGCGCTTCATGCGGTCAAGCGGATCGCGACGCCGGGCGACGTGCTGGTGCATGGGTTTGACGCGCATCAGGGCTGCGCGGCATTCGGTGACAGCCTCGGCGGGATGATGAAGAACGCCGGCGTGGCTGCGATCATCACCGATGGTCCGGTGCGCGATGTCACAGGCCTGATCGCCCTTCAGATGCCGGTCTGGTGCACCGGGTCGATCTCTTCGACGCCGTTTGAAAACGGTCCTGGAACGGCAGGTTTGCCGGTGAACATCGGCGGGCAGCACGTGGAAACGGGGGACATGATCGTGGCGGACCGCGACGGCGTGGTCGTGGTGCCTTTTGACCAGATCGACGCAGTCGCCCGGCGCGCCGCGCATATCATGACGCTGGAAGCCGATGGCGAAAGGGCGGTGAAGGACGGATTGGTGATGCCACAGTCCTATGAGGATTTGCTCGACAGCGATCGGGTAAAATGGATCGACTGATCCGCTCGTTTTGCAAGTTCGCAACAGTTCAGTTCCAATTCAGAAACAATAGGCGACAAGAAACGCTTTTTTAACCAAGATGGCCTTTGGTGCGGCTGGGGTGGCCGTATCGGAGATGCTGCCATGGACGCTCTTGCGTTGATAATCAATCTGGTCGCCAAGACCTTTTTTCTTGGATTGCCTCTAGGCGTCGCATGGCTTGCCATGCGCAGGCTTATGTTGTCCAAGACGCTGAACGCTTGGATCTATGCCGGCGTTGGTCTTTTCGCAGCCGCCACAGCGGCGGGACTGGTGCCTTGGGCACTTGGCTTTCAACCCGTTTTCTGGATTTTCCTGATCTTTGCCTTCCTTTGCCCGCCCTTGTGGCTGGCGACGGTCGTGCTGTGCGGCATGGGCCGGGTGTCGGGATATGACGCCGACGCCATCGCGGTCCCTGCGGCCATAAAGCGCGAAGCGCCAAAGCAAAAACTGGCGCCCCTGATGCTGGAAGAACCGATCCTGCCAAAGCCACAACAGACCCAAAGCGCCGTGAAACCGGTCTTCAAGACGCACCGCTCGGCCTTGCGCAACGCCCGCGATCTGGCCAGCGCCCGGCTAAAATCCGAGCCAGACGACCGAAGCGTTCTTGAGGTTGCTCGCAGTATGCGCGGCAATCCCAACACCTCGAAGCGGCGGATGCGCCCTTTGTTGCCACCGCCCCACGCCATGAGCGATCTGCCCAACCTGCCATTCTTGCAGAGATAATCGCGTTATCCACAGAAAGTGACTTTCGCGAAACGCGTTGTTTCGTTCCAGCCGCTTCGTGAAATGCGCAATTTGATGTAGTTTGATGACACTAAGTGTGTGTTCATGAGTATTGGAGAGCGGCTATGCCCCTCGAGGTTCAGCGTCTATTCTGGCGCGTTTCAAGAGCATTTCAGATTTCAGCAATGTGCTTTTTTGCGTTGATGGCCGCGGTCGCAGCCATTGCGCTTTTCTTCTTTGCTTCGGGGTTCGCGGAATGGCCGGTCCTGCTGGTTCAGCTTCAGTCCGGCGGTCTGGTCAACATTGCTCCGGCGCTGATTGGCGCGGTATTTGTGCTGTCAGGGCTGCTGTTGTCCTTCATGCCCGCGAACTGGCGCGTGCTGGCGCTCGAAAATTCGCATCGGTCGTTCCGGATGCGCATGGAAGACGTGACACAGGCCTATATGGTCGCCCATGCTGCCGACCGCGAAGGGCTTTTTCAGATGTCGTCTGAATTCGACGCTGTGCGCGAGCGGATCGTTTACCTGCGCAACCACCCCGAACTTGGAGAACTGGAGCCGGATGTGCTGGACGTCGCCGCGCAGATGAGCCGGATCAGCGAGGACCTTGCCGCGCGCTATTCGGACGCCAAGGTCACGCGGGCGAAAAGTTTCCTCGCCCAGCGCCGGGACGAGGCCGCTATGACCGACGCCCGCATCGAGGACGCGCTGCATGTCACCCGCGAATTGCGCCGCCTGATCGAGGTTGTCGAAATGGAAGAAAGCGTCGCCGCCTCGCGCCTGGAACAGCTTCGCGCCGAACTGGACGCCTTGCTTCCGAACTTCGATTTGGCCCCCACCACGCCCGCAGCGAAAGCCAGCGTCGTGCGACTGGCTTCGGCAACCGGGCGTCACCGCAAAACTGCACGCGTCGCAAAGTAGGCGCGAAGCGCTTGGCAGCCGCTCCCGGCCAGCGTAGCAAGTGACATGATTTTGAAGATCGCCAATCTGGCCCTGCTCGTCTTGTTCCCGGTCGCCTGGTTCGCGCCGCTTCTATATGCGGGGCTGTTGCCGCTGTTCGGACTTTCGGAAATCTCGATCATCTCGGGCCTGCAATCGCTGTGGAAAAGCGATGTCGTTCTGGCCTTGCTTGTCAGCTTCTTCGCGATATTCGCGCCAGTGATGAAATCCGTCGGCACGGCGCTAATCCAGTTCCGGCTTGCCAGCCCGCGCCTTTTGCCAGCGCTGCACATCATGGGAAAACTGGCGATGGCAGACGTGTTCCTGATCGCGCTCTATATCGTCGTCGTAAAAGGCGTCGGTCTGGGACGGGTCGAAACCGGCTGGGGACTTTATCTGTTCAGCGCGCTGGTGCTGGGCCAGATCGCCATCACATTCCTCTTTGAACGCCAAAGGAAGGCCGCGAAGGCCAGTTGAACCCGCCCGCGCGTTCGGGCATGGGTGAGACATGGCAAAAGCAGCTTCCTTTACCTGTTCGAACTGCGGTGCGGTCCATTCCAAATGGTCCGGGCGCTGCGATGATTGCGGGGCTTGGAACACCATTTCCGAGGACAAGCCTCTGACCACCGGCCCCAAGGCCAAAGGCCTTGGCGTTGCGCGCGGCCGAAAGGTCGTCTTGACGGCGCTGGACACGCCCGAGGCCCCGCCGCCTCGCACCATGTCTAAGATGGGCGAACTGGACCGCGTCCTCGGCGGCGGTTTGGTCGCGGCCTCGGCCATTCTGGTCGGCGGTGATCCGGGCATTGGGAAATCTACGGTTCTGCTACAGGCGGCGGCGGCGTTCGCGAACCAGGGCATGAAGGTCGTCTATGTTTCGGGCGAGGAAGCGGCAGCGCAGGTCAGATTGCGGGCCAGACGCCTTGGCCTCGGCGACGCGGACGTGAAACTCGCCGCCGAGACGAACCTTCGCGATATTCTCACGACGCTGGAGGCCGAAAAGCCAGATCTGGCGATCATCGACTCGATCCAGACCATGTGGCTGGACACCGTGGACAGCGCGCCGGGGTCGGTCAGTCAGGTGCGCGCGGCGGCGCACGAGCTCACGACCTTCGCCAAACGGAACGGCATCAGCGTTGTTCTGGTCGGACACGTCACCAAGGAAGGCCAGATTGCCGGCCCTCGCGTTGTCGAGCATATGGTAGACACCGTGCTATATTTCGAAGGCGAGCGCGGGCATCAGTTCCGCATCCTGCGCGCCGTGAAGAACCGCTTTGGTCCTGCCGACGAAATCGGCGTGTTCGAGATGACCGGCGCAGGCCTCGCCGAAGTCGCAAACCCTTCCGCCTTGTTCCTGTCGGATCGCGAAAAACCGGCCGCCGGATCGGTCGTTTTCGCGGGCATTGAAGGCACGCGACCTGTCTTGTGCGAAATTCAGGCGCTGGTGTCGCCCGCCCCTGCCGGACAGGCGCGCCGTTCGGTCGTGGGTTGGGATGGGGGGCGTCTTGCGATGATTTTGGCCGTGCTGGAGTCACGATGCGGAATCCCGTTTCAGGGTCTCGACGTCTATCTGAACGTCGCAGGCGGCCTTCGGATCAGCGAACCGGCAGCTGACCTTGCTGTGGCTGCGGCGCTACTTTCGGCGCGCGAAGACGTGGCTTTGCCCGAAGGCACTGTCGTTTTCGGCGAAATCAGCCTATCAGGAGGCTTGCGACCGGTCGGTCAGACGGAAACCCGTCTGAAAGAGGCCCAAAAGCTCGGATTTTCCCGCGCTTTGATCCCCGACCGCAGCAAGACAGGCGCTATTGCGGGCGTTACGGCTCAAAAGATGCCGGATCTCGCGGCGCTGGTCGGCGACGTATTCGGCGCTGGCTGACAGACGAACGGGCAAAGTACAGAGGCAGATATGGATAACTTCACAGTTCTGGACGGTATCGTCGCCGCGCTTATCCTTCTTTCCGCGGTCTTGGCGTACTCGCGCGGCTTCGTGCGCGAGGTTCTGGCCATCGGCGGCTGGGTCATTGCGACCGTGGTGGCCTACTACTTTGCACCACTGGCCGAGCCTTTGATGCGTGAAGTCCCGGTTTTGAACAGTTTCCTGGGAAGTTCGGGTGAATTGTCGATGATTGCCGCCTTTGCAGCGGTCTTTGCCGTGGCGCTGATCCTTGTGTCGTTCTTCACGCCGCTCTTTGCGGGAATCGTGCAGCGGTCCGCCATTGGCGGCATTGATCAGGGGCTGGGCTTCATGTTCGGCGTTCTGCGCGGAGCCTTGCTGGTGGCGATCGCCATGGTGCTTTATGATCGCGCCATCGTATCCGAGCCGTTTGCCTTCGTCGACGAAAGCCGCACGGCCGCGATTTACGCGCAGGTGTCCGACGCTCTGGCCGAGCAAATCCCAGAGGATGCACCCGCCTGGATCGCAGCACGTTATGAAGATCTGATGAGCCGGAGTTCCATCGCGCCCGAGTGATTCCCCTCGCAAGCTGAATTCGCCCCGAAATCCGTACCGAATCGCACCTTTGAAGGCGCGCGCAAATACTGATTTTCCTGCTCAAATCAAAGAAATTCGAACTTTTTGAAAGGAAACAGATTGTTTCCTACGGAAAACACCCCGGAATAGGGCAAATACGCCCGATCCGTTAACGCGCCTCACCCCCCTGCTTTGTCGCCTCAATGACGACAGTACTTCGCATCGCACCGGGATTGACCACACTCGACCGGACATCGCGGCAAGAATCCAGCCTTTCGTCTTTCGCGTGTCCAATCTTGCCCAATTGTCTGGACACCCCTCATCACAAAGACGCCCTGATCATCACGGTTTGCGCCCTACTGATGCCCACGCCAGAGGGCATAACTGTATTTGTAAGCGGGACAGCGGATGTTCCAACGGCCCGCGTAACGAGTGTTTTGAGTAAGAGGGCGCCGATCGGCACGTCGTCGACCGGCGTCCGCCCTAAGCGGGCGGTACACGGTATCAGTTCTTAAAAAGTACCCGCCAGTCGTAACGAGTTTCGCCGTGTTCCACGGTTTTAGCCCCACCCGCTGCAAGGCCCGCACTGAAAAGTGCGGGTCTTCGCATTTTTGTCGCATCCGGTCCATTGTCGCCGTGACAAGTCGGACCCCACGCTCTAAGTAACGTCCTAACGCTGCTCTATACGGACGTCACACGCCCTCATGGCCGATCTGCCGATCTCGACGAACCCTTTTGATGACGACAAGCTCCGCGAAGAATGTGGGGTGTTTGGTGTCACCGGTATGACGTCAGCTGCGAATTTCATCGCGCTTGGCCTCCATGCCCTTCAACATCGCGGCCAGGAAGCCGGCGGGATCGTCACCCATGACCCCGAGACCGGCTTCGCGTCGGCGCGCCGCTTTGGTCTGGTGCGGGACGCCTTCACCAGCGAAAGCGTGATGAACACCCTGCCCGGCGAGATCGGCATCGGGCATGTGCGCTATTCCACCGCTGGTTCCAAAGGGGCCACGCAAATCCGCGACGTGCAGCCTTTCTTCGGCGAGTTCGCGATGGGCGGCGCCGCGATTGCGCACAACGGCAATATCACCAACGCGGACGCCCTGCGCAAAGAGCTGATCGAGCGCGGCTCAATCTTCCAGTCCAGTTCCGACAGCGAATGCATCATTCACCTGATGGCGCGGTCGTTGCAGCGCAACATCCCCGAGCGGATGAAAGACGCGCTGCGCCGGGTCGAGGGCGCGTTCTCGATTGTCGCCATGACACGCACCAAGCTGATCGGCGTGCGCGATCCCCTCGGTGTGCGCCCGCTTGTGCTGGGCAAAATCGGCGACGGCTGGGCTTTGGCGTCGGAAACTTGCGCCCTGGACATCATCGGTGCCGAGTTCATCCGCGAGATCGACCCCGGCGAGATGGTCGTGATCGCCAACGGCGAGGTGGTCAGCCACCGCCCGTTCGAGGCCAAGAAATCCCGTTTTTGCATCTTCGAACACGTCTATTTTTCGCGCCCTGATTCGTCCCTTGGCGGGCGCTCGGTCTATGAGACCCGTTCGGCCATCGGCGTCGAGCTGGCCCGCGAAGCCCCCGTGGACGCGGACCTGGTCTGTCCCGTGCCCGACAGCGGCACGCCTGCGGCCATCGGCTATAGTCAGGAAAGCGGCATTCCCTATGCGATGGGCATCATCCGCAATCAGTATATGGGCCGCACCTTCATCGAGCCGACCGAGCAAATCCGGAACATGGGTGTACGCCTCAAGCTGAACGTGAACCGTGCGCTCATTCGCGGCAAGCGTGTGATTTTGGTGGACGACAGCGTCGTGCGCGGCACGACCAGCCGGAAGATCAAGGAGATGATCCTCGATGCCGGGGCCGCCGAGGTGCATTTCCGCATCGCCTCGCCGCCCACCGCCTGGCCCTGCTTTTACGGTGTCGACACGCCGCAGCGCGAAAAACTCCTCGCCGCGACGATGAGCGAAGACGAAATGCGCGAACATCTGGGCGTTGATTCGCTGAAATTCATCTCGCTTGACGGACTTTACCGCGCCGTCGGCGAAGCCAAGGGCCGCGATTCCAAGTCACCTGCCTATTGCGACGCCTGTTTCTCGGGCGAATACCCCGTCGCCCCCAGCGATCAGATCGAAAAAGGCTTTGCGCTGAAGGCGGCGGAATGACCGCGCGATTGTCGTTCAAGAGCGGCCGCGCGTCCTCTTGACGCCAAAGACCGCTGAGGCCATGACGCGTTCCATGACAAAACTCGCTCTCATCACCGGTGCTTCCCGAGGCCTTGGGGCGGCACTTGCCGAAGCCCTTGCCCCGACCCACCACATCGTCGCGGTCGCCAAAACCGTTGGCGCGCTGGAAGAACTCGACGACCGGATCAAGGCGCTTGGCGGTTCGGCCACGCTTGCGCCGATGGATATCACCAATTCCGACGCCATGGCGCAGCTTTGCCGGTCGATCTTTGATCGCTGGGGGCATGTCGACGTCTGGGCGCATACCGCAATTCACGCCGCGCCCATGGCACCGGCCAACCACGTCGCCGCCAAGGACATGCAGAAATCCATCGACGTCAACGTGACGGCCACCGCGAACCTGATCACCATGATCTCGCCGCTTCTGGACACAGCCGAGGTCGGTCAAGCTGTGTTCTTCGACGACCCCCGCGCGGGCGAGAAATTCTTCGCCGCCTACGGGGCAAGCAAGGCCGCGCAGATCGCTTTGGCGCGAAGCTGGCAGGTCGAGACCGTGAAAACCGGCCCCAAGGTCAGCATCGTTACCCCTTTGCCGATGCCGACCGCGACGCGTGCGCGCTTCTTTCCCGGCGAAGATCGCGCGGCGCTGACCCCACCCGATGAGGCGGCCAAGTTGATCCTCGGCAAGTTTTAGGACGATCAAGGCTGCGAAATCGGGTTTTGGGGCCTTCCAATCGTCCGGCCCGCCTTGCCCGTCCCGGCTCTGTGACCTAAACCGTTAAAAAACGCGCAACGGGGCGCAACTTATGCGAATTCTGATCACCAACGATGACGGCATCAACGCACCCGGTTTGCGCGTGCTGGAAAGCATTGCCACCGAAATCGCCGGCCCGGAGGGCGAGGTCTGGACCGTGGCCCCTGCCTTTGAGCAATCGGGCGTCGGGCATTGCATCAGCTACACGCATCCGACGATGCTGATCCAGATGGCCGAACGGCGTTTCGCCGCCGAGGGCTCTCCGGCCGATTGCGTGCTAGCCGGTCTCTACGAGGTGATGAAGGACAATCCCCCCGATCTGGTGCTGTCCGGCGTAAACCGGGGCAACAACTCGGCCGAAAACGTGCTCTATTCCGGCACCATCGGTGCCGCCATGGAGGCCGCCTTGCAAGGCCTGCCCGCCATTGCGCTTTCACAGTTTTATGGCCCGGAAAACAACGCGCTCGACAATCCCTTCGAGGCCGCAAGCCAGCACGGCGTCCAGACCGTACGTCGGCTTTTGCGCCATGGTATCTGGGACGACCGCGACTACCGGCTGTTTTATAATGTGAACTTCCCGCCGATTTCGGCGGCTGATGTGAAGGGCTTGAAAGTCGCCGCACAGGGCTATCGACGCGATACGTCGTTTTCGACCGAACCGCATGTGTCGCCTTCGGGGCGCATGTTTCTATGGGTCAAGGGCGGGCCACAACACATCCCGACCGAGCCTGGCACCGACGCGGCCGTGAACCTTGAAGGTTATATCTCGGTGACACCGCTGCAGGCCGATCTTACCGCACATGATGCGCTTAAGACGCTTCGGGACCGCCTTGAATGACTGAGGACCGCGCAGAGCGCCAGATGCAGTTCCTGTTCCAACTCCGCCAGCGCGGCGTAATGGACAAGGCAACGCTGAATGCAATGGAAAAGGTCGATCGCGGTGCCTTCGTGAAAGGCGTCTTCGCCGAACGCGCCTACGAGGACATGCCCCTGCCCATCGCTTGCGGTCAGACCATCAGCCAGCCCTCCGTCGTCGGGTTGATGACGCAGGCCCTCAAGGTGCAACCGCGCGACAAGGTCCTCGAGGTTGGCACGGGCTCGGGTTATCAGGCTGCCGTGCTCAGCCACCTTGCGCGACGCGTCTATACGGTGGACCGCCACAAGCGCCTCGTGCGCGAAGCACAGGTCATTTTCGACGCGCTTGGTCTGACGAATATCACCGCCTTTCCCGCCGACGGCAGCCATGGCCTGCCCGAACAGGCCCCCTTCGACCGCATCCTCGTGACCGCCGCCGCCGAAGACCCGCCCGGACCGTTGTTGGCACAATTGAAAACAGGCGGTATCATGATCGTGCCGGTCGGGCAGTCGGACGCTGTGCAGCACCTTATTAAGGTGACGCGCACCGAGACAGGATATGACTACGACGAATTGCGCCCGGTGCGGTTTGTGCCCCTTGTCGAGGGGTTGGGCGCCGATTAGCGTCACCATAAGTTAAAAGCGCCCAACCCCGGCACAAAAAGAGGGTCAGCGCAGGTATGAGGATTGAGCAATGACAAGAACAGGCCTTTCAACGCGACTTCTGGGACTGGGCGCCGCCACGCTAGCGCTGGCCGCCTGCGACGCCATCGGATCGTTCGACCCTGATTTCCGCGGCGGCGCGGGACAATTCGACACATCCGATGCCGTGCGAAATGCCGTCACCGCGGCGCCGCAACCGGACGCGCGCGGCGTCGTCACCTACCCCGACTACCAGGTCGCGATTGCCCGGCGCGGCGATACCGTCGGCACCATTGCGGCGCGTTTGGGTGTTTCGGCCGACGCACTTGCCAGTTTTAACGCAATCCCTCAAAACGTCGCCCTGCGCGAAGGCGAAATCATCGCCCTGCCTGCCACTCTTGGAGCTCCTGGCTCTGGCACGCTGGACGGCATCGGCACGTTCGATGTGGCAACCATCGCGGGCTCGGCCATCGACCGCGCCGATGGTGCCGCAGCCGCGAATACAACCGGACAGCCCACACGCCACCAGGTCGCGCCAGGAGAAACCGCGTTCTCCATCGCGCGTCTCTACGACGTGCCGGTTGCCTCGCTGGCCGAATGGAACGGCCTTGGCACCGACCTCGCCCTGCGCGAAGGCCAATACCTGCTGATCCCGGTGAAAGCACCTCAGTCGAACGTCGAAGTCGCCACCATTGCCCCTATCGAAACACCCGGCACCGGCTCAACCACGCCGACACCCCCTTCGGCAGCGGCCCCACTTCCAACTGAAAACGCAACGCCCGCGCCCTCGACGCGACCGGCGCCGACGGATCTCTCATCCGAACAAACCGCAGCCTCCGACACCTCCCGCCTGCGGATGCCCGTGCAGGGCCGTATCGTGCGCGCTTACGAAAAAGGCGTCAGTGAAGGCATCGGAATCGCGGCAGCCGTCGGCACGCCCGTAGCCGCAGCCGACGACGGAACGGTTGCCGCCATCACACGCGACACCGATCAGGTACCTATCCTCGTGTTGCGCCACGAAGGCAGCTTGCTGACGGTCTATGCTGGCGTACAGAACATCACGGTGGAAAAAGGCGACCGCGTCGTGCGCGGCCAGAAGATCGCCGAAGTCCGCGACGCCTCGCCAAGCTTCCTTCACTTCGAAGTCCGTGAAGGTTTCGACAGCGTCGATCCGATCCCTTACCTGAACTGACAAGACGGGGCTCCGCCCCCACGCGCTGGCGCGCGCGCCGGGCTATTTCAGGGCCAATAATAACACCAGAAGTCCATTATTTGCCCAAAAATATCCTGGGGGTGCGGGGGCAAAGCCCCCGCCCTTCGCGACGTCGCAAGACGGCGCAAGTCAGATCGAAATACCTTTGCGACCCGCCAGATCGACAAAAAACTGCCACGCCACACGCCCGGATCGCGACCCGCGCGTGGCCTGCCACTCGATCGCTTCGGCGCGCAACGTATCCGCCGCAACCTCAAGACCGTGTGCCGCGCAATAACCGTCGATCATAGCCAGATACTCGTCCTGCGTGCAGGGGTGAAACCCAAGCCACAGCCCGAAGCGATCCGACAATGACACTTTCTCCTCGACCGCCTCGGATGGGCTGATCGCAGACTGGCGCTCGTTCTCGATCATATCACGCGGCATCAGATGACGCCGGTTCGAAGTCGCATAGAACACCACATTATCAGGGCGCCCTTCGATCCCGCCATCGAGCACCGCTTTCAACGACTTGTAGTGCTGATCATCATGCGAAAACGACAGATCATCGCAGAACAACAGGAACCGGGCATCCGACGCGCGCAGAAGGTTCAGCAACCGACCGACCGACGGCAAATCCTCGCGCTGCACTTCGACGATCTTTAGCGGCAGACCTTCGCTCAGAACCGCGGCATGAACAGCCTTCACAAGGCTCGACTTGCCCATCCCCCGCGCACCCCACAATAGTGCGTTGTTCGCAGGCAACCCCCGCGCGAACTGCCGGGTGTTCTCCAAAAGCGTATTGCGCGAGCGATCAATGCCCACCAGCAATTCGAGATCGACACGGTTAACATTGGCCACAGGGTCCAGCCGATCCGGAGAAACATGCCACACGAAGGCATCCGCACCATCAAAGTCCGGTGCCTTCAGCGGCGCAGGCGACATCCGTTCCAGGGCCGCCGCGATGCGTTCCATCGGGTCGCTCACTTGGCGTCGTCCTCGTCGAGGTCGCCATAAAGCTCCTCGTCTTCGTCAAGGATGCCTTCCTCGCGCAGCTTCTGGGTGCGCTTCTTTTCCACCCGCTTCACAAGCTGGATCGAAACCTCGTACAGACCGTACACCACGATGAACAAAATACCCTGGGTCACCACATCGGGCGGCGTTACAAGCGCGGCCAGCACAAGGATCGCCACGACCGCGTATTTGCGCACATCGGCCAACCCGCGCGCCGAAACCAGCCCAGCCTTGCCCATCAGCGTCAGCAGAACCGGAAGCTGAAAGCACAGCCCGAACGCCATGATGAAGGTCAGCGATATCCCCAGAGACTCGTTCACCTTGCCAAAGAACGTGATGCGCAAACCGTCCTGCGTCTCGGGTACGACCGCCGCGCCCTCCGGCAACTCAGGCGCCCCTCCCGACAAGAGATTGGCAAAGATCGAACTGACGTCGGCAAAGCCCAGAAAAAACGACATGGCCAAGGGCGTGACGACGAAATGCGCGAAGGACGCGCCCAGCAGGAACATCATCGGCGAGGCGATCAGGAACGGCAAAAACGCAGCCTGTTCCGTGCGATACAGCCCGGGCGCCACAAACCGCCAGAGTTGATAGCCAATCACCGGAAAGGCCAGCGCAAAGCCGAACACCATCGAAATCCGGAACAGCGTGAACAGGTATTCCTGCGGGCTGGTGTATTGCAGCGTCGGCGACGGATCACCAAGCGCCCGCAAGGTTTCCTCAATTGGGCGCAACATGAACTCGAGAATATGCTCGGCAATGAAATCGCCGTTAATCGGGATGAAGAACACGCAGATCGCGATCAAAAGCGCAAAAACCGAGCGGATCAGCCGCGTGCGCAATTCCGCCAGATGCTCGATCAGCGGCGCCGAGCTTCCGGCCATTTCATCAGGCTCGGTATTGCTCATGCGCTGGTCTCTGGCTTCGGTTCGCCGGATGCATCCGCCGCGGCGACCGCCTCGGTTTCACCCGCGTCCGCATCGACTTTCGGCTTTGCGCTTTTGGTCGCCTTCACCTCGGCGGTATCGCGGGTTTTTCGAGCAGCCTCGGCGCGGTCCTCGGCAAGTTTGGCCGTTTCGGGTCCGATATCCTTGGCCTTCTTGCTGGGCTTTGTGGGATCAAACTCGGCGGCCGCGTCCTTGAGTGAATCCAGCCCCATTTTCTTGGGGTTGGCCATGGCGCGCAGATCGGCCGCCGTGCTCTTCATCCCGCTCTCGTCAGCGGCATCTTCCATGGCACGGCTGAACTCGCGCGCCATCCGGCGCATCTTGGCGGTGAATTGACCAAGCGTGCGGAACATGCCCGGCAGGTCTTTCGGGCCGACCACAATCAATGCGACGACGCCGATGACAAGAAGTTCGCTCCAGCCGATGTCCATGGTTCAAAGCGCCTTGCGATCAGACCTTGTCTTTGGTGTCGGTCTTTTCCGGGGTCACATCCCGGGCAACTTCCGACGCTTCTTCTTCGATCTCTTTCTTGCCGTCATCCACGCCCTTTTTGAAAGCTGTGATGCCCTTGCCGACTTCGCCCATCAGGGACGAGATCTTGCCACGTCCGAAAAGGACCAAAACCACAATCGCGATAAGAAGAAGGCCGGGAAGGCCGATGTTTCCAAGTCCCATGGGTTTCTCTCCATCAAAATCCGAAGCTGTATGTAGGCGCGGCCCGTGCCGGTGGAAAGGGATGAAATAACGCGCCTGTCGATTACAGCGGAAAACGCGGTGAAAATTGACTTCCATCCGCACTACTGACAGTTTTATGTCAGTTGGCATCCTTTCCGTCGCTGCCCGAATCAACCCAAGGAAACGCCCCGCGTGCGACGCTCCGACCGCCTTTTCGAACTGATCCAGATCCTGCGCGACGGGCGGCTTCACCGTGGCACCGACATGGCAAAACGCCTCGACGTCTCGCTGCGCACGCTCTACCGCGACATGGATACGCTGATCGCCAGCGGCGTGCCGGTCGAAGGCGAACGCGGACTGGGCTACATGATGACCGCCCCAATCACCCTGCCACCGCTCAACCTCTCGCTGAGCGAACTCGAAGCGCTCCACCTCGGCCTTTCGGTCGTCTCCAAAGCGGCCGACCCTGAGCTTCAGAAAGCCGCGGCCAGTCTCTCGGCCAAAGTCGATGCCGTGCTGCCCGAAGACCGCGCCGCCCCCGCCGCCGGATGGGGGGTCGCGACATACCCTTTCGCCGAAGCCGCCCGAGGTTTCGTCCATATGGCACCCTTGCGCGCCGCGATCCGCTCGCGCCGCAAAGTCATCATCACCTACAAGACACCCGACGGCCCGAACACCACCCACACCCTGCGCCCCCTCCAACTGGAATACTGGGGCCGCGTGTGGACGCTCACTTCCTGGAACGAATTACACAATGATTTCCGTGTGTTCCGTGTCGATCGCATCCAGACGCTCAACGTCAGCTTCGAGACCTTCGAAGAAGAGCCCGGCAAGAGCCTGGGCGATTACCTCGACCGACAAGACGATACCTGAGCCCGGTCATTGGGTCCGAAAATTCCCGCGGAGTCCGCCCCAAGGCGGCCGGGGCAGAGCCCCTAATCCTTCTGGCGAAACACAAAGCACCGCCCGCGCCGTATCATCAGCCACAAGGCCATGCCCTCTTTCGGCAAGAACACCGACGGCACCGTCGCCTTCAGGATCGATCCATCATGATCCATGCGGAACTCTACCAGGCTTTCGTTGCCCATGAAGCGGCTGCGCACAACCGTGCCGCGCGCAGGCGTGCCATCTTCCGGCGTCGGGTTCGGGCCGCGCCCCTGCCTGTCGAAATCAATCCGGATGTGCTGAGGACGGATCACAATCTCGACCGCCGATCCATCGGGAAAGCCCGGCGCCAGAAACCCGCCAAAAGGCGTATCCGTCAAAGCGCCCTTAACAACGCCACGGATCACATTGATATCACTGAAAAAAGCGGCCGCAGAACGATCCACCGGCGCGTTGTAAACGTTATACGGGGCACCGCGCTGCACAATCCGACCCTCGCGCATCAGTGCAATTTCATCCGCCATCCGCATCGCCTCGTCCGGCTCGTGGGTGACCAGCAAGACCGCAGTCCCCTCGTCCTTCAGAATATCCAGCGTCTCGTCGCGGATACCGTCGCGCAGCCGGTTATCAAGCCCCGAAAACGGCTCGTCCATCAGCATGATGCGTGGACGCGGCGCGACCGCACGCGCCAAAGCGACCCGCTGTTGCTCGCCACCCGACAATTCATGTGGAAAGGCCGTCTCAAAGCCTTCCAGATGGACACGTTCCAGCAACTCGCCAACGCGCCGCATGGCCTCGCGCTTGGTGCCCTTCAGCCCGAAGGCCACATTGTCGAACACCGACAAATGCGGAAACAGCGCGAAATCCTGAAACATCAGACCGATATGGCGGGCCTCGGCGGGCAAATGCACGGTATCGTCCGATACCACCTCGCCCCCCACACTGATGCGACCCGAATCCTGCCGGTCCACGCCGGCCACCATGCGCAGCGTCGTCGACTTCCCGCACCCCGAAGGCCCCAAAAGGCACATCACCTGCCCGGGCATCACCTCAAGCGATACATCCGACACCACATCACGCCCGCCAAAACGGCGGGTCAGATTTTCGACCTTCAAGCCAGTAGTCATGTCAGGTCCGCCCGAGCTTCGTCCTCAATCCCGATCAAAGCTGTCGGGATTACGTCCTCGTAGCAACCTCAGATGCCGCTCGCAACCCCGTCAGATCGCTGCGAACCAGCAAACACCGCAGAAAAACCCAACACCAGAACCGCGACGCAAATCCAGAAAAGCTGTGTGTATTTATGGGCTTCCGGCAGGATCATCACCCAAAATTCGCTGCTGCGCGCAAAATACGCAAAGGCCCCCACCATCGCCGCTGCAAAGCTTGTAAGATACGCCCAAAGCGCAACCCGACGTCCCAGCACAAGCGTCGCCATCAAAACCGGTGTCAGGAACATCGACGCCGTGCCACTGACGGCGACCGCATCAAACAGCGTCGCATTGCCCCAAAGCGTCAGCGCCGTGCCAATGCCCGTGAAACCGACCATTGTCAGGCGTCCGCCCAAAAGCGTGCGCGGTGCGATGCCCATCTCCTCGACCGTCAGTCGCGCTGCCGAAGCCAGCGCGGAATCAAGTGTCGAAAGCGCCGAAATCAACAAGCTCACCAGCAAGGCCGACCACACCCAGCCCGGAAAGATAGCAGCCCATGTGCCGATCAGTTCGCCCTCATAAGCCGCCCCCAAAAGCGATGCCTGAATGCCGAAAAACCCGAACGCAATGATTGAAAACGTGGAAATCCAGAACGCGTGGAGGAAACTCTTGCGCGTCGTCGCCTCATCCGCCAAGAACCCGCGATCCATCATCACCGGGTCATGGGCCGGGTAACTAAAGACCTGCAACGCCGCCACTGCCAGCAGGATCCACCCATGTGTCGGCCCCGAAGTGCCAGGTGCAGTCAGGACAGCTTTCAACGAAAACTCCGGCGATAAGAACAGCGCCACAACAGCAATCCCGAACACCACCAGGAACAAGAGCATCTGCACCACATCCGTGCGCAACGCCGCCGACAAACCGCCCCATGCCGAATAGGCCAGTCCCAACGCGGCCACGGCCAGAATCGCGATGGTCCCAATCCCGGCGGTTTCGGGCAAAAGCGCCGAAAAAATCAACCCGACCACCAGCAGGTTCGAAAACACCTCGGACAAAAGCCGCAGCGCGATGACAGAGTTGTAGCTGCCCGTGCCGGCGCGTCCGAAATGAGTCGACAAATGATCCTGCACACTGCGCCCGCCGGATGCCCGGATCCGCGCGACGATGAACCCGCCGGTCAGAAACGACGCGTAATAGCCCGCATAGGCCAACGTCCCGGCGATGCCATAGTAGTAGCCAAGGATCGCGGCGTTCATCAGGGACCGTGCGAAAATCCACGTGGTGACCTGACTGAGCACCAGCGTCCAAAGTTTCGGCGCCCCGGTTTCAACGCTTGCGCCCGAGAAAAAGCCTTCGACCGAGGCGCGCCTTGGGGCCGCCACAAGACTGAGGACAACGACGGCGACAAATGCGAGGATGGTCCACAGAGCGATCATGACAGGGCCTTATTCAGCGGGTGCGACTGCCCGCCTCGCTAACAGACCATTGCCGCCCCGGAAATCACCGGGGCGGAATACTGCAAGGTTTACACGGGCTTGTGAGGCGTCGTGTCTGCCATCGCGATTTAGATCGTGAAGTTCGTGCCACCGCCGTCATGCAGCAGGTTCTGGCCGACAATAAAACCCGCGTGTGCCGAACACAGAAACGCGCAGGTCGCGCCGAATTCCTCGCTGGTGCCATAGCGCCGCGCGGGGATCGTGGCTTCGCGGTTCGCACGCGCCTGTTCCATCGTGACGCCGGTCTTGGCCACAACGCCTGAATCCAGCGACTTGGCGCGGTCAGTATCATGGATACCCGGCAGCAGGTTGTTGATCGTGACACCCTTTTCCGCCACCTGCCGCGAGGTGCCCGCAACATAGCCTGTCAGACCCGCGCGCGCCGAATTGGACAGCCCAAGGATCGGCAAAGGTGCCTTGACCGATTGCGACGTGATGTTGACCACACGGCCCCAGCCGCGCTCCATCATGCCGGGAACCAGCGCCTTGATCAGCGCGATCGGCGTCAGCATGTTGGCATCCAGTGCTGCGATGAAGTCGTCGCGGTCCCAGTCGGTCCACATGCCCGGAGGCGGTCCGCCCGCATTGGTGACCAGAATGTCGACCTGACCTGCGGCCTCAAGAACCGCCGCCTGCCCTTCGGGCGTAGTGACGTCTGCAGCCACCGTTGTCACTTCGACGCCGTGCTTGGCCCGGATCTCCGCGGCTGTCGCTTCCAAAGCATCGACCCCGCGTGCGTTCATGACCAGATTGACGCCGTTCGCCGCCAAAGCTTCCGCGCACCCGCGGCCCAAGCCCTTGGACGATGCGCAGACCAACGCTCTTTTACCTGAAATCCCGAAATCCATGTGAATTCGTCTCCCCTGAGATATGTCTCGATGGAGGTAGCACTTTGCTTCAAGGTTTCAAAGAGGTGGTTAGTTACCAAATATCGTGACGTCTGCGGGATTGCCATTCACAGTGAAGCCGTCAACACCATCCGCTTGAATGATTGATACGAATTCGCCAGCAGTGCCACGAAAGGTTCCGACACCTTCGCCCCCGAGAACGTCACCATTGATTGATCCTCCGAACGCTGGCGTGAAGCCAGCACCAGCAATCCCGGAATCGTTGAATTCAACGTCGATTGAGGAAACAGATCCATCAGGATTGACTGTGGTTAGAAACCCATTTGGTTCGCCGGTAACAGTGTCAATGGAGACAAGGTAGAACCCGGTTGCAGACCCCGTGAACATTCCACTTGTGAAGTTCATCGACATATCCGCGCTGCCGAGATACCCGCTGTCCGAAGTGCCGCCGCTAGGATCCAGGTCTGTTGCCACGAACATCACTCCTGAAAAATCAACGATATTAGTGCCAACGGAAGAGTTCGCCGGTAAATCGTTAAAGAGCGTATCGTATTTCTGATCGAGCGAGCCAAAACCGCCTCCAATACCACCGTCACCGCCACCACCACAGGCCGTCAAACCCACAAGCGCGGCCACGGACACAACAAAACGAATAGTCATCAATTGACTCCCCCAAAAAAAATAAACCCGCGCCCATAGGACAGAACCTTTGCGCCGGGATCAAGCAGGAAGCGACGTCACGCCGGAAACGGCAAAGAAACGCGCGGTAAACCCCCGTCGATCCAAGACAATCCGGCCCGCAGCGCGGCATTGTTCGCCAAGTCCCAACGTCAGGTACGTCCTAGCCCATCGGAGCCATGAAGAAGCTCTCCTTCACGATCTTGCCCTCAGACACCACGTAAAGCCCCACTTCTTTCGCGTGCCACCGCTGACCACTGGCCTTGTCGGTGCAGTCGATATCGAAAACCACAGCAAACTGATTGTCGTGCACGAAAGGCCCCTCAAGGTCAAAGGAATGGACCTCCATCGCTTCGCTCCACCAGTCGTGCTTGGCCTGGATCGCGGCGCGCCCCTTGCTGATCGGCGACTGCCCTTCCGGGGACATCGCCTCAATGGACTCGGCGGTCTCGGCGTAAAGCTCTTCCAGGCCCTGCGCTTCGGTGTGGTTGCGGCAGTGTTCGCAAAGTTTCTTGGCAATCTCTTCGGTTGTCATCGATTTCTCTCCTTCAAAAGCATCGCTCGACCCGCCGAATTTTGTTCTTCTTATGTTCTCACTATGCCCATCAAACCCTCTTGCGTCAATCCACGCCTCTCGGTCATTGCGCGCGCCACGCGGGCTGGCTATATGCGGCTGATGTTGGACCGCGCTTCAAATTCATCCCCCCTGCCCCCGGAAATCGCCCGGCGGCGCACATTCGCCATCATCTCGCATCCCGATGCGGGCAAGACGACGCTGACCGAGAAGTTCCTGCTGTACGGTGGCGCGATCCAGATGGCCGGTCAGGTACGCGCCAAAGGCGAAGCCCGGCGCACGCGGTCGGACTTCATGCAGATGGAAAAGGACCGGGGCATTTCGGTGTCGGCCTCGGCCATGTCGTTCGATTTCGACGGCCACCGATTCAATCTCGTCGATACGCCGGGTCACTCGGATTTTTCGGAAGACACCTATCGCACGCTGACGGCCGTGGACGCCGCGATCATGGTGATCGACGGCGCAAAAGGCGTGGAAAGCCAGACGCAAAAGCTGTTCGAAGTCTGCCGGATGCGCGACCTGCCGATCCTGACGTTTTGTAACAAGATGGACCGTGAAAGCCGCGAAACCTTCGAGATCATCGACGAAATTCAGGAAAACCTGGCGATCGACGTGACCCCCGCAAGCTGGCCCATCGGGGTGGGTCGCGATTTCATCGGCTCATACGACATTCTGAACGACCGCCTTGAACTAATGGAGCGCGGCGACCGCAACAAACGCGCGGAATCCATCAAGATCAAGGGTCTGGACGATCCGAAACTGGCCGAGCACGTCCCCGCCCACCTTCTTGAGCAACTGCGCGAAGAGGTCGAAATGGCCCGCGAACTTTTGCCCACTTTCGACCGTCAGGCGTTCCTTGACGGCACCATGACCCCGATCTGGTTCGGCTCGGCGATCAACTCGTTTGGCGTCAAGGACCTGATGGACGGCATCGCCAAATTCGGCCCCGAACCCCAGCCGCAATCCGCCTCGCCCCGCCACGTCAGCCCGGATGAGACCACCGTCGCGGGCTTCGTGTTCAAGGTGCAGGCGAACATGGACCCCAAGCACCGCGACCGCGTGGCGTTTGTGCGTCTGGCATCCGGGCACTTTAAACGCGGCATGAAACTGACGCATGTGCGCTCGAAAAAACCTATGGCCATTTCGAACCCCGTGCTGTTCCTGGCCTCGGACCGCGAACTGGCCGAAGAGGCCTGGGCCGGTGACATCATCGGCATCCCGAACCACGGCCAGTTGCGCATTGGCGACACGCTGACCGAAGGCGAAGCGATCAAGGTCACGGGCATCCCATCCTTCGCGCCCGAGCTTTTGCAGAACGTCCGCGCGGGCGATCCGATGAAGGCAAAGCACCTTGAAAAGGCGTTAATGCAGTTCGCCGAAGAAGGTGCTGCCAAGGTCTTCAAACCGATGCTCGCCTCGGGCTTCATCGTTGGTGTAGTCGGGCAATTGCAATTCGAAGTCCTCGCCAGCCGGATCGAACTGGAATACGGCTTGCCCGTACGCTTCGAGCCCTCGCAATTCACCTCGGCCCGCTGGGTAACGGGGCCAAAAGACAAGGTCGACGCCTTCGTCAACGCCAACAAGGGCCACATGGCAGCCGACAACGACGGCGACATGGTCTACCTGACTCGCCTGCAATGGGACATCGACCGGATCGAGCGCGATTACCCGGACCTGAAGCTCTCGGCGACGAAAGAGATGATGGTCTGACGATCAATCGGGTCAGCAGACTGTGGATAACTCTGTGTGCGGAAAGGCGCGCAGCCTGAAAACTCAGTCAGCTCGGATCAATTTCAACTCTAAATTGCATGAAATCCTCAATACACCCTTATGAGTTGTTGAGCGTGCGAATCCCCAACTAATGAGATGACCTGGCGTCATCATAGACTCTCCCTCATTGGCCGAAATCGACTCCGCAAAGAAAACTGAACGTTTCCAGAGCCCTCGGTGGATTCCGAAACAATTAACCCAAAAACAACTTATTGTGCATATTTCCCTTAATACATTGACCCCAAAGGGCGTTTGACCTACGTGTTCCGGCAATCGCGGCAGCTTGTGGATAAGCTTATGGGTCATACGGACCCCCGCCGCTTCGACGACGGGCCGAGAATTGGTCCGTAACATATGGACCGAGATGACGAAATTCTCCGATCTGGCGCTGTCGCCAAAAATTCTCAAGGCCGTTGAAGAGGCCGGATACGAAACCCCGACCCCGATTCAACAAGGTGCCATCCCCGCCGCCCTCGACGGGCGCGACGTGTTGGGCATTGCGCAAACGGGCACCGGCAAGACCGCTGGGTTCACTCTGCCAATGATCCACATGCTGGCACGTGGCCGCGCCCGCGCACGGATGCCGCGCTCGCTGGTGCTTTGCCCGACCCGCGAACTGGCCGCGCAGGTGGCCGAGAACTTTGACACCTATTCCAAGAACGTGAAGCTGACCAAGGCGCTGCTCATCGGTGGCGTAAGCTTCAAGGAACAAGACCAGCTTATCGACCGCGGCGTCGATGTTCTGATCGCCACGCCGGGCCGCCTTCTTGACCATTTCGAGCGCGGCAAGCTGTTGCTGACGGGCATCGAAATCATGGTTGTCGACGAAGCCGACCGGATGCTCGACATGGGCTTCATTCCGGATATCGAACGCATTTTCTCGCTGACGCCGTTCACCCGCCAGACGCTGTTCTTCTCCGCAACCATGGCGCCCGAGATCGAGCGGATCACGAACACGTTCCTGTCCAACCCAGTGCGGATCGAGGTCGCACGTCAGGCGACGGCCTCCGAAACGATCGCGCAGGAAGTCGTCATGTTCCGCGCCTCGCGCCGGGACCGTTCGGCGGCCGAAAAGCGCAACATATTGCGCCAGTTGATTGAACGCGAAGGGGCTGCCTGCTCTAACGCTATTGTGTTCTGCAACCGTAAATCCGACGTGGATATCGTTGCCAAGTCATTGAAAAAGCATGGGTTTGATGCGGCTCCGATCCACGGCGACCTTGAACAATCCCAGCGCACCAGAACGCTGGACCAGTTCCGCGATGGCGGTTTGCGCTTTCTTGTCGCCTCTGACGTGGCCGCCCGCGGCCTCGACATTCCGGCGGTCAGCCATGTCTTCAACTTTGACGTGCCAAGCCACTCCGAAGACTACGTGCACCGCATCGGTCGCACCGGTCGCGCGGGCCGAGATGGCAAGGCGATCATGATCTGCTCGGGGCCCGACGAAAAGCTGCTCGACCAGATCGAAAAGCTGATCGGTAAGGCGATCCCGCGTGCGGTTCTTGAAGGCAGCACGCCGGCGGCAACTGCCGAAGCCGCGCCCCAGGAAAAGCCACGCCGCACCCGTCGCAAAGCGGACGCGCCCGAAGTCACAGCAGACGCTGAAGCACCGGTTGAAAAGCCACGCCGTTCGCGCCGCAAGAAAACCGAAGAGGCTCCGGTCGAGGCCGCAGCCCCCGTCGAAGCCAGCGCCCCACCACAAGCACCGGCGCAACCCTCGCCACAGGCCCCTGCGAATACTGACTCTCCGAAAGAGCGCGAGCGTGGCGGCCGCGACCGCGACCGCGGTGGTCGGCGCAATGATGGCGGTCAGCAGAACAAAGTCGTCGGCATGGGCGACCACATGCCCAGCTTCATCGCCATGAGTTTTGACGAACGCCGTACCGGCTGAAACTGGTCAAGACCTGAAAAAACGTGGCGCGTCAAAGCCTTGGCGCGCCATTTTTTTAGTCTTTCGCCAGCCTCCTGCTCGCATCGTCCCGCCGCAATTCAGCAAAACGCACCGCGTTGATCGCGATAAGAACGACATGCAGCATGAAAATCGGCGGAAGTTCCGCCAGAATGGCGTATGTGATGAACGCAATATTGCTTGCCAATCCGAACAGCCGCAGCCAGATCATCGACCGCATCGTAAAGGTCAGCAGAACCAACAACGATGCGATATATCCGATCAAGTCAACTTTTCCGGTAATGTATGTTAGCTCGATCATCCTGCGCTGACCCCATACCTTTTGAACTGGAAATGTCCGGCGACCCCTCAGAGAAGCCGCGCACGTTCCACGGATCTGGCGCAGGAATGTTGCAGAATTGTTTGAAAGGCTTCCAGAGGTGCTTGCAAGCCTGACACGAAAGGCACAGTTCGCGTCACGTCAGGTCTGAAGCGTGCGCAAGATCTCATCGAGTGCAGCGAAATCCTCAAAACTCACATCGTGGGGGATATCTTCAATCGGACTGACCCGGATGCCGTGGACATAGATCACAAACGGCACACCGGCCCGTTTTGCAGTCTCGGCGTCCACCTCGCTATCACCAACGTAGATCCCGGTTTCCGCTCCGAGGGCGCGAAAGCAATGAAACAACGGCGCGGGATCGGGCTTGCGCAGCGGCAGGTCGTCGCCCGCCACCACAACACCGAACACATCTCCCAACCCCGCTGCCTCCAGGGTCGGCACCAGGGGCGCACGCGGCTTGTTGGTGCAAAGCCCGATGGGAACTCCCGCCGCGCGCAGACGGTCCAAAGCCGAGCGCGCGCCGGGAAACAATCGGGTGTCCAAAGCGGCCGTCTTGTAATGCGCGATGAAGCGCGGCATCAGCCGTTCCGCATCCGCCTCAGTAAACGCTGTCGCCGCGATCAGGCGCTGCATCAAGACCTTCTCGCCACTGCCGACAAAGGTGTTCACGACCGACTGCGGCAACAGCGGCTGACCCTCTTCCGCCAACAGCAAATTCACCGCCTTTGTGACATCCGGCAGACTGTCAATCAGCGTTCCATCAAGATCAAAGACAACCGGTAACATCATGCGCTCAAACGGGAAATCACAACCGTCACTTCCGGCCTCTTGCCGATCTCGTCAAGCGCGGTCTTTCTGACGATCTGGCGCAACTCTTTTTCCAAAGCCTCGTCATCAGAGAGAGTCTTGCGCTTGGCGCGCCCAACGAACTGGCCCAGATCTTCTTCCAGCACATCTACCAAGGCCGCCTTCGAACGCCCGGTTTCCGGCAACCCGGAAATCTCGACCCAAGGGTCGCCAAGCGCGTCGTTGTCCTCAAGGATCAGCGTCACCAGCACATGTCCGTTAAGCGCCATTCGAATACGGTCGCGCACCACGCCGTCCAACGCGCCGATCTGCACCGCGCCGTCCAGATACGTCCGCCCCGCCTCGATGTATTCGGCGATCTTCGGACGGTTGCCGGTCATATCCACGACCGCCCCGTTCGGCGCTACAATCGACTGCAATCCGTTGCTTTCGGCCAGTTTCGCGTGTTCGCGCAGGTGCCGGTGCTCGCCGTGCATCGGGATCACCATCTGCGGTTTGACCAATGCGTGCATCGTGTCCAGGTCAGGCCGGTTCGCATGGCCCGATACGTGATAATGCCCGCCGGAATTCTCATCGACCACGTCAACGCCCTTTTCGGAAAACGCGTTAATGATCCGCGCGACACCACGTTCATTGCCGGGAATGGTCTTCGAGGAAAACAGGAAAAGATCGCCTTCCTTCACCTCAAGTCCCAGATACTTTCCCCGACTGAGCCCCGCCGACGCCGCTCGCCGTTCGCCTTGCGAGCCCGTGACCAACAACATCAGGTTCTCGCGCGGGATATCACCTGCCTCTTCGGGGCTGACCACGGTTGGGAAATCCGTCAACACACCCGTCTCGACACTGGCCTCGACCATGCGCCGCATCGCGCGCCCTAATAGGCAAACCGAACGGCCCGCCGCCACACCCGCCTCGGCCAGGGTTTTCACCCGTGCGACGTTCGACGCAAAGGTCGTCGCAATCACCATCCCCTTGGCATCGCTCACCAATTCCGTGATCTCGGGACCAACGGTCGCCTCGGACCGCCCCGCATGAGGCGAAAACACATTGGTCGAATCGCAAACCAATGCCTTCACGCCTCCTGCCGCGATCCCGGCCCAAAGATCAGGGTCCCAAGGCTCGCCAACCAACGGCGTCCTGTCCAGCTTGAAGTCGCCGGTGTGCACGATGCGCCCCGCCGGCGTGTCGATCACCAAAGACGAGCTTTCCGGAATCGAATGGCTGATCGGCGCAAAGCCGACCGAAAACGGCCCGTACTTGCGCGTATCGGGCCATGGCTCGACCACGTTGATTGCCTTCTCATCGCCGCCATGCTCGGACAGTTTGCGCGCCGCATGGTGCGCCGTGAAACGCCGCGCATAGATCGGCGCACGCAAGCGATGCCAAAGGTGGCCGACCGCGCCCACATGGTCTTCATGCGCATGAGTGATAAAGATGCCTTCGATCCGATCCCGCCGTGCTTCCAGCCATTCCACATCCGCAAAAATCAGGTCCACTCCGGGCGAACCTTCCATCTCGGGAAAGGTTACCCCAAGATCCACGACGATCAGCCGTTCCTTGTCCGGCGCGCCCCATCCGTAGACATAGGCATTCATTCCAATTTCACCGGCCCCGCCCAAGGCGAGATATATCAGCCGCTCGTTACTCATTTATTTTCCTTGTTAAAGCGATGAATGACCGTCAGGCCAAACATCGTCAAATCGTCTTCGACCGTGTCGAAAAGCATGTCACCTTTGGCAAAGAGCGGCGCAAGACCTCCGGTGCCGATCACCTTCATCGGCGCGCCGTATTCCGCCTTGATGCGCGCGGTGATCCCTTCGATCAGGCCCGTATAGCCCCAAAAGACACCGGATTGAATGCATTCCACCGTATTGGTGCCGATGACTTTTTCGGGTTGCGTAATGTCCACATGCGGCAAGGCCGCAGCCCCCGCAGCCAGGGCTTCCAGGCTCAGGTTCACACCCGGCGCTATCACGCCCCCCACATAAGCGCCATCCTCGGCCACCACATCGAAATTCGTCGCTGTGCCGAAATCAACGACCACGGCATTGCCACCGTGGCGACGAAACGCACCCGCGGCATTCGCCAGACGATCAGGTCCAGGGCGCACGCCCTCATCTACCCGCGACGGCACCGGCAACAAACACTCGGGCTTGCCGACCACCAACGGGCGGCACCCGAAATACCGATCGCACAGCACGCGCAGATTGAACACAACCCGCGGCACCGTGGATGAAATCACCACTTCGTCGATCACCACTTCCTGCAATCCCTTGGCGGCCATCAAGGTCGACAACCAGACGAAATACTGGTCGGCGGTACGCTGATGCTCGGTCGACGCGCGCCACGTGCCGATAAACGCCTGACCGTCCCAGATCGAGAACACCGTGTTCGTGTTGCCTGTATCGATACAGAGGAGCATCCCAGCCCTCCTTTCCTTAGAAATAAACGTCTGCCGCCGGGATCGTCACCCGTCCTTTGGGCGTCAAAAGCACAAGATGCCCCGCCTCGTCCACCGTCTCGAAAGTGCCCATCACCTCGCCTTTCGAGGTTCGCGCCGTGATTACCTCACCAAGACGCGCCGCATGCTTCAGCCATTTCTCCCGGATGTGAGCAAACCCGAACTCCTGCAATAGCCGCTCCTCGGTGGCGAAATTCGACGCCAGCAATGACAGAAACTCATCCCCGTCACAGGCCTCGCCCCCCTCACCCACAAGCGAAACAGGCGGAAAATCGGTGCGCCCCACATCCCCCGGCACGGTCATCAGGTTCACGCCGATCCCTACCGACAACCACTCGATGACTCCGCCCCGCCCGGTGCTCTCCAGCAGAATACCGGCCACCTTGCCACCATTCAAAAGCACATCATTCGGCCACTTCAACGACAAAGCATCCCGGTCCACCTTCATCGCCAGAGCCTCGAACAAGGCATTGGCGGCTGCAAACGACCGCAAAGCCGCGGACGCCGGCGATCCGCCCGGCTTCATCACGAAAGTCGCGGCGAAATTTCCTGCAGGATTGGACCAGACCTTGCCGCGCCGCCCCCGCGCCGCCGTCTGATGCCGCGCCATGATCCATGTGGGTCGCGCCAAGGAAGACGCCCGCCGCGCCGCCTCGGCCATCGTGCTGTCGACCTCATCCAACACAATGCGGTCAACCCCCTCGGGCCAGGGCAACGGCTCCCGCGTCACGACAACAGCTTTCTTTTTGGCAAAAATATCCTGGGGGTCTGGGGGTGAAACCCCCAGCGGATCGCGCCAAAGGCGCGAAACCGCCCCCTAGTTGACAAGCGTCGCCGCCGCAGCTTCCGCAACCGCCTCGACCCCAAAGAGGTTCACAACCCCCAAAACCATGATCGCCGCCGATGCCACAAGAAAGCCCGACAATATCGGCGAAGCGCCCGCATCCAGCTCGCTGTCTTCCGCGCCGAAATACATTAGATACACAATGCGCAGATAATAGAACGCACCGATCACTGACGCGATCACACCGGCCACTGCCAGCCAGCCAAGGCCTGCGTCCACCGCCGCCAAAAGCACGTAATACTTGCCGAAGAACCCGACCAAAGGCGGCACACCCGCCAGCGAGAACAACAAAACAAGCATCGCCAGTGCCTTCAACGGATCACGCCGTGAATATTGGGACAAGGACGCAATCGTCACCACGGGCGCGCCATCCTTTTCCATCGACATGATAAAGGCGAATGTCCCGATATTCATTGTGATATAGATCGCCATATAGACCAGCATCGCCTGCACGCCAAAAGCCGTGCCAGCCGCCAGACCCATCAGGGCAAAGCCCATATGCGCAATCGACGAATAGGCCATCAGGCGCTTGA
The DNA here is from genome assembly GCF_900184815.1 of Boseongicola aestuarii. Lineage (GTDB taxonomy): Bacteria > Pseudomonadota > Alphaproteobacteria > Rhodobacterales > Rhodobacteraceae > Boseongicola > Boseongicola aestuarii. The sequence goes on along the minus strand of NZ_FXXQ01000008.1, from coordinate 59,722 downwards.
TATTGGTCTGTCCGATCGCCGCCACAGCGCCCAGATACATCGAGGCCACAGACAGAAAAGCCAGGATCTGCTGCCAGTCCCCGACGATCCCACCGAAGGCGTCATGCACAACCCGCGCAAACAGCCCCATCGCGGCCATCTTCGGCGCGGTTGCAAAGAACGCGGTGATCGGCGTCGGCGCACCTTCGTACACATCCGGCGTCCACATGTGGAACGGTGCTGCCGAGACCTTGAACGCCAGACCGGCCGAGATGAACGCCAATCCAAACAGCAGCCCCAAAGGCAGTTCGCCTTGCGCCGCCTCGATGATCCCGCTGAACAACGTCGTCCCTGCAAAGCCATAGGTCAGCGATGCCCCGTAAAGCAACAGACCCGACGACAAGGCGCCCAGCACGAAATACTTCAGACCGGCTTCCGTCGACTTCACGCTGTCACGACGCAAGGACGCGACAACATACAAAGCCAGCGATTGCAGCTCCAAGCCCATGTAAAGCGCGATCAGATCACCCGCCGAGACCATCATCATCATGCCGACAGCCGCCAGCGCGATCAGCAAAGGATACTCGAACCGCAACAATCCGCGCCGCTGCATATAGCCTTCGCTCATCAACAGGATCGCCGCCGCCGACAAAAGCACCGTCACCTTGGCAAAACGCGCAAATCCGTCGTCGATGAACATGCCGCCGAATGCCACCGCGCGACCCGCCCCCTGCAGGCCGATCCATGCCGCCAGCGCCACCATCAGCGCACTTGTCGTCCAGACCAGCATCGGCGCGGTCTTGTCTTTGCCGCCATAGGCTCCGACCATCAGACCGGCCATCGCAAACAGCGACAGGATAATCTCGGGCAGAATTACTGAAAGATCACCGGGTTGCATCAGTTGCCCCCTCCGTTGGCCGCGATCATGTTTTCGGCGGCGTAATCAGCCAGCGCGGTCTCATAGCCACCCAGGAGGTTGGCCACGGACGGGCTGATAATATCAATGACAAGGGCCGGATAGACCCCCAAAAGCAGCGTCATCACGATCAGCGGCGCGAATATCCAGCGCTCGCGCGAGGTCATGTCGGTGATCGACTTCAGGCTTTCCTTGATGAGATCCCCCATCACCACCCGACGATACAGCCAAAGCGCATAGCCTGCCGACAGGATCACACCCGTCGTCGCGACCGCGGCCACCCATGTGTTCGCCTGGAACATGCCGACAAGTGTCAGGAATTCACCTACGAAACCGGACGTTCCCGGCAGGCCAACGTTTGCCATCGTAAACAGCATGAAGACCAGCGCATAGGCCGGCATCCGGTTCACCAGACCGCCATAGGCGTCGATCTCGCGCGTGTGCATCCGGTCATAGATCACGCCAACACACAGGAACAACGCGCCCGAGATAAACCCGTGGCTGATCATCTGAAAGATCGCCCCGTCCAGCCCCTGCTGGTTCGCCGCAAAGATACCTGCTGTCACGAACCCCATGTGTGCCACGGATGAATAAGCGATCAGCTTCTTCATATCTTCCTGCATCAGAGCCACCAGCGAGGTGTAGACAATCGCAATCGCCGACAGCCACAGCACGAAGTCCGCCAGCAAATCAGACGCAATCGGGAACATCGGCAGGCTGAAACGCAAAAAGCCATATCCGCCCATTTTCAACAGGATCGCAGCCAGCACGACCGAGCCCGCCGTCGGGGCCTGCACGTGCGCGTCCGGCAACCACGTATGCACCGGCCACATCGGCATTTTCACCGCGAAAGACGCGAAGAACGCCAGCCACAACAGCGTCTGCAAGCCGCCGATGATCGTAAAGCCCCAGACGTCCAGCACCTTGGACGAGAAGTTGTGGCGCAACAGGGCCGCGATATCCGTCGTGCCCGCGTCCACATACATCGCGATCATCGCGACCAGCATCAGGACCGAGCCGAAGAAGGTATAAAGGAAGAACTTGAAAGATGCGTAAACCCGCTCCTTGCCGCCCCAGATGCCGATGATCAGGAACATCGGGATCAGACCGCCTTCGAAGAACAGATAGAACAGCACCAGATCCAGCGCGCAGAATACGCCAAGCATCAGCGTTTCCAGCACGAGGAAGGCAATCATGTATTCCTTCACCCGGTGCGTCACATCCCAGCACGCCAGAATAACCAGCGGCATCAGGAAAGTGGTCAGCATGACGAACAGGATCGAAATCCCGTCCACACCCATCTTGTAGGTCAGACCGAGAATCCATTCGCTCTCTTCCACAAACTGGAAGTCCGGGTTCGACGCATCAAAGCCCGTCAGCAGGAACAAGGACGCCAGGAACGACGCCGTGGTCGCCGCCAGAGCCAGCCACTTGGCATTGGCCTGCGCCGCCGCATCTTCACCACGCAGGAACAGCGCCATGATCGCCGCACCGATCAGCGGAATGAAAGTGACAATCGAAAGGAGGTTGTCGAAAAGCATTATTCAGCTCCCCCCGACAGCGTCATCCATGTGATCAGAAACGCGATCCCGATCACCATCCAGAAGGCGTAAGTGAAGATGTATCCCGACTGCGCCCGTCCGGCGAGCCGCGTGAAAAACGGCACAACGCCCATCGCCAGCCCATTGAGGCCTCCGTCGATGACATTGCCGTCGCCCTTCTTCCACAGGAACCGGCCCAGCCACATCGCAGGCTTCACGAACAGGAAGTCGTAAATCTCGTCCACGTACCATTTGTTCAGCAGGAACTGATACAGATGCTTCTGGTTTTCAGCCAGTTTCCCCGGCCAGTCGGGCTGGCGGATATAGAATTGATAAGCCGTCAGGAAACCGATCAGCATCGCAAAGAACGGGCTCAGTTTGACCCAAACCGGTACGTAATGCGCATCGTGCAACACGTGATTGTCCGGCGCGCGATACAAGGCGCCCTGCCCCGGAACGGCCGCCACAGCGTCGTGGTCGTCCTTGGCTTCGCCATGAGTATCATCGGCGGTCTCGGTCGCAGCGTAGGCCGCTCCGATCATCAGAACCTGCGCGTGCTCTTCCGACTTCGTGACGCCAAAGAACTTGTCGACCGCTTCCTCGCTGCCAAAGAATGGCTTGTACCAGACCATGCCCGCAAAAATCGCCCCGATCGCCAGCACGCCCAAGGGTGCCACCATGGTCATCGGGCTTTCATGCGCGTGCTCATGGGTATGCTTGTCGCCGCGCGGCTCGCCGTAAAACGTCATGAACATCAGGCGCCAGCTGTAGAAACTGGTGAACAGCGCCGCCACGACCAGTGACCAGAACGCAAAGCGCGCCGCAGGATCGGTCGCCGCAAAGGCGCTCTCGATGATCGCATCCTTGGACACGAACCCGGCAAAACCGACCGGGAACCCGATATAGAGCAACGGAATACCCACGCCCGTAATCGCCAGCGTGCCGATCATCATCGCCCAGAATGTGTAAGGCATCTTGTGGCGCAGACCGCCATAGTTTCGCATGTCCTGCTCGTGGTGCATCCCGTGGATCACGGATCCGGCCCCAAGGAACAACATCGCCTTGAAGAACGCGTGCGTCAGAAGGTGGAACATCGCGACGGAATAAACTCCGACGCCAGCGGCCACGAACATGTACCCAAGCTGCGAACAGGTCGAATAGGCGATAACGCGTTTGATATCGTTCTGAACCAGACCCACGGTCGCGGCAAAAAACGCCGTGACCGCGCCCATGATGATGATGAAGTTCGTCGCCATTGGCGCGAATTCCATCAGCGGAGACATCCGGCAGACAAGGAACACACCCGCCGTCACCATGGTCGCGGCGTGGATCAGAGCCGACACGGGCGTCGGGCCTTCCATCGCGTCCGGCAGCCATGTGTGCAGGATGAACTGCGCAGACTTGCCCATCGCGCCGATGAACAGCAGCACGCAAATCAGCTCAATCGCATTCCACTCGGTCCAAAGAAAGCTGATCTTCGCCTCGGCCAACTCAGGAGCAGCGGCGAAAATATCGTCAAAGCGGATCGAGTCGACCATGAAGAAGATCGCGAAAATGCCCAGAGCAAAGCCAAAGTCACCCACACGGTTGACCACAAACGCCTTGATCGCCGCGGCATTCGCGCTTGGCTTGCGGAAGTAAAAGCCGATCAACAAATAGGACGCCAGGCCCACGCCTTCCCAGCCAAAGAACATCTGCACAAGGTTGTCGGCTGTCACCAGCATCAGCATCGCGAAGGTAAAGAACGACAGATAGGCAAAGAAGCGCGGGCGATAGCTTTCCTTTGCGTCGTCGAAATTCTCGTCGTGCGCCATGTAGCCGAAGGAATAAAGGTGCACGAGTGCCGAGACGGACGTAATCACGATCAACATGATCGCCGTCAGCCGGTCCAGCCGAATGGCCCAGTCCGTCGACAAAGACCCTGACTCGATCCAACGCAAAATCTGAATTTGCTGCGTTTCGCCGTTGAACGTCAGGAACACGATCCACGACAGGAAACACGCAAGGAACAAGAAGCCAGTCGCCGTATACTGCGCGGCCTTCTCACCGATAAGCTTCCAGCCAAACCCGCAGATCAAAGCACCGACAAGCGGAGAGAAAAGGATGATGGTTTCCATGTCCCTTACCCCTTCATCACGTTGACGTCTTCAACGTCAATCGTGCCGCGGTTTCTAAAGAAGCAGACGAGGATCGCCAGACCAATCGCGGCCTCAGCCGCAGCAACCGTCAGAACGAACAGCGTGAACACCTGACCCGTGAGGTCCGCCAGATACGCCGAAAAGGCCACCAGATTGATGTTCACCGCCAAAAGCATCAGCTCGATCGACATCAACAGAATGATGACGTTCTTCCTGTTCAGAAAGATGCCGAAGATCCCAATGACGAACAGCGTCGCCGCCACCGTGAGATAATGTTCAAGTCCGATCATAGGCTACTTTCCGTCTTTCATCTCATCACACCACAGGCGGTCGCGGCGATCATCGCGCGCGCATCGCTCAGGGTAATTTCCGTCATCTCGGGGGCGTCGACGCGCGGGCTCAATTCGCCGGCACTTGGCCCCGTGGCGATCTCGCCCACCGCCAGGGGTGCGCAGCTTATCAGCCACAAGGTTGCGCCGGTGCCGCCCGTCAGTTGCTCGGTGGTCGCCTCGATCAAGCCGTTGTCACGGCGAAAGGCGTTTATCAATGTGAATGAAGTGTCGGTGCCGGGGATCGAAATGGTGGTCGTGTCGGTCGGGGTCGCGTCGGTTGAAGCGTCTTCTACCGCTTCCACAACACCCTCTTGCACGGCGTCGGTTGCTTCTTCCACCGTCTCGACGACCTCGGCCACGGTGTCTTCGACAGCCTCGACAGCCTCGGCCACATCCGCGACAGCCTCTTCGACCTCATCCGCCGCAGCGTCAGCCGCGTCAGCGGCCTCTTCCACCACGTCCGCAACCGGGTCACTGATCTCGGGTGCTTCCTCGACGGCCTCTTCAGCGGTTTCCTCGACAGCTTCGGTCACCGGCGCGGCATCGGCACCGATCTCGGGCAGCACGACATCCGGCGCAACCGCCACGACGTCATCGCCCGCCTGCCAATTGAACCATAGCGCCGCCACCAGCAAACCCGCCAGCGCCCAGATTGCAAACCGGAAGATGTTGCGAAATGCCGTGAATATGCCGCCGCGTTGCGCCATGAATTACAGACCCTGCCCCGGCTTGATGTCCTTCATAACCATCGCCTTTCCGGGATCGCGGTACATTTGCTGCAACGGATCCTGCCGCTTGACGTCGACCCGATGCCGCAGCGTCAGGACAATCGCCCCGATCATCGCCACCAACAGGATCAGACCCGACAACTGGAACAACAGGAAATACTGATCGTAAAGCACCAGACCAAGCGCCTGAGTGTTATGCTCACCGCCACCCGCAATCGCGTCCGGCACCGTTCCGATCTCGACTCCCTCAGCCGTCTTCCAGACGCCGAAAGCAATCGCCAACTGCATCATCAAGACCAGACCGATCATCAGTGACAACGGCAGATACTTCGTCATTTCCGCCTTCAATTCCGCGAAATCGACATCCAGCATCATCACCACGAACAGGAACAACACCGCCACCGCGCCGACGTAAACGATGATCAACAGCATCGCCACGAACTCAGCACCCAACAGCACGAACAACCCCGCCGCCGACAGGAACGCCAGAATCAGCCACAACACCGAATGCACCGGGTTGCGCGAGATCACCGTGAAAAACCCGCCCGTCACACAGGACAAAGCGAACAGGTAGAAGGCAAAAACAGTCGCGGTCATCAGTCCTCCCCGCCTTCGGCATCCATCACCGAACTGGCAAGTTCCATCGCTTTGGTCATTGCAGGTACGCCGCCGAACACACCGACCAATGCGATGGTCTCCGCGATCTCCTGCTTGGTCGCGCCTGCTTCGATCGCGTGGCGCACTGTCATTCTGATCTGAGCTTCGGCCTGCGCACCCAAAATCGTCAGTGCCCCCAACGTCAGCAAAAGCTTGGTCTTGGAATCCAATCCCTCGGGATTGAACGTCTTACCCATGATGCCTTCCATTACATCCTTCGGCATCGTCGGCCAGAGGGCCTCGAAACCTTTCGGCGTAAAGGATTCCAATGCCGGGTTGAGCGATTTCGCCCAGTCCTGGCTCATTTTCATCATGGCCTCGAAAGGGTTGTTTGGATCTGTCATCGGTATGGCGCATCTATTTCAAGGTTGCGGGCAATCTCGGCTTCCCAGCGTTCGCCGTTGTCCAGAAGCTTGGCCTTGTCGTAGAAAAGCTCCTCGCGCGTTTCGGTCGAAAACTCGAAATTCGGCCCCTCGACAATCGCATCCACCGGACAGGCTTCCTGACAGAAACCGCAGTAGATGCACTTGGTCATGTCGATGTCATAGCGCGTCGTGCGGCGCGACCCGTCATCGCGCGGCTCGGCATCAATCGTAATCGCCTGCGCGGGACAAACCGCTTCGCACAGCTTGCAGGCAATGCAGCGTTCCTCGCCGTTCGGATAACGACGCAACGCATGCTCGCCGCGAAAACGCGGGCTCAGATAGCCCTTTTCATGCGGGTAGTTGATCGTGGCCTTCGGCGCGAAGAAATACTTCAACCCCAATTTGAAGCCATTCAGCATGTCCAGCAGCAGGAAATACCGTCCCGCCCTGTTCCAGTCGATTTGGGTCATGACTTACCCTCCCACGGCCCAGCGGGCATAGGCGCCGCCGAACAGCTCAAATTTTGCAAAGAACGCCACCAGGACCACCCAGATCAGCGAGAACGGCAAGAACCATTTCCAGCCCAGACGCATCAGCTGGTCATAGCGATAGCGTGGCACGATCGCCTTCACCATCGCGAAGATGAAGAAGAAGAACGCCATCTTGGCGACCATCCACAACGGGCTGTCCGGGATGAATGGGATCGGGGACAACCAGCCGCCGAAGAACAACAGGGACATCAGCGCGCACATCAGGAAAATCGCGATGTACTCACCGGCCATGAATAACAGGAACGGCGTCGAGGAATATTCCACCTGATAGCCTGCGACCAGTTCCGACTCCGCCTCCGGCAAGTCGAAGGGTGGCCGGTTCGTTTCCGCCAAGGCGCTGATAAAGAACAGGAAAACCATCGGAAAATGCGGCAGCCAGTACCAGCTGAAGATGCCCCAGTTACCATCCTGCGCCTGTACGATATCACCGAAATTCATCGACCCAGTAGTCAGGATCACACCGATGATGATCAGACCCAGCGAGACCTCATAGGAAATCATCTGCGCGGCCGAGCGAAGAGAGCCAAGGAATGGATACTTCGAGTTCGACGCCCATCCACCCATGATAACGCCGTAAACCTCAAGCGATGAAATCGCGAAAACATAAAGGATCGCAACGTTCAGATCGGCCAGCACCCATGTGTCACTGAATGGGATCACCGCCCAGGCGATCATCGCAAGAACGAAAGACGTCATCGGTGCCAGAATAAATACGGGTCGATCCGCGCCCGCCGGGATCACGATCTCTTTGACGACGTATTTCAACGCGTCGGCAACCGTCTGCAGAATGCCCCAAGGGCCCACCACGTTCGGTCCGCGCCGCATCTGGACAGCTGCCCAGATCTTCCGGTCGCCGTAGACCAGGAACAACAGTGAGACCATCACAAAACCGATGACCAAAAGCACCTGTGCCATGACGGTCACCAGAATGCCCAGAGGTGTGCTCAGAAAGTCAGCCATGCGTCCCCAACTTTTTCGTTCCTTTGGACGATGTTACGTCCCGTTCTTTGAACATGTCTTATAAACAGCATCCGGGCCCAAAGAACCAGACCCGGCGCCGCCTTATTCTGCCGCCAGTTTCCCGGCTTTCCGCTCGCGCGCCCCGGCCTGCAACTCGCCCATCAAAGGCGCAGCCCGCAGGATCGGGTTCGTCAGATAGTGATCCTTCACCACCGCGTGGAAGTCACCGTCAGCCGTATTTGTGTTCTGAACCGGCACCCATTCGTTCTGTGGCACCTGATCGATTTCCTTCAGATGCGGTGCCGCCTCGACCATCCTGGCACGCAGTTGCGCCAGTGAATCATACGGCAACGTCGCGCCCAGTTCAGCCGACAACGCCCGAAGGATCGCCCAGCTTTCCTTGGCCTGTCCCGGAGGGAACGACGCGCGCAGCGCAAGCTGTGGCCGCCCTTCGGTGTTGACGAACAGCCCGTTTTCTTCGGTCCATGCGGCACTTGGCAGCACGATATCCGCACGATGCGCACCGCGGTCGCCGTGGCTGCCCTGATAGATCACCGTGGCACCCGCCGCGATCTCGATTTCGTCCGCGCCCAGATTGTAAACAACATCGGCTCCGTCCAATGCCGCCGACACGCCACCCTCGGTCACCGCCCCCACATCCATCGCGCCAACGCGCGACGCCGCCGTGTGAAGCACAAGGAGTTTCGACTCGGTCTTTTCGGCAAACGCCATCGCATCGGCCAAGGCACCATCGCTCAAAAGCGCGCCCATGCCGACGATCACAAGCGAATTGCGTCCCAAAGCGTCCGTCGGATCACCATCACGCAGGGCCCGCAAACCATCGCGGCCAGTGCCCAGATGGAAATAATCATAAGTCAGATCAACCGCTTCACCGACGACACCAACCTTGGCCCCTTTGGCCCAGGCCTTGCGGATCCGGGCGTTCAGCACAGGCGCTTCGGCCCGTGGGTTCGCGCCGACCAGCATGATCGCTTCAGCCGTATCGATATCCTCGATTGCCGCCGTCCCGGCATAACCCGACCGGTTCCCGACAGGCAGATCAGCGCCGTCAACACGGCACTCGACCGAGCCGCCCTGACCCTCGATCAATTCCTTCAAAGCAAACGCCGCTTCAACCGGAGCCAGATCACCGATCAGCCCGGCAACTTTCTTGCCCGACATCGCCGCCGCAGCAGCGCCTAGCGCTTCCGGCCAGCTCGCTGCGCGCAACTTGCCATTCTCGCGAATGTAAGGCGTGTCCAACCGCTGACGCCTCAAACCGTCCCAGGCATAACGCGACTTGTCCGACAACCATTCTTCGTTCACGCCATCATGATTGCGCGGCAAGATCCGCATGACTTCGCGTCCCTTGGTGTCGACCCGAATATTCGACCCAAGCGCGTCCATCACATCGATTGTCTCGGTCTTCGTCAGCTCCCACGGACGCGCCGTGAACGCATAAGGCTTCGACGTCAAAGCCCCCACGGGGCAAAGATCAACGATATTGCCCTGCAACTCGCTATCCAGCGTCTGCCCCAGATATGAAGTAATCTCGGAATCCTCACCACGGCCCGTCTGCCCCAACTCGGGCATGCCCGCGACTTCGGTGATAAACCGCACACACCGCGTACACGAAATACAGCGCGTCATGGCGGTGCCGACCAAAGGCCCCAAATCCATGTTGTCCGAAGCCCGCTTGGGTTCCCGATAGCGCGAGAAATCCACGCCGTAAGCCATCGCCTGATCCTGCAAATCGCACTCGCCGCCCTGATCGCAAATCGGGCATTCCAGCGGGTGGTTGATCAGCAGAAACTCCATCACGCCTTCGCGCGCCTTCTTCACCATCGGAGACTTGGTCTTCACGACAGGCGGCTGCCCTTCCGGGCCGGGGCGCAAATCCTTGACCTGCATCGCACAGGACGCGGCGGGCTTTGGCGGCCCGCCCACAACTTCGACCAGACACATCCGGCAGTTGCCCGCGATGGACAAACGCTCGTGATAGCAGAATCTCGGAATTTCGATCCCGGCCTGCTCGCAGGCCTGAATCAGCGTCAGTGCCGGATCAACTTCGACTTCCTTGTCGTCGATGATGATCTTTCTCAGATCGGACATTAGACTTCGGTTCCCTTAGGTTCCGCCGCCTCGCGTCCGGGCGACGTGTCATTTTGCGCGAAGCAGGCGACCTGCCGCACTGTTCTTGGCTATTTCTTCGCGGCCAACAGTGCAATACCCTTGCGGCGTTTCGGCCGTGGCGCCCCGTTTCGCCAGATCGGCTTCAATACGCCCCTTAAGCTTTTGTTTTTCCTCGCGATTGTCCGTCAATTCCTCAATCTGAGCAGGGGTATAGCCCGCATCCAGCGCGTATTTTTCCAAGGCTTTGAGGTAATTGTATGCCCGCAAATAGCGCGGCGCGATCTCGTCGCAGTTGCGACGCACGATGTCTGCAAGGCCCATCGCATAAAAGCCCGAGACCACGGTGCGGTTTTGATGCAATGGCTCAAGCGCTGCCACAGGCGTCGATATCGACACCGCGACAGCCAGAATTCCCAGCTTTTTAACAAATTCGTTCACGTTTTACCTGCTCGTTTTTCGACAATCCGGGTCCCGCTCCCCGCTTGTCCACCTTGATATAGAACGCTTGCCTGCAAATGTTGAGGCCGCCATCACGAAGTGACACACAATCCCCAGAATGTGAGCGTTTTCCTGCCGTGCGCCAGCAGATACCAATCGCCTAATCATCTGATATGGTTGAATTTCACGCCATTCAAGGCTGTCCGGAAAGCCCGTGAAGTACGTTACGCCTCATGACGGATTCGTCTTTACCGGCGCCTGTCACGCAGCGGATGAACACCCCGTCCGGCCTTGCGCAGAAACGCGCCCGCCATCACCAGTCCGACAAATCCCAGACCCACCACGGGTCCCCATGCCCAAACCGGCAAAAGGTCAGCCCGCAGCGCCGAAACCGCGCCCCACAAGGGCACGCCGATCAAGATCAATGTCAGAAAGGCCCCCAGGGCACTCAGAAATCCGTCCCAGAAACGGATCATCCGCCTGTCCTCAAAGCTTGCCGCCGCTCAACGCGCGATAGGCAAGAATTGATCCGGTCACGAACAACAACGCAACCATCGCACCGGACGCGTAAGGGAAAACCATACTGTGCAGGTAAAAGGCGAAATCACTGCCGAACATATCAAGCGCAACGCGCAGGCCGTTTCCGAAGAACACCAGTCCGGTCAGAATGAACGCAATCGAAGACCACATCGGCTTCACCGTTGAACTGGTCACGAAAAAAAGACAGGCCGTCGCCATGCCAATCTGCAAAAACGCAAAAGCTATGTACATAAAGTCGTCCCGTCGCCTGCCCCGAAGCTTTTTTATGCCAAACCCGGGGTCCCGCGCAGCTTTGACCAGCTTCCCCAAGGTGGAAGTAATCCATTTTTCCTAAATGTCACAGGTAAATGTGCCCTTAAGAGAGCAAAATCACGCTACGTCACCTGGACGGCACACCCTAGGGATCTGCCGTAAATATCAGGTTTTCATCGTTTTTGAAGGATTACTCCGCCGCCACGACCGATGACCGCCCCGACCGCTTATGTTTGATCCGGTCCTCGATCTCATCGCGGAAATGGCGGATCAACCCCTGAATCGGCCAAGCCGCCGCATCTCCAAGGGCGCAGATCGTGTGCCCTTCGACCTGCTTTGTCACATCCAGCAGCATGTCGATCTCGTGCGGTTCGGCGTCGCCGCGCACCAGTCGATCCATCACGCGCATCATCCAGCCCGTACCCTCGCGGCAAGGCGTACACTGACCACAGCTTTCGTGCTTGTAGAACTTCGACAAGCGCCAAATCGCCTTGATGATATCGGTGTCGTTGTCCATCACGATCACGGCGGCCGTTCCCAGCCCCGACCGCTGTTCGCGCAGCCAGTCGAAATCCATGATCGCGTCTTCTTTCATCACCTTGCCGGGAATACACGGCACCGACGATCCACCCGGAATCACCGCTTTCAGGTTTTTCCAGCCGCCGCGAATACCACCGCAATGACGTTCGATCAGTTCTTCGAACGAAATCGACATTGCCTCTTCGACCACACAGGGCTGGTTCACATGACCAGAGATCGCAAACAGCTTGGTGCCCGAGTTGTTGGGACGCCCAAAGCCTGCGAACCACTCAGGCCCGCGGCGCAGAATGGTCGGCACAACGGCTATCGATTCAACGTTGTTAACCGTCGTCGGACAGCCGTAAAGCCCCGCACCCGCCGGGAATGGCGGCTTCATCCGCGGCATACCCTTCTTGCCCTCAAGGCTTTCCAGCAGCGCGGTTTCCTCGCCGCAAATATACGCGCCCGCGCCGTGATGCAGATAAATGTCGAAATCCCACCCCGACCCGGCGGCATTCTTGCCCACCAGACCAGCGTCATAGGCCTCATCGATCGCGGCCTGAAGCGCCTCTTTCTCGCGGATGTATTCGCCACGAATATAGATATAACAGGCGTGCGCCTGCATCGCGAAAGACGCAATCAGACAGCCTTCGACCAGCGTATGCGGATCGTGGCGCATGATCTCGCGGTCCTTGCAAGTCCCCGGCTCACTCTCGTCGGCATTCACCACCAGATAGCTCGGACGACCGTCGCTTTCCTTCGGCATGAAGGACCATTTCAGACCCGTCGGGAACCCCGCACCGCCACGACCACGAAGCCCCGAGGCCTTCATCTGATCGACGATCCAGTCGCGCCCCTTCTGGATGATACCCGCCGTGCCATCCCAATGGCCGCGCGCCTGCGCGCCCTTCAACGTGCGATCGTGCATCCCATAGATATTCGTGAAGATGCGGTCCTTGTCTTCGAGCATGTCTACCTCGTTATTCGTGCAGAGATGTCCTCTGCCCGTAAATCATTCCGTGTCGCGTCGTTTACGCCAGATTTGCCAGGTCACCACAAGGGCCCAAAAGAACCCGGCCAGCGCAAACAGGTCAAACAGGAAAACGTAGCGAGAGGGAAGCCCCAGTTCTCGGCCAACGAACTGCGCCAACATCCAAAGGATCATCGTTGACGCAATCACCACCGAAACAAGCCGAGCCTGTCGCGACTGTGACTTCTGATGGTTCCGATCGTCGCTCATATCGCTCATATGGTCCACTTTTTCGCGAGGCGCCATTGGCCGGCGCTCTCTTTGTTCCCTTCGAGAATGGCGGGGCGGTTTGTCGCCCTCACCTGATCTTGTGCGCGGCCCCAGGGGCCACGAAAAGCGCAAAAAGCCGGTCAGGCGCGCTTGGAAAACTCGGTCTCGCCGCCGCTTGCAAGCGTGCTGGCCTGAGATACCCAATTGTCGCGCGACACGCGTCCCTTGAAGCCTTCAAGGTTCTCGTCAACCCAGGCCACGTCGCTTTCGCCCCATGCGGCGATCTGGTCAAAATGCCAGTATCCCATTGAATTCAATAGCTTCTCAAGCTTTGGGCCGACGCCCTTGATTTTCTTGAGATCATCAGCACCTCCCTCGCGCGGGCCGTCCAATCCGGCAGGCTTGCCCTCTGCCGCAGCCGCAACAGGCGCGGGCGCCGCCTCAGCCTCAGCAGCCACAGGTGCAGGCTTCGGAGCTGGCGCGGCAACCGGTGCTGCAGGGCGAGCCGCTTGCGCTCCATCCGCAAATCCCCGGTACAGAACAACCGCCGCTGCCGCCGCCGGAAGCAACGCCAAAAACACTGCCGCCGAAATCGAGTAGTCACTGAGAACATACATCGCAACGAACGCAACCAGGAAGACAGCTCCAGCAATTGCTCCCACAATCGCAAGCGAGCCTTGAGTGTGTCGTGACATTAACGCGCCTCCAAATTCTTCTGACGGACCATGGATATATCAGGATTCGCGTTTAGGCAAAATTTCTGTTGATCCGATTAATCTGCAAGCACCTTGGCCTGCGCGACCCATTCATCGCGCGTCACGCGGCCCTTGAAACCCTCCAGATTGTCGTCGACCCAGGCGATCTCATCCGCCGTCCAGTTGGCGATCTGGTCAAAGTGGAAAAACCCAAGGCTGTTCAGAAGCTTTTCCAGCTTCGGCCCGACGCCCTTGATCTTTTTCAGATCATCCGCCTGACCGCCGCGCGCTTCGCCAAACCCTGCGGGCTTTGCGCCTTCGGGGGCAACGCTGCCCTGTTCGGGGCGGGCGATCTTTTTGGCTTTGGCCTCGGAAGAGGCCGGCTCCTTCGACCGGGCAAGAGTCTTGACCTCGGCCTCACGCGATTTGGTAATCGTGTCCCCGGCCGCAATCCAAGGCGTCAAAAGCGGCACCTCGGTGCCGTCGATCCGCTTGATCGTATCGCCGATATCGACCGCCGCCTGCGCACTGGCATTGTACTTGGCCCGACCACTTTCATGATCCTTCAAAGACGTAAGACCCCCCGCAGGCTCGGCCGCATAGCGCCCCTGCTGAGGCCCCGGCACAGGGACCTTACCCGCCGCCATCTCGTCAATGATCTCGCCCAGACGCGCCGCCGTCAGATCCTCGTAATAGTCCTTGCCGATCTGCGCCATCGGCGCATTCGCACAAGCCCCGAGGCATTCGACCTCTTCCCATGAAAACTTACCATCCGCGGACAGATCATGCGCACGTTTGGCGATCTTTTCCTTACAGACGCCAATCAGATCCTCAGCCCCGCAAATCATGCAGGACGTCGTGCCGCAGACCTGAATATGTGCAACCGATCCAACGGGTTGAAGCTGGAACATGAAGTAAAACGTCGCAACCTCAAGCACCCGGATATAGGCCATATCCAGCATCGCCGCGACCGCTTCCATCGCAGGCCGTGTCAGCCAGCCTTCCTGCTCCTGCGCGCGCCACAACAGCGGGATAATCGCGCTGGCCTGACGCCCTTCCGGGTACTTCTTGATCTGAGCCTCGGCCCAGGCAAGGTTGGCGTCGGTGAACGCGAAATGGTCGGGTTGGTCTTTGTGAAGTCGGCGCAGCATCAATTGGCTCCTGCGGCTATAAGGCTAAGGCCTGCACCTGCAACCGAGGCAACGCCCGCAGCCAGATGAGGTCCGTATTTCTTGCCCTTTCGGGCATAGATGAACGTATCAGCCGCACTTGCGACCGCGAAGGCGACAAACAGGCCAAAAAAGACAATGGGATCACCATGAATGGCGGCCCCAAGTGCCAGTACGAATAACGTGAGATACCGCCCGGCCATGACCTGAGGCAAGTCTTCCAGATGGTGATCGATGCGCGCCAATCCGGCCACCGGATCACGCATGACCAAAACGGTCAGACCATCCGTCACCAAAAGCGCCATCGCAGACACCAATATGAAAATCCCAGAAGCCATGCCTACCGATCAATCTCGCCGAACACGACATCCAGCGTGCCGATAATCGCCGCCACGTCCGCAAGCTGATGTCCCTTGGAAATATGATCCATGGCCTGCAAATGCAGGAAGCCCGGCGCACGGATCTTCGCGCGGTACGGCCGGTTCGTCCCGTCTGCCACCAGATACACACCAAACTCGCCCTTCGGTGCTTCCACAGCGGCATAGACCTCGCCCTCGGGAACGTGGAAGCCTTCGGTATACAGCTTGAAGTGGTGAATAAGCGCTTCCATCGAGGTCTTCATATCCCCTCGCGACGGCGGCGTGATCTTGCCCCGCGCCATCACGTCACCTGGCTCATTGCGCAACTTCTCGCAGGCCTGACGGATGATCTTCACCGACTCGCGCATCTCGGCCATCCGACACAGATACCGGTCATAACAATCGCCGTTCGTGCCGACCGGGATCTGGAAATCGAACTCGTCATAGCACTCATAAGGCTGCGAGCGCCGCAAATCCCATGCCATGCCGGACCCGCGCACCATCACACCCGAAAAGCCCCATTCCAAAGCCTCTTCCTGGCTAATCACGCAGATATCCACGTTGCGCTGCTTGAAGATCCGGTTCTCGGTCAACAGCCCGTCAATATCGGCCAGAGCGGCGGGGAATTCCTGTGCCCATGTGTCGATATCCTCGATCAGTTCGGGTGGCAGATCCTGATGCACACCACCGGGCCGGAAATACGCCGCATGAAGCCGCGCTCCGCAAGCCCGCTCATAAAACACCATCAGTTTTTCGCGCTCTTCAAAGCCCCAAAGCGGCGGCGTCAAAGCGCCAACGTCCAAAGCCTGCGTCGTGACGTTCAACAGGTGGTTCAGCACCCGGCCAATCTCGGAATACAAAACTCGGATCAGACTGGCGCGCCGCGGCACTTCGGTACCCGTCAGTTTCTCGATCGCCAGACACCAAGCGTGTTCCTGGTTCATCGGCGCCACATAATCCAGCCGGTCGAAATACGGCAAGTTCTGCAGATACGTCCGGCTTTCCATCAGCTTTTCGGTGCCACGATGCAAAAGCCCGATATGCGGATCGCACCGCTCGACGATCTCGCCGTCCAGCTCAAGCACCAGCCGCAAGACCCCGTGCGCCGCAGGGTGCTGCGGGCCGAAGTTGATGTTGAAATTCCGGATCTTCTGTTCGCCTGTCAAAGCGTCGTCGAAATTACCGTCCATCACATACGTCCTTTCCGGCTCCACGCGTCGGGCAATCCACCCAATGCGCGCGCCGCTGCATCATACTGCGGAGCGAGATACGCCGCCGCCGCCTGTCTTTGATCGGGGCTCATTGCAAGGCTCTGACCCACATGCACAGGGGCCAAAGCGCCCTGAACCCGCGAGATCCCCAGAAAATCGCAAATCCGCGCAAAACCCGGCCCCGCGACCATGTCCTCGAATACCTCAACCAAAAGCCGAGGCACCACCGCCAACCGCGCCAAGGCCCCCGCGTAATCCGATCGCATCACGATCTGATCCTCTTCACCCCGAAACACGCGCTTCAAGATGTTCGCACAGCGCCGCGCCGTCACCTCGCCCGCGTCATCCCGCCGTGCCGCGATCATCCGCACGTGGCTCCAAAGCCGCTCAACCGGATCGCGCAGAACATAAAGCATCCGCACGTCGCCCGTCATCCGCGCCATACGCTCCAAACGTTCCGACGGCAAAAGCGCATAAGCCGGGGTCATCTCCCCGACAACCTGCCCCGCCGCCGCGCCGCGCTGAACATAATCCAGATACACCGCCTCATCCTCGCCGCGCCGCAACACCTCAAGCCACTCGGCCCGATCTGCCAACCGCTGCAACTGCGCCGCACTCGGGGCCGCGCCCCGCACGGCAAGACGGTCCTTCAAAGCCAACTGCTGCGCCTGATGATGGTCGATTTGGCGATCAATCCGCCCGTGTTCCAACGCATCAAAATAATGCAGCTCCTTGATCGCGCGAAAATGGCATTCCGGATGGTCCGCCAACTGACGATGCAGCCAGCTTGTCCCGGCCTTCGCGGCACCCACGCAAAAGAACAGCACCGTCATGAGCGCGGGCCTTCCACATCTTCCTTGAACGCCATAATCCAAAGCAGAACCAAAGCAATCGCCGGCATTGCCGCCAGCGGTGCGAAATACTTCGAGATCCCATAGCGCGGCAACAGCTTCCAGAACGGGATAACCAGCAAGGCCACCCAGATCATCGCAAACAGAATTGGCAAACCGCCGCCCATGATCGCTACCCCTTGGCCTCGGCCTTATCGTCACCCGGAAGGATGTATTCGGCCCCTTCCCACGGCGACATGAAATCGAACTGACGATACTCCTGCACCAACGATACAGGCTCATACACCACGCGTTTCTGCTCCTCGTCGTAACGCAGCTCAGTATATCCCGTCGTCGGGAAGTCCTTACGCAAAGGATAGCCGCGGAACCCGTAATCAGTCAGGATCCTGCGCAGGTCGGGATGCCCCGAAAACAGAATGCCGAACATGTCGAAAACTTCGCGCTCGAACCAGTTCGCGCCGGAATGAACCCCTGTCAGCGACGGCACGATATCATCTTCGCGCACACCGACCTTCAGGCGAATGCGGTGGTTCTGATACATGCTGAGGAAGTGATACACCATATCGAACCGCTGATCGCGGTCCGGGTGATCGACGGCCGTGATATCAACCAGCGTCGAAAACCGGCACGTCGTGTCGGTCTTCAGAAACTCGACAAAACCGGGCAGCGACGATTGCGTCGCGTTGATCGTCAATTCGCCAAAAGCGATGTCCCATGAGATCACGCAGTCGGGGCGCTTCAACTCGATATGTGTTGCAAGCTCGGTGAGGGCCTCACTCATGGCATTGTCCTTTTGTCTTTGTCATCGACCGCCTCTGCCGTTGCGGTCGTCAGCGTCGAAGTGACGAAAAACGTGTTGAATTTCCGCTCTTCGCTGAACCAGATGCAGGTCACGACATCGCCGGAAATCACGCTTTCGACCGTCATGGCCGGACCACCGCTTTTCAGGCGGACAACGTCTCCCACCGAAATTCCGGTCGCATTGCTCATCTTGTAATTGAACCGGTCCGACGAATTTTGCGCTGCAACTGAAGGATGCCGTAAAGCAACGCCTCGGCCGTCGGAGGACAGCCCGGCACATAGACATCGACAGGCACAATCCGGTCGCAGCCGCGCACCACGGAATAGCTGTAATGATAATACCCGCCGCCATTCGCGCAGGATCCCATCGAAATCACATAGCGTGGCTCGGGCATCTGGTCGTAAACTTTGCGCAGCGCGGGTGCCATCTTGTTGGTCAACGTGCCGGCCACGATCATCAGATCGGACTGACGCGGCGAAGCGCGCGGCGCTGTACCGAACCGCTCAAGGTCATAGCGCGGCATCGAGGTGTGCATCATCTCGACCGCGCAGCAGGCCAGACCGAACGTCATCCAGTGCAAGGACCCGGTGCGCGCCCAATTCACGATATCGTCGGTCGAAGTCACAAGGAAACCTTTGTCCTGCAACTCTTTATTCAGCGTCTGCGTCGCAACCTCACGATCTGCACCCGCCGTGTTCAAGCCTGCGCTCACTCCCATTCGAGAGCTCCTTTTTTCCACTCATAGGCAAAACCGATGGTCAACACGACGAGGAACACCATCATCGACCAGAACGCGGCATCGCTCAGCCCCCCAAAGGCTACCGCCCAAGGGAACAGGAATGCGATTTCCAGGTCGAAAATGATGAAAAGGATCGAGACGAGGTAAAACCGCACATCGAATTTCATCCTTGCGTCGTCAAATGCGTTGAAACCACATTCGTAGGCCGAGAGTTTTTCCGGATCGGGATCGCTTGGCGCGGCAAACACCGCCGCCAGCAGCAAAACCGCTCCCAAAGCAATCGCAAGTCCCAGAAAGACAAGGATCGGCAGGTAGTCTCGAAGGATATCTTCCACGCGTCGGGCTCCGTCTGTGGACCGCGTCGTTTATCGCGCGCGGCCTTGTCGCCCTAATACCTACTTGTGCCTTGCGGCGGGGTCAACGCCGCGAGGCGGCTGAAACAGCATCAATTCGTCATGAACCGCAAAGGTCTGGAGGCCCGCTTCTGCGACAGCTCGCGCGCTCGCGCCGCAATTCACGGCGCCCGCCAAAAGCTATGCGCCAGTTTGTGCCGCCACGCTGGCAGGGGCACCGTCAAACCGTGCGCAACCCGACATCGATCCGGCGCCAGATCACAGCCACGATCCTGCACGTCCGGCTCCTGCAAACTCAGGTCGCGCCCGGCTGTTTCAGCCGGCCTGTGCTGCGGTCAGCAATTCAAGCGCAACCGCACCGTCATCAACCGACAATGCGCTTTCGGACATGGCCACCTGCACCACTTCGCCCACGTCATCGACTGATGGCGTCTCGCTAGCCTCGCCTTCCACAACGCTCGGCGGCAGCGGCGCAATCGGCGCCGAAGGGGCTGCATCCACCGGCACGTCGACCGACCCCGCCTCGGAGGTCACGCCCGGCTCGTCAACCGCGGTGGTCGGCACACCGCCCACATCCCCGCCCGCATCAGACGGTGCAACCTCCGTCACCAGAGCGGCAAAAATACTCGCCGGATCGGCCCCGCGTGCAATCCCCGAAGCCGCCAATCCCTGCGCATTTTTCGGCAGTTCAGCCCCGGCATCGCGAGCGGCAGCAACCGCCGCCTTGGCCTGTTGACCAACCGCCTCGCCCCGCCTGCCCGCTTCCGCGCCCGACGGTCTTGCATAGGCGGCAGCCTGATCTCCAATTGCACCAATCATCTATCGATTTCCTTATCGCTCCGGGTATCAATAGTCCGTCCGGGTGAACAAAAAGTTAGCGCATCCAGACCGCCGGACGCCGCTCAAAGAACGCTGCGGTCCCCTCGTCCACCTCGTCGCTCTCCCACCTCTTGACCAACGCATCCACACTTGCCGATATCACGCCCTCATCGATCACCGGCCCCAAATTGCGCACCAGTTGCTTGGCCTCCGCCACCGCCCCCGGCGCACAGGCGAAATACGGCGCTACCTCGCGCTCCACCGCCGCGTCCAGATCGTGCGCCGGAACCACTCGCGCCACCAACCCCAGATCCACCGCCTCGCCCACGTCAAACACCCGCGACGAAAAGAACACCCGCCGCGCCCGGGCGGCGCCGATCCGCGCCACGACATAGGGCCCTATCGTCGCGGGGATCAGCCCCAGCCGCGTCTCCGTAAGCCCGAATTTCGCGCCTTCCACGGCCACCACAAGATCACAGACTGACATCAAGCCAACGCCGCCCCCAAAGGCATTCCCCTGCACCCGCCCAATCACCGGCACATCCAATTCATTGAGCGATTTCAACATCATCGCCAGCGTCATCGCCTCGCGCCGCCGCGTCGCTGCATCCGCTACCATCTGTGCCCGCATCCAGTTCAGATCGCCGCCCGCACAAAACACGTCGCCTTCGGCCGCCAACACCACCACCCGGATGCTCGACGACGCCCCAATCCGCGCGGCCACTTCAGCCAGTTCCGCAATCATCTCCCCCGACATTGCATTGCGCTTTTCGGCTCGCTGCAAGGTCACCCGCGCCACCCCGCGCGCATCTTCTTCAAACCCGACCACCGTCATCCATCCGCCTCCCACAACCCAACCGCCACATCCGCCGCCGCGCGAAGGCGCTCTATTTCCAACCCGTGCTCAAATCCAGCCGCCTCCAGAAACGCCGCCAAACTCTCACTAGAGACATTCCCCGCGGCCCCCGGCGCATAAGGACAACCGCCCAACCCCGCAACCGAGGCATCGAACACCCTTACCCCCCGGCCCAGCGCCACCGAGACGTTCTCCAAAGCCCGCCCGAACGAGTCATGAAAATGCCCCGCCAAGGCCCGCGCCTCAACACGCTCCAACACCGCCCCAAGCATCGCATCCACCCGCTCAGGCGCAGCCCGCCCCAGCGTGTCCCCAAGCGACACTTCAAAACACCCCATGGTGCGCAATTCACCAGCCACCCGCGCCACCGCCTCAGGCGCGACCAGCCCATCATACGGACAATCCGTCACACAACTCACATAGCCTCGCACCGGCACGCCAACCTCACGCGCCCGCGCTAAAACAGGACGAAACCGCTCCAGACTCTCCGCAATCGAGGCATTGATATTGGCCTGACTGAAGCCTTCCGAGGCCGATGCAAACACCGCCACCTCATCTGCCCCGGCCTTCAAAGCCGCCTCAAGCCCGCGCATATTCGGCACCAAGGCTCCATACCGCACCCCCGATACCCGCGTTATTGCGCCCAATACCTCACCCGATCCCGCCATCTGCGGCACCCATTTCTCAGACACAAAACTCGCCACTTCGATCCGCCGAAACCCAACGAGGGACAAAGCGTCAACCAGCCTCACCTTCTCCGTCACCGAAATCGCGCGCGCCTCGTTCTGCAACCCGTCCCGCGGCCCCACCTCGACAATCTCGACCCGCTCACTCAAAGCGCAAATTCCATCTTTTTGGCAAAAATATCCCCGCGGGACGCACCGCGATGCGCAGCAACGCGGCGCAAACAAAAACCTCCCTCACGCCTCATCCTCCAGACGTACCAACTCCAAACCCGCCTCAACCTGATCGCCAGCCCGCACCAAGACCTCGCCCACAACACCGTCGCGTGCCGCCAACAACCGATGCTCCATCTTCATCGCCTCCAGCACCGCCAGCACATCTCCTTCGCGCACTGTATCCCCCGTCGACACCGCAACCCGTACGACACGCCCCGGCATCGGCGCCAAGACCGCGCCTTTGCGCTCCACACCGCCCCGCGCCAACGGGTCCGCTAAAGCCACGAAACCTCCACCGCGCCCAAACACCTGCACCCCACCCGAGGTCCGCATCGCCCTCAGCCCGACCTTTTCGCCATCCACCCGCCAACCATCAACCTCAGACACCAGTCGCAAAAGCTGCCCCGAAACCTCTACGTCCGCCCCCCCAGCCCGAGGCGTCACGCGCAGCACATCTTCTCCAATCCCGACAAAATGCGACAACGGCGCCCAAAGCGAAAACCCCTGCAAAGCACCACCCCCAAGCCCCAATGCCGTCACCGCCGCAATCGCGCGCGCCTCCTCGGACATCGGCGCATTCGCAACCAAACCCGCCCCATCGCGATCAATGATCCCGGTATCCACATCCCCGGACTGAAAGCCCTCGTGCGCCAAGAGCCGACTCAAAAACCCGACATTCGTCACAGTCCCGGCCACTTCCGTGCCCTCCAGCGCCCGCGCCATTCCGCGCAAAGCCGCCCTCCGATCCGCACCCCAAACCGTCAATTTCGCAATCATCGGATCGTAAAAACGCGGGATCACATCACCTTCGCTCACGCCGGTATCGACCCGCACCCCCTCGGGGAACCGCAAGTGCTCCAACGTCCCCACCGACGGCAAAAACCCGGCTTCTGCATCCTCCGCATAGAGCCGCGCCTCCATCGCATGTCCCGAAATCGCCAGGTCACCCTGCGAAACCGGCAAGCCTTCTCCCCCCGCGACCCGCAACTGCCACTCCACCAGATCAACGCCCGTGATCGCTTCCGTCACCGGATGCTCGACCTGCAAGCGCGTGTTCATCTCCATGAACCAGAACCGATCCGCGCGCAGCCCCTCAGAGGCATCGACAATA
This sequence comes from Boseongicola aestuarii, assembly GCF_900184815.1. Taxonomy (GTDB): domain Bacteria; phylum Pseudomonadota; class Alphaproteobacteria; order Rhodobacterales; family Rhodobacteraceae; genus Boseongicola; species Boseongicola aestuarii. Next base: position 36,569 of record NZ_FXXQ01000008.1, on the reverse strand, counting down.
AACTCCACCGTCCCCGCACCCTTATAACCAACAGCCTCAGCCGCCCGCACCGCCGCCGAACACATCGCCGCGCGCACGTCTTCCGTCATCCCCGGCGCCGGCGCCTCCTCGATCACCTTCTGATGCCGCCGCTGTAACGAGCAATCGCGCTCAAACAAATGTACCGCCCGCGTGCCGTCCCCAAACACCTGAACCTCGATATGCCGAGGCTTGGTTACATACTTCTCAATCAAAACCGCATCGTTGCCGAACGCGCCCAGCGCCTCGGCCTTTGCACTCTCCAACGCATCCATGAAGCCCGCAGGCCCATCCACGCGCCGCATCCCCTTGCCGCCACCGCCGGCGACCGCCTTGATCAAGACCGGAAAACCAATCTCCGCCGCCTCGACCTCCAAATGCCCCGGCTCCTGATCCTCCCCATGATACCCAGGCACCACAGGCACCCCCGCATCGGCCATCAAGGCCTTGGCGCGGTCCTTCAACCCCATCGCGCGGATCGCCTCTGCCGACGGCCCCACAAAGATCAACCCCGCCGCCTCAACCGCCCCAACGAACGCCGCGTTCTCGCTCAAAAACCCATACCCCGGATGCACCGCATCCGCGCCCGCCTCCAACGCCGCCATGATGATCTGATCGCCGCGCAGATAACTCTCGCCCGGAGCCGCCCCGCCAATCCGCACCGCACGATCCGCAAGGTCCACATGCCGCGCCCGCGCATCCACGTCCGAATAGACCGCAACCGTCTCGATCCCCATCTTGCGCGCCGTCTCAATCACCCGACAAGCAATCTCGCCCCGGTTCGCAATCAGCAATGTTGAAATCATCCGCACCACCCCTGCCGCCGCCCGCCGTCGTAAAAACGCGCATGTCCCGCCGAGACCATCACACCCGCAATATCGCGCCCGTCCACGCGCATCACCGCCAGACGCCGGTCAAACCGATCCCGCCCCCGAAAGGCAAAATCCACCACCCTCGCCCGCGCAATCTCACCCGCCAGATACCGCTCCGCCGCCCGCGCTCGCGCGGCTTCCGACGCACATTGCGCGCGAAACGACTCCGGCGTGTCAAACCCCATCAGCCGCACCCGGTCCACGCCGCCGCCACAATCCACATCCACCGTGTCGCCATCCACGATCCGCGTGATCTCGCACCCCGGCAATTCAGCCGCCTCGTGCTCACCCACGACTGACGCACAGCCAAACCCGACGACCACCACCGCGACCCAAGCGAATGCGCGCGCGCCCCTCACGACCCACCACCTTTACCCTTTCTCAAATACCACCGCCGGAGGCCCGATATCCTCTTAAAATCCCATGACACGACCGAACGCTCGCACCGACGTGAAACCGACGTGAAACCGACGTTGTACCGACGTCCCATCCTACATCCGAAACACGCCAAAACGTGTCTCCTCGATCGGCGCGTTCAGCGAAGCTTTCAGACTCAGAAACAACACATCCCGAGACTTCCGCGGATCAATAATCCCGTCATCCCAAAGCCGCGCCGAAGCATACAAAGGATGCGACTGCCGCTCGAACATCTCCAAAGTCGGCTCCTTGAACGTCGCCTCGTCTTCGTCCGACCAACTCCCGCCAGACCGTTCAATCCCAGCCCGCTTCACACTCGCCAGAACCCCCGCAGCCTGTGCACCGCCCATCACCGAAATCCGCGAGTTCGGCCATGTCCACAGGAACCTGGGCGAATACGCCCGCCCAGCCATTCCATAGTTCCCAGCCCCAAACGAGCCACCAATAATCATCGTGATCTTCGGCACGTTCGTCGTCGCGACCGCCGTCACCATTTTCGCCCCGGCCCGCGCGATCCCCGCGTTCTCATAAGCCCGTCCGACCATGAACCCGGTGATATTCTGCAAGAAAACCAATGGAATACGCCGCTGTGAACACAGTTCCACAAAATGCGCACCCTTCTCGGCACTCTGCGCCAACAACACTCCGTTGTTGGCAATGATCCCGACTGGACAGCCCATCACATGCGCAAACCCGCAGACCAAGGTCTCGCCAAACCGCGCCTTGAACTCATCAAACCGCGAGCCATCGACCAGCCGCGCAATCACCTCACGACAGTCATAAGCCTCCCGCAAATCCCCCGGCACAACCCCGAGCAATTCGCCCGGATCATAGGCCGGATCCTCAGGCGTGGCCCAAACCACGTTGTCCGGCACCCGCCGGTTCAAATTCCCAACAGTCTGCCGCGCCAAAGCCAAAGCATGCGCATCATCTTCGGCCAGATAATCTGCAACACCGGACAAGCGCGTGTGCACATCGCCGCCGCCCAGATCCTCCGCCGAGACCACCTCACCCGTCGCCGCCTGCACCAAAGGCGGCCCCGCCAGAAATATAGTCCCCTGATCTTTCACGATAATCGTCACATCCGACATTGCAGGCACATAAGCTCCGCCCGCCGTGCAAGACCCCATCACCACCGCGATCTGCGCAATTCCCGCCGCCGACATCCGTGCCTGATTATAGAAAATCCGCCCGAAATGATCGCGGTCGGGAAAGACCTCATCCTGATTGGGCAGGTTCGCCCCGCCTGAATCCACCAGGTAAACACACGGCAAATGACAGGTCTCGGCAATCTCCTGAGCGCGCAAATGCTTCTTCACGCTCATCGGATAATACGTCCCGCCCTTCACGGTCGCATCATTGCAAATGACCATGACGTCAATGCCTTGCACGCGCCCCACGCCGGCAATCATGCCAGCACCGGGCGCGGCCCCGTCATACATTCCATGCGCTGCCGTCGCGCCCACTTCCAGAAACACAGACCCCGGATCCAGCAATCCCGCCACTCGGTCGCGCGGCAACATCTTACCCCGCCCCACATGCCTCTCCCGCGCTTTTTCACCACCACCCGACGCCGCCAGAGCCACCGCCTCACCTGCAACCTCCAAAGCCTCCAGATTGGCTGTCTCATTGGCCCGAAAGGCATCCGAAGACGGCGACACCGCCGAGATCAGTTTCATCGACGACGCTCCTGCAAACGGTCTTCAAGACGCAAAGCCTGCCGCCCCGTAAGGTCCAGCAAGCACGCGGCATTTGCCGGACCGCCGCCCGTTCCGCCACCCCATGTGCTGAATTCATAAGCGCAGCTTGCGTCGCGAAAGCGGATCCAGGCCCGCTGCATCTCGCGCAAAGCAAGCACCGTGTCCGGCACCCGCAATTCCATCCGTTCAGCCTCATCCATCACAAGCTGCTCAACACGCCGCAGCTCGGCATAGGCGGCATTCAGACGATCGTCCCATTCCCCAAGCTCGCGGCCCAGACAAAACCCCATGCCAACTGTCGATCCCCCCGAGGGCTTTGACATGCAATACTGCGCCGCAGTCCCAATGCAATCGAACCGCACGGCCCCTTCGGCCTCGGCCAGACAGACCTGCGTCGGCGCCATGGTGAAGGAAATATCCTGCGCCCCCGCCGATCCTACACCGATGCCCATCAAAGCCATCAAGGCAAAGACAAACCTCACGTCCCCGCCTCCGTCACATCCACCGCACCCTCGATGATGCGCTCATTCACCTCCAGCCAGCGCGCGCGATAGCCAAACCGCGCCGCGGCCGCGACATCGTTCTGAAACGCCACATTCACACCCGCGCCGACGGCCGCCCCGATGATCGGCGTCACCTGAGCCAGTTTGCGCGTCGACAGGTTCACCCCCAAAGTCGTCGCCACCCGCCGTGTCGCCGCCAGAGTTCCGCTGGTCTGCCCCGTCAGCCGCACGATCTTCTGCCAGCTTTCGGGATCGATCTCACTTCGCTCACGCTCCAGCCGCTTCATCGCATCGCCCTTTTCCTCGGCCGAGTTCGCCCCAGCCAAATTCAGGACTTCCAGAATATAAACCCGCTCGACCTCGCTATCGCCGCCAAAGCCATAGCAAAGCCCCGTCAGCCGCACGGTGCGCAGCGCCAAAGCAATCGTCGCCGGAACATCCACCGCCAAACCCAAAGCGCCAAAGGCGCCCGCCGCACCGCCGCCTGTCGCCGCATAACCCAGCGCCCAGCGTCGCACATCCGCTACCGCGTCCTCGCAGGCCTCAAGGTCAGCGAAATCATGCTGAACGGCCGCCTTGCGGATCGAACTCGACGCCGCCCAATCCGCCCCCCGGATCGCCAATTCAACCGCTTCCGGCGGGATCAGGCGGTGGGTCAGCAAACCAACCGGCTTGGACAACGACCGCATCATGCGCGGCAAGGCCGAGGGCGGCGCGGCGCGGTACGCGTCCTGCTCGGCCAGCACCCGGTTCAGCCCCGGCTTGGTCTCGATTTCCCTCACGTCGCATCCTCCAGATCTTCACGCCCACGCGCACTATATAGGGACGCAACTGCCGAAACCCGATGATTTGCCCGGTTCTCCAGCACCGCCACCGCCATGCCGACCGGCAAAAACAAGGCCGCCTTGCCCAGCACCACAAGAACGACACCCACGCCGGAAACCAGCGTCGCGTCCATCAGCCACCGCACGATCAACAGGACGGCAAAGGCCAGCACCAGCTCGGGCAATATCCCGATCACCAGCCGAAACGGACTCCACCAACCCCGATGTTCAACCAGACACATCCCCGCCCCGCAAACATCACAGGCGACTGCCTCGGCGCTCTGTCCGCCCAAACCGCCTTCCGCCGTGCCAAGCAGCGGGAAATACCGCAAGACAGCGCCACACTCGGTGCAGCGAAACCCCGACATCCGGGACATCAATGCACCGAACGCCCTCATGCCTCAGGCCCGCCATCCGGCGCCATCAAAGTGCCTTGCCGACTGAACAGGTAAACCCGCGCGTCTGCATCGCCGCCGCACCGTACGGCAATCCAAACCAACCCCGTCCCCGGCACCCCGACGCAGTCCATCTCGTCGCCGCCGGTTTCCGCCACGAACAACGCGGCGCCAGCCTCGATCACATCCGTCTCGCTCGGCACGCTCTTGTTGCCCAACCACAGCCCGAAGGCCGCCGCCCCTAGACACAAGACAATCGTCGCCCGCACGACCTGTCTCGGCATCTTGATATAGGGCGACATACTCATCGCCGCCCCGCACCCGCCACCACAGGCAAAGCACCTCCAAAGACCATCGCGACCCTCACGCCATCGCCCCCATCATCTCGCGCCCGATCAACATCCGCCGAATTTCTGACGTGCCCGCACCGATCTCCATCAGTTTCGCATCCCGAAACAGCCGCGCCACCGGCGCATCCGCCATGAACCCGGCCCCGCCCATCGCCTGCACCGCCTGATGCGCCTGCGTCATCGCGACCTCAGCTGAATACAGACAACACGCCGCCGCATCCGCCCGCGTCACATCGCCCCGATCACAGGCCCTGGCCACCTCGTAGACATAGGCCCGCGCCGAATTCATCGCCGTATACATGTCCGCAATCTTGCCCTGCATCAGCTGAAACGACCCGATCGGCTGCCCAAACTGCTTGCGGCTTGCAACATAGGGCATGACCTCGTCCAGACAGGCAGCGATAATCCCCGGCCCGATCCCCGCCAACACGACCCGTTCGTAATCCAGACCCGACATCAATACCCGCACTCCGCGCCCTTCCTCCCCCAGCACATTCTCAACCGGCACTTCCACGTCAACAAAGATCAACTCCGCCGTGTTCGACCCGCGCATCCCCAGCTTGTCGAAATGCGGAGAAGTCGAAAAGCCCGACATTTCCTTTTCGATGATGAATGCCGTGATCCCCTTCGAGCCCGCAGCTGGATCCGTTTTGGCATAAACCACCAGAACATCCGCGTCCGGCCCGTTGGTGATCCAGTATTTCGAGCCGTTCAGCACATAGACATTACCGCGCCGCTCGGCTTTCAGCGACATCGACACTACATCCGATCCCGCCCCGGAATCGCTCATTGCCAAAGCGCCCACATGCGCGCCCGTGACCAGCTTCGGCAGATACCGCGCTTTCTGCGCCTCGGTCCCGTTCAGGTGGATTTGGTTCACACAGAGGTTCGAATGCGCACCGTACGACAGCGCCACTGACGCGCTGGCCCGCGCGATTTCCTCGACCGCGACCGCATGCGCCAGATACCCAAGCCCCGTCCCGCCATGGTCCTCGCCAACCGTGATCCCCAAAAGACCAAGCGCGCCCATTTCGGCCCAAAGCTCATTCGGAAAGCTGTTTGAGGCATCGATCTCGCCAGCAAGCGGCGCGACGCGTTCCTGCGCCCAGCGATGCACCAGATCGCGAAGCGCGCCCACGTCCTCGCCCAAATCAAACCGCATAGAACTGGCAAACATCGCATCGACTTCCCGTTAATGAACGCTTGTTCAATTAATACAGGTTAACGCCAAACCGGTCAATCGCGCTCACACACGTTGACCCTTTGCAACAACGCCAATGCAACGTAGGCAGATTACATGGACTATTCCGCCGTCTTTGCCATTCTCGTCCCGATCGCGGTGATCCAGACCGTCGGTTGGGCCACGCCGGGACCGAACCATCTGACCGTTATCACGGCATCCGTAACGGCGGGCCGTGCAGCGGGTCTGCGCGCAGCCATGGGCATCGCCGCCGGGGCTCTTACGTGGTCGATGATCGCCGTCTCGGGGATCGCTGTGATTTTTGAGCTATTCCCGCCGCTTTATCTGGCTTTGCGCGTGATCGGCGGCGGCTATCTTATCTATCTGGGAATAAACGCTTTTCGCGCAGCACGGCGTGGCGGTGTTTTCAAACTGTCACCTGATATGGCCTCGCCCGCCACAACTGCGCCGTTCCGTACCGCCTATCTGGTGATGATGACCAACCCCAAGGCGGCGCTGTTTTTCGGCTCAATCCTCACGGCTTTCATTCCGCCAGATGGTGCGGTCTGGTTGATGGTCGTGATCGCCTTCCAGATTGGACTTCTTGCGGCAATTCTGAACTCGATCGCTGCCCTTTTCTTTTCCACCGGCTCCGTTATGCGCGCGTTCGAAAACGCAAGCTACGCGGTCTCGATCGTCTTCGGAGTACTTTTCTGTGGCCTTGGGGCGCTTGTTCTCTGGGATATCGCTCAAGAATTTCTGTAGTAACTCAGATTTACTTCAGCAAAACTTCCGAAATCATGTCCAAATCGTCATAACTGTTAAGCATGGCATCCGGCGTTAAACGCGCAATGCCCGGCCCCTCCGGACCAAACGCAACCAACACGCAAGGCACGCCCACCGCACGCGCCGTTTTCACGTCCGTTTCGGTGTCACCGACCAAGATCGAGGTCTCGACCGCGCCACCCGCCTGCTCGACACAGGCAATATACGGCGCCGCATCCGGTTTGCGCGTGGCCAGCGTATCGGCTCCGACAAGCGCGCCAAAAAGCCCGCGAACCCCCAGTTTCTGCATCAAAGTTTCGGCCAGCCCTTCTGGCTTGTTGGTGCAGATCGCCGTGCGGTACCCCGCCGCCAAAAGCCGCTCAACAGCCGCCTCGGCACCTGGATAAAGCGTTGTGTGAACGTCAATATGATCGCCGTAGTGCTTGAGAAGTTTGGGATATTGCAGATCCACATCCGCCTCGAATGTCGCACGATCCAGCCGTGAAAACCCCAGGCGCAGCATGGCCCGCCCCCCGTGAAACGCGGTTAACTGATCCGTCAACGGGTCCAGCAATGCCCCATGACCCAACCCCTCGAAACAGGCGTTTGCCGCCGCGATCAGATCGGCACTTGTGTCCGCAAGGGTTCCATCCAGATCAAAAACAACCGTCTTCATAGCTTCTCCATCGGCAAAAGACTGCAAACTGATGTAACCTCGCGCAACATCAAGTGAAGCCCTCCCGACTTGCGGACTGGCCCAATGCGGCTAAAACGGCAAGCAACAAAAGGAAAGAGCAGGCATGTCGATCCACCTCATCGTTCTCGCAGCAGGGAGCGGCTCGCGCATGGAATCCGACCTCCCCAAGGTCCTCCACCAGATCGCCGGCGCCCCGATGATTACCCACGTTTTGAGTGTCGCCCACGCCATCGAAACGGACGTGCGCGTCGTCGTGGTCGGCCACGGCGGCGACGCTGTGCGCGATACGGTCATTAACCTTGATGAAGATATCCGCGTCGTCGAGCAGGACCAGCAGCTCGGAACTGCCCACGCCGTCACCATGGCCGTGCCTGTTCTCAAGGATGCCACCGGCGACGCCGTCGTCCTTTATGGCGACACGCCCTTCATTCGCCCCGATACCCTGTCAGCCATGTCCGCCGCCCGAAAGGACGGGGCCGATATCGTCGTTCTCGGGTTCAACGCCGCCGATCCAGGTCGTTACGGTCGTCTGTTGACCGACGGCGATACGCTGACGCGGATTGTCGAATGGAAGGACGCAACCGAAGTCGAGCGCGCTGTAACTCTATGTAATTCCGGCGTTATCATGGCCGAAGCATCCACGCTCCTTCGTCTGGCAGGCGCCGTTGGCAACGGTAATGCGGCGGGCGAGTATTACCTCACCGATATTGTTGAACTTGGTCGCACAGAAGGCCTGACATCCAAAGTCGTTACCTGCCCCGAAGCCGAGACGCTTGGCATCAACACCCGCGCAGACCTTGCTGCAGCCGAAGCCGTCTTTCAGGCGAACGCGCGACGGGATGCCATGAACAACGGCGTCACTCTCCTCGCCCCCGACAGCGTTTACTTTTCTTACGATACCCATTTCGGACGAGATGCCATTGTCGAACAACACGTGGTTTTCGCGCGCGGCGTCACGGTTGAAAGTGGCGCCACGATTCGTGCCTTTTCGCACCTCGAAGGCGCGCACGTCGGCGCAGGTTCGGTCGTCGGCCCCTACGCGCGTCTGCGTCCTGGCGCCGAGCTTTCCAACGACGTCAAGATCGGCAATTTCGTTGAAATCAAGAACGCAACCATCGCCGACGGCGCCAAGGTGAACCATCTTTCCTATATCGGCGACGCTGAAATCGGTGCCGAAACCAACGTCGGCGCCGGCACGATTACCTGCAATTATGACGGTGTTTTCAAGCACAAGACCAAGATCGGCGAGCGCGTCTTCATCGGTTCGAACACCATGCTGGTGGCCCCTGTCACCGTCGGCAACGAAGCGATGACGGCGACCGGCACAATCGTCACGCGCGATGTGCCCGACGGCGATATGGCCATTGGCCGGCCACGACAGGAAAACAAGACGGGCCTCGCCCGCCGCCTGTTTCAAAAACTGCGGGCGGCCAAAGCTGCCGTTAAGAAAGGTTAACCCATGTGTGGCATCGTCGGAATTCTCGGAAATCACGAAGCGGCACCGACACTTGTCGAAGCGCTGAAACGGCTGGAATACCGCGGCTACGACAGCGCAGGCATCGCGACGGTCGATAGCGGCAAACTCGAACGCCGACGCGCGGTGGGCAAGCTCGTTAACCTTTCCGACCTCCTCGTTCACAATCCATTAGCCGGAAAAAGCGGAATCGGACACACCCGCTGGGCGACCCACGGCGCACCCACGGTGACCAACGCCCACCCGCATCAATCCGGACCGGTCGCCGTTGTGCACAACGGCATAATCGAAAATTTCAAGCAACTGCGCACGGACCTGGCAGACAAGGGTTACACCGCCCAGTCCGAAACCGACACCGAAACCATTTCCCTGCTTGCCCAGTCTTATCTCGATCAGGGTCTGGCTCCTCGCGACGCCGCCGAACAGACGATCGCGCGGTTGGAGGGAGCTTTTGCATTGGCGTTTCTGTTCGATGGCGAAGACGACCTGATCGTCGCCGCACGCAAAGGCTCGCCGCTTGCAGTGGGGCACGGCGACGGCGAAATGTTCCTTGGTTCGGACGCCATCGCCCTTGCGCCCATGACCGACCGGATCACCTATCTTGAAGAAGGCGACCGCGCCGAAATAACACGGGCAGGCGTTACGATTTTCGACGCCAAGGGCCAGCGCGCAAACCGTGATATCCGCCGCGTTCTGATCGATGCCAGTCAGATCGAAAAGGGCGGCCACAAACACTTCATGGCCAAGGAAATCGCCGAACAACCGACTGTTCTGGCGGACACGATCAAACACTACATCACCGAAAACGGACTGAACCTCCCGGACAATACTCCGGATTTCACTCAAATTGATCGCATTGTCATGGTTGCCTGCGGCACTGCGTATCTCGCCTGCGCAACGGCAAAATACTGGATCGAGCGGTTCGCCCAAATTCCGGTCGAAGTCGATATCGCCTCCGAATTCCGCTACCGCAGCCCGCCCATCGGCCCCAGAACACTTGCGATCTTCGTCTCGCAGTCGGGTGAAACCGCCGACACCCTCGCGGCGCTGCGTCACGTCGCGGAAAAAGCGCGGATCCTCTCCGTGGTCAACGTCGCCGAAAGCTCGATCGCGCGCGAAAGCGACATCGCATTACCGATCCTTGCGGGCACTGAAATCGGCGTCGCCTCGACCAAGGCCTTCACCTGCCAGTTGACGGTTCTTCTCGCGCTAGCTCTCAAGGCCGGACAGGATCGCGGCATGCTTTCGGCCGAGGATCTGCGATCCCATGTCGCTGACTTTCACACTCTGCCCGGCCGAATCTCGTCGGCTCTTGGGGCAAACGAAGCCATTGCGGCAATCGCAAAGGACTTGTCAAAGGCTCGCGACATACTCTTTCTCGGGCGTGGCCAGATGTATCCAATTGCCTTGGAAGGCGCGTTAAAACTGAAAGAAATCAGCTATATACACGCAGAGGGTTACGCCAGCGGTGAGTTGAAGCATGGCCCCATCGCGCTGATTGATCCTGCGGTTCCGGTGATTGTCATGGCACCGCGCGACACGCTTTTCGACAAGACCGTTTCGAACATGCACGAGGTCATGGCGCGCGGTGGCCGGGTCGTCCTTGTGACCGACAGTGCCGGCGCAAAAGAGGCAGGCGACGGTACGACTGCGGTCATCACCATGCCCGAAATCTCCGATTTGCTCGCGCCAATTCTCTACGCGATCCCTGCGCAGTTGCTGGCCTATCACACCGCCGTCGCAAAAGGCACCGACGTGGATCAGCCACGCAATCTGGCGAAATCGGTCACTGTCGAATGACCTTGGATGACGCGCTTGCCGACCTGAAGCGGACCGCGGACGCTACAAAATCCGCCGAAATGGCGCGCTATCATAAAGCCGAACGCCCCTATCTTGGCGTCGCCAACCCCGTGATCGACGAGTGCACAAGAAACTGGCGCAAGACACTTGATCTCGACAGCCGCCTGCGGCTTGCGGCCGATCTTTGGGACACGAATATTCACGAAGCGCGCATCGCGGCGGCCAAGCTTCTGACCCAGGCCCGCATTCGCCCAAACGATTCGGCCGCTTGGGAGCTGATCCAGAATTGGGTTCCGGACTTCGACGCATGGGCCATCGCCGACCACGCTTCGATCGCCGGTCAAAAGCGGCTGGTGTGGGATCCTACCCGCCTCGATGCGGTGGAGTTGTGGACCGGATCAGATCACATGTGGACGCGTCGGGCGGCACTCGTCATGACGCTTCCATGGACCAAAAACCGAGACCCGAAACCGGACGAAATTGGGCAGCGGGAACGCATCCTCGGATGGGCCGCCGCATATGTGAGCGATCCCGATTGGTTCATCCAAAAGGCCGTCGCCTGGTGGCTTCGCGACCTGTCAAAGCGAGATCCGAACCGCACGCGCGCATTTATCGACGCCCATGGTGACCAGATGAAACCCTTCGCACGAAAAGAAGCCACGCGCCTTCTAGGCTGATGTTTAAGACAGCATGTACCGGTCCCATTTCAGCCCCTTTCGCGCAAAACCCGCCGCATGATTTTGCCTGTCGCTGTCACGGGCAGGGCCTCCAGAAACTCGACCGCGCGCGGCGCAACATGCGGACTGACCCGGTCGCGCACGCGCTGGATCAACCGCTCGCTCAGACCCTCAACAGGGGCGCCTTCACGGACGACGACGAAGGCCTTAACGATTTCCGTCCGCGCCGGATCCGGGACACCAACAACCGCTGCGTTAACCACGTCCGGGTCACCGATCAGACAGTTTTCGATCTCGGTCGGCCCAATTCGATACCCCGCCGAGGTGATGACATCGTCGTCGCGCCCGACGTATGTAAGATAGCCTTCCTCGTCCGCGCGCCCCAGATCGCCGGTGCGCAGCCAGTCGCCGACGAACTTCTCCTTCGTTTTATCCGGCAAATTCCAATACCCGAGAAACATCACAGGATCACCGCGCCTGACCGCGATCTCACCAACCTCCCCCGCCGGCAATGGCGTTCCACTTTCGTCGATAATCGCGACCTCATGCCCCGGAACAGCGCGCCCCATCGTGCCGGGCTTCGTCACTCCCAGACCTGCACTCGAAGAGACGACCAGATTACATTCGGTCTGACCATATAGTTCGTTAATCGGAGCACGTAATTCGTTAACACCCCAGGCCAGAAAATCCGCGCCGAGGCTTTCTCCACCCGAACCGATCGCCCGCGTTGAAAGCCCTCGCGGCACCTCCACCTGACGCATCATCTTCAAGGCCGTGGGCGGCAAGAACATGATCGAAATCCGCTCGTCCCGGATCAGACGAAACGCGGCCTCGGGGTCGAACTTGCGCATACGCTGCGACACCAACGGCAGACCAAAATACAAGGTCGGCATAGCCAGATCCATCAACCCCCCGATCCATGCCCAATCCGCCGGAGTCCAGGCGATATCGCCTGCGCGTGGCCGCTCCAGAACCATCTCGACCGATGGCAGGTGCCCGAGCAGAAATCGATGCGCGTGGAGCGCGCCTTTGGGTGCGCCAGTCGTACCGCTGGTGTAGATCAGAACGGCCGGGTCTTCGGCGCCGACCTGCGCGGCACGAAAATCAACCTGCGCCCCGGCCAAGGCGTCTTCCCACGACACGATGCGTGGCGCGCCCGCCGCTGATACCCCGCCTTTCGTCACGATGGTGTGAAGGGCCGACCCTGCCGCCGCGCCGACCAGCTTATCAAGATGCGCCGCATCCGTGACAGCCACGACTGCGCCGCTGTCGATCAACCTATACGACAGTGCGTCTTCACCAAACAAAGTAAACAAAGGTAAAACCACCGCCCCAAGCTTCATCGCGGCGAAATGCGCAACCATCACTTCGGGACACTGCGACAACAAGATCGCCACGCGATCTCCCTTTCTGACGCCCGCATGACGCATCGCTGCTGCCAGACGGTCCGAAGCGTCTTTCAGCCTGCCAAAGGTCCAGACGACGCGCGTTCCATCCTCTGCCAGATCAATGATCGCCGTGCGGTCAGGAGACATGCGCGCCCAGTCGTCGCAACAGGCGCGCGCCATGGAAAAGTCCGGTTGGACCCGCCATGTGAATGCACGATTGACCTCGGCCCAATTGCCTGCCGGAAGTAGACTTAGATCACTGATATTCATAAATATTTACTTCCACCAATGACGTCAAATCCACATCGAGAAGGCGCAATGCAGCCAGCGATATACGTCCGCTGCCAGTGCCAACCAGCAACTCTACGTCCACTTCCCTGTCGCTGTCTTTCAGCGCGATACGCCCCTGTCCGTTTGCCGAAACAAGATCGGTTTCCACCCAGAAACCGGTCCGTCCGGGATCGCCCAGACTGAGAACCGCTTCCCCCAGAAGAACCCCTTCCTGCGCGGGCTCAAGCGCGGCCACGCGCTGCGCCTCGGTCGTCGTATCGAACTCGTCAACACTCCGCGCGTCGGCCGGAGGAGCCACGACATCCAATGCGTCAGCGACTACAACTTCAGGTGGCGCAACTACCGGTTCGGACTGCGAAACACAGCCCGCAAGCGCGAACGCAACTCCTATTCCGAACGACTTTCGCATCACATTTACCTCCCGAAATAACGCGCTTCCCGCCCCCTCGGCCCTTGCGGCGAGCCCGACGTCACCTTACCCTCTTTCGCATGGAAACGGCACCTCTCATCGACCCATTTGCACGCGCGATCAGTTACCTTCGGGTCTCGGTGACGGATCGCTGCGATTTTCGCTGTGTGTATTGCATGGCCGAGAACATGACCTTTCTGCCCAAGAAAGAGCTTTTGACCCTCGAAGAACTGGACCGCATGTGCTCGACCTTCATTGATCTGGGCGTGAAAAAACTGCGCATCACGGGCGGCGAACCGCTTGTGCGACGTGATATCATGACGTTCTTCAGGGCGATGTCGCGACATCTTGAAAGCGGAGCGCTTTCGGAACTCACCGTCACCACCAACGGCAGTCAGTTGGCGCGCTTCGCGAACGATCTTTATGCCGCAGGAGTGCGCCGGATTAACGTGTCACTCGACACACTGGACGAGGCGAAATTTGCCCGTGTCACGCGGTGGGGCCGACTGCCTCAGGTGCTTAGGGGCATCGACGCCGCGCAGGCCGCCGGGCTACGCGTTAAGATTAATACCGTCGCGTTAAAGGATTTTAACGAAGATGAACTTTTCACGCTGACCGAGTGGTGTGCCAGCCGCGAAATGGACCTCACTTTCATCGAAGTCATGCCGATGGGCGACCTCGGCGGCGAGGACCGCATCGGGCAATATTGGAGCCTCAAGGAACTGAAATCCGAACTGGCCCAACGCTACACCCTAAGCGAACTGGCGCACCGCACGGGCGGTCCCGCACGCTACAGCCGGATCGAAGAAACCGGGCAACAAATCGGGTTCATTACGCCGCTTACTCACAACTTCTGCGAAAGCTGCAATCGTGTCCGTCTGACCTGCACGGGCGAATTGTTCATGTGCCTCGGACAAGAAGACAACGCCGATCTTCGCGGTCCGCTGCGCGCCCACCCTGACACGAACGCGCCGCTTCAGGACGCCATTCGCGCGGCGATCGCCCGGAAACCAAAAGGGCACGATTTTGATTACTCGCGCCAGCAAGCAGATGGGCAGGTCTCGCGGCACATGTCTCACACCGGCGGTTAAGAAGTATTAACGTGAGGATCCAAAGAATGCCTGGGGCACCAGCTTTGCGCAAAGCATCCCTTTTTGCCCTGCTTGTCGCGGGTTTGGCAGCCTGCGTTTCTCCGGAAAGCTACGAGTCAGAACCTGTTGAAATCGACACGCCCGCCGGCGTTGTGACCTGCCAACTCTACACACGGGACCTTGTCATATGGGACAGTGCCATCGACCGCCCCGACTCGATGAGCGTTTCGACGGCCGATGCGATTTGCGTCAACGAAGGGCAACGCCGCTCGGAACCGACGATCTTCACCGCCGCGGTTCTGGAGAGCTGATGTCGGACTAACCCGCCGGATCCTCTTCCCAGACAAGCCGTCCGCGTATCGCTTCCGCGACGATTTTTGGATGCGTCATCGGCACCATATGACCCGCACCCGGAATAGTGATGCCTTCTGCGTTCGCAATCCGACGCCCCAATGCGTCAATAATCACCGGCACCACCGGATGCGTCTTGCCACCCTCGATCAGCGTCACAGGCACCTCGATTTCCTCTAGCCTCTCCTCGCGCAACAGTCCCGGACGATCCTGCCACAAAAGCGGATCGGCCGCCTCGATCAGCCCGACTCGGTCCACTATGTAACGCCGGCGCGCTTCGGGAAGATCGTCCCAGGGCTTGCCATTTCCCCAAAGGGCAACAAAGGCGCGCGCCGCCATCGCATCGCTGCCGTCCTTCAACTTCCGCACGAACGGCGCCGTATCCCGCGCCGCTTTGTCGAAGATGTCCGTCCCTTTGACCGCCGCGAAGAAAACCGGCTCGATCATCACCAGCGACGACACCCGATAGAACTTCTCAACCGCCAGACGCAGAGCAATCACCGCCCCCAGCGAATGCCCGATCAAAGGCACCGGCTCGGATGGCAAAGCGTCCAGCGCAATCTCGACCGCCTGATCCGAAAAGTCGCGCGATGTGTCCCAGTCCTCGGCTGTCCCGTGGCCGGGCAACTCGATCAAGACCGGCTCAAAATCCAAGGCCAAGGCTTCGACCAGACCATCCCACGCACTGGCATCCGCCAACCCGCTGTGGATAAATCCGATCTGTCTCGCCATATCGCCCTCGGAGTTTAACCGGCCAAATGCCGGTCCAGTGCATCGATCCGGTCCTGCCCCCAGAACCGCGCACCATCATCGGTGACAAAAAACGGCGCCCCGAACACTCCTGCATTCACCGCATCTTCAAGGTTCGCCTCATAGGCTTCAGCCCCCGACAAAAGCCCCGAATCCGCCAGCGAAGGATCAAATCCAGCGCTTTCCAGACAGGCCTTGATCACCTCGTCCTCGGCGATGTTCTTTTCGTCGCGCCAGCAGGCCGCAGTCAGTCCGGCTACCAATGCGCCTACATCGCCGCCGCCCGCGGCTTGCGCGGCGATCACCGCATAAGACGACGGCGCCGGATTTGTCGGCCAGAACGCCGGCTTGGCATTTACCGAAACCCCCAACAATTCCGCTGTGCGCTCTATCTCGATCAACCTATACTCCTGACGCGACGGATGGCGCTGCCCCGGAGGCGTGCCGCCCGTGCGCGCGAACAATCCCATGATATCCAGCGGTCTATAGGTGATCGTGCACCCATGTTTCGCCGCAACTTCTGCCGGACGCGTGCCTGCAAAATAGCAATTCGGAGAGATTGTTGCGAGATAATAGTCGATATGGGGCATTTCGTCCGGCCTTCCGCCTAAAGGGATGTTTCGCGTGACCCTAGGCTCATGCTAAGCGGTGTCAACGTCACGAATCCGTCACAAACTGTGGCGCGACCCGCATCAGGACCAAGCTGCTCATGCCAAATCACCAGGAACCGAAGATCATCACCGGGAATGCGAACCCGACCCTTGGAAAAGCCGTTTCGCGGCGATTGTCGATGCACAGGGGGATGAACGTTGGTCTGGTCGACGCCCGCGTCGAGCGTTTCAATGACGGTGAAATCTTCGTCGAGGTCTTTGAAAACGTCCGTGGCGAGGACATGTTCATCCTGCAATCCACTTCGAACCCGGCCAACGACAACCTGATGGAACTGCTGATCATGACCGATGCGCTGCGCCGTTCCTCGGCGGCCCGCATCACCGCCGTCGTACCCTATTTCGGCTACGCCCGTCAGGATCGACGCACCAAGGCCCGCACACCGATTACCGCCAAACTTGTTGCGAACATGATGGTCTCGGCTGGCATCGAACGCGTCCTTACGATGGACCTGCACGCGGCACAAATTCAGGGCTTTTTCGATATTCCGGTCGACAACCTCTACGCCTCGCCGGTCTTTTCACTGGACGTGAAGCACAAATTCAAAGGCAAACTCGACAACGTCACGGTGGTGTCACCAGACGTCGGCGGCGTGGCCCGCGCCCGCGAACTTGCAACCCGCGTGGGCTGCGCCCTCGCCATCGTCGACAAACGCCGCGAAAAAGCTGGCGAAGTCGCGGAAATGACCGTTATCGGCGACGTAACCGACCAGATTTGCATCATCGTCGACGACATGGTCGACACCGCCGGCACGCTTTGCAAAGCCGCCGAAACCCTGTTGAACGCAGGCGCCAAGGAAGTCCACGCCTACATCACCCATGGCGTCCTCTCCGGCCCTGCCATCGAGCGGGTCACGAATTCCGTAATGAAAAGCCTCGTGATCACCGATTCGATTGAGCCGACCGAAGCCACCAAGGCCGCCAAAAATATCCGCATCGTGCCGACCGCGCCGATCTTTGCCCAGGCCATCCTGAACATCTGGCACGGCACATCCGTCTCCAGTCTGTTCGACCCGGAATCGCTCGAACCGATCTACGACGGCATGTATTCCTGACCGCCAACCAAGGCGCGTGTGCTCAGTACAGCGCGCGCGCCAGCACCGCGAAGATGATCCCGACCACGGCCACGATCGCCAAAAGGTAATCGCCCGGCACCGCATCCGGATCGCCACGCACAAACGCTACAAATCGTCTTGGCATTTTCAACAGCCCCCCAGCTATCCACACCTCCTGTCTAAACACCGGGACGCCTCCGACCTACCCTGCAAACGGAAACAAAGCGTTTACGTCATTCACCCTTTCGAAAAATACCACGGGTGAGGCCCAGCGGGCCGAGGGCAGAGCCCTCACTTTTTCGGAGGAATCGAATAGGTCAAGGTCGCCCGCGCAATCATCCCGTCGGCCCCCTCGGAACGCACCGCCACATCGCCAACCGCCAGAACCCGGCCGACTTTCAACAGCGTCACTTCGGCGATCAACGCACGGCCTGGCAAAGGTTTTCGCATGAAATCAATCGAGCCATTGGTCGTCACCGCCAAAGCCTCCGGCCCGATCGTCGCCAAAAGCGCAAAATACATCCCGCAGTCCGCCAGCCCGAAAATCACCGGACCCGAGACCGTCGCTCCGGGTCGCAAATGGCGTTCATCGGGCATCATCGACACGCGCGCCCACATCGGCGCAATAGCATCTACGCGGTAAACATCCGCCATCTGCGGAAACTCTCTTGCAATAAACGCGCGCAATTCTTCCAAGGTCAGTTTCGTGTTCATAGCCGCGCGCTCCGCCTCGTGATAATCTGGTGTCACAGTGTCAAAGGACCGGCCCGTGGGAAACCCACTAGACGTCTTCACCGACCCGAAAAAGCGCGCCGAAGCCGAGCGCCTCGATGCGCTCTTTCGCAAAGCCACCGGCTGGACCCCCCGTCTCTGGGGTAAAATGATCGGCTATGGCACATACCACTACACATACGAAAGCGGTCGCCACGGCGATTTCTTCGCAACCGGCTTCAATATCCGCAGCCGGGACGTCGCACTCCACATTCTTCCTGGCTACGCGGACTTCGGGGACATCGCCCAACGCCTTGGACCGCACAAACGCGGCAAAAGCTGCTGGTACATCCCCGGACTGGACCGCGTGGACCCCAACGCCGTGCACGATCTGATCCGTGCCGGTCTTGCAGATCTGCGCAACCATTGGGACGTTAAGCCAACGTAAACCCGCAAAACGGTCGCACCGACGCGAAACCGACGTTGTACCGACGTGATACCGACATCGCCTTTACAGGCCGTAAATGCCGCCGAATTTCGTTTCGAGATACTCCAGCAGAGGCGCTTCACTCGGAGCCGCACCAGTGGCCTTCCCGATCAGGTCCTTCGGCTGATACCGTTTCCCATGACGCTGGATTTTCGTTTTAAGCCAGTCGGTTGCGGGCCTTGTATCGCCCAGCGACAACGCCTCATCGAGCCCCGAAACCTCTGCCCGCATCGCCGCATTGAGGCATCCCGCGTAGACGTTACCAAGCGTATATGTCGGAAAATATCCAAACAAGGCTTCCGACCAGTGTACGTCCTGCAAGACCCCGTTTGCCGGAACATCAACTTCGACGCCGAAGTCTTTGAAAAAGCGTGCATTCCAGGCCTCTGGCAAATCCGCCACCTCAAGCCGCCCCGCCACCAGATCCCGCTCCAGATCGAACCGCAACAGCACATGCAGGTTATAATGCACCTCATTCGCCTCGGTGCGAATATACCCGGTATTACAACGGTTTATCGCGGCATAGAAGTCATCCTCGTTCGCCACACCAAAGTCCCCGAACACACCGCGCATCTGTCGATAAAGCCAGCCCGTAAACGCGCGCGAACGCCCCAACTGGTTCTCATATATCCGCGACTGGCTCTCATGCACCCCCATCGATGCCCCGCATCCGAGAGGCGTCAGCAAATACGCACCGTCCACGTTCTGCTCATAGGCCGCGTGGCCCACCTCATGGATCGTCGAATAAAAACAATTGCTTGGGTTATGCAATTCGGTTCGCGTTGTGATCCGCACATCCAACCCCGACCCACTGGAAAACGGATGCACCGCCTTGTCTATGCGGCCATGGTTCAGATCATATCCGAACGCCGCCGCCAGCGTCGTCGAAATCGCCAGTTGTCCGGCTTCATCAAAGGCCCGGTCCATCGGCGGCACAACGCGCTCAGACCCCAGCACACGCTCGCGCAAGGCGACCAATCGCGGCCGTAATGCCCCGAACATCGCCTCTAATTCCGCCCCGCTCGCGCCCGGCTCGTAGTCCTGCAAGAGCGCGTCATAAAGATCACCGCCATCCGCCAGGGCCGCCGCCTTTTCCCGGGTTAGATCAAGCACTTCCGACAGCTTCGGCGCGAACATCTCAAAGTCATTCGCAGCCCTTGCCTCGGCCCAGGCCCGGTGCGCCAGAGACGTTGTGCGCGCCAGGGCGGCTGACAGTCGTGCCGGCACCCGCTGCGTACGCTCGAACACAAAACGGATCTCATCCAACTGCCGTGCGCCCGCCTCATCCGGCGCCTCGGCAGCCTCCAGCCACTCGCCAATGCGCGGGTCTGTGCGCCGTGCGTGCAACACGCCATCCAAAGCGCCCATTTCCTCGGCGCGCTGCGCACCAGCCCCCGAAGGCATCACCGTTTCCTGGTCCCAGCCAAGCCGCCCCATGACTTGCCCCAAGGCCTCGGTCTCGCGCTGAAACGCCATAAGCTCCTGAAATGCGGTCATTTTCTGCCTCTCAACGATTGAGCACGCGGATATTGCGCCAGAAAACGCGCGCGCAGAATTGCCACATAAAGCAACACCGCCGTGAACTGGTGTAGAATGGCCAAAGTCCAAGGTGCGGAATACAGCACCGTCATGATGCCGATCACCATCTGCACGACCATCAGCGCCAAAACCAGATTGAACGCAAACCGAGTTTGCGCATTGCCCGACCCGCGCGACCGCCACCAGACGACGACGCCAAACGCAAGCAAGAGATACCCCGTGACGCGATGCATAAACTGTACAAGCCCGGCGTTTTCAAAGAAATTTCGCCACACAGGCTCCAAATCGAACGCCGTCGGCGGCACAAACGAACCACCCATCAACGGCCATTCGTTATAGCTGCGCCCCGCGTCGATCCCGGCCACCAAAGCGCCTAGAAGGATTTGCAGAAACACAAAATGCGTGAGGCCCGTCGCCATCCCGAACAAGCGCCCCTCCCGCGCCCGCCGCGCGGCCAGCAGGTCCGCGTCCGAGCGCCCCAAAAGCATCACGAACCATGCGATCACGCCTAAAATCACAAAGGCCAGACCCAGATGCGTCGCCAGCCTGTAAGACGCCACGTCCAGCATCGTTCCGGTTAGCCCCGAGGCAACCATCCACCAGCCAATCGCGCCCTGCAAGCCGCCCAAAGCGCCCAAAAGCAACAACCGCCCAGTCCACCCGTTCGGGATTTTCTTGGTTAACAAAAAGTAAACAAATCCAAGCGCCCAGACGAGGCCGATCACTCGACCAAGCTGGCGATGTCCCCATTCCCACCAGTAGATCACCTTGAACTCGGACATGCTCATGCCCTTGTTTTGTAACTGATATTCCGGGATCTGGCGGTATTTCTCCAACTCGATTTCCCACGCCGCTTCCGACATCGGAGGCAAGGCCCCGGTCACAGGACGCCACTCGGTGATCGACAACCCGCTGTCTGTCAGACGCGTCAGTCCACCGACTGCGATCATCACGACGACCAGCGCGAACAGCACCATCAGCCAGCGCCGGATCGCCCCGCGGGCACCCTTCTTCGCCCCGTCGATCAGTCCGCCTTTCGGCGTCGCTACCGGTTTGGAATCGCTTGCGACCTCTTCGAAAATGCTGCGTTTTTCAGCCATGTCCTGCTCCGTTCATTGACCCGGAATGTAGGCCCCGGCCCCCGCGCCGTCCAGTCAATCGCCGCGCTCTTTCCAGCGCACCATTTGACGCAGCACACCGTGGAAAAGCTGCACATCCGCCCGCGTCATCGGCATCCGTGACCACATATTCCGCATCGTGCGTTTCATGCCCTCGGCCTTCGTCTCGGGGAAATAAAACCCCGCCGTATCCAGTCGTTCTTCATAGTGCTCAGCCAGCTTTTCGACCTCCAGTTGCGAGGCCATCTCCGTCCCCGCCAACTCGACGTCAACCGGCGTCACATCACTGGTCGCCCGTCGCCATTCATAACCCGTCAGCAGCACGCACTGGGCCAGATTCAGCGAAGGAAATTCGGGGTTTACTGGCACTGATATGATCGCATTCGCCTTTGCGATATCCTCATTTTCCAGGCCCGCCCGTTCCGGCCCGAACAGCACCGCAACACGCTCACCAGAGGCCATCCGACGCACCGTCTCGACCATCGCTTCTTCGGGCGAATAGACCGGCTTCGTCAAATCCCGTGACCGCGCGGTCGTTGCAAAAACAAACGTCCGATCCGCAATCGCGTCCGCCAAATCCCCGTGCAGTTGCGCCTCATCCAAAAGCCGCCCGGCCCCGCTCGCCATCGCCACGGCCTTCTGGTTCGGCCAGCCATCGCGCGGGTCCACGACGCGCATCCGATCCAACCCAAAGTTCCACATCGCCCGCGCCGCCGCACCGATGTTTTCGCCCATCTGCGGACGAACAAGGACAAAAGCGGGCTGGGTCATGTATAAACGGCTCCAAGGGATCGAGCGGGGTCTTAGAACCCGTGCGCCCAAAGCACAAGGGAGCAACCATTATGGCCTATGACGAAGGACTGGCCGAGCTTTTGCGCGGCGACCTCGCTGACCGCAGGGGTGTCGTCGAAAAGCGCATGTTCGGGGGGCTGTGTTTCATGCTGAACGGGCACATGCTCTGTGGTGTTCATAAGGGCGGCGGCATGTTCCGCGTCGGCAAGACCCGCCAAGACGAGGCTCTCCGGATCGACGGTGCCGGCCCCATGGCCTTCACAGGGCGTCCCATGGGAGGGATGGTCGATGTGACCGACGAGGCCATGGCGGATGACGCGCGCCGCGGTCAGTTGATGGGATTGGCGGTCGAAAACGTCCGAAGCCTTCCCCTCAAGTGATCAACGCGATATAGCCCGTCCAACACCTTGTAATCGGAGCCGAAAATGGCCGACGACTCGCGCCCGCAAATCTATCTCTCGACCCCCCCGGCCTTCGAGTTATCAACCTTCCCCGACCGCATGGCCGAGGTGCTCGACGCCTTCGATATTGCCTGCGTACGCCTCTCGATGGCGACCACGGACGAGGACACCCTGTCGCGCGCCGCTGACGCCCTGCGCAGCGTCTCCCATGAAGCCGACGTCGCCCTCGTAATCGATACGCACGTCGGCCTCGTCGAACGCCTCGGGCTTGACGGTGTCCACCTTCTCGACGGCGCGCGCACGATCCGCACCGTGCGCAAGACACTTGGCCCTGACGCCATCGTCGGCGCGTTCTGCGGGGCATCACGCCACGACGGCATGACCGCGGGCGAGATCGGCGCAGACTACATCTCATTCGGACCCGCAGGCGATACGGCCTTGGGAGACGGCACCAAAGCCGGGCGGGACCTCTTCGAATGGTGGTCTGAAATGATCGAAATTCCGGTCGTCGCCGAAGGCGCGTTGACGGCCAAAGTTATCCAAGATCTTGCTCCAGTCACCGACTTCTTTGGCATTGGCGAAGAGATCTGGCGCGAAGACGACGCGGTCTTCGCCTTGGGTCAATTGATCGCGGCGATGTCCTGAGGCTCGAACGCGCTCCGCACCGCATCCTCTGCCGCCTTTGCCAAGGCTTTTCGATCTGAAAAAGCTGCAACTTCAAGCGGTTCATGCCAGATCACTTCGACCGACCCCTGCTTCGAAGCCGCCAGAATCTTCGCCAGATGCGCGCCGAAATCCATGTCGCCCCACCAGCCGTAAAACCGCTCGGGCCCGCCGTCAGGTGCCGTATAGACCACGCTCACGGGCTGCACCCAAAGGATATCGCGCAATGCCGGCGAAAAGAACGCCGCGAACAGCGTCGGCTTGAACGGCAGCACCCGCAGCCCGTCCGTCGACGTGCCCTCGGGGAAGAACAACAACTTGTGCCCCGCCGTCAACCGAGCCTCGAAGACCCGCTTCTGCTCGGCTGCGTCGCGCACGTTTCGCCGAATGAAGACCGTCCCCGTCGCCCGCGCCAGCCACCCAATAAGGGGCCATGCCGCCACCTCGGACTTGGCCACGAAATACACCCGCTTGCCCGCATTCAGCGCAAAGATATCCATCCACGAACAATGGTTCGACACCACAGCCCCTGGATGCGTCATCCGCTCGCCATGACTGCTGTACCCCATCCCAAAGACGCGAAACGCCGTCCGGCAGACCCATTGCGTGATATAGGGAGTCCAGGGCCGCGCGAGCCCGTAAAGGGGACGCTCGACCAATCGCACAGCCAGCAAGACCAACAGCCCGCCAAGCGTCACAACGACAAACACCGCCCCGCGCAAGACCAGCCGAACCCAGCCAAGTACGCCGGGTCGCAATGGCGGCAGCGTATCATCCGCGCCGACCCATGTCGGATCGCGGCTCACCCGCGTGATGCCTGATAGCGCGCTGCCGCACGCATGTTCATCTGCGCGGTATCAAGCAGCAGACACACATCGATCGTATTGAACGGATGGTCCACAAACGCCCCCTCGCCGATGACGCCCCCGAGCCGCAGATAAGCCTTGATCAGGGCCGGCACGGCACGCATCGCCTGAACCCGGTCAATCTCGGCATCGGGGATCAAATCCATCGACTGAAAGTGCTCGGCCCGCGCCCGCACCCGCACGTCCGCCGGCGCAAGATGCTGGTGATGCAGCAAAGATAAAGCCTGCGCATGAGCGCGCACGTCGGTCCCATGAAAACTTGCGACACCGAACAGAATCTCGATCTCTTCCCTGGCCACGATCCCGGCCAATGCGTTCCAGATATGATACATCGCCATACCGCCGCGATAATCCGGATGCAGGCAGGACCGGCCCAGTTCCAACAATTTTCGCCCCGACGCTTTCAGGGCTGAAAGGTCATATTCATCTTCCGAGTAATATTGACCAATCTCCGCCGCGCCTGCCGCGTCCAGCACACGATAGACGCCAACCACATGATCCAGAGCCTCGGCGTCGCGCCGCTTGTCGATTAGGACAAGATGCCTGAAATGCGGATCGAACCGATCTCTCTCGAACCGACCGGCGTGATCCACCAAAGTCCCGTTCCCACCCAGTTCTTCCACGAACACGGCATAGCGAAGCCGCTCCGCCGCGCGCAAATCGCGCTCGGTCAGGGCCAGCCGGGTGGTAAAATGAGCGTCTCCTCGGTCCATGTCGGGCCTTCGTCGGACAGGTTCGGGCGTTCTAAAGGGCGAAGCCGCGCAATGCAATCTTCGCCACCCTTGCGATTGTCACAAGAGTGGTTTACAATCTAAGGTTGCGTTAGCAAGGTTAATTTGCGTCATAAACAGGTAACAGTCCGATTCTATTGCCATCCACCACGACTTTTCCCAGATCCGGCCAGTTCACTGTAACGCGCCCGCCGATGTTCGATTGCACCTGTCCGACACCCCAATCGGGTTGGTCCGGGTGCCTAACAAGCATGCCCGGCTCCAGCAGGGCTGTCAGTTCTGACATTCAACGTTCCTTCCACTTGATCGCCGAGGATATCAATGACCGGCTCTGATTTGAACGCGCTGATCAGCTCGCGCATCTGTCACGATCTTATCAGCCCCTTGGGCGCAATTGGCAACGGGGTCGAACTTCTGACGATGTCCGGGCAAGGCAACAGCCCCGAGATCGCCCTCATCGCAGAATCCGTCGAAAACGCGAACGCCCGCATAAGGTTCGACCGCATAGCATTCGGCGCAGCCTGTCCGGATGTCGAAATCAGCCAGAGCGAAGTACAGGGCATCCTGCGCGATTGCTTTCGCTCGAACCGGACGTCCATCGAATGGAGAGTCGATGGCCCCTTGACCCGTGCCGACGTCAAACTCGCATTTCTGGTTCTTCTTTGCCTCGAAAACGCGCTGCCGTGGGGCGGCGCTATCACCGTGTCGCGCTCCGGCGCGAACTGGAAACTGGATGCCAAAGGCGAAAAGACCAAGGCGAACGCCGCCCTTTGGCACCTGATCACCGGCCTCGAAACCCCAAAGGACGTAGTCGCGTCGGATGTGCATTTCGCCCTCGTAGCGGGCGCGGCCGGAACCGCAAACCGCACCCTCGCAACCTTTTTCAGCGAGACCCGCGTGACCGTTACGTTCTGACCGCGCCGTCACCCGTCACCAGATATTTGAAACTGGTGAGTTGCTCGGCCCCCACCGGTCCGCGCGCATGCATCTTGCCAGTGGCGATGCCGATCTCGGCCCCCATCCCGAACTCGCCACCATCGGCAAACTGGGTCGACGCGTTTCGCATCAGGATCGCACTGTCCAGACGCTGAAAAAAGCGATCCGCCGCCGCGTCGTTTTCCGTCACGATACAATCCGTGTGGTTCGAGCCGAACCTGCGGATATGCTCTATCGCCTCGTCGATGTTCTCCACTGCCTTCACCGCGATGATCATATCAAGGAACTCGCGCCCCCAATCATCGACCCCCGCCGCCGTCACCCCTTCAATGGCCGAAAAACTGCCATCGCCGCGCACTTCGACGCCCACGTCCAAAAGCGCGCGCACCACACCCTGCCCAATGGTGTCGACCACATCACGATGCACCAACAGGCACTCTGCGGCGCCACAAATCCCGGTCCGCCGCGTCTTCGCGTTCAACACGATTTTCAGCGCCTTTTCAGGATCCGCTTCCGCATCAATATAGATATGCACAATCCCCTCGAGATGCGCAAAAACCGGGACCCGCGCTTCACGCTGCACCAATCCGACAAGGCCCTTTCCACCGCGCGGTACGATCACGTCGATCGTATCCGTCATGGTCAGCATCTCGCGCACCGCCGCCCGGTCGCGTGTCGGCACACGCTGGATCGCATGGACCGGCAGACCAGCAGCCTTCAGCCCATCGACAAGACAGCCATGGATCACACCCGACGAATGAAAACTCTCCGACCCGCCGCGCAAAATCACCGCGTTTCCCGCCTTCAGGCACAAAGCGCCTGCGTCCGCCGTCACGTTTGGACGGCTCTCGTAAATCACCCCGACCACCCCCAAGGGCGTGCGCACGCGCTTGATATGCAACCCGTTCGGTCGGTCCCATTCATCCATCGTCCGGCCCACCGGATCGTCCTGCGCCGCAACTGCGCGCAGCCCGTCGCAAATGCTCTGTACACGTGCCTCGTCCAACATCAGCCGGTCCAGCATCGCAGCCGAAAGCCCTTTTTCGCGCCCGAAAGCCATGTCTTTTGCGTTCGCCGCAATGATCTCATCGCGCCGCGCCCAGACCGCATCCGCCGCCGCAGTCAAAGCCAGCGCCTTGTCCGCACCAGAGGCAAAAGCCAGTTCTGCCGCCGCCGCACGCGCATTGCGTCCAAGGTCCGCCATCACAGCGCTTACGTCCATCGCATCCATCATTGTGCCCTCCTACGGACCAACCACCCCATTCTAAGCCGCCCCCGATCAGCCCAAAACACTTCTTTTTGGCTGAAATATCCTGGGGGTCTGGGGGCAAAGCCCCCAGCGGGTC
Source organism: Boseongicola aestuarii (assembly GCF_900184815.1). Taxonomy (GTDB): domain Bacteria; phylum Pseudomonadota; class Alphaproteobacteria; order Rhodobacterales; family Rhodobacteraceae; genus Boseongicola; species Boseongicola aestuarii. The sequence goes on along the minus strand of NZ_FXXQ01000008.1, from coordinate 9,304 downwards.
GACACGCCAAAGGCGTGGCGAACCCGAAACTCAATCCTAAATCGCCATATCATCACGATGCACCAGCGCCGCACGCCCCGGATACCCGAGGATCGCCTCGATCCGATCAGACCGCTCTCCCTTTATCGCGCGCGCTTCATCCGCCGTATAGCGCGTCAGCCCATGCCCAAGCTGCACGCCGTCCGGTCCGACTATGTCCACCGGATCGCCGCGCCCGAAACGCCCCGTCACTGCCGTGACACCTGCCGGCAGCAGGGACTTGCCCCGCGCCAATGCGCCGACCGCACCGGCATCCAGTACCAAAGTCCCTCTGGGCTTCATCGCGGCAATCCAGCGCTTGCGCGCCACCTGCGGATCGGTTTCCGGCGTGAACCAGGTGCAGGGCTCGCCATCCTCGATACGTTTCAAAGGGTTATCCGGCGCGCCCAAGGCAATGGCCATCGCAGCCCCCCCAGCCGTCGCCGTTTTGGCGGCCATGATCTTTGTCTTCATGCCACCCTTGGAAAGTCCGGTGCCGGCATCCCCCGCCATGGCCTCGATTGCGGGCGTGATCGCCTCAATCACGTCATAACGCGCCGCCGTCGCGTCCTCCTTGGGGTTGGCCGAATAAAATCCATCCACATCCGACAACAACACCAGAATATCCGCACCGATGGTAACGGCGATCTGGGCGGCAAGCCGGTCGTTATCACCATATCGGATTTCATCCGTCGCGACCGTGTCGTTCTCGTTCACGATCGGCACGACTCCAAGCGACAAGAGCTGCTCCAGCGTCGCGCGACTGTTCAGATACCGCCGCCGATCAGTGCTGTCTTCCAGCGTTACCAACACTTGCGCCGTTGTGATCGCGTGCGGTTCCAACGCCTCTTCATAGGCCCGGGCAAGCCGGATCTGACCGACCGCCGCCGCTGCCTGCGCTTGCTCCAAAGGCAAGACACCTGACCCAAGACCCAGTGCCGACCGCCCAAGAGCAATCGACCCAGACGACACCAAGACCACATCCACGCCCCGCGCACGCAAGCCCGCCACGTCCTCGGCCAGCGTTTTCAGCCAACCGGCACGCAAATTGCCACCCTGCACCAAAAGCGCCGAGCCAATCTTGACAACGATCCGTCGTGCCTGGCTCAGGGACGCCATGGTCCGGGCTCCTCGACGGCCTCTTTCTGGCGCAACCGATTGGCATCGATCTGCCCGCGCACCGCGCGCAGGACGTCGATCAATCCCTCACGACTGACACCACTCATCATCAACACCGGACCCGCGACAGCCTCCAGTTCGGCGCGACGCTCCTCGCGTTCGTCGTCATCCAGCGCGTCGATCTTGTTCAGGGCGGTGATACGGGGCTTTTGAGCAAGCTCGCCGCCATAAGCTTCCAACTCATTGATAATGGTCGTGTAGTCGTCAGCCACGGTCTCGGATGTGCCATCGATCAGATGCAGCAGAACCGAACACCGTTCGACATGCCCAAGAAAGCGATCCCCGATGCCCCGCCCCTCGTGGGCACCTTCGATCAACCCCGGAATATCGGCCATGACGAATTCCACATCATCCACCCCGACGACCCCAAGGTTCGGATGCAACGTGGTAAACGGATAATCCGCGATCTTCGGACGCGCATTCGACGTGGCAGCCAGAAACGTCGACTTGCCCGCATTCGGCAGACCCAAAAGACCAGCGTCGGCGATCAGTTTCAGCCGCAACCACAACTCGCGCTCGATCTGAGGTTGTCCCGGATTGGACCGTCGCGGCGCCTGATTGGTCGACGTCTTGAAATGGAGGTTTCCGAACCCGCCGTTTCCACCCTTGGCCAACAACACCCGATCCCCGACCGTTGTGAGGTCCGCGATCACCGTTTCTTCGTCCTCATCAAGGATTTCCGTGCCGACCGGCACACGAAGCACGATGTCGTCGCCATCCTTGCCGCTGCGCTGCTTACCCATGCCGGGCTGTCCGTTCTTGGCAAAAAAGTGCTGCTGATAGCGAAAATCAATCAGCGTGTTCAGACCTTCCACGGCCTCGGCCCAGACATCACCACCGCGCCCGCCGTCCCCGCCATCGGGACCGCCGTATTCGATATACTTCTCGCGCCGGAAGCTCACGCAGCCCGAACCGCCGCCGCCAGAGCGAATTGTCACGCGTGCAAGATCGAGGAATTTCATGATGCTACCTTAAATGAGTCTCGGGTCACGGCGTATGTGATGACGCGGCAAGGCTCAAGCCTTCCCTTTGAAGCTCCCATAGCCTCTCCGGTAACACAAAAGCCATGCTTTTGCAGCACCCGCCCCGAAGCAGGGTTATCGTCAAAATGATCCGCAACCAGCTTAGTCATTGGAAAACGTTGGAATAATTCCGGAACGAAAGCGGAAACGGCTTCGCTTGCAAAGCCCCGGTTCCAGTACGTCTCGCCCAGATAATACATAAGTGCGACAGGATAGCCGCCGCAGCCAATCCCTCCGATCAATGCACCATCGTGCTCAATCGCCAGAATGAACCCCGTGAGACCCCGCCATTGGCGTTCAGCAATCGAAGCCTTGGCGTCTTCCAGGGTCCAGTCATTGCCAATCGAAGACACACCCCGCGTCAGTCCCGGCGTAATGAGAGCGAGCAAAGCCTCTGCATCCCCGTCTTTCCAGGGACGCATTGTCAGTCTTGGCGTGTAGACCGTGAATTCCGTCCGCGCGCTCCAATTGGCGCGCGTAAGTTCCATTTCAGTTGCACCAACATCCTGGTTGAGCGACCGCGCATTCCGCATCGTATGACCAATCGGCTGAAATCCAAGGGCATCCAGGACGGCGCCCGACCTGTCGTTGCCTTCAAAATAGGTAGACGCCAGAGAACTGCGACCTTCGTCCTCGAACCAATGCTCAACCACCGCAAAGGCCGCCTCAAAGCCATAGCCTTTCCGCCACGCCGGGCGCGCCAGCCAATACCCCAACCCATCGTCGATACCGATAACGCCCCTAAACCCGCCATCGTCACAAATTCCCCAAACCAACGCATTGTCATCAATGGTTTTTTCCAAAAACCAAAGTGCGTCTTCCTGCGTGTATGGATAAGGCACGACCGACAACCAGCGGCTGACATCGTAATTCCCGACACCCTGCACAAGGGCATCGGCATCGGTCATTTCCAGAGGGCGGAGCGTCAGGCGCGGCGTCCTCAGAACGGGAGGCGCCTGACGGGTCATGATCCTAGCCGTCCAGACGCTTCAGATAGGTCCATGTCGGGACAGTCGATCCCCGCGCGACCGAGAAAGTCTCGGCGTCGCCAAGATATTGAAAGCCCGCATTGGTCAGCACACGCGCAGACGCCGGATTGTCCTGAAAAACGCTGGCAAACATGGTCTTGTCGTTGTGGGGATTGGCATCGATCAACCCGCGAACGGCCTCGGAAGCCAGCCCTGAATTCCAGAACGCAGGCACAACCCAAAAGCCGATCTCCGACTGGTTGCGGTCCATACGTTCAAGCGCCACAATCCCGAGGAACTCGCCAAGGCCGCTGGCAGACCCGTCCATGACCCAGATGTCTTCGTTGCGGCTTTGATCCAAAGCGCGCGTCACCAGTGTGTCGACCGCACCCGGTGGCAAGGGATGGGGAATGGTACGCGTCATACGCGCCACGCGCTCGTCGGCACCAAACAAAGCCAGATTGCCCGCGTCAGACCGACGAATGGCCCGCAGGACCATGCGGTCCGTTTCGACAACCGGCTGATTGGCTATCTTTTCGATTTTCACGGGGCTCCTCCTTTGCCTCGTTGGTCGCGCCGAACGCTCCTCTACATCGGCGCTGTTTCATCAGATGGGATCGCAAAGTCCATGCCGCAACCCGATCCGTGAAATGAATGGGGGGACCGACGACTGCCGATCCCCCCCATTTTAACTATGCCATCAGGATCAGCTTATTCAGCGGCCTCCGCCTGCGGAAGTACCGAAATAAATGTGCGGCCTTTCAGACCCTTGTGGAAAGTCACTTGACCTTCGGCAGTCGCAAAGATCGTGTGGTCACGCCCAAGGCCAACGCCCTCGCCCGGCCACCACTTAGTGCCGCGCTGACGCACGATGATGTTGCCCGGAATGACGGCTTCGCCACCAAAACGCTTCACGCCAAGACGACGACCGGCTGAGTCGCGGCCGTTACGGCTGGAACCACCTGCTTTTTTATGTGCCATTGGTTGTTCTCCTTATTCGGCGAGAGCTTTGGCCTGATCGACCCAGCCTTCGCGTTCAATACGGCCTTTGAACGACAGCTTTTCGTCGAACTCGGCAATGTCATCAGCGCCCCACGCAGCGATCTGCGCAAATGTGGTGACGCCAGCAGCGTGCAGCTTCTTCTCAAGCGCCGGACCAACGCCGGACAGCTTCTTGAGATCGTCAGCACCTGCATCGGCAGCTTTCGCCTTCGGCGCTGCTTTCGCAGGTGCCGCGGCTTTAGTCTCGGGGGCAGCTTCTTTTTTCGCTGCCGCCTTCTTGGCAGGCTTCGCCGCAGCAACGGCAACACCGGACACGGAACCCGCACCCATAGCCGCTTTGACGCCAGACTTGTCGGCACCCTTTTCCAGAATGTCGGTCACGCGCAGCAGAGTAAGCTGCTGGCGGTGGCCCTTTGTGCGCTTCGAGCTGTGCTTACGGCGACGCTTCACAAAGTGAATGACCTTTTCGCCCTTGATCTGATCGATGACCTCGGCCTGAACGCCGGCACCGTCTACAAGAGGCGTTCCCACGGTCGAACCCACCATGAGAATCTCGTTGAACTGAATTTTTTCGCCGGCGTCAGCTGCGAGCTTTTCCACGCGGAGCACATCGCCCGCCTGAACCCGATACTGTTTTCCGCCGGTCTTCATGACCGCAAACATCTGATCTTCCTTCATTTTCCGCGTTCTTTGGCCCCCGGACATTGCCCGGATGTTTCGGTGTCATACCGCCTCGAACTGCGCGCCAATCGGCGTCATTGAATAACGAAAGGCGAGCTTTTGCCCGCCAGAGCCCGGCTTATGCGTCGCCTGCCCCTCCAAGTCAAGAGGATCAGCGCGGCGAAATCGCGCGATTTGCTCAGATATCATCACCCTGCATGAACCGCGAGGCTGCACTGCCCAGCGAATAGGAAATCCGGTTGAACACAGTATCGAACCCGGCAAACAGCGCCCGGTTCAGGTCGCGCCCGGCCTCGGACAGCGACAGCGCCCGGTAGGCTTCAAGTTCGTCGTCGGACAACGGTTCATAGGCCATCGCAAGATAGGGCAGCATCCAACCAGTCGTTTCAGCGCGAATGGCGGGTTCCTGCTCCCAGACATCGCTCAGAATGACGTCTTCCGTCAGATCGAAACTGCCGCCGTCCGCCAGCCCCCGGTAAAACGCCAGCGACGCATTCAAAGCGCCTGCAACATTCAGTTCGATAAGGTCATTGTCATCCACGAAAGCTTCGATCGCGGCACGCCTTTCGGGATCTTTGGTTTCAAGATCAGCGAAAGCCTCCTTTGCGGCCTCTTCCACGTCTTCGTCCAGCAACGCCTCACGCGCCGAGAGTTCCAGCGCGATGATCCCGCGTCCAAGCTCGGAAGCGAAGAACTCCAATAGAGGGGTCACATCGCTGTCGGCCAATTCCGCGTCAAAGGCGGCCCGAAACCCGTCACGCATACGCTGCGTGTCATAAATGGACGCGACAATCGGCTGCCATCCGCGCGCCCGCTGAGGAAACATCGACTCGCGGATCTCATCGGATTGATCGATGCCCTCGACTTGCATGATCTCGATCAGTTCGGGTGTGCCGATCGCGTCGAAAAGCGCATCAAGTTCGGCCTCGGTCGCTGAAAACGCGGGCGTCACGGCAAAGGCAAGGGCCGAGACGCAAGCTATGATTGAAATAAATCGGGTCATGATAACTCGCTGCTGGTGTGAATAAGAAATAGGCCGCCCGGCGCCATGATCCAAGGGGATGCACGGCTTTTGCACGAAATGGGTTGCAGTCGCACGGCCCTTCCCCTAAATCGCGGCTCTGACCCTTCGCGGAGAGGTGCCGGAGTGGTCGAACGGGGCGGTCTCGAAAACCGTTGTGGGTGCAAGCCCACCCAGGGTTCGAATCCCTGTCTCTCCGCCACACAGTCCTGTCTCGACAGTTGATTTCCACCGGCGCCAGAATAGTCCCGCATTTCCGGGGACTAGCAGGCGGTGGTGCATCCAGAGACTGACAGTGAGACCCGATTGCAGGCCCTTTCGGCCAAGAGTCTCAGCGTCCCTTTTCCAGAGTAGACTTAGCGATGCGTGGGATGCTCAAAGCTGCGCGAGGATGCGGTCCTGTTCGGCCCAGGATGCCGGAAGGCCGTGTCGGCGGATCCAGTTCGTGGTCAGCGCCGGTTGCTGACGGCCTTGAAGGATCGCGCGGACAAGCTTTGGTGAGAGAAAGGCGAAGACCAGCATCTGGCCGAGGTATTTGATCGTGATGCCGTCCCGGGCGGCAATGGTGGCAAGGTCCTCGCCCTTGCACAGAGCTTCGCGCCAGGCTGATGCCCGCGCAATATTGGAGATCAGGATGTCACCTCTGGCGGGTTGTCCAACACCGATGACCAGCCGGCTCTCGACACCACGGCGACGCTGCCGGAACGGCAGTCGCAACGACAGCGCTTCCGATGAGATGCTGGTCCGTGCGATCTGCAACCTCCTCGCGAGCTCACGGGGATCGAGATCGATCGCAACGGCGCCATCCCTAAGCCTCGCCTCTCCTATGATGCCCAGAACCTGAAGCCCGAGTGCATCTGCGTCTGACCTAAGCCGCCCGATCACGTGCACGCAGCTCTCCACGATGTCACCGCGATCGATGCATTCCACGAGATGCTTCTGTACAGAGCTGGCGAGATCTCTCTCCAGTCGGTCCGCCGGAAGCCGCCATCCGGTGCCGTCATCGGACGCTCCGGTCACAAGTCGGCGGGAGACATAATAGCGATACCGTTTATCCTCCTTGCAGGCGTGCGACGGGGTCAGACGATCTCCGGTCTCATCAAAGATCTTGCCTGCCAGCGGTGACAGATGGGCTGCGGCAGGCTTGTTGCGTAGTTTGGCCGAGCGATCCTTCAGCCGGGTCTGGATCGCATCAAAACGGTCGGGATCAATGATCGCTGCGTGCTGGCCTTCATGCACTTTGTCCTTGTGCCGGATGCGCCCGGCGTAGACTGGATTGGACAGCACATGGTGGATTTGCCCCCGGCCCATCACCGATCCACCGCGCGGCGTTCCGTCCCGACCGATCCGTCTCTTTGATCTCAACCCGAGCTTCACGGCTTCCCTTGTGACCGCCGTCACCGAACCAAGTGTCTCATAGAAGTCGAAGAGCATTCTCACGGTCTCCGCCTCCGCTGGAACAACGCGCAGTGCGCGGTCCTCGGCCTCATAGCCCAGTGGCACGTTGCCTCCCATCCAGAGGCCCTTGGCCTTTGAGGCCGCGATCTTGTCGCGAATGCGTTCAGCCGTCACCTCGCGTTCGAATTGAGCAAAGCTGAGCAGAACATTCAGCGTCAGCCGTCCCATGCTGGTGGCTGTATTGAACGACTGGGTCACCGAAACGAACGAAGCTCCTGCCCCATCAAGTCGCTCAACGAGTTTTGCAAAGTCAGTGAGCGACCGCGTCAGTCGGTCGATCTTGTAGACGACGATCCGGTCGACGCGGCCTGCCTCGACATCATCCATTAGGCGCTGGAGTGCCGGGCGATCCAGATGCCCGCCCGAGATACCACCATCATCGTAGCGCTCATTAACCAGCACCCAGCCCTCGTGCCTTTGGCTGGCAATGTAAGCCGCGCAAGCCTCGTGTTGTGCATCGAGTGAGTTGAAATCCTGGTCCAGCCCCTCCTCGCTCGACTTGCGGGTATAGATGGCACAGCGGGTCTTGCTCATGCCGATCGCTTCTTTGCCAGCCCGAAGAAGCGCGGACCGGACCAGGCGGTCCCGGTGATCCTTTTCGCCACCGCCGAGAGGGATCGGTAAATCGTGCCGTCAAGCACATAGCCCTCGTCTGTGACCTCGACCCGGTAAGTCCGGCCATTCCATTCGCGTACAAGGTGGGTGCCCGATGAAACAACCTGCGATGTCGCCTCCGAGTTGCACTTGCCTCCGGCGATGGCCTTGAGCGCGCGTTGCTCCTTTGGGCTCAAACCACCAAGAGCCCGCGCCTGGATCTCATAGGCCAGAAGCCGCTTCAGTGTTTGGACCCGAAGACGAGGCGGTGGTGTGATCCCCGGCAGGACCGACAGCGCCTCGGCGCAGGCGCCGTGGTCCATGTGGGCGATCTCGCGAAGGCGGTCCGGAAGTTCATGGCTCCCTTGCCGCTCATGTGACAACGGTCATCCGATAGGCCGGTGTCTTTCCGCTGCGGTCGAGGGTGATCTCAGTTCCGTCCTTCCTGAGGCGGGAAATGGCGGCCCTGATGGTATGCGGCTGCCAGTCCAGCGCTTTCTGGAGCTGCCGGATGGTGGCACCTCTCGGGCGCCCGAGAAGCCCCTCGAGGCGGGCTTTCTTCGATTTGCTCCCTGCAGTCTTTGTTGCTGGTACGGTCATGTGTGTCTCCTGTGGTATTCGGTACCGGTTCATTCCGGTGCCCGTACCACCGCAAGCCCGGAAACCCGGGCGGAGACATGCGACGTGGGTGCGTCGTCCCACCCACACACGCTCACAATGCCCGTGTAGTCCAGTCATTTGTCCAAAGTTAGAGCGGGTTCGGCCAGTTTCTGGCAAAAACACTGCGAACAAGCGCCAGTCGCACCGACTGGCAGCGCACGACAGGACAAGGTCAAGGTCCGTCAAAGCTCCGAACACGCCGTTCGTGCGATCCGCAGCGAATGACTGCTTCGAGCCCAAGGCGGACCACAAAGATCCACTATTATCGTCGCCCGGTCGCAACCCACGCTGTCGCTACATATGAGCGCGGACCGTCGACTTCGCCATCCAGATAGGTATCTCGAACGGCATCCTTGATCTGTTTTTTAGTTTGGCGGGTTGGTCCCGGAAGCCAGAAGGAAGGTCATATCCGCACTAACACCGCCTTGGCCCGAAAACTGTCCAATGCAGTCCTTGATTTCGTTCCAAGCCACATCGCGTTTTTCGTCGTCCAGATCCGCCAACACTGCGCGATAGGCACCAAATGCCTCCTGCATCATGGTTAGCGCGTCCCCGACCGATGCGATGGACATCTGGGCGACGACCTGCTCGACCCTGGTGTCGATATACCCGGCCGCTTGGAATAAGTTCTCTAGTCTCGCAGGGTCTGACAGTGCAAACAGCCCTGGTGAACCCGGCGGCGGCGGGGTCTTCCCGGCATG
>NZ_FXXQ01000022.1 GCF_900184815.1 Boseongicola aestuarii | reverse complement strand
CCTTCTGATCAAGCGGGGCGTGCCGTCCGACTGGAACGAGCAGCGGCGGCTCTTCGACTCGCTGCGCTGAACTCCAACCATCCCCAAAATACAAACCTGCTACCGGAACAAAGCGGAACAGAGACAGGCCCAACTTCCGGGCTATAAACCGCGTCCCGGAGACGCCTTAAGCAAAACGTCATCGGCCTAAACGCCCGGAATGTCGGGGCAATTGCCGCAGGCTCTCGAAATGGTCGAAAAGGATGGACTGCCTGGCTGGGGTGGTAGTCTTGAGCGAACCAGTCTCGGCCTCAGAATTCCCTGTTAACAGGGAAAATACAGGGAAATTTGGCGATTTGGGAGCGTATTTGACCTCGCAGGGCTGGATTCGCGCATATAAATCAGAGGCTTGCGTGCGAATTCCTACTCAAATTAACAGGGAATTAAATTCCGGTATCAGGGAAAGAAATCGGAAGAACAGGGAAGCTCAGCTGTTTAAGAATTCGCGTTTTTTTATCAGGTCAATAGAAAAGCTCCTGAGCGCACCTCAAGCACACTCACTTTTTTTGACCCCACTACCCTACAACCCATAAATTCGACCAGCATTTCCGGCACCGATAGCCGTAGCCTCATCTGGCGACAGCGATCCCAAGATCGAATTCGTGATCTCAATCCAATCCGCTATTCCGCTGGCAAGGTTCACAACGGGCCAATCGCTTCCCCACGCGATGCGCTTTGGCCCAAACACCTCAAGCACGTGATCCACGAAAGGGCGAATGGCTGCCTCGTTGGCGTTTCCCGGTGCGCAATAGGCAAGGATGCCAGACAACTTGCAGTTCACGTTCGGTAAGGACGCAAGCGCGGCCATGTCAGCCCGCCAGGGATCAAGGCCTCCTCCCGCGATATCAGGTACACCACAGTGGTTGAGGATAATTGTGGTATTGTCACAGACTGCCGCGAGTTCCGCGCCCAATTTCAACTGACCGGGCAGCATGCAAAGATCGAACGTTTTGCCCCGAGCCCCAATCGCCCGGACGTTTTTCCGAAACGTTTCTGTGGTCGACAGCTCGTCCGGCATCACGTGCAGAATGCGCCGATACCCAACGACGCCCAATTCATCGCATTCATCCAGCCATTCGGCAAAACCATCATCCTCTTCAGGCCGAGCCGACGCGATTATCCCGACGATGCCGTTCTCTGGTTTCGACGCCAGGTTCGAAACGAAGCGGGTCTCAGTCTTGTAGTCCGCATCATCAACGCCGGTCTCCATGAACAGCGTGCCCACCACATCAGCGGTCGCGGTCAAAGCCTTGTATTGTTCAATTGGAAATGCCTTGTCAGCAAGCGGAGGAATTTCCGCTGTCCAACCGTACCCCGCGACTTCTGGGTAGACGAGATGCTGGTGTGTATCAATCAACTGTACCATATGAGATCCTCTCTATTCAGGGTCGGAAATAACGTCTTGCATTTGGCGGCCGAGACCTTCGATTCCAAGTTCGACGACATCGCCATGACGCAAATATTGCGGTGGTTTCTGCCCCATGCCGACGCCGGGTGGTGTGCCAGTCGAGATGACATCACCCGGATGAAGCGTCATGAATTGGCTCAGATAGCTTACCAAATGCGCCACACCATAGACCATGGTCTTGGTTGATCCGCTCTGCATGGTCTGATCATTCACCGTCAGCCACATCGACAAATCCTGAGGGTCCTGCACCGCATCACGCGTCACAAGCCACGGCCCGATCTGGCCATAGTTGTCGCAGCTTTTGCCCTTCGTCCATTGCCCCGCGCGCTCCAACTGGAAGTCTCGCTCTGACACATCGTTCGTGATGGCATAGCCGGCAATATGCTTCAAAGCATCGGCCTCGCTTAAATATTTGGCCCGTGTCCCAATGACGACAGCAAGCTCAACCTCCCAATCTGTTTTCACAGAACCGCGTGGAATAGTGATCGGATCGTTTGGCCCACAGATCGCGCTGGTCGCTTTCATGAACACAACCGGCTCTGGTGGCACTGGCAGTCCACTCTCTGCAGCGTGGTCGGCGTAGTTTAGGCCAATGCAGATGAATTTCCCGGTGCCGGCAACGCAAGGACCCAGACGCACGTCATCCGGAACCTCGGGTAGATCACCCAAGTCGGTATCGCGAATGCGCTGCAACCCAACATCCGAAAGGACCTCGCCGGACAAATCGGGCACAACCTCCGACAAATCCCGACGACGCCCGGCGCTGTCGAGAATTCCGGGTCGCTCTGCGCCGGATACTCCGTGTCTGAATAGCTTCATTCCATCGTGTCCTTATGAATTTGACCAGCCGCCATCTATGATATGCGCATGCCCGGTGGTGAAACCTGATTGGTCGCTGGCGAGGTAAACAGCCAGAGCCGCGATTTCCTCAGCCTTGCCGATCCGTCCCATCGGCTGGCGGGAAACGAACGCTGCACGCGCAGCTTCATAGTCTCCCGTGTCGCGCAGTCGCTGGTCCAGCGAGGGGCTTTCAACAGTGCCCGGGCAAATCGCGTTGCACCGAATGCCGTCGGTTACAAAGTCTGCGGCGATAGCCTTTGTCATGCCGATCACTGCAGCCTTCGTCGTGCCATAAACAAAGCGATTTGGAGCCGCTATCACGGATGAGGCCACCGACGACATATTGATTATCGACCCGCCACCGCGTTCGATCATACCGGGCAAGAAGACGCGGCACATCCGATACATGGCCGTGACATTCAACGCGTTCGAAAAGGCCCACTCATCCTCGTCACAATCAAGGATGGTTCCGTTGGCGACGAAGCCCGCGCAATTAAACAGGACATCAATACCGCCCAGCGCCTCGGCCGTTTTTGAAACGGCGTCCGCATTCGTCACGTCGAGTTGCACGGTGGCCATGCCAAGCGCGTCCAAGTCCCTCAGGGACTCTGCGTTGATGTCACAAGCAACTACTGATCCACCTTCCGCCTGCATCGCAAGCGCTGAGGCCCGCCCAATTCCCTGACCTGCGGCGGTAATCACGCAGGTTTTTCCATCAAGTTTTGTCATTTCACTCTTTCTCAAACCGGAAGACAGGAAGGCCCGATAGGCTCGAAGCTTTTGTAGGTCAGAATGAATTCAGCATGACCCAGCGCCTCTGATTTGGTCGGCTGACCCGCCGCTACATTCGCTACGAGGTTGAAAATCTCGTCACCCACCTCACCAATGTCGGCGTCCCCGGTGATGATGCGACCGGCGTTCACATCCATGTCTTCATGCAACCGCTCGTACATGTCCGGATTGGCCGCGATCTTGATCACCGGAGAAATCGCCGATCCCACAACGGATCCGCGCCCCGTGACGAACAACGTCATATGGGCACCCGATGCTATCATCTCGACGATCTCTGCATTGTCCGAGATATTGGGAAAGCCAAACCTGACCGGACCATCGGGCACCACATCCATCAGATACAGCCCCCCCTTTGGCGGAATATCCCCCGGCTTGATCAACCCCGAAATCGGCGAGGCTCCGGACTTGGCGTAAGCGCCCATCGACTTCTCTTCGATCGTCGACAAGCCACCATCGGCGTTGCCGGAGGCGAAACTGCCATAGCCAAGCTCGGCATAATAGCGTGCCGCCTTTTCGACGGAATGACGAAGCTCGACACCCAACTCGGGTGTTGCGGCACGTGCAGCCATGATGTCCTCGCACCCGATCAACTCGCCGGTTTCCTCGAAAATGCAGGCCGCGCCAGACTGCACCAACCTGTCGAACGCACGTCCCGCCGCCGGATTTCCCGAAATACCGCTGGTTCCGTCCGAACCTCCGCACACAGTTCCGACAACCAAGTCCGAAAGCTCCATTTCAACGTTTGGTGTGTCCTGCAACGTCTTCAGGGCTTGCTCGACAAAGGCGAGCCCCTTGGCGATCGCGCTGCGCGTTCCGCCAACCCGTTGAATAACCAAAGTTTCGACATCACGGCCGCTGTCACGGACAACCTGTTCCAGTTTGTGTCGGTTGAAGCTTTCACACCCCAAAGACACCAGCAAAACCGCGCCAACATTTGGATGCGTGCAAAGACGCTCCATCATCTTTTGAGCGTATTCGTTAGGAAAACACCCGGGAAATCCAATGACATGGGCGCGGTCCCGGTAAGGATAAGTGATCTCGCGGGCAACGTGATGGGCGCATTCGACAAGATAGGCAACGGCCACGTAGTTGCGGATGCCTTTGCGCCCGTCGGCGCGTAAGAAACCTTGCATACTCATGTGACGTCCCCTGCTGCATCCAAGGCGTAAGTCGGCGTGTAATCACTCTTGATATTGTGAAGGTGCACATGCGCGCCCACCGCAATGTTCTCGGTAACTGACCCGATCGGAACGCCGTATTTCAGCACCTTGTCACCTGGCTTCATGCGCATGCGCGCAAGCTTGTGTCCCATCGTGACCGCACGTTCCAGGGTGATTTCTTCGCCGCCGATCCAGACGCGCTCACCCTGTGCGATAGCCGCTCGTACAACCGCGACCGTGTCGGTTTCAGCTAAAACAATCAGCCTGTCATCCGTTCGACCCACCACTACACAACCTCCTGTGTCGCGCCGTCGATCATGTCCCAATCCAACTCGGCCCCAAGCCCGGGCGCCGTAGGCAAAGTGGCTATGCCATCCGCCATGGGCAGTGCGCTGGTAAGCCCAAAATCGAAAGTCTCAATCGGCCAAAGAAGTTCAAAATAGCTGTTGTTGCGCACCGCGCCTGCCACATGCAGGTTCACCAACTCAAGCGGATGAAAGATCGTCGTGTGCAATTCGCAGTTCATGTGGAAAGCCTCAGCAAGACGCGCCGTCTTCAACGCTCCCGTCACGCCCCCAGTCCAGCTGACATCCGCACGGACAGCGTCTGTAACGCGGGTCGCTATGCATTCGGCGACCGAGTAAGGATGCTTGGCGAGAACCTCGGTTCCCACCACCGGAATATCCAAAACACGCGTCAGCTCACGCAGCGCCGCGAAATTCTCGTCCGGAAGCGGCTCTTCCAACCAAAGGTAGTCCAGCTTTTCAAGCGCGCGGCCAAACCGGACCGCCTCCTCAAAAGAATGCGCCGCCACAGGGTCGGACATCAGATTGAAATCTGTACCAACGGCCGTGCGCACCGCCTGATGGATTTCAATGTCCTCGCCAAGACTGTTTCCCGGAGGATGGATCTTGTAGGCCTTGAAACCAGCATCACGCACCGCCAGAGCTTCGTTCGCGTAAGCATCCGCATCTTTCAGAACCATCGAGGACGCATAGACCGGCACGGTCGATTGCGCGCCTCCGATATACCGCCAAAGTGGCTGACCCGCCGCATGCGCGCCCAGCAACCAAAGGCAACAGTCGACCGGACCGTACATATAGATTGGCAAATGGTGCCACCAGCGGTCGGCTGTGCGCCAGTCCTGCCAAATCGCTTCCCGGTCCAACGGATTGCGGCCCATTAGAAACGGTCGAAGCGATGCCGCCGCCATATGACCGGCACCGCGCGCAGACCGGCCGGCAAAGCCAAACATCGACGCGCTGTCGCCTGTATTGGTGTGAAGCGTATAAACCAGAAACTCGAAACCATTGATCTCAGAACCGTCGCGCAAGGCAGCGCCTTCTATTGCCGATCCGTCGTATCGACAGCAACGAATATCAAGCCCGATGATCTTCATTGGGTTAAAACTTGCCCCACTTGAGATACGCTTCTTGCGGGTCCATCCCTCCGACAATTGCAGTGCGCACCTTGTTCTCGGTTTGCATCGCATCCGTGGCCTTCTCGATCACCTCATCCAGTCGCTCGACGGGAATACGGACCATTCCGTCACTATCCCCATGCAACCAGTCCCCGGCCCGGATCATCACGTCGCCGATATGAATATCGACATCCGTCGCCGTCGGAAGCCACTGAGCCACGATGTCTTTGGGTGTGTGGTGGGTGCGCCAGCACGGCAGCCCCAGTCGCAGAATGAACGGGCTGTCGCGCAAAGCTCCGTCAAGAACGCACCCAAGCACCCCCTTGGCATACAGCGTTTCCGCCGAAAGCTCACCCATCTGAGCGACCGAATGCGTGTTGGGCTGTGCCGTCCAGATATGCCCGCGCGGACATTTTGACAAAAGCCCGGTCCAGGCCAAAAGCGTCTCATGCGCGTCGGCGTCTTCGGCCATGCGCCCCTCAATCGTGAAGGCGGGTCCGCAGAGCCTCATTTCCGGCTGCAGCGGCGTAATCCGCGGCGGCAAAGTGAAATTACGCAGCCCCATCGCCCGCATCACGTCGTGAATGACACTCGTGTAGCAGCCTTGAAGCACATCTATGCGCGCGTCAGTCATGATGAAAAACCTCCTCCATCATCGCCCACCACTCACCCTCTTTGCGGGTGTCCAGTGGCTCTTGCATCGGCATGCAGATATCCCACCACTCCTGCGTTTTTGGGTCCGCGGCCATCTTTGCCGCATCCGCATCGAAATCCGCCCCATGGTATTCCCAATAGCCAAAAAGCAGGTTTTCAGGCTCTTTCAGGTAGATCGAGTAATTGCGGATATTGCAGTCCGTAATACCCCGCAGAATCTCGGGCCAGGTGTCCGCATGCAGGCGCTTATACTCTGGGATGTGCTCTGGCTTTATGCCGATGACCATTGCCATTCGTTGCATCGTCTATCCTCCGATTGTTGCGCTGAGATCGCTGATCGACCGCGCCTCTATCGCGTCCCAATCCCACGCGATCCCCAATCCCGGCGCCATAGGTGCGTGCGCACGCCCCGCGCGCACATCGAGCCGCGAGGTCGTGATGTCGTCCAACTGAGGTATGTATTCCAGCATCGGCGCGTTCGGGACGGCACAGGTCAGGCTGACGTGCAATTCCATCAGGAAATGCGGGCAGATCGAGACGTTGAACGCCTCCGCCATATGCGCGACCTTCAGCCATGGTGTGATCCCTCCGACGCGCGCGACATCCGCTTGCACAATCGTGCAGCCGCCCATCGCCAGATAGTCCTTGAACTGACTGATCGAATACATGCTCTCGCCCATCGCAATCGGCACCCGCGAAGCCGCAGTCAACCGCACATGCGCGCCGATATCGTCGGCGGGCATCGGTTCCTCGAACCAGCCAATCCCGAACTCTGCAAGGATTTCAGCACGCCGCATCGCCTCCGAAAGCGTGAACGCCTGATTGGCATCCACCAGAATTTCGTAACCGTCCCCGACGGCCTCGCGCACCGCCTTCAAACGCGCGCGATCCTCGGCTGCTGTCGGCTTGCCGATCTTGATTTTCGAGCCTGCAAACCCCTTGGCCTGCATCTCCAAGGCGTCCGAAACCAAATCTGTCGTATCGATATGAAGCCACCCGCCCTCGGTGGAATACATCGGCACCGATGGCTTCGCGCCCCCCGCCATTTTCCACAGCGGCAAACCGGCCCGCACGCAGCGAAGATCCCAAAGCGCCGTATCAATCGTGGCCAGTGATAGCGACGTGATCGCACCAACGGCCGTCGCATGGGTCGAAAACAACAGGTCGCGCCAAATGCCCTCGATATCCTCGGCATCCCGCCCGATCAACTGCGGCAGAAGTGTCTCGCGCAACAGCGAAATGACAGCAGGTCCGCCGGTGCCGATGGTATAGGAATACCCCGTCCCCACCCGCCCGTCGGCGTCAGTAATCCGCACAATCGGCGTCTCCTGGCTGACAAACGACTGGATCGCATCCACCCGCTTAACCTTCGGCGCCAGATCGACCATCATAACTTCGACTTTTGCGATCTGCGCCATCAGTGCACCCTCACCGAAGCACCGGTCGCGGCGTCGAAAATATGCGCCTTATCCAAAGCCACGTCGAAGGTCATACTCTCCCCCGGAGCCACATCCCGAGGCCCGAACATCTTGCCCTGCGCTTCGTTGCCGGCAATCGTTGTGTAAAGAATGGTCTCGGTCCCCAGCGGCTCGGACAGCACGATATCCAAGGTAAGCTGCGCGCTCTCGCCCCCGCTCGTGATCCCGTGACCGACCGGCGTCAGATCGTCGGCGCGAAGGCCGAAGATGACCTTCTGCCCCTCGCTCACCAAATCTTTCAGACGCGCCGGAACAGGCAAGGTATTCCCATCGGAGAACACCACTGCCCCGTCCCGAATGACCGCAGGCAAAAGGTTCATCGGCGGCGATCCGATAAAGCTTGCCACAAATGTATTCACCGGATGGTTGAAGACCTGCATGGGCGTGCCAACCTGCTCGATATAGCCGTCCTTCATGACGACGATCCGGTCCGCAAGGGTCATTGCCTCGACCTGATCGTGCGTCACGTAAACCACCGTTGTCTTGACGGTCTGATGCAGCTTTTTGATCTCGGTGCGCATCTGCACGCGAAGCTTTGCGTCCAGATTGGACAACGGCTCGTCGAACAGGAATGCCTCCGGGTGACGCACAATCGCGCGCCCCATGGCGACCCTTTGTCGCTGACCACCCGAAAGCTCGGCGGGTGTTCGATCCATCAGCTCGTCCAGCCCCAGAATATCGGCCGCTTCGTTCACGCGTTGAGTAATCTCGGCTTCGCTCTGCTTGGCGATTTTCAGACCGAACCCGAGATTTTCACGCACCGACATATGAGGGTAAAGCGCGTAGTTCTGAAACACCATCGAGATGTTGCGTTTGCGGGGAGGCAGATCATTGACCACCTCCGACCCGATAGAAACCGACCCATCCGTAATGTCCTCCAGCCCGGCAATCATCCGCAGCGTCGTGGACTTACCGCACCCCGACGGACCAACCAGAACCACGAATTCGTTATGCGCAATATCCAGATTGATGCCGTGCACCACCTCGGTTTTGCCATACCGCTTAACAACGTTTTGAAGCGAGATTTCAGCCATTGTCTATCCTTTGACCCCGCCAAATGTCAGTCCGGCAATCAGGTGTTTCTGCACAAGGAACGTCAGGATCAGCGCCGGGATGATAATGATCACCGCCATCGCGGACATGCCCGCCCAGTCGATTGTGAATTGCGAAGTAAAGTCCATCAGACCAACCGGAAGCGTTTTGCTGTCCGTCGATCGCGTCAGGTTCGAGGCCAGCGCGTATTCGTTCCAGGACGTCAGGAACGCGAAGATTCCAGCACTCGCGATACCCGACTTGGCCAGCGGGAACTCAATCTTCCAAAACGCCTGCCAACGCGTGCATCCATCGACCTGTGCGGCTTCCGACATCTCTTTCGGAATTTGCCGGAAGAAACCGTCGATCAGCCAGATCGTGAAGGGCACGTTCAAGGCCACATAGACGATGATCAATCCAAGCTTAGCGTCGATCAGTCCGATTTTGCTCCAGATGATGAAAATCGGCAAAGACAGAGCAATCCCCGGCACCGTCCGCGACAGCATCAGCCCGAGGAAAATCCCATTCTTGAACCGGAAGCGATAGCGCGCAAATGCGTACCCGCCGGACATCCCGATCAACAGGGCAATCGCCGTGCTGGTCAGCGCGATGATGAGCGAATTCATGAAATAGGCCGGGACCGGGATCGCCACCTGATCCGCGCCAAAGCCGAAAATCTTGGCGAAGTTGCCGATCCCCGGATTCTCGGGAATCCAGATGGCGGGCTTTGCCAGCACCTCCGAGTTCGGCCGAAACGCCGTCAGCACAACCCAAAGTCCGGGCACGCACATGATCACCATCAAGATGAACGTCAGAATCCAAAGGCCGATAGCGCCAAGTTGCTTGCGAAGTGCAGAAGACATCATTCGGCTCCCCCCATGTATTTTCGTGCGGCGAGAAGCTTGGTGAAGAAATAATAGGTAAAGGCGATCGACAGCAGGATCGACACATAGGCCATCGCATTGGCCTGCCCCATTCGGGCGTTGTCGTAACCTGTGCGCGCAATCAGCGTCCACAACAGCTCAGTGCGACCGGCGGGTCCGCCGCCCGTCATGACATCAACAATGTCATAGGCACGCGCCACATCCAGCGACCGGATCGTCATCGCGATGAAAACAAAGGGCATCAGAAACGGCAGCGTGATGTGACGAAACACCTGCCACGAATTGCACCCATCCACTTTCGCCGCCTCGAGCGGATCGCGCGGCATCGCGAAAAGTCCTGCCAACAGCAAGATCGCAAAGACCGAGGTGCTCATCCAGACTTCTGCAAAGATGATGGCAAAGTTTGCAAGAAACTCGTCGACCAACCAGGGTATAGCGCCGTCACTCAAGCCAAGCGCCTGCAAAGCATTGTTCAGAATGCCGATATTGTCATTGAAAACGAACTTGAACTGATACCCGACCAGGATCGGCGAGAACATCATCGGGAACATCATGATCGTGCGCAATGTGCGCTGGCCCCAGGTGATCTTGTTGATCAAAAGCGCAATCCCAAGTCCCAGCAGGAACTCCAGATTAAGCGCTATGGTCAGGAAGAGGATCGTGCGGCCAAAGGCGACCCAGAAATCCCCGTCGTTGAAAATGCGCTGATAATTACGCAATCCGACCCACTGCCAGAGCGTTTCGGGCCGGATCAAACGATACCCCGTAAAGCTCGTATAAAGCGAGAAAATCAACGGCAACAACACGACGAAAAGGATCGTCAGAATGGCGGGCAAAAGCAGAAGATACGGTGTGTATTTCTCGCGTTGCCAGAAAGGAGGGCGCTTATTGGCCATTGATTGACGTGCTTTCGGGTTGATGAACGCGGATGGATAAACGGGGTGGCACGGGCCCGAGGGCCCGCACCGGTCTCAGGGAGAAACCGTTAGAGGTAACCTGAGTCTTCCATCACCAGACGCGCCGCATCGGCTGCCTCGTCCAGGGCTTCCTGCGCGGTCATTTCGCCCAGAATTGCGGCCTGAAGACGCGGCCAGATCTCGTTGGAAACCTCGATCCATGGTGTGATCAGCGGAGGCGTGAACGCATCTTCCTCCATTGAAACCGCATAGGTCTCAAAGACTGTAACAAGGAAATCGTTGCCGTCGGCTGCGAACTTGGCCTTCGCATCGTCCCAAACCTTTGCACGCGTCGGCAGCAGTCCGGCCGAGGCTTCAACCATCTGACTGTCGTGGCTTGTCAGGAAAGTCACGAACGACGCCGCCGCTTCGGTATTGTCGCAGGTTGCCGTGATCGAGAACGTATGGCTTCCTGACCAGCCCGTGCGAATTCCGGCCGAGCCCTTCGGCGCTCGCACAAGACCAATATCACCAGCAACCTTCGAGTTCGCAGGATCATTGAAGAAAGACGCCCAGCCAGCCCAATCAAGGTTCAAAGCAACAGTGCCCGATGCAAATCCAAGTCCGGTGTCGTCCCAGAGATAGTTCAGAGACCCCGCAGGAACGGCCTGCGCTTCATAGAGATCTTTGAACCAGTTGACCGCTTCAACACCCGCAGCCGAGTTGAATGTCGGGTTCCAGTTGTCATCAAACAGCGCCCCACCATTGGCGACCAGCATCTCGTAAAACCGACCTGTGATCGCCTCGTCCTTGCCCACGAATTGCGTGCCGTAAAACGTCGGCGCATCCGCAAAAAACATCGCCTGATCTTTCACCTGGTCCCATGTCTCCGGCGGCGTCAGGTCATAGCCATACTCTGCCTTGAACGCGGCCTGATTGTCGGCGTCCTCGAACATAGACTTGATGTAGTAGAGGTTCGAAATATCCGAGTGTCGCGGCAGTTGCACAAGTCGGCCATCGACCGTCGAGTTCTGCAAGGCAAGCGGCTGGAATTCAGCCAAAGTCGCCTCGTCGATCACGCCATTGAGATCAATGTAGATCGAGCCATACTGCGGCGCGAAACTGGTGTGGTTCGACCCGACGCACCAATCAAGTGTGCCCGCCGCGATGTCCTGCTTGATCTCGCGATCCAGCTCGAAGTGGTTCTTGCGCGACAGCACATCCACCGTCGCACCCGTCATCGCTTCCCACTCTGCTATGCGCGCATAAAGCGGTTCGTATTGCGCGCCACCAATCAGCTTCACGCGCAAGTTGTACCCATCAAAATTTCCATAATCGACGTCCGCTGCCGAAAGGCTGGTCGCAGCCATGCCGGTCAGCGCCGTCGCGGCGAAAAGTGCCTTCAATGTCGTCTTCATTATCGTGTCCTCCCTGGGATCATGATGTGTTTCAAACCGCAGTTTGCGGTGTGAGGGGGGCCAGGACATGATCGTTGTCCTGGCCAAGTTCAGGGGCCGCTTTGCCGGATTTCAAAGTCGCCCGGTTGATGCGAAGCGGAGGGCGCAGCATATCCAGCCGCACTGTTCCGTTCCGCGTAATCGTTTGCTCAAGATCAAGTAGCTTGTAGGCATCGCTGGCGCGCATCCCGGCCCAATCCAGAATCTCGGAACACCAGATGTCCGCCGGTTGCAGAACCGCCAACCAGTCCGCGGTCGTCCGCGTCGCAAGCTGCTCGGCCAGCAAGGTCTTGATCGCATCACGCTCTTTGATCATCGCGGATGGATCACCGTAATATTGTTCCAACCCTTTCAGCCCCAACAACTCTGCCAGGGTCTGAAGCGATGGCGTCATCGCCAGCGCCAGATGTCCATCAAGGGTCTCATAGACACCGTAAGGCGCTCCAAGATAGGCATGCGCGCCGTTCACCGCACTGCGCTCAGGCAAACGCTGACCATCATTCAGATGCGTCGAAAGCACCTCGAACTGAAAATCGATCATTGCCTCGAAAAGGCTGGTCTGAACCAACGCGCCCTTGCCATGAATGCCGCGCCCGACCAAAGCCGCCAAAATACCCTGCGCAAGAGCGTTGCCCGCCAACATATCCGCAACAGCCAGCCCCATCGGCATCGGCGGATCGCCCGCGCTGCCCGTCAGCCACAACAACCCTGAGCGCGCCTGCGCCAGCAAATCCTGCCCCGGCAAATCCTTCCAGGGGCCGTCCTCTCCATACCCCGAGATCGACCCGTAGACGATCCGCGGATTGATCGCACACACGTCCTCAAACCCGAACCCCTGACGCTCAATCACGCCGGGGCGGAAGTTCTGGATCATCACGTCCGCAGTCTTCAGCAACGCCACCAACGCCGCCCGGTCGTCAGGGTTTCGCAAATCAGCCGTAACGCTTTCCTTGTTGCGGTTGATCGCGTGGAACAGGGAATTGTCGCCATCGATCTCGGTGTCCGTGAGATAAAGATGTCGGCACAAATCCCCGACACCCGGACGTTCGACCTTGATCACCCGCGCCCCGAGATCGGCCAGCCGTAGACCGCACAATGGCCCGGACAGGAACTGGCTGAAATCAATGACAACCAGACCATCAAGCGGGCGCTCGGATTGCGGCAAAACGTTCATCCCCGGCTCTCCCGATACACCGCATCCAGACGCTCAAGCGTCTCACCGCGTCCGACTTCACCCCGCAGACAAGCGTGCAGAATGTCCCCGCCACGCTCCTGAAAACCCATGTAGCCGTCATAGCGTGGCCGCAGCCACGCCGTTTCCAGCGTCTCACGCGTGTTGCGGAAAAAGTCGCCACATGCCGCGTTCGTTGCATCTGCCTCCCAGGCAACAGCGTTGCCCGGCTGCCCGCCACTTTCAAAGTACAACCCGCTCTGGCACTCGGCCCCGGCAATCCAGAACGCATAATCCGCCGCAACGTCGATATGAGCGCACTGGCTTGAAACCGCGATACCTGTCCCGCCAATTACCGTTCCGCGCGGCCCGTTGTCCCCAACTCCCGGCGCGTCCGCGAAAGTGATCGGAAACCGGCAATATCCTTCCCGGCTATAGTTCGTATACCCATAACCAAAAGGGCAATAGGCCGGCGCATCAGCTGTGCGTCCCATCCACTCCAATACGCCGATCGGATCAAGCGTCAGGCAACGCGGATCGACCTTGGCCACCAACTCGCAAAGGCTGTCCAGAACCTGCACGGCCTGCTCGCGATCCATCAGCTTGTCGGGATCAGAGGCAACCGAGAACTCTTGATTCCTCGCCAATCCGAAGAACGTCATCAGCGTGTTGATCGGGATCAGCGCCACGGCGACACGCCCCTGCCCGGCAAGATCAAGCACCTCATCCCACCGCGTTGGGGCCGCCTCGATCAAATCACCGCGAAAGGAGGCAACCGGCGTCGCGGCATCAATCGCCAGACCCCACTGATGCCCATCAAAGTTATAACTTGGATGCGAGGCACCCACCGATTGCGCGGCAAGTGTGGCCAGATCGTCGTCCCGCCCCAGCGTATCAAATGCCACCAACTGCCCACTGCCCGCGACCTCTCCAACGTGGGGATGGTCGATCACCATCAGATCGTAATCCGACGCCATCTCACCAATCGGGCGGTCCGCAAAGGCCTGCAAGGAGCGCTTCTCCCAAGTGATCTCCACTTCGGGATGCGTCTCGCGATAAACCGCAGACGTCGCCACCATCGGATCGAACCCCCGGCTGTGATCCCACGTCATCCCGCGCAACTGAAAGGTCTCAGCCATCCGCCACCTCGGCATCTGCAGGATCGCGATAAAGGGCGGTCATCAAATGTTCGCAATACAGAACCAACTCGCCCTCGCCCTTGTAGACCGAGTAGCTGACGCGCACCTTGCCCATCTGCTCGTTGCGTGGCTCTTTGGAGAGGTTCTCGCGGATCGTGTAGATCGTATCGCCAATGAACACCGGCTTGATAAAACGCAGGCGGTCATAGCCATAGGAAAACGAGTTCAGACAATTCGTCGCCGCCAGTCCCAGACCATACGAAAACACCATGGCACCCGCCACCAGACGCTTGCCAAAAACGCCTTCTTCAGCCGCGAATTGCTGGTCACTGACGTAAGGGTGATGGTCCATGACCAGACTGTTGAACAGCATGGATTCCCCTTCGGAAATCGTGCGCCGGATCGAGCGGATTTTGTCACCCACCTCGAAGTCCTCGAAATACCAGTTCTCTGAATTCCAGACGGGGATTTCGGCGTGATCCTCGGGAAGTCCGGGAACGCCACGTGCGTGCACGCCAATCTCTGCCATGAGCCTCCCCCGATTTTTGCCTGGTTCAATTCATACCATTCGCTATTTTCATATGTCAAATTATTTTGTATATGTAAAACTTACGAATGACATCAAGGGAGGAACGTGTGGAAAACGAGCGGTATTTCGAAGACTATGAACCGGGCGCGATGCGAAAAACCTTGGGCCGCACTATCACGGAAACCGACTTCGTCGTGCATGCGGGGCATACCGGAGACTTCTTTCCTCACCACATGGACGCGGAGTTCTGTGCCAAAAGCGACTTTGGCCAACGTATCGCCCATGGAACGATGACCTTCGCGATCGGCGTCGGCCTCACCGCGACCGAGATCAACCCGCGCGCCTTCACCTACGGCTACGAGCGCCTGCGCTTTCCGAAACCGGTCCACATCGGCGACACAATTCACACCACGGTAACCATCGGCGAAAAAACGCCCGACCCCAAACGCAAGGGCTTCGGCAAGGTGGTTGAAATCACCGAGACCAGGAAACAGGATGGCAGCACCGTCCTGTATTGCGAACATATCCTCCTGGTCGAAATGAGGGAGCCTGCGAAATGATAACCGACCTGCCACAATCCTGGCCCGCACCAGCAAGGCCCAAACCTATCGTCATAATCGGAGCAGGCGGCATCGTGAGGGATGCGCACCTTCCGGCCTATGCGAAAGCGGGCTTGCCAGTTTCAGGCGTTACCGATCTCGACACAGATCGCGCCAACAGCCTCGCGCAGGATCACAGTATTGAAGCCGTCTATGAAAGCGTCGCTCATGCGGCGCAGGCTTGCGGCACGGATGTGGTCTACGACATCGCGGTGCCACCCCAAGCAATTGCATCCATCCTGGAAGACCTTCCGGACAACGCTGCAACCCTGATCCAGAAACCAATGGGCAGCGATCTTCAAAACGCCCGCGCGATCCGCGCGATCTGCCGTGAAAAAAACCTCAAGGCCGCGGTAAACTTCCAACTGCGTTTTTCACCGATGATGATGGCCGCCCGGCAGGCCATCGAGACCGGGCTTCTCGGCGAACTTCTTGAAATCGAAGTCCACCTGAACATTTTCACGCCATGGACCCTTTTCCCCTTCCTGATCCCAATGGAACGCGTTGAAATCGCGGTGCATTCCATCCACTACCTCGACACCATCCGCGCCCTTGCGGGCAACCCCAAAGGCGCCTTTGCCCGCTCACTTGGCGACCCCCGCGCCGCCAATTTCGCACAGACCCGCACCTCGGTCATACTGGACTATGGAGATACTCTGCGCGGCATCATGTCGATCAACCACAATCACCAGGCGGGCCGCAAATTCCAATCCGCATGGTTCCGCATCGAAGGCACCGAGGCCGTGATGATGGTCAAACTGGGCGTTTGCTTTGACTACCCGAATGGCGAAGCCGACGAGCTTTGGTTCTGCGAAAACGGTGGTGACTGGCAGCAAGTTCCGCTTGATGGAAGTTGGTTCATCGAAAGCTTCATGGGGACGATGCGAAATGTTCAGCGCTTTGATGCCGGCGAGGACGAGGTTTTGTTCGCAGGCGTGGAAGATGCGTTTCAAACCATGGCGCTTGTCGAAGCCTGCTTTGAAAGCATGAAGAAGCCCGCTGAACCTTTGGACCTCAGCTAATTCCGGGCGGCTTGCCGCCAAGATTCTTACTGAGCGTGGCGGCGGTCTTTATCAACTCGACCCTGCACTGTTCGAATGTGATCTTTTCGCCAAAACGTTCAATATGGGGCATGGTCAGGGCGGCCGCGGCGCGACCTGAATGGTCGATTATCGGAACGGCGATGTTCACCACGCCCTTCACCACGAAACTGTCCCTGACTTCAAATCCGTTTGAATGAATGTCGGCGAGTTCGGTGCGAATTTTCTCGTTGTTGTAATCCGCTGGTAGCGGCACCTTTTTCAACAACTCTGTCACTTCGTCCGCGCTGTGAAAAGCCAGTATCACTCGCCCCGAAGACGCTTGCCACAGATCAATCTTGGCCCCCAACCGCACGGATAGAATGTTGTTTCCTGGTGGATTGGTTTGACCCACAACCAAAATCGACTCATCAGCCAAAATCGCAAGATGCACCGATTGATTGGTCGCGCGTGTTACGTCCCGCATCAAAGGCTCTGCTGCCGCAGTGAGCCGGCCAACAGTCGGAATGCGATGCGCAATCTCGAAAATATAGGTCGTCAACGCATAGCGATCAGAAACAGGATCCTGCGCCACGTAACCTCGCGACTGCAAAACCATAAGCATCCGAAAGATCTCGCCGACAGACCGATCCAGAGCTCTCGCTATTTCAGATTGCGTGAGACCAATCTCCTCCTTGGACAAAAGTTCGATAATATCGAGACCTTTCTCCAAAGCGGGCGCCGAGTATGTTGGGTTTGCTTTTTTGCTCATTGGCTCACATCCGCATCAGGCCATCAGCATGGACCGATCTAAGTCCAGATTGCAATGAGCACACATGCTTTGTCAGATTGGTCCGCTGGAGCTGCCCTTAAGAGGGAGCAGGAACCAGTTTCTGCAAGGGCAGCAAAG
Source organism: Boseongicola aestuarii (assembly GCF_900184815.1). Classification (GTDB taxonomy): domain Bacteria; phylum Pseudomonadota; class Alphaproteobacteria; order Rhodobacterales; family Rhodobacteraceae; genus Boseongicola; species Boseongicola aestuarii. The sequence continues at coordinate 7,120 of NZ_FXXQ01000022.1, read as the reverse complement.
CAGCACTATCGCCATCAAAACAGGAACCGAGAAACATAATACGCAGAACTCGTTCATCCCGATAGCAGACATTCGTGCATACTGCAGCGAATGACCGATTTGAGCCCAAAGCGGTCATTCTATTCCACAGCCGGCGATGCCTCAGGCCGCCGCCGTTACCACTTCTGCCTTCGATTGAAGCCACTTGATGAATGCCAAGACTTCCGTGCGCAGTTCGCCCGGGGATGTCTCGATATGGTAGATTCCAAAGAGCGGTTCGGAAGACAGTTCTATGACGTGTCCGGCGGCGATATCATCAACGAAAAACGCGCGCGCGGTATAGGTGATGCCATCGCCACGCCTTACAGCAGGCATAATAAGATTGCCCGGCATGTGATTTATTGCCAATGGGTGCTTTGGGACAATTCCGTGATATGTGAACCATTCGGCAGCCTCATTCGTTCCAAGCTCCTGCAACCATGGCAATTCGGCGAGTGACGCAAGGTCTGGCAGGGCTCTCCCACCAACCAATGACGGAGCGCCGATAACAACCATGTCTGTTTCTAGGACTGCATCGAAGCTTGGCTCAGACCAGCGCCTGTCGCGATATCTGATCGCGACATCGATACCACCCGGTCTTAGCTCCACGACCTTTGAAGTTGGATTTAGCATTAGGGTGATTTCTGGATGCGACCGCTGGAACTCATTAATCTTCGGCATCAACCACTCCACAGCAAAAGCCGGAGACATGGTCACCTGCACGGGCCGCGCTGCGGCCTCTTCATTTACCCGCGCAACACCCCTGCTAATGATGTCGAATCCGGCCTCAAGGTCGCGTGCCAATCGAGCGCCAGAACTGGTCAGCTCAATACCACGGCCGACCCGGTTGACTAAGGTGATGCCAATCCGTTTTTCTAAGGCCTTGACCTGCTGGCTAACCGCCGCCTGCGTCACATTGAGACGGTTCGCTGCCGCGGCGTAGCTGCCAGCGTCCGCGACAGCCGCAAATGCACGGAGGCTATTCAAGGTGGGCAGGTTCAACCAATTCATACAATAGAATTTCTAATGGTTTGTCACAATTAATGAGTCGCATGATGTCAGTTATTTATCAATATTGCCATTTTATAGGTGCCAACGGCGAGAGTATTCAAAATGGAAATACTTAAAGGTGGATGTTACTGCGGCGCCATTCGGTATGAGATTACAGGACCTCCGCGCTGGTCAGGTCACTGCCATTGCCGGTCATGTCAGTTGGCTCTCGGTGGTGCCTTCGTGACTTGGTCAAAAGTGGCTGCGGCGGACTTCACGATCACCAGCGGCAGTCTGAAGCAAATTGAGAAAACACTAGGAATACGTCGCGGCTTTTGCGGCGATTGCGGCACGACACTGACTTATGCAGCAGACAGTGAGATGGCAGGTCAGGACTGGAGCGCTGACGCCTGGTTTGCTGCTACGACACTTGACGATCCTTCAGTGGTCGAACCAAAGGCGCACGTCTTTGTCTCGCACCAGCAACCTTGGATCAAGTTGGCCGATCAGTTGCCGAGATTCGAGGAGTTCTGAACCATCCGTCTCCGGCCAAGAAAGGGGAATGCAAATGAGCAAAGCCTATACTTACGCCTGTCGCGACTGCGAAGGCATGGAAGACTGCCCTGGAGAGGTTAGTGCCGCAACACAAGATGAAGTATGGAAGCTGATGGAGCTCCACGCGGTCATTGCTCATGGAGAAGATCCCAGCTCCTGGGATAATGAAACGCGCGAGTATCTAGGCACGCTTATAAAACCCAAGTGAATGGCGAGTATCTCAGCCCGGTGCATGCAAAGGTCGGCTTTCTAGACCGAAGTGGACATGCCCGCATTCCCACCAAGGTAAGCACGCCAGAAAATAAATTAGGGAAAAACAGTCTGCGAGTGTATATTTGGCCAACAATTGCAAAAAGGAAACAGGCCCATCGCTCTGGTCGGAGACGGCCTACGAACATGTCGGCGAGCAACAGTTTCCTATATTCAATGGGGGAAAGTGATGTCTGATTGGAGAGTTTCTGGAAAGTATTTCGAGGCGTGCAACTGTGAGGCAATCTGCCCTTGCATTGTATTTTCTCCACCCACAACCGGCGAGTGTATCGTCGTTTTGGGGTGGCAAATCGAAGAAGGGCACCACGGCGACACAGACCTTTCCGGTCTTAATGCCGCCTTGGCCGCTCATGCCGCCGGAAACATGAAAGAGGGCAACTGGCGGGTGGCACTCTACATCGATTCCAACGCCGATGAGGCACAGGCCAGTGCCATAGGGGCGATCTTTTCCGGTCAAGCTGGTGGCCACTTGGAAAACCTTGCACCATTGATCGGCGAGGTTATGGGCGCCAAACCCGCAAGCATCTCGCTTCAGACCAATGGCAAGCGTTTTTCCATGAGTATCGATGACGTCATGTCGAGCGACTATGGATCGATCGAGGGCCAGGGCGGAGGTGACGTCGAGGTGTCAGGCCATCCCCTGGCTCCGGTACCAGGTGTCGCCTTCAAGGTAGGTCGTTCTGACCAGTTCAAGTTCAACGACTACGGCATTGAAGTCGACGTTGCACAAAAGAATGCCTTCTCGGCGACTTTCGCCTATCAACCGTAGGTCCATTTCCGTTTAGGTTTGCGATGCCTTTGGCTCGGGCTTTGGCGGCCGTTAGAGGTGCTTCGTGACAAGACTTGAGCAGCTTCTGAGGCGAGACCAGTTAGTTGTTGTTGGTGCCCTCCTTTTCGTCACTCTACTAGCCTGGGCCTACATCTTCAGTGGCGCCGGAATGGATATGGGCGACAGCGCGATGGACCACATGAACATGCAAATGGCATGGACACCGGGCTATGCCACGATTGTGATTCTGATGTGGTGGATCATGATGGTGGCAATGATGCTGCCAAGCGCGTCACCGACTATCCTCCTCTTTGCGAAGATCAACCGGCAGCGCCGTGAAGCGGGAAAGACGTATGTTGCGGCAGGTACGTTCGCCTTGGGTTATCTCCTGATCTGGGGGTTCTTCAGCGCTGCTGCCACTGCAGCGCAATGGGCGCTGGTGTCAAGTGGGCTTCTGTCAATAGCAATGGCCAGCACTAATCAAACCCTCAGTGCTGCCATTCTGATTGCCGCTGGGCTATGGCAGTTCACACCATTGAAAAGGGCGTGCCTGAGACATTGCCGCAGCCCGTTTCACTTTGTCGTCAGCGGGTTTCGTCCGGGTGAGCTCGGTGCCCTGAGAATGGGCGTGGAACATGGCGTGTTTTGCCTGGGCTGCTGCTGGTTCTTGATGGCCTTGCTCTTCTATGGGGGCGTCATGAACCTCTACTGGATTGCCGGCCTGGCGATGTATGTGCTCATTGAAAAAATAGCTCCGGTTGGTGAATGGATAGGCCGATTGGCCGGTGCCGGATTGATTGTCTGGGGGACTGTGCTGCTGGTCAATATGCGCTTCTAAGGCTGAAATAGATCCTTGGTTTTCCATGGCGCCGGACGTCCGCTTCGTCCGCATAGCAGTCATTGGTGTTCGCTGCAGCGAATGGCAGCTCTGAGCCCAATGTGTTAAATTCTGCGACCCACATTAACGGCGGCATTCTGGCGAAAATGGCGGTTCTCTACAAATACACAAAAAGCTCTGATCGCCGCCGAAATCCGATTAAACTTCTCTCTTAGCAAACTACTCCGTCGGCAAGCCGGCCTTTTTTAGCCCAATTGCGATATGATCCCAGTCTTGCCGCCTCTTCCACATTGAACGGTAGCCACTAGCCAAGCCAGTGACGGTTGCCGCCGGGACTTCCATTTGGCGACAGGCGAACTCTGAGCGACGCGTTTCGACGTAGTCTTCCAATGCAAAGCTGGCGTCTTTGCGCCCCATCTGCGCGTAGGCGCCAGCAAGGAATGCCTTGGAAAGTGAGTTCAGTGATGCTGCTCCCATAAGCTCTTCGACCGCGTCCCCATAGCGTCCGTTGAAGGAAAACACTTGTCCACGAATCCAACCGAATGTCGCTGGGGGCAGAGGATCGCGCGCGGTCGACCTGAGCACCTCGATTTCTGCGCGCCTGTGATCTCCAAGTAGGGAAAGTGCGTAGCCACACCAGGCGTTGGATTCGATTTCGTTGCCGATCTTGCTCAGTGTGCTGTCAATCTGGGCCTGGCCGGCCTGCCACATTGCGTTGCTGAGAAAGGCAAAGCCCAGATGGTCCTGCACAAACACATCCTTCGGATCGGCAGCAACGGCCAACCGCGCATGCGTCAGAGCCAGGCGCGCACCAGCTTCATCGTTCAGGCCCAACCAGCCATCAATCACGTATGTGTCTGAGAGATACATTTGCGCACGCGCATTCTTTGGGTCGAGCCGTACCGCCTTTTTAAGAACGTCGCGCGCCTCCAGCATGGCGAACGCGCTGAGATCATCCCGCAATTGCTTCCCGCGAAGCATGAGTTCGTGCGGTCCCAGGGTGTCCGGGCTTTGTCGCGCGGATCGTTCGGCCACCTCGGCCTGCACGCGTCCCGGTATGGCCGCCGCAACACATGCAGAAATGTCATCCAACAGTTCCATCTCATCTATCCCGGCTCTTTCATAGCGCTCCGCCCAGACAAGATTGCGCGTTGACCCGTCAAGGAGTTGCACAGTCACCCGAACGTGCCCGGCCGATTGCCGAATTCCGCCTTCCAGCATGTAGTTGAGGCGCTGATCCGTTGAGTTCGACGCCGGAGCGCGAGATTGAGCCTCGCCCATCGACACTTTCAGAGTGGCGAACCGGCCAAGTTCCATCGCTATTTCTTCGGCCATTTCTGCTCCGAGTGTACTGTCCCCAGCCGCACCTCGGATTGCAAACGGAAGCACCACGACCGTGGTCATCTGCTGGACGTTTCCCACATGCCTTGCGTCTGGATCGGACTTGGACACGGTTTCGGCGTGCCCGGATCGGGGCAAACTTGCGGTGCGCCTTAGGCTGACCATCAGCTCTTGGGTCGTAGCAGAGGGCGCAATCCCAAGCTCTTTGTCCAAACTCCTGGTCAGAGTGTCGTAGTGGCGCAGCGCCTTTGCGGGGGCTCCCATTGACGTGTAAATGCGCATCGCTTGCCGGTGCGCACCTTCGTCAAATTCATCAAGCGTCAACAGCTTGATGTTCGCCCGCAAGGCTTGTTCATAGTCGCCCTCAGCCTGTTTGGTCTCGACCATCATGAAAAGGGCTGCGGATAACTGGTTTTGCAGCGACGCGCGTGTATTTTCGAGCCAGTCCTGAAAATCCGGTTCATCGATACGTATACCCTCCAGCAGCGGACCGAGACAATCAAGACCTGCCCAGAGCAGGTCGAAGCTTCCCTGTTGCAGGACCTCAAAATCGGCTTCAATCGTGTCGGCTGCAATCCGTAGGGTAGTCCCACTGCTTTCAATGCATTCAACTTCGCCCGACAAGGCCTTGCGGATGCTGGCCAGCGTCTGACGTAAGTTGGTGCGCGCCTGAACATCGCTGCCGCGGCTCCAGAGCCATGACGCCGCAGTTGCCCGGTCTATGCCATTACCGCCAGCCAATGCGATCATTGCGAACAGCGCTTTGGCTTTTTGGGTCGGCAACTCGACAGCGGACCGGCCTGGCCCCAGAATCGAAAACCCGCCAAGCAGGCGCACCTGAAAAGGTTCTGGCGTGCTGCGTGCTGTCATATCGACATTCATTTCCCCCCTAACGCTCTTTTTACGAATAGATCACGTTTCGCACAACGATGGCACCACGGCCGATGCGCATACCAAATGCACGTCCACGAAATATCACGCGAAAGGTGCACGAAATGTCCTACCCTCACATCGATCCAAACACGTACCTGAGACTTCAAGAGCATCAGATTGGCAAAATGCCAGATCACTACTGCCGGCCTCGCATTTTTGCCGTTGGGTCTCGGGGCGCAGTTATCTGCGATATGTTGCGCAATATTCTGAATTCTGGCGTAGGTATTGAGAAAACAAGTGACGCGTCGAGAGCAGAATTACAGAAGCTGTAATGTAGCAGTCGATAGCTTAACCAAGGTCTACTTCGGGCCGGAAGCTGGGTTTGGCTTCAAGGCCGCAGAGGTCTGAATTGTCCGCATAGCGATCGCTGAAGGAGGCACCTGCGAATGGTCACTTCGGGCCCTAGGCAGAGCAATCGACAATCTCTATTAGGCAGCCCTCCGTCGAAGCCCGATTATCGTCATCGCTATGACCGCTCCTGCTGCGTTGAAGCAAAGGTCGAGAGCTGTGTTGATATAGCCTCCTACATTGGTGTCAGGAACCATTAGGACTGCCGAGAATTCAATGATTTCGTTCAGCGCACCAAGTCCCATGGATGCCAATACCGGATAGACGAGAGCGGTCGCCGTTCCGCGCGTTTGGGGAAAATGAAGGGTGAGCAGATGATGTAGGACCCAGGCCGTGACTCCGAACCCGTAGGCGTGGACCACTTGATCATATTTCAGAATGAACAGACGCTCCGTTTCCACAATGGGAACCAGTTCGAGATTGTAGAGGACGGAACCGCCAACAGCCACACCGCCACCGGCCATGTGCATCAGGCCCCAAATCGAAAGCGCCCACAGCATCGCCAGAGTGTATTCTGCTTTTCCAAGAGAAACGCCGACGAGCAGAACGAGGCCCATCATCGTTATCACGTATACGATGAATTCGTAGTTACCGATGGAAATGAACCAAAGCGTAAAGGCAACGATATAGGCCAAGGTGAAGTACGCGACGCCTTGCTCGCCACGAGAAGGTACTCTTTTCATAATTGCTATGTATCGTTGTTAGAAATCCGCTCATTGATCGGAGTCAAATTGGCGAGGTGCACCCCGCAGTCTGCCTAAAGGTTGAGATGAAGTGACCGCTTCGTCCCGCAAAGTGGACATTGAGGAATGGCGCAGCGAATGTCCGCTTCCCGCCCAATTGACCAACTCCCGCGTAACCAAATCCGGACTGGACTTCGCGCGCATGGGAAGCGTGTGTGGTCTGAGAGAGACTGCTAGCTTTTTGAGCTACACCGTCTGCCCGGTCTTCCGGGCCTGTCTCAGTGGAAGGCCCCGGATCATCCGCAGCCCCACACAGGAGACAGACATGTCCAACACCAAACCGCAATCCAAGCGCGCGCAACTTGCGAAGATGAT
>NZ_FXXQ01000013.1 GCF_900184815.1 Boseongicola aestuarii | reverse complement strand
TCCCGTCAGCTTCAGCTCAATCTCACGCAGCAGCTTCAATACATCTTCGTCCGAATGCCGTTTCCGTGCCATTCCATATTCCCCTCTCAAGACCAATGTAGTGGCCCAGTTTTAGGGGGGAAGGACAACATCATCTGCGCTAATCCCATGTATGAAGGTATTCCAGAACGGACTCTGGGGGTTCGCCAAGGTATAGAACTCGTCTGAGGGCAGACCGTCCCGATACCGCACAGCGCCAATTGAACAGATTGAAGCGTAGTCAGGGTTGGCAGTCTCTACATCGATAACTACGAAATTCATCATGTCTCACCGCCTCTATGAGCGGATTAAGCATTTGCCGCTAAGAAGAGAACCTAGCGGGTTTCGGGGCTTCCCGAAACCTCGGCGTTATCCGTGCAGGAAAGGTGTCCAAGGTTGATGCACGTTGATTTGTTTATTCACATTCTCCAAAAAAAACGACGCCTCCATCAACGATGACCATAGGCTTCTTAGGGCCATCTTCCCACTCTTTAACTTCGTAGTACGCTCCCGGCCCACCCTTTCCATCAAACCCTTCAGTAATTGCAACAGCGCGAAAGCTCCAACCAGACGAACCGAAGCTAAGTAGTTCGACTTTGTCGTAGACCGAGTTTCCTAGCGTCGGGTGAATTACCAAACCAGTAGCTCGGTCGATTGCCACGGAAGATTCCATAGCAAACTCAGCAAGCGAGTTATCTGTGTCTCCGTCGATTTCTCGATAGTCACTGATTTCACAGGTATAAGTACTTGGGCCTGCGAGCCCGATGCCTGGAAGAAAAAGGAGCGCAAGCGCGAACAATGCCGCTTTAAACATTACTTTGAAAAATGGTCCAATCATTCGCAGAAGCCATAGTACTGAGTTGGCATCAATGCCCCGGAAATTATTGAGTGGCGGCTGTGAACTGCGCCACCGTCGAACGCTATGGTAGTCGTTTGAACAGCGCCGGTTGAAAGCACTTCGAGAAAAGTAATCCCCTTTTCCCCTTCGACTAAGAAAACTGGGGATACACCATTGTTTCCCACCAAAAACGCGTCGTTGGTTATGGTGTCAAAAGTGAAGTTAAGAACAAAGTCTTCCGCCTTCGAAATCTCTATCTCATCCATTGAATGGTAGGCTACGAAGGAGCAGGTGTAACCCCCAGCGCCAGCGCGCCCTTGTAACGGTACGAGCATCAGAGCGAGCAATGTCGCTTGAAAGAGCTTTTTCATAAATCTCACTTTAATCAATACAGAGAAGCGTAGAGCACGGTGAGTGAGCAGGGCAAGGAATGATTTGGTCTTGTGGTGAGTGCGCTCAATCCAAAATAAGACGGCCAAGAACGCCAAACCGGCAGGTTTATTGGCTCACTATATGCTGGTCACAAGAGGCCCGATTCCGTTACCCCATACGTTACCCCTGAAGAGTATCAGGCCCGTAGAAAGCCAAAGAAATCTTGTAACTTATTGATTTAATGGTGCCCCCACACGGACTCGAACCGCGGACCTACTGATTACAAATCAGTTGCTCTACCAGCTGAGCTATAGGGGCACGGCGCTCCCTCTAATGCGTTCGGGCGCATCGCGCAAGACACTTTGATCACCTTTGTTGCATCGTGGAACGCGCGACGAAAACAACAGCGACCAAAGACACGCAAATGATCAGCAAAGCCGAAGGCGCCGCGTCCGCGATCCGTTCAAGGCTCGCCTGCTCGTAACTCCTTGTGGCCAGTGTGTTGAAATTGAAGGGACGTAAAAGCAATGTTGCCGGAAGTTCCTTCACGCAGTCCACAAACACCAGCAACAAAGCCGCCGCGACCGACCCTCGGATCAATGGCAGATAAATGCGACCCAAAGCGCCCCCCGCCGTCTGCCCCAGAGTACGCGCCGCCAGCGGCAGACTTGGCGCGACCCGTCCCATGGCCGCATCCGCCGCCCCCTGCCCGATGGCAAAGAACCGGACCGCATAGGCATAGACCAACACAACCGTGCCCCCCGTCAGCATCAACCCTGGGTCCCAGCCCGTCAGCGCCAGCACACCATCCGCCACCGCATTGTCCAGAGCGGCCAGCGGGATCAGCAACCCGATTGCCAGCACCGCGCCCGGCGCGGCATAGCCAATGGTCGTCACCGGCAAGACCAGCCGTGGCAAGGCCCGCCCGGACAGGCGCACGCCGTACACCATGAAGATCGCGCCCGCCACGGTGACGAACGCCGCGGCCCCCCCCACGAGAACCGTGTTGGCAAAGGCATCGAAAAGACCCGGCGCGAACCAGCGATCAGGCCGGGTTATCGCGTGAGACACCATCACCAGAACAGGCAACACGAACCCGAACAGAAACGGCACCAAACACAGGACCGTCGCCAACCAGCCTTGCGCGCCACTGAGTGGCGTCGCCGCAGCCTCACGGTCCTGCCGCGCCATACTGTGGAACTTTGCCTTGCGACGCGAGATCTTCTCCAGCGCCACCAGCGCAAAGATCAACGCCAGAATCAACGTCGCGATCTGAGCGGCCCCGCCTGCGTTTCCGGCCTCCAGCCAGACCGAGAATACCCCTGTGGTCAGCGTCTGAACCCCGAAATAATCGACCGTTCCGAAATCGTTCACGGTCTCCATCATCACAATCGCCGTGCCTGCCACAATCGCAGGGCGCGCCAACGGCAAGCCGACCCGCCAGAACCGCTTTAACCCATTGGCCCCAAGTGCGCGCGCCACATCATGTGCCGCACCCGATTGCTCGTGAAACCCGGCCCGTGCCAGTAAATAAACGTAAGGATATAACGACGCCGCCAGAACGAAAATCGCCCCCGCTCGCGACCGGATATCGGGAAAAACATAGTCCTGCGCACTGGCCCAGCCGAACATCTCGCGCAGGCCCGTCTGGACAGGCCCGGAAAAATCGAGGAAATCGACCAAGGCATAGGCCCCGAGAAACCCCGGCACCGCCAGAGGCATCAACAACGCCCATTCCAGCCAGCGTCGTCCCGGAAACCGGTACATCACCACCAGCCAAGCTGTCAGCGTTCCGACCACCGTGGCCAGAACCGCAACCGATGCCATCACTATCAGCGTATTTCCCAGATACCGCGGCAGAGTCGTGGCCATCAGATGCGGCCAGATATTCTCAACCGGGTTCGCGGCAATCCACAAGACCGACAGGATCGGCATCAACACCAGCACTGCGATCAGACTTGCGCCAAGTGACCAGCCCGAAGGCCAGCCAAACGCATTACCAGGAAGTTGAGTCTTTTCGTTGGTCATGAATTCGCCCTACCGTGTTTCACCTTTCCCTGTCCAGCAGCACTGGCTAGGCTTGCGGCACTAAGACACGCGCGCGACCCCCGAAAGGCCCGATCTGACCCCCATGGAAATCCTCTTTCATCTGGGCGCTCATTGCACCGACGACGGGTTGTTGATCCGCTCGATCCTGCGCAATCGCGCGGAGTTGGCAGGTCAGGGCATCCTCGTGCCCGGCCCCGGCCGCTATCGCGAACTTCTGGGCAGCGTGTCCACAACCCTGCGCGGAGACACCGCCAGCTCCGACACCGAAGCCATGCTCCTTGAGACAATCTGCGACGACGACACCGCCGCGCGCATCGTGTTGTCCAATGAAAACTTCCTCTGTCGTGACAAAGTCGCCATCAGCGCGGACGGGCTTTATCCCAAGGCCGAGAAATCCGCCTGGCTGCGCCGGTGCTTTCCGTCGCATGATGTGCATTTCGCCCTCGGTCTGCGCAATCCCGCAACCTTCGTCCCGGCCCTTGTCGGCACCCTCTCAGAGCCGGATCGCGACGCCTGCCTCGATGCTCTGGACCTTGACGAACTGTCCTGGGCGGATGTGATCGTCGAAATCCTCGAAGCGAACCCGTCCGCCAGTCTGACGCTTTGGGCGCACGAGGACACCCCCTTCATATGGTCCGAGATCATGCGCGAAATCACCGGCCATGACCCCTACATTGCGCTTGATGGCGCGCATGACATGCTGGCGCAAATCCTGAGCGCAGACGGCATGAACCGGCTCATTGCTTTCCTCGACGACCACCCCGACATCACCGAAGCGCGCCGCCGCAAGGCCATCGCCGCCTTTGTGGAAGCCCACGCTGCTCCGGATGAGGTTGAGGAGGAAATCGACCTGCCGGGCTGGACTCTCGACACGATCGCCGATCTGACCGCCGCTTATGACGACGACATCGAGCGCATCAAGGCCCTGCCCCGCGTGACCTGGCTGGAGCCGTAAACGCTCCCGCCCGATCACATCCCGAGCGCTTCCTTGTACATGTCCAGAACCGCTTCTTCTTCGGCCAGGTCTTCCTTGTCGCGCTTTCGCAGCGCAATCACCTTGCGCATCACCTTGGTGTCATAGCCGCGCCCCTTGGCCTCGGCCATTACCTCTTTCTGCTGATCGGCGATGTCCTTCTTTTCCGCTTCCAGACGCTCGAAACGCTCGATGAACTGACGCAATTCGTCAGCCGTGACACGATAGCTTTGCTCTGTGACCTGCTCGTCCATTTCGACCTCGCTTGTTGACGGAGCGCATGCCTACCGCCACCTGTGCGGGGCATCAAGCCCTTGCAGCACGCCAACACGTCGATTATGCGCATCGCGCGGCCATTCAACCCAAAGGATATACCATGGAAGCCCTGATCTGGATCGGCGCGATCTTTGCCCTCATCGGTGTCGCAGGCCTTGGCTGGTGCATTATGATCGCCTGGAAAGCTCGTCGCGAAGGACTGGACGACGAAGCCATGAAGGCCCGCTTGCAAAAGGTCGTGGCGATGAATCTGGCTGCCCTTGGGATTTCGTCCATCGGGTTGATGATGGTGATCCTCGGGATTTTCCTCGGCTAGCCGTCAAGAGCGGCAAAACTCTGCCCGGCGCGGATCAAATCCTTGAATATCGGGGACGGCAACGAAACCCGCGCGCCTGCGTCGGCCATGCCGGTCACGAGCTTCTGAACCTGTTCCAGACCAATCAGATCTGCGGCAAACATCACGCCACCCGTGCGGCGCGCAAATCCAAGCCCGTGAATCGAGACCATATCGATATCGGACGGCGCGCGCGCTGTGCCATCGGCCAAAGCCTGCGCCCCTGCCCCAGCCATCGCCGCAACACAGCGAAGTCGGATATCGCCATCCGACACCGTCCGCGCGCGCTTGCCCTTGCTTTTGCGCACAGCGTCGATGAAAGCCGTGACATCCGGGTCCTCGACCCCTTTGCGCCCGCGCTGGCGATAAGCATAAAATCCGCGTCCGTTCACACGGCCCAAACGCCCCGCCTCGACCAATCCGCTCGTCAGATCGTCCCCGGCACCCCGACGCGGTTTTGCACGTACAAGCCCTTCCGTGTCGCGCCATGCAAACGAGCCAAGCGGCAAACCCCAGTCCTGCAACGCAGCGTCCACCTGCGAAATCCGTGCGCCCTCCTCGACGCAAAAATCCGCCGCGGCGTGCAAGGCCTCGGCCACACGCTGCCCGATGCCTACCGGCCCCGGTCCTGTCTCGACGATCAACCGGTCCAGCTTACGCGCCAACGCCCGCACGGTCGCAATCGCGCGCGGTGACGAGGCCGCGCTCGGGATCACTTCCGCCATCCGGTTGCGCTGCATCCCCGGATAAAGTCGGAACCCGACTACCTCTGAAGGCCGTCGCGTCGCCGTCGCCAGAGTCGCCACATCCACATGCTCGGACCCGGTCGCCAAAACCGCCCCCGCCTTCAAGACCGCGTCCAACTCGGAAATGAGCGCCTTGGATACCGACGGCCCCGGATCAATCACCACATCCGCGTCCGAAAGGGTGCGAAACCCGCATACAGCGTTCATCCGCTCCAGCGTCGCCTCCACGGCGTCTTCTTTCATTTTCCCGGCAGCCACCCGCGCATCGTAATGCTCGATGATGCGCATGACACCAGATTCCAAAGCCTCGTCGCTGCGCTCGGCCACGGTCACCGAAAACCCGGCATCCAGACAGGCGACCGCAATCTCGCTGCCGATCCCCTTGCCCCCAATCAGCCCGATCGACCCAAGCGCGCGCGACGGCGTGCGCCCCACCACAGCCGAGGCCGCGACCAACCGGCGATCCGCCGCAAAAACATGCCGCAGGGCGCGCGAATGATCCGACTCGACCAAGTCTTCAAACGCCGCAATCTCAAGTCCGCGCCCGATCTCATAGGGCAACAACAACGCGGCCTCGACGCACTCGATCAGCCGCAATGGCGCATCCAGCGGCGACACCGCAGCGATTCTGCGATGCTCGGCAACCGCTTCCAGAAACGCCTGCCCTTCGCCCAACCGGTCCCGCCGCTGCGAACTGCGCGCCAGAGGCGCACCGTTTTCGGCCCGTGTGCGCGCCTCGTCAATCGCAGCTTCCAGAACATCGCCCTCGGCCAGACGGTCCACCAAACCAAGCTTGTGCGCAGAAGTCCCGTTTACCGCGCGACCTGAGAGCAGCATCCGCAAGGCCGCCAGCCCGCCGACAACTTTGGGCAGACGCTGCGTTCCGCCCGATCCCGGCACAATTCCAATGGTGATCTCCGGCGCACCCAGACGCGCCTCCGGCCCGGCCACACGCACATGCGCCGCCAGCGCCAATTCCAGCCCGTTGCCCAAAGCCGCACCGGTGATCGCGGCCACGACCGGCTTGTCCATCGCCTCGATCGCGTCGCACAGATCCCCAAGGGTTGGCGCATCCGGCACTTGCGCCAAAGCGCCACCGGAATCGATGCCGGTGCCCATCGCAAAGGCCCCGTCACGCCCGACGATGACCACGGCGCGAACGTCCGACGATGCGCCGGCGGCAATCAATTCTCTGGAAAGTGACGCCCGAACCGCGGGGGTCAAAACGCCATTTGGTGGATTGTCGATCACAACGACGGCGACATCGCCCGAAGAATCTCCGGCGAAACTGGTCTTTTCTTCGATCGTGTCAGCGCGGCCCATAGGGTTTGTGTAAGCCATAACCGGCGAAACTCAAGCGCAACCGCCGACAAACCGGCCCCATCTTAACGAGCGATCAGACCGGCACGTTGTCCCACATCTCTTCGTCTGCGTCTTCGCGCAGACTGAATGACTTGTGAACCGATTTCGGCACGGCCAGGCGCACCACATCCGGCGCTCCCAGTTTGTGTGTCAAAAGCGCCTTTGCATCATCCGCACGCGCAGGATCGGCCAATACCGCATCCACGATCGCCGCCACGTCCGCATCATATGCGCCGGCGGAGATACGATCTGCTGATCGAGTTTTTACCTTCGTCATGGAGGTCTCCCTTATGCAAAACGGTCTTTGAGAAAGCCGCTTTTTTTATAAGTTCCACTATAGCACGACCATGTGACGGCTGTGTTAATCCAGATCAAACTTGGGGGGATTTTTGCCAAGCGCCCGCAAAACAGGCACTAATCCATCAATCGTCCGTTTTCGGTTGCGAACAAAACAAATCATAAAGCACCTGAACCAACGTCAGAACGCGTTTGTCCGCGACCGAGTAGTAAACGATTCGCCCCTCTTTGCGCGCGCGGACCAAGTCCTCGGCGCGCAGCCGGGCCAGTTGCTGTGACACATAAGCCTGCCCAAGCCCCAGCGCCTCTTCCAACTCACCCACACGTTTTTCGCCTTCCACCAGTTGACACAGCAACAAAAGCCGCGCCGGATTGGAAAGCGTGCGCAAATAGGTAGACGCCTCGGTTGCAGATTGCGCCATCGCAGATTGGGAAAACTCAGGATTATCCTTCATGACCCTTGATTCTCATTCCAATTTACCAAAATATATCACAAATCATATGTGTAATCTCTGATTTTCTCTTCTTGCGACAATGGAGACCGAAATGAAACCTCTGGTCAAATCCTTCTTTGATAACGCGACAAATACAATCTCCTATGTGGTGCGCGACCCCAAGGGCGCGCAATGCGCGATTGTCGACAGCGTACTGGACTTTGACTATAGCTCGGGCCGCACGGATACAGCCTCGGCTGATGCGATTATCGACTACATCAATGCTGAAAACCTGACGGTTGCCTGGATCCTCGAAACCCACGTCCACGCCGACCACCTCAGCGCCGCGCCCTACCTGCAAGACAAGCTTGACGGGAAAATCGGGATCGGTGCAAACATCACGACCGTTCAGGATACCTTCGGCAAGATCTTCAACGAAGGCACCGAATTCCAACGCGATGGCAGCCAGTTCAATGCCCTGTTCAAAGACGGCGACAGCTTCCACATCGGCCAGCTTCGCGCCGATGTCATGCACACACCGGGCCACACGCCCGCCTGCATGACCTACGTCATCGGCGATGCGGCCTTCGTGGGCGACACACTGTTCATGCCCGACTTCGGCACGGCTCGCTGTGATTTTCCCGGCGGATCGGCCTCCGACCTCTATGACAGCGTGCAGCGCATTCTTGCCCTGCCCGATGAAACGCGCATCTTCGTGGGCCACGACTACAAAGCGCCCGGACGCGAGGAATTCGCCTGGGAATCCACTGTGGGCGAGCAAAAAGCGAAGAACGTCCACGTTGGAGGCGCCAAGGCCCGCGCGGAATTCGTCGAGATGCGCGAAACACGCGACGCCACGCTCGGGATGCCGAAACTCATCGTGCCTTCGCTGCAAGTCAACATGCGCGCCGGCAACATGCCCGAACCCGACGACAAAGGGGACGTGTTCCTCAAAGTTCCCGTTAACAAACTCTAAGACTGGACAATCACAATGCCACAGGACTGGATACTCGGCCTTCTTGGCGGTGCCATGATCGGCCTCGCCGCCGCGGCCTACCTTTTGATCAACGGACGCGTCATGGGCGCTTCCGGCATTATCGGCAGCCTTGTCGATCGCTCCGCAAAGGAAAACGCGACCGAACGCGCGGCGTTTTTGGTCGGCCTTGTGCTGTTTCCGGGGGCCGCGGCGTTCGCGACGGGCACAGGCGACACGCACGTCAGCGGCAACCTCGTGCTCGTCGCGCTGGCGGGCCTTCTGGTGGGAGTCGGCACGCGCATCGCCAATGGCTGCACGTCAGGTCACGGTGTGTGCGGCATATCGCGACTCTCCCTGCGCGGGATCGTGGCCACCGTGTTTTACATCGGCGCAGGTGGTTTGTCGGTTGTCGTGTTCCGTCACTTGCTGGGGTGGGTCTGATGCGTCTGATTTCAGCTTTTTTCGCGGGCGGTCTGTTTGGCGTCGGCCTGTTGATCTCGGGCATGACGGATACCCGCAAAGTCATTGGCTGGCTTGATATTTTCGGTGACTGGGACCCCACGCTGGCCTTCGTGATGGGCGGGGCGATCATTCCCATGGCCATCGCCTGGCAAATCGCCGCCCGCCGCAGCGCGCCTGCCCTCGGAGGCACATTCCCGACACCGCCCGAACCCCGGCTTGGCCGCAACCTTGTGCTCGGCTCGGTCCTGTTCGGCGCAGGCTGGGGGCTTGCCGGACTTTGCCCGGGGCCCGCGATCGCATCGATCACTTGGGGCGGCACAGGAGGCGCTGTCTTCCTTGTCGCGATGATCCTTGGCATGGTGGCCGCACCGTCCGTGAAGCTCTCGCTTGCGCGCGGTCAAACCGCCTGAAGGAAACGCCAATGCCCTACGCCCGCCTGAACGACAAAATGTCAGTCGCCCCGCAAATCACGCCCGACGATCTGCCCGAACTTGTTCAGCAAGGATTCAAGGCCGTGGTCTGCAATCGCCCCGACTTCGAGGTCCCGCCAGATCTGTCTTCCGAGGCGATGCGGGCCGCCTGCGAAGGCGCGGGCGTCGCGTTCTTCAACAACCCGCTGGCGCCCGGCGGTTTGACAGGCGAGGCCGTGACGGCACAGGCGCAAGCCATGAACGCAACCGACGGTCCGGTGCTGGCCTATTGTGCGTCCGGCACGCGTTCGGCGATTCTCTGGGCGTTCGCCACCGCAGGCGATAACGAGATGACTTCCCAAGACATCCTGAAAGCCCTCGACACTGCCGGATATGCTTTTCCGGGCATCGGTCCGCAACTTGAGCAATTTTCAAGTCAGAACACCTAAGGTCCCGGCAAGTCGGGAAAATCCGGTAGGTCCGCGGCGCCTGGCAAGTCGGGCAGGTCGGGCAAGGCATCCATGTCCGGAAGGTCCGGCAGATCGGGCAAATCGTCCACCGGCGCAACGTCCGCATCGGGCGGTTCCAAGGCCTTAGGCGACACTGTACGCTCAGGCAACGCCTCTCGCGCCGTGCTCGAAGCCGACGCCGGCACTGCGGCGCCAAAGAACGGTTCCGGGTCGCCTTCCTTGCCGACAGATGTCAGCCGAACGGCCCGAAACCCGTTCACCTGACCGAGCCGCCCCTGCGCCAGCGGAACGCCCTCGCGCACCTCAAGATGCATATGCGTCAGGCACCTGGGATCGATCGGCAAGACATCCCCCGCGCGCAAGGCCAGCACTTGTTTCAACGGATGCTCAAACCGGGTCAGAATCGCTTGCATCCCGGCCTCGGCGTCCATCAGATGTGGCCGCAATCGCGTACCAAGCGTGCCCTCGTCCGCCAGACTCCGCGCACCTCCGCTCGCGGGCACAAAGAACGTCATCACACCGACCTTCGCATCGTCCCCCAATGCCATGGCGATGCGCATCGAGCGATACTTCCCCGGATCAAGCGTCAGCTCGACCGCGCGCAAATCCAGAATGCCATGCTCGCGCACGAACCCAGAAAATGGCACGTCGCGCGCCAATCCCGCCTCGCCCGCCACGCGCGCGATATCGGCCATCCACTTGTCGACCATATCGCTGAAGACAACCGCATCCGTGCGGGTCGGCACGCGATCCTTGGGGGGCACCGAAGTCACCTGCCCCAGCGTCTGGATCTCGACCAAAGCCGTCAAAAGCCCGATATCGACCACCAAAAGACCGACATCGCGGGCATTGCGCGAAATGAGACAAATCAGATCGTGCCGCGACAAGGCCGCCACAACCGCCGAATGCTCCATCGTCGACAGCGTCACCGCCTGCACATCTGCCTGCATCGCCAGCAACTGATCCGCCGCGCGCGGCACTTCCACGCGCAACAACGCCTCGACCGCACCATCGCCCACGCCCCGCACCGGGCGCGGCGGTGCAAGCCGGCGTTTCAGTGGCGAGGCCCGCGCCAGTGTCGACAAATTCAGATGCTCCCCAGAATCGCTTTCGATCCCAAGCATCGCGCAAATAGGTTACAGCTTCGTTGCTTCAAGCCGCCTCAGCGCGCGCATCCGGCAAAATCACCCGAAACGCCGCGCCACCCTGCCCCGGCAGATAGACAATGCCACCGCCAAGCCGGGTCATCACCTCGCGGCAGATCGCCAGGCCAAGCCCCGCGCCCCCGGCGGCATGATTGTCCGATACGCGCGCGAATTTCTCGAAGATCAACGTCTGCGCATCCGTCGGTATACCTTTGCCGTTATCAAGGAAATCCACCACGCGCCGCCCCCCGGCCTCGTCCACTTTAATGGTCAACCGAGGCGTCGGATTTTCACAATATTTCAACGCGTTGGCGATCAGATTGATGAAAACCTGCGACAGCCGGTCGCCGTCCGTATAGATCGAGGCGTCCTCACCCGGCCCCGGACGCTGGATCACGAAATCCTGCTGCCCGGTCGCAACCTCCATCGCCGCAACCGCCCGATCCAGAACCGCGCCGATGGTCTCCTCGCCCATGTTCAAAGTGACCTGACCGTTCTCCAGTACACTCAGGTCCAGAAGGTCGTCCAGAAGCCGCGTCAGACGCTTGGTCTCATCATGGATAATGCGACTATAGCGCAGCCTGTCCTCGGGCCCCATCGCCTCATCCGCCATCAGGATTTCGCTGAACGAGCGGATCGAGGTCATCGGCGTGCGCAGTTCATGGCTGATCTGGCTGAGAAAGCCGTCCTTTTGAACCGACAGGGCCAGAAGTTTCTCGTTCGCCTCGCGCAGTTGACGCGCCGTACGTTCCTGTTCGGCAGACTTCGCCTCAAGCTGGTTCGAATACTCCAGAATCTGCTGCGCCTCGTCTGCGACGCGGATCAGGTCCTCGACCGTCACAGACGCGCCTCCGGTGATTTGCGCGACCATCGCATGGGCCGTCGCCGCACCGACCGAACCCGCCAGCTCGCGCTCCAGCCGGTCCATGAAATCCGGCGTGACATCCGGCAAATACCCTTGCTTGCCCTGCTTTGCCGCTTCGCTTTCGAAAATGCCCTGCGCCACCTGCGGCCCGATGATCCGCTGCGCCATCATCAACAGATCCTCGGCCTCGGCAGCGCCGCCGGTCCAGCCACGAGACCGGTCCGAAAAGCGGAAGATATTGACAAAGGTCGCGCCCTGCAAACGCTCCAGCGGACTTGGAAAACTAAGGAGAGAAAAGACGCAAAATGCCAATGTATTCAGCGCAATAGACCATAAGACTGAATGTACCAGTGGATCGATGTCCTCGATCCAGAACAAGGCCTCGGGGCGCAGCATCGCAATCCCGAACGGACCGTGCAGAAAGACCGCTGCCGACAAGACCCCGCCCTCCCCGAAGCTCGGCAAAAGCGACGTCCAAAGCCACAGCGCAAGGCCGGTCGCAAGACCCGCCGCAGCCCCGATCCGTGTTGCACCCCGCCAGAAGATCCCGCCGATCAGCGCCGGCAGGATTTGGCTGAGACCGACAAAAGCCACCAGCCCGATCGACGCCAAAGCGGTGCCGCCCCCGGACAGGCGGAAATAGAGAAACCCAAGCACCAGAACACCGACAATCGACGCGCGGCGCGCCAGGATCACCACATGCCGCACATCGCCCGACACCGTCGCGCCGACCGACTGCGTGCTCAACCAGATCGGCATGACGATATGGTTCGAAACCATCGTCGCCAGCGCAATCGAGGCCACGATCACCATCGAAGTCGCCGACGAGAACCCCCCCAGAAAAGCCAGCGTTGCCAAAGCGTTCTGATCGAAAGTCAATGGCAAGGTCAGCACGAACAAATCCGGGTTCGATCCCTCCGGCATGACCGACAGGCCGACCACGGCAATCGGAATCACGAACAGGCTGATCAGGAACAAATACATCGGAAACGCCCATGCCGCGGTCGACAGATGCCGCTCGTCCTCATTTTCGATCACAATCACCTGAAACATGCGTGGCAAACAGATGAACGCGGCGGCGGACAGGAAAATCATCGTCATCCAGCGGTCGGGTTGCAGCGCCCAGACATCTATCGAAGACGCCTCGATCCGCGCCATCATGTCGCTTGGGCCCGAGCCGATCCAGAATACCGCAAAGATGCCGACCGCAAGCAAGGCGACCAGCTTCACCACAGCTTCGACCGCGATCGCCATGACGATGCCGTGGTGGCGCTCTTCCACGTCCAGATTGCGTGTGCCGAACAGGATCGTGAAAACCGCCAGCCCGATCGCCACCCACAACGCCACGACAGCCAGATCCTCGGGCGCATTTGCAGGACCGTCCATGAACACTGCAAAACTCAGCGTAACCGATTGTAATTGCAGCGCAATATATGGCGTTGTCCCGGCCACCGCCAAAAGAGTCACCAGAACGCCAAGCGTGTTCGACTTGCCATAGCGCGACGACACCATGTCCGCGATCGACGTGATCCGCTGAGTCTTTCCGATTCGCACCAGCCGTCTCAGGATCACCCACCAGCCGACCATGACCAACGTCGGGCCCAGATAAATCGTCGCGAACTCAAGCCCGGAACGCGCCGCATTTCCAACCGCGCCGTAAAACGTCCAGGCGGTGCAATAGATCGACAGCGAAAGTGTATAAACCCAGGGCGAACGCAGCCATCCGCCCCGACCCCGCTCGGCCCTTTTGTCTGCCCAGAAGGCCACCGCAAACAACAGCGCCACATAGAAAATCGAGATCAAGGCAAGAGCATTAAACGACAGCATGGACTAGCGCGCGCCTCCGTCCTTTGTCTCCGTACTTTCGGTGCTGTCGTTCGTCTCAATCAACGGATCGTAATCAGTCAGCCGCCGCGCAATGATCTTCGTGCCCGCGATCAACAGCGCCCAAACACAAAATATGTAAAGAATTCCACCCGACGTTGTCGCCTGATCCGCCCACAGCAACGGCAAAAGCAGCGCGATCAACCCGACCACGGGCATCAAACGCGCAGCATCGCTCCACCGGCGCCGCCGATAACTCTGCCGCGCAAGAAAAATCGGCTCGGGAGGCCGGCTCACTGGCCAACCAGGGCGCGGACTGTCTCCAGCACTTCACCGTTCGAAAAAGGTTTTGTCATGAAGCGGCTCGCGCCCAGCTTCTCCGCCAGTTCGCGGTCCTTCTTCTGACCCCGCGCGGTCAGCATCAGAACCGGCAGTTCCTTGAATTCGGCATCCGCACGCAGATCGTTCAGAATGTCGTATCCGGACCGGTTCGGCAGCATCACATCAAGCACAATCAAATCAGGACGACGCGCGCGCACCGCATCTACCGCCGTCAGGCCATCCGAATGCGTATCCACGCGCCATCCATCGCGCGACAGGATGAACCTGATCGCCTCGATGATGTTCGGTTCGTCCTCAATAAGCAGGACAGTCCCTCCCATGACTGACCCCTCCCTAAAGTCAGACACTATCGTCTTGAATTGACTATCCCCCATGCCGCGGGAACTGTCAAAATATTGATTGTCCCCAATTACATCGCGCCAAGGCCCGATCCGCCTGAGGAGGCGACATCCGACTGCATCAGGATCGACGGCTCGCGCCGTGCCGGACACCCCTTGATCGCGCAGACCCGGCAGGATGTGCCGACCTGATACGGTGGGCTTTCCGCCCCTACCTGCGCCAGCACCGGCATCAGCAACATGGTGCTTTCGACCACCGGAGGCTTGTCGAACCCGGCCACATACTCCGACGTCGCAAGCGACCAAGTCTTGAACCGCACATCATCCTGGCCCACCAGCGACAGCTCTGAACTGACCGGCGTCAAAGGACGGTGCAGCGCCTGAAACAACGGCCACACGGCACAGGACGCGCCAAAACGGGGCGGGTCGAAACCACGCACTGGCTTTCGGAACGTCAGCGTCCCCGAGCCGTCGCAAATTACCAGTCCCGGCGGCAACCCGCCCTTGAAGAACCGTCCCGGCAAGGTCGCCATCCGGCGCATCGCGCGCGGCAGATCGATGGAAAATCGCGCCGCAAGCCGCATCGGATCGCGCTCACCCGCCAGAACCGCCGCCTCCAGATCCGCCCCCGGCAAGGCCATGACATCCGCTCTATACCGCTCAAGAAACCGCGCCGCCAGACTGCGGGCAGCCGATGACGTCAACGCGGTCCCGACCTCGGCGATCACCACGTCGACCTCCATGTCGCGGCCTTCCTCATAAGCTTCGATCCGCCAATCGTGATCGCTCAACCACGCCTCCATTTCGTCTTGGGGCAGAGACAAGGTTCGGTCCGCGTCCCCGCCTGCGTCCAGATAGCCAACCAAGGCCTCGGTACTCTCGGCCAGACGCTGGCTGTCCTCATAAAGGTTGCGATGGAACCGTGCCTGCCACTCGGCCTCGATATCTTCGCCGGTGGCCAGAATGCCGCTGGTCGAGCGGATCGCCGTGACCGTGGACAACACGTTGTGCAGAGAGGCCGACAAGAACGGATCATGTGTCAGCCGGTCGTTCAGCGTTTCGACCAACCGCTCCAGCTCGGACACCCGCGCCTGTTGCTCGACCACCAGTTGCGCCCAGCCCGGAAACCGCCCAGCGAAATCCTCGCTGCGCTCGATCTCGCGCCCCGAGGCGGCAAAGCTGCCCGCCGCCACTTCAAGGGCCCCGGTTATCGCGGCGCCCGCACCTTCGCTCAGGGTTGCTGTGTCCACTTCCAGCGCGGCAGCCACACTGTTCAGCAACGCGCCGCCGATCTTGCGGCGGTTATGCTCGATCAGATTGAGGTAACTCGGCGAGATGTCGCATTGCCGTGCAAGCTCGGCCTGCTTGATCCCCCGATCGATCCGGTAGCGCCGGATACGTGAGCCAGTCAAAGCGGGTCGCGCCATATCAAAAAACCTCGATTCTTCAACGTCATTCTGTGGGTGCGCGATAAATTGTTTACAAATTGCTGCACCTGCATGTGGATTATTTTACAAAATAAACGTTTCTATGTCGAGACTTACTATCTTTTTTGCATGGCGTGACAGATAAGTAGGGCACCTTGTCAAAGGTTCGGCTGCGCGAGGAGGCGCAAGTGGGCAACCACGATAGCCGGAAAACATAGGGAGAGTTTTATGACAAAATCCAACTTCACACGTCGTGGTGTGCTGAAGGCCGGTGCAGCAGCCGGCGCGGCGCTCGCGACACCGACAATCTTCACAGGCGCCGTATGGGCCGGCGCACACACCGGTTTCACGAACGCACCACAGGGCGACACTGTCACGCTGGGCTTCAACGTCCCGCAGTCCGGCCCCTACGCCGACGAAGGCGCAGACCAGTTGCGTGCATACCAGCTTGCCGTCGAGCACCTGAACGGTGAAGGCGATGGCGGCATGATCAACACCTTCACATCCAAGACGCTGGACGGAACCGGCATCATGGGCAAGAAGGTGCAGTTCGTAACCGGCGACACGCAGACTAAATCGGATGCCGCACGTGCTTCGGCCCGTTCGATGATCGAAAAAGACGGCGCTATCATGATCACGGGTGGTTCTTCTTCCGGTGTGGCTGTGGCCGTTCAGGCTCTGTGCCAGGAAGCTGGCGTCATCTTCATGGCTGGCCTCACACACTCCAACGACACAACGGGTAAGGACCGCAAAGCCAACGGCTTCCGCCACTTCTTCAACTCGTACATGTCGGGTGCCGCGCTGGCACCAGTGCTGGCCAAAGCTTACGGCACCGACCGTAAGGCCTATCACCTGACAGCCGACTACAACTGGGGCTACACGACCGAACAGGCCGTGCGCGAATCCACCGAGGCCATGGGCTGGGAAACCGTTAATTCGGTCCTCACGCCACTGACCCAGACGGACTTCTCGTCCTACATCGCTCCGGTTCTGAACTCGGGCGCAGACGTGCTGGTTCTGAACCACTACGGCGGAAACATGGTCAACTCGCTGACCAACGCGGTCCAGTTCGGCCTGCGTGCGGCAGAAGCCAACGGCAAGAACTTCGAGATCGTCGTTCCGCTCTACTCCGAGCTTATGGCGCGCGGCGCCGGTGCCAACATCAAAGGCATCCTCGGCTCGCAGAACTGGGACTGGAAACTCGAGAACCAGGCCGGCGCCAAGTACTACGGCACCAACGCCTTCGTACAATCCTTCGGCACCAAGTTCGGCTTCCCGCCAAGCCAGGCGGCTCACACCGTCTACGTGCAGACGCTGCTTTATGCGGATGCCGTCAACCGCGCCGGGTCGTTCAACCCCTGCGCTGTGGCTGAAGCCCTCGCCGGCTTCGAGTTCGACGGCATGGGCAACGGCCCAACGTTGTATCGTGCCGATGACCACCAGTGCTTCAAGGACGTTGTCGTTGTGCGCGGCAAGGAGAACCCAGAGAACGAATTCGACCTCGTCGAAATCGTCGAAGTCACTCCGGTCGAGCAGGTCACTTATGCGCCCGATCACCCGCAGATGGGTGGCGCAGAAGCAAGCCTCGGCGCCTGCAACCCCGGCGCGTAACGCCGTTTCCGGGCGGGGCACATGCCTCGCCCGGACCATTCCAGGCCTTGAAAGGCCAGTCCGCAACCATTTGAGGTGGGAAAAATGGAAGCCATTATCCTTCAAATCCTGAACGGCCTCGACAAGGGCAGCGCCTATGCGCTGATCGCCCTTGGTCTGACCCTGATCTTCGGCACGCTGGGTGTCGTGAATTTCGCGCATGGTGCGCTGTTCATGATCGGTGCCTTCTGCGCCGTGACGCTTCAGCGCCTCCTGGGCCTCAGCCATCAGATCGTCGATGAGACGCGCAAGGACTTCCTCGGCAACCCGCTGAAGATCGACGTCCCCTACATGCATGAATGGTTCGGCCCCGAAATCGGCCAGTCGATCATAGAATGGTCCGTGCCGCTGGCGATCCTGTTCTCGATTCCGATCATGGCCTTCATCGGCATCGCCATGGAGCGCGGCCTTGTAAAGCACTTCTACAAGCGCCCCCACGCCGACCAGATCCTGGTGACCTTCGGCCTTGCCATCGTGCTTCAGGAAATCATCAAGTATTTCTATGGCGCCAACCCGATCCCGACACCGGCCCCACCAGCCTTTACCGGCTCGTTCGACTTCGGCGCATTGGTTGGCTTTGACGCGAATACCATCATCTACCCCTACTGGCGTCTGATATACTTCAGCTTCTCGATGATCGTCATCGCCGGCGTCTTCGCCTTCCTGCAGTTCACCACCTTCGGTATGGTCGTGCGCGCAGGCATGGCAGACCGCGAAACGGTCGGCCTTCTGGGAATCAACATCGACAAGCGCTTTACCATCATGTTCGCCATTGCGGCCTGCGTGGCGGGACTGGCAGGCGTGATGTACGCACCAATCAACAGTCCGAACTATCACATGGGAATGGACTTCCTCGTCCTCAGCTTCGTGGTGGTCGTCGTCGGAGGCATGGGCTCGCTCCCCGGAGCGGTTCTGGCAGGCTTCCTACTCGGCATCGTCGAAAGCTTTGCCTCAATGACGCAAATTCTCGATATCTTCCCGGGCATCAATCAGATCATCATCTACCTGATCGCCATTATCATTCTGCTCACACGTCCCCGTGGCCTCATGGGCCGCAAAGGCGTGATGGAGGAATAAGCCATGACTGAACAAGCAACCAATACCCCCATCGCCAAGCCAAAGGCACCGCCGTCAATTGTCGCAAGCACCGGCTTTCTCGGCCTGAACCGGAAAGATGCGACACTGCTCGCGCTGGTGGTCGTGCTGACGATGCTTGCACCGTTCATCTTGAACCCCTTCCCCGAAGGTTCTGGGATGGCTCAGTTCAACGCAGGCTACCCGGACCTGATGCAACGCTTCGTGATCTTCGGCATCTTCGCAATTGGCTTCAACATCCTCTTTGGCCTCACAGGCTACCTGTCATTCGGCCACGCGGCGTTCCTCGGAGTGGGCTCCTATGCCGCGATCTGGATGATGAAACTGGTCACGCTGAACATCATTCCGGCGATCATCCTGTCGATCATCTTCGCAGGCCTCTTTGCGCTTCTTGTCGGCTTCATCTGTTTGCGCCGCTCAGGCATCTACTTCTCGATCCTGACCCTGGCGTTCGCCCAGATGTCATACGCACTCGCCTATTCGGTGCTGACACCGATCACAGGCGGCGAGACGGGCCTCCAGATCAAGGCCACCGACCGTCCGATCCTGTCGGGCCTCGAACCCGGTGAGATCGGTCGTGCGAACTTCTTCGGCATCGATATGCGGACATCTTACGAATTGTCGCTTGGCGACTGGCTGTTCACATTCAACGCGGGCTACTACATCGCAGCTGTCGTGATGCTGCTCAGCTTCTACCTCTCGATCCGCATCTTCCGCTCGCCTTTCGGCATGATGCTGCGCGCTGTGAAATCGAACCAGCAACGGATGAGCTACACCGGCCTGAACTCTAAGCCCTACACGCTTGCCGCCTTCGTCATCTCGGGCATGTATGCCGGTCTCGCCGGTGGCCTGATGGTCGCGATGGACACCCAAGTCGGCCCCGAGCGCATGTTCTGGACCGCATCAGGCGAAGTCGTCCTAATGGCGATCCTTGGCGGCGTCGGGACCCTCATCGGACCGGTTCTGGGCGCGGGTATGATCAAATACATGGAAAACATCATTTCCAAGATCAACGAAACCATCCTGCACCAGTGGTTCGCCTTCCTGCCCGACGGGCTTGAGGACTTCGTTGTCTCGATGATCTATCCGTTCATCGGCAAAGGCTGGCACCTGACCCTCGGCATCGTGTTCATGCTGGTCGTCATCTTCCTCCCCGGCGGTCTCGTCGAAGGCGGACAGAAGATCGCCGGACTGTTCCGACGCAAGGCCAAGACTGACGACACCCCATCCAAGACACCTGCGGAATAGGAGACACCACAATGGGAATTCTTGAAGTCAAAGGTGTAAACAAGCGCTTCGGCGGCTTGCAGGCCTTGGGTGACGTGAACCTCTCGGTTCAGGAAAACACCGTCCACGCCATCATCGGCCCCAACGGGGCCGGTAAATCCACCCTTCTGAACTGCCTCGTCGGCAAACTGATCCCGGATACCGGCTCGGTCATGTTCGACGGACAGTCGGTGTTGGGGCGCAAACCGCACCAGATCAACCAAATGGGTATCTCGCGCGTATTTCAGACGCCCGAAATCTTCAGTGACCTCACCGTCCTTGAAAACATCATGATCCCGTGTTTCGCCAAACGCGACGGCGCGTTCCGGATGCATGCGCTTGAAAGCTTCGCCCACGAGAAAGAACTGCTGGAAAAAGCCGAAGCGATGCTTGCCGACGTGAACATGCTCGACAAACGCCACATGCACTCGGCGTCCATGTCGCGCGGAGACAAACGCCGCCTCGAAATGGCGATGTGTCTCGTGCAGGAGCCAAAGCTTCTGCTTCTGGACGAACCCACCGCAGGCATGGCGCGCGCCGACACCAACAATACCATCGATCTCCTGAAAGAGATCAAGGAAAAGCGCGACATCACCATGTGCATCATTGAGCACGACATGCACGTCGTGTTCAGCCTCGCCGAACGGATCACCGTTCTCGCACAAGGCAGACCGCTGGTGGAAGACGTGCCGGAAAACATCAAAGGCAACCCGAAGGTACAAGAAGCGTACCTCGGCGAAGCCGCGGCTTAAGGGGGCAAACAGATGCTCGACGAAAAACCTTTCGATAAGAACGCCAACAACGCAGCCACCTCCCCGGCCTATCTTTCGGTGTGGAACATCGAAGCCTACTATGGCGAAAGCTACATCGTGCAGGACGTCAGCTTTAACGTCCACGAAGGTGAAATCCTTGCCCTTCTGGGCCGCAACGGCGCGGGCAAGACCACGACCCTGCGCACCATCGCCCGCATGGACAGCCCCGAGTTGCGCTTCGGCGAAGTCTGGCTCGACCACCAGCCGCTCCACACGATGGCCAGCCATGCCGCGGCGCAAAACGGGATCGCACTGGTCCCCGAAGACCGCCGCATCATCCCCGGCCTCACCGTGGAAGAGAACCTGAAGCTCGCCCAGATCGCCCCGCCCATCGGCTGGTCGCTTGAACGCATCTATTCGCTGTTCCCGCGCCTTGGCGAACGCAAGAACCAGGACGGCGTCACGCTTTCGGGTGGTGAACAGCAAATGCTCGCCATCGCCCGTGCATTGGCCCGTGACATCAAGGTCCTGCTGTTGGACGAACCATACGAAGGCCTCGCCCCCGTGATCGTTCAGGAAATCGCCAAGACGCTGAACATCATCCGTGACCAGGGCATCACGACCATCATCGTCGAGCAAAACGCCGTCGCAGCCCTCAAGCTCGCGGACCGCGCCGTGATCCTCGACACCGGTCGCGTGGTCTATGACGACAGCGCCCAGAAAGTGCTGGACGACGAAAAACTCCGCGCCGAATATCTCGCGATCTGAAAATCCGGCGCCGGGCCCACGCCCGGCGCCACACATCTGAAGACCAAGACCTGGAGAGTCCCATGCTGGAAACCAAAAACGGCATGTACCTGCCGACCGACGACTTCGCATCCAAATCCCACGCCGACCAGGCCACCTATCAGGCAATGTACGACAGCTCTGTTGAAGACCCAGAAGGCTTCTGGGGCGAACATGGCCGACGCATCGACTGGATCAAGCCCTACACCAAGGTCAAGAACACCTCATTCGCACCGGGCAATATCGACATCCGCTGGTACGAGGACGGCACCCTCAACGTCGCAGCCAACTGCATCGACCGCCACCTCGAAACACGAGGCGATCAAACCGCGATCATCTGGGAACCCGATAGTCCCGAAGACGACGCCCTGCATATCACCTACAAGGAACTCCACGCGAACGTCTGCAAATTCGCCAATGTTCTGAAAGACATGGGCGTCAAAAAGGGCGACCGCGTCGTGCTTTACATGCCGATGATCCCCGAAGCCGCCTACGCCATGCTTGCCTCGGCCCGCATCGGCGCGATCCACTCGATCGTCTTCGCTGGCTTTTCCGCCGACGCCTTGGGCGCCCGCGTCGCAGGTTCGAACGCCAAGGTTGTCATCACCTCCGACGGTGCCCCGCGCGGTGGCCGCGTGACGAACCTCAAGGACAACGTCAACCAGGCCCTGAACAACGTGGCCGATGACGTGAAATGTCTCGTCGTGCGCCGCACCGGCCAGCAAGTCGCCTGGCGCCACGACCTCGACGTTTGGCTGCACGAAGCCGCACAAAACGTCTCCGACGATTGTCCCCCCGAAGAAATGAACGCCGAAGACCCGCTGTTCATCCTCTACACCTCCGGTTCGACCGGTCAGCCCAAAGGCGTCGTCCACACCACAGGCGGCTACATCGTCTACGCCTCGATGACGCACCAATACACGTTCGATTACCACGACGGCGATGTCTTCTGGTGTACCGCAGACGTCGGCTGGGTGACGGGCCACAGCTATATCGTCTACGGCCCGCTGGCGAACGGAGCCACCACGCTGATGTTCGAGGGCGTGCCCACCTACCCCGACGCCGGACGCTTCTGGGCGGTCTGCGAAAAGCACAAGGTGAACCAATTCTACACCGCCCCCACCGCCATCCGTGCGCTGATGGGCAAAGGCCCCGAGTTCGTCGAAAAATACGACCTCTCTGACCTCAAGGTGCTGGGCACCGTGGGCGAGCCGATCAACCCCGAAGCCTGGAACTGGTATCACAACGTCGTCGGCAAGGGGAACGTCCCCATCGTCGATACATGGTGGCAGACTGAAACTGGCGGCCACTTGATGACCCCGCTTCCGGGAGCGACACCCACCAAACCCGGCTCTTGCACCCTGCCCTTTTTCGGCGTTCAGCCGGTCATACTCGAACCAACAACCGGCGAAGAAATCCACACCACCGCCGCCGAAGGCGTGCTTTGCATCAAAGACAGCTGGCCCGCTCAGATGCGCACAGTCTGGGAAGACCACGAGCGCTTCGAGAAAACCTACTTCGCCGACTACAAGAACTATTACTTCACCGGCGACGGCGCACGTCGCGACGAAGACGGCTACTACTGGATCACCGGCCGCGTCGACGACGTGATCAACGTCTCGGGTCATCGCATGGGCACAGCCGAGGTCGAAAGCTCTCTCGTCGCCCACCCCAAAGTGGCCGAAAGCGCCGTTGTCGGCTATCCGCACGCCATCAAGGGTCAGGGCATCTACGCCTACGTCACCCTGATGAACGGCGTCGAGCCCTCCGAAGAGCTGAGGAAAGAACTCGAAACATGGGTCCGCAAAGACATCGGCCCCATCGCCAAACCCGACCTCATCCAATGGGCGCCGGGCCTGCCAAAGACGCGCTCGGGCAAGATCATGCGCCGCATCCTGCGCAAGATCGCAGAAGACGACTTCGGCGCTCTGGGCGACACTTCGACACTGGCCGAACCCGAGGTCGTCGAGGACCTGATCGCAAACCGCATGAACCGGCACTAGCTCCGGCGCATCAAACCACCCGGAAACCCGCCCAAGTGGCGGGTTTTCCATTTTGGCACGATCGTGGATCTGCAGTGCAAAAGGTCCCCAGGCCCGGCCCACGGATGCGACGAAAAGGACGACAGATGATTAAATACGCCCCCGGCGACGACGTTGGCCCCCTCGAGCACTGGCCTTTCGACAACCCGGCCAGCGACTACAAAATCACCAAAGGCAGCCCGCAAACCTTTGGTCGCATCGACAAGGGCGGCAATGGCCACACCAGCCGCTTCGGCATCTGGCGCTGCACGGAAGGCGCGTTTGAATGCACCGAACAGGGCCATGAACTGATGACGGTCCTGTCGGGAAAATGTCGGATCACCTGGCTGGAAAGCGGCGAGATGCGTGACCTTGCGCCCGGTGATACGCTCTTTGTGGAGGATGGCAGGCGCGTGCAATGGGACGTCAGCGAGGACCTGACCAAAGTCTTCTTCGGCCACAAACCGGACGGCTACTGAGTGCTGCTATCGGTGACGTGCCCCTAACGCCGGCGCACCTTCACGGCCCGCCGCCCGGCCCCATCGGCCAGCGTGTCCTCCAGCAAACTCATGAACCGCCCAAACGACACTTGCCCCGTTCGCGGCGGCGCAGACGAGGGCCTAGACGGCCCGTGCTTGCGCAGGCCATCAAGACGCCCCCTCAGGCGTCGCCCGAAAAAAGACGGTGAGCGACGGGCCATCTCTAAAGAGCCCGGCGCCACCAACGCTTCCAAATCGTCAGCGCATGCCGACGATGGGACGGCCCCTTAAGGGCCATTTTCAATACTTCTGTCATAATACTGCTCGTCTGCCTCGACGCAGGTTTGTCCCACGTTCTGATGACGAAACTATGAATGAACCTGTTTCCTGCCAAGAAACAATTTATTGGCCAGCAGAAAACAGCCAAACAACGCGTCCTGCCAGCAACAGGCCACCGATCAACCCTGTTTCGGCAAAAACGCCTCCACCGCCGCAGTGGCCACCACCAGAACACGCCCCGTGTCCGGGTTCACCACGTTCAAACCTCCTTCCACAGCCCGCACCTCAGCCCGCCCGCGCGGCAGTTTCTCAGCCAAGACCGCACAATCCACCGCCTCGGGCCGCGCCACACCAACCGTCACCTGCACCCGCATCGCCTCATGAGAAATCCCCGTCACTTCAAACATCGGAATCGCCGAATGCCGGATCGCATCCTCGATCGCGCGGGCTGCCGCCTTGGTGTAGTCCTCACCATACTGGTCGTTGCCCATACCCATCTCGATGATAAACCGCTGCTCGCTCATGCTGTGCCCTCCAGATCCAAAGCCACCGAAATTGCCACATTCGCAATCACTGTAGGCCTGCCTCCGTCCCCGCGCGGCACATCCAGTCCGCCTTTGCGCACCACAACCTCAACCTGCCCATACGGGAAAATCTCAGAAACCCGCGCCGCGTCGACCTGCTCCGGCGCCTGCACACCGACCTCGACAAGGATCTGCATCTCGCCCTTCTCGCGGCCAAAAAGCTCCGCCAGATTGATCGAATTGTGCCAAAGCGCATCCTTCACGGCGCGCACCGCCGCTTCCGTGTAATCCTGCCGGCGCAGCGAAGAGCCCATTCCGAATTCCGTCAACAACCGCGCCATACGACTCTCCCAAACAACCCATTCTTTGGGTCCAAAAAATCCCCGCCGGAGGCAAGAAAAAACGGCGCGAGAGTTTCCCCACGCGCCGTCCCGTCTTAACCGGACATCCGACTCAGTTCAAAGCGGCATCCGTGATCTCACTGGTCCAGGCTCCTTCCGGCACCGCTGTGATCACCGGATCAGATCCACCCGCCAGCAACGTCGCAACCGTGCGATCGAAATCCGCCGGATCAAGCGAGCCATCGGACCCCGCCGTCAGCTTGGCAATCTCGCCCATCATGCGCACCTGATGCGCTTCGGTCTGCGCGCCGGTCTCGTCATTCTCCAGAACGATCATCGCCGCTTCCATGGGGTTCTCTTCGGCCCACTTCCAACCCTTCATCGAAGCCCGCACAAAGCGCACCATCTTGTCCTTGAACGCCGGATCAGCCAGGTTTTCCTCCAGCACGTAAATGCCGTCCTCCAACGTCGCCACACCCATGTCTTCATACTTGAAGGTCACCAGTTCGTCCTCGGACACGCCTGCGTCCAACACCTGACCAAACTCATTGTAGGTCATCGTCGAAATGCAATCGGCCTGACGCTGCAACAACGGATCAACGTTGAAGCCCTGCTTCAACACCGTCACACCATCGTCGCCACCGTCCGTTGAAATGCCCTCCTGAGACATCCAGGACAGGAACGGATATTCATTGCCGAAGAACCAGACACCAATCGTCTTGCCCTTGAAATCCTGCGGGCCCGTGATCCCGGTGTCCTTCCAGCACGTCAGCATCAGACCCGACGACTTGAAAGGCTGCGCGATATTCACCACCGGCAAACCCTTTTCGCGCGCCGCCAAGGCCGACGGCATCCAGTTCAACATGGCATCGGCACCGCCGCCCGCCAGAACCTGTGGCGGCGCAATGTCCGGTCCACCCGGAAGCACCGTCACATCGAGGTCTTCCTCTTCATAATAGCCATTCTCAAGTGCCACATAATAACCCGCGAACTGGGCCTGCGTGACCCACTGCAACTGCAGACGTACTTCGTCCGCCGCTGAAGCAGCCCCCGCGCTCAATCCGAAAGCCGCCACGGCTCCCGCCAAAAACTTGTTCATTTCAGTACTCCCCATTTTGGTTAACGCTTTTTGCCGTCGTTTCGTTTCATCGCCGTTGCGACGGATGCCAGAAGGTAAGCCACCTCTCCAACACCGTCAAAACCCCATAAAGCAGCGAGCCTGCAACAGCGGCCACCACAATCACAGACCAGACCATATCAAGCGCCAATTGTCCAAGCGAGGCGTTGATCCGAAATCCCAATCCAACCGTCGGAGAGCCAAAGAATTCGGCCACGATCGCGCCGATCAGAGCAAGTGTTGCCGAAACTTTAAGCCCATTGAAAACAAACGGCAAAGCCGCCGGCAGGCGCAGCGTTCTCAAGGTCTGCCAATAGCTCGCCGAATAGGTTCGCATCAGATCGCGCTGCATGGCGCTTGTGTCCGCCAGTCCCGCCACGATGTTGACCAGCATCGGGAAAAACACCATCACCACGACGACGGCGGCCTTCGACTGCCAGTCAAACCCGAACCACATCACAAGGATCGGCGCGGTGCCCACAATCGGCAAAGCGGCCATGAAATTGCCGACCGGCAACAGCCCGCGGCGCAGGAAATCATAGCGATCCACCAGGATCGCCACCCCCAAGGCCAAAAGACATCCGATCACATAGCCAGACATCGCGCCCTTCAGGATTGTCTGCACGAAATCCGCCCATAGCGTCGGCAAATTGCCGGTGAAAGTGCCCGCAATCTGGCTCGGCGGCGGCAGGATCACCGACGGCACATCAAGAGCCCGCACGATCACTTCCCATCCAACCAGCACGACCGCCCCAAGCGCGAAAGGGGCAACCAAACGCGCCACCCCCGGTGCCTCTGCCCACCCCGCCAAAGCGTCCACAAACTGCCAGCCGATATAGGCGAACAGAACGACCCAAAGGATCGCCATGCCCCCATCCGCCTCGGCCCGTGCCAGTGCAATCAGCGCGATCAAGACAAACAATGGTAAGAAAACCATCGCCGAAATCGTTGTGCCCATTGCCTCGCGGAACCGTCTCACAGAAAGCCCCCCGAGCCAAAAAAACTCTCGTTCTTGACAGACCCAGTGCAAAACGCTTCCCGCCACCGCTTCAGGCAAATCCCAAAATCGAGCCCAATGCACCCCACATTAAAGCTAACGCGCGCGCCCTTCACCCTTTCAAAAATACCATCGTCGATTGCCTTCAATCGACGGCCGGCACGAAAACCTGCGGTAGTGTCCACAAAATCCAACAACACGCGGTGCACCAGGAAGCGCCTTATGCCCAAGCATTCCTCCTTCACGGCTGCGCCCCCATGGCCTTCAACGTCCGCCGTTCGATCCAGCCAATGAACCAGACCAGCCCCGCTGCCATAACAGCTGCCACGATCAGCGCGGCCCAGATCTGCTCCGTCTGCCCGTAATAGCTGCCCCCCAGCATCCGCGCGCCCAAGCCCCCGCGCTGCACCGGCAATTCCCCAACGATCGCGCCGACCAGCGACGCCGCAATCGCGATCTTCAGTGAGGCAAACAAATACGGCACCGACGCAGGCAGTCGCAGTTTCCAGAACGACTGCGCTTTCCCCGCACTATACGTCCGCAACAAATCAAGCTGCATCGCGTCTGGCGACCTCAACCCTTTCACCATGCCGACGGCCACCGGAAAAAACGACAGATAGGCCGATATCGCCGCCTTCGCGACCAGCCCGGATAGCCCCACCGAATACAGAACCACAATGATCATTGGCGCCAGCGCCACAATCGGGATGGTCTGACTGATGATCGCCCAAGGCATTACGCTCAGGTCCATCGCCCGATTATAGACGATGCCAACAGCCAGCAGAACGCCCAACATCGACCCGATCACAAAACCCAACACTGTCGCACCCAGCGTCACACCGCCATGATAGACCAGCGACCTGTTCGAAAACGACCCGGACCGCACGATCCCACGCCGCCCGGTGGTCTCCTCTACCCAAGTCGAAGCCCACAATTCCTGCGCCACCTGATGAGGCGCCGGAAGTCGCGCGCGATCCATCGACCAGGACGAACCCAACAAATGCGGATTGGTGAAAACCAAACTCCAACGACCCGCGTCCCGTCGCTCGGCAGCAGACGGCGGCACAACGACAGCGCCCTCGCGCTCGGCCTGGGTCAGCACCTCTTTCACGTTCATCGGCACGACCGCCACGTACCAGACCGCCAACAGCGTCGCTACAACCGCCAGCACCGGCAAGACAGCGCGCCCAAACCTGTTCCCGGACCGCGCACTCATAAAGATATTTCCCTAACACTTCGCAAACGGCCAGAACGGGCGCACCGACGTAAAACCGACGTCATACCGACGTTATACCGACGTGCTTTCAAACCGCGTCTCCGTGTCCGGCCCGAAGCCCGTCCCGGACCCTGTGTGCAATCTCGATAAACTCCGGCGTGTCGCGAATATCCAAGGGTCGCTCGCGCGGCAAAGGGCTGTCAATTACGTCGGTGATCCGCCCCGGTCGCGGGCTCATGACCACGATTTTCGTAGATAAATAAACGGCTTCCGGGATCGAGTGAGTCACAAAGGCAATCGTCTTTTCGGTCCGCGCCCAAAGCGCAAGCAACTCCTCGTTCAACCGGTCCCGCACGATTTCATCCAGCGCCCCGAACGGCTCATCCATCAACAACAAATCCGCATCAAACGCCAAAGCCCGCGCAATCGAGGCCCGCTGCTGCATCCCCCCCGATAACTGCCAGGGGTACTTCTTCTCAAACCCAGCTAATTCAACAAGTTCCAGAACGTTCTTCACGCGGTCATACATATCCGCGCGCCCATATCCCATGATCTCCAGGGGCAGCCGGATATTGCCGCCAATCGTGCGCCAGGGATAAAGCCCAGCCGCCTGAAAAACATAGCCATAAGCCCTTGCTTTTCTTGCTTCATCCGCGCTCATCCCGTTCACCGAAAGCGTCCCCGATGTCGGATGCTCCAAAGCTGCAATCGCACGCAAAAACGTCGTCTTCCCGCACCCCGACGGGCCGATAAACGAGACGAAATCTCCTTTATCCACGGTCAGATTGACGTCTTTCAGAGCATGCACCGGCCCGTCGCCCGTCTGAAACGTCAGCGACAAATCCGAAGCCTGAATTACCGGGTCTGCCATACTTTAATCCATCGCCCTGACCATGCCGCCCTCATCGATATATGTCGTCACACCGATCGGCCATTCCCCATTGAAATACTTGATGAATCTCAGCACTTCATCCTTGGACAGCGCAGGCGCCTTTTCCAGAACAAAAGTCCGAATTCCGGAATTGTCCGCCTGCGCGAAAAGCCGTCGCAGATCGTCAATTTCATCACCTGTTAACGCCGAGATGATATCAACGTATTTCCAGTCGCTTTCGATAAATCTGTCCCACTCTGCATCCGCCGCCGCCTGATGCCTCAAATGCACCGGCACCAACGTCCAACTTCGGCTCCAGCTAAGAAGAACCGTAGCGCCCGCAAAGAAGAACACGCCCCAGTCAAAACCTCCCCCAAGACGCGCCGCCCAAATCACCAAAAGACAGGCAATGCCGCCTGAAATCCCCGTTGCGGTCGTAAAGCGCTTCCAGAACGTGTCCTCGGAAACCGCGCCCATCAAACCCCCGTCGCCGGAATGCCCGTGCGCTCAACAGGACGCGGCGAGGTCAGTTCTTTCCACGAAGACAACGCCTTATTCACAGGATTGTTCGCCTCGCGACGCACAAACTTGCCATGTCCTTCTTCGGTCCGGATCTCGCCGTCATGCACTGCTACATGGCCCCGCGTCAGCGTAAACCGCGGCAACCCCTTCACGTGCTTGCCCTCAAACACATTGTAATCAATCGCAGATTGCTGGCGCGCGGCCGTGATCGTTTTTTCCTTCTCAGGATCCCACACCACGATATCAGCATCCGCTCCGACCAGGATCGCCCCTTTCTTCGGGTAACAGTTCAATATCTTCGCGATATTCGTGCTGGTCACAGCCACAAATTCATTCGGCGTTAACCGCCCCGTGTTAACTCCGTGGGTCCAAAGCATTGGCATCCGATCCTCCAAACCACCTGTGCCGTTTGGTATTTTGGTGAAATCGCCCACACCAAACCGTTTCTGATCGGTCGTAAACGCACAATGGTCCGTCGCCACCACGGACAATGACCCTGACTGCAGGCCAGCCCACAGGCTGTCCTGATGCTGCTTGTTTCTGAACGGCGGTGACATCACCCGGCGCGCCGCGTGGTCCCAGTCCTGGTTGAAATACTCGCTTTCATCCAAGGTTAGATGCTGGATCAAAGGCTCGCCCCAAACCCGCTTGCCATTCTGCTTGGCCCGGCGGATCGCCTCATGCGCCTCTTCACAGGACGTATGCACAACATACAGAGGCACACCCGCCATATCCGCAATCATGATCGCACGGTTCGTCGCCTCGCCTTCCACCTGGCTGGGCCGCGAATAGGCATGCGCCTCCGGCCCGACATTCCCCTGAGCCAGCAATTTCGCGGACAATTCCGCCACCACATCGCCGTTCTCGGCATGCACCATAGCGATGCCTCCAAGCTCCGCAAGCCTTTGAAATGACGCATACATTTCATCGTCATTCACCATCAATGCGCCCTTATAGGCCATGAAATGCTTGAACGTCGTGATGCCCTCTTTCTCGATGACGGACGCCATCTCGTTGAACACCTGCTCGCCCCACCAGGTCACCGCCATGTGATACGAATAATCGCAGTTCGCGCGCGTCGACTTGTTGTGCCACATGCCCAAGGCATCATGCAGCCCCTGACCCGGAGCCGGCAGCGCAAAGTCCACAACCATGGTCGTACCACCCGACAGGGCCGCCCGAGTCCCGCTCTCGAAATCGTCCGTCGAATATGTCCCCATGAACGGCATTTCCAGATGCGTATGCGGATCGATCCCGCCCGGCATCACATAACACCCCGTCGCATCCAGCTCGGTGTCCCCGGACAGCCCCTGACCGATCTCCACAATCACGCCGCCGTCCACCAAAACATCCGCGCGATAGCTCAAATCCGCAGTCACAACAGTGCCGTTCTTAATCACCGTGCTCATAGAGCATCTCCCTCATCTCATTATTGGCCCATAAATATCCCGGGGGTTCCGGGGGCAGAGCCCCCGTCTTCAATCCTTATAATCCGGCTCTTCGCGGTCCAGTATCCGCTTCATCTCGGCGAAATGAGCAAACTCCGCGTCCCGGTACGTCTCCCACTCCGACGCCGTCTCTTCCGCCAGATTATCGCCCATCACGCTCAACTCGCGGCCCGTCGAATACGCCAGAACCATCGTACGCGCCGCCCGTTCCAGATGATACATCGCATCCCAGGCCTCCGCGACCGTGGCGCCCAACGTCGTTACCCCGTGGTTGCCCATCATCACGGCGTTCTTGTCGCCAATGGCTTGCGAGATCCGCTCGCCCTCTTCCTCGGCGGTCGCGATCCCGCCAAAGTGCAAATCATAGGCCAACCGCTTGTAAAACCTCGCAGTTACCTGATCGACCGGCAGGATCGTCGGGTCTTTCAGCGCACAAAGCGCCGTCGCATGCGCGGGATGCAGATGCAGCGCTACCCGCGCTTGCGACAGGTTGCGATGCAACGCCGAATGGATCGACCAGGCACTTGGATCGGGCGCATCCTCGCGCTCCATCGTCGCTGGATCATCCGCATCACACAGCACCAAATCCGACGCCCTCACCCGGCTCCAATGCATCCAGCGCGGGTTCACCAGAAACTTGCGGCCATCCGCAGAAACCGCCGCCGAAAAGTGGTTCGCCACCCCCTCGTGCCAATCGCTCCGGCACGCCAGCCGAAGGGCCGCCGCCAGATCGATACGGACCTGAGCTTCATCGATATCGCTATGTGCATTCATGCTACAATCTCCGCTGTTTCCAAGACCGCATGGAACAACACATCCGTCCCCGCCGTCGCCCATTCCTTCGAGATTTCCTCGGCCTCGTTGTGCGAAAGCCCATCCACACAAGGGCACATCACCATCGCCGTGGGTGCGACATCGTTTACCCAACACGCATCATGCCCCGCGCCGGAAACAATATCCATATGAGAATACCCAAGCCGTTCCGCCGCATTCCGCACAGCCGCAACACAGCCAACATCGAAGGCCGGCGGGTCAAACTGCCCGACAATCTCGCATGAGAATTCCACCCCGATCTCCTCGCACAGATTCGGCGCACGTTCGTTGAACTCGGCCACCATGCCGTTCAGCTTGTCCAGAATATGCGTGCGCATATCGACCGTGAAGACGACCTTGCCGGGAATGATATTCCGGCTGTTCGGATAGACATCGATATGCCCGATCGCCCCCACCGCGTTCGGCTGGTTCTTCATCGCGATCTCATGCACCAACTCGGTCACAAGCGCCAAACCGCGCCCAGCGTTCTTCCTCATGTGCATCGGTGTCGAGCCCGTATGGCTTTCCTTCCCCGTCACTGTGCACTCGATCCAGCGCAATCCCTGACCATGCGTGACCACACCGATATCCACGCCCTCGGCTTCCAGAATAGGCCCCTGCTCAATGTGCAGCTCGAAGAAAGCATGCATCTCCCGCGCGCCAACCTTCTCGTCACCCTTCCAGCCGATCCGCTCCAATTCCGCCCCGAACTTCTTGCCCGACGCATCCGTGCGATCATAGGCCCAGTCCAGCTCATGCCGCCCCGCAAACACGCCCGAGGCCAGCATCGCAGGCGCAAACCGCGTGCCTTCCT
This sequence comes from Boseongicola aestuarii, assembly GCF_900184815.1. Lineage (GTDB taxonomy): Bacteria > Pseudomonadota > Alphaproteobacteria > Rhodobacterales > Rhodobacteraceae > Boseongicola > Boseongicola aestuarii. Next base: position 36,990 of record NZ_FXXQ01000013.1, on the reverse strand, counting down.
CATTGGTCCAGTTCGTCACGACAATCGGGTGTTTTGTCCGGATATTCAGATCGTTAAGCGTCCGCACGATCTCCAGACCACCCAATACTCCCAACACACCGTCATATTTTCCACCTGTCGGCTGCGTGTCCAGATGCGACCCCACATAGACCGGCAAGGCGTCGGAGTCCGTTCCCTCGCGCCGCATGAACATCGTGCCCATCTCGTCGACACCCATCGTCAGGCCCGCGTCTTCGCACCACTTCTGGAACAACGCGCGCCCCTCGGCGTCCTCGTCCGTGACGGTCTGACGATTGTTGCCGCCCGCAATACCGGGGCCGATCCTGGCCATCTCCATCAGGCTGTCCCAAAGCCGATCCCCATTGACCTTCATGTTTGCAGCTGGTGCGGCCATCCCGTGTCTCCCCGTCTTTTTTGCGGCGTTTGTTGACCAAACGGTCAAGTTCATCGCACCACAGCAATCGACAACGGTCAATGAAAACATCGGCCAAAGGCAGGCTTCAGGGTCCGCTCAAAACGCTTTGCCCGAACATCGCCCGAAAAACATTTGACCGCTTGGTCAATTAGGCCCTAAACCGAACCCCTCGCTGCAAATTGGAGCCGTTCCTGTTGACCGAAGCCCGCCCGCAAACCCGGATTCAAAAGAAAAACCGGGAGACAATTCTCGACGCGGCACTGGATGTGTTTTCCTCAGAGGGCTTTCGCGGCGCGACGCTGGACCAGATCGCAAGTGCGGCCAGCCTCTCAAAGCCGAATGTGCTCTACTATTTCTCGTCCAAAGAGGCGATCTACACCGAGCTACTGTCCGAGCTACTCGACACCTGGCTCGATCCTTTGCGCGCGCTTGACCCGAAAGGTGATCCCATCGACGAACTTGTTGCTTACATGCGCCGCAAATTCGAGATGAGCCGCCAGTATCCGCGCGAAAGCCGCCTCTTTGCCAATGAAATCGTGCAAGGTGCGCCACGCATCGTGGACGAAATCAACGGGCCCTTGAAAAGCCTCGTCGACAAAACCGCCAAGCTCATTCAGTCATGGATTCACGCAGGCCGCCTTGCCCCGGTCGATCCTTACCACCTTGTTTTCTCGATCTGGGCGACCACCCAACACTACGCCGATTTCGATGTGCAGGTCCGAGGCATTCTGACTCCGGAAGGCGATTCGCATCTCGACGACGCCGAGGCTTTCCTTGTCACACTTTACACCCGAACCCTTACCCCCACGTCGAATTAACCGGACGTTCATAACTTTGGTGTATTTCTAATGCGCTCCGGGGGCGTTGCCGGGGGTCAAACAATGATTCCAACACTTTCAGCGCCAATGGTCGCGCCCACACAAATTGCGCCACAGTCGACCGGACCTGCTGCACCGGAAAAAACGCGCACCGCCTTCGAAAAGGACAAACCCACAGGCCCGCCACCCTCTTTTGACGAAAGCTTCCTCGCCCGTAAGGCACGCGAGGCCCTGAACCCACCGGAATTGCGGCGCGACACAGAAGCCAGACCCGACGCCAAATCATCGCCCGAAGGCCGCGCCAAAAGCGGCTTCGCCGAAATCCGCGCCCTCGCCGGCGGGCCGGCAAAGCCGCTTATGGACAAGCGCAGCTAATCCTATTCTGCCGCCTTGGCAGACGGATTATTCGGATGCGTCGTCCAGTTGGCATACTCCGCCTCAACCACCTTGCCGGTGCGAAGGTCAGTCATGCCCGGCTGCAATTCCTCCATCGTAATGCAGTCCTCGACGGGGCAAACATCAACGCACAGATTGCACGCCACGCATTCCTCGTCGATCACCTCGAAAACCCGATCCGGAGACATGGAAATCGCCTGATGCGAGGTGTCCTCGCAGGCCGCATAACAGCGCCCACATTTGATACAGGCGTCCTGATCGATCCGCGCTTTCGTCACATAATTCAGGTTCAAATACTGCCAGTCCGTCACATTCGGCACTGCACGTCCAGTCACCTGATCGACCGAGGTATAACCCTTCTCGTCCATCCAATCCGACAGACCAGCCTTCAATTCCTTAACAATTCCAAAACCATAGACCATCGCAGCCGTGCATACCTGCACCGATCCGGCGCCCAGGGACAAGAACTCCGCCGCGTCGCGCCAGGTCGTGATCCCGCCAATTCCGCTGATCGGCAATCCAGCCGTTTCGCGGTCACGCGCAATCTCGGCTACCATATTCAAGGCAATCGGCTTCACCGCGGCGCCGCAATACCCACCATGCGATCCCTTGCCATCAATCGACGGCTCCGGAGACATCGTATCAAGGTTTACAGAGGTGATGGACGAGATTGTATTGATCAGAGAAACCGCATCCGCCCCACCCGCATGCGCCGCCCGCGCTGGATACCGCACATCCGTGATATTCGGCGTCAGCTTCACCAGAACAGGCATCCGCGTATTGGCCTTGCACCACCGCGTCACCATCTCGATATATTCCGGCACCTGCCCAACAGCCGCGCCCATACCACGTTCGCTCATCCCGTGCGGACAGCCGAAATTCAGCTCGATTCCATCCGCACCGGTCTCCTCGACCTTCGGCAGGATCTCCTTCCACGCCCATTCTTCGCAAGGCACCATCAGGCTCACGACCATCGCGCGATCCGGGTAATCCCGCTTCACCGCCTTGATCTCGCGCAGGTTCACGTCCAAAGGACGATCCGTGATCAGTTCGATATTGTTGATCCCCAGAACACGCCGGTCCGCCCCGTAAACCACCCCGTACCGAGGTCCGTTCACGTTCACGATATGCGGATCAAGCCCAAGCGTCTTCCAGACCACTCCGCCCCATCCTGCCTCATAAGCGCGCCGAACGTTGTATTCCTTGTCCGTCGGCGGCGCCGAGGCCAGCCAGAACGGATTAGGCGACTTGATGCCGACGAAATTCGTTGAAAGATCAGCCATTTGGATCGGTCCTCTCAGTTTGCCATCAAGTCAACAATCGGCGTGAAGCCGCCAAAAATCATACGCTTTCCGTCAAAGGGAAACTCGTTTAGCGAGGGGTCTTCCGAGAATACTTTCTCGTAGGCTGCATCGCGCACTTCCCGCGATGGCCACCTGATCCAGGCAAATCCAACGACCTCGCCTTCTTTCAACGCCACTGCCTTGGGAAGCGACGTCACTTCGCCATCCGGCACGTCTTCCGCCAGACAATCGACAACTTCGAGGGCGCCGTGTTTGATAAAGGCCGCGTCAACTTTGGCGGCGAAATCTTTATATGCGTCCAGCCGTGTCGCATCGACCGGCGCCAACATGCAATCAATAAAGTCCATCGGTTCCTCCTAGCCCATCAACTGGGCATGAATATCCATCGCCGCATCGCGACCTTCGGCCACCGCCGTCACCGTCAGATCATTGCCGCCCGCCGCGCAATCGCCGCCCGCCCAGACGCCCGCTTCGCTGGTTCGCCCCGGTCCGGTCACCGCTATCTTGTTGCCGTCCAAAGCCAGGCCCTCGGGCGCGCCCTCCAACGTCTGGCCGATCGCCTTGAACACCTGATCCGCCGCCAGCCGGAATGTTTCGCCGGTCCCGGTCAGCGTCCCGCCGGCGCTTTCGGTGTATTCGAACTCCACCTCGCGTACTGTTCCGTTGCCATGCACCGCCAAGGGTTGTGCATTGAACACCAGCCGAACCCCCTTGGATGTCGCCAAGTCCTGCTCATACCGCGACGCCGACATCCCGTCCTGTCCACGCCGGTAGACGATCGTCACTTGATCCGCACCAAGCAATTTCGATTGCACAGCGGCGTCGACGGCAGTCATCCCACCGCCGATCACCACCACATTGCGCCCGACCGGAAGGGAGGAAAGGTTCCCAGTCTGTCGCAAATCCGCAATAAAATCAACAGCATCCAAGACGTTCTCACAATCCTCGCCCTCGGCGCGCAGAGCATTGACACCGGCCAGGCCGATTGCCAGAAACACTGCGTCATATTCAGCCCTCAAAGCCTCAAGCGTAAGCGAACCGCCCAGTCTCTCGCCAGTGCGCAGGCTGATCCCGCCAATCTTCATCAGCCACTCCACCTCGGACTGAGCGAAATTATCGACCGATTTGTAACTCGCGATACCAAATTCGTTCAGTCCGCCGGGCTTCGAACGTCCGTCGAATATCACCACTTCATGACCCTTCATCGCCAAACGATGCGCACAAGCCAGCCCCGCTGGACCCGCTCCAACGACCGCGATACGCTTGCCCGTCGCCTCGGATCGCGTGAACGGATGCACCCCTGACGACATCAACCCATCCGTCGCAAAGCGTTGCAAACGCCCGATCTGGACGGGCTTGCCTTCCGCCGCTTCGCGCACGCAAGCTTCTTCACACAAGGTCTCGGTCGGACAAACCCGCGCGCACATGCCGCCCAGAATGTTCTGCTCGAAAATCGTCTTGGCCGCTCCATTGGGATGCCCGGCCTGAATCTGTCTTATAAACAAAGGGATATCGATCGCCGTCGGACAGGCCGCGATACACGGCGCGTCGTAACAAAAATAGCACCGATCCGCAGCCACCATCGCTTCGTGGTCATCAAAAGGCGCGTGCAGGTCCTGAAAATTCTCGGCCAAAGCCTTTGCCGAAAGCCGTCCCGCCTGAACGCCCGACGTGCGCGGTGTGGTCTTCATCGCAATCTCCCTCGCGTCTTATCTACAATCAGACTGCCACAGTTCGATTTTTTATCAACTGGTAAATTTTCAGCAGTTTGAAAACTCTGCGCGACTACCGCTTTCCCTTGGGAAAACCCTTGCCTATAAAGAAACAATCAGAACGCCGGATCAAATCCGGGAAGCGCAGAGGACGAGAATGACTAATAAATCACATGACGACGACGTCGCTTTCATCAAATCTTTGGCCGAACTCCTGCGCAAGAATGATCTTAGCGAATTGCAGGTCAAACGCGATTACGAAAATGATGGCAGTCTGAACGTGCGTGTCAGCCGCATCTCCTCGGTGTCACCAACCACTGTCCAGGTTGCAGCGCCTGCAGCTGCCACAGCACCAGCGGCCCCTGTACCGTCAGCCGCCCCGGCGGCCACGCCGGAAGATCCGGCCGCCCACCCCGGTGCGGTCGCATCGCCCATGGTTGGCACGGCTTACCTGTCGCCAGAACCCGGCGTCGATGCCTTCGTGAAAGTCGGCGACAAGGTCTCGCAGGGTCAGACACTCTGCATCGTCGAAGCGATGAAAACGATGAACCAAATCCCCGCTCCCAAAGGCGGGACCGTGAAACGCATTCTGGTTGAAGATGGCGCGCCTGTTGAGTTTGGCGCACCCTTGATGATCGTCGAATAAAGGGACCGCCAATGTTCGACAAAATCCTGATCGCCAACCGCGGCGAAATTGCGCTTCGTGTGATCCGCGCCTGTCGTGAAATGGGTATCAAGTCCGTTGCCGTGCATTCCACAGCCGACGCCGACGCGATGCACGTTCGCATGGCCGACGAAAGCGTTTGCATCGGCCCGCCCCCGGGCAACCTCAGCTATCTTTCAATGCCCGCGATTATCTCGGCGTGCGAGATCACTGGCGCGCAGGCGATCCATCCGGGCTATGGCTTTCTCAGTGAGAATGCCGCCTTCGTGCAGATCGTCGAAGACCACGAGATCACCTTCATCGGCCCGTCCGCGGAACACATCCGCATCATGGGTGACAAGATCACCGCCAAGGAAACCGCCGCAGCCCTTGGTATCCCGGTCGTTCCCGGCTCGGCCGGCGGCGTCGCCACAGTCGAAGAGGCACGCCAGGTCGGACAGGAGATCGGTTATCCGGTCATCGTCAAGGCGACGGCAGGCGGTGGTGGTCGCGGCATGAAACTGGCGAAATCGGCCGCCGACATCGACACCGCTTTCAGCACAGCACGATCCGAGGCAAAATCGGCCTTCGGCAACGAAGAAGTCTATATCGAGAAATATCTGGCCAAGCCGCGCCACATCGAAATTCAGGTGTTCGGCGATGGCAAAGGCAACGCGGTCCACCTTGGTGAACGCGATTGCTCGTTGCAACGGCGCCACCAGAAGGTCTTCGAGGAGGCCCCCGGGCCTTCGATCACCGCCGAAGAACGCGCCCGAATCGGCGAGATTTGCGCCAAGGCCGTCGCGGGCATCAATTACATCGGCGCGGGTACAGTCGAATTCCTCTATGAGGACGGTGAGTTCTACTTCATCGAAATGAACACCCGCCTTCAGGTCGAACACCCGGTGACCGAAGCTGTCTTCGGCGTCGACTTGGTGCGCGAGCAAATCCGCGTCGCGGCGGGCCTGCCGATGGAATTCAAACAAGAAGACCTGCAAGTCAAAGGCCATTCGATCGAAATCCGCCTGAACGCTGAAAAACTTCCGAATTTCTCTCCATCACCGGGAAAAATCTCGCAATATCATGCCCCTGGCGGCCTCGGTGTTCGTATGGATTCCGCCCTGTATGATGGCTATTCGATCCCACCCTACTATGACAGCCTGATCGGCAAGCTGATTGTTTACGGCCGCGACCGGCCAGAAGCTCTGGCGCGTCTGTCGCGCGCCCTGTCGGAACTGATCATCGACGGCATCGACACGACGATCCCGCTTTTCGATGCACTGTTGCAGGAAGAGGCCGTCCAAACCGGGAACTACAATATCCACTGGCTCGAAAAATGGCTTGAAAAGGCGCTCGATTGACCCCCGTGGTCTGATCGGCTCATTTGCCCTATATCCAATGCCATGCACCACAAGGCATTGGATCCATGAGCGACCGTCAACTGACGCCAGAGCTGCTTTTATCGGCCTATGCTTCGGGCATCTTCCCGATGGCCGAAGGACGCGACTCGCGTGAAGTGTTTTGGGTCGATCCGCGTAATCGCGGCATCCTTCCACTGAATGGCTTTCATATCTCGCGATCGCTAGCCAAACGTTTGCGACGTGGGGATTATCGGATTGCCCTCAGCACCGATCTCGATGCGGTTCTGGATGGATGCGCCGACCGGGATGAGACCTGGATCAATGGCACGATCCGGGATTTGACGCGCGCGCTTTTCGATGCCGGCCACGCGCATACACTGGAAGTCTGGCGCGACGGGCGCGTTATCGGAGGCGTCTACGGCATCACTCTTGGTGGCGCGTTTTTTGGCGAAAGCATGTTTTCCCGCGAAACCGATGCGTCGAAAATCGCGCTGGCCTGGTTGGTCGATCACCTCAACCGGACGGGCTTTACCCTGTTCGACACCCAATTCATCACGCCCCATCTCGTCAGCTTGGGCGCCGTCGAAATCCCGCGCGCAACCTATCGCGCGCGACTTGCGCACGCGCTTTCACACCCCGGCTCGATCAAGAAATTCGCCCTGGAAACCGACCCTCAGGCCGTGGTGCAGCGGATCACCCAAACGTCATAGCGCGCGTGGTCCAGCGCGTTCAGTGCAGGCGATGATGCCACCATCCAGCCCTCGAAAACCCGCGACGTGCGCAAGGGGTCTTCGATTTCAAGCCATGCATAAGCCTCGCCGGTAGGGTTGTCTTCTGGATAGCGGCACTCGCCCAGCGTGACCTCGATCCGGCCCAAAGTCGCCGTTTCGCCAATGGACAAATTCAGATCGATAACCTCGCCTGACACCTTGTCCAACCCGCGCAGAGACGCGCCCGGGGCCTGTATCGCCCTCACCGAGTTGGCAGCCACATCGGGCTGTGTCAGGATCGTGGTTGAGCCATCAATCGGCGAGGTGATCACCGTGTCCTGCGCAAATGCTATCGGTGCAAAGCCGAAAAACGCCAGCAGGACCAAAGGCTTCATTCTTCGCCGCCCGACACAAACCGCAGCAAGAGCTGCACAATGCTGACCGAACTCTGCGTGTCCTCAATCTCCGAACCCGGTTCCAGATTGAACGCCGATCCCCCCGGCAGCAACTCGACAAAGCTGCCGCCCAAAAGACCTTCGGACGAAATGATCACCGCTGTATCTTCGGGTAGAACGACCACTTCATCGACCGACAACGAGGCATCCGCCCGGAACGTCGCCGGATCCAGCTCAAGCCCTGTGACCGTACCGACCTTCACGCCAGCCAATCGCACATCCGTTCCGACCTGCACACCTTCAGCCGAACGGAACGATGCGGTGTAGGTCGCCCCGTTCGAACCAGCCCCAAAGCCGCCGAACTGCGATGCGTAAAACAAAAACCCTGCGGCCACGGCCAAAACCGCGCCCCCTGCGACGACTTCTCCAACACTTTCCGACATCGCGCTTACTCCGGCGTCCAGGCCTCGTAGTCCTTACGCGACACCGGGTCAGGCCGTCGGATCGACCCCGCTGGCGCATAGGCTGCAGGCGTGCCTGTCAGGTTTTCAAGGTGCGGCTTTTCCCACGCTTTGCGCGGCAATGGTGCCGTGGTCGGCGGCTCGGCCCAAGTATGGTGCAGCCAGCCGTGCCAACTCGGGTCAATGCGGCTTGCTTCGGATTCGCCGTTGTAGATCACCCAGCGCTTCACACCATCTTTGGTCTGATAAAAGATGTTGCCCTGATTGTCCTCGCCCACCTTTTCACCCTTGCGCCAGGTAAAAAGCTGCGTACCCAACGACTGGCCATTCCACCAGGTAACCGCGCGAAGAAGGTTGTTCACAATTCCCATTTTGGACCTTTCATGACCCTTTCCCAAGGTATGCCGCAAGGCCGCGCCAAGGTCTAGAGCCGACCGCGCGGCAAAGCGCGCAATGACCTACCCTGTCTGGCCAGCAAAAAAGGCCGCCCCGAAAGACGACCCTGCATTGTTTCGTGACCTCGACCTAGCCCGCGCTTGCAGGTTCTTTCTCAGCCTCGCTGTGGATCATCAATGGCGACGCGTCCGAGGTCACGGCCTCTTCGTTCACCACGACCTCTTCCACGCTGTCCAGTCCGGGCAGATCGAACATCGTATCCAGAAGGATATCTTCCATGATCGAGCGCAGACCCCGCGCACCCGTCTTGCGTTCGATTGCGCGTTTCGCGATTGCCGTCAAAGCGTCCTCGGTGAAGGTCAGCTTGGCATCTTCCAACTCGAAAAGGCGCTGGTACTGCTTGACCAAAGCGTTCTTCGGCTGGGTCAGGATCGTCACAAGCGCGTCTTCATCCAGATCTTCCAGAGTCGCGATCACCGGCAAACGACCGACAAATTCCGGGATCAGACCGAATTTCAGCAAATCCTCAGGCTCGAGATCCTTGAAGTATTCGCCAACGGTCTTGGAAGCCGGGTCGCGTACGTCCGCGCCGAACCCCATCGCCGACCCTTTGCCGCGTTGCGCGATGATCTTGTCCAGTCCGGCAAAGGCACCGCCGCAAATGAACAGGATGTTCGTTGTGTCGACTTGCAGAAATTCCTGCTGCGGATGCTTGCGCCCGCCCTGCGGAGGAACAGAGGCAACCGTGCCTTCCATGATCTTCAAGAGTGCCTGCTGCACACCTTCGCCCGACACGTCTCGGGTGATCGAAGGGTTGTCTGACTTGCGTGTGATCTTGTCGACCTCGTCGATGTAAACGATCCCCCGCTGCGCGCGCTCGACGTTATATTCGCTGGCCTGCAAAAGCTTCAGGATGATGTTCTCGACATCCTCGCCCACATAGCCCGCCTCGGTCAAAGTCGTCGCGTCCGCCATGGTGAACGGAACATCAAGAATCCGCGCCAAGGTCTGGGCCAGCAACGTTTTCCCGCAACCTGTCGGGCCGATCAGCATGATGTTGGACTTCGCCAGCTCGATGTCAGATTTATCCGCATGGTTCAGCCGTTTGTAGTGGTTGTGAACCGCCACCGACAGCACGCGTTTCGCATGCGATTGCCCGATCACATAGTCATCAAGCACACCGCAAATTTCCAGCGGGCTTGGCACGCCGTCTGACGATTTCAGCCCTGCCGTTTTCGTTTCTTCGCGGATGATGTCCATGCAAAGCTCGACACATTCATCACAGATGAACACGGTCGGACCGGCGATAAGCTTTCTGACTTCATGCTGGCTCTTACCGCAAAATGAGCAGTAAAGAGTGTTTTTGCTATCGCCCGAATTATTCGCCATCACATACCTTCTCGACCGTCTGCCTGTTGACTGCACGCCCGAGGTCGGACGAGCGGTGTCTTTCGCTGCACTTCTGCCCCGTTTGCCGAAAGCCTATGGCACCGCCAAAGAAGGCACAACGCCAAATTCGCACATTACCTTCGTCTTGATCTAGGTGTGATCGTAACGTCTGGTTAACCGTTTTTCTCAGCCGCAGCGCGATTTACGACGATCTCGTCGATCAAACCCCAGTCTTTTGCCTCTTCGGGTGTCATGAAATTATCCCGCTCAAGCGCGTCCTCGACCTTCTTCAGCGTCTGGCCTGTGTGCTTGACGTATATCTCGTTCAACCGGCGCTTCAGACGTTCCGTGTGGCGCGCGTGGATCAGGATATCACTGGCCTGTCCCTGAAAACCACCGGAAGGCTGGTGCACCATGATTGACGCATTCGGCAGCGAAAGGCGCATGCCCTTTTCGCCCGCCGCCAGCAAAAGCGAGCCCATCGACGCCGCCTGACCAATGCAAAGCGTCGCGATTTTCGGGCGTACATATTGCATTGTGTCATAGATCGACAAACCGGCCGTCACCACACCACCGGGCGAATTGATGTACATCGAAATCTCTTTCGACGGGTTTTCGGCCTCAAGGTGCAGCAACTGCGCGACGACAAGCTGGCTCATTCCGTCATGAACAGGACCGTTCACAAAAATGATGCGTTCCTTCAGAAGTCGCGAGAAAATGTCGTAGGCCCGCTCACCACGGCTGGTTTGCTCAACCACCATGGGAACAAGGTTCATGTATGTCTCTACCGGATCGTGCATTGTGCCTGCCTTCGTGTCGTCGCTGCTCTCATAGCGCATGAATGTTGCCAGAGTCTTAGTAGCGCCCCGGATGACCTGCAAGGGAGGCAGGGCGTTTTAACATCACGAAAACTTTTCAAAGCATGGTTCTTACGCCGAAGCACGCCAAAACGGCAGAGTTTGCCGCCGGCGCGTCCGCAGAAAACGGGGTTTGCAATAAAGCCCGGTCAGCTCCGCCGCGCAGGCTCAATCAGACCGACTTTCTCGGCGTTTTCGCGCCAGACACCAAACAAGCCATCCGCCAGGCCATCTGCCTGATCAGCGGCTGAACGACTTTCGGGCGACAGGTTTTCTTTCAAAGGGTCAACGATCACCGGCCAAAGCAGCCACACACCAACGACACCAAGCAATACGACCGGGACGAGGGGCAACATGTCCATAAGAGGACCTCCCGTCAGGAATTGAGAATCGGGCGGCAGATCGCCCGTTCGTTACAATTTGAAAGTGAATAAAGGCAAAATCTTGGCAAAGGCTTCAGAAATCTTAACTTTTTTGCTGGCAGCTAACCGAATCTCACCCGAGGTCGCCAAATCAGGCACCTAAACCATACCCGCAGGTGCGTACTTCAGCAGGACCGGCACAATCAGATCTTCCTCGTCCCCCAAATGTCGGTCCAGATCGCGCTCGAACCGGATCAAGCCTTTGCGAAACGCTTCCGCCGGCGCGCGCCATTCCCCAAGCGTACTCACCGCGTTCAGCATCTTATTGGCATCGGTTGTGAACGCTTCGATCATCCCGTCCAAAGCATGATGATCTGCGTCGAGCAAATCAAACCCCGCTTCGATGCGCTTGTCCAACAAGCGCAACTTTGGAAAATAGTGAACGTCTTCAATGTTGTGATGCCCGTGAAGCTCGCCCACCAGCATACTGCCATAGCGCGACACCCGGCCTCCAAGGATCTGTGCTTCAACGCTACCGTCCAGCGCGCGCTCGGTGTCGTGCTGCAATGAGGCCATCAGTTTGCGGAACATCATGTGACGGTCTAGCCAGAACCGGATCAGGGCCCCGAAATTGTCCGATGAGTCCCACGCCTCGCGGGGGTATTCATCCAAAAGCACGCGCAACGCTTCCGGCAATGTTTGCCTGTCTGACAGATTTTCCATGAATTCCGGCTTCCGTTCTATACTTCGGCTTTTCAGATAGCGGGTCTGGGCCAGATTCCAACCGCCACACTCGATAACCGAACTGGCCTCTGGCCATATGGTGCGCTAAACCACGCTCAAATTCATCCTGCCGAGGCCCGCCCCCCATGACGTTCGACCGTTCCATTAAGATCGCCCCCTCCATCCTCGCCGCCGATTTCGCGAATTTCGGAGCCGAGTGCGCGGCCGCCGAAGCCGAAGGTGCAGACTGGATCCACGTCGATGTGATGGACGGCCACTTCGTGCCCAACATCTCTTTCGGCCCCTCCACCTGCGCTGCGATCCGTCCGCACATTAAAGGCGTCATGGATGTCCATCTGATGATCGCGCCCGTCGACCCCTATATCGACGCCTTCGCCGACGCGGGAGCCGATATCCTGACCGCGCACATCGAAGCCGGCCCCCACATCCACCGCACCGTTCAGGCCATCCGTGGCGCCGATGTGAAAGCGGGCGTCGCACTGAACCCGGGCACCCCGGCCAGCGCGGTCGAAGACCTGCTCGACAGCATCGACCTTATCTGCGTGATGACCGTGAACCCGGGCTTCGGAGGGCAGAAGTTCATCGACTTGACCGCCAAAATCCGCGCCTTGCGCAAAATGATCGGCGACCGTCCCGTGCACATCGAAATCGACGGCGGTGTCGACGCAACCACAGCCCCCCTCGTGGCGAAAGCGGGCGCTGATGTGCTGGTCGCAGGCTCGGCCGTTTTCCGAGGCGGAAGCGTGACCAATCCGGCGCCCTACGGTGAAAATATCCGCGCCATCCGCGCCGCCGCGATGGGCACCTACGCCTGAGCGCCTGACAAATCCGCAACGATTCCAGATCGGACCGGGCTTCACAAAGCATCACTGCTTGACCAGCTGAAGCCATCGGGGCGATGAAGAACAGGCTGGGGGGCATCAAAAGACGAGCGATTTTGCGTGACCTTTCTCGAAGCCCTGTACCTCTCCGCCATCTTTGTCCTTGTTCTGGTCTCGCCGATGACCGGCTCGTTCCTGAAATGCTGGGCCGACCGCTCCGCCACCGGCAAAAGCGTTACCGATGGCCGCTCATTTTGTGATAACTGCGGCAAGACACTGGCCGCGCGCGATCTTATCCCGATCCTCAGTTGGATCATCGCCGGCGGCAAAAGCCGCTGCTGCACCACACCGCTGCGCTGGACCCTGCTGACGCCCGAAATCACCAGTCTGCTGCTGGCGGTCTGGGCGGTGCTGACAATGCCGCTGCCGCTGCTATTGCCCACGCTCGTCATCGCCTGGCTCTTGCAAGCCATAGCGCTCCTCGCCGTGCCGGCACCGCGCATCGCCACGATCCTGGCAATGATCCTGGCGCTCCTTGGCTTCACACTGTCGCTTCTCGACATGACCGGAGCCGTAGAGAACAGACTCCTCGGCTTCGCCCTCGGCCTGCTCTGCGCAACCGTCGCCTGGACCGGCGCTAGTGACCCCCGCGCGCGCTATCTGCAAGCCGCAACCTTTTTGCCCGCAATGGGCGCTCTCCTCGGCGTCGGTTTCATGGGACTCGCGATCCTTGTCGGCGCCGCACTGGCACTGTTGCACAGCGTCGTCTCCCGCATCATCAAACGCGCAGACGAAGCCCCGGTCCCGCCTGCGACCTCACTGGCAATTGGTTTGGCAGGCGGAACATGGCTGACGTGGCTCTATACGGACGCAATTTCCCACGCGTTCCGCTTCGGATTCTAGGACCAGCCACCACTGGGCGCAGAGAAACAGCCAACCGGAATTGTCGTCGCAAATGAAACAAAGCTGGCCTTTTGGTTGCATGGTTGCCAAAATTTAGCCGAATTTCGATGCCAACACTGGCCCATTGGCGCGCATCAGGAAACAGGAAGTTATGTCCGGGGAATTCGACGAATACGTTGACGACTATGTCGATCAGCACAGCAAAAGCATTCGCTTGTCCGGCGAAGACCCTGATTTCTTTGCGGAATACAAAATCAAGGAGCTGCGGAAAATGGCCGATAACTGGGGCTTCATTGACCCGGCCATCCTTGATTTCGGCAGCGGCATAGGCAATTCCGTTCCTGCCTTTCGCACCCATTTCAAGGGGCTGGACATCACCCAGGCCGACCTTTCGCCCGACAGCCTGACCCGCGCACGCGATCTGCACGGCGGAACCGAGCGTCAGATACAAATTTCCGAAACCGGCATCCCCGTTGACGCCGACACCTTCGATATCGTCTTCACGGCTTGCGTGTTCCACCACATCCCGCACGAGGAACACGACTTCTGGCTGAAAGAACTCTTGCGCGTCACCGCCCCAGGTGGCCGCCTTGTGATCTTTGAACACAATCCATGGAACCCGCTCACGCTGCACGCGGTCCGCAATTGTCCGTTTGACGTGAACGCCCACCTGATCAACGCTCCTGAAATGGCTAGACGCCTCCGGACCGCTGGCTGGAGTAACGTCAAGAACACATTCCACGTCTTCTTTCCCGCCGCCCTCGCGCCCCTGCGCGTCGCTGACCCGGCCCTTGGATGGTGCCCGCTTGGCGCACAATATTCCTGTGCCGGACGCGCACCGTGAGCCTCAGCGTGCCCGACACCCCAAACCCCCTAAAGCGCCAAATCGGGCGCTTTGCCAGCGTCGGCGTGCTGAACACGGTCCTTGGGGTCAGCCTGGTTTTCCTGTGCTTTGAGGTCTTCGGCCTCGGCCTCACCTTGTCCAACGCCATCGGCTACGGCGCGGGCCTTGCGCTGTCTTTCGCGCTGAACGGCACATGGACATTCGGCGCCAAAAGCTTCGACGCAGGCGCATTGGCGAAATTCCTCGCCCTCGTCGCGGTCGCTTTCGTTGCGAACCTTTCCGTCATCCAAGCCCTCATGCCCCTCGGCGTGCCTTACCCGCTGGCGCAAATCGCAGGCGTGGTCACCTATTCCGCCCTCGTCTTTCTCGGAATGAAATATGCCATATTCAAAAGCTGAACGCAGCAAAGCCACCCCCGAGACGCGCCAACCGCCAAGCCTCACCATCGTCGTGCCTTGCTACAACGAGGAAGAAAGTCTGCCGTTCCTGCTGGCTGGGATCGACACCCTGAACGCACACCTCCTTCAGAGCAACCGGATCGCCGAACCCCTGACGCTGATGCTTGTCGATGATGGGTCCGCTGACCGCACCTGGGAACTGATCCAGAACACCAGTGCGCGCTTCAAGATCGCGGGAGTCAGACTTTCGCGCAATCACGGGCACCAACGCGCCCTCATGGCAGGTCTTATGCAAGCGGACAGCGACGTGATCGTCAGCATGGACGCCGATCTGCAAGACGACCCGAACGCCACCGCCGAAATGATCGACAACTATATGCAGGGCGACGATATCGTCTTTGGCGTGCGCGCCTCGCGCGCCACGGATTCGCGCCTCAAACGTAGCAGCGCGCGCGGCTATTACCGCCTTTTGTCCATGCTTGGCGTCGACCTGATCCCCGATCACGCCGATTATCGCCTTCTCAGCCGCAAGGCCCGAGACACGCTAGCTTCGTTCGGCGAAAGCAACCTCTACCTGCGCGGCCTCGTTCATCAACTGGGCTTCGGCAACTCGATCGTCACCTACGACCGTGCCGAGCGGTCCGCCGGCAACAGCAAATACAACCTGCGCCGGATGATCAGCCTCGCCATCGACGGCATCACCTCGTTTTCAGTGCGCCCCTTGCGCCTGATCACGATCAGCGGCTTCGTGATTGCCGCAGCGTCCTTTCTATTCATCGCCTACGCACTTGTCGCGTGGTTCGCAGGGCGCACGCTGCCCGGCTGGACCTCAACCACGCTGCCGATCTATTTCCTCGGCGGCGCGCATCTGATCGCCCTTGGCGTGATCGGGGAGTACATCGGAAAAATCTACACCGAAACCAAAGCCCGCCCGCGCTATATCATCGACCAGACCGTGCACACCGATGCCAAGGTCTCCACGGCAGTCGAAACCGCCCCCGACAAGGCGGCGCAATGAGCGACACCCCCCGGTCGACCCCAATCGAAGCCCGGTCCAGACAATCGCTCTACGCCTTTCTGGCGTTCCTGAGCGCCGCATTCCTCACGGCCGGCCCAGTGCTGATGCATCTGCACCTGCCGCTTGTGGACCTCCCGAACCACATCGCACGCCATTCGATCGCAACCGCGTCCCCCGGCCCGATGGACGTCTATTATACCTACCAGTTGAAACTGGTCCCCAATGCCTCCGCCGACCTTGCATGGATCGCCACCGGCGGGGCCATGGACCCGTCGCGCTTTTCGCAACTCACGATGGCGTTCTACTGCCTCGCATTCATCGGCTCGATCATGGGGCTGTCACGCTTTCTCCACGGCCACTGGAGCCCATGGCCCGCCGCCGCCTCCCTTGTCGTGTTCAACGCCTGCTTCTTCTGGGGGTTCCAGAATTTCCTCGTCTCGGTGCCATTTGCGATCCTTGGCCTGATCCTGTGGCTCTGGTCCGAGCGCCTGCCCCTGACTCAGCGTCTGCTGATCCTTTCGCCCTTCGTGCTGCTGCTCTATGTCATGCACTTCTTTGCCTTCGCGACCCTTGCCGTGACCACCTTCGGCCGCGAAATCCAACGCATCGCCGAAGCTGGGAAGGACTGGAAATCAGCCCTGCTGCAAGCCAGCCTGCTGGCCATCCCATATCTCATCCCGATCCTCTGGCTTCTCTCGGATGTTCTCTTCGGCCCCGAAAGCCCCGCAGGCAGCAAAACCTCATTCGGTGGGCTAGATTCCAGGCTGTTCGTGCTGACCTCGATCTCCGACGGCATCTTCCAGGCTCTGCCGGTGGCCCTCAAACTCACTGGATGGGCCATCGCCTTGGCAATCGTGCTCTTCGCTCTGACGCTGCTTCGCAAAACCGGAACGGCACTTTCGCTTTCACCAAAAATGCGCGGCCCCCTAACTGCCCTCGCGATTGCGGCGATCCTGTCACCCACCTGGCTGAACGGCGTCGCATTTGTCCATGTCAGATTCGCCTTCATCGCCGCAGCCCTGCTCTTTGCATCGACTGAGTGGCGCAATCTGCCCCTGCGCAAGGCGCAAATCCTCGCGGCCGCAATCCTCGCGATCCTGATCCTCCGCGGCGTCGCCTTCGAACGCTACGCTACCAATCACACGGCCGAGACCCTAGACTTCATCGCCGCCACCGAAAGCATCCCCGCCGGCGAGCGTCTCCTTCCCGTGTACAATCACCGAGCGGACGGCCGGGATTTCCGGCTCTGGCATATTGCCGCCAATGCCGTGACCTATCATCAGGCGTTCATTCCGACCTTGTTTCAGGGCGTCCACGCGCTTCAAGTGAAACCTCAATGGGCTAAACACGCCATCGCTGCAGGCGCACCCGCCCCGGTTCAGTTCCTCGACACGGACGCCGCCCGTGGCTTACCCTCGATGGAATTCGTCTGGGACTGGCAGGACAAGTTCACTTACCTTGTGATGCTCGACTCCGACCGATCAACGCTGGCCCCCTACGACCAGCTAGAGTTCATCACGTTAAAGGGTCGGTTTTCACTCTACCGGATTAATGGAGCCACCTGAACCCGCGCGCCTAAACCTGCTTGTCGCGCGTCGCCACTGACCACGCAACCAGAACCGCGCCGTAAAAGGCCCATCCCAATGCCGCCGCATATAGAGCACCCGACGGGCCTTGGCTCCTGACAAGACTGGGCAAGGTCAGTACAAGAATCAAAGCACCAACCCACGAAGCGACCGCCGGGGACCACACCCTTTGCTTTGCAATCAAAAGCTGCACCACGCCGGTTGGCAGTGTCATAATACCTGCGCTCACAAGCGCAGGTGTCAGCCATTCGCCCGCCAATGCGAACTCTTCGCCCAGCAATTGCGAAAAAACCAGCGGTCCAAAAGCCTGGGCAGCAACGACCGCAAATCCAAAAAGAACTGCCACGCCCAAACCCGTCAGCGCTGAGTAATACCGAACCCTCGGATCGCCCACGCTGATGGCGCGACTGACAATCGGCAACGAAGCAGCAAATCCGCTATGAACAGCCATAACGACCAAACTGGCCACCTGCATCGACATGGCCATCTGACCCACAGCGGTAATGTCCCCAGACACATATCGCGTCAGAATGATCGGCAAAGACAACAGGGCGCCCATTCCTATCGAACCAAGCCCGAGAATTGCTCCGCGCGCTCCAATATCCCGAAACTCGTCCTCCGTGAAACTAAGAGCAAGCGCTCTGCGCCGTGACAACGCGAATAGCATAGCAAACGCCTCGATGACCCACGTTGCAGCATGAAGTGCCAGCAGGGCAAACAGCCCATACCCAACCAAGATGCACGATAGCCCGAAGAGAAGCTCAAGGAGTCGCATGCTGATCGTTACTTGCAACGCGACGCGGTTATCCTCGAGACCCACAAACACGGACCGTGCCCAAAGGACAACTCCACGCCCGATAAGCGCCGGCAATACAATCAGCAACGCAGTACGCGAGAACCAATCCCCCACAAACACCATGACATGCAATGCCAGAAACACTGCAGCTGTGGCGAGCAAAACCAATCGCACGAATAACGTCGTACCGATGAACGACTGGGCGTCTTTCTGTCTACTCAGTCTTAAAGGAATAATGCTTTCAAGACCGTAATGTGTGAAGCCAATGGCAAAGGTGTACAATGCAAGAGTGATACTCCATGCTCCGTAAAGTTCAGGTCCCAAGAGTCGCCCAATAAGAACAGCGTAGACAGCGCGAATACCTGTTTCCGCCCATCTGGCACCTGTCAAGAGCGCACCGTTTTCGATGATTGAACTCGCTCCGGGGAAGCGTTCTCGGAATGTCGCTCTACTGGTCATGACCTTGTTTCGGTACTTCAACGACCAAGGTCAAGCTTGTAGGTTCTTGCCACGAAACTAAAAATACTCAGAAGCATGAAAGTACTTACCCGGACGCGCGTTCGGTCGTGCAACCACTAGGTTGATCAACCCGGAGACCGGTGAAGATCAATTAGTCCGGGTTTCCTTCCCAAGCCATAGGCCCAGCCTGAACTTGCTACGCTACCCAAGCTCTGGGAACTTACGCGTTCTCTTGATGCTCACCATAGAGCCAAAAAGCTTATCTACTTTCGTTTACTGTATGAGCCTAGAAAGGGTGACGAAAAAAATAAATGGAACGTTTCAAATTCCTCAATACCTTGTCCAATCTATTTACGTTTGGATGCGAAATATGACTGCGCAACAACCGGAGCTTGCTCCCAACCCCCGGTTTGTATGAAACCTCCCTTTGAAATTTGTCTTCTTTTTCTAGTTGGACGTATATTTCGGCACGCTTCAGCGGAACACCCAGACCCGCACAAAGATCACCTATCAGGCTAGTCAAATCTGACGAATGCTTTGATTTTCTTGCAGATTCAACACTTGCAAGTGAATCTGCGAGACCGCGAACCAAAACGTATCCAAGTTCTAATTTGGACTCAGCTTTCCACTCGAGATCGAAGAAGTGACCCACACCCGAATCATCAACGATTAGATTTTTTGGAATTGCGTCCATCAGTACGCCATCAATCTCAGTGTCAGCCCTAAGTCTTGTACTTGAAGGGATATCTGCTTTTGCCTTGAAAGCTTCAAACCAAACGCGTGCCCACACCTCGACATCTTCAAGGCTCCAGTTTCTTTTTAGCATTACATCCTGCAGTTTACTGCCCCAATTTGTCCCCTCGACGAAAAGCTCGTCCTCTAGGACCTGGGTGACGCTGGCATTCGACGGCGGCGGTATGTCAGTCAACGCACGGCGGGTGACGTATAGCCCGTTCTTTTGCTCGTTAAATTCGACGACTTTCAAATAGGGCTTCTTGCGGTCTCCGTTCCCAAAATAAATCGCGCCGCTTTCAAGCGTGCCCTTGAGAGCCCCTTCCGTCTTCGAACACATTACTAAAAACGAGTTAGCCATGTCGGGCCCTAATCCATTTCGGACAACGGGTCGGATAGCCTTAGAGATCCGGAAGCTTGGGCGGCTGGGGCGCTGGCGATCATTTACAACACAACCAGCGACGAGATCCGCGTATTTCTCTGCATGAGGGCCAGTTAAAGCTTGCTCAGACAATATTGCTTCTGGGAACTTGTAGTCAGGAAATGGGTAGGCGAACCGTTGTTCAGACAGGCCTGCGTCCGCCAGCCTCCTGCCAAGTTCTTTACGGCCGAACGTGACAACACTATTGTCATCGTAGTGTTCCTCAATCCCACTCATCGGAGTACCCAAATGGTCTTCTGGGAATCCTGCGAAATACTTCAATCCTAACTGATTTTCGATGGCAACAATAAGCACCCCATCGGGGGCCATCATGCTAGAAACCCGGCGTAGCAACTGATCGATTGGGTCCTCGGCACTTCCATCTTGAAAATAGAGGCGGGCATACTCGAGAACGCCAATAAGCGTGATGGTTTTGAACTTTGCGTCTGTGTGGAAGTCTTGAAAATTGGCGTTAAGGACTGATACCCGCGGCAAGTCCCGGCAACGTTCACCGATGATCGATGCACGCCTTGGGCTGCCTTCCAAGGCAACGACTGTTTCGCCCTTTTCGCCCAAGAACCTTGTCAAAGCTCCACACCCCGCCCCAATCTCTAGTATTGGGCCAATAGTCAGACTATCAATTGGCCGGAAAAGGTTACATCGCTGATGATGCAAGTGGTAAGTTGACGGCCAGTCTTTCATTGCGCGCGTCAAATCATTTGACATGACTTCGCAACTGGCAGCGTTGCGCATGACCGAAAGCAAATAATTTTCGTTATTGTCGCCATCCGAATAGGTGAAAACATCTGTCCTTGCTTTTAAAGACCAAACATTGCGTTCATTGTCGTAGCGAAAGTCTTTTTCAAAACGGTCCAAACAACTATTCCTTGTCGTATGTGGTCAGCGGTAAAAATGGAGCGAAACGGCAGAGCAAGCAAAGCCGCTTTGGTTATTGGACGGGAACTATCCGAATTTCAACCGCCATCCAACCTGGTGCTTTTGGGCAAGACGAGAGCGAGCTACGCGCTCTTTTTCAAACCAACTCGGCTCGGATACATCACCCACTTCATCAAGTCCGTTTGTCGAGCCCGCGGCGTGTCTTAGCTCAACAGCCAGTAAGATGTTTTTTGAACAAAGAGTTGATATACCTTAACAAGTCGAACAAAGTCCTAACAGGTTTGAAGACGTGAACACAGGACCAACTAAAAAACCTAAGCAAAGGGCGTTGCGCGGACGTCTTTGGTACCCAAGAGGTTATGCTCCATGGCCAAAAACCGCTTGATGATATGGCAAATAGTTTCGACACAATGGTTTTAATATTAGAATTTTGCGGAGATGTCAGCCGTATGAACGATAAGACCGCTCCATCCCGTAAGGTCGATCCTCTTCTGACAAAGCGTGCAAACTGATGCCTCGAGTCGACATTCTTCTGGCAACGTACAATGGTGCCAAATACTTGCCCGAGCAACTTGCCTCATTACAAGCTCAAACCCACAGGGATTGGCGTTTGCTCATGCGCGATGACGGCTCTGAGGATGGCAGTGTCGAATTGATACGACAATGGGCAAGTGATGTCGGTCGCGAATTGGTCGTTCTAGAAGATGGTGAATCCCGCTTGGGGCCTGCCGCAAGTTTTGGGCGTTTGATCGAACGCTCTGACGCGCCCTATTTTGCGTGCTGCGATCAAGACGACTATTGGATTGAGAACAAGATCGAGCGGCTTTTGAGCGAAATCCAAGACATGGAAGCCAAAATAGGAGAGAACAAACCGCTCCTAGTGCACTGCGATCTTGAGATTGTTGATGCGAATTTAAACGCGACTGGTAAGCGATTTTGGGAAGAGTCGCATATTACGTTCATTAACTTAGAACCGGTGCCATCATTTGATCGCGCTCGGGCAAGCTTGTTGCTGCAAAATGTCGTTACAGGCTGTGCCATGCTTGGAAACGCAGATTTGAGAAAGCGCTCAACGCCAGTTCCAAATGATGTGCATGTTCACGATTGGTGGCTGGCATTGATAGCCGGGCATTTCGGCGCCGTGCGGGCCGTACGCGAGCCTCTCATCAAATACCGCCAACATGATGCCAATGCGATTGGAGCGGTTTCTTGGGACCCATGGTCTATGTTCAAACGCTTTTTAGCTGATCCAAGGGGGACGATTGGCAAGACAATTGTTGTACTAGGCAAATTGCAGCGGCAAGCTGGTGCCTTTCACCATACTTTTAGTGATGCGCTTTCAGACAAAGACCGCGAAATCGTACTCGAGTTCTCGCAACTAGCCGAGCAGAGTTTTCTCAAACGAAAGAGTTTTATGATGCGACGCGCCGTCTATCCGAGTGCTTGGGCCAGACGGTTTGTTTTGTTTTGCCTCGTTTGACACGACCCGAGTCAGGTTTACTTTCCTAATGCCTCGCGCGTTGCTCTGTCCCAAAGCACCGCCGTCCCTCCAAAGTTGACGAAATGGAAATCTGGGAGAACAAACCTGAAAAGTCCTTCTTCGCAGTCAAAGGGTTTGACAGTTGAGCAAGCGGACTTGGACCTCCAAGGAAAACGTTTGATTGTGTTGTCCGTTCTTAATCGACCAAGAGCCGCAAAGGACTTAGGAATTAAGCATAGTGCCTACGATCGGTGTATTTCCTGCAGCAATGAATGGAGCGGCTTTTCTCTTCGAGCCACTACGCTCCTTAGAATCGCAAAATTCAAAGATTGACAATTGCTCGTAAGTGATGACGGAGCTAATAATACATCCGTGAGCGGACGGCGTCGCATGCAAAGCGAGTGAAGGTGTGAATAGAGCTCGAAGAAAGCTTGCTCAATTGCAGAGGCAGTGACTTCACTTTGTAGTTCATCTCAGCAATCACTTAACCGAGGACGAAGTAAGAAAACTTCGCGAAATCTGTGCGTTGGTTATTCATTTCTAGTCTGACTTTCTAGAGAACAACCTCCATCAATATATCTTTCCACCGTTCCGCCAAAGCCTCTATCGAAAAGCGCGATCTGAGATCGCCGTGCAAATCCCTCGCCCCCGAACCTTCTGCGATCAAATCTTCAACCGCGGCCAGAAGGGCAGCAGGATCAGCCGGCGGAACCAGCCTGATACCTTCTGCGCCCTCGCCCACCAGTTCGCGCATCCCTGGCCCGTCGCGTGTCACCAATGGCCGGCCTGCCGACACCACCTGAAATACCTTGTTCGGGATCACACGCCCAGCCTTTTCGCTAGCGCCGAAGACACCAAGACAGACATCTGCAGAAGCGATATGTTTCACCAGTTCGCCATAGGGCACCCAAGGCGTCCAGCTCAGCGATGCAGGCGCATCCGCCTCCAGCATCTCGCGGATAACATCGGCCTGCTGGCCCATGCCGATGATCAGCCAGTCCAGCGGACGTGACCCCGAAAGACGCGCTGCCTCGACAATCGTCGCGATCCCATGCAGCGGAATGAATTGACCATAGAACACAACGCGCCGACGATCGTTCTCATTGCGCGTCGTTGCCGGGGGAAAGACCGACGCCTCAGCCCCTACGAACACCGACGCCACCTTGTTTTGCCCTAATGCATAAAAGTCGCGAAAGAACGCGCCCTGTGCCTCGGTATCTACCACAACCTTTGTCGCAGCCCTGCAAGCCAGCCATTCCCAGGCTTTCAGCGCGAAGGCCAAGGGATGGCTCGAGGAAACCATCCGCCGATCCATCACAACCGTGTCGTAGAGCGACAGGAACGCGTCCCAGACCACTGGCACGCGGCGCAGTCTTGCAAAAAACCATAAGATCAAGACATCCAGATGCCCCAGATACCCGACCACAACCACATCCGGCCTTGGCGCACGTGCAAACCGCCAAACCAGCCAAGGATAAGCCAAAGCCCATCTCAATCCCCGCCTCAAAGCATCGGATCTGTGCATCACCGACTTGTCCTCGGCCCCTTCCCAAACAGGGGCATGGATCTCGTTAATCTCGGCCCCGCTGTGACGAAGCGCCTGCACCATCAATCGCGTCCGCGGCTTGCCAAGATCGTAGGTCCCCCAGACCATGACCCGCAACGGCGTGCCATCAGATGAAGCCGCGCCGCTCACCTTTGCACAATCTCAAGAAATCGCTCGGGCACGTCCTGCGGTGTAGGCGACAAAGCCTCAAACCACGGAGAAAACTGAAAATACTCAACCTCGGGTACAAACGAGCGACGACCGTCTGCAAGCGCGCTTGCCACAAAATCGCGATCCGCAAAGTCATGGTCGAACGGCACGATTGACGAAATCAAATCGGTCTTTCTGTTCGCAAGAACCGCGCTCTCTGGCGCGCTGTAAACCAATATTGGTCCTGCCATCTGCGCAAAGACCTCAGCCCTTTCATAGGTAGCTCCGCGCCGGGCCTGCGCCGCTCTTTGATCCAACAAGCTGTTGGCGAGCGACATCGCCAGCCCAAGTCCGACCGCAACGCCGGCCAAAAAGCGCAGTCGCACAAACAAGACCCCGATCCCGGTCAGGATCACAACCGCGTATAGAACATAAGTAGATAGAACCTGCTGCACACCAGCCGTCCCTGACTCTCTGAACAGCGTCCAGGTCTGCGTCCCCGCCAACGTGATCGCCGCTCCAACCAAAAGCGGTCGCGCAGGCGTTTCCAGCCGTTCAAAAATCTCAAGGATAATCCAAGCACAAAGCGCCGACAAAAGCGGCACAGTAGGCAGAAAGTATCGCATGTTCGACCCAAGCCCACCGTGCCAGACGCGCAGAATGAAAGGCAAAGACCACAAGACCACAAAAAGCACAACGATCACAATGCTCTTGCGACGCTTTGCAGTTGGCAGAATGAACAGCGCCACTAACACACCAAGCCAGGGCAGGCTTTGCCCCAAAGCTTTCTTGGTCATACCCCAAAGAAACATCGTGTTGTCCGCGCCAGTCCACGCACCTGGGCGCGGATCGTTGATCCAGCGCGCGTCGATCACCAAAACATATACACCATGCACTATGATCCGCGCCACCCGCTCCAGTTGCGGCACCAGCATCACCAATGCCGCAACCGCAAGTACCATCACAAACGCCACGCTTTTCGGGGCGCGCATTACAGCCTCCGGAACAGTGCCGCGCACCCGTATCGCCCAGATCCCAAGCGTCGCAAGACCGGCAATCACAGCAAATGAGATATACTTCACCGGATCGACCGCGCTTCCGGCGGTATGCCCATAGGAAATCGGATTGAGGGTCCCGAACTTGAGCGAATTGATCCACGCCATGACGGCAAAAACCGGCGCCAATCCGACCAACCCTCCGGCAAACACCACCAGAGGCTTCTGTGCATAAAGCACCGTCACCAAGGCAATCGTGCTCAACAGCAGGATCCCATCGACGCGGAACAACAACCCCGCCCCCAGCACCAGCCCTGACGCCGCTGCCCACAAAAACGGGCGTTCCTCATCAATCGCACGCAGGAACAGATAGAACGCTGACAGCACCGAAAAGATGCTGACCATATGCGGCCAGAAGCCGACCGCGTACTCGGGCATGAAACTGAAAACTGCCCAAAGCGCGACCGCCAGATTGGCCACCGCAACGCTCTGAAAAAACCGCAGCGCCAGCATGTGAGTAACAAACAATGTTCCCACCGCCGCCAGCGCATTGATCAGCAAAAGCCCCCGCGCGCCCAGAACCTCGAAAAATACCGACCCCAGTACCGCAAGCCCTGCCGGATACTGCGGTGCCAACCCGTTCTCTGTCGGCACCAGCAAACCCAGCATCGCCGCATCCTCGGAAGGATGGCCGAGATAACCGTTATCGACGAAAAGATCCTGACCTGCATGAAACGCCTGCACCGACAGAACATAAACCACTTCATCGATGATGAAAAAACCGGTCGAAGCAAAGAACGGCATCGCCAGAAGCACGAGGCTCAGTCCATACAACAGAATTGTTCGGGTTTGTGTGGGGGTCACGTCAGAGTCCAATCGTAACGGCGTGCTGTTATCACTTTTCCAAAGCCGCGTTCTTCAACTCGGCGCGCAATAGACGGCCGCGAATATCGGCCGACAGCATCCGGTTCGCCGCCACGAGATCCGCCAAAAGTCCCGCCACGAAGAACAGCGTCCCGGCCCCGATCAGCGTCGAACCGATAATCAGCGACTGCACGTTACCGTCGCCCTCTCCGATGGCGTAAAAATACAGAAACCGCAGAAAGGCGATAAGGCCCGGCAACATCACAAGCGCTGACAGATAGGAAAAGAAGCGTAGCGGCTTATAAAGAACTGCGATCCGCAAAATCGTCTTGGCTGAGCGGAAAACATATTGCGGGATCGAGCGAAAAAGCCGCGACTCCCGCGTCGGATCGTTGATCTCGATCGGCACCGACACAATCGGGATGCCCATCCGCCCCGCCTGAATGATCGTCTCCAGCGTATAGGTATAGCGATCAAAGACATAAAGCTTGCTGGCGGTATCGCGGTGGATGGCGCGAAACCCGCTTGGCGCGTCATCGATATCGGTCCCGCTGGCCTTGCGCACCACCCAACTGCCAAGATGCTGCAGCGCACGTTTCACCGGTGAGAAATGCTCGATACTGGCAATCGGGCGCGCGCCGACAACGATTTGCGCGCGTTTCTCGAGAATCGGCGCACACAGTGCGGGAATTCCCGCCGCGTTATACTGATTATCGCCGTCCGTGTTCACGATCACATCCGCGCCTGCGTGCAACGCCGCTTCCATTCCGGTCAAAAACGCGGTCGCAAGCCCCTGATTGTGGGGCTGTTGGATGATGTGATCGACCCCCGCCTCTCGCGCGACCTCGACCGTACGGTCGGTCGAGCCATCGTCGATGATCAGCCATTCGACCGTATCGAACCCCGGCACCTCTCGCGGCAAATCCGCAAGCGTCTCCGGCAAGGTTTTTTCTTCGTTGAAACAGGGAATTTGTATAATGAGTTTCATGCCACGGGCCGTTTTTTCATCTTAAGCATGGAACTATTAAGTGAATGTGGCAACAAAAGGGCTTGGCGCGGGTAATTACTGACAATCCGTGAACAATTACTCGGACTGTTTCGCAACCTTCATCAAACGCCAAAACCAATGCACGGCGGCTACCGCATCGACCGCAAAATAGCTCCGATCTGCAAAAGCTGGTCAAACAGTGGATTCGTCGTCCGCCAGACCATCCCGATCCGGCGCGACGGACGCGGAGCCGGGAACCGGTCAGTCGACACTTTCGCCGACTGCACTTCAAGCGCCATTGCCATCTCGGGAATAAGGGTGACGCCCATACCCGCGCCCACCATCTGCACCAGCGTCGACAGCGAACTTCCCTCCATCAACCGACCCGGCTGACTGCGTTCGAATTCGCAAAACGACAAGGCCTGATCACGAAAACAATGCCCTTCTTCCAAAAGCAACAACCGCATCGTCTGCAACGCCTTGCCAGATGGAACCGCCTTGCCCGCATCCTCTGCGGGACGCACCAGAACGAATTCCTCCTCGAACAGCGAAAACTCGGTCAGTGACGGCTCGGACACAGGCAAGGCCACGACGGCCACATCCAAACGACCATCCTTCAGATCCCCGATCAAGGACCGCGTGACCGCCTCGCGCAATTCGAGATCCAGGTCGGGAAAGCGGTCAGTCAGCGTCGAAATAATCGACGGCAGCAAATACGGCGCGACCGTCGGAATGATCCCGATGCGCAACCGCCCTGCCAGCAAATCCTGCGAGGCCCGCACCAGATCGTCCAGTTCCTCGACCGACAGCAAGATCTTGCGCGCCTTTTCTGCCAGGCGTTCACCGATCGCTGTCAGCCGCAACTGCCGCGCTCCTCGCTCGACCAAAGGCGTGTGGAACATCGCCTCCAACTCTTTGATCTGCAATGACAAAGCGGGCTGCGAAATCGAACAGGACTCTGCCGCGCGCCCAAAATGAAGGTGCCGTGCAAGCGCTTCAAAGTATCTCAGCTGTCTGAGGGTCAAGCCAATCATAAGTTCAACTTATCATAAATCAAAATATATCCAATTGGAGTTAATATAATAGCTTTGTTAGAATGGTTCCAAATAGGGCATCCTGCCCTAAACACCTGAATTCAAGGGAGAATATCATGGACGGCAACAACGTTGATTCGACGGGCGGCTGCCCCGTAATGCACGGCGGCAATACCGAGCTTGGCAACCCGGTCACAAAATGGTGGCCCCGTGCGCTCAATCTGGACATCCTCCACCAGCACGGCGCCCGCACAAACCCAATGGACCCCGACTATAACCACCGCGAAGCCGTCAAAGGTCTCGACTATGAGGCCGTAAAAAACGACGTCAAAGCCGCGATGATCGACAGCCAGGATTGGTGGCCTGCAGACTGGGGTCATTACGGTGGTCTGATGATCCGCCTTGCGTGGCATTCTGCCGGTTCGTATCGCATGGGCGACGGACGCGGCGGCGCGGGCTCGGGCAACATCCGCTTTGCGCCCCTGAATTCTTGGCCCGACAACGCCAGTCTCGACAAGGCACGTCGCCTCCTCTGGCCGGTCAAAAAGAAATACGGCAACGCCCTTAGCTGGGCCGACCTCATCATCCTCGCCGGCAACATGGCCTACGAATCCATGGGCCTTAAAACTTTCGGCTTCGGCTTTGGCCGCGAAGACATCTGGGGTTCGGAAACCGACGTGAACTGGGGGGCTGAAAACGAGTGGCTCGCACCGTCCGAGAACCGATACGCCGACCTCGACGAACCAAACACCATGTATAACCCGCTGGCGGCGGTCCACATGGGCCTCATCTACGTCAACCCCGAAGGCGTCAACGGCAACCCCGATCCGGCCCGCACAGCTCTCCACGTACGTGAAACTTTCGCCCGCATGGCGATGAACGACGAAGAAACCGCCGCCCTGACCTGCGGCGGCCACACCGTTGGCAAAGCCCACGGCGGCGGCGACCATGCCCACATCGGAGCCGAACCAGAAGGCTGTCCGGTCCATACCCAGGGCTTCGGCTGGGCAAACCCCGGCCACAAAGGCAAGGCCACCAACGCCTTCACCTCCGGCATCGAAGGGGCTTGGACCAAACACCCGACCCAGTGGGACATGGGCTATTTTGACTATCTCTTCGGCTACGAATGGGAACTGACCAAATCCCCTGCCGGTGCAAACCAGTGGAAGCCGATCAACATGCCCGATGACGAAATGCCGGTCGATGCGACCGACCCGTCCGCGCGCCGCATGCCAATGATGACCGACGCCGATATGGCCATGAAAGTCGACCCGATCTACAACGAGATCTGCCAGAAATTCCGTGCAGACCCCGAGTATTTCGCCGACACCTTCGGACGCGCCTGGTTCAAACTGACCCACCGCGACATGGGACCAAAGGCCAACTACTACGGCCCCGACGTGCCCGCCGAAGACCTGATCTGGCAAGACCCGATCCCGGCAGGCGCAACCGATTACGATATGGACGCCGTCAAGGCCAAGATCGCCTCAAGCGGCCTGTCCGCCGCCGAAATGATCGCAACGGCTTGGGACAGCGCGCGCACTTTCCGCGGTTCGGACAAGCGTGGCGGTGCCAACGGAGCCCGCATTCGCCTTGCCCCGCAAAAGGACTGGGTCGCAAACGAGCCTGAGCGTCTGGCCAAAGTCCTCGGCATCCTCGAGCCCATCGCTTCCGAAACAGGTGCCTCTCTCGCGGACGTGATCGTACTGGCCGGTGTCGTCGGACTTGAGCAGAGCATCAAAGCCGCTGGACATTCGGTTACGGTGCCCTTCGCACCCGGTCGCGGAGACGCAACCGAAGCCCACACCGACGCCGAAAGCTTCGACGTCCTCGAACCCCTCGCCTGCGGTTTCCGCAACTGGCAAAAGGAACGCTATGCTGTCGCGCCGGAAGAACTGATGCTCGACAAGGCTCAGCTCCTGGGCCTGACAGCGGCGGAAATGACGGTCCTCATCGGCGGTATGCGCGTTCTCGGCGTAAACCACGGCAACACCAAGCACGGTGTGTTCACCGATCGCGAAAGCCAGCTGACGAACGACTTCTTCGTCAACCTGACCGACATGGCCTACAAATGGGAGCCCCTCGACGACGGCACCTACGAGATCCGCGACCGGGCCACTGACACAACCAAATGGACTGCCACAAGCGCGGACCTCGTGTTCGGCTCAAACTCGATCCTGCGCGCCTACGCCGAGGTCTACGCTCAGGACGACAACGGCGAAAAGTTTGTGCGCGACTTCGTAGCGGCATGGACAAAAGTCATGAATGCCGACCGCTTCGATCTGGTCGCTTAAGCCAAAAACTGTGGGCAGCGCCAAAGCTGCCCACAGACCTCCCTCAGACTGACACGTCCGCAAGAACCGCCTCGCGCGACGCGGTCTTGCGCTCTTCATCACGCAACACCGTACCACGCCTCAAGACAACGATCCGATCCGCCAAATCCCATGCGAAATCAAAGCGTTGCTCGACCAGAACAATCGCCATCGTCCCTTTGTCGCGCAATCCCGCGATCACCCGGCCGATTTGCGCAATGATGTTCGGCTGAATACCCTCCGTCGGCTCATCCAAAAGCAAAACCTTTGGCTTGGTCACCAAGGCCCGCGCAATCGCCAGCTGCTGCTGTTGCCCGCCGGACAAATCCCCGCCCCGACGCCCCGCCATCTCGGCCAGCACCGGAAACAACTCGAAAATCTCCGGCAAAACCCGCCGCTCATCGCTTGGCAGGCAGGCAAACGCCGTCTCAAGGTTCTCAGCCACCGTTAGCTGAGCGAAAATCTCACGCCCCTGCGGCACATAGGCAATCCCCGCCCGCGCGCGATCCCGCGCCCCTTTCGGCATTGAGGCACCTTCCAGCGAGATCTCGCCATCCGCCGGATGCCGCCCCGCAATCGCCTTCAAAAGCGAGGTCTTCCCGGTTCCGTTCAACCCCATGACGCAAGTCACGCGTCCCGGCTCGGCCACCAGATTGACACTGTGCAAAATCTGACTGCCGCCGTAGTGCAGATCGACGTTCTTCGCCTCAAGCATCTACCGCCTCCTGCCGCCCCAGATAGACGTCAATCACACGCGGATCGGCGCAAACATGATCCAGCGACCCTTCCGCCAGAACCCGCCCTTCATGTAGCACGCTCACACGACATTTTAGCCGCCGCACGAACTCCATGTCATGTTCGATCACCACCACAGCCCGCGACTTCGCCGCCTCGACCAGCATCGCCGTCGTGCGCTCCCGCTCGGCAGCCGTCATGCCAGCCGCCGGTTCGTCAACCAGCAACAATCGCGGCTCCTGCGCCAGCAACATGCCAATCTCCAGCCACTGCTTTTGCCCATGCGACAGCGTTCCGGCGCGCCTTCCCATGTCGCCGCGCAAACCAACCTGATCCGCCACCTCTGCCGCACGCTCTACCAAAGACGGACGCCGCATCAACACCGTAAACGGCGAGCGCGGAGACTTCAGCGCCATCGTCAGGTTCTCGGTCACCGTCTGGTCATCGAACACAGTGGGTTTCTGAAATTTCCGCCCGATTCCGGCCCGCGCAATCCTGGCTTCGGACATCTTCGTCAAATCCTGGGAAGCACTGCCGTAGCGGATCGTCCCACTATCGGGCCGCGTCTTTCCAGTCACAAGGTCCATGAACGTGGTCTTTCCCGCCCCGTTCGGCCCAATAATCGCCCGCAACTCCGGCTCGCCGATCGAAAACGACAGATTGTCGATCGCCTTGAACCCGTCAAAGCTCTTGGACACGCCCGAAACTTCCAGAAGCGCGCTCATGGTGTCTCCTCCTCAGCCCGCAGACTGCCCTGATCCGGCCCCAGATCATCCCGCCGGGTCGAGCGCCGGTTCGTCCACAAATCGACGAACCCTCCCAGACCCTTCGGCGCAAACAACGTCACCAGAACGAAACTCGACCCCAAAAGCACAAGCCACCAGTCGGTCCATTTGATCACATAGAACCCCAGATCAATATCCGGCGCCCCACCGCCCGTGAACCAGCTTGACAACAGGCTGACCACAGCTGCCCCGATCACCGCCCCGTAAAGCCGACCCCGCCCGCCAATCGCGACCCAAACGGCCAGATAAATCGAAGCAATCGGCGCAATCTCAGTCGGATTCACGATCCCGGCCTGCGGATAATACAGTGCGCCGCCAATGCCACAGGCCATCGCCGTGCCGGTGAAGATCGCCAGCTTGTAATGCTCGACCTCATACCCCAAAAACCGCACCCGCGCTTCGTCATCGCGAATACCGCGCAGCACAGACCCAAACCGCCCCGACACCGTCCAGACCGCCAGAATATACCCAAGCCCCAGCGCAAAAGCCGAGGCCCACAAGAACCAAAGCGACACCACCGACTGCGGCACATCATCCAGCCCCGGCAGGTTCTGCAAACCCGAAAGCCCGTTGTTCCCCCGCAAACCGCTGTCATTCTGAAACAGCCAAAGCGACAACGCCAATGTCCCGGCCTGCGTCAGGATCGACAGGTAAACCCCCGCCACCCGGCTGCGAAACGCAAGCCATCCAAAGACTAGCGCAATCAACCCCGGCACCAGTACTGCAAATGCCAGTTGCAACGGCAAAGACCCCGCAAACGTCCAGAGCCAAGGAATATCTGACGAGCCCACAACGCCGAAAATCTGCGTGCCAATCGCCTCTTCGATCTCCAGCGCCGTCGGCGGCAATTCAGCCCGCAACAGCGTGTCCATCACGATCAACTCGGTGCGGTCCCACATCAACCACATGCCAATCGCATATCCGCCGATTCCGAAGAATGCGAAATGCCCCAGCGACAAAATCCCGGTGTATCCCCAGACCAAATCCATCGCCAAAGCCGCCAAACACAAACAAAGCGTCTTGCCCAGAAGCTTCACAAACGACACCGACACAAGTCCCGCCTGCGCCAGAACCGTCGCCCCGACTGTGACCAGCGCCAAGAACGCCAGAAACACCAGCACATCGGTGCGCATGATCAAGGCCCGAGGCTTGGCCGCCGCCTTGTTGGCGCCTACACGCATGTTCGTCGCCGTCGCGGTCATTGCACAAACCTGCCTTTTTGCGCCACGATCCCGCGGGGTCGGAACTGGATAAAGAGGATAATAAACAAGATCATATAGGTTTGTGCGGCCAGCGTATTTGAAGGGTTCAACCACTCAATTCCCTTCTGCAACCCGCCAATCAGCCCAGCCCCCGCCAGCGTGCCGAAGACCGACCCGACACCGCCCACGACAACCGTCATAAAGCTCTGCACGATATAGCCCGTGCCCATTTCAGACGTCACTTGCGCGAACAATCCAATCGCCACGCCCGCAACACCCGCAATGCCCGATCCAAGCGCGAAGGTCGCCATGCCGACCCGATCCGGGTCAATCCCAAGGCTTGCGGCCATACCGGGATTCTGCGTCACGGCCCGCACTTCCAGCCCAAGCCGCGTGCGGCGCAGGATATAAACCAACAGTCCCAAGAACAGCAGCGCCATCACAAAGATCGCGATCCGGATATAGCTGATCCCGACCACATCGTTCAGCACCCAGGCTCCCGCCAGCCAATCCGGCGAGGTCAACGGCACGGCTTGCGTGCCAAAGATGTTCTTGAACAATTGTTGCAACGCGACGGAAATCCCGAACGTCGCAAGAAGCGTTTCCAGCGGGCGATGCGCCAGATGCCGGATCACCAACCGCTCCAAAGCCACACCCGCTGCCGCCGCGACCACAAACGCCAGCGGCAGAGCAATGATCAAGGACACCGTGTAATCCGGTACGAACTGCTGCACGACATAGCCTGTGTAAGCGCCAATCATGATGAACTCGCCATGCGCCATGTTGATCACGCCCATCACCCCAAAAGTGATCGCCAGACCGATGGCGGCCAGAAAATAGATCGACGCCAGCGACATCGCATCCAGCCCCAGATCAACCGCTTCCGCCCGCGCCACGCGCGCCTCGACGAAGTCCAGCGCCGCCAAGGCGGCCTCGACGACCGCAGGGTCAGCTTCTTCGTAAATCTCGACAATTGGGTTGGCCGCGATCAAGTCCGCAACTGCCCCGACATCGGGGCGCGCAGGCGCAACGCCTGCCACTACCAGCCGTTCGTAAGTCGCCCAGCGCGCCTCTTCCGTGTTCAGATCGGCCACCGGAACCCCGGCCACAGACCCGTCGGAAATCGCCGCAATCAAAGCGGCATCGCGCTCGGTGCGCTCCACCAGATCAGGGACAATCCCCTCTTGCGCCAAACGCTCCAAGGCGCGTTCTTCCGTCAAATCGCGCCCGACGGCCAAAGTCCTCGCGATGTTTGCGCCTTCCGGCGGAACACCGACAACCGTACGCGTCACCAGAACCGAATTTAGTGCCGCCCGCGCCTCAAGCGAAACCTGCGTGGACATCCAGTTGATTGCATCAACCCGCGTCTCGGTGTTCGTCCCGAACCGGATCGAAATCAGACGATCCAGCGCCTCCTTGCGGTTGCGGATACTCGCGACCTCTTCACCCTCGATCGAGGCGCGCAATGGCGCAAGAAGCTCGGGCGTCGGATTGCGTGTCAACGCATCAAGCGCTGCCAGACGCCGCTCGGGATCGGGATCATTCAATTGAAACTGCACCAGTGTCGTCGCGATCAGTTTTCGCACGCCCGAGTTTGGCTTCAACTCGCTCGCTTCTCGCCGACCGACCTCGCCTGCGTCCGATCCGTCTTCCAACGACCTCAGCCGATATATGTCACCCTCGCGCACGCCATAGAAAAACTGCCCGTCTTCATCGCGCTGCACCACGCCCTTGTCGGACCAGGCTTCCAGAAAGCCCGTCATTGCAGGCAGGCCTGAGGCGGCCAGTTCATCCAGCACCGGCTGGATCGTTTGGCGTGATGGCTTCGCAATGTCTTCCGCATAGGTCTGAAGAAGGGTCTGCATCGGCCCTTCTTGTGCATGTGCCTGAAAAGAAAAGCTCAAAAGGATCGCAAGCAAACTGAGAATGCGCATTTTAGGTGGCCCACCAGAGTGAAAAACGCCGGCCCGAGAGGGAGGTCTCGGGCCGGCCGGTCGTTACGTCAGATCAGTAGTTGGACTGGATCTGAACGCAGCTTTCCGTCTCGGTGTCCCACATGCCGCAGCCTTTGCCCGGCCAGTCAGACATCAGCTTTGCGCTGGCTGGCAGGTGGTCTGTCCATGCATCGCCCGGCACTTCCGAAGTCTGGCTCACGATATCGAACTGGCCGTCCGCCGTGATCTCACCGATCAACACAGGCTTCGCCAGATGGTGGTTTGGCAACATCACAGCCATGCCGCCGGTCAGGTTCGGAAACTCCTGCCCGTACATCGCTTCACGCACAGCATCGACATCCGCCGTGCCGGCTTGCGTGACCGCATTCGCCCACATGTTGAAGCCGATATAATGGGCTTCCATAGGGTCGTTCGTCACACGATCTTCGCCCATCCGCTCTTTCCAGGCGGCGACGAATTCGGCGTTCACGTCCGTGTCAGCCGACTGGAAGTAGTTCCAAGCGGCCAGATGCCCGACAAGGTTTGTCGTATCCAAACCCGACAGTTCTTCCTCGCCAACCGAGAAAGCCACCACAGGAATGTCGTCCGCCGAAATCTCGGCCGCCGCCAACTCCTTGTAGAAACCGATGTTCGCGTCACCGTTGATCGTCGAAATCACGCCAACCTGACGGCCATCTTCGCTCATCTCGACAACATCACCTACAATCGTCGCCCAGTCGGAATGACCAAACGGCGTGTAGTTCACAAAAATATCTTCTTCCTCGATACCTTTGGACTTCAGATACGCCTCAAGAATGTTGTTCGTGGTGCGCGGATAAACATAGTCTGTCCCAAGCAGCGCGAACCGCTCAACGCCCAGTTCTTCAAGGAAATAATCGACCGCAGGGATGGCCTGCTGGTTCGGAGCCGCGCCGGTGTAGAACACGTTCTTGGACGACTCCTCGCCCTCATACTGCACCGGATAGAACATCAAACCGTTCAGTTCTTCCAGAACCGGAAGCGCGGACTTGCGGCTCACGCTGGTCCATGACCCGAAAATCACGTCGACATCTTCGACCGTCAGCAATTCGCGCGCCTTTTCGGCAAACAAAGGCCAGTCCGAAGCCGGATCGACGACAACTGCCTCAAGTTCGCAGCCAAGCAGACCGCCCTTTGCGTTTTGCTGGTCGACCAGCATTTCAACCGTGTCTTTCAGTGTCGTTTCCGAGATTGCCATCGTGCCGGACAACGAGTGCAAAACACCCACCTTGATCGGGCAATCCTGCGCAAAGGCAGGTGCGGCTGTGATGGCGCAAGCACCCGCCAGTAGTAGTGATCGTTTCATTGTGTGACCCCCTTGTTAGTGTCTCGCCAAATGCTGAAACGGTCAGAGGGGAGTCACCATCAATGATAGTCTAATTCGTGCTGCATCGCAGCAGTATGCCGGTTTTTGTGGCAGAACGAACGCGGATTGCGGATTAATTGAGCATGGGGTGGCCGTCAATCGCGACCGGGATTGTCATCAATCAGACATCCGCATGCTACACCCAATGGTCAACAAGCTCGCCAACTGAACTGACCTCGTTTTCCAAAGAGGAGGCAAGATCTTGCAAAATTAAATGAGACTATTGATTGCCTTCGGACTAAATCACCGCTGGGCCTCGAAAATGCCTTACTGAGAAGAGTAGCGAGGTCCGCCAATGTGCTTGATAAAGAGTTAGCTCAGATCACGAATTCAACGGACAACCAAGATCATTGGAAAGCCGCGCTCTCGGAGATTCAATTGATGAATCCCCAACTGGAACAACTGGAACGATCTATGAGGGATACTCAGATTTCTACTTAAGGAGCAAAAGCGCCAAGTGAAACATACCAAATGAGGCGGCGTCAAAAACGCAGGAACAGCACAATTAGCTCAGTAGATTAATCGTCTACTTGCCTACGGAGGAACCAGATGAGACCTGCTAGCGGTTTGTGAGTGGGCGTTGGTGCAGGATGAGTGTCTAGCCCCCAAGTTCTGTGCCATTTCTGATTAGAGTTTCTGGCACTGGTGGTCGCATGTTCAGAGCCTGGTGCGGACGTGTGTGGTTGTACTGCTTAAGCCAATGATTGATGACGATCTGTGCC
>NZ_FXXQ01000014.1 GCF_900184815.1 Boseongicola aestuarii | reverse complement strand
GCGCCCGACTCCGGTGAGGTGCAAAGCCTAAAAAAAGCATGATGGGTTAACTGCGCTAGTGGCCGCTTAGTCTGCAAAGCGGACATTAGTGTTCGCTGCAGTGAATGACTGCATTGAGCCCAAAGCGATCATTTATTTCGACCGCAGCTTGCCATTCTACTGCACCGACTTCAGAGTCCCTCGAACAATCGATAGCTTGGGAACCGGTCACGCTAGCTATCCGTCAAAATTTGAGACACACTCGACGCAATGCACGGAATCCCGAATACAATGCACAAGCATGGGTTAGATCCCAGCTTGATATCTGACCTCCCGCCATTCGGCTCTTTATCGCTTGAGGACATCGGCGCGATACTCGAACAGTCCTCGCGCGTGGCAGTCGCTTCCGGAGGGGCGCTCTTCTTTGAAGGCCACGACGCCGATAGATTTTTCCTTCTCCTTGACGGCTACGTCCGGGTCGTTCGGATCACCGAACACGGAGAACAGATCGTCGCATTGCACATAGCTGCAGGGCAGCTTTTCGGAATTGCCAAAGCTCTTTCCCGCAACAGCTATCCAGCCACAGCGGAGGCGGCGAGAGATTGCCTTGCCCTGAGCTGGCCCACATCTCTATGGGAGACATTTGGCCGGGACTATCCGGGTTTTCTTACGGAAACCTACCGAACAGTCGGGCTTCGCGTCGGTGAGATGAACGATCGGATCGTTGAAATGGCGACACTCCATGTTGAGCAACGTATCGCGAATGCGCTTTTGCGACTTGTAAATCAGGCTGGTAAGGCCACGGAACACGGTATCGAGATTGATTTTCCAATAACCCGCCGGGATGTCTCGGAGATGACCGGAACCACGTTACACACAGTCAGCCGACTCCTAAGCGCTTGGGAGAGCGAAGGTATCGTTATCAGCCGACGAAAGAAGATTGTTGTTAGTCAGCCGCATCTTTTGATGGAGCGCGCGGCGGCGCAGCATCGGTAATCGTTTCTTCCAAACGACTTGAGACGCGTGATCTTTTGACCGGATGAAGGTCGCATGCGCTTGCCAGAGTGTGAAAACTGGCAAACGGACAGCCCACGCAAAGCATCTTGAATTCCAGGAATACGGGAATCGTATCCGGCCACTGGCGCATGATCGTGGCCACGTGCAGCTCATCTAAATTCACTCTGGTTTTGCGCATGTCGGCTTCCTGCGGGTCCATGCTTAAGATCTACGGTCAGAAATCGCCTCGAACGTTGTGCAAGCGCAACGTTCGACGATTTCAAGTTCGATATTCTGCGGACACAACCACAAAAAGGACTGCACGAAATGTTCCCCAAGTTAGTAGTGGCCACTGGTCTCGCCGTCATGATGGCGAGCTCGGCTATGGCCGAAACATTTGAGATTCAGATGCTAAACAAGGGCTCGGACGGATCACCGATGGTGTTTGAGCCCGCCTATGTAAAGCTCATGCCGGGCGACACGCTGAAGTTTGTCGCCGCAGATCGCGGCCACAACGCCGAGTCAATCAAGGATCGTTCTCCGGAAGGCTCCGGGGAGTTCAAAGGCAAGATCAACGAAGAGATCGAAGTGACCTTTGAAGTTGAAGGTTGGTACGCGATTCAATGCAAGCCGCATTTCGCCATGGGAATGGTGATGGCCGTTGAAGTTGGGGACGCGGACGTTCCCGAAGACTTCCTGGAAGGGCGACTACCCCGCCGGGCGAAAGACCGGCTGGAAGCAGCCATTGCAAGCGCACAATAGCTCCAACTTCGATCGAGAAAGGATAGAATATGACCAATAAGTTCAAATCACCTCTGCCGCTTCCAAGCCGTCGGGACATTCTGAAGTATGCGGGCCTTGCCGGCGCCGCCTCTGTGGTAGGAGCAACTGCGACCCCTACACAGGCCAAGTATCGCCACGCTCACAAAGTTCTTGGACGCAGTAAGGCGCTCTTGCCAGTTGCAGACAGCGTGACCGTCGACGCGCCCGAAGTTGATCTCAGTCACTTGCCTCGCGTCACCCAAGAGCTTGTCGCGCCACCATTCGTGCCGGCTCACGAACAGGTTGCCAGCACTGGTCCACGCGTAGTTGAGGTGCGTCTTGAGATCGAAGAAAAGCTCATGGTCGTCGACGAGGACACAGGCGCGGAAGTCTGGGCGCTAACCTATGGTGGTTCGGTGCCGGGCCCGATGATCGTCTGCCACGAGGGCGACTACGTTGAAGTCACACTGGTGAACCCTCCGACAAGCGTCATGGAACACAACGTGGACTTTCACGCCTCGACAGGTGCGCTTGGCGGCGGTGGTCTGACCCATGTCTATCCTGGCGAAGAAGTCGTGCTGCGGTGGAAAGCCACGAAGCCCGGCACGTTCGTGTATCACTGCGCACCCGGTGGAGAGATGATCCCTTATCACATTTGCCACGGTATGAATGGCGCAGTGATGGTTCTGCCTCGTGACGGGTTAAAGGACGGCGAAGGGAACCCTCTCAGCTATGACAAAGTCGTCTACATTGGCGAGCAGGATTACTATCTGCCGATGGATGATGACGGCAACTACAAGACATACGAGTTCGCAGGTGGCGATTACTCGGATAGTCTCGCAGCAATGAGGGGCCTTGTTCCGACACACGTCGTGTTCAATGGGGCTGTGGGCGCTCTGACGGGGGAAGGTGCACTAAAGGCAAAGGTTGGTGAAACCGTATTGATGGTTCACACGCAAGCCAATCGGGATTCCCGTCCGCACCTTATCGGCGGCCACGCTGATTTCCTTTGGGAAGGTGGCAGTTTCTCGGACGCTCCGATGACTGGATTTGAGACCTGGTTCATTCGCGGCGGCGCAGCCGGGGCGGCGATGTACACATTCAAACAGCCCGGGGTTTACGCCTATGTGACCCACAACCTGATCGAAGCCGTGCTGCTTGGAGCGACAGGTCACTTCGTGGTGGAGGGCCAATGGGACAACGACCTGATGGCGCAACTCAAAGAACCCGGTCCAATTTCGACCTGAAGGAGGGCTGGTCATGAGAGCACGTAGTGTATCCGCAATTCTTGCTGCGATACTCATGGCCGCAAGCGTCGGGGCCGTCTGGAATAATGATGGCCCCAAACAAGATATAACTTTATTGCCCGAGTTTTCCGAGAGCGCATGGCAAGGACCCAAGGGGCCAATCTACGTTGCACGTTACGAAGTCACGATACGTGAGTGGAACAGATGCGTAGAAGACGGCGCATGTGTCGTTCCGATCAAGGCCCGACCTGGATTTGATCCTGCCAACACTCCAGCCACAGGTTTGAATTGGCTGGACGCACAGGCTTATGTCAGTTGGATCAACGAGACTTCAGGTCACCCGATGCGCCTGCCAACAATGGCGGAGTGGTCCGGGCTTGCCGCCAGTATTTTACCGGAAGAACCGGACCCGATTTTTACAGATCCCGCCCTGTCCTGGGCGTCGGCCTACTCGACCGACCTCGACTACCCTCGCGCATTGAAACCCAGTGGGAGTTTTACGGTATCTCCGGAAGGCATCGCTGATCTTGACGGTCCTGTATGGGAGTGGACGGCAGATTGTTATGACGCGGACGTCCCAAGCACGCGGTGTGCCGCTTTCTTCGCCGGTGGCCTGCATGTGTCTGTTCTGTCTGCTCTGACCCGCGATCCGGCAAGAGGAGGCTGCGCGGTGGGCGCGCCCCCAGCCCATCTTGGCTTACGGCTTGTGAGTGACCGCAAGCCTCCGCGTCCGTTGACCCGCTGATTGACACGCTGGAAGCGCAATCATGGCGGCGCCATGGAGCTGGTCGTTGGCCACAATTCATGATCGGATGGGTAGCTACGTTCTTGAGCGGAAGTCGAAGGCGTGTTTCGAAAAACGCGGAACAATCGCACAGTAATAATTCATCCGAAAATCACAAACGAACTGAAAGTCGGCTTGGTTCCGCAGAACGATCACTGATGGAGGCTGCGGCGATTGACCCGTTCAAGTCCATAGTGACAAGAACACCTGCCAGGGCTGGCTTTCGCATTTCCTCATAGAGGTCTCAGTATTGGAAGCATGAAGGCGGTCGTAATTCGGGAGCCGGGGGGACCCGAGGTCTAGAAACTGGAAACCATACCGGTGCCTACACCCAAGTCCGGTTGGGTTCTTGTTAGAGTGCGGGCCTTTGGACCAGTCAGATCAGGCTAGGCAACTGTATGAGGCAATCTATTCCGGATATTTAAGTGGTGCCCGGGGGCGGAATCGAACCACCGACACGAGGATTTTCAATCCATTCAGGAAAGAAAGTTACATTTATGTTTTTACAACACAAATGAGAAAAGTCGAAAATCCCAGAATCTTGGATTTCCTGCGAACAGGCGATTATTCGATAGAGTCCACTCCTAGCATCGATCATGGTCCATGGCACGCCCTCTGGCGGTTAACTTCAGATTTTGGCCACACCCCCCTCAGCTGAAAATCCTACTGGCGCTGTGGGGGCAATTTTTGGATCGAATTTGTGCAATTGCGGAGTTTTTCAACAGTATCAGCCCAGAGCGGCCATTAAAAATGTGCAGACACGAAGCACCCTGCCGGGTAACGTAGAACTCCTAACAATGAATAACGAAACAAAAA
Organism: Boseongicola aestuarii; assembly: GCF_900184815.1. Taxonomy (GTDB): domain Bacteria; phylum Pseudomonadota; class Alphaproteobacteria; order Rhodobacterales; family Rhodobacteraceae; genus Boseongicola; species Boseongicola aestuarii. The sequence goes on along the minus strand of NZ_FXXQ01000014.1, from coordinate 57,162 downwards.
CGGGGAGTGAAGATGACAGTCTTCTTGATAGCTGATGTAAAAGTCACGGACGACGCCTGGATACCCGAGTATGCGAGCAAAGTTCACGATATCGTGGCGAAGCACGGTGGTAAGTATCTGTCGCGAAGTGGAAACATCGACACAATTGAGGGCGAGGGTCTCGATACGACTCTAATCGCCCTCATTCAGTTTCCTTCGCGCGAGGCTTTGGATGCATTTGCTAATGACCCAGAGTACGCTCCTTTTGGCAAGGCACGGCAAGCCGGCAGCGTAAGTCGCTTCCATGTCATCGATGATACTGATCTCGCCGGAGCAATCCCTTATCTTCCTGCGGCGGGCTAAGCACTTGGGCTCGAATTAGGAAAGTCCGAATATGTCTCGGGGGCCTTGGGGTCCTTGAGACACCTATGATCCGAGGGATACCGCGAATGGCTAAAGCAATTCACAGCATGATCCGTGTGCTGGAGAGTGAGAGGTCCCTGGACTTCTATAAGAAGGCGTTCAGCTTGGAAGTTGCGGACATTTTCGATTTTGAGAACTTCACTCTGATCTATCTGTCCAACAAGGAAACCGAGTTTGAGCTCGAATTGACTGTGAACAAAGGACATGAAGGCTCTTACGAACTTGGGAACGGATATGGCCATATTGCCTTCAGCGTCGGCGATATCGAAGCGGAGCACGAGAGGCTTTCATCGCTAGGGTTCGCACCGGGTGACGTCAAATCTTTGACCCACGAGGGTAAGAAGCTCGCAACCTTCTTCTTTTTGGAAGACCCCGACGGCTACAAAATCGAGATCCTCCAGCGCGAAGGTCGCTACCTATAGACTTCCACACACCCTCCGGAAGAAGCAGTCCCTCCAGAAAGTCGCTTTATTCCGCCACCATCCCCCTCCGCGCCTCGCCGACCTGACGCGTGATCTGTCTAATATGGCGTCCATCCGTGCCGCAACAACCGCCCCATACGTTGATGTGGGGGAAGCGTCGTGCAAGATCAGCCATTTGACCCCCGAGTTCTTCCGGATCGCCGTCTTCGAGATGACCGAGTTTGCAAAGATCAAGCGTCTCCATCGCAACTGCGTTGGGCATGAAGCCACCTAGACGGCGGGTCCAATCTCCATCGGTCAATCCTGGTGTGAACTCGGTCGGATGGGTGCAGTTGATCATGTAGTAGGCAGGAGAACTTTCGGTGGCAGCATCGACGGCGCGAATTGCCTCTTCAAGCGTCTCTCCGCCTTTAAGTTTTCCTCCCCGGGCAACGAAGAACGAAATCACAACGGGAATGTCAGCCGGTTTTGCGGCTTTCGCAATACCAGTCGCTTCTTCGATGCTTGAGAATGTAGCCGCGGTAACGACATCTGCTCCGGCTTTCTTGAAAGTTTGAATTTGCTCTGAGTGATAGTCTTCTGCCTCCGCCGCATCTGGCGTCCGACCGACGTTATAGGCATCCCCGCGCGGACCAATGACACCTCCAACGATCATAGGCGTTTCGGGGCTGTCGTACTCCTTGGCGAAGTCCTTGTAGAACTCTATTCCGCGGATGTTGATCTCTTCGAGGGCCTCTTTGGAAAACCCAATCAACTCCCCCCAATCCCGGCTGGCGCGATAGTGCAGCCCCTCGTTGATTACGCCAAAGCCGTTCTCCACAGCCGCTTCCACCAATTTTCGGTGGTAGTCACTCAAGCACGCCACGCCGCGCTTATCATTGAGAAGTTCGAATGCGCAAAAATGTCGAAGCGTGAAACCATCGACATACTGAAGCCAGGTCTCAAAGCCTCCGCCGCAAGTCATGTTTCGACCTTGCAGCTGCGGTAGTTTCTCTTCGGCAGCCATAAAAGTCCTCCCTATCCGTTGGATCGCAGCCTAACAAGAAAGGCACAGTATTTCATTCTAAATTCGCGCGAAGCGGGGATGATCCGAATACCTGCTTTGGGCTGATTGTGTTGAAAACCCCCTTCTTTGGCGCTGTACAACGAAATTTTTCGCCGCACAGCTCGACGAGATTTTGGTGGCGAGAGGTTCGGCCAAATTGGCCTTTCGTCGCTCACGCGCCAGCTCTCTTCGCCTCACGAACGATCTCGCCTGACTTCCTAGTATGATAGGCTTTTGCCCAAAAATCCCGATATCTGAATTTCGGAGTCTTTCAACACAATCCGGACGAAGTGGACGATTGATATGTGATACTCATTTTTACGCAGGAGGACAGAGCGCCATTTGGGATCCAGAGCAACCTGTCTCACTTGAATTGCGTCGGGCCGGGGCGATTTCATCGGCCCGGCCAAGATCAACTGCGAACTAGGGAACGATATTCTGGTTTATGCTAAACAGGTTTGCCGGATCGTACTGGCGCTTGATAGACAGAAGCCGGTCGTAATTGGCACCATAGTTCGCCCTTACCCGCTCTCCATCATCGTCGTCCATGAAGTTGATGTATCCACCCTGCTCGGAATGCGGCGCCATAGCATCAGAATAGTCGCGCACCCATTTGATGTTTTTCGCGTCATCGGCTGGATCATTTGAGGCAGCCAGCATCACCATCGAGAAATTTGCGTCGCGATGTCCGAAGGCTGTTGCGTCGGGGGCGATCCTCTTGCAAGCACCGTTGATCGGATAAAGGTGCATCGACGCACTCACGCCGGGTGCATTGGGGCCGTGTCTGACGTGTTCGGCAATTGCCGCATCAGACAGTTCTTTGACATAGTTGCCTTTCCAATATTGCCGTATCCCCTTCGGGAAGAGATCGTCGAATGCAGCGTTGATTGCCGGGAATGGCACCGGACCAACATGTTCGGCTTTAACCTCGGCGACATCGTGAAAGGGTTTGAACATCTTTTCACCTTCTGCAGGGTCGCCCGCCCAACAGGCCACGAGGGCCACAAACATGTCACCATGTCGATCCTCGGGAATGAATGGTAAAGGTGGTGCCACTTGGAACGCGGGAAACACACCCATCTGTTCCGGTGCTTCCTTGATGTACTCACGGAAGAATTTCAGGATATTTTCGGTCTCGGAAACCTCGTAGAACATCGGCCCCCAGTAAACGGTATCGACCGGGTGCAACCGGTATTTAAATGAGGTGCAGACGCCGAAGTTGCCGCCGCCGCCGCGGATCGCCCAGAATAGATCGGCGTTTTCTTCTTCGCTGACAACCAACATCTTGCCGTCGGCTGTCACAATGTCAGCGGAAATCAGATTATCTGACGAAAGCCCGAAACCGCGAGACAAATAACCAACACCGCCTCCGAGGGTCAGCCCCGCTATGCCGGTTGTCGAGATGATTCCACCAGGGGTGGCCAGCCCGAAGGCATGCGTCGCTGCGTTGATATCCCCCCAGGTGACACCTGCCTCGGCGCGTGCAGACTTGGCGTTCGGATCTACCCTTACTCCGCGCATTCCTGAAAAATCAATGACAACTCCGTCATCGACAGTGCCGAAGCCTGGCCCGCTATGGCCACCGCCCCTGATCGCGAGCTTAAGGTTATTGTCGGCGGCATAGCGAACGGTCGCCATCACGTCGCCAGTATTCGCCACCCGCACTATGACTGAAGGCAGCTTGTCGATCATGCCATTATGAACGCGGCGTGCCTCCTCATAGTCGTCGTCTTCCGGTGTGATGACGGCTCCACGAACTTGGTCGCGAAGTTCACTTGGTGTCTTGGCAGTCATGTCTGTTCCCCCTCTATGAATTACAAAGAATTACAAAGTATATCACAGAACGGCCAAGGCAGGAGAATTCCTTTGAGATAGGTTATTCGATGACCGCCCGGGAGATGATTTTAACTGCAAAGAATCCGCGACTAGAGCAAAAGTTCTCTATCTGCGGCCGGTAATTCAAGAGCGTAATTTGGTCTCATCGGGTTCATGGTTCTCTCCGAGGTCGGCAGTGCCGCCTCATAATGGCGTCGGGGACTGGTGCCTCAAAAAGGTCCGCTGCGAGGTCACCTGGGTTCAGGCGCATCGACATTCGACAGCGAGGTCATCCGGCCTCCGTCTCTTCGATCAATATAGCGGAGTTTACCGATGGGCATGATGTGCTCAGAGCCGTCATTTGGGGGTTTCGCTTATCTACTCGACTGGCCTGACGGACGATCAAGCTGCAAGCAAGTCTCGCTCCAACTTCTCAAACATCGAAACATCTTCTTCCGGGTTCTCGAAGAGATGGCCGTAGACATCCATTGTCATCATGATGGATGCGTGCCCAAGCAGCGTCTGGACCTTCTTCGGATTCCATCCCTGCTCAATGAACAGCGAGGCCGCCGCATGCCGCAGTGCGTGAATCCCAAACCTCGCCTTTGCATTCCCATCCACAATTCCGTTCTTGACCAACATCGGTTTGAAGATGCGATTGTAGATGTTGGAATAGTTCTGAACCTTGCCGACAGAGTTCGGGAACACGAGGTTCAACTCGCTCTGAGGCACCTTTCGTATCCACGCCTTGAGAGTGGCGCTGACGATCGGGGCCATGGGGATGTCCCGTATGCCCGCCCTGCTCTTCGGATAACCGATCTCGTTGAACTCATCAGCTCTCTGAAGAACACGAACGATGTTCCGATCAAAGTCGACGGCATCCCAAGTCAGCCCCCTGAGCTCTGAGATCCTCATACCGGTAAAGATCGCTGTAATGAACATCGCGCGATGGCTCTCGGGAGCGTTTTCGATGATCAGCCGGATTTCATCCTTCGTGGGAACAATTCGCTCATCAGCACGCGCTCGAGCCTTTCGCTTTACCTTGACCTCCACCGCAACATTCGTGGCGATCCACTCGCGTTCCACAGCTTCAGACAAAATCGATCTGAGACTGACCATAATCTTGCGGACTTGAGCGTGTGAGACCCCGTTGTCTTGTAGATCATCCAGAAATTCACGCACTACTCCGCGTGTCAGCTCGGTCAGCAGAAGAGAGCCTATTCTCGGTTCGATATGTACCCGTGTATGGCTTCGATAGGCTTTCAGCGTCGAGCGCTCGAGCTCGTTTCGACGACAGGACTTGAGCCAGCTGTCGCAAGCGTCGGCGATCGATTTTTCTTGCACAGACATGGGGTTCTCTCCGATTATTTCGTTACGAGAGCATTATACATGAGAGAAAGAGCTCTGTCGGGCACTTTCCCACGAAAGCCTATGATTTATAATCATTTTCCCTAAATCTGTAGATTTCAACACCCCTACGAAAACCCTAAGCAGAACCTACAAGATGTCCCCTCTTTTTAATCTCGCGACCACTTTCTCACTTGTGTTTTTTCAACACAAATGTAAACCACCATAATGCGAGGTTATGTGTTCATATCTTCGGGTGCCATTTCGACTAAGCATCCAAAAAAGTATCCGGCTCGATTGCAGCAGATACTTAACTTAAGGTACCTCTTTTCCGTATGTTCTGAAGAAGACGCTCCGATCAATATCGAGAAAGCATCTCGCGTTGAGAGCTTGGACGCACTTCCGAAGCTGAAGTCCCTTCTCCATTGGGCCGTGATAAACAGTGATAAAATCGTCATTGATGACTTCAGAAGAATATTTCGGAAGGTACCCTTCATGCAACGAAAGGATATGATCAAAGAACTAGCCGCGTTCGCGCCCGTATTTTGGGAGGCAAGATATGAAGGACGTTCGTTTGCCGCGGCCCTCCGCGACGACCTAAGGGAATTCATAACGATCGACGGACGTATCAAGACTGAGATCGATCCTGACACCCGTGAACTGGCCGAGCTTGGCAAAGCTCCCATCAAGATGCGACGACGACAGACGCAATTAGCAAGAATATCCTCGGCAGAAAAGCGATCAATGGCAGCAGACATCTTGGCGAGAAAGATTGCGAGGATCCAATCCGAACTGCATCAAGACCGGAAATCTTCGACTCTGCGCTCAGTCGCCGACGAGGCTAATGAACGTGGCTTGAAAACTTCACGGGGAGGCACATGGTCCCCTCCAACGGTCAAACGCATGCTGGATCGCGCCAAGAAGCTTGAGAACAAAACTTAAAGCCAGGCCCTGCAGAAGGTCCCACTCCTAGCTGCTCGGCTAAACAAAATCCCTCAAGTCCCAAACAACCGCATAGATAAGCCACAGAGCATTTAAAAAGTCGTCGCTCACTGCAGTAGCAAAAGGCAACAGTGATGCATTGCCCCGAAGCGTCGGCGTACGATTGGCAATAGCTACACCAAGACCGTCTTCATCGCCCATATGGATAGGCTCATCTTAGAATAGTTAAAAGCACCACAACATTCGTGAACTAGAGATGAACCAGCATGCATTCCAGACAGAAAAGAAAATAGAAGGCGTCATCTTAAGCAAAGCCAGACTACGCTTTGTTCAGCTGCAGAACGACCAGAAGAATACGCAAGACATCAGCGGAGATAGATAGAGGGCTTACCTCAAATATAAGAGTGCTATTGTCCTAGCCCCCTAAAACTGTGCCACTACATTTGTCTTGGGAGGGGGATTTGGAATGGCACGGAAGCGACATTCAGACGAAGATGTGTTGAAGCTGCTGCGAGAGATCGAGCTGAAGCTGTCTGGTGGTAGCGATGTTGCATTTGCCTGTCGCAGTGTCGGGATCAGCGATGCCACGTATTATAATTGGCGCAGGCGGTTTGGCGGCATGGGACGTGCGCAGTTGTCGGAGCTTAAGAGCTTGGAGAAAGAGAACGTTCAGCTGAAGAAGATCGTCGCGGAGCTCGAACTGGACAAGCTCATTCTCAAGGAAAGCCTGAACCACCTAAAGCCCAGGGCCTGACCACACAGGAGCTCCGTCAGGCCGTCATTCACACCCGCCAGAAGCTCGCGACGTCGGAACGTCGAACATGCCGAGTGGTCGGTCTGGCGCGGACGATCCCGAAGCCGTAAGTTGCGCCGCGCCCGCGATACTCAGGCACCAGGCCGGCCTCGGCCCGCAATACAATGGCGTTTCGCCCATGGACTTGGCGCCGATAGCGGTGAACCGCGCAATAGCCGATTAAACTTTGGTCTTCCGCAAAGTAAAGCTGGATTGATGTTGCTTCCGCAGGCGGCTCTATCACGTGACGATAAAACTCCTCGGCGGAAACCCCCGCGAAAATCTTCTGATGCACATGATGAAGCTGGCGCGCCAACGCGTTGCGTTCAGGGTCCGATAGCTGTGCCGGCATGACGACCCGGCTTTTGGCAATCTCAGGTATTTTTTGCACGGGGTGATCCACTCGCTGGTTTCGGTCGATCTTATTGCGGGGATGTGGAGGTGTCTGCATTGGGCTGATTGTGTTGAAAAACTCCGGAACTATACAAATTCGGTCCAAAAATTACTCCCACAGCGCCAGTAGGATTTTCAGCTGAGGGGTCGGCCAAAATCTGACGCTAGCCGCCAGAGGGCGTGCCAAGGACTGTCATCAATGCCAGGAGTGCACCCTATCGAACAATCGCCCAATCGTAGGAAATCCGAGCTTCCGGGATTTTCGAGTTTTTCAACACAATCAGCCCGGAGCAGACATTCAGAATTTACATGATTTTGACAGCAGAGATTGCCAAGGCAACCGCCACATACGACCTCGGCCCATCTTGGTCGCCATCAAGGTATGCGCGTCTTACGGCATCCTTAATTTTTGCCCTCAGGTCAGTCGGTCTTTTCGAATAATAGGCTGGTATGGGACCGTCTTTGCCATCGAAGGGTGCCCAATAGTCGGCAAAAGATTTGAATTCAGTTCGGATTAATAGCTCATCTGCTCGAATACCTGAAAAGCCCGCCGACAGGGCGACCTGCGTCAATTGTCCTGGTTGCCGAAGCGGTCTTGTAAAATTCTTCTTTCGCAGAACTCCCGCCTCCTCGTCCAGAACTGCAGCGGTATCGAGGAACATGCGATTGAATACCAAGCCCCCCCTTGCATCCCAAACGGCTGCTGCAAAGCGGCCGCCGGGCTTAAGCACTCTGAATAGCTCTTCAAAAGCTCGAACTGTGTCAGGAACAAAATCCAGAACAAGCTGAGAATACGCTTGCTCAAAATGGCAGTCTGCGAACGGAAGCTTCGTGAGATCCGCTACATCGAAATCCGCACGGTGGTCAGATACGTTCTGCCGACAATACTCAATATAGGCACTTGAAATGTCGACAGCAACGATCATCGCCTGCGATGTTCTACTCAGCAACTCGCATGTCAAAGAACCCGTTCCGCAGCCCGCATCGAGTATCGGACCATCGTCATCAATCTTTGAGAACGCCAGAAATTTTGGAGCAAGAAGCCTGCTGAAGCGGCCCATTTGCAGCTCGTAGCCTGCACCACTCGCAGCTGCGAAATCTGTTGATTTACTTACGATGAGTCGCTCACCTATCCGCCAACACAGACGGTCAGCCAGGCAAAGCTTAACACACTCGCCCAAGAGCACCTAAGCTTGTCTGCATCTTTCCGCAGAGCAGTCGTTCAGGCAGGGCGCAGCGAATGACGGCTTCGAGCCCAAAGCGGTCTCTTTTTGCATCGCAGCGAACGATGGCTTTGAGCCCCGAATGTGCAATGCTGCACAGAGCACAACTAACAGATCTCCGTCACTATAAGCTCGTCCGATAACGCCTGAAATTTTTTGCTAAGCTTGCGTTAATACGAATCAGAGAAAGGAAGCGGAATGCAGCGGCCAACCAACAATCAGTTCGGAATTCTTTGCGTCTGCGTCGCCGGGCTCTTTATGACCTTCTTGGTCTATTTTAGACTGATCGGCGGAAACGGTTTCGTTTCCGCAGCTCTTTTCTCTTTGATTGTGGCCATGATTATTGCGGCGATGATTTTCCTGTTTTTGATGACATCCCACGGCAAGGTATTTGCAGAGACGGCGGTGGCCCGAGCGACCGGCGTGGCAAGAGTGGCCCGCGCAAAACTCGACGAGACGGCTTCGAACAGTGAATGGGGTGTTATCGAAACTGTTAGAAATACAGCTTCCAACGCAAAATCTTGGCTTTCAGGCTTAGTCCTTCGGTCAGATGCTCCAGAAGAAGAAGTGGAGGTTGCACCCAAGTCCAGTTCTGCGCCCTCGAGCGTTGCCGTCCCGGAAATTGTGCAAGAGAGAACTTCTAATGTGGAGGGTACCGGATCAAAGCCTGCTGGCATAGACGCGCCAAAGGGAAATCAGGCGGACGACCTGAAGAAGATCAACGGCGTCGGTCCAAAGCTGGAGCAGTTACTCAACGAAATGGGTTATTTTCACTTGGATCAAATAGCTGAGTGGAGCGAGGCCGAAGTCGCGTGGATTGACCAAAACCTGAGAAGCTTCAAGGGGCGCGCGAGCAGAGACAACTGGGTAGAACAAGCCAAGACATTTCGCTCAGAGTAGCTAGATCGAGAAGATGTTTTTCGCGGGAGGATGCGATTGGTGCCTGCCTGCATTGTCTGGCCGAAGGCGCTACATCTTTTGAATATCTGGCACGAGGGCAGGAAGCTTCCGCTCTCTAGCATTTCCATTTTCATTCTCGGCTTTTGATCGAGCTTTTTCTACAATGCGACCCTGTCCCTGCGGGGACAAGATTGGGGCAACGCCGAGTGGAGATCACAATTGTGTCTTGGGCTAGCAGCCCAAGACACCAACCCGATGCTCATCGTCCATATATATTCGCAGCCACGGAGTGAAACGCTCTGGATGAGATTTGATTGCATGACCAAGTTCGTCAAACGAAATCCATGAAGTGTCGGCCACTTCCTCCGGATTCGGTGAAAGATGAACACTCTCGCGCCATTTAGCAGCAAAAATATCGACCACCTCGTGCTCAACCATTCCCTTGCCCACGTCGGCCCTGTATTCCAAGGTCTGGCGAAATTCGGGAACCAAACCGGTTATGCCCATTTCTTCGTTGAGGCGCCTCACGGCGCAAGTCTCCGCTTCTTCATTCCATAGCGGGTGAGTGCAACAGGTATTTGTCCAGAGTCCCGGTGTGTGATACTTGTCTAGCGCTCGTCTCTGCAACAAAGTCTCATGTCCACGGGTTACAAATACGCTCACAGCTCTGTGCCTCAGACCCATCCGGTGCGCGTATAGCTTGTCCACAGGCGATAACTCACCGTCGACCCACGCACCTATCTTGGAATAGTCAGTTTCGATAGACATTCTAGGCAATTCAATGATGGTACACCGAAGCTAACTAAGGTCAAATCAGTGACTTTGCTATTTCAAAGTAGTCGGCATAACGGCTCTTTGCTTTGCTTCGATGACGAACTGAACTTGCGATCTCAAGCTCATCTTCGGAAACTTGCCCAACCATAACGAGGCCAACCATACCGGCCGAGCGGTGCGGAGTGCAGTGATATCCATAAACGCCGGGAACATCAAATTTGACTTCAAAATCTTCGCCAATTTTGCTCTTCCACGGAGCCGAACCCTCTGGAATCATATCTGAATTTGATTCCGCGTTGTGGCCACGGTCTGTTGCTTCAAATAGAACACTATCGCCGACCTCGATTTGTAAGACCGGGGGGTTAAAAACTTGCCGTTCATTTGAATCGGGAGCTTTGTTGAGCATCTCTACAACATGCTTTCTTGACTGAGCCCAAGACGGCAATCCAAGCGTTGAGGCGGCCAGGCTGGCCATCCCAAGAAACAACATGTGCCGCTTTGTTAGGAATTTCATATGTTAACTACTCCTTTACCCAAAATCCGAAGAAAAGCGTCAAATATCTCAGCGAAAATATTGAACGGGTTTGACAGCCGAATGAATTTTCTAATTCCTCGATGTGAGTTCATTTCATAAACTTGCGTAGTTTCTGGTACAGCGTCTGCCTGCTGACCCCTAGCAGATTTGCTGCTAGCACTTTATTGCCTCGACATGTTTGGATCGCAGACTTGATGCAGACTTTCTCAACTTCGTTTCGTACCTCATCAGAGAGCTCTCTCAACGACTTCCTGCCAATCTGTGCAATAATTTTCGATATGTCAAAAGAGTTCTGGAGGCCTGCCTCCGATGATTTTTCTTTCGAAATTTTCTCCTCAAGCACTATTGAAAACGCGGGGCCGCTGAGCGTACGCGGCCCGCTCAAACTCGTTCCTTTTTCAATATCGGGCACGTCTTGTTCTTGGCTGTCGTCAACTATAACCTTTTTCAAAATCGTCTGGGAAGAAAGTACATTACCTCTGTCAGAAACTACAATGTTCGTCTCGAAATAATTGTGGACTATCGTTGTGTTGACACTGCATTCAATGGCAGCCGTTCCGCATCCTTCTTTTCCCAACATGGGCACCTCCACACCTACCCCGGCACCTCAACCTTATCCGCTGACTATAGCGACGCAATGCCATAATCCAATTCGTTCTAAACGATAAGATGTCCAGAGCGCATAGAGCCTGTCTCCAAGCTCCCAATTGAACGTTGACCCAGCCGAAAAGGTTGAACTCACAAAGAAGCCGGAACAATTCAGTTGCTGAGATGACGAGAACGGACAAAGCAGAAGGCATTCGAACTCTACATTTTACGTCACCGCTAATTCGCCCATTGATGCACCCGCCCGGCGGGTCAACCTGTGTAAGTCGACTAAGAATGCACTCTAACTTGTAGAAACATAATGCAACGTCGGCCAAGCCCGCAGAGCAAACATTGGAAGTCCATCTTTCGGCACATTTGCAGGGAGGTCCGGTTTGTCCGCATAGCGGTCATTCGCATGTTGTGTAGCGAACGTCTGCTTACCGCTCTCTTCGATTGATATAGTGGAGTTCACCGATGGACATGATGAGCGCAGCGCCGTCACTTGGGGGTTTCGCTTATCTACTCCACTGGCCTGACGGACGATCAAGCTGCAAGCAAGTCTCGCTCCAACTTCTCGAACATGGAGACGTCCTCTTCAGGGTTTTCGAAGAGATGGCCGTAGACATCCATTGTCATCATGATGGTTGCGTGCCCAAGCAGCGTCTGGACCTTCTTCGGATTCCATCCCTGCTCAATGAACAGCGAGGCCGCCGCATGCCGTAGTGCGTGAATCCCAAACCTCGCCTTTGCATTCCCATCCACAATTCCGTTCTTGACCAACATCGGTTTGAAGATGCGATTGTAGATATTGGAGTAGTTCTGAACCTTGCCGACAGAGTTCGGGAACACGAGGTTCAACTCGCTCTGAGGCACCTTTCGTATCCACGCCTTGAGAGTGGCGCTGACGATCGGGGCCATGGGGATGTCCCGTATGCCCGCCCTGCTCTTCGGATAACCGATCTCGTTGAACTCATCAGCTCTCTGAAGAACACGAACGATGTTCCGATCAAAGTCGACGGCATCCCAAGTCAGCCCCCTGAGCTCTGAGATCCTCATACCGGTAAAGATCGCTGTAATGAACATCGCGCGATGGCTCTCGGGAGCGTTTTCGATGATCAGCCGGATTTCATCCTTCGTGGGAACAATTCGCTCATCAGCACGCGCTCGAGCCTTTCGCTTTACCTTGACCTCCACCGCAACGTTCGTGGCGATCCACTCGCGTTCCACAGCTTCAGACAAGATGGATCTGAGACTAACCATGACTTTCCGGGCGAGCGCATGAGACACCCCGTCGTCCTGAAGATCATCAAGGAATTCACGCACGACACCACGCGTAAGATCAGTGAGCAGAAGATCTGCTATCCTCGGTTCAATATGAACTCTGACATGACTACGGTAAGCCTTAAGCGTCGAGCGCTCAAGCTCGTTTCGACGACAGGATTTCAGCCAGCTTTCGCAAGCATCAGCGACAGTTTTCTTATGGGCGGACATGAGGTGCTCTCCATTATTCTTGCTGTGCGAGCATTATACAGGAGAGAAATCGCTCTGTCGGGCGTTATTCCATGAAAGCCTATGATTTTTATTACTTTTTTCGAGAGCACGCTGCGATAGAGACCCTACCGAAACCCAACGCAGTCCCTACAAGAACACCGGACTTTCCAACTGAATGACCACTTTCTCACTTGTGTTTTAAGCACACAAACGTAAAATACGCTCATGCATGGCTACGTCTTCCTCTCAACTGGCGCCAAGGCGACTTCGTCTCCCGAGAAGTATCCGGCACGACAGCATCAGATCGAAAAGCTTAGCTTTGTGTTTTCGGCTTGCGGAGAAGACAGCCCGGAAATCTACGTAGAAAAGTGCGTGCGTGTGGAAAGTCTGAAGTCACTACCCACGCTCAGGCAACATCTCATCTGGGCAGTTCAAAACAAGTCGAAAGTCATCATCGATGACTTCCGTAGAATATTCTACAAGACACCCTTTCGAAAACGCCGGCAATTGCTAGAAGAACTCGCGCCTTTCGGCCCCGTATTCTGGGAAGCGCGATATGAGGCGAGACCGCTGGCATCATTGCAACGAGCAGACCTCGAAGAACTGATGTCTGTAGATCGACCGATCCCGATCGAGAAGTCGCCGAAGCCGGATGATGACAGGTCCGCAAAGCGCCGCAGAAGACAGACACGAAGAGCCCGCCTTCAATCCGCCAAAAGTCGGGCAGCAAAAGCTGATCAGCTTGCAGGAATGTTGTCTAAGATCCGCAAAAGTCTCCAAGAGAAAGGTGAGAAAGCAACTTTGAAGACCATCGCAGAAGAGGCAAACAAGCTCGAGCTTCGAACTGCGTGGGGTGGCGCTTGGTCGGCCGCTTCGGTCAAGCGCATGCTCGATCGTGCAGAGGAACTTGCCAACGACACATGACGACACGCTTGTCATCGACAGGTCTCCGGTCACTTCATCTAAGCCTACTGTCCGACACGCTCAGAGGGCTCGAGAACCGCGCATAGGGGCGCATTAGCGGCAATTTGCCCCCTACCCTCAAGGAAGCAACCAGCCGCGGCCTACGCGCGAATTAGAAGCCCCTTCATTGATAGAAAGAGCAGCATCGGAAACCGCTCAGTGAGCACCCGCGATTGCCTCAACGGTGCGCCGACGCTCGGCATAGAACTCTCTTAAGTCAGCCGCTTGCTGCGCATCAATCTCGCCCGAGGCTTCTATCTTCTGAAGTTCGGTTTCGACACTCGAAAATGTTGACCACCCATTCTCCGGCACCTCGTCAGCAGTCCATCTCGCGAGAAGGTTGGCACTTGCTGCTGCACCAACACACTCACTCAAGAGATCGGGTCGCTCCAGAAAGACCAGACGCATGGCCAGTTGCTGCAAGCGATCATCCTCAAAGCCACCCATCAAGGCGACGCGTTCTTCCCAAGTCTCGCAGGACTGAAACAGGGTTAGGCGTTCTTTATCCGCCAGACTGTAGAACCCGTGATAGATACGATCCTCGACCCGTATTTCTTCGTCATCCCCTGGCGGTGGGTAGGTTTCTGAATAGTGCTGCGCCATGGCCCGCCCCATCCGTTCCTGCAGATCAGAATTGGGACCGACATAAGCCGCACGATCAGCAATCATCGGGTCTGCATCTGACAATGCAAAGAGAGCGGGCGTCGCATTCGTCTTCACCGGCTTCACGACTTTCGGTGACTGTCCAATCAAACCCACGAGGTCCGCTACGGATGCCGTTTCAAGTTCTCGCGGGTCGACGCGTGTAACGTCCAAGAAAATCCCCCGTCCGGGGTAACTCGCATCGAACCCGCACCCTACCCCGATCACCGATCGCGGAGGCCCACCGAAGCGCTCAACGATCTGCAACGACTGTCCCGAACGAAGCAATTCGATGACATGCTGTTTGTCCCGGTTGCGCAGAAACTGCCGATAGACGTCAGGAGCTTGAGAGCGAACTTGATCCAGCAAGTGAATGGTCGCCCGAACATCTCCCAGCGCATCATGTGCAACGTGGTCATTGAACCCATTCGCAGCGGCAAGGTCTTCAAGCTTGAAACTTAACTTGCCAAGACCGTTCAGTGGCCACTCAAAGCAATCCGTTTGAAAGACATAGACGGCATACATCATCGCCATAACATCGAGCCGCGAGTTCCCATACAACTGCATGGCATAGACCTGCGGTTGCAAGGTCTGGAAAAACGACTGTCGCATCATCGGATCATCGAAGCGAAGAGAGTTGAAGCCCGTCCAAGTCGACGGAGACCAGCGTTCAATGATCTCTCGTATCTCTCCCATCATCTCAAACCAGCTGGGGAGAGTCGGGTCCGTTATCTGATCCAGTGAGACACCGGTGACCGCAAGAGCCCCCGGTGAAGGAAGAACATGCGGTGATAATCGACAGCGCAGATTGACCGTCTCAAGAACATTGAAGTCATCATCCGTATAGATGGCCGCAAACTGCAGCGGATGATCGAATGCAGCAGAGCGCCCGGTCGTCTCGAGATCGTAGAAAGCGAATGGCATCCGGTGTTATCTGCCTGCCTATCAGCCGTGATCAACTAATTAACTATAAGAGTGAACTTTCAACGGGGTAATGTTTATTGAGTGTCACAACATACACACGACAATCCTTAGGGATAGGATGCAGATAAGAGCGTGAACGATCTTTCTACTTCCTTATCGTCGGCTCAAGCAGTGCGGAGGCTGTTGAAATCGATTGAAGGAAAGGTTTTTCTCTCTCTTTTTTGCCTCAACTCGCTCGGCTTCGCCTCGCATCGTTTCGGCAACCAGATGAGGACACCAAAGCTACTGCTCCCTTGCGGGGCAGCACTCTTCGCCGTCCTCATCTGGTTGCCGTCGCTTACGCACATGGTCATTTGGCAAAGCTTCGCAATTACCGTTCTGAAACGGCTTGCATTGAGCGGAACTCTAGAGGCGTCCCCGAAGCGTTGCACCAGGGCCAGTTGTGCACTGTTTAGAGCTCAAAAAATTCCCAAAAGACGACGAAATCCTCGAAGTTCTCGGGAATATTCAACTGCTTGGTGACATAAGTGTGCGCGCCCTTGGATTCAACAAGCTGAACATCAACAGTGCCGCTCGGAACGATCTTTCTCCACAGAGTGCTTAAGACATCTTCGAAGCCCAAGTAAGGTTCGCGCTCTTCGAATTCCTCGAACTGATCAGGTAAAATCTGCATGAGAACGTGCCAGTGTGGGTTGGCCTGTTGCTTTTCTGGAATCGCTATCCAATTCAAGCGCTCATCGACCTTTTTACGCCACCGCTTTCCCAATAGCGCCCGATTGGCGCATGCATCCCAGTGTTTAAGACTCTGCCGCATGCGCATTTTGCCCACTTCAGGCTCGTTAAAGGCAAGGGTTACAAAATGAGTAAAATGTTTCTCACTCAGCCATCGGCGCATCTCGTCGCGCCCACGTTTTGCAAATACTCGGTCATCGGGGGATGGGAAATTCGACATGCTAATAATGACTAAGCATGTTCCGCATAATTATAAGATCCGTTTTAGAAAATATTTTATCCATCTAAGTGGACTCACCCGGACGCATTCGCGGCAATAGCGCAAATGGCGCTGAGAGCGCACATAGGCGCCGTAGGGCGCGTTGGGGCACCAATGTGAGCTCTCCTAACCCCGCGCCCTCACGTCGCCCTATGCGCGAATCTGAGAGCCCCTCAATCGTAAGCCAAATTCGCCAGCTCGAGGAGATTCATGATCGCGTCCTTCAGCGGACCCTCCAGTCGGATATTCCCGTTTATGTTCGCAATGCGATACAAGCAGAGCAATTCTTCTTCATCGGGCTCAAGCGGCAGCCCAAGAACTTCTGTGAAGACTTCATGAACCTCGGGGTGATACTCCGCCAAGGCACTGTCGAGAAACTGTGATTGATCAATACCAAGGACTTGTGCAAGGGCCGGCACACGGGCCAGCGGTACTTTCGTAAGTCCATTTTTCATCATCGAGAGGATGTTGGGTTTCGGAAACCCTGCCGCCTTTGCGATCTCTGCTTGGGTGAGCGGAGAGTTCTGAATTGCCTCGTCGAGCATTCGGGCCGTAGCAGATGAGATCATTGGAGCCTTCACTTTGTTAAGTTGCTGATACTTAATAGTAGAAGGCGCATCGAAGTCCGCGCGCGGACGTGAAACTCCGAGAGAGATATCACTGCGTGTTCGCTATTTGGGAGATAGGTCGGTTGCAGGAAGTCCTAGAGACCCAATAGGCCCTTTGAAGTCGCTCTGAATCTCGCGGCGCCGGAATTTTTCTCATCCTTATAGAGGGCTTTGGCGGGCGGGTTAGACTGATCTGACTGGTCCAGTCATCTAACCGTTTGGCTCTTGATTGCACCGGGTCTACTTTGTCAAAATGACCGACACGCAACTTTCCGACGCTCAACCTATTCGATACCTTGTCTCAGGCATGGACTGCGCCAGGGATGCGGCGCGGATAGAACGCGCCGCACAGACCGTCGGAATTGCGCCAGAAGCGGTAATGGTATCTGCCGCCACTCACATCATGACCCTTTATGTATCCGAGGGGCTTCTGCCGAAGATCGAAGAAGCAGTCGCTACGACAGGCTACGGATTTGCCCGCATCGAGGGCGACGAGGATGCTCAAGTCGGCAAGGTGCACCATGACCCGGCCTACCGCCGCGCTCTTTGGATCGTCGTCCTTCTGAATGTCGGTTATGGCATGGTAGAGATGGTTGGGGGTTTTCTGGCTGGATCACAGGCCGTCAAGGCGGACGCGCTCGACTTTATTGGTGACGGCCTCATTACATTTCTTGGCCTTCTGGCCATCGGTTGGAGCCTTGCGTGGCGGGCGCGATCTGCTCTTATCCAAGGCATATTCCTCGGCATTCTTGGTCTTGGTGTGTTCGCGATAACGCTGTGGAGGGTATTCACCCAGACCATGCCGGATGCGACTCTGATGGGCTTGTTCGGGATCGTTGCTCTGGTCGTGAACATTCTCGCCGTGCTGCCACTCCTGCGGTTCCGCAAAGGTGATGCGAACATGCGAGCAGTTTGGCTATTCTCACGCAACGACGCTATCGGCAACACAGCCGTCGTCATGGCGGCTGGTCTTGTCGCGTGGCTCGACAACGGGTGGCCTGATCTGATCGTTGCCTTTGGGGTCGCCGGATTGTTTTTGCATTCGTCCTGGTCGATCATCCGCGATGCGCAGGCTGATTTGAGAGCTGCCAAATAGTCCAAAAAGGCGGGCATGGGAGACACTAGGTTGCCTCGCAAGCCTCACCGAAGCCCAAGGATGTCTCCTTCGCGCCGCCAATCGCTTTCTGGTGACTACTGGCCCATGCGCAGCAAGCTGAATTGGAAAGATTGGGTGCTTCCCCAAGGTGTACTGTGCTTCTCCCTGCGGTCCGCAACCAGAGTGAAACGATCACCCAACACCTCGTTTAACCTTTCTGGATCATAGCGGACGACTGGCAATCCACTGCATTTCTTGGGACCGTCGAGCGCAAATGTGGCGATAATCGCGTGGCTGCCCGGTTGAAGGCAGCGATAAAGTCGATCCCGGTAGGCCATGCGTTCGTGGGCATCGACGAGAAAATGAAACACTGCGCGATCGTGCCAGATGTCATAGCATCGTTCCGGGCGCCATTTAGTGACATCGGCCGCAATCCATTGAATCTGTTCACTTACGGGTCCAAGTTGCCGACGAGATCGATCAAGGGCAGCCTCGGACACATCAAGCACGGATATGTCGGCGAGCCCACGTTTAATCAGGCGCTCGGCGAAGCGTGATGTTCCCCCACCTATGTCGATCACGGAGGAGTCACTGTCTACTCCAGCCACGTCGCAAAGCTCTATTGAGGTTGATGGATCATCCTGATGCCAGCTCAGTTGGGTATCGTCTTTCTCGCCGTAGACCTCATCCCAGTGGCTCACTCGTTCTTCTGCCATAGTGTCTCCACTTCGTCCGCCCAAGCTATGATCATGTGCAGATGGGCGAATGACTGCAATGTTCCGCAATGCTGTCATTCACTGTGAAGCGCATCAAGCTCCGCTTTGCGGACTTTCAAGACGTTCAGCCTAAAGCTGGCAAGGTCTGGAATCTGCGCAGCACGACATTCGTGCGACTTGCTTGGTTTTGCACATCAGCTGCAAATTGTCGGACCAAGACTGCCCCCTTTTGTAAAAGCCTTACCTGCCTAGTCTGAGCTAGACCATGTCGGCTTGGCAAAATACCCGCCTTCTGGTGCAATGCTCATGCTGTTATGTCCAGTGGTCGGATTGACCACTGGACAGGTGGTCGGCTGCCCTATCCCAAAACCGATTTCACCGCGCGCAGAGTCGCTGCGGTAACTGTGTCGGCCTCTTCGCGGGTCAGGCAGAACGGTGGCGCAAAGCCCAGAATGTCTCCCTGCGGCATCGCTCGCGCAATCACACCTTGAGCGGCCAGCGAAGTGGCGATCTGTGGTCCGATTTTGTCCGCAGCATCAAAGTAGGTCCGGCTGCCTCGGTCCTTAACGAATTCTACCGCACAGAGCATACCTTCGCCGCGCACTTCCCCGACATGGACATGATCCAGCAACGCATCAGTCATCTGAGCGTTCAGATAGGTGCCGACGGCGCCCGCGTTGTCGATCAGGTTCAGTTCGTCAAGAAGCTTGAGGTTGGCCACGCCAGCCACGGCCCCAATGGGGTGTGCCGAATAGGTCCAACCATGGCCGATCGGGCCGTTCTCATCTGTCCCTTGCTCCAGCACTTTCCACATCTTGTCACTGACAATGCTGCCAGACAGCGGCGCATAGGCGCTGGTTAGACCCTTGGCAATGGTGATCAGGTCAGGCTTCATCCCATAATGCTCAGACCCGAACATCGTGCCGAGCCTGCCAAAGCCCGTGACCACTTCATCCGCCACCAGCAGGATGTCGTGCTTGTCCAACACCGCCTGAACGGCAGACCAGTACCCTTCAGGCGGCGGGACAATCCCACCAGTGCCGAGCACTGGCTCACCAATGAAGGCCGCTATGGTATCGGGGCCTTCGCGCTCGATCAGGGCTTCCAGCTCCGCCACACAATGGGCGACGAACTGCTCTTCTGTCTGGTCCAGATTATCCCGGCGGAAGTAATACGGGGCTTCGGTATGAACCACCTGAGCCAGTGGCAGGTCGAATTTGTTGTGAAAAAGTTCGAGACCTGTCAGCGAGCCGGTCATCAGACCCGACCCGTGATAGCCGCGCCAACGGCTGATGATTTTCTTCTTCTTGGGGCGGCTAAGGATGTTGTTATAGTACCAGATCAGTTTGATGTTGGTTTCATTTGCGTCACTGCCCGAAAGCCCAAAATAGACTTTGCTCATGTGATCAGGCGCGCGTTCGATGATCATTTTGGCCAGCGTGATGCTAGCTTCGGTCCCGTGACCGACATAGGAATGGTAATACGCCAATTCCTTGGCTTGCGCCGCAATCGCATCTGCGATGTCCTGACGGCCATAGCCAACATTCACACAATAGAGGCCCGCAAAGGCGTCAAGGCTGCGGTTGCCATCGCGATCCTCGATATGACAGCCCTTGCCACCGGTGATGACCCGCTGAGCCAGATTACCCCGGGCAAATTCAGCCAAATGCGTGGAGGGGTGAAAGAAATTCTCGCGATCCCATTGTTCTAGTAGATCGTTTTTCAGCATTTTTTTCTCCTCATGCCCAGTCGCGGCAGACGTACTTGATTTCGGTAAATTCTTCCATACCCAGTCGTGCCCCTTCGCGGCCTAGGTCGGATTGTTTGGTGCCGCCAAACGGGATCGGTGCGCCAGTGACCTTGGTGCGGTTTACCGCGACCATGCCGAATTGCAGCGCTCGGGAAACGCGGTAAATGCGGCGCGGATCATTGCTGTGCAGATATACGACCAAGCCGCATTCGGTATTATTGGCGCGGGCGATCACCTCTTCTTCGGAATCAAACGGGGCAATAGCTGCCACGGGACCGAACGTCTCTTCGGACATGATCTTGGCATCGGTGGGCACTCCGATCAGTACCGTGGGTTGGTAGAACAGCGGCCCCAGCGGATCACGCGCACCGCCGCAGGCCAGCACGGCCCCTTTGGCCAGTGCATCCGCGGTGTGCTCTTCTTGTCTCAGAACCGCCTTTTCATTCATCAGCGGGCCAATGTCGGTGTCATTCAGACCGATACCCAGAGACAGCTCTTGCGTTGCAGCAGTGAAACGCGTGCAGAAGTCATCATAAATCGCGCGCTCGACAAATATCCGGTTGGCACCCAAGCAGTCCTGCCCGGATGTGGCGAATTTGGCCTTGATCGCCTCTGAGACCGCAACGTCAAGATCGGCCCCTTTGAACACGATCACCGGCGCGTGTCCGCCCAACTCCATCACCAGCTTTTTCACTGTATCGGCGGACTGACGGTACAAAAGCCGTCCAATCTCGGTCGAGCCTGTGAACGAAAGCGCGCGGACACGGGCGTCCTTGGTCCATGGGTCGACCACGGTTGCTGCGCGCCCCGTGACCACGTTGAGCACACCCGCTGGCACACCTGCCCTTTCCGCCAATTCTGCCAGTGCCAGCGCCGAAAACGAGGTTTCACCCGACAGGTGAGCTACGAGCGTACAGCCCACAGCCATGGCGGCGGCGGCTTTGCGTGTCAGCATGGCCGCTGGGAAGTTCCATGGGGTGATCGTCGCCACGACTCCGACGGGCTCCAGCCAAATCTCGACCTCAGCGTCCTTCAGATGGCTGGTGACTCCCTCAATATTCAGGCGCTTGGCCTCTTCGGCATAGAACTCCACGAAGGACGCGGCATATTCGATTTCGCCGCGGGCCTCTGACAGGGGTTTACCCTGTTCCAGCACCATGATCCGCGCCAGATCTTCCTTGTGCTGAAGCATCAGGTCATACCAGCGGCGCAGAATTGCGGATCTGTCCTGAGGCAAGAGGCCGGACCAGTTGGAAAAGGCGGCCTGTGCGGCATCTACGGCGGTAGAGGATTCTTCTGCCGAAAGGCTGGCAACCTCACCGATAGACTCGCCGCTAGCCATATCGGTGATTCCCATGGTGTCGCCCGTTTTTGCGCCGCACCATTTGCCATTCACATAGGCGAAACTGCGCACCAGCGACTTGTCAGCAATATCGTCACGCGCGGAATGGGCAGTGTTGGTCATGGGTCTCTCCTTCGTACCCGCGAATATCGGAGACTTCGGACGAAGGGTGAGACCAAATATCAGCGGCTAGGCAGAGGATTCGTCGGGCAGACCCCTTATGGTTGGAGATTTAATCTTGACCGCCGGCGAGCAGTGAAATCGGCGGGACACCATGATCCTTCACTGGCTTCGTCACGACATAGGTAAAATACTTGGCCAATCCGATCCGGGCGTTAAGCATTTCGTCGATCAGTCGTTGATAGGCGTCAATATCGCGCGTCACGATTTTTAGGATGTAATCAAACCCGCCACCAAGCGCCCAACATGCCAGAACTTCATCATAGCTCTGCATTGCGGATTCAAATGCATGAAAGCTCGCGGCGGTATGATCGGACAATTCCACCGCGACGAAGACCGTTACATTCGGTCCAAGTCTGCGTAAATTGATCTCGGCACGGTAGCGCTCGATCAGCCCTGCCTTTTCTAGCTTTTTCAACCGCTCCCAGCAGGGCGTTGGGGACAGACCGACGCGTGTTGCCAAGGCAGTCTTGGTGATGCGCCCATCTGTTGACAAAACGCGCAAAATATCTAGGTCGCGGGCATCAAGCCGCATAATGTCATCTCCTGTGACCGGCGCTAGATGACCTGCAGTCCGATGACCGCGGCGCAGTCACCGGATTTGATAAGCCCTGGAAAATGACGGCTGATCAGAATGCCCGAAAGCTTGGCTTCGAGGTCGACGGGATCAACGCCGGTCCGGTCCAAAGGCCAGATGCGGGCCACAACGTCGCCCTTGTTTACCGGTTCACCAAGATCGAACATAGGTTCGAACAGGCCATCATTTTCCGAGAAAACAAAACAGTCGCCATCAGGCATGCGTAGGCGGGTCGTGGGATCAACTTGCATCTCACCTTGCAAGATACCTGCATGGATCAAGACATTGCGCAGGCCCTTTTTGGCTATGGCAATAGACTTCGCTGTAGCGGAACCGCCACCGCCCAGTTCGGTGGATACCAGGACCTTGCCCATTTCCTCCACGGCTGTGTCGTACATGCCGACATTGTCGATTTCCAGCAATTGTACCGAATAGGGGGCGTTAAATGCGACCATCGCCGCGAAACAAGCGGCCTCGACGGCCTTGTCGTCAAGGATGTGGGTCGCCGCGAACGGGACGAAATCCAGCGTCTTGCCGCCCGAGTGGAAATCCACCGCGATATCGGCCATCGGCAACAGCACGCGTTGGAAATAATCAGCAATCTTTTCGGTCGGGCCGCCATCGGGGCGGCCCGGAAAGGCGCGGTTCATGTTGCCTTTGTCGATCGGAGAGGTGCGCGATCCCGCCCGATAAGCGGGATAGTTGAACGCAGGCACGATGATCGCGCGACCCGTGATGTCTTCGGGCTTCAAGGTGATAGCCAGCTCTTGTAGGGCGACAGGGCCTTCATATTCGTCACCGTGATTGCCCCCGGTCAGAAGCGCAGTGGGGCCATCGCCGTTCCTGATAACGGTCAAAGGGATCATTATCGATCCCCACGCGCTGTCATCCCGGCTGTACGGCAGCCGAAGGAAACCGTGGTGGATGCCGTCCTGATCCAAAGGGATCGTTGGTGAAATCGGATTGGGTTTCATCGCTTAATCTTTCACAACCATTCTGCGTGGCACATCTGCGAGGCATTCGGGGCCGGTTTGGCCGATGCGAATACTTTCGGTAATCTCAAGTCCCCAATCCTCCATCCAGAGGCCGGTCATGAAATGCATGGTCATGTTTTCTTGAAGGACTGTCTTGTCGCCAGGACGAAGCGAGAATGTGCGCTCCCCCCAATCGGGCGGATAGCTGACGCCGATTGGATAGCCCGTGCGGTTGTCTTTGACGATGCCGTACTTATTGAGCACACCGAAGAACGCGTTTGCGATGTCCTCACAAAGGTTGCCCTCTTTTGCCACCTCCAAACCGGCTTCCATCCCTTCAAGAACAGCCTTCTCAGCATCAACGAAAGTTTGTGTCGGTTTACCCAGAAATACTGTCCGAGACAGCGGGCAGTGATAGCGTTTCACCACGCCCGCGACCTCGAAGAACGTGCCCATTCCGGACTTCATCGGCTGATCGTCCCATGTCAGATGCGGGGCCGAAGCATCGGCGCCCGAGGGCAAAAGCGGCACCAGTGCGGGATAGTCACCGCCAGCGCCGATTTCTGTGTCATAGCGCAGTGACGCGTCATAGATGTCGGCCACCAAATCGCATTTGCGAATGCCGGGTTGGACTTTTTCAACGATACGTCCGTGCATACGCTCCACAATCTTCCCAGCCTGACGCATATATGTCAGTTCGGCTTCAGACTTCACCGCGCGCTGCCAGTTGACCAGTGCGGTGGCGTCGGCAAATTTGACGTTAGGCAGGTGATGCTGCAGCGCCGCAAACGCCGCCGCCGTGAACCAGTAGTTGTCCATCTCCACACCAATCGTGCCACGGTCCAGTTTGCGATCCGAAAGCTGGGCCGACAGGTACTCCATCGGGTGGCGCTCGGTTGATTGCACGAAGTGGTCGGGGTAGCCGATGATGTTGCTTGGGTCCATGAAGCAGGTGCGCACCGCGCCATTGGCGTCCTGTCCACGACCGTACCAAATCGGCTCGCCGCTGAGGCCAAGCACCACACATTGATGCACATAGAATGACCAACCATCATAGCCGGTCAGCCAGTTCATATTGCTCGGATCCGTGATGATCAACAGGTCGACGCCGCGCTTTTGCATAGCGGCGCGGGTGTTGGCGATGCGTTGATCGAACTCATCGCGCGTGAAGTGGAGTGTTGGCGTGGGCATCAGTTGGCTCGCGTTTGACTGTTGAATGTGGAGCCCTTGCCTGCAGCTTCGGCGCGCTGGCGGGCAAGATTGGCGATGGCAGTGTCCTGAACTCCGGTACCGGTCAGGTCGGCAATTATGATGTCGCTGTCGGAGCTGCGACCGGCGGCCCTGCCGGCAGTCACATCGCCCAGCTCGGCAAAGTTTCGGTCTGTCGGCACGATCCCCGCCTTAACGGCGCTCCGAAGCTCACCCTTGAGCGCGCATTGCGATTGGCTGTCAGGCACATATAGCGTGGCCTTGGTCAGGCATTCAGGTTGCAGTTCAACCTTGTGTTCCTGATCAGACCCCATGGCGATCACCAACTGCCCGGGTTGCAGCCAGTCCGCCATGACCAGCGGAGTGTTCGAGGGAGTTGTAGTGATCACAATGTGAGCCGAAGCCACCGCTTTGGCCGCGCTCGCGCTGGCCGTCACGTCAATCCCAAGCTCGGCGCGCAGATTGGTGGCTGTCGCTTTGGCCTTGGCCGTATCGCGTGCCCATATCACCGCGCTGGTGATAGGCCGCACAAGCGTCAGCGCCTTGAGTTGTAATCCTGCCTGCACCCCTGCGCCGATGATACAGGCACGTGCGGCAACCTCGCGGGCCAGATGGCGTGCCGCAACCGCGCCAGCCGCGGCGGTGCGCACATCCGTCAGATAGCCGTTGTCAAGAAGCAGCGCCTCAAGCATTCCTGTCTGGCTGGAGAACAGCACCATCAGGCCCGACGTGCTGGGCAGGCCCAGTCTGGGGTTGTCGAAAAATCCGGGGCTCATCTTTATCGCGAAGCTGTCGATCCCTGGCACATAGGCGGTTTTCACGCAAACCTCTCCGTTATGGTCCGGCACCATAAGCGTCATGATCGGCGGCATCACCACGTTGCCCTTGGCCAGCGAGTTGAAGCCCTGTTCGACACACTCCACCGCGTCGATATCCAACGGCACAAGGCTGCGCAGTTCGGCTTCGGTCAATATCTTGATATCTGGCATCTAGGCTTCTGCCGCTACATCCACATCTTCGCCCGAAATGATCCGGTGATGCAGAGCCATGTCGATATTCTGCCCCGAAACCAGCGCCACGCAACGCCCGGGCTCCTTGATTTTTCCAGCCAGAAGCGCCGCAATACCCACACTGCCAGAGCCTTCGATAATCTGGCGCTCCTGCCAGTAGGCGTGGCGGATGGCGGTCGCGATCTCGGCCTCGGTCACCAGAACGAGGTCATCAACGAGATCACGGGTCATCGCAAAAGTGTGCCGGTTTTCCAATCCGACACCCCCTCCAAGAGAATCCGCCAGCGTCGGCAATTCATCCACCAGAACCGGCTTTCCAGCTTTCTGGCTTTCGTACATCGCAGCCCCTCGCTCCATCGAGATGCCTATCACACGGATTAACGGATTAACGGCTTTCATGACCATGCCCACACCCGAGATCAGCCCGCCGCCCGACAAGGGCACCAGCACGGTCTGAAGATCAGGCACCTGTTCCAGCATCTCCAGCGCGACAGTGCTTTGGCCCGCGATGATGTCGCGGTGGTCAAATGGCGGCAGCATGACCATGCCTCCGGCCACCAGCTTGTCGACCTCGACCTGCGCATCATCCTGACTGCGTCCAAAGATGCGCACCTCGGCACCATGCGCCTTGATCCCGTCCACCTTGTTTTGCGGCACCAGCTCGGACATGCAGATGATGCAACGCACACCGGCATGAGCCGCAGCATAGGCAAGACCTCGACCATGATTGCCGGTTGACACACCGACCACACCCTTGGCGCGCTGCGCATCACTGAGCGACAGCACGGCATTCGTCGCCCCGCGGAGCTTGAAACTGCCCGTGATTTGGCCGTGGTCCAGTTTCAGGTGAATATCACCTCCACTGATCTGGCCTAAAGAGGGCGACCCGACCACAGGCGTCGTCCGTATCGCACCCTTGATCCGCGCGCGCGCGGAAAAGCTATCCTGAAGCGTAAGTTCAAAGCGCATCGTGGTGTCCTGTCATTGCCACATTTTTTTTGAACAACATACCCCCAGCGGGGTAATCCGAGGTGATCCCTAGATGCCGCAGGCACCGCCAAACCATCGCCTGATTAGAGGTGACGACTGGCTTGCCCAACCGGTCCTCCAACTGCGCGACACAAGAGGCGGCCCGAACTGCGGTGCAGGAAATGAAAAGCGCATCAGCGTCCGGGTCGCACGCTGCAACTCCACCTTCTATGATGCTTTGTTTGGACACCCGCGCCATATCGCGATCATCGGCCAGCCCGAAGCAGGCTGCATTTACCACCTGGCGTCCGTGCTGCAAAAAATAGCGGACCAATGAATCCGTAATATCCTGAGTGTAGGGCGTCAGGACGCTTATCTTGTTCACGCCCAATGCGTCGAACGCGTCAAAAGCGGCGGAACTGGGTGTGACGCAAGCCGTGCCAGGCTTTGCGTTGCTCATGTGCTCCGCGACTTTATCGTTGCCCAACACGACGGAGGCTGCCGTGCAACCATAGACCAACACGTCCAGTGGCTCATCCGGCAGAATTTCTTTCGCGGCATCAGTAAGCCGTGGACCTGTCCGCAAAAGGCTTTCGTGGGTGGTAGGGTTCTCAAATTCGATCCGGTTTACGTAAAAGCCGATATCATGCCCATGCATCATTCGGGCAAAATCCGTCTCGGTGGTGTGGTCCGTTGCCAGCGCCACCAATCCGATACGCTTTTCTACCGGCCGCGCATCCAGTTGGGCGGCAACCGGTGAAATATTGCAATGAACTTCCTGTGCCGCTGTCATCGTCACACCACAAGAACCGGACATTGGGCAAGGCTCGTCACCTTGTGCGAGACACTGCCCAGCAAATATCCTTCTAGCGACCCCAACCCCCGACTGCCCATGACAATCAGGTCATTCTCGTGCTCTTGTGAAAAGCCAACGATTGTCCGCGCAATTGGCCCGCCTTTGACAAAGGCACGGATTTTCTCACACCCGGCCTGTCGGGCAATTGACGCGCCGCGTTCAGCGGTTTCCTTGGCGTGGTTTTGCATTATTGAGTCAATATCGTCGGGTTGATTGGCATTGGTTACGTACATCGATCCCTCCAGCACGGAATGATGTCGGTAGAGCGTTAGCACCGTCAGTTCTGCGCCGCACAGGTTTGCCAGTTCTGCGGATTTTCGAAGGGCCGCTTCCGATCCGTCGGACCCATCAAAAGCAGCGAGTATTGATTTGAACATTTGTCGCTCCCTCTACTTGTTGAAGGCGATGTCACGCAGGAAAAGCGCTATTTGTGGGAAGAAGATCAACAGAACCGAAACACTCAGAAGCATTGCAACGAAGGGCGGCGTGCCACGGATCACATCCAGATAGGGTCGCTTGAACACCGCAACGGCAGTAAAGATATCACATCCGAATGGTGGCGTGGCGGAGCCGATCGCGGCTTGCAATACGATCAGCGTACCGACCAGGATCGGGTCAAGGCCTGTCGCTTCAACCACAGGCGCAAAGATCGGAACTAGGATCAAGATGACAACGATCGGGTCCACGAACATGCAGCCGATGAAAAAGGCGATTGCGATGGTGAATAGCACGCCGACCTGACCCATCTGGTCGATGCCGACCGCCCCTAGTATTTGCTGCGGAATCTGCGCAAACGACAAGACCCAAGCAAAGGCAGCTCCCGCCCCTACCAGAATGAAGACCACAGCAGTTACCATGCCTGTTGATAGGGCGATCTGATACAAGTCATTGATTTTCATTGTCCGGAAAATGAAGGTTTCCAACACCAATGCGTAAGCCACGCTGATCGCTGCCGCCTCAGTTGGACTGAAGATGCCAAAGAAGATGCCACCAATAATCAGAACCGGAAAGCCAAGCGGCCACAAGGCATGCTTGACCGCTCTCGCCCGCTCGTTCCATGTGGCCGCCGGCTCGGTGGGAACGTCATTTATCTTAGCGTAGATCATGCTGTAGACGGAGAACATGAGAAGAATGAGCAACCCCGGCCCGATGCCTGCAATGAAAAGCTCAGGGATGGATGCCTTGGCAACCACGCCGTAGATGATCATGCCGATACTTGGTGGGATCAGGAATGCGATGTCGCTTGAGTTAACGATCAGCGCCATGATGAACGAATCTTTATAGCCACCTTTTAGCATGCGCGGCCTGAGTGGCGTTCCCACAGCCACAACTGTGGCCTGAGTTGATCCGGACACGGCCCCAAAAAGCGCACAGGCCGAGGCCGTACTGACGGCCAATCCGCCGCGAATATGGCGAACGAAGGCCATGACCATATCGATCAACCGCCCCGCGGACTGGCCACGTGTCATAATGTCAGCGGCCAAAATAAACATAGGGACGGCGATTAGGGACGA
This sequence comes from Boseongicola aestuarii, assembly GCF_900184815.1. GTDB lineage: Bacteria > Pseudomonadota > Alphaproteobacteria > Rhodobacterales > Rhodobacteraceae > Boseongicola > Boseongicola aestuarii. Next base: position 28,171 of record NZ_FXXQ01000014.1, on the reverse strand, counting down.
AGGCCGGATACCCCCCAGCATTTGCTGAATCATAAACTCGGTTTTGTCGATTGTACCAAACAGTTCTATGACACCGATAAATGCGCCAGCGATCAGCGGAACCATCATCGGGAACCCCATCAGCAGCAGGATCACCATTACGGAAAACATTAGGGTTGCCATGACTAAAGCTCCAATTCCTGTTCTCGTGCGTCCGCTTCCCTTAAATCGGTAGATAGGTAGATCTCGGTTTCCTGAAGGTTTTTGATGAAGGTCAGCGTGTATTGGACACCGGCGACAAACAGACCAATCGGTACCCAAAGGTAGCTGATATAGACCGGGAAACCGAGGGCAGGGTATACACGCCCTTTTGCATACATATTGAGAATGTACTGCACAGAGTACCACGCCAATATCAGCAACAGCACTGCAGTGACGCCAGTAACCACAATCATCAAGATCTTTCGAGCTCGCTGGGGCAACGCATCTGAGATCGCCGACATGCGGATATGCCTACCATGGCGCGCGGCGTAGCCCAGACCAGCGAAGGTCACTAGCAAAATGAAAATGCTGTTCAACTCCTCGGCGAAGATTAAGGAGTGGTTGAACACAAATCGACTGATGACATTCGCGATGGTGTTGATCGCCATCAATATCACGCCAGTTGCCATAATCACGCGCTCAAGAGCCGCAGTCCCCCTGTCGATGCCGTCAACAATTCCAGAAAGCCCCGACTTTTTCGGCTTCTCTTCGCTCATAAATCCCTCCTCGGGCAATCGCAATTTTTGGCTGAGTGGCGTTTTCTCGGTTAGACTTGCAGGCCCGGACGCGTGGTCAGGGCCTGCAACTGTTCTTCAGATATTCATACCAAAGATTTGATGAATGCCTGCGGCAGAGAGTTTTTACTGCTGCGCAGCAACCAGATCTTTCTTCATCTGCTCAAGTATAGCAGCACCCCGTTCGCCCGCACGTTCAACAAACGCAGCTTCAACCGCTTTTGCGCGCTCCTTGAATGGCATACGCTCTGCTTCGGTAAGCCGGTTGATAATGTAGTCTGGATTGGTTTCCTTGATTTTTGCCAATCCTGTCGCGTCTAGTTCGACCGCCACATCAAGAATGTAGTCAAGTGCTGCCTGCGACGCATTTTGGACCAGCTCTTTGTCAGCGTCGCTTAACCCATCGTAAAATTCAGCATTCGCCATCACCGCGGTGGTATACTGGCCATGGCCGGTATAGGTCATGACGTTGGTAAGGTTGTCCAGATCATAGGCTTCAATCCAGATAGCGGGGTTTTCCTGCCCATCCACCATTCCGGTTTTCAAGCCGCCGATCAACTCACCCCAAGGCATGGCGATCGGAGACGCGCCAAAGGCAGTGTAGGTTTCCAGCAGCAACGGCGATGTCATGGTGCGGATTTTCATCCCGGCCAGATCTTCCGGCGTCCGGAATTCTTCCATCGTGGTGACAACCATTTCACCTTCTGGAAACATTGACAGCAATTCCAGACCCTGTTCGCGGTAAATATCGTGGAACATTTCGTTTATGGCCACACTTTCCTTAAAGAATTTGCGCACCACCACAGGATCAGTCGGCTGAATGTAGGGCACCAAAAAGGCTTCAGCTTCCGGGATCAACGCGCCCGTGAAGCCTGGCGATTGGTCAATGAACTGCAGCAGCCCAGCTTGCGCCTGTTCCATTGCATCGGCCGATTCGCCAAGAGTACCCACAGGGTAAATCTGGACTGTGTGATCCGAGTTGGCTTCTATTTCCTCTTTGAACTTTGTTGCATATAGGCCCTGCGGATCGGTCAACCCTTCTTCCATGGCATAGCGCCAATTGTCGGCGTGAACCGCAGTCGTGGTCAGTAGTGCAAATGCTACTGTGGCGCAGGTGCGCAGACGCAAGCGTGTCTTCACGGTCATTATTTTCTCCGATCTATTGCTAGTTTTCATTGTGATATCTTACCACCATCCAAACACTGTACTGCGAGTCAATTATTATATTGTCGCGCTACATTTCTAGATTGCGAACTGCGGGAGCGGTTCGCGGGGGCGCAAAATCAGTCCGGTTAGCAGCCGCAAAGCTTGGCGAAAACGGTCCGTTTCACGAATGCTACCAAGCGAAATGCGCACCGCGTTTGTTGGTGCTGCCTTTGGGGAAAGGAAGGGGCTTTCGGGCGACACCGCAACATTCAGCTCGCGGGCATGGGCCACAAAACTGTTAGAATCCCACCCCGGCGGAAGCTGCAACCATATGTGCAAACCGGATGGGTGACCCCTCCATTGAAAACCGGCAAGCTCTTGCTTTGCGATTTGATATCGATTGCCAATTTCACCACGCTGCCACTCTGCCAAAGCCATCGCGGTGCCGTCCTCCACCCAACGCGAGGCAAGCTCGCAGATCAGCGGCGTGGCCATCCAGCCGAAGACGATAAGCCTTGCCGTCATCGCAGGCAAAAGGTGGTCCGGAGCCACCGCATATCCCGCGCGCAATCCGCTGACAGTGCACTTGGTGAAGGTTGTCAGGTAGACTGACAACTCTGGCGCGAAGGAAGAAATAGGCGGGGGTCGGCTTACTGCAACGGGGCCGAAGGGGTCGTTTTCAATAATGTGCAGACCGTGCCTGCGGGCAATCCCCGCTATTTGCCGACGCCGGCCCTCTGGCATCATATGCACATTGGGGTTTGCCAGAGAAGGGAGCAAATACAGCGCCTTAGGGGAGCATTCCGAGCATATGCGCTCAAGCACGTCAGGTAGGATTCCGTACTCATCTGCTTCGACACCAATATGCCTGTACCCGAAATAGGCGACGGTCGAAATCAGTAGATGGTGTGTGATCATGTCGGACAAGACAATATCGCCCGGACGCAAGATGGCGGACATTGCTGTCGACAGACCGTGGGATACGCCATTTGTCATGAGCACCGACTCCGCGCGTGTCTGCAGGCCACAATGCGACAGCCATTTTACTCCTGTCTTCCGGTGTGTTTTGTGGCCCGCATTCGGGCGGGTGGACAGGTAAAGCACAGGATCGAGCTCGTGCTGCATGGCCTTCAACGTCGAATGCATCGCATCGATATGCAGGCGATTGAACAACGGGCGAGAGATCGACATGTCCAACAGGTTTCGCGGTTCAGACTCCAGCTTAAAGGGCTGCTCACCGGATTTCGCGGTGTCGATAACATAGCTGCCGCGTCCGATCTGACCGTCAATCAGGGTTTGACGACGTAGAATGTCATAGGCCTTGCTGACTGTATTAACGCTTAATCCCAGGTCATCCGCCAGCTTCCGATGAGGGGGTAATTTCTGCCCTGGCGACAAGCTGCCAGCCTCGATAGCGCTGGCAATAATCGAAGCCAGGCTCAAATGGATTGGTGAACTCAAAGAATCTCGAGACGGCACCCAATTTGTCATGCGGCAATGGTAACGAAATTTGATTTGCGAACAAGCAGATGATGTTCAATGGACGTCATGGCAGATGGACACATAGCCTAGGGCAGAGTCTCGCTTGAAACCTGAACACCGATAAAACGAACAGGATGTTTACCGGGGTCAGTTGACCATGAAACCTTCCTACCCTTCGAGTTTTCTGTTCATTCAAAGCACGCGCTATGCACTTTGCAGACACTGGTGCACCACGCAGAATCGGCCACTGTGGGCTGATTGTGTTGAAAAACTCCGATTTTGGCCCTGACCGATGAAATTTCTCGCCATACAAGCAGGTCTGCAATTTCTGGCGACGGGGTTCGGCCAAATTCGCCTTCCGGTCCTTGTGGGTTAGCTCACATTGTCTTACGAACAATCCATTCTCACATTCCCATTTCACTGGGCCCTGCCGGAAAACTGCAATTTTCAAATTTCGGAGTTCTTCAACGCAATGGGCTCGAAGCCGTCATTCGCTGCACTTTGCATGAATGTCCGCTTCCGGTAGAACTGCAATAATTGCATGTCGTTCGCCATGACATTGCTTGAGCGACCTAGAACGATTGAAGCGATGTGAGTTCAGAAACTTACTGGGTTACGTTGTCGGAATCCGTCAGCTGTCACCCAAATTATCACCCAAACGAAAAATTGGGCAGAGCGTTAGCTGAGATCTTACAGATAAGGCTCTGATTTTATTGATTTTTAGTGGTGCCCGGGGGCGGAATCGAACCACCGACACGAGGATTTTCAATCCACTGCTCTACCCCTGAGCTACCCGGGCACGGGAACGAAGGACTTGCGTCATCGTCTGGGGTCGCTGCGTTCTAATGACAGGCCACGGGGCTGTCCAGAGCATTTGCACTAAAAAATCAATGCACTCGCTCGTCGTCACCCTCATCACGCACCGGCGTACGATCATCCTCTTCAACAGCCTCCGCTGGAATAGCATATTTGCCCAGCATCCAACGCCCCAAGTCCACATCCGCGCAGCGGCTTGAACAGAACGGGCGGTACTTCTTTTCCGTCGGCTCACTGCAAATCGGGCAACTCATGTCAAACTCTCCTTCAACGGCAATCGCTCGCGCTTTCGCTGCATTTCAAGATGCCCAAGCGGCGTCCATCCCACAAGAGACGTCTCGATCGAATCCGACTTGAACGCCATCCGCGCGGCCTGTTCGACCTGGCGGCGGTCCTTCTTTGGCATCGGCGCCGCATCCACCACAATCTGCCCACCCAAACCCCGCACCCTCAAGGCCCGGGGCAACGCCCGGATGGCCGCAATGTTGGCCTTCAAACCAGCCGCGGGTGAGGTATCCCCGCCCGTATTCACGTCGACAGCCACAAACGCCCGCGTCGGCTCGACATACATATGCGCACCGCCGCCCAAAGACACGTTTGCGCGGCCCAGCGCGTCAATTTCATCCTCAATCCCGTGCCGCTCAAACGCGCCCGGCTCGGCGTCAACCTGATCGGCCTCGGGCCAGTCGCGCCACGCCAAAGACTGCGCATCCGGTCCGTCCAGCAGCAACTCCTCATCGCCCTCCACCGACTCGGACAACACCTGTCTGGCAAGGGAGAGCATCTCCAAAACATCATCCAGAACCGCGTCGTCGTCCGCCCCGGCGCATACCGAGCGCAGCACCAGCCCCAGCCCGTCCTCGCCCACTTCCCCGTCGCACAAAGCGCGCAGCTCGACCCGGCGCTCCTCATCCTTTATGTCCCGCGAAATGTTCAGCCCCGGCGCCCCGGGCGTTACCAGACAATATCTGCTTTTGAAAACAATACGATCCGTGACCGGCGTCGCCTTACCGCCCTCGGCATAGGTCGTCGCTTGCACAATCAAACGCTGCCCGCTGGCAATTCCCTTGGCTTGCCTGAAAAACAACGGCCCCTGCGGGCTCGACAGGATCAACCCACCCTGCCCCTTCATGGGCCGCGTCGCGCGCGCGCGAAAAATCGCGCCTGGCCGGATGCGGTCATCCGGCGCGTCGACCAGCAGATCGTCCAGCACACCATCCCGCATCAGAGCCGCAGCAGCTACCCCATTCACCTCACCCAGAACCGCCAAAGTGCCTTTCACGACCAACCCCCTTCCACCGGATAGCCCGCATCGCGCAGCAACACGGCCGTCTCCGCCAAAGGCAGTCCCATAATCGAAGAATATGAGCCCGAAATCCACGGAATGAACGTGCCCGCCGGCCCCTGAATGGCATAGCCACCCGCTTTGCCTCGCCAGTCACCACTGGCAAGATACCCGTTCACTTCGGCGTCGCTCAACCGCTTCATCCGCACCTGGCTTTCGACAACGCGGTGCCGCACGCCCTTGTCCGAAACCACCGCCACACAGGTCACCACCCGGTGCCGCCGCCCAGACAGCGCCAGCAAGAAGGCCGCCGCCTCTTTCTCATCTTCCGGTTTTCCCAAAATCCGCCGCCCCATCGCAACGGTCGTATCGGCCACCAAAGCCACCTCGCCCGCCGCCCGCTGAACGGCGGCGGCCTTGGCCAAGGTCACGCGCGCGCAATAGGGGCGCGCCAGTTCGGCTTTGAAAGGGGTTTCGTCTATATCCGCTGGAAAGACGCCGTCCGGCACCACACCGATTTGTGCCAGCAATTCGCGCCTGCGCGGGCTTGCCGAGCCCAGGATCAACCGCGGGCGCAACACCGCGCGCCCATCATCATCGTCACCGTCAAAGGTCACTTGAAGCGATAGTTGATCCGACCTTTTGTCAGGTCGTACGGTGTCATCTCGACCTGGACCTTGTCCCCGGCCAGAACACGGATGCGGTTCTTGCGCATCTTGCCTGCCGTATGCGCGATTATTTCATGGCCGTTTTCAAGCTCGACCCGAAATGTCGCGTTCGGCAGGAGTTCCTTCACGACACCAGGGAATTCGAGCAGTTCTTCCTTGGCCATGTTGTCTCCTAAGTATCACCCGTTAGTCGGGCGAGGCTTAAATGGGCGCGAATCCGGCAATTATCAAGCCAATTCTCGCGATTTCCCAAGAAGATCACGGCGCTGTGGCCCTACATCGCCGCCAAACACCGCCAATCCGTCCAAACACGACCTCCAAAACCAATGCGCCAAACCACACCGCTCGCCGGGGTACGCCGAATGACCTATCGAAGAAACCTTGCCAAGACGTCAAAAGTCGCGCGAAATCACGCGCCGTCTTCCGTCGGCGGCCCGAACCGCGCCAGCATCCGCGCCTTGATCTGGTCGCGCGCCTCGCGGTAACTCGCCAGTTTCGCCTCGCGTCCCTCGCCCAGCCCCGTCGGGTCCAAGATCGGCCAATACTCCACATCCAGATGGAAAAACCGCGTCAACTCCAACGCCCGACGCTGCGAGGCAGGCGACAAAGCGACCACCAGATCGAACCCCGAAAGATCGTCGCCCCATTCTTCCATCTCGTCGAAACTGCGCGAGCGATGCCGCTCCAACTCAATGCCCAACTCGGCACAAACCGCCACGGAAAACCCGTCGACTTCCATGTCATTGTAAACGCCAGCCGACTGCACATAGGCTGCTTGTCCGTAGAACTTCTTCATCATCCCCTCTGCCATGGGGGATCGTACCGCATTGTGATCGCAGCAAAAAAGCACCGAATGGGGCAGATCGGCCAACCCTCAGCCTCCGAAATGCAACACGCAGATCAGCGTGAACAAACGCCGCGCCGTATCCGTGTCCACCTCGGCCTTGCCCTCAAGCCGTTCCTGCAAAACCCGCGCGCCCTCGTTGTGAATCCCGCGCCGCGCCATATCAATCGCCTCAATCTGGCTGGGCGGCAGCTTCTTCACCGCATCGAAGTAACTCTCACAAATCTGAAAATAGTCCTTCACAACCTGCCGAAACGGACCCAAGGCCAAATGAAACTCCGCCGCCGGCTCCCCGCCTTCGGTTTGCACATCAAACACCAACCGCCGCTCACGTATCGCCAGATGCAACCGATACGGCCCCTCTGGTACGGCCCGCCCGTCGCGCGCAGGCACCACGAAGGAATTGTCCTCCAACAGATCAAACACGGCCACCCGCCGCTCCTGCTCAATCTCCGGCGTCGGAGGTGCCAGCGCGCTGTCGTCAATGTCGATCTCGACAATTCTACTCATCACTCAGCCCCCTCGTTCAACTGATCCAACCGCGCCCGCACGCTCAACCCATGCGCCTCAAGGCTCTCGCTTTTCGCCAATGTTTCCGCCGCCCCGCCAATCGCCGCCAAAGCCCCCGGCGTCATCTTCGCCAGCGTCGTACGCTTTAAGAAGTCCATCACCGACAAGCCGGACGAAAACCGCGCCGACCGCGCCGTCGGCAGCACATGGTTCGGCCCACCTACATAATCGCCAATCGCTTCCGGAGTCCATTTGCCCAGAAAAATCGCGCCCGCATGGGCAATATTCGCCGCCAGAGCTTCCGGGTTCGCCACGCACAACTCCAGATGCTCCGGCGCAATCTCATCACACAAGGCTGCCGCCTCGCCCAAATCCCGCACCGCGATTACCGCCCCGAAATCCCGCCAGCTCTTGCTCGCAATCTCGCGCCGCTCCAGCGTCTTCAGCAGGCTCTCAACGCTCGCCATCACCGCTTCGCCAAATACCGCATCCGTGGTGATCAATATCGACTGCGCGCTCTCGTCATGCTCGGCCTGAGACATCAGATCCGTCGCGATCCAGTCCGGATCGTTATCCGTATCCGAAATCACCAGAATCTCCGAAGGCCCCGCGATCATGTCAATCCCGACCTTGCCGAACACGCGCCGCTTCGCCGCCGCCACATAAGCATTGCCCGGCCCGGTGATCATGTCGACAGGCCGCACCGTTTCCGTCCCATAGGCCAATGCCGCCACCGCCTGCGCGCCGCCGATCCGGTAAATCGTCTCAACGCCCGACAACCGCGCCGCCAGCAACACCAACGGATTGATCTGGCCCCCCGGCGTCGGCGTCACCATCACCAACCGCTCCACACCCGCCACCTGCGCCGGTATCGCATTCATCAACACCGACGACGGATAACTCGCCAAACCGCCCGGCACATACAAACCGGCCGCCGAAACCGGCCCCCAGCGCCACCCCAGCATTGCGCCCGTCTCATCCGTCCAGAACTGATCCTCGGGCATCTGGCGCGCGTGATAAGCCCGGATACGCTCCGCCGCCAACTCCAGCGCGGCTCGCTCCGCCTCCGGCACCGCGGCAATCGCCGCGTCGATCTCCGCCTCGGAAAACGCCATCGCCCCCGCCGACAAATCAAACCCGTCAAACTTCGCCGTCAGCTCCACAAGGGCCGCATCGCCGCGGCTGCGCACATCCGCGATGATCCCCGCCACAGCTTCATCCACATCGGGCGCATCCTCGCGTTTGGCCCCCAAAAGAGCCACAAAGCGATCGTCAAAATCCGCATCCGAAGTCGAGAAAAACTGAGCCATATCCAGCACCTTCCTGTTGCCGTGGACATAACGCCAAGCGCCAGCCCCTGCAATCACAAGCCGCCCAGCCCCACGCCGCCGCCCAAACTTCTCATGTTCAAAAATATCCCGGGGGAGGCCGCAAGGCCGGGGGCAGAGCCCCGAAAGCCCCGCACCCAAAACCGACCGGTCAGTCGCCCGGATGCTCCGGCCGCTTGCCCGACGGCGCCACATAGGGCCGCGTCACATCCGTCAAGGTCACTTCCAAAGCCTCGACTTCGACCCGGATCGCGCCATCTCCGGCCAGCGTCAAAACACAAGCGCCCGTCCCGTCCTCGCCCGGCTCCCATTCCAGCGTCAGCAAAGACAACACCATATCCGCGTCCCCTCGCTCAACCCCTTGCGAGGCCACCCGCACCGCATCCTCAATCGTCAAGACCGACTGCACCCGCTCGGGCGAGCGCCCGTCTTCCCACCGAAACCGATTGAGCAAAAGCGCAAACCTTCGCCCCCGCCGGTCCCATTTCATCTCATTGCCCGGAAACACCGCATCCTGCACCAAGGACGCAATCACCGGCAACTCGTCCGGCTCCAAAGCCTTCAGCCGCAACGCCTTTTCGCCCCCGTCCTCGAACCGCGCGTCTTCGACCATCACTCTGCCACCCGCTCAATCTGGGCACCCACGGCACCCAGCTTTTCCTCGACATGCTCGTAACCGCGATCCAGATGATAGACCCGGCTCACAACCGTCTCACCCTCGGCCGCCAATCCAGCCAGGATCAACGACACCGAGGCGCGCAAATCCGTCGCCATCACCCGCGCCCCGCGCATCTGATCCACGCCCCTGACCGTCGCCATGCCCCCATGCACGTCAATCTCGGCCCCCATGCGCATCAACTCGGGCGCATGCATAAAACGGTTCTCGAAAATCGTCTCTTCCAGATGCGACACCCCGTCGGCCGTGCACAACAAGGCCATCATCTGCGCCTGCAAATCTGTCGGAAAACCGGGGAACGGCGCGGTCGCCACATCCACCGCCGTGACCCGACCGTTCTTGCGCGCAACCTTCAGCCCGCGTGGCGTCTCCTCAACGGAAATCCCTGCCGCATCCAACCGCTCGCAAAACGCCTCGACCAAACTGATCTTGCCGCCCAGACACTCCACTTCGCCGCCGCAGATCGCAGGCGCCAGCATATACGTCCCCAACTCGATCCGATCCGTCACCACAGGATGCGTCGCACCCCCCAGCCGGTCCACACCCTGAATTTCAATCTTCGACGTCCCCGCCCCGGAAATCTGTGCCCCCATCTTGGACAAACACGCGGCCAGATCGACAATCTCCGGCTCGCGCGCCGCATTCTCGATCACCGTGGTCCCCTTCGCCAAAGTCGCCGCCATCATCACATTCTCGGTCGCGCCCACGCTGGCAAACCGCAAAGGTACCTTCGCTCCCTTCAGCCCGCCATTCGTGCGTGCATGAAGATAGCCATCCTTCAGCTCGATCTCGGCCCCCATCAACTCCAGAGCGGAAATGTGAATATCCATCGGCCGCGCGCCGATCGCACAGCCCCCCGGCAGAGACACAACCGCATGTCCTTCCCGCGCCAGAAGAGGCCCCAGAACAAGGTTCGACGCCCGCATCTTGCGCACAATGTCGTAATCCGCATGCGTGTTCACCGGCCCCGCCGAGGACATCGCAATCACGCGTCCGCCCTGCAAATCTGACACTTCCGCTCCCAGCGACCGCAAAAGCGTGGTCATCGTCTTGATGTCACTGAGACGCGGCGCGTTCATCAAGGTCAAAGGCTCTTCCGTCAGCAACGTGGCTGGCATAAGCGTGAGGCACGCGTTTTTCGCCCCCGCAATCGGTATCTCTCCGCGAAGCTCAGCCCCGCCCTTCACCACAATCGAATCCATGCCTCAATCTGCCCTATCTTTGCCCGCGCCACCTGTTTCGGTGACTGTTCGTTCCGCCCCTGAACCTGTCCGCGCCCGCACCTGCGCTTTCCTGCGCGACAAGTTCGCCTTCAACGCAGCCTTCAGCCGCGCCTCCCGCGCCTCCTTGGCACTTTTCGGTCCATCAGAGGAGGTTTTTCTGCCCATAGAGCCTCTCTACCCCAGCCGCCATATAGCGTCCAGATTACGCTTGCGCGATTTCGACTTTGCGGCTATCCCGGCGCCCGTTCACTGGCTGCCGTAGCTCAGAGGTAGAGCACTCCCTTGGTAAGGGAGAGGTCGAGAGTTCAATTCTCTCCGGCAGCACCAAAGTCCTATTGCAAAGCAATATAACGGCCCGGCAGTCGTTTCGAAGAAGCGATGAGAGGGCAAGCGTAGAAATCAATAAACGTGAACCTGCCCTAAAGGGTCTAAGCGAATTTCTCGCGCCCCTTAGAAAATCCCCCAAAGCTCCTGCATGTTCATTGCCAGGATAATCCCCAGCACCGCCAAAACGATGTACCACTTAAAACCGGCCATAGATCCCTCCGTCGCCGCCTCAATTCTTAAATACAATAAGGCGACCATATCCCCCAAATCCTCATCAACAAAGCAAAAACCCGCCTCAGATCGACCCGGCTTCTACCATATAGTTCGACGCCGAACACATCGCCGCATCGCTTGACGCCAGAAACAGCACCATCCGGGCCACGTAAACCGGCTCGATCAGATCCGGCAGACACTGGCGTGCCCGATGCGCCTCCAACGCTTCAGGCGACGCCCAAAGCTCCTTCTGGCGCTCGGTCATGATCCACCCCGGCACCACCGTATTCACTCTTATCCGGTGATCCCCCAGATCCCGCGCCATCGTCCGCGTCAACCCATGCACCGCCGACTTGGCCGTCGCGTAGGCCGGAAATCCCCCCCCGGCCTCCCACCACGAGTTCGACCCAAGGTTCACAATCGACCCGCCCCCGGCGGCAATCATCCCCGGCGCCACGGCCTGTATTGCGAAAAACATATGCCTGATGTTCGTCGCCATCCGCTCGTCCCAGTACTCCGGCGTCACTTCCCGCCAGTCATGCCGATCATCGCGCGCCGCGTTGTTCACCAACACGTCGAATTCCCCCAGCGAAGCAATCGCCTCGCGCAACGCCGCGATATCGCGCAAATCGCACAGCGCATAACGCGCGCCCGTCTCGCCGGCGACCCGCTTTGACGCCTCCAAATCCCGATCCAGAAACGCAATATCCGATCCTTGCTCGGCAAATGCGCCCACCGTCAGAGCCCCGATCCCCGAGGCCCCGCCGGTCACCAGAACCCGCTTGCCCTTCAGACTTGGGTAATTCGCAAAATCCGACATGAGCTTCCTCCATTTCCATTCCAGTCAACACAAACTATCAGATTATATTACAATAAAACAATGCATTGCGCGTCAAAGTTCAACGATTAACGCTGCGCGCGGCCCATTAACCGCGTATTTTTGCCCCAGAACGCTCGCACCGACGCAATACCGACGTTATACCGACGCTGCACAGACATGCCATTTCCTCGTGTTTTCAGCATATTACACTCTATAATTAACCTTTCCACAGCAAAGCGACGATATGTATCAACTGGCACCCGGCACACCCGTTACAACGCCCTCCCGCACCACCTCCGACGCATAGGCTTTGCGTGCAAAAACCTCCCGCACCATTGGCTTGAAATGCTCCAGTGGCTTGGTCACATAGTCCGGATCAAACGACGCTTGATCCCATTGCTCGCAGAACGCCGCACAGGCGTCAAAGCAGGGATGGTCCTTGAACCGATCCCGCGCATTCGCGTCCCAGCCATAGTGGTGCGCATAGTAAATCATCTGAAATATACCGTGGTGTTCGACCACCCAGGACACCTCCCAGCGCACGAAGGGCCGGATCACCTCGGCCGAAAATCTGTCGTGATTCTGGGGTGCCAACCCGTCTCCGATATCATGCAGCAACGCCCCGACTATCCAATCGATATCCGCGCCATCTGCCTCGGCGCGCGTCGCCGACTGCAGGCCGTGGTCCAGACGCGTGATCTTGTATCCTTCAATTGACGCCGCCCCTTGACGGCGCAATTCAGCCAGTATCCGATCCGCAGTCCCCGCCTGATATTTCGCCTCAAACTTCTCAAGCAATTCATAGTCTTCGCGCGTGCCGCGCTTCATTTCCGTAAACGAAACCGATTTGCTCATGCGTCCCTCCTGTCATTTTTAATGACGACACGCGAATTCGCACGGCTTGGCAACGAAATATTAGGATAACGGGCCGATACAGGATCAAACCTCTCACAGACGTCCCCGCCGCGAAAGCGCGCTGTCGGTTACGGGCGTTCCAAACGCGAAGCGAATGTCCCTCGCGACGAATTGGAACCGCCCGGCCTAATGCGCCAATCGAAATGATCAAAAAACCTGGCCCCGTATCGCGGCAAAGCATGCTAGCCTTCGCGCATGCTTCGATTTCTCGCCCTCCTCACACTTCTCGCACCGCCTGCTCTGGCACAGTCTTTTGACGTCGGGCCTTTCGCCAGCTTCGATCTCGCGTCCGAGGCCATTCTCGGCGATCCTCACGACCTTGCCATTGGTCCCGACGGTCGCCTTTACGTGGCCGACAAACTCAAAGCGCGCATTGCGGTGTTCGACCCGGAAACTCTTGAATTCATTGAAGAACTTGGTGCTGGCTTCCTGCCGGCCGTGCGTGATATCTCGTTCGGCCCAAATGGTGAAGTCGCCGTCGCGGTCACGGGGGCCAGTGCCGTCGCCCTCTACGAAAGCCTCGACGCCTTGCGTGCGCCCCCGGACATCGGAGTGCGCGCGCCCGGCACTGAAGGCGCGCTGTATCACTCGTCGGGCCGCATCTATGCCATGGCCAGCGGACTGGGCGCGCTGGTGGCCTTTGAAGACCTCCAGCCCCTGAACGGCATCGAAGGCCATCTCGGAGCACACGACGTCGCCGAAGCGCCGGACGGCACCATCTGGATCGGCGACAATCGTATGCGCCGCCTCGTGCGCTACAGCCAAGACCTTGAAAGGCTTCAGGTAATCGACGCCGACAAATTCGGCCTCGTCGGCCCGCGCTATATGGATTTCACCGAAACCGGCTTTCTGGTCGTCGCCGATCAGGACATGCACCGCATCCTTCTGATCGACCCCGAAGGCCCCGACGGAGGCACCTTTCTCGGAGTCCTCGGAGACGGTACACCCGGCATCGGCCCAAACAAATTCGACGACCCCGAGGGGGTCGCCGTCAGCGGTAACCGTTATTACATCAGTGATTCAGACAACAACCGGATTGTGCGATACTCGGTCTTCCTGAATTGACCTTTCGGTGCGGTACCAGCAACGGGTCTTCTTCGACCTTGCCGGAAACGTCTTCAAACATCATCGCGCTGACAAGGGCTGCCAGCAGAACCGCCATGCCCGTTCCGATATAAGCCAGCACGACGACCGCTGCACTTGCCCCGCTGAGAAACGCCACAAACGCAGCAACCACGCCCAGTCCGAACCCCATTCCAACAAATGCCATTTCGAAAATCCCGATCTTGTTTCAAAAACCAAGATCACCGATTTTCCTGACTGAAATGTGGCGAAACCCGCTTCAAATACGGCAAATTCGGGGCAATTCGTTAAGACTTTTGCGAAACTGTTAAGCTTCCCACTCCCAGGCAACTGCAAATGCGCCTAGCACTTCAGCGACTTTCGCGTCGTCCGCTTCGCCCGTCCTGGCAATCCGCGCCACCAGCCCACGCCGCTTGTCCTCGACGACCTTGTCCACTTTCGCTCCCTGACCGGCCTCCGCCAGCGACGCGTCGAACACCCTTGCTATCGCAAGCCGGCGCAAATCGGGCTTGAACACCTTGCCTACGGCTGTTTTCGGTAATTCATCAAGGATTTCAATGTGCTTTGGATAGGCTGCGCGCTCGGCAATACGCTCGATCGCATAGTCATAAAGCTCTTTTTCGCTGACCTTCGCGCCCTGCACCAACTCCACATAAACGGCCGGGACTTCGCCCGCGTGCGCGTCCGGCTGCCCGATCGCCCCCGCCATCGCAACCGCATCATGGCCCGCCAAAGCCTCTTCGATCTCGGCCGGATCAATGTTGTGCCCACCCCGAATAATCAGGTCTTTCGCGCGCCCTGTGATCCACAAATAGCCTTCCGCATCTAGCCGACCGAGATCGCCTGTGCGCAGATAAGACTTGCCGCCGAACTCATGATAAAGCCCCTGATTCTTCGCGGCCTCCGTATATGTCCCGCCCATCACAACCCCGGGATTCGCCACACAGATTTCGCCGATATCATCGACGCCGCTTTCGCTGACTCCATCTGACGTCGCCTCGAATATCCGCACATCCGTGTACGGGAAGGGTATTCCGACCGACCCAACCTTCTTCACGCCGCCAATTGGATTGCATGACACCAGACAGGTCGCTTCAGTCAGCCCATAGCCTTCGATGATCTCAACGCCCGAGGCCTTTTCAAACCGCTTGTAAAGCTCGACCGGCAAAGGAGCCGAGCCCGAAAACGCTGTCCTGACCGACGAAATATCTGCGTTTACGGGGCGTTGCATCATCGCGGAAATCGCGGTCGGTACGGTGATGATGAAAGTCACATTCCAACGCTCGATCAACTTCCAGAAGTTGTCGAAAACCCCGTCCCCGCGATACCCCTGAGGCGTCGGAAATACCACATGTCCTCCCGACGCTACCATCGACATCAAGATCACATTGCAGGCAAAGACATGGAACAAAGGCAGCGGGCAAATGACAACGCTCTCCTCGTCAAACAGCAAATCCTGCCCAAGCCAGCCGTTGTAATTCATGCCCGAAAACCGATGCTGCGCGACCTTCGGCATACCCGTGGTCCCGCCCGTATGGAAATAGGCGCAAGCCCGGTCCACGGTCGCATCGTCAAAATCGAGCGTTGTGTTGTGCTTGGCAAGTTCCACGTTGAAATCCAGCACCTTGGCCGAATGCTGCACCGGGTTCTTGGGGCGGATAAACGGCACGATCCACGATTTCGGAGGCGTCAGATAGCGGTTCAGATCAACCTCAAGTACGGTCTGGACATTGGGCGCCAGCCGCACGGCCTCGGCCGCCTTTTGGGCCACATCCGACTTGGGGAAAGGCTTCAGCGTGACCAGCACTTTCGCGCCGGTTTCTCGCAAGATCGCACCGATCTGCTCGGCGTCCAGAAGCGGGTTGATCGGGTTGGAAATGCCCGCCACCGTGCCACCCAAAAGCGTGATGACCGTTTCGTTCGCGTTCGGCAAAAGATAGGCCACCACATCGGTGTCACCAATACCGAGCGCGCGGAACATATTCGCCGCCTGTGTCACCTTGCCGTGCAAGTCCGACCAGGTCAGCGTCTCGGCTTTGTCCGTCGGTCCCGACAAGATCTGAAAGGACACCGCATTGCGCGCACCGAATTTCTCGGTCGTGCGTGACAACAATCCGTAAACGCTAGTCGGCAAGCCGCGCTCTGCCCATGTCATTGCCTCTTCGATCGCGTTGCGATCCGCCATCGACGTGAAGTCGCTCATGGCCGTTCCTCCCTTGAATGCCGGACTTTGTCCGTGCGTTTAAGGGTTTGTTGACAAAATTCGGGTAAATCGCAAGGGACGCGCGTTTGGCACGCTGCGTCACACTGCTTATTCGGCGGCAACTCCGTCGGTAAACTGCAATCGCGCCAGACGCGCATAAAGACCGCCCTCCGCCACCAGCGCGGTGTGCGACCCCGTCGCGACGATACGTCCGGCGTCGAACACCAAAATCCGGTCGGCCTTTTTCACCGTTGCCAGTCGATGCGCCACGACCAGCGTCGTGCGCCCCTCTGCCAATCGGTCAACAGCGTCCTGCACCGCGCGCTCGCTTTCCGCATCCAACGCGCTGGTCGCCTCGTCCAGCAGCAGGATCGGCGCATCCCGCAAGATGGCCCGCGCCAGGGCAATCCGTTGCTTCTGCCCTCCCGACAACATGACCCCGCGCTCTCCTACATAGCTGTCATAGCCATCCGGCAAAGCGGTCAGGAACTCATGCGCCGCAGCCGCCTTCGCCGCCTCTTCGACCTCGGTGTCCGTTGCGTCAGGGCGACCAAACCGAATGTTGGCGCGTGCGGTGTCCGCAAAGATCACAGGGTCCTGCGGCACCAAAGCCATCGAGCGGCGAAAGTCAGACCGCGTCATCTGCTCAAGCGCATGTCCATCCACCATGATCCGCCCCGAATTCGGGTCGTAAAACCGCAGAAGCAATTGAATTACCGTCGATTTCCCCGCACCTGACGGTCCGACCAATGCCACCGTTTCACCCGGTTTGATCGTGAAACTCACATCATCCAGCGCGGCCACCTCGGGTCGCGCCGGATAGCGGAACGTCACGTTGTCGAACGTTACAGCCCCCAACATGCGATCCGGCACAGCCACGGGCGAAACAGGGTCGCGCACCGTATCTTCCGCTTCCAGTAGCTCCACAAGACGCTCGGTCGCACCCGCCGCCCGCTGCAACTCTCCCCAGATCTCCGACAGGGCCCCAACCGATCCGGCAACCATCACCGCATAGATCACGAACTGCACCAACTCACCGATTGTCAGAGTGCCCTGCCGCACATCGTAAACACCGCTCCACAGCACGCCAACCACGCCGAAGAACGCCATTGTGATGACGATCACCGTCATGATTGCCCGCGTCAGGATCCGGCGGCGCGCTGCGTCAAACGACTTCTCGGTAAGCTCGGAAAACGCAACCCGGCTCGGGTCTTCATGGGTAAAAGCCTGCACCGTTTGCACCGACAACAGCGTCTCGGATGCCGCCCCGGACGAATTCGCAATCCAATCCTGATTTTCACGACTGAGCGACCGCAGCCGCCGTCCAAGCACGACGATCGGCACAATGATCGCCGGCACCGACAGCATCACAATCCCCGCGAGCTTTGGAGCAGTGAATACCAAAAGCGCCAAACCTCCCATTAAAGTCAGGAGGTTACGCAAAGCGATTGAAATCGACGACCCGATGACGCTTTGGATCAAAGTCGTGTCCGTGGTGATCCGACTCAGGACTTCTCCCGTCATCAGGCGCTCGTAAAACGCCGGGCTCATCGCGACCATGCGGTTGAAAACTGCGACGCGAATGTCCGCGACAACCCGTTCGCCCAGACGCGTGACAAGATAATACCTCAGCCCCGACCCCAGCGCGAGCAAGGCCGCAATGCCCATTGCTGCAATGAAATAGCTGTTCAGCAGTTCGGTTTCTTTGGTTTCGAACCCGTCGACCACCCGACGCACTGCCAGCGGCAGGACAAGCGAAATCATCGCCGTCAGGACCAATGCCGCGCCAGCAGCGACCAGCAGCCACTTGTAGGGATGCACAAACGGCCAGAGCGCGCTCAAGGCACGGACATTGCGCGATTTTGCGCGGTCTTCGGGATTTACATCAGCAGCATCGGTCATTGTACGGGCCAGATTTAAACCGGGAGCGAAACAAGCCGCAAGGCGACATTGTGACGAGGCCACGAAAAACTGGATTTTAAAGGAAAAAGGTCTGGAGCGGGCGGCGGGAATCGAACCCGCGTCATTAGCTTGGAAGACAGGCGATCAAAATTCTATTTATCTTATAATTTCAAATCAGTAACTGAACCGAATTATCTTTTTTATAGGTAATTTGTCGGAAATGGATTTTTGGAGCGGGCGGCGGGAATCGAACCCGCGTCATTAGCTTGGAAGGCTAAGGTCTTACCACTACACAACGCCCGCTTGACCGAACGAAGTCCTATTTCATGGGTGATTGGAGGTCAAGCTTCTAGATGGCGTCTGATGGCATGACTCTTCTAGTTCTTACCTCAAATGATCCAAACATTCTGCTGTCTTAGCCCCGTGAAATTGGTTTGCCACTGGCGAAACTACCAAGCTATCTCGTCTGAATATTTTCTTCTCACTACTCCCAGCCCGCTTTCGTAGCCAATGCAATACAGCCCCGTCCCTGTCACCAAGCATTCCAGCATCGCGGCTGCGCAGAAACAAGCTTTCTGTGCTGTTCTATCCAATTACCCTTTCTGTGCTGCTCTATCCAATTACCCTTTCGGGCTCAAAACAGTCATTCGCTGCGCTCCGCCTCAATATCCGCTCTGCGCGTAAGCTCGCGGATTTGTGGTCTCTGCATCGAGAATTGCTGTGGTTGCCGATTTGCCAAAACCGGCCCCAACCAGTGCTCGCAGCGATTGCCAAGCTCTTCTGTCCGGGCCGTCGAACTGCCGTTCGCAAGCCCTGAGGAGACTCTTAATAACTTGGGTCGCTCGCTACGAACGAGGGCGAAACCGCGGAGGCCATCTGATAGCGGCGTCTTCGGTGGCCGGCGCTATGTAGTCGGCCTATCGGTCATTGCATACATACAAACAACCATATTGATTTGTATTGTATTATATGCAATGGTCTCAAGGGTGACTTCCGGTGCGCACACCGAGTCGGGAAATCAGGGAGGAAGAAATGCTCACACTTGCCAGACGGGGATTCCTGCAAGGGCTTGGCGTCACTGCCGGAGCCTCAATGGTGCCGCTGATCGCGTCAGCACAAACGCGCCGCAATGTTGTTGTAGGCGTGCAGAGGCTGCCCGAAAACATCAGTCCTGGCCGGGACACTTCGGATTTCACCGTGCCGATCTCATACAATGTGTTCGACAAGTTGATTGAATTGGACTTCCAGAATCAGATGGCACCGGCGCCCGGTCTTGCTACCTCGTGGGAGATAAAAGACCACAAGGAGATCACATTCCGTCTGCGCGAAGGCGTCAAATTCCACAACGGCGATACGATGACCGCTGAGGACGTGGCTTTTACTTATTCGAAAGAGCGCCGCGAAAGTGACGGCCCCGTGCGACTTTCACAGTTCTTCTCGAACATCGCGGAGGTTCATGTTGTCGATCCCCTGACCGTGCGCATTGTGATGGACGGTGTTGATCCGATCCTCGAACAACGCTTTGCGATGTGGAGCGGCGAGGTCGTCAACAAACGTGCCTACCTGGCGGCGGAGAGTTATGCGGCCTGGGCGCTTAATCCAGTTGGCACAGGGCCCTTCAAAGTGGATAGCCTGAACACCGACGCCTTCAACCTGATAGCTTTTGATGACCACTGGCGCGGACAGCCGAATATCGCCTCGCTGAAATTCGTCGAAGTTCCAGAAGTTGCCGGACGGATCGCGGGCTTGGCCTCCGGTGATTTCGACATGATCACCGTTGTTCCCGCCGACCAAATCGACACAATTGAGAGCTATGGAGACATAGAGGTCGTAGGTGGTCCCGGAGCGAAGATGCGTATCCTAATCTTCAATCAGGGAGAGTTTGCGCATCCGATGATGAAGAACGTGCATTTCCGCCGCGCCCTAAGCCTTTCGGTGGATCGACAATTGATCGCGGATGCATTGTTTGCCGGGCGCGCCTCAGTGCCAAACGGGCTGCAGTTGCCGAGTTTTGGCGATATCTACGATGCGAGCTACCCAAAGCCTGCCTACGATCTTGCGCGCGCGAAAGAGGAGCTTACCTTGTCAGGGTATAACGGCGAGGTCATCGACTATCCGCTACTTCCCAACGTGATTGATACCGAGGTTGCCGTCGCCGAAGTGCTGGCCGAGATGTGGCGCGGTGTTGGAATCAATGTCGAATTACAGATCCGGGAGAACTGGAAGCAAATCACCAAAGCGCATCACTCGATCCGCAACATGTCGGCCACGATGGTTTGGCAGGACCCGGCCACCGTCCTTTGGCGTCTATTCAAGCCGTCTGTCATTAAGGGACGCGGCTGGGGCTGGGAGAACGAGGCATTTATTTCTGGCGGCAAGATTCTAGAAGAGAATCCAGATCCAGTTGCGCGGCGGCAGGCCTTCAAAACCATGATGGAGGAATGGGAAACTAACGACCCCATGGGCATCGTTCTGTTTCAGGAAGTCTGGCTCTACGGCAAGAAAAAAGACCTGGATTGGCAACCCTATACGCTGCCATATCTTGACTTTGGCCCAGCCAACATCTGATCCGACTATGCATTTTCTGACGGGGCCGGCGAGTTGCCGGCCCTTATCTTTCCGCCCAGCTAAGTGGCATTTCTCAAGGAATAAGTGGACGCTCTGGTGCATGGCGCCGGTGCTGCAGGCTGGTCTTTGCATAATTGAGGGTTAAGCAGAGACCTTCCCGGGAATACTTCTGGCGAACCGCCCGCAGCTGCCACCATCCAACCGGAAATGTACCGGCATGATAAAATAGCAGTTATCGATCGGCGTAAGCACCTCTACGCGCTCCGGGCCGGAAAATCCAAGCAGAGCTCCCCGATGCGGAAAGAACGTGCCATTCTCAAAATCCTTAGCATATTCGAAGATGCCGCCTTTTGGCAGGACAATTTCAACGACCTCTAGGTGCAGTTGTTTCTGCGCCCTTGGTTTCGATTGTCGCGGCAGGACGCCGACGCACTCAAGAAAATCCATCGCAATAAGTTCGCCCTGGGCAATCGCCGACGCCTCCCAATGCTGGCCTGCTTCCAACTGGATCGCAACGGCCTTGTCGTCAGGATCGCCGAATTGCGCATAGTCACGCAGGCGCAGACGCTCGGCTTGGTGCATCGTTCCGGTCAGGACGATAGGAATACTAGTGATGTTTGCGATCAAATCTAGCGCGGCTGTTTTGCCCTGTATAAGGGCAACGGGGCGGCCACGCCCCTGCATTGTATGAATATCCAGAAGGTAGTCGACCGTGTCGACGATTGGACGAAGTGCACGCGCCCGTCGAACCTCGCTGCCCTGATTGTACGGATCTTCTAACTCCGGCCCCCAAACGCGGTTGATATCCGCGTCGATGAAGCGATTGAGGTACGGTGCGGCGCAATCAAAGCGGGCGTAGGCGTCTGGGTTACCAAAGCAGAAGGTGATCCTGCCATTTTCTGGGCGCACCGTGTTTTTTAGCATCCTGACCAGAATTTCCGCCCCGGCAATCTCGTTGCCATGCATGATGCCGCATATCATCACATGAGGGCCGGGCTGTTTGGAGTCGTAGCTCCACACATAGGGAATACCAATGTTGCCATCGGCATATTCTGAGATGTCCACCGGGGCATACTCGACATTTGTGTAGCGACGCGACAGATCATTCATTACAAAAGGCGCCATACAAGTCATCCTTGCAATACAATTTGTTTGACAAACAATCACATTGTTGAGTAAAGATCAACCATTGAGAGGATCAAGATGGCCGATCGACCGAGCGGAACGAACTTTGTTGACACGCTGCGTGCGGAGTTCGCGGGGCTCGCCGCTGGCACGCGAGTCCCTACGATCCGCGATGTGGCGGCCCGGTATTCGATCAGCCAGTTTTCGGTGCAGCGCGCGTTTGAATCTCTCAAGGAAGAGGGGCTCATCCAAAGCTTTGTCGGGCGCGGGTCTTTCATCGCCGGGGGAGACCAGTCGCACTCGACCGATATTGCCGGCAGGGGTGCACGCGTTCTGATTATCAGCCACTCCACTCCAAGTTCGCGCGGTACAGAAATCACATTGCTCTTGCAAGCTGCACTGCTTGAAGGCGGGCATAAGCCGATTTGTGTGAGTTATGCTGATGTCTCGGACTTGCACGACCTGCTGGGCAAGGGCGGTTTTGATGTCTGCGTGCTGCAACCGCGGCGCTCCATCCTGCCGGTTGAGGCGCTGGCGTTGCTTAAGTCCAAGGCGCGCCACATGATTGTCGAGGGTCGGCAACTGGAGTTTCTTGATGTCGACGTGATTGTCCGGAACCGGGCAAAAAGCATCGCTTTGGCGCTGCGCCATCTGCGCGAATTGGGTCATGAGCGCATCGGCCTTCTGACCGAAAGTCTGGACGCAGCCGCCGGCTATGCCGAAATCGAAAATCTTTACTCGCAATACTTTGCGTCGTCGCTGGATCAGCCGGAACCGCTGATCTTGCGGGTCAACAGCGAAACCGTTGAAGTTGGTGGCGGAGAAGAGATTGGCGCCGCCATGACAAAGGAACTGGCGGGCCGCACATCAAAACCTAGCGCATACATCGTATCTGGTCGGTTTAAGGCCGACGATATCCGTAAGGGCTTTTCAATAGCTGGTTTGGACGTTCCCGGCGACGTCAACATAGTGCATCTGCGTGCGCATGAGGCGCTGTCCGGACAAGGGGCAAGCCTGACTACTGTTGGGCGACGCGCAGACCATGTAGCCAGTGGAATTGTTGACATCGTGAATTGGCGACTTGCAAACCCGAATGAACCAGCAGGCCTGGTGCTTGACGATCCGTCCTTGGTGAAAGGCAATAGCACATGCCCCTTCTCAGGAAATTGACATCGAGACCGGCACTGAAAATTTGGGCAACCTGACGACGCGGGATCGAGCGTCGGAGCCAATTGCAGTTATTCGGCGCCGAGGCGGCGGCTGATACTTTTTATGTGAGAGCAAATGACCGAACCCATAGCACGTCCATTGCGTTCAGAGAGATTGCCGCTTCAAATCAGCGCGCTCTCGGTCATTTTGGGGGGTGAGGCCGCTGCCGTCCCTATCATCGACGATATTTCGCTTACCGTTGGAGTCGGCGAGATCGTGGGCCTTGTCGGCGAAAGTGGCAGCGGTAAGTCGGTAACTTGTCTTGCTGCACTTGGTCTGTTGGGGCCGGATTGGTCGCTCAGGGGCGATATTCGAATTGGGTCGGCCCATCTTGACCAGAGAAGCGATCCGAGATCACTGACCAAAGTGCGCGGGCGTGACGCAGCAATGATCTTTCAGGACGCAAGCGCCTCGCTGAACCCGATCCAAAAGATTGGCAAGCAACTGACGGACACTGTGGCGCGCCTGCAAGGTATTTCGCGGGTCAAAGCCAGGACCATCGCGCTTGACCTTCTGCACCGGGTTGAGATGCCGGAACCCGAAGAGCGGTTCCATTCCTATCCTTTCCAATTGTCAGGCGGTCAGAATCAGCGGGTGATGATTGCTCTGGCGCTGGCCGGGCAGCCATTACTATTGCTCGCGGACGAGCCGACGACGGCGCTTGACGTCACTGTTCAATCCCAGATCCTCGACCTGATCTCCAAGCTGCGGGATGATACCGGAATGGGTGTAGTGTTTGTCACCCATGACCTGGGCGTGGTTAGCGAGGTGTGCGACCGAGTCGCCGTAATGTATTCGGGGCGCATCGTCGAGGCAGGAACGGTTGCCCAGATCATGAGTGCGCCGTGCCACCCTTATACCAAGGGGCTGATCGACTCCATGCCCACACTTGGCGGGCACATCCCCAACGGGATCAAAGGTCAAGTTCCGTCTCCAGACAAACGGCCAGTGGGCTGTGCCTTCGCCCCGCGGTGCTTCAAGGCATCCACACAATGCAGCCAAGAACGGCCCGGTGAGACGACTGACAATCATGGCCACTCGGTCAGCTGTTTTCACTCATTGACGGAAGCCGAGGGCATTTCCGACGTCGAAAACGGGGGTGCATCAGTGGCGGAATTCCCGGTCACCGAGGGAGAACCACTGTTGTCACTCAAATCAGCGGCCTGCGACTACAAAACCCGCAATGGAGTGTTCCGTGCGGTCGCTAAAGTGTCTCTGGACCTACGCGAAGGCGAAAGTCTTGCGGTGATCGGCGAAAGCGGCAGCGGAAAATCAACCATCGGAAAGTTAATACTTGGGATTGAACCAACCAGCGAAGGCAAAGCGTTTTTTGGTGGCCAACAGGTTCCGCTGCTGGGCACGCAAGCCCACAAAATATTTGCCCGCTCTGTGCAACTAGTACCGCAAAATCCCTACCTTTCGCTTGATCCCCGCGCACCAATCGGAAAACAAATCGAAGAACCGCTGGTCATCCACAGGATTGGCACCGCCAGAGAGCGGCAAGCCAAGCGCAACGAGCTTCTGGAGGCGGTTGGCCTGGCACGCGCTCATGCCGACCGTTATCCCCACGAAATCAGCGGCGGGCAGTGCCAGCGGGCCGTGATTGCCAGAGCCATCAGTCTGGGACCAAAGCTGTTGATCTGCGATGAAGCCACCGCGTCACTGGATGTATCTGTGCAGGCGAGAATAATTGAGCTTTTGCGCAACTTGCAGCGCCAATTCAAGCTTTCGATGGTCTTCATCACGCACGACCTGCGCCTGGTGCGGTCTCTGTGCAACCGCGTCGCTGTCATGCGCTCAGGCGAACTCGTCGAACTGAATGAGACGGAATTGCTTTTTGCAGCACCGCGCCATCCCTATACGCGAGAGCTGCTGGCTTCGATTCCCGATGTCGTCTCGGAATCCTCAGGACACAGGCTTTCCTCCCAATGACCCGTATCGTCATCCGCAAAGTGCTGCGAGCAGCGCTAACGCTATTTCTTGTAGTCACCTTTGTATTTTTCGTGCTTCGCATTACCGGCGATCCGGTGTCTGCCATGATGCCTGACGACACCGACCCGGCCATTATGGAACAACTGCGTGAGCAGTGGGGCTTGAACCGTCCTCTGAGTGTGCAATATGTCGAATATTGGCGCAACATCGCAAAAGGCGATTTCGGCAATGCCTATCGCGATGGCCGCCCGGCACTAGAGATCGTCATGGAACGCGTCCCGGCGACGCTGAAACTTGCGCTGACCGGGTTTACGTTCATTCTGCTGACAGGGTTTCCTCTGGGCATACTCGCTGCGGTCAATCGCGGCTCCGGTATCGACCGGGCGATCATGACACTGTCCGTGACCGGCTTTAGTCTGCCCAATTTCTTTCTTGGAATCCTTCTGATTCTGCTATTGTCGGTGAATCTAAGGCTGTTGCCCGCATATGGCAGCGAGCATTGGTACAACCTGATAATGCCCGTCATTACACTGGGCACCGCCGGCGGCGCCGTGATTGCACGCTATGTTCGCTCCTCCATGCTCGAAGTTCTGAATGCTCCCTATATCCGCGCTGCCCGCGCCCGCGGCATGACAGAGCGCGAGATTATCTGGAGCGTCGCGCTCCCCAACGCCGCAATTCCGGCGATCACAGTAATCGGTTTCATGGTGGGTGCTTTGATCAGCGGATCGATCGTAACCGAGACGGTTTTTGCCTGGCCCGGCATTGGGCGATTGTTAATCGACGCCGTGTCATCGCGCGAACTCGCCGTCGTGCAGACCATTGTCATGATGACGGCCGCATCGATGGTTCTGGCTAACCTGACAGTCGATATTCTGTATCTGATTATTGACCCCCGCCAACGGTTTGGCTCCGGGTCGGGGGAGTAACCATGCCGCGAGCTGACATCGCAGAACACTTTGAGCCGCATTCGAAACTGAGAGCCATGCTTGCCGCGATTACGGCATCGCCAGGGTTGGTCAAGGTGGCACTGTTGTGGCTTCTACTGATCGTTTTCATCGCCATCACCGCGCGCTGGATCATGCCGTACGACTATCAAGCTACATCGCTTTTGACACGACTGTTGCCGCCGGGTGCAACGGGTTTGGATGGAAACTTCCACCTGCTTGGCACTGATCATCTGGGCCGCGATGTCTTAAGCCGCCTGTTCACATCAATTCAGCTGACGATGTCAGTTGCAGTTTTTGGCACACTCTTTGGCGCAGTCGTCGGCAGTTCGATCGGGTTTGTTGCGGCGCGGTTCCGGGGTTGGGTTGATGACATCATCATGGTGCTAGTCGATTTCCAGGCCTCGATGCCCTTCGTAATCATCGCGTTGTCAGTCATAGCTGTCACTGGTACCGGCAACCTTTTGCTATTCGTCTTGCTCGTCGGCTTCCAGGGATGGGAACGCTACGCAAGGATCAGCCGTGGCCTGACCCTGTCGGCCGTAAACCATGGCTACGCGGCCTCTGTGCGTCTGCTGGGCGGCGGTACGATGCGTGTTTATCTTCTTCATATCCTGCCCAACATCATGGCGGCATTGATCGTCCAAGTTTCGATCAACTTCCCCGAAACGGTGATCCTTGAAACCTCGATGAGCTTCCTTGGGGTCGGCATTCAGCCACCAAATACCTCACTTGGAAACCTGCTAAGCTATGGCCGCGACTACCTGCTGAATGCCTGGTGGATCGCCGGTATTCCCGGGATGACGATTTTTCTCACAACTCTGTCGATGAGCATCGTCGGCGATTGGTTGCGCGATGTGCTTGATCCGACAACCAGCAGACGGTGATCGGGTGCTGCCAGACGAATTCGAACCAGTCTCCAAACGGGCAGTCAAGCTGCCCCTTATGTCGCTCAGAGACCGCGCCATTCGGCAAGAGCAGCGGCGCGGTTCAACTTGAAATTGGGTCGATTTGAGAGGCTGCGTTCCTGATTAACGTGATTGTAGACGGAACCGTGGACCGTAGCGAATTTCTGCAGACTTCGCATGCGCCTGAAACGCAACATCTCTCTCCCGTCAGTGATGATGCGGTGGCGCGGGTATCGAAAGCATTCAGGGAAGCTCATCCCGGAATCACTCTTAAGCACATCTTGGACTCGCTGCCCCCAACGTTCTCGCTAGGCGGCGATTCCTCCGTGTATTTTGATGGGCTAAGACAGGCCGGTATCTCGGAGGAATAATTCAACGGCATTTCCTGTAGGTCGAGCGCGAGGTGGAAATGGACGCTTTGGGCTCGGAGCCGTCATTCGCTGCGCTTTGCGTGAAAGCCTGCTATTCGGACACTGCTGCCATCAATTGTTGGTGTCACTACGATTGCGTTGCGCCGCAGTCTACTTAACGGAAAATTATTTCGCGATTTCCACCCGAGAGCATCTTGAAAAAGGATAACTACTTATCGAGAAGCGGCGGAATCGTAGGCCTCAACGATATCTTTTGCGCGGTTCGCAACTTCTGCGGGATTGAACCCCGCCTGGTAGAGGGCGGAGCCAAGGCCGAATCCGGTTATTCCTGCCAACAACCAATCTTTGAAGTTTTCTGGCCCTGCGCCTCCGACAGCATAGGTTCTAACGTCAGCAGGTAAGACAACGGATATTGCCCTGAAGCCGCTGATGCCCAAAATGGACGATGGAAAGAACTTCAGGCCATCCGCGCCATTGCGAAGTGCAGTAAAACAATCTGTTGGTGTCGACACACCGGGATATGAGGCGAGGTTGGCGTCCTTCGTCGCTTGGATAACGTTCGGTGAAGTATCGGGCGATACGATGATTTTGCCACCAACATTGGCGACCCGACGCACGTCGGCCTCATCCAAAACCGTTCCCGCCCCGACTTGCGCAACCGTTCCGAACCGTCTGGCCAGTTTGGAAATGCTGTTAAAAGGGTCGGGAGAATTCAGTGGTACTTCAATAGTTGAGATGCCACATTCTATTAGAACTTCTCCAATACTCTCAACTTCGTCTGGCTGGACTGCCTAGCCTGATCTGACTGGTCCAACTTGATTGTTAGTGCATGACTGGTCGTCGGTCTATTGGCATGATGGTTTCCGGAGCCGGAGACCGATATCCCAAGGCGCTGTGAGGCCGTTTCGTGTTGTA
>NZ_FXXQ01000021.1 GCF_900184815.1 Boseongicola aestuarii | reverse complement strand
CCGGAGCGGCTGAATCCCAAATGCTCTCATTTTCATGTTTGCCATCTCCGGCCATCGTCCGAATCCTCACATTAGGTGCGACGTCAGGCTACACGACATTCCACGTTGCGCAAAAACTCTGCGAGGCCGGCACTGAGGATAAAGACGTGTCGTCCGCGCAAGGTTCAGAACCTCACGATGGATTGTTACAAATAGTTGGCGACCTTGTCCGCATGGCGTTCGTTCACCGAGTTAGCGAGCGCCGAAGCGCAGCGAACGGGTGCTTTGACCGCACAGCAGTCATTTACTCTGAAAGGTATCAGAGTCCGGCATACGGTCGTATCAGGCGATAGACGCCATACAGGCTTATTTCTGGATTGGCGTTGCGCCCGTCTCGACACGGCTAATTTTTCCGTCTTTCTTAATACAAGACATCAAGACCGCCTCACGGGTCCCGTCAGGATAGTCATTGACTGAGTGCATCACTAGAATATCGTCATTCTCGTAAATACAACGCCGCACGCCCATGTCGGTTTTGTCGGACGCCATCATCCTTTTAATCAGGTCGCTGAACTCGTCTCTATTCATTTCGGTCCCGGTTTGGTGCCGAATAAAAATTGCATCGTTGCTGTAGAGCGCGACATATGCGTCCGCATCTCGGTTTTGGATTGCTTTGTTCAACTCTTCGAAAATCGCCATCGCTTATCCCCATTTCTGCTTTGATAATCTCAGCCTCTGCTGAATTTCCTAAGGGCGCAACGATTCCATTTTCGATACGTGGACAGCGGATAGACGAATAACCGCCCAGTCCGCATAGTAGTCATTGGTGCTTCCTGCAGCGAATGACTGCTCTGAGCCCGGAGCATTCATTTATTCGGGCTGCAGCGAATGGCCTCTCTGAACCGGTACAGACATTGGTGCGCAGGACTTCGGCAACTTTTCTCCAATTATCCAACTGGCTTCGATAATTGAAATATGGTTCGAAAGCTGACAGGCCGTGGCAGGCTCAACCGCTAATCCTGCATCCCCGCCTTTTTCAGCGTGGCCGCAAAGTATTCAACATCTTTAGGCTCCGAAAAAGGCATTATTTTCCGCACTGCGGAAAGGCGGTAATGGGGTTTGGTATCGGCTAACTGTGTAATCAAATATCTAGCTTCTTTCAGGCGGCCACCGGTGAAACGTCCGCTACGATAGGATAGCTTCATTCAGGTTTCATAAGTGTCGAATAGCCACGGATTCCAACCTGTTCACCCTTGCCCGGTTTCCACTGGCCCGGATATTCAGAGTGCATCCTCCACTGCGCTGGACAACTGATCGACCGTTAGGACGTTGGCATTTGACTTGATTGACGAGGTTGTCAGGGCTTCCGCAGAGATAGCACGAAGATCAGTGCCCGGCTCTATCCACTGCCCTAGACGCGGCAACGCGAGGTCATCAAGCTGGCTGTTTAGCATTTCGAATGCTGTTAGAGACGACACATCGAATGCGGCGCTCATCCACGTTGCAATGTCCGAATAACGTTTGTCATCTCCGGACGCGG
This sequence comes from Boseongicola aestuarii, assembly GCF_900184815.1. GTDB lineage: Bacteria > Pseudomonadota > Alphaproteobacteria > Rhodobacterales > Rhodobacteraceae > Boseongicola > Boseongicola aestuarii. Next base: position 23,803 of record NZ_FXXQ01000021.1, on the reverse strand, counting down.
CGCGTTCCGCTTCTCGATTGAGTCGCAGGACAGGGCCCAGCAGGCGGGCGCAAATAAGGCCATGTGGAGCGGAAAAGCGACCGCCGATTACTCCGGCAAGCCCATGCACCGCGCCCAGCCCGGCGTTGGCCAATGCAATGCCGCCGATCAGGCTGACATAGGCGATTTGATCGCGGGCTTTTTCATCTTCTTGGCGGGCCAGTTGCGCAAGAGCCGTCAGCCCCAACGGGATAGCCGCCCGGCATAATGAGTCGGTGAGCGGGTTTGCCTTAATCGAAAGATAGGGCTCGATCACCTGCGTAACCGCGTCAAATCCTGAAGAAAACGTAACTGATGCCGGAGTGCCATCGGAAAAAAAAGGATCAATAACCGCCAGTCGCGGCAACATCCTGTTGTCCCGCAGACTGACCTTGCGCCCTGCTGATGGCACGCTGACAACAGCGTTCTTTGTGACCTCTGATCCAGTTCCCGCTGTGGTTGGCATCGCGACGCACGGCAATGGATCAGCGGTCAGGGGCCGGGCTCCTCCGACACCTTCAAGGTAGTCGATCACGTTGCCCTGCGTCGGAATCATGGCGGCGACAGCCTTGCCAAGATCAAGCACGGCACCGCCTCCAATTGCCAAAATGACATCTACTTTTGCTGCTCGTCCGAGCTCTGTTGCGGCATCGACATCAGAGCATGTTGGCTCGCCCTGCGCAAAAACCGAAGTGACGGTACACCCAAGCTGTTCCAGATGTGTCGAGATATCATCCACCTGCGAAACCGCGCGCCCCCGCACCAGAAGAACACGTCTGCCAAAGCGTGCGACGTCCTCTGTCGCGGCTTTCGCGGTTCCACGCCCAAATCTGATCTGACCGGCAGTCAGGAAACTGAACGGGCTGATATTATTGAGTTGGGGGATTGGTATGACTCCTCGAATGCACGGGATCATTAGGAAATCGCTTCTCAGGATTGGACCCTGCAAAAAGGGGTCCAGCGCATCCTGGGTCAGCGAAAACGTTTGTCCAAGGCTGCCATGACAAAAAAGCCGGGGCGCGTGTGCGCCCCGGCCAAAGGTCAAAGACTTATTCCCAGGACTTGATCAATTCGTCGTAGCTGATCGTAATGGGCTCTTCGTCCTCGTTATCCAGCTTCGCAACCGGGGAACCGGGCTGCGCATACCAGTATTCGGCATCGCGCGGCTCGTTCATCTTCGGACCGATGTCGCCCTGAATGCCAGCGCGCTCGATACGCTCCATCACGCTCTCTTGTGCTTCGCAAAGTGCATCGAGGGCTTCCTGAGGCGTTTTCGCACCGGACATGGCGTCACCGATGTTCTGCCACCACAATTGTGCCAGTTTCGGATAGTCCGGTACGTTCGTGCCGGTTGGCGACCATGCCACACGGGCTGGTGAACGGTAGAATTCGATCAAACCGCCCAGTTTGTTGGCCCGCTCAGTGAAATGATCCGAGTTGATCGTCGATTCACGAATGAACGTCAGACCGACATCGGACTTCTTGAGATCCACCGTCTTGGACGTGACGAACTGCGCATAAAGCCAGGCGGCCTTAGCGCGATCGACGGGTGTGGATTTCATCAAGGTCCACGAACCCACATCCTGATAGCCGACCTTCTGGCCGTCTTTCCAGTAGACACCATGCGGGCTGGGCGCCATGCGCCACTTGGGCGTGCCGTCCTCGTTCATGACGGGCAGGCCGGGTTCGACCGTCGCCGCGGTGAAGGCAGTGTACCAGAACATCTGCTGGGCGATGTTGCCCTGGGCAGGGATCGGGCCAGCTTCGCCGAAGGTCATGCCAGCAGCGGCGGGAGGCGTGTACTTCTCAAGCCACTCAATCGCCTTTGTCACAGCATAGACGGCAGCTGCGTCGTTGGTGGCACCGCCGCGCGCAACGCAGGACCCGACGGGCTGAGAGTTCTCGTTCACCCGGATGCCCCACTCATCGACCGGCAGGCCGTTGGGTTCACCCACGTCACCCATACCGGCCATGGACATCCAAGCGTCGGTATAGCGCCAGCCAAGGCTCGGGTCTTTCTTGCCATAGTCCATGTTGCCAAAGACTTCGCCTTCCACACCCATGTGGCTGAGGTCACGTCCGGTAAAGAATGCGGCGATGTCCTCGTAGGCGGACCAGTTCACGGGCACGCCAAGATCATAACCGAGAGCCGCCTTGAAGTCGGCCTTGTTCTTTTCGTCGTTGAACCAATCATAGCGGAACCAATAGAGGTTCGCGAACTGCTGACTTGGCAACTGGTAGAGCTTGCCATCGGGGGCAGTGGTGAACTGCGTGCCGATGAAGTCCGCCAGATCGAGTGTCGGGCTGGTGACATCCGCCCCTTCGCCTGCCATCCAGTCGGTCAGGTTGCGCACCTGCTGATAGCGCCAGTGGGTGCCGATCAGGTCGCTGTCGTTGGTATAGGCGTCATAGATGTTCTCGCCCGACTGCATTTGCGTTTGCAGCTTCTCGACCACATCGCCTTCGCCGATCAGGTCATGGGTGACCTTGATGCCGGTGATGGCGCTGAAGGCAGGAGCAAGCACCTGGCTTTCATACTCGTGCGTCGTGATGGTCTCCGACACAACCTTGATTTCCATGCCCTGAAAAGGCGCTGCAGCATCCACAAAGAATTGCATCTCTGCTTCCTGTGCGGCGCGGTCGAGCACGGAAAGACCTGCGATTTCGTTGTCGAGAAACGCGTTCGCTGCCCCCATGTCGGCCCAGGCCGGCATTGCAAGGCATGCGACCAGCGCACCCGTTGCCGTTGTGGCTCTAAAAGATCGTTTCATCTTTATCCTCCCAAAACTTCTTGTTTGATGGTTAAGGCGCGCCCAGATGTCTACGGACGAACCCGTCTTTTCGTTCAAACCCAGCGAAATACCGCTGCGGCGTACACGAGGCAGGCCAGCAGTGCATAGGGCTGCGGCCCGACCTCCAGACCCAGCCAGATCAAATTGATAAAGGCCGAGCCCAACAACGTGATGAACAACCGATCACCCCGTGTTGTTTCTATCCTGAGAATGCCGACGCGCGGCGTCTCGGGAAATTTGATTGCGAGTATGGTGAACGTGATCAGCAGAGCTGCGATCACCAAAAAGAAGATCGCGGTCGGTGTGGTCCATGCCATCCATGCCATTGATAATCCTCCCTATACCCGGCCGAGGGCAAAGCCCTTGGCGATGTAGTTGCGCACGAAATAGATGACCAACGCCCCTGGCACGATGGTCAGGACACCGGCTGCAGCCAGCACCCCCCAGTCGATGCCCGCCGCCCCTTGGGTTCGCGTCATGATCGCCGCGATGGGTTTGGCATCCACCGTGGTCAGCGTGCGGCTGAGCAGCAGTTCGACCCATGAAAACATGAAACAGAAGAATGCGGCCACGCCGATTCCGGATGCGATCAAGGGAGTGAATATCTTGATGAAGAAGCGCGGGAACGAATAGCCGTCGAGATAGGCGGTTTCGTCGATCTCCTTGGGCACGCCGCGCATGAACCCTTCGAGAATCCAGACCGCCAATGGCACGTTGAAGAGACAATGCGCCAGCGCCACTGCGATATGTGTGTCAAACAGTCCGATGCTTGAATAGAGCTGAAAGAAAGGCAGTGCGAAAACCGCAGGTGGTGCCATCCGATTGGTCAGCAGCCAGAAAAAAAGGTGCTTGTCGCCCATGAAGGAATAGCGACTGAAGGCGTAAGCCGCAGGCAGGGCCACAGCGAGGCTGATGACCGTATTCATGACCACATAGATCAGCGAGTTGACGTAGCCGATGTACCAGCTTTCGTCCGTCAGGATCTTGACGTAGTTCGCTAGCGTCAGATCGCGCGGCCAGAGCGAGAAGCTGCCGAGGATCTCGGTATTGGTCTTGAGGCTCATGTTGAGCAGCCAGTAGATCGGCAGCAGCAGGAACAGCAGGTAAAGCCCCATAACGACGGCAGAGCCGTTGATCCTAGGTGTCTTGCGCCGCGCGGTATTCACCTTGGCTTCGGTGACACGTCCGGGGATTGACCCTGCGCCGGGTGCCTGGATGCTGGTATCAGTCATTATACCCCATCCCTTTTATCAAGGTTGGTCATCACAGTGTAAAACACCCATGAGATCAGCAGGATCACAAGAAAATACATGATCGAGAACGCCGCCGCCGGACCGAGATCAAACTGGCCCAAGGCCATCTTCACGAGGTCGATCGATAGGAAGGTCGTCGCATTGCCCGGCCCGCCACCGGTGACCACAAAGGGTTCGGTGTAGATCATGAAACTGTCCATGAAGCGCAGCAGGATCGCGATCATCAACACACCCGCCATCTTGGGAAGTTCGATGTAGCGGAAGACGGCCCAACGGCTCGCCTGATCGATCTTGGCCGCCTGGTAATAGGCGTCCGGTATCGACTGGAGCCCCGCATAGGCGAGCAGCGCGACGAGAGACGTCCAGTGCCAGACATCCATGACGATGACGGTGACCCATGCTGCAAGGAGGTCCTGCGTGTAGTTGTAGGAAATCCCCAATTTATCAAGCGTATAGCCCAACAGGCCAATATCCACGCGGCCAAAAATCTGCCAGATTGTGCCGACCACGTTCCACGGGATCAACAACGGCAACGACATCAGCACCAGACAAAAGGACGCCCAGAATCCTCTTTTCGGCATGTTCAGCGCAACGAAAATTCCAAGCGGGACTTCGATCGCAAGGATGATGGCCGAGAATGTCAATTGGCGCCAAAGCGCGTCCCACATCCGTTCAGACGCCAACATCTGTTCGAACCACTCAAGACCCGCCCAGAAGAACTGGTTGTTCCCGAAGGTGTCCTGCACCGAGTAATTCACCACTGTCATCAGCGGGATCACCGCCGAAAAGGCCACCAGCAAAAGGACGGGCAGCACGAGGAACCATGCTTTCTGATTGACTGTCTTGTTCATCAGGCTGCCTCTCCTTTGCGTGCGATCCGCCAGTCATCGACGTAAACGTTGATGCCGCCGCGATCGAAGGTGATACGTTGCGCATCTTGTGAGATCGAATCGTCTTCGCCCGCGATTGCACTGACCTCATGGCCTGCAACATCAAGGCGGATGATTTTGTGGCGACCGACATCTTCGATCCGCTTGATCGATGCGGGAACGCCGGTCTCGCTGGTTGTCAACTTCACAAATTCGGGTCGCACGCCGATCTGGATTTTGCCGCCGCTTGGGGCATAGCCGCCATCAAGTTGCACCGTTGCGCCAGCGATGCGCGCAGTCGTGCCGTCAATTTCCGCATCGAACAAGTTCATGCCCGGCGAACCGATGAAGTACCCGACGAAAGTATGTGCTGGGCGCTCGAACAGTTCCTGAGGTGTGCCGATCTGAACAACGCGCCCGTCATACATGACCACCACCTTGTCGGCAAACGTCAGCGCTTCGGTCTGGTCGTGGGTCACATAGATCATCGTGTGACCAAATTCGTGGTGCAGCGACTTCAACTGTGTCCGCAATTCCCATTTCATGTGAGGATCAATGACAGTGAGCGGTTCGTCAAACAAAAGCGCGTTCACATCCTCCCGCACCATGCCCCGACCCAGTGAGATCTTCTGCTTTGCGTCTGCTGTCAGGCCGCGTGCCTTGCGGTTCAACACGTCTTCCAGACCGATCATCCTGGCGATCTGATTGACGCGGCCCGCAATATAGTCCGGGCTTGCGGACCGGTTTCGCAATGGAAAGGCCAGATTGTCCCGCACTGTCATCGTGTCATAGACAACCGGGAACTGAAAAACCTGCGCGATGTTTCGCGAGGCCGTCGGAGCGTTGGTCACATCCTGGTCGTCGAACAGGATGCGCCCTTGGCTGGGGTGCAGAAGGCCAGAAATGATGTTCAGCAGGGTCGACTTGCCACAACCTGATGCGCCCAGCAATGCATAGGCTTCGCCGTCCATCCAGTCGTGGTTCAGTTCCTTAAGAGCAAAGTCGTCCTCGCAGGACGGATTGGGCGAGTAGGAATGCGCCAGATTATCCAAAGTGATTTTTGCCATTATGCCACCTCTGAATACGGTGCTGCAGACACAAGCATGCCGTCATTCCCGAAAATGTAGACGTGCGTCGGATCGAGGAATACCTCTAGCGGCTGTCCCGGGGTCAGGCTTTGCACGCCGTGAACAAGCCCGACCCATCTCTGACCATGGTGATCAAGGTGCACAAAGGTTTCGGACCCGGTGATCTCGGTCACGCTGAGCGTCGTATTGAACGCCATCGCCTCCGCTGTCTTTGGCTTCAATTCAAGGTGGTTGGGGCGAAAGCCTGCTGTATAGGTACCGTTAGGCTGCCCTTCCAGACCTATGGGCGTGGGGACCGACTGGCCGTCTCCAAATGACATTCGGGGGCCGTCTTTAGTCACCGAGAGAAAGTTCATCGGCGGGTCCGAGAAGACCCGCGCAGTCGTCGCATTCACGGGTCGGCGATAAACGTCTGGAGTGCGACCGAACTGTGTGACCTGACCTTCCCAAAGCGCTGCCGTGTTGCCACCGAGCAAAAGCGCTTCTTCGGGCTCAGTTGTCGCGTAGACGAAAATCGACCCGGAGCGCTCGAATATCTTCGGGATCTCGGTCCGCAATTCTTCGCGTAATTTGTAATCAAGGTTGGCCAGGGGTTCATCCAACAGGACAAGACCTGCGTTCTTGACGAGCGCACGCGCAAGGGCGCACCGCTGCTGTTGGCCTCCCGATAGTTCCAGCGGCTTGCGGTCCAGCATCGGCGTCAGTTTCATCAGGTCGGCTGTTGCACGTACGGCGGCGTCAATCTCGGACCGGGACTTGCCCATGAGAAGAAGCGGAGAGGCAATGTTGTCGAAAACAGTCATCGACGGATAATTGATGAATTGCTGGTAAACCATCGCGACCTTGCGGTCCTGCACCCGTTGACCGGTCACATCATTACCGTCCCAGAACACCTTGCCCGTGCTGGGTGCATCCAGCCCCGCCATAAGGCGCATGAGCGACGTTTTTCCTGATAGCGTGGGACCGAGAAGGACATTCATCGTGCCCTTTTCCAACTCCAGATCGGTTGGATGGATGTGGGTCTGGCCGCCGATGACCTTCGAGACGCCCTTCAGGACCAATGTCATGCCTGTTCCCCCCTGATTGCCGACGACAATGTCTTCGCGGGATCGTGGTATGCCTGCATCCAGCTTTCAAGCCCCTGAATTTCGTCACCAGTCAGTCGCAGCCCCAGCTTACTGCGTCGCCACACAATGTCTTCGGCGGTGCGTGCGTATTCGCGACGGACAAGCCATAGCACTTCACTCTCGGTCAGAGTCGCGCCAAATTCGAGTCCCAGATCAGCTTGGGATTCGGCGTGTCCCAGAACGTCCCAGCTGAGGGTACCATAAGCCCGCACAAGACGGCGCGCCCAGAGCGGACCGAGAAATGGATAATCTTGCATAAGGCGCTTTATCAGGCCATCGACTCCGTCCACAGCAAAATCGCCGCCGGGCAATGCGACGCCGGCAGTCCAATGCCCGGACGTTCCAGGAAAGAAGTGGACGATCGTGTCCATAGCATCTTCCGCAAGTTTGCGATAGGTCGTGATCTTGCCGCCAAAGATATTCAGAATTGGCGCGCCGCCGGCTGCGTCCACTTTGAGTGTGTAATCCCGTGTCGCCGCCGTCGCGCTGCTGGCGCCGTCGTCATAAAGCGGACGCATCCCCGAATAGGTCCAGACGATATCGTCGAGACTTATGCCCCTCTTGAAATAAGTGTTGGCGAAATCGACCAGATACTGCTGCTCGGCCACTGTGCACTCTGGCATTACATCGGGGTTTTTGTGTTCCTGATCCGTGGTCCCGATCAGGGTGAAATCTGTCTCGTAGGGGATGGCGAAGATGATCCGCCCGTCAGCACCCTGAAAGAAATAGCACTTGTCATGTCCATAAAGCCGTTTGGTCACGATATGGCTGCCACGCACAAGCCGAACGCCTTCGTTCGATCTGATGTTCGCCCTCTGATGGATGATGTCCCCGACCCATGGACCACCTGCGTTCACCAGCATTCGAGCCTTGATGCTCCGCTCTTCATTTGTCTGGGTATTCCGCAGTGTAATTTCCCAGGCATTGGAAGAACGCACCGCCTTTTCGACCTTGGTGCGCACCATAATGTGCGCCCCCCGGTTATCGGCATCCTGCGCGTTCAACACAACCAAACGGGAGTCTTCGATCCAGCAATCAGAATATTCGTAGGCTTTTTGGAACCTGTCTTTGAGCGGCTCGCCTTCCTTTGTGCCACGCAAGTCCAGACTCCTGGTGGGTGGCAAAAGCTTTCTTCCGCCAAGCCGATCATAAAGGAACAGACCAAAGCGTATTATCCATGATGGACGACGGCCCTTAAGCCAAGGCATCAACCAGTTCAGGATTCGGGATACGGGCGTATGCGCGTCGAACCGCATGTCTGGACTGAACGGCAAAACGAACCGCATCGGCCAACTGATATGGGGCATCGCGCGCAGCAGCACCTCGCGCTCGCGCAGCGCATGACGCACCAGATTGAATTCGAGGTATTCCAGATACCTCAGCCCGCCGTGAAACAACTTCGTAGAGGCTGAAGACGTCGCAGATGCAAGATCGTTCATCTCTGCCAGCGCCACGCTCAACCCCCGACCGGCCGCATCGCGTGCAATGCCGCAGCCGTTTATGCCGCCGCCGACAACAAGGAGGTCAAATACATCAGGGGTTGCGGAATCATTCGACATAATGACCCTCCCCGCCATCTGCTTGAACCAGACCAATGGGTAGGGCAGGCGACACAATCGCGCAAGAATTATCTTCATTTTTATTCGCTTTGGCTCAAAATGTTCGAAATACACGGAATCCTGGCCCAAAATAGCTGGATAATGTGTGTTTTTCTTCAATATGGACGAAAACGAACATTTTCGCTTGCCGGTTCGGGCCGACCGGGGCTACTGATTGAGTGGGAGATCACAATGTCACAAACGTTTCGCCACCCGGAGATTCTGGAAACCGCACGCCGAGAGGGGAAGGTCACGGTCGAAGGACTGGCAGCTGAGTTCGGCGTCACCCAGCAGACAATCCGGCGGGACCTGACAGACCTTGCCGCAGCAGGCAGTCTGGAACGCGTACATGGTGGCGCGATACTGCCGTCCGGCACCACCAACATTCTTTATGACGAGCGGCGTACGCTGAACCAGTCTGCCAAAACCGTTATTGCGCGCGCCTGCGCGGAGCATATTCCGGATGGCAGTTCCCTTTTCCTCAACATTGGTACGAGTACGGAAGCGGTAGCTCGGGAATTGCTGCACCATAGCAACCTCATGGTGGTCACCAACAACATTAACGTGGCCAGCATCCTCGCTGCGAATCGTGATTGCGAGATCATTCTGACAGGAGGAACCCTTCGTAGGCTGGACGGCGGTCTGGTTGGCGCTTTGACGATGTCGACGATCCGTCAATTCAAATTCGATTTCGCAGTCATTGGCTGTTCTGCGCTGGATGCTGACGGCGACCTACTGGATTTCGATATACAGGAGGTTGGCGTCAGCCAGACGATCCTCGCTCAAGCGCGCAAGACGTTTTTGGTTGCGGACCATTCCAAGTTCATGCGCAACGCACCTGCCCGGATCTGCACTCTAGCAGAAATCGACAGTTTCTTCACTGACCTGGCTCTCGCCCCGAAACTGGCTGAGCAATGTCAGAATTGGCAAACCAACGTCTTTGTCGCGGATCAGGACGCATAGCCCAGGCTGTTCGGTGAAAGGAATTGCCCTCCATGGTGGATGGTATGAACGCCGAACAACGTTCATTCACTGAAGCTGCTAAGAGCTCTACTTAGCCAGAGCAGCCCACTTCTATTTTGGAAATGCGAAAGGCCGCTCCGTCCGCAACTAGGTCATTGGGGCACGATGCAGCGAATGACGGGTTCGAGCCCAAAGCAGGCGTTCTTTACGCAGTCACCAGCCTTAGCATTGGAAGATTTCGAGCGAGTTGTGTCCTGAGCGTGAACATCATCAGATAAATAGGGCGGACTGTTCACGCTTCATAAGTCGATTTCTTAATATTTGTCCGTTGACGCCCCAAAAGCGCCAGAACCTTCAGTCATAAAGATCGTGTAGTAAGTGTTAACAAGTGTGATGAGTATCCAATGCGAAAGTGCCTCGTATCTTCTTTTGTGCGCAAGCCTTCTTTACTTCGCTATATTTTCTTCACCCTCTCAAGCCTCAAGATGTGGAGCTATTCCGACTGGGTGCGAGCAGGTGAACCCAATCCCTTTGCCAAAACTTGCTGGGAAGTCGGCGGCACATCTCGATCGGAAATCGTGTCTCTTTTTCGATCGCACCTAAGCTGATCATTTGCCTCTCCGCAAATAATTGCAGAACCATCTGGGCCGCCCTTCGGGGCGGCTCAATTCTATTTGGGCTTGCTCCTGCCAGGCGTCAAACAAAACAAGATTTTCAAAACTAGGGTTTATCCGATAACACCCAATCCTGCCGCACTCGTTGCTGTGAGACTGATCTAGATTCCCTAAGGGTCGGCACAGTCTACTTGATGGTTTAAGCTCCGGAATCAATCCAATGCGGCGGTGGTAATACTCTCTGAGTCACTGCGAGCACCAACATCAAAATCAACTCGATTAACAAAGAATTGGATGCAAACAGCGCGTCTGCAGCAGATTATACACAATGCGGCATCAATCGAGGCCACAGTTTTGCTGACGTCGGATGTTCTGGTACAATAGAATTGTGCGGGAAATGTTTGCCCGGGCTATTTTGTAATAAGTTCTGACTGGACGCTTTTTCGATTTGCGACAGTCGTTGTGTAAGGGGTTCCCTATGTCCAGTGAACGCGTGACTTCAAAAGCGACTTTGTTTCCGCCTCTGGTGCGACCTGAGCCAGCATCGAAGCACACCGCCAGAAAGCGGTTCTCGCAAAATCCCATAATTGACGCCCTGTGTTTATTCACGGTCAGGCATGTAAAGACTCCAATCGTCAATCCATATGTGACGGCAGCAATAGGTATTGCGATAATTACTGCGGCTGTGGGGGTGTTTCTTTGACCCTCAGAAACCTACCCTTAGAGGAAAAATCACCTAGCGAGAAGTTATGGCTTTTGGCTGGCGAACTGCTTCGGGACGAAGGTATCGAAGAAGTTAATGCTGGACATATGGCGACCCTAATGGGGCAAGCCCTGACTTGCACCGCCATCTACAGCACGATCGATCCGCTTGACTCAAGAACCATCGAGCATGTTGTAGAACGCGCCGTCGAAGCCGCGCTCAATGCACACGGACACTTCTTGGAACAGGTAAGACACTTTTAATTCTGTCGAATTGCGCTCACCGGCCCGGCAAAGTGTGCTTTCAAGAGCCGCATCGTCCCGCAAAGCGGTCGTTGCCCCAATTGCGATGAATGTCCGATATTTGCGGAACCGGTCGTTCGGCCATCCATCGCCCAATAGGGATCAGAATTGCTCGCGATCGGGCCTGGACCGAGTGAGGTTGGCCCCTTGGTCACCTGAGAGCCCGTAGATGGGGCGGGGTGCCCCGGGCTGACCGTGTTTGCCGGTTTGGCTTTGCCGTGGGGAACTGCAGCCTTCGCGCCGTTAGTAGGGGATTAGTAGGGAATGTATGTCAAACGTTCGCCTACACCGTCTTGTATCGTCCAAGATAGCCGTCAAAAATAATGAAGTAATCATAGTGGGTTATGCGACTATAGGCGGCTCAGTCCTGTTGTGTCCAACATAAGGACGGCAAAATTCGTAAGGACAAGGTCGGGGGTTCGAGTCCCTCTTGAGGCACCAAATCATCAAAGAATTATTATAATAATCAGATGCTTGTCAGTTTTCCGAGAAGATTAACCACCTCTGTATCCCCCCTTTGCCTCTCTGTTGTGCGCTAAGCGCGCGCAGCAATGTTTCCCAGTCTCGGTCAAGTTTTTGCCCTGATTGAGGGGTTTACGTAAGGGCAGGTTATTGGTGCCTGTGTGTTGGGTCACCACTTCCAAATGGAACGGGGCCGCCGAATTTCGACGACCCCGCAATACAAAATCACTCGTTACTACACTCATTAGTATCGCTCTTAGGAGCGGCACTATTGAGGCATGCTATGACAGACTTCAGGGCAATTTCGTGCGACCTATCCGTCGCTGCCACATTTCCGAGCGGTGCACGGGGTGGTCACGTCAAGGTCGTTTCACGTGTCATGACTGCCTTGATGCGCGCATCAATAGACTGGCCAACCGTCTTGCCTGTACGGCCTCCTGCGACCTCCCGCCATGTACCCACCGAGGGTGACTTGGCCCTGCGCGATGACCGCCGCCTGCGCCATGCACACGGCATACTGACCACCCACGCACAGCCGGACACTTGCAGCGCTCTCCGCTTTGCTTCGCCATTGCCCGGCACCTAGGCGCGTTCTGTAGTCTCGTGACAGGGCTCATGGGGTTATCGTCACTTTTTGCCATGACCTCCCCCCTCATGGCTGACAGAGCCAACAATCGCCTGACCACCTTCATTGACGGTTACCCGCTCGACGCGCACGGTCTGCTGGGCCTTCGCGCGGTACTTCTTCAGCCCGTCCATTTGTGCGAGGAACGTGCGGCTTAGACGTGTCATTGACCTCTCGTAGCCTTCGCGCACATCTGGGCATGCCGCATGGAGACCCTTCTGCGACATGGAGCACAGTGCGAAGTGCGTGGCCGTCATTTGAGTGACCAGCATGGCTTCAACTGCGTCACGAGGCTCTAGCTCGACGGCCATAGCTGGCATCAGGTCAATGTACTCCATGGCCTTCTGGCCAAAAGCATTCAGCGCAAGGTTAAGCAGCAGGTCCGCCGCTTCCCTTGTCTTCATTCCATACAGCCTCTGTATTTGGTCCTCATCGGCAGGATGAATGGTTACGTTGCTATCGCCTTTTGTTACCAGCTTGGGAGCGGTGCGTTTTGCTGTGACAATCTCATGCTTGGTCTCTTTGCCCATCTTCTGCCTCCAAGGTTAGTGGTGTTCGCAGCCGTTGTGTGTTCATGGTATGTTCTATCACACACTTGCACAGAAACGAACCGATATGCCGGACCGACGCGGGCGCAGAGCCAGTCTGGAAGACATCTTGCCGGAGGATAGGAGGGCGTGGGCTAAGGAGGTCTGGGCGAACCGGTCTGATGTGGCAAAGCTGAGCTCCGGTGCCTGGATGCTCAGAGAGGGGGCGAAAGAACTTGGGCTCAGTGAAGAGGCCGTTGATGAGGTTTTGCGGTCTCGGTGATTGAATACTGCTTCGCTCACTCGCCCAGAATTCTTGATTTGTGGATGCGTGAATTTGGCTCCCCCCACCGGTCTGGGCGGGTTAGCCCTAAAGGATCTACATACCCCCCCACCCGGAATCTTCAGAGCCACTTCACCACAGACCCGCCGCCCAGTTCCGTTCTCACTGAGATGTTACTCAAAAGGGGGGTAGGGGTCTCACAGAGACGAATTGATCGCAAAGCAGACATTCGTGCACGCCGCAGCGAATGACTGCTCAGAGCCCAGAGGCGACATCACAGGCACGAGGTAATACATTCCCTGCTAAGTCGGTAACTCTCCACCTGACTGGAGCCAGTGCGCATCATCTTTTGGAAGTAGCTGTGCAAGACGTTTGTGAAATGCGGCAAGATCTTCATCCGTCAGCTTGCCCTCCCACTTTCGACTACTAGCGCTGTCGAAGAAGGCTGCGGGGTCGTTAAACGTGGCGGAGCTTTGAGCACTCTGTTTAACTTTTGCTCGCGCATTGGCCTGCATGTTTTCGAACTGCGCACTTCTCGCAATCGCTTCCAGCTGCTTTTCATTAAGTTCCAGATCAAGCACCGATGCGAGATTCTTCGTGTGGCCGATCAAGTCGCGCCGCATGTCTGCATAATGAAATATGTGTACATTTGGAAGTTCAATATACCGCTTGAAGCACGTGAAGTGGTGCACGATGGCCTCAAGCGTGATCCCGTCCGCCATCTCCGATTGTGTGGTCGCTCCAAGGAAAAAGGCAAACGATGCGGCGGGATCATCTGGAAATCTGTCTTGGATGAGGTCGACCTTTAAGTTTGAAACATGCCTACGCATCGAAAAATGCGCATCGATCGGGTGGCGATAGACAGCTAGGTAAGTGCACTTTGGATCATAAGGGAGGCCATCAAAAGGTGTGTGCGTCTTGATACATCTACGGTGGCTCTGAGCTTCAAACATCTGAGCTATCGCCAGTTGATCCCGAAAGCCCGGATCAAGCCAGACCGACAAGTCATCCATGTTCTGATCCATGCCGGGTTTTTCGAACAACAGCGATAGAACCAATGCCTGCGTCCAGGTCGTTCCACACTTTGGCGGAGTAGCCACAATCACGTCGCCATCACGGAGTGAGAAATCAGTCCAGATACGATTGTCTGTCAGGCGGCTTCTATAAACAACAGATTTCTGTGAAGGCGTTCTGACGGTCATTTAGATTTCCCTCCCCAATGCGCTTGGGAGGCATGATAACAGGCTGGCAACGTGCAACCCAGCACATTGATAGAACGGCCTCTTTGTTGACTCATAGACGTCTCGGGCGTTTCTTCGTTGGCGTAAGTCGGCTTCGTCCGCGGAACGGTCATTGGTGCTGGACGCCGCGAATGGCCGCTTGGAGCCTTAGTTCCAGATGCTGCGACTCCAACTAATGACGGCTTTCGGTTCAATGCTTCGCTTATGATGTTGGGCTGATCGCGTTTTGTGACCCCAATTGAAACTGCCCCGAAACGTGTCCGGAGCAGTTACGGAGCCGAAGTCCATGACAGGCTATTCAGTTCGCCACTTGGCTCACGGGCGTGATCTTTCCGATCGGCGCTCCGGCCAATGCGCCATGCTCGCGCAGAGTATCGGGATTGTCGGCCCGGTAGATGCAATATGTTCCCTCACCTGTCAGATAGGAATGGTCCCATTCGATCACATCGCCAAGCTTGGCTATCGCCGCATTCGAGCCTTTCGAAATCTTCTCTTTCTTTTCCAGCCCGAAGAAACCGACACCAGGAATTGGGCGCTCTATGACATAAACCTGATGCCCGTCGCGCGGCTCGGTGCCGGCGGGCTTTCCACCGCCGACAGTAGGCGAGTTTATGAAGAGCACTTCTGAGATTTTCTCTGGCGTGATGGCGGCTGCTTGAAACAGTTCACGCACCGCGCCCTCGTCATTGGCCGTCAATACGACATAGCTGTCAGGTCCAGCGGAGAGCGTTTCGTCAACGCTCACACCTGCCTCTTGCAACATCGCCTCAGAAGGGGTCTTGAAAGGGGCTTCCAGTTCAACAACAAACTGGCCGGCAAGCCCGGCGACGGGAGTGAAGAGAGTCGCAATCAGGGCGACGCGGAAAGAGTGGAATTTGAACATATGATCCTCCGTATTTGAAATTTAACGCTTCTTGGCTTTCGTGGCTATGCCGCCCGAAACCGACTATAATGGTGGCGAAATCCGAGCTGAAATGTCCTGAATGACTTCCGAAATCGCTACGAAATCACGCGTTTTGCGAATTGGTCAGGGTCGTTACGACCTTGAAACCGGTGCACTTACCGCAGCAGATGGCACGCCGATACACCTGCGGAAACAATCTGCCGATGTCCTTGCGGTGCTTTCCTCAAATCCAGGGCAGGTGGTTGATCGCGAAGCGTTGGTTCAAGCGGTCTGGAAGGACATCGCGACGACCGACGACTCATTGATCCAGTGCATCGCTGACATTCGTCGTGCGCTCGGAAAAGAGGTGATCGAAACCTATCCAAAAATCGGCTACCGGCTGGTCGCTGTTGCGGCATATGCGGATCATCCGGCAGAACGGCCCCGCAACCGCCTCCGCCAGTTTGCAGCGGTAGGGGTTTGCGTGCTGTTTGCCGTGGGTCTGGGCCTTTGGTTCAAGACTGACCCCAGCGGATTTTATGCAGATGGCACAGCCATCGTTCCTCCTCGCGTTGTGCCCAACAAGACGCTCGCGGTTCTGCCCTTTGTTAATCTTGGCGGTGGTGACGAATTGCAATTTTTTGGGGATGGCCTCAGCGAGGATTTGACCACGGACCTCGCCAAAATTCCGGATCTGACAGTGATCGCCTTCGCTTCCAGTGGCGATTTCCCTCAGGCTGAAGCAGGTTTCAGGGAGATCGCCGAAAATCTTGGTGTGCGGTATCTTGTGCGTGGAACCGTCCGGCACTCGAACGACCGGGTGCGCATCAATGTTTCCCTCATCGACCCCTTCGAGGGCGTGAATGTCTGGGCAGAGCGATTTGACCGGGTCCGGCAAAACCCCTTCGATGTTCAGGAAGACGTGACGCGCGCCATTGTCGACGCCCTGTCACTTTCGCTCAATGCCAACGTGGTCCCATCGCGCGTAGCGACAGACGCCTATTTCATGTTGCTGCGCGGTTTGGAGCCATTGCGAGAAGGCACAATCGAGGGCAATCGAAGGGCCCGCGAATACTTTGAAAAAGCGCTTGAGCTTGAACCAAACTATGCACGTGCACATGCCTATATTGCAGTCGCATACGGGCGCGACATGATGTTTGACTATGCTGCCCCGTCACAACGGCAATCTGTTCAACCGGGGCTTCAGGCCGCCATTGCGGCAATACAACTCGATCCCGACATCCCGAATGCCTATTACGCTCTGGCAGTCTTGAACCTTGCCATCGGAGAGAATGACAAGGCACTTGCGGCAGCGCGACATTCGATCCAACTCAACCGGAACTTTGCAGAAGGCTACGCCATTTTGGCCGAGGCATCTGTTTACGGCGGTGATCTTGAAGAAGCACTTGAATCGATCCAGCACGCCAAACGATTGCACCCACATCATCCGGCGCGATTTGACTGGGTTGAGGCACATGTCCATCTTCAGCTTGGCGATGCAGACACCGCGCGCGCGTTGCTGGAGAAGACAGTGGAGGAAGCTCCCGGTTTTGCTGCGGCTTTCGTCTTGCTCGCCGCCGCCTATGCCGAACAGGGAGAGCATCAACGGGCAAAATCAGTGCTGGCAGCTTTGCGCGCTCAACAGCCAGGTTTTCGGGTTGGTGAGTTCGTAGCCTCGGCACCTTTTGTATCCGAAGATCGTCGTCAGCGGCTCGATAATGCTCTTCAACGGGCAAACAGAGATTGACACCCCCCTTAAACCAGGTTCCTAGCTGGTTTGGCCGCCTGTTAGCGAGCAGCGGTCGCATACTTGCTTAGCCATAAAGCGGCCATTGGCGCCTTCGCAGCGAAAGTCGGAAATGTCCGCGCAACTCGGTCATTGGGGCACGATGCAGCGAATGACGGGTTCGAGCCCAGAGCGGACGGTCGGTGCGTTGCCGAGGGTTGCTGCTTGAGCGCGAGAATTTGCCCTGACCCGCTCTAGTGCGATAGCATTTTTGAGGGAGTTCGAAGATGGGTCAAAAAACCGCTTTCGCCTTGGTGCTTTCGGCGCTTGCATACCTTGCTCAGTCGGCGTCGGCCGAGATCATCCACATCCACGCTAAACGTGGAAATCTCGAGGGAGTTTTGGCGGAACTGGACAAGGGCGTGCCCCTAGAAATTCGGAGCACCAATATGACCAGCGATCCTGGCGTCACGCCTCTGTTCGTCGCAGCAAAGTTCCGGAAAATTGAAGTTGTCGAAGAGCTGTTGGCCCGGGGTGCCGATCCAACCATTTTTTTCACTGTGCCCCGCGCAAGATACACCACTGGCACCGCACTGCATCACGCTGCACGTTTTGGCCATCTCGATGTCGTCGAGGCGTTGTTAGACGCCGGCGCAGATCCTGCGAGTTATGATCGCTATATCGCGACGCCTTTGCATCAGGCTCTGCGTGGTGGTCACGAGCAAGTAGGCGAACGTCTGATAGCTGCTGGCGCGCCAGAGCGCGCATTTGCACCGGCAATTGATGGTCTAATTGCAACGGCGGATAAGGAACGCGGCCAAGTAATCGCTATGGGTTGCGAAATCTGTCACGGCAAACCGTCAAGCGAGCGGCAGGCAGGAGATAACGGTCCCAACCTTTGGGGAACGCTCGGGAAAGCAGCGGCATCCGATCCGACCTTCGAATATTCGAGCTATCTCCGTGACGCTGAATTGATCTGGGACGCCGAGACCCTCAACCACTACCTTTACAGCCCTTATCAGTTCCTGCCTGGCACATCGAAGATCATAATGGGATTGGAGAGTGACGCCGATCGCGCGGCTCTCATAGCATTTCTGGCCACTCTCGCCGACTGAGGTTTGGCAAGCCGCTGGACATCCTTTTTCTCGGCCAAGCGGTTATCCAAGTCTTCTCGAATGATCTCCCCATTCAAGCCAGGCACGGGCATCTTGGTCCAAAACCTTTGAGATTGCGCTGTCGTAGGTTGCCAGGTCGGCGTCAGTTAGAACGCCTTCCCATTTGCGCGAGGTACCGCTGTGAAAGAAGTCTGCGTCTTTCCGCCAGAAGTCGTATCCTGCGACGAGGCCGAACCGATCCACGTTTCGTTTCATGTTGTCGAATGTCGCAGCCCCTACCAGAGCCTCCATCTTCTCGGGGGAGTGATCGACATCGATGTGTGTCGCCACGCGCCTTGTCGCGGCCGCGAGATCGCGTTGCATATCAGCATAATGGACGCGGAGCAGGTTCTCCCACGATTCCCGCTCAAGTGTCGCTTTGTAGTGCGTGACGATGGCCGAAAGACTCGAGTGATCGAGATAATCGGCTTCGAGGAAGATGTGGAAGCTCTCCCTTGGGTCGTCTGGAAACAGCTTCATATCTAGACCCATCTCCTCGACGATTTCCGGCTTATAGTTTGCAACGTGGCGTCGCACCGAGAAATGGACATCGATGGGGTGACGGTAGACAGTAATATATGGGACATCCGCCCAGTGAGGGACACCATCCAACGGTGTGTGTGTTTTCACCTGCCGCCGTCCTGTCTGTACGTCGAGACGCGAATTGACTTCGTCGATCGTGTTGCCGTTGTTGTCGAACCAAGGAGCGTTTTGGGATGGCTGCACGTTCACTTCGGGATCGCCGGTGAACAGAAGCGCAAGAAGCCCCTGCATCCATGTCGTACCTGATTTCGAGGGCGTAGAGACGATCACGTCGCCGGAGCGTGGTCTGAACGACGCCCATCGGCGCGAGTCGGTCATGATGTCTTGGTAGACCCGCGTCGGTGCCTCCGCTGTTTCCGTCATCACATCTCCTCGTGCAGTGAAATCAACTCTATCAGAAAACGGATAAACCGGCGACTGTTTCGGCGGCTCCGTCCGCAAAGCAGTCATTCGTTGTGATGCGCATCAAGGTCCGCTTTGCGGACAAGGCCGCCGTTCAGGCGATGAAGGTTCGTACATCTCCGCCTGAATAAAGCGAGCAGGACTTAGACCCAGGGTATACCTCACGCACTATTCGGGAACGCTCTCTCCCGATCCGCCGAAATCCGCAGGAAAGTCTTTCATCTTCGGAAGACCGTCCTTCATTGGGAGCACTGCTTCGGCATAGTTCACGTGAATACCGGGGACGAACTCGACACTCGGAAGGATGGCGGCAAAGACATCGATAAGATTTAGCCCCGGATGACCAGTCATAACGTGACCACCGCACTTAGCGCACCATTTTCGGTCGCTGCTCTCTGTCTTGTTGTACTGAAGAAGATGCTTCTCGCCCTTTACAATCTTGACTTGATCTGGCTCCCAAAGCGTGAATGCATTAACCGGCCCGGCAGACCAATGACGACAGCTTTCGCAGTGACAGTATCCCATTCCTGCCGGCTCGCCGGTGACTGCGATTTCAACGGCACCACAAAAACACTGACCTTTATGGGTTTCAACTGACATGGTTTTTCTCCTGATGTGAAAGCTGATCAATCCACGAACGTGGCTGGATGAGCTGGATTGCGGTTGACTGTGAGATTGAAAACGTCGGGTCGGGAATAGTGGCCACTTGCGTCGAACTTGCGTCGGGATGCGCGGGCTTCTGACGGATCGATATCGGCCAGCAAGAGCCCCTTTTCCTGATGCATCGGTCCCGCCAGTCGCCCACCGAAGGGCCGGTAAACCACTGCGTCACCAGGATTGATCCATTCATTCTTGTTCGGAAAGAGCTCATCGTAGTAAGGCACATCCTCAGGGATGTCCGAGGTTTCCAGCGACGTGGCGCATCCGACGACCCAACAGCCGCCCTCCCGCGCAATGTGTTGCATAGTGGCAAGCCACGTTTCACCGCTATCCCAAGTGGGCGCACAAAGGATGTCGATGTCCTGCGCATAGAGCGCAAAACGGGCAAGCGGCATGTAGTTCTCCCAGCAGATGAGAGTGCCTATACGCCCGACCGCCGTCTCTACTACTCGAAGACCCGATGCATCCCCGAAGCCCCAGACCATTCGCTCTGGGTTGGTCGGCATCAGTTTTCGATGGTTGTTTACGATCGAGCCATCTGCGTCGATCACGGCACAAGAGTTGAATAGAGTGGAGCCGCTCATACCGCCGTCCAACTCGTTATAGCCAAGCACCAAGACGACGCCGTTTTCTGCTGCAGCTTCCCTCAGCGGATCAAGACCCCCTTTTAGTCGGTCAATCGCATTTGCTTGCAGACGGGCGTACAACTCGTCGGTCTTGCCCATGCCAGCGCCCGGCGCCAGACGCCAAACGAAAGTCGGATAACCCGGGAACCAGGCCTCCGGGAAGATGACCATTTCCGCACCTTTGCGAGCCGCGGATGCAATAAGCTCCTGAGCCCGCTCCATTGTCTTTGCAAGATCGAGATAGACCGGAGGTTGCTGAATTACGCAGAGTTTCAACGTGTTTCCTTTCGTGTAGGTATTTTTCTTGAGGAGTTCCGCGCTTCACTTGGTTCCAGCGGCGACCACAAGTTCGCAGGGCCCTTTGAAACCTTCTGCGGTTTCGAATTCGCCAAGCGCCTCGCCTATTTCTTCCCAAACTGACTCCTGCGCGTCGTGGTTTAGTCCACTCAACATTTGGTGCAATGCGCCGAACGATTCTCGCTCGAAGCGCAGGCAGTCAGCAGCTGTTGGTAGAAACACCGGGGCGCCAAGCACCTTTTCTTCAACGTTGCGAAAACCGGCCTGCTGCAAAGCGCCCACAAGCTCTCCTTGAGACCCCAAGCTGAAAGGGCCGGGCTGATCTGGAGCCGGTGGTGGAAGCTTGGCCCTTTGGCGAATTATCGAGACTGGCTTCGAAAAGAAACCGTTCTTCTCGGGTGTCGAATAGACAATCGCTGCAAATCTGCCGCCAGGTTTCAGCGCACGTAGAATGTTGTCGAGTGCCTTTTGTTGATCGGGGAAATAGATGAGCCCAACCCGGCTGATTGCGGCATCAAAGCTATTCGGCGGAAGTTCCAGAGCTTCGCCGTCCGCAACATGCGTTTCGACGTTTTCCAAACCCTCGATTGTCGCGTTCTCTAGAGCGTACTCAAGGATATCCGATGAGATGTCGGTCGCCAGTACACGGCCGGACGCCCCCACGCGCCGGGCGGCGGTCAACGACTGCTGCCCGGCGCCCGCAGCAACGTCCAGAACATGACTTCCGGGTCCAATGCCTGCCATATCAAGCATCGTTTCAGTCGCAGGGCCGAGCCATGCGTCAAGAAAAACACCCCAAGCGTTCCACGCTTCCGCTGCATCCTGCCATTGCTGGCGCGTCGTTTCTTTGTACGCCACTGCATCAAAGGCCATCTATTTGCTCCTCACTGGTTTCGTTGTGAGCGCCGAGTGTCGGCGTACTGCAACCATTCGCGAGGCGACCACGGGCGTCCCGAAGAAATGCCTAAGAAATTGCTACGTTTCGGCTATAATGCTGAAAAAGAGGGGAAAGTGGCCACATCTGGAAGGCGTCTTGTGGCAATGACGCGCGCCTTTGTGGCTCGTCTTATGGCTGAACTGCATCTTGGAAATACTCTCGTTCGCACGGATACGGGTGAGATCCTGAACGAAAATGGAGGCGCCCATCTCGAGCCAAAATCCATGGCGGTACTGTTGTACCTGGTGGAACGTCATGGGCAGGTGATTAGCCGCGAGGAATTGCTTGATGCTGTTTGGCCGGGCATTCACGTAGGCGACGATTCACTCACAGCTGCGATCATCAAGATCCGCCGCGCTCTTGGAGACGACGCGCGCAAGCCAACCCATATCGAGACCATACCAAAACGCGGCTATCGCCTGATTTCGCCGATGGACGGTGCCGTTGAAGGTGAACCACCGAGCCCTGAAGGCGGGTCGGGATCGCACACGGCAAGGTCGAGCAAGCGGCTGCTGCCAATCTTTGCGGCTTTCTTGGCGGTTGTTGGTATCTCAGTTTATTTTGCGTCTCCCCGCGAAGACCGATCAGAACAGCCAATTACACTTGCCGATGCCTCGGCGGTTATCGCAGTGATGCCGTTCGCCAATGTTAGCGGTGATCCCCAGCAGGAGTACCTTGCCATGGGGATCAGCGATACCATCTTGAACGACTTGGCCCATCACTCGGAATTCTCAATCCGGCAGGTATTGGAAAACACGAGGGCTTCGACACCAGCGGACTACATTCTTCAGGGCAGCGTCGCACACGTGGGTGACCGGCTTCGAATTGTCGCTCGATTGCTTGATGGCGACGATGGCGAGGTCCTGAGGGCTCTGAAATTCGACGAGGATTTTGACGACCTTTTGGTCATCGAGGACGAAATAAGAAAAAACGTACTGCTCGAAATTTCAGGCACTATCAATGACGAGGAGAAGTCTCGGCGCGCACGTGGCTACACGGATAATGTAGCTGCCTATGATCTTTTTCTACAAGCCCAAAGGCAGCTTCTCGTTCGCACTGCCACTACGAATACCCAAGCCCAGAGTCTGTATCGAAAAGCGATTTCCGCGGATGAAACGTTTGCCCGCGCCTATGGCGGCCTCGCGCTCAGCTATGCAGCAGATTATCGAAACGGTTGGGTAAGCGACGGCGACACAGCATTGGAAAGCGCGATGCGATATGCGGAAACGGCAATCGGCATCTCACCTGACCTACCAGAGCAGCACTGGGTGATCGGATACGTTTTTGCCCAACAAAGACGGTACGAAGATGCCATTAAGCATGTCAAACTCGCCATCGAAGTTTCACCCTCTTTTGCTGACGCCTACGCGCTGCTTGGTGGAATTGAGACGTACCGGGAAAACCCAGAAGGCACGATACCACTTCTTCGCAACGCGCTCAGGATCAATCCGGATGCGGGATACCTCTACTTCCTGCTCCTTGCTCGCGCCTACTACTTCATGGGCGACTATGAGCAGGCTCATATTAATCTCAGCGAAGCACTCGGTCGAAACCCCGAGAACATCGAGGCTCGACTATATCTTGCTGCGACTTTGCTCCATCTGGATCGAACGGATGAGGCTGAATGGGAAGCAATGGAGATCCTGGGTATCGAGCCTGATTTCAGTCTTGATGTCTGGAGCGAAACCTATCCAATGGCTCGAGGCAAACAACTCAAGCAGTTTTTGGCCGATCTTCGACGGGCTGGTTTCACATGACAGTAAGCTCCTCAATACCAGCGCTTAGTCACGCGACGACACCTTCAACCGTGCGTCGACTCAGGGCTCAAACCTTATTTCGCTGCAGCATTCATCAATGGCCGCTATGCGCACAGAGCGGACCCAAACGGCATGTACTGTTCGATTGATGCCAATCTTGACCTCGGTTAACTTCGAGGCCCAATCAGCAATGGCAATGGCCGTTCAATAAGGGAGATTACCCAGTCGCGGGTAATTCTGGAGTTGGGAATAGGGAGTAGACCATGAGGGCTGTTATCTATGACAGTTATGGCGGCCCCGAAGTGCTGCGTTTAACAGATATTGATGTGCCCGAACCCGCCAAAGGACAAATT
>NZ_FXXQ01000067.1 GCF_900184815.1 Boseongicola aestuarii | reverse complement strand
GCCGTTGGACGATCAAGGTTTTTCTGACTATTGTAAGCTCCAGACCGATCAGATTGGAGATACCCTATGGCCAAGGCGACTGACGCGCTGGACCACGTCTATACAGCCAAAGGGGCACAGGCCATTCGCGAGAGCTACGAATCTTGGGCATCCGGATATGATGAAGAGAACATTGCCAACGGCTTCAGGCTTCCAGCCATAGGGGCGGCGTTCGCTGCGCGATACGTGTCAAACGACGGCGGGCCGATTTTGGATGCGGGATGCGGCACTGGGCTGGTCGGTGAAGCTTTGGCGATACTTGGCTACACAAATATCGTTGGTATCGACATATCCCCGGCGATGATCAAACATGCTGAAAACCTGCAGGCTTACGATCGCCTGTACGAGCATGACCTCGGTCGACCCATACCTGAAAGCGATAACAGCTTTGCTGCCGTCACGTGTTTCGGATCGCTTGGACCCGGGCATGCACCGCCTGAGTGTCTGAACGAGTTCATCCGTGTGACGCGTCCCGGAGGTTTTGTTATCTTCAACGTGCGGCCGGACACTTACGAAGAGCAGGGTCTAAAGAAGAAGATTGAAGAACTTGTTTCCGGACCAACTGTTCGCCAAGTTGAGCGCTCATCGGACTTCAGGCCATTCCTTCTAGCAGAACCGAAACTTGGCGCCAAAATTTTCGTCCTTGAGAAAACTTAGGCGGTCCGCCTGAGATACGTTTATTCTGG
>NZ_FXXQ01000040.1 GCF_900184815.1 Boseongicola aestuarii | reverse complement strand
GATCTTCGACACTCTTTTCCAAATTAACTCGATACAAGAAAACAAACACACCACGCGATGCATTTCTTTCGCGGGCTTCCAATTTAGACGTTCGTGCATGACGCAGAGAATGACCACTTTGAGCCCAAAGCGGACGATCGCGTCAGCTTGAAAACCTACTTTTTTTCAAAGTACAGGAGCCGCGCGCTTCATCTGAGTTGGTGTAGCCTACAGGCCTGCTCGTTATGATCGCCTTGCCGCTCAGCTTTAGATATGAAAAACGAAAAGATAATCGAGCCTGCCTCCCGCTGCCGTCTTTAAAAATATAAGACCATCGCAGCGCGACCTTTTTGTCATTATCTACCTGTATCTCAGCTTCAATCGGCTCACCATACACGTAGTGAATCATGCCATCGATCACAAATGCTGAGTCAGTTTCGTTACTGACAAAAAGCGTTGCACTTTCCGGCAGAAACTTCTGACTAGTCCCTCTGAATTCACACTCGTAGATCGTAAACTCCTCTGATGACCAGGCAGTCGCAGGAAGCATCACCAGCAAAATCAACTGTGATAGTAGTCGCATTTCAAACTCCTTCTTTTCGATTTTTCACTGCCGCGGATAGTGGCTTAGGAGCGCTTTCGCGTCTTGGCCGCGCAGCTGAATAATATCAGAACCAACCTCTGAAAAAATCGAACGCTTGTGGTAATAGGGATTGTGAATATCCGTCATTAAACCAAGAGACTGGACGACTTCTTCCAGCATCACTGATTTCAAATATTTGTCCTTGATCCGCGCCGTTATAGTGATACTGGCCGACGCAATCACACTGGAGCCGCGAGCCAATCGAACTTCTGCCACCGCTCCAGCCCCCTTAAATAACGCGTAATCTGCAACAGTTCTCTGATTACGGCCAGCATCGTCGATGCTCCCAGCGGTCAACTTCACCGAGATATCTGGTCGGCCACCCGAGATCCAGACGAGCTCAATGTCAGCGCCCACACGATTAACTTGTCCAACCGCATTTTGCAGCGCCTTCCACGCGTGCTCTTTTTTACGCTCTGAGAAATTTGGATCGATTTCCGTGAAGCCGATTGTCAGTCGCGACCGGTCACGGGCGTCCCACTTCATGAACGGCTTTTGGCACTTACCGCCAGGCACAGCCGCGCACGCGACCAACCGATAAAAATCTCGATCGCTTAGTTTGCCTTTGGACTTGACGAATTCGACAGCTTCGGCCTGTCCGGTGAAGCTCATCCACAGCACAATCGGAAAGATAGCGAGCCAAGCTATGTATGCGAGCTTTCGCAAGAACGATGCGTATTCTTCCATAAGCCAACTTTCCTTAACAAAAACCGAACACAAGACAGCACTAGAGTCAATCAGCTGCATCGACGAGCGAAACTCATTGGTAGGCCTCAGTTAATGAAAAACTCGAAGGAAACGAGCAAGACAACATTGGTCAACAGGGAATCGCGTGCGGAATCCCTAGAATCTGTATGGCACCAAACCCACAATGCAGAAGTTTAGGTATTTCTTTCATACGCCACGTTGGAGAATGACCGCTTTGTCCCGCAACTCGGTCATTGGTGCACGGTGCAGCGAATGGCTGCTCCGAGCCCAATGTTACCGAATGCTGCGATGATCTCGATTGACCGTTCATGCATCTTTTGGCCGAACACTTCACGTAGTGTAGTCTAATTCACATCAAGATTAGCGGAGATCAAATGGCGAGCTTCAAGGAATTGGAACACCAAGGGTGGGCAGAAAAAGCCCGTTTCTACGATGATCATTTCGCGGGAGTAACTCGACAGGCGATCGAACCATTAATTGAGGGCTTGGGGAATGTCGCGGAGCTTCGCCTAATTGACGTCTGTTGCGGCACAGGGGATCTGGCCGAAGCCGCTGCGCAGCGCGGAGCACAAGTGACGGGCGTAGATTTTGCCGAACCAATGATTGAAATCGCGCGGGCGCGCGTGCCATCAGCGAATTTCGAAGTCGGTGATGCTGAGAAACTTAACTTCGAAAACGCAAGTTTTGATGCAGTGACCTGTGCCTTTGGGCTGTGGCATATCGGTGAACCAGATAGTGCCATTTCGGAGGCCGCGCGTGTGCTTAAGCCCGGCGGTACGTATTCTTACACTGCTTGGCTTCCCCCTGATGAAGGCTGGGACATGATGGGTCTGCTGATGACAGCAATCAACAAGCACGGCACGATGGACGTCGATCTGCCACCGGCTCCGCCGCCTTTTCGATTTGCACTGGTCGAAGAGGCAGACAAAGTCCTGCGGGCTTCCGGTTTCGGCTCCACTACATTTGAAAAAAAGGTTGCCATCTGGCGCGGCCAGACCGGAGACGACTTGCTCGATTTGCTTTACAAGGGAATTGTCCGTGCACCCATGCTAATTGATGCACAGGTGCCCGAAGCCAAGCAGGCAATCATCAACGATATCAGAACTGGCGCAGAGGCTTTCCGTGACTCTGAAGGGATCATGATGCGTTGGCCGTATTTGGCGGCTCGCGCAACCAAGGTATAGCGGCGACTTCTGATAGCAGACGTTCAACCGACAAGACACAGTGTCTCCTTCGTCCCGCACTACGGACATTTTTACCTATCGCAGCGAATGACGGCTTCGAGCCCATACTAACCGACCCGGACATCCTATTCAGTCAGAAAACCCATCAATATTGCGATGCCCCATAGATCGCTAAGAAACCGCTCGCGGAGCTATCATCATTGGTAACCGAACCATCCAATACACCGATAGTGTCCCCTGAATTAACAAATACGCCATCAAGGTCGGCTCCTATCTCATAACTCAATGCCGGATCGCTAACTGTTCCGGTGACCGTGCCTGAATAACGACCGTTTGTAACGGCGAGGCCGTTCGCTGCAATACTTCCGGTCATCTCTATTTCGCTGCCACCAGTAAATCGAGAAACTTGATCAAGCGTGATGTCAACGGAACTCGAATCGAAATTTGTTGCGACGTCGACGTTCCCGGTAAGGACCGTGCCGCCCTCGATCTCAGCGCCAAAGCTGCCGGTCCACGTTGCTGTGTTGCTTGGGGCAATATCCACTGTGCCGTTAGTGTTGACGTCATTCCACACGCCAAAAAGTGTTTGATAGTCGTCTGGGAGAGCCGTTAATTCCGCATCTGTTGGCAGGTCGGCACTGAGAAGAGTAGTGCGCGGCGGCGGATCTGAGCATCTATCAGGGTCGAGGAACCCGGTGCAAAAAACTGACTGAAGGAAAAGGTCACCGCAACCAGGCAGAGTAAGCAGGACAAGGCCTGCAATCGGGAAGGTTAAAGCTCGCATTCTACAAGCGATCAAAAAAGTTGCTATTTAGTTTCGTGTTACTGAAAAGCCTTTTGGCTGCACTGCGATCTTCAACAGAAAGACTGTTCGATCCGGAGCGGCTGGAATAGGTCATATCCACGGCCACATCCTTTCGCAGAGGGTGACGGCAGGTGTAGCCAACGTTATTTTCAAAGACCACGTTGGTACCGGGAATGCTGGCTCTTGAATTTTGAAGACTGCTTTCAAACTGCAAGCAACGCGCTCCTTTGAATGTGACTTGCTTGGTACTGGCCTTTGCGATTTGGAACCGCGACGGGTTGTCATTGGCGGTTTTCGAGGTTTTGGCCATTTCTAGGAAGCTTTGGTCGCTCTGGCTGCTGTCAACTTGAATAATAGTGACACTGTAGATCCTACTTTCACCCTGTAGATCGCCAGATTTTCCCAGCGCCACGCCGCCTGGGTTTGACTTAATCGCAAACCATCCGGGTTCGTTCGCTGAAATCACTGTCGCACCGATAAGATTATACCCGGTGCGAGGCGCGACCTCCTGAGGCGCGCCTCCACAGCCCAAAAGGCCGACCGCGAAAAATATGACAAATATTGTGTTTCTCATTTTATGATTTCCTACCCAAATTGCCGTCAAAACGCGGAATTATCGAACCTACACTTGGAGCTATCAAATCCGCAAACATTTTCGATCTGCTCTGATGCCTAGCCTGATCTGACTGGTCCGGTTTGTCCGCAAAGCAGTCATTGGTGGAGGCTGCAGCAAATGGCTGCTCCGAGCCCCAGGTCCCCCCTCTATTCCAGACCTGGCTTGATGACTAGCTTGCCCAGAACGTCACCCCGACCGGTTCGGTCCAAGGCCTCCGGAACAGACGAAAGGGGAAGCACAGCTTCCAG
>NZ_FXXQ01000033.1 GCF_900184815.1 Boseongicola aestuarii | reverse complement strand
ATGGTCGCGTCTATCGGGTGAACGTCACATCAGACGGCTTTGAGATGGACGGCCAGACGTTCTCATCTCTCAGTGCGGTCGCCAAACGGATCACAGGGGCCGAGTGGAGCGGCCCCCGCTTCTTTGGACTGAACAGGCGCGCCGCGTGAAACGTATCCGCTGCGCCATTTACACGCGCAAGAGCTCAGAGGATGGGCTGGAGCAGGACTTCAACTCGCTCGATGCGCAGCGTGAGGCCTGCGAGGCCTATATCGCCAGCCAGCGTCACGAAGGGTGGGAGTTGCTACCCGATCACTACAATGATGGAGGCATCTCAGGCGGGCATCTTGAGCGCCCTGCCCTGCAGCGGCTGATGGAGGCCGTCGATGCAAAACAGGTCGATCAGATCGTTGTCTACAATATCGACAGGCTGACGCGATCCCTTGCTGACTTTGCCAAGCTGGTGGATCGGTTGGATCAGGCAGAGGCCTCCTTTGTCTCGGTCACCCAGTCGTTCAACACCGCAACCAGCATGGGGCGCCTGACACTCAATGTATTGCTCTCCTTTGCCCAGTTCGAACGCGAAGTGACGGCAGAGCGCATCCGGGACAAGATCGCGGCCTCTAAACGCAAAGGTCTCTGGATGGGTGGCAATGTGCCTCTGGGGTATGGGCCGCAATACGCCTAGCGGAAGTTCTTTCAGGCCCTATCCAGCCAATGCCCCACGCGATTTGACCATCAGAGCAGTCCTTCGCCGCATTGCTGCAGAACAACGGAATGGGCTCGAAGCGGTTATTCGCTGCGCTTTTCGCAAACGACTGCTATGCGGGACAAACCCGCCGTTTGCTACATCTCAGCACCCGATGGCCGAATGGATGACCGCCTCGCGGACGAAGTAGACTTCAAGAAAACAGGAGTGCTGAATAACCCGCGGGCAGGAAAGACACGTCTTATCTACCCGAGATTTTGAAAAAACCCATATAACAGGTTAATTAGCAACTGCACGCCAGCCACCCATGGGAGTGGATAAATTGTCGGAGCTTGTATTTTTTTCTTGTGCGTTAATCGCCCCGGTCTTGTTTTGGCTTGGTAGTCGTGGTTTCAAATTGAAGTCAGTCGGTCAAACTTGGATTGTCGCAATCTGCTTACCGTTTTTTGGGGCGCCAATTATTGCCATTCTCTGGGACATTTTTGGTGTCACGGGTTTAACGATCAAAATTGGCGAACGTTTGGTATATTGTGACATTGAAGAGTTTTATATAGGTTTATCAAAGGATTGGAGCTGCCTCAATTCAGCTCGTCGCTTAACAAATATAATCGAACAGACGATCTTATTTGCTCCAATGTTCGGAATACTATGGTTGCTACCCCGCCCCCCGTTGGTTCGTGTGCTTCATATAGTCGCGATGTTGCCGACCTTCTTGATTGTAAGGTCGGTGTTGAGCGGTTTTGCAATTCTTTTTTCCGGCGAACTTTAGCGAATTTTGTTGGACAAAGTTTTTTTCAACACCGGGCGAATGGCACCAATGACTGCTGTGCGGGACAAACCAGACGTTCGCTGCAACGCGGCACCGGGTGCTCATTTGAATGACCGCTCTGCGGACAAAGCCGGCAGAACTTTTCGGCCATTACAAGAGGCGACACCTAACGCTGCAAATCGCCCAAGATAGTCGAAATCGCCACCAGAATATCAGTTCCCCAAACTCGCATTAGCCCCAGCCAAAGCGCGAAAACGGCGGCTTCGATCCAGAATGACTTCGGACGGAAATGACCAAACTGGCGGGCAATCAAACTCATACTCCGAGCGAACAGTCCCACCCATGCGGTAATGCCGATGAATAAAAAGCCTAATACGAGTATGCCTATTGCGGCACCGTCGCCGGCGCTGACCGTTATCTCATCGAGGTATTTTGTCGCCGACCATGTTGCCAGAAGCAGCAGGATGAAGACGGCTCCAAAGCTTCTCCAACCCAGTATCGGCAAAGCCGTGGTCAAGTAAATCACCAATGCATAGGCCAACAAATCCATATCAAAGGCTAGCTTGTTTGGACCGTGCCTCGCAAGAAGTGCGCGTTTGGGGTCATGGAACGATTGCGAGATGCCTTAGTCAAACCCAGTACGACCGCCATCGCCTCAGAAGACCCAACGGCGCCAAGGACGAGTTCCATCTCGCCGCCACCGTCCATAACCTCCGCAAACTCTCTAAACTCTGGCCAATTCCGGTGTGAAATGCCAGACAGAAGGCGTTCGCGCATCATTCCCACCGCCGTTACCCATGACATCCACGACAGGTTTGGAGGGTCTCCGAATGTGTTGGTCGGGATGCCTGATGACTGTCCGCTCCGGGCTCGAAGCGGTTATTCGCTGCGCTTTTCGCAAACGACTGCTATGCGGACAAAACTGCCGTTGGCCGTAAATTCTTGATCGCTTAGGCCGCACTTGCACGACAAAGGCAACTCGCCCGTATTGGAATGTCTGCACGGGCAACTGCTTGGTCGAGCGCCAGCTTGATATGAGGCAACTCGACGTCTTCGCCGCGACGCATCAGGCACTCGTGTAAGCCGTGAAGTGCCCATACATTCCGCGGATGCTGGCTCGGACGGGGTAGCTTGCCATCGAGGCCAAGGTCCGCTCGATAAACTGCCTCGGCCTCTTCGTATTCGCCAGCTTCGAGCAGAAGGGCGCCCAACGCATGCCGGGTTGGCTGCGGCCAGGACCAGGGCTCCTCATATTCAAGATTGTCGTCCAGATCGACGGCCTTGCGGAGATGGTCCAGACCTTCTTCGCGCCTCCCAGCCTTGAACGCAATTTCTCCCTTCATCATCTCCTCTCCCACTGCCAGCACGTCGCGTGCGGTGTTATTGAAGAGCATTCTTGTATCAGGTACCTCCGCATAGGCCGCCGTGAAGTCAACCATAGCGGCCTTTGCTTCCTCGTGGCGTCCAAGGTTCGCCAACGCCACTGCTTTTGCATAAAAGATTAGTGCATTGGTCGTGACATAGAGTTCCTTGTCCTCGGGCTGGTTTAGCTCAAGGATTTCCGACCACATGCCGAAGCGGATGTAGACGTGTGGAGCGGCTGCGACAAAGGTTTCAAAAATATCGGGATATGAACGGACGACTTCATCGGGAACCTCCTCGCGCAGGCGTTTCGCCGCATCAATGGCCGGCCCCTTCTGCGCGAGAAACATTGCGCCGTATGAAGCGAAGTGAAGGTTGTGGATTCGATAGAGTGCGTAGAAATTTGCGGCACCTGCGTATTCCTTGAATGCATCGTCTACTTTGGCTGCGAGGAGATTGCGGTGCAGCACGTTCTGATACTCTCCGCACAGAACGTCGATGTGAGTGCCCATGTGCACGAGGTGTCCGGCATCGGGGACGAGGTCTGTCAAGCGATCCCCGTGGCGCAGCGCACGCTCCGGGTGAGGCGACATCTCCATTAGATGGATGTACATGTGCAGTAGCCCAGGGTGATCCCATGCTCCGGGCGTCTGGTCGAACGCACGTTCCATAGCCGCCATTGCTTCGGGCGTCGATGCGTTAGGGTTTGGAACGCCTTTGTGAAAATCCCAAAGCTGCCATGGTGTCCGGTTCATCAATGCCTCGGAAAAGACAAAAACGATGTCGAGGTCGTCGGGGTAATCCTCATAGACAGGCTTCATTGCAGCAGCAAAACCATCATTGAATGGCTGATAGTCCTCAATCTCCGGGTCGGTTGGGTAACGAGACGCCAACGCCTCTATGAGAGCACGTTCTGCCGGCTTGGCACTCGTCAACGCGAGGCCAGCTTTTAGAGCAACATGAGCGCGATAAAGCGCTGGCTCTTTTTCCTCTGGTGTGAACACTTCCCACGGCTTGTTGTAATTCGGGCCAAGCGCGTAGGCGATGCCCCAATGTGCGAGAGCGCATGCAGGATCTGCTTCAAGCGCCCGTTCGAAACATACGACGGCCTCTTCGTGATTATACGCAAACAGCCAGACCAGGCCACGGTCGAACCATTTCTGTGCTTCTGGTTCAGCACTTGCGGGTCGACTATATGTTCCGAGATCAAAATAATCGGACATCTGCTTTGCTCCTCAAATTCCCAAAAAGGAGCCTAGCACATTTCACGTTCGCAGCAAAAAAAGCGCTCAAGATGAATGAACGCTTTGGGCTCTGAGCGGCCGTTCGCTGCGAGTTGCACCAATGTCGGCTGTGCGAGATGTTTCCGTCATTCGCACCTACATGGTTTCTATCGATAAGGGAGTGGCGGTGAGCAAAATTGGACGTGTCAAAACGCTCTAGGTAGACACTATGCCAACTCAGATTACTCCGCCATCGACAATCGCTCGACCATTTCAAGGTAGCCTCTGGTTCGCGCATGCTCGAGTGGAGTTATCCCGCTCCGGTCAGCCAAACTCCGATCGGCACCGGCGCTGAGCAGAGCATCGAGGACAGCCTGGTGGTCTGACCCACCATCTCCGAGCACAACTGCCTCCATCACAGCGGTCCAATGCAAGTTGTTTATGTGATCCAGCGGTGCGCCGGCTGCGATCAGACGCTTGACGACTTCTACATGGCCCAAGTGAGCTGCCGCGATCAGCGCCGTGCCGTCATAGGGGCTTGTGATTAACCCCGGATCATTGCCTAGATCCAGAGCGAGTGTCATTAGTTCCGGGTCATTCGCTACTGCGGCGATTGTCACAACATCATATGCTTGAAAATCTAGAGCGTTCATATCCGCGCCCGCGGTTCCAAGTGCCTTTAACGCCAAATCGTTTGAGGCAAAGGCTGCGACATGAAGCGGTGTCCGAGCTCTTCCGTCGCGAGCGTTAACATCTGCTCCTTCGGCAACGAGCATTTGAATTCCCTCGACGTCTCCCTCGTGCGCGGCACGGAACAAGCCTTCGTAGGCCGCCAATTCGTTAGCCGATGGTTCGGTTTGTGCAGTGGCGCTCCCGGCCGCACAAATAATAAGGAAGACGAGTAGTTTGTTGAACATTCCAGCTCCCCTTGAATGTAATTAGTAGCTATGCAAGCTAATCGGCCAGAGGCGCCAGCTCAACAACCGCATTGCGGTCAAAGCGGAAGTTGGAAGAAGGCATCTGTCAATTCGAATATCACTCGCTCCTGACATTGCGATCAGTTGCGCACTTTATGGTACGGACCATGCACAGTGACAAACGACTGTCTAAAGCTGCTGCCGATCCTTCGAACAGGTAAGAACCTAGACTGCAATTCCCATGCATTCTATTTCAACCTTCATCCGCGGATCGACGAGCGCTGAAACCTCCACAAGGGTCGAGGCCGGGCGATGCTCTCCAAAATACACCTCGCGTGCCGGATTAATGAGCCCGCGTTCAGAAATGTCAGTCAGGAAGATCTGCACTTTTGTGACTGTGTGCGGCCTGCCACCAGCAGCACGAAGACATACATCCATTGCGTCTAGCGCTATATCAAACTGTGATTTCGTGTCCTCCGGGATATGCCCGTCAGCCGTCATTCCGACTATACCTGAAACCCATATCAGCTCACCTGCACGCACAGAATGGCAGTAGTGGCTCACGGGCTTCATCTGATCCTCAATGAGAAAACGCTTAATCTCCATGATTTCTCTCCAGTTTTTTCGTCTACAGTTTATCCAACTGATTCATGAATTGACGCGCAGCAAAAACAGAAAACCAACAAGCATAGCTGCGCGGCCAAACTTTCTTTTTGTTTTGGCCTCGATGAATATGCCGCGAGTTGCCCGCGAAATAAATTGGTCGTTTCTTGCTTTGCGCTCGCTCCAAATTACGGAAGGGGCTTTCCGCCTATTCTCCCAAAGCAATTCCTTCGCGCCTCGGATCAGCGCCGCCGCTCAAAGATTCCGACACTTGAATGGCATGTAGACCCGAATTCAGAGCACGCGTATTAACCTCGAACCCAAAATCCGTCAGCGCGGCCTCCAAATTGACTGCATCCGTTCCTTCCTCAAGGTCATAGCTTCCAAAGCGATTGACCAGATGAGGCATGGAGACGGCTTGCTGTACATCCATGCCCCAATCGATATGTGCGATGATGGCTTGTGCAACATAACCGATGATCCTGCTGCCGCCGGGCGAACCAATCACAAGGCTGGGTTTGCCGCTGCTCAAAACAATTGTGGGAGACATGGACGAACGGGGGCGTTTGCCCGGCTCAATCCGGTTCGCGATTGGCAAGCCATCGCGCTGCGTGCGGAATGAGAAATCCGTCAGCTCATTGTTAAGCAAGAATCCTCGGACCATGAGACGCGAACCGAAGCCGTTTTCTATGGTCGTCGTCATGGACAACGCGTTTCCGTACTGATCGACGATCGAAATGTGCGATGTCGACGGCAGCTCCAAGGACTCATCGTCCGCCAAAAGCATGGCGTGGTCCCATTCCGGTGAACCAGCGGCGACCTCTGGCAATGCATCGTCGCCAGTAAGAAGCGACGCACGTTGATCCAAATAGGAATCTGCCGTCAAACCCATGGTCGGCATGGGAACGAAATCGCTGTCAGCCATGTAGCGGCCGCGATCTGCAAAGGCCAAGCGCGAGGCGTCACCAATCAGGCGCCAGGCATCGGCGCTTTCGGGACCCATCGCTGCCAGATCGTACCGATCCAACATTCCGAGAATTTGCCCGACGGTGAGCGCCCCTGAAGATGGTGGTCCCATTCCGCAGACCTCACTTTCGCGATACGCAACGCAAACGGGGTCGCGCTCGATCACTCGGTAAATGGCAAGGTCTGTCGCGCTTAGGACACCGGGATTGCCCGCAGCGGTTCTTACAGTGGCAACGATATCATCCGCGATAGCGCCGGTGTAGAAAGCGTCGCTTCCATGTGCTGCGATCAGCCGGAGGGTATTGGCATAGTCATCGTTTACCAATGTATCGCCGGCCTGCAATGCTTCACCACCCGGGAAGAAATAGTCAGCGGTTCGGGTAAATGTCTGAAGACGTTCGGCTCCGCCAGCTATCGAACTCGCCATCCGTTCGGAGACTGTGAACCCGTCTTCGGCCAGCGAAATCGCGTTCTCAAACAGTCCGGCCCACTCTGCGCGACCCCAACGCGCGTGAGCTTCTTCCATCAGCATTGGTGTGCCAGGAGTCCCAACTGATCTGCCACCAACGACCGCGTCCCAGAACCCCATCGGCTCACCGTCATCAGTCTGAAACAGTGTTGGTGTGACAGCCAGGGGGGCGGTTTCACGACCATCCAGAGTAATCACTTCACCGGAGTTAGCATCATACCAAACCAAAAAAGCTCCACCGCCGAGCCCAGAAGATTGGGGCTCAACCAGCCCGAGCACAGCTTGAACAGCAACCATTGCATCTGCCGCTGTTC
The DNA here is from genome assembly GCF_900184815.1 of Boseongicola aestuarii. Classification (GTDB taxonomy): domain Bacteria; phylum Pseudomonadota; class Alphaproteobacteria; order Rhodobacterales; family Rhodobacteraceae; genus Boseongicola; species Boseongicola aestuarii. Next base: position 474 of record NZ_FXXQ01000033.1, on the reverse strand, counting down.
CACCACGGCGAAGAACGGCGGCCCCAGCTTCGACCGCTAGCGGATTGGCCGCGGCAACCATCCAGTTTTCCGCAGTTGTAGGCGCCCCAGCCTCTTTTGCAGCAAGCGCAGCTTGCGCTGCCCCTGAGAGCGTATCGAAATCGGATAGAGCACTTCCAGCTTCGGGGGCAACTGCATCTGCCGCCTGTTGCGCGAACGATGAAGTTAAGAAACATGCCGAAATCACGACCGATGAAAGAAACGCGCGTATCATTTGATCATCCTCGTTTGCTGGAATTACGGCGATGCTGACCTAGGGATTGCAGAATGCAACCATTTAGATGTTTCCTGGCGCCCATTTCCCCTTCGTCCTGTGTGGATGGCTCCTGCAAAGCAAGACGTTTTTTGCGAGTGGTTTCTGGTCAGAAGCGGTCTTGTGTCCGGCCTGTTTGCGCGGTGCATCTGACCGCTGGCCCTGATGGGTTCCGCGGATCG
>NZ_FXXQ01000015.1 GCF_900184815.1 Boseongicola aestuarii | reverse complement strand
CAACTGTTCGCCAAGTTGAGCGCTCATCGGACTTCAGGCCATTCCTTCTAGCAGAACCGAAACTTGGCGCCAAAATTTTCGTCCTTGAGAAAACTTAGGCGGTCCGCCTGAGATACGTTTATTCTGGACTCGAACCCGCCATTCGCTGCGCCGTGCACCGATGACCACAATGCGGTCTCAGGCCGCACTGCTCCAAGCAGAAGCATTCGTCGCGTAGAAAATCACACGAAAAGAAGCCCGATGACATTGCTACCGGCAGGCGCGTCGCTCGAACCCACTTGGCCGCAAAAGAGTGTTTAGCAAGCGCGTACGGTTGCCGCGCTTGCCGTAATCGGTCAGCGAGTTTTGTTGATTAGCGGGCGAAACCACCAACCTGGTCGTAAAAGACGGCACCGAAGCCGGCCAACCCTTCGCGAACGCCACCCTCAGCGGGTCCATAAACCGCAAGCCCCGTTGGGGCTAGAATTGCAAGGAAACGCTCCGCGAAGTTTTCTCCAAAATTGCCCAGATGAATTCCCGCATCACTGTTGGTCTCGTACCGCTCATAGATGTGCACGGTGTTGCCACTACGGTGCCATTCGTAGCTCTTAGCTCCATCCTCGGCCTTGGTTGCGACAACCATCTCCGCCATTAGAGCATCGAAAGCTGAGTCCTGTCCTTCGGCGAGATCAAGGGTCAACACCCAATAGATGTCATCGGTGGCGTCTAGATGAGCGCCTGCAATCGCCGGCACGTTCAATGGAAAGGTCAGCAATCCAATTGCCATCGCTGAGCTGCAAAGAAGTGGTTTCAAAAATTTCATCGTTGTGTCCCCCTGTTAAACGTTCGCAAAATGGGACGAGCTACCGCCTCCATGGCTCACGTATCGGGTACCCTAACCGAAATCTGCATATGTGTATGCTCAAAGGTGCGGTTACTTCGCTGCAGAATTTATTTCGTGCCAGGGACAATCAAGACAAGCGGCTGCCATGGGCTCAGAGCAGCCGTTCGCTGCAGGAGGCGCCAACGACTGCTTTGCGGACGAAGCAGAAATTGATCGTTGGTCTGACGAAGTTCCTACTCGGCCTGCAAAGCGTGGATATCCATCGTCACTCTGTAGGAACGATTTTGATTTACCGCCTGACAAAGCCTGGCCAACTTAGTGCGCGCTGAAAACAATGCGGTTTTATCCAGGTGCCATTCGCTCAACATGGTTATGTAATAGTCGAGCGGCGTTAGCCCACGCTCCATGAAAAAGGGATCACCCGAAATAGCGGTCTCGATGACGTCAAAGACCGCATCATAATCTGCAAGCGCCTTTTCCGCGACCTGAGCAACAGCACTTTCGTCCTGTGCGTAGCGTTCCGGGTGTCCGACGCGGCCCGCGGTCATGTATCCCGAGGTGGTCAGAACATTTAACCAGAAGAGAAAAGCGGCCCGGTCCTTGTCGCCTGGCGCGGGGGCGAACCCGGCTTCGGAATAAAGTTCGCTCAGAAGCGTGATGATTGCGCCTGTTTCGCCTATGGTTTCGCCATCCGGACCTTGGAGGGCGGGGACGCGTCCGGCTGGATTGCGGCGCCTGTATGCCTCTGAAAGGTGTTCACCGGCACCCATATCCACATATTTAAGCTGATATCTGACGCCGATCTCCTCCAGCGTGGCTTGCACCACAATCGAGCCGGCCAGGTACTCCCAGAAAAGCGTGAAAATCGGTTCTGTCGTATTCGGCATTTCAGTTCCGCTCGCGCGTCGTTCGCTCCTCACCCTTCATTGTCGTGGCTTGTCTTTTTTTGCACGCGTCTTTTTATTTGATGGCTTTAAAGAAAATCTTTAGCGTCACCACATGCGACTGACCCACCTGAATGCGCTGCGCGCCCTGGACGCAACGTTGCGTCACGGAAGTTTCACGGAAGCGGCCCTTGAGCTGGGCATTACCCCGGCTGCGGTTGGACAACGCGTCAGGTCGCTGGAGCTGTACCTCGGGAAGGATGTGTTCATCCGATCAAGCACCGGGATCGAGCCGACTGCGGACGCTCGAAACGTGGCTAGTCATCTCACTGAAGGATTTGCAAAGGTTGCTGTTGCTCTGGATGCTCTGGCACAGACTAAGTCGGAGTACGCACTGCGGGTCACCCTGCCAGAATCCTTCGCAGAGAATTGGCTGGCGCCCTCGCTCTCCGGCTTCAATCACCAAAACCCAGAGGTGGATTTGCACCTTGATGCGTCCAATCGTGATGTGGATCTGATGGTCGAGGAGTTTGATTTGGCAATCAGATACGGCGCAACCAGTGGACACCACTTTGAAGAGCGTGTGCTGTTCGGCGACTTCGTTGTACCGGTTTGCTCCCCGGAATTCGCCAAACAATATGCGTTGAACGCCGGGCTCCGCTCATTGGAAGGCGTTCCCTTGGTCCACGTTACGAACCGCACAGGGGACCCTGGCTGGGTCGGGTTCGAAAAATGGGGCGAGAAGTTCAATTTTGACCTTGCGCACCTAAGTCACGGCGTTCGTTTTTCGAAAACCGGTTCCGGACTTCAGGCTGCAATCGCTGGTCAGGGATTGGTTCTCTGTGGAGTTGTCGAAGCCTTCCACGCACTTTGTTCCGGATCGCTTATCCTGCCCTTCGGAACCCGGTTGAAGTCCGAGACCCGCTACCAGTACCGACTCGTTTGGCTTCAGTCTCGCGCAAGCTCCGCACCGGCGAATAAATTCGTCAGGTGGATGGAGGCACGGGCAGCGGAATTTCGTGACGCACTATCACGTATGTAACTTCCATGATTTCAGACCGCACAATTTATCAAGGTCCGCTTTGGGCTCGAAGCGGTTATTCGCTGCGCTTTTCGCAAACGACTGCTATGCGGACGAGGCGGACATTGCTTGACCAGCCGCACATTCAGGAAAGCCGCCTGTAATAAGTACGGATCAATAGTGCCATCCAAGGAATGATTTTGTCGACTCTCGTTGACCCGATCAAAACGCGCCGGACATCATTTACAGCTTGTCGTCTAGGTATTTCCCCAAATCCGAATAACTCATATCCACACCAGTATCTTTTAAAAGACTGACATAACTCTCCTTACTCGAGTCTTGTGAATGAACGAGAGCATTGAATCGCGTCTCGAATTCAAGAAGAGACAATTCTGGCATGACACGTTTTTTTAAAACTACCGAAAGATCGCGGAACGGGCTCTCACCCAATGAATCATTGCCGGACACGAACTCTTCAAAGGGTTTCTCTCCAGTGGTATCGACGGGGCTAACGATTACCGGCCATTTCTTGTCGTCAAGTTCTTGTCGAACTGGAACGGATTTCTCGTCGACGAACTCCGGCAGAAATCCCTTTTCAGCCAGGTACCTGTCCACGATGTCTTCAAATGGAATCAGCTTCAGGCCGGCAGTTTCTGAGGGCACCAATATGCTTCTATGAGGCGCCATAACTCCGCTAAGAACACAGATGACGCCGGCTTCAGCCTCGGAAATAAAAAATCGCTTGATGCTTTGCGGAATAACTAGCGGTTGGTCTTCTTCAATTCGCCGATCAAAGCTTTGAAGCAATGAGCCATTTGAAAACGCCACATTTGCGAACCGAGCTGAACTCACCGGCACATTGAACTCGTTCGAAAAAGCGTAGTTTTCCATAACAAGCTTGGAAACACCCATCAGATTGACAGGGTTAGCAGCTTTGTCGGTTGAAACGCAGAAGTATTTGAATTCGGAATTTTGGGAAAGCTCTGAAATAACTCGGTTAGTGGACAGCACATTTGTTTCAATCATTCGTGCCAATGAATAGACATTGCTCTCGCTGCGAACGTGCTTCATGGCAGAGAGATTGAATACATAGTCATAGCTGCGACCGTCCCGGCAAAACAAATTAAAACCGGGCGAATTGACGTCTAGGACGTATGTACGCAGATCTGTCTGGGCCGCCAATGTTCGCGAAACTCTCAACTGGCGCACTAGGTCAGCCAGTTCATTCTCGTTGATGTCCAGTAGATGCAAGACTGCCGGTTCGAAGCTTGCCAGGATTTTGGTAGTAGCATTTCCAATCGAACCAGCCGCGCCTATTACGAGAACCCGCGCGCCTTTTAGGGCGGCCTCGATCTGTTTGCGATGCGCCTCCAGATCAGACAAAAAAAGCGGATTATCGCGGCCAATGACCCGTAGGACCTGTTCGTCAGTAAGCATCGCCTGTCCTCTCGTTAATGAAGATGAGATCCTTCAAACGTTAATACTCGACTGGGACGCAAAAGAAAACGCAATGGGCTCTATCGCTGCACGTGAACAGTCGGGGCTTATTCGGAGTGTGATATGTCGCCGTCAAGCAGATCGTCGATAACGGTCCTCAAACGAGATTCACCCAGTACTTCGACAAATTTTCGGTTGTCAAACGGAGAAGGGAGGTGCGTCAATTGCATAGGGCTGACGCCTCGCGCCGCGTCAATCAAGGCCGTCCCAGATGTGTGAAGTCCGGAGGCAACATTGAATATGCCGCTGAGATCTAATTGGAGGGCTCGAACAATGAACTTGGATACATACCTCAGGTGAATGAAGTCCTTTTCTGCGTTTGGTTGGCGTAGTGTCGGTTTCCCCGTAAGTTGTGCGCTCGACATCAAATCACCGAGGATGGTGCCCGGTTTGGCCACGTCGCCGTACAAATTTGAAGCACGTACAATCAGGTCTTTTTCAGTGTTCAGATGACTCTCAATATTGCGTTTGAAGCGCGCGTATGGGGTATCGGCAAACCGTTGCGAACTCTCACTGTGTCGTTCCGGGGCTGAGGTGTCGTACACAGCGACCGATGAAAAATAGATGACCTTTGACGCCACCTTTGAGAGTACTCGGACGTTATGTTCAGCGGTCTCGACCAACTTCTGATCAGAAGCGTGCTGTCCTGCGTTTGCATCTTCAGACAAATGAATCACGATCGAGCTGCGGTCGATGGTTGGCTGGTTCGGCAATCGACACAACTCTCCATCGACAAACAGATGCATCGGCTCGACAGGGAATCCTTGGGAAGACAATCTCGACGAAAGATACCGTCCAACATAGCCAGAAGCGCCGCTCATCAATAATCTGGATGTCATTCTTGCAGACCACACATTGTTTTGGCTTGCTCTTGCCAAGCGAGCCTTGGCCGTCATTTTGGCAATTCAAGCTATGGAAAGTAGTGTGGATACCGGTGTAAGTAAATGACCCGGGAACAGTGGTCTGCATGGCTTGGTGGATTGACTTGTCAGTTAGAGTCAGACCCACCTAAAACGAAAAAGACTGTGGTCCTATTTGGGCTTAAATCAAACAGTCGCTGTGCTGCTTTCGAATGACCGTTATTGACGGTAGCCAGCCACGCTATTGGTTCCCTCTGTCTCGTTCTGACCGTCATCTGCCATGCGCTGAAGAGTCTTGACGCAAGGCTCGTAGTCGAGTTGTTGGTGTCCCGCGATCTCGGTCGGCGTCTGCTTCCCTGCCTTGCGAGCTATGCGGATCGCTTTGCAGGTTTCGCTGCCAGAGACATCAGAGGTGCGTCCAAGGTCACGCCGGTCCCTTGGCGTTTGTGAACCTCCGCCAAGACATACTGCACATCCTTGACGTGCATCGAAGCGACAACCGCCATCAAAACGCAGGAACGTGCGTAGCCGGAGAGACGGAGGCGCCGAACCGTGGAGAGTTTACCCCAAGCCTCTGGGTCGTCATCTAGCGATAAGTCGAAGTGTCAGGGGCTGGTCTGGTCCGTCTGGAAAAGGATTGGGAACCAGTCTTCGCGCAAGGGTTCGCCGGGGTGCATGTTGTGACCGGGAAAGGGTGGCGAGGTGGGGCCGGGGCGCTGGGTGTAGCGGGCATCGTCGCCGACGAGGCGTAGGGAAAATGCGCGGCGACGGGTGCTGGTGGTGTTGCCGCGGGCTCCGTGGAGGGTGGCGAAATTAAAGGCGACCGCGTCGCCGGGCTCCATTTCCCATTCGCGGATGTCCATACCTTCGGCGTCGGGATCGGGAACGGGCATGTAGGCGTCGCTGTCGGGGTAGAAATTCGTTTCGGCCAGCCAGCGCGTCGGCAGGACGGGCTTGTCCCAGAGGTGGCTGCCGGCGACGCAGCGCAGGCTGTTGTCCCGGACCGGATCAAGCGGCGACCAGAAGCTGATGTTCTGTGTGCCGTCGACAAAGTAATAGGGCGCATCCTGATGCCAGGGCGTGGCTTTGGTGGTGCCGGGTTCCTTGACGAGGATGTGTTCATGGAACATCTGCACGCGGCTTGAGCCCATGAGATCGGCGGCGATCCGGGCGGCGGCGGAGGTGCGGATCGTGTCTTCGAATTCGGGGATGCGGGTCCAGTTGCAATAGTCGTCGAAGAAGCGGCCGCTTTCGCCCGCTTTGGTATTTTCAGCACCATATGGGCCGGGGTCGGCCATGTTGCGGTCTATTCCGGCGCGCAGGGTGTCGACGTGGTCTGCAAAGAGGCCCTTGATCAGGACGACGCCATCGCGCTGGTAGTCGTCGATATCGCTTTGAGTGATGGAATGTGTCACGCGCGCGCCTTTCGAATTCTGCAGGTATCCTAGGGCAAGTGTTTTGGCGGCGCCATGACGGAACGAGATGATCTCCGTCGCGCCTGGCCGGGATCGCGCCGCACAAAGATCGCGCGAGCCGATTGGCCCGCGAGGTCGATGATCTTTGTTTGAAGTACCCGACAACCTGTTGGCTGTTTTTTGGAGCGGGCGATGAGATTCGAACTCACGACCCTAACCTTGGCAAGGTTATGCTCTACCCCTGAGCTACGCCCGCATCCTTGGGTGAGGCGGAGATATAAACTCCGCGCGGGACTGGCAAGGGAAAAATTCGCGCGCTTTGCGGTTTTTCGCGTGGGGTTTGGCGGTGGCGCTGGGCGTCGGCCTGTCGAAATTCGCGCGAGCGTGGGGCTTTGGCGGTGGTCTGCGGGCTTACCAGTCCACAGGTGCGGGGGTTGCAGACAGGATTTGCGAGATCTGGCGTGCGGTTTTCGGCGCCATCTCGGGAAGCAGGGCGCGGGTGGTGTAGCTGCCATACATCTTGCCGTCGTCACCGAAGAAGTACCAGTCGCGCACCTGATCGGTCTCGAAGGCGATGGCGTCTCCGGCGCGTTTTGCGTTGTTGGATTTCGGTTCGTTTGCCAGAAGGCCCACGTAGCGGCCATCGCGCTTTGCGAAAGGGGTCACCCAGATGGTTTCCGGGTCGCCGCCATAGCCGGTAAGAACGATCTTCAGGGCCGCGTTCTGGCGGGCACGGCCTTTGTCGTCGAGGGCGAAGTCGAGGAAGGTCGACAGATGCACACGAGCCTTTTCTTCGGCCAAGGCAATGGCGGCGAGGCGGACTTGCGATGCCTTGTGGGCTTTGGGCGGGCTGGCCTGTGCCGGGCCGACGCTGTAGCCCGCGTTTGCCGCGACGAAGTTCACGCTGAGGAGGACGAGGCCGAAGACGCGTCCGCGCATTTTCCAGTTCATCATAGCGCTCCTACGCTGCCGTTTGGTCGAAACTCGGCTGCGAATGAGGCGGATTGACTACAACAATGGGGCAAAAACTGGATAATTGGGGCCATTCGCGAAACGCCGATACGATCGCTTAGGACCGGTCTAAAGGTGGCGCGTTGCGATATGGTTAATGGCTATTTTGCTCGGGTCCCGCCGGTGCAGGGGGCTCAGCCCCGGCCTGCGGCCTCCCCCGGATTTTTTGGACCCAAAGACCTTGGTGTGTTGTGTTGTGCCGGCGCGGGCAATAGGGTTCAGTTCATGAAACAAGTTCCAAAACCGACGACCGATGAGGCTCTTATTCAGGAATTTCTGAACAAGGGCGGTAAAGTGAGCAAGGGCAAGACAAAGCCGTTGGCGGCTGAGCTGGGCTTGAGCAACAATGTCTGGAACAACAAACTGACCAAGGACGAGAAGGCGGCGCGCGACAAGACGTGAGGGGGGGCCGGGTTTCAGCGGCTTGAAATGAAAAAGGCCGCCCGTTCAGGGCGGCCTTTTCGTTGGTTTACTCTCTCGGATCAGTGAGAGAACTTCTTGATTTCGCCCGACTTCAGGCGGCTGCCGTAGGACTGCAGCTCGGTGCGGACGACCTTCATCAGGAAGTAGAGGCAGAAGATGTTCACCACGGCCATTGCAAAGATCGCGGCATCGGAGAAGTCGATGACCGGACCGAGGTTGGCGGCGGCGCCAATGACGATGAAGACGCAGAAGATGAGCTTGAAGATAAGCTCGGTGGTCTTGCCTTCGCCAAAGAGGTAGGTCCATGCCTTCAGGCCGTAGTAGGACCACGAGATCATCGTCGAGAAGGCGAACAGGATCACCGCAATCGCTAGAACGAACGGGAACCAGCTGATAGCCGAGCCGAAGGCTGCGGATGTCAGAGCGACGCCGGAGTTGTCACCGACGGTTGCAATGGCGGATCCGCCTTCGTTCAGCATGTAGAGGCCGGTTGTCTGGTCGATGAGAAGCTGACCTGAAATGGTGATTACAAGCGCCGTCATCGTGCAAATGATGACAGTGTCGATCAGCGGTTCGAGCAGCGACACAAAGCCCTCGGTGATCGGCTCTTTGGTTTTCACCGCGGAGTGTGCGATCGCCGCCGAGCCGACGCCGGCTTCGTTCGAGAACGCGGCCCGCTTGAAGCCTTGGATCAGAGCGCCGACGAAGCCGCCTGCAACGCCGAGGCCGGTGAAGGCACCTGCGAAGATTTGGCCGAACGCCCAGCCGATCAGGTCGGCGTTGACGATCAGAACGATCAGCGAGGCACCGACGTAGAGGATGCCCATGAACGGCACGACTTTTTCGGTCACGCGCGCGATCGACTTGATGCCGCCCACGATGACGGCGAAGACGACGCCCGCGAAGACAAGGCCAGTGATCCAGCCGGGGTAGTCTCCGGTGATCTGGGTGATCTGCACATGCGCCTGGTTGGCCTGGAACATGTTGCCGCCGCCGAGGGCGCCGAGGATACAGAAGACCGAGAACAGGACCGCGAGGATCTTACCGCCCGGCAGGCCCAATTCGTTGAAGCCTTTCGAGATGTAGTACATCGGGCCGCCTGAGACGGTGCCGTCGGGGTATTCGTTGCGGTATTTCACGCCGAGCGTACATTCGGTGAACTTCGAGGCCATGCCGAGGAGGCCTGCGAGAATCATCCAGAAGGTGGCTCCGGGGCCGCCGATGCCCACGGCTACTGCGACGCCTGCGATGTTTCCAAGGCCGACGGTGCCCGAAAGGGCGGTGGCGAGGGCCTGAAAGTGGCTGACTTCGCCCGCGTCATTGGGGTCGGAGTAGTCGCCCTTGACCAGCGAGATCGCGTGGCCGAAGAAGCGGAATTGCACGAAGGCGAAGTAGATCGTGAAGACCGATGCGCCGATCACGAGCCACATCACGATCCACGGGAAGGACGTACCGGGGATCGGTGCAAAGATGAAGTTGACGAAGGGGCCGGTGAAGTTGGCAAACGCGGTGTTGACGCGTTCGTCGAGGGTTGCGGCGGCTTCCTGGGCCGACGCCGGTAGGGCGACCGCAAAGAGCGCCGCCACTGCAAAGAGCAGGTTCATTAGCTTGTTCATGGGTCTAATCCTTAAGCCACGACCGTGACGGGAACGCGCGCGTTCATCACAAGGTTTGCGGTTGAGCTGCCGAAGATGCGGGAGGTGATGCCCCCTTCGCTTGAGCGCGCGATGATGATCTGGCTTGCGCCTTCATCATGGGCAATGGCGTCGAGCGTATCGGCGACATTGCCGTGGCGCACCCGTCCGCGGGCGTTGAAGCCGGCTTCGGAAAGCGCTGCGACGGCTGGATTGACGACCCTTTCGAGTGCCGTTGAGATTTCTTCTTCGCGACGCTTGTGGCGTTGTTCGTTTTCTTCTGGCGTCTGGAATGTAAACGGCGACCATTCGATCACGTAGGCGACGATCAACTCGCAATCGTCGACCCGCTTCGCAATGCCTTTGGCAAATTCGAGGGCTTTTTTCCCCGAACTATGACCATCGAGTCCTATTAGAAGTTTCATTTAACTGTCCCTTGGATTTTTCTTTTTTTCGAGCCGGGCAGGGTAGTCGTTTGGAATATGTGCAAAAATCGGCGTCCCTGAAGGCTCACATCCATGCTAGGACAAGAATTGTGTTCGGTCTATATTCTTGAGTTCATGCCGGGTTGAACGATACAGGACAGCGCAGGGCCGCGCGCCGTCTCGAGCATGCCTTCACGACTTTTGCTCGAGAAATAAGATTGTATTTCAGGCAACTACGGCTTGTTCTTCAACCATTTTCTTGATCGATTGAGACGTATGCACCGCGTTTTCACGCGGTGCAGCCGGGGTTATTCGAATTCGATCAGTAGGTCTTTGGCGTCTATCTGGGCGCCCGGAGTGACATTCACGGCCTTGATCGTGGCGTCGCGCTCGGCGTGGATGCCGGTTTCCATCTTCATCGCTTCGATGGTCAGCATGAGGTCGCCCTCTTTCACCTTGCCGCCGGATTGCACGGCGACGGAGGCGACGACCCCAGGCATGGGGGCGCCGACGTGGTTTTCGTTGCCAAGCTCGGCTTTTGGCCGGGCAGCTTGCGCACCCTTGGACGAGCGGTCCTGCACGCGCACGATCCGGGGCTGGCCGTTCAACTCGAAGAAGACTTTCGCTTCGCCTTCGGCATTGGTCTCGGCGATGGCCTGGCAGCGAATTTCGAGGGTTACACCGGGATCGATTTCGACCGAGATTTCCTCGCCGGGTTTCATGCCATAGAAGAAATTCATGGTCGGCAGGGTGCGCACTGGGCCGTAGGTCTGATTGCGCGCGATGTAGTCGAGGAACACCTTGGGATACATGAGGTAGCCGTTCAGGTCTTCGTCATCGATCTCCTTGCCGTCGAGCTGGGCTTGCAAATCCTTGCGGGTTTTCTCGATATCGACGCTCTTGGCGTGAAGGCCGGGGCGGTCGATGGTGGCTTTTTCGCCTTTGAGGATCTTCTTCTGGATTTTCTTCGGCCAGCCTCCGGGGGGTTGGCCGAGGTTGCCTTTCATCATGTCGATGACGCTGTCGGGGAAGGCTACGTCCTTGTCAGGGTTTTCGACATCGGCGCGGGTGAGGTTCTGGCTGACCATCATCAGGGCCATGTCGCCGACGACCTTGGACGATGGCGTGACCTTGACGATATCGCCGAACATCTTGTTCACTTCCGAATACATTTCGGCCACTTCGTGCCAGCGTTCTTCAAGGCCGAGGCTGCGGGCCTGGGCCTTGAGGTTGGTGAACTGGCCACCCGGCATTTCGTGCAGGTAGACCTCGGAGGCGGGGGCCTGAAGGCCGGACTCAAACGCCGCATAATGGCCGCGCACCGCTTCCCAGTAGTTCGACATTTCGCGCACCGCGCCGATGTCGAGGCCGGTGTCGCGGTCTGATCGTGCAAGGGCTTCCACGATGGTACCGAGCGTGGCCTGACTGGTGTTGCCCGAAAGCGCATCCATGGCGCAATCGACCGCATCGACGCCCGCCTCGGAGGCGGCAAGGATGGTCGCGCAGGCGATGCCTGCCGTGTCATGCGTGTGGAAGTGAATCGGCAGGCCGACTTCTTCCTTCAGGGCTTTGATAAGGATGCGCGCTGCGGCGGGTTTCAGGAGGCCGGCCATGTCTTTCAGGCCCAGAACGTGTGCGCCTGCGGCTTTCAAGTCCTTGCCCATGTCGACGTAGTATTTCAGGTCGTACTTGGCGCGCTCGGGGTTCTGGATATCGCCAGTGTAGCAGATCGTGCCTTCGCAGACCTTGTTGTTGGCCACGACCGCGTCCATCGCGACGCGCATGTTATCGACCCAGTTCAGGCTGTCGAAAACGCGGAAGACGTCGATGCCGGTTTCGGCCGCCTGTTTCACGAAGAATTGCACGACGTTGTCGGGGTAGTTGGTGTAGCCGACACCGTTTGCGCCGCGCAGAAGCATCTGGGTCATCAGGTTCGGCATGCGCTGGCGCAGATCGCGCAGGCGTTGCCACGGGCATTCCTGAAGGAAGCGGTAGGAGACGTCGAAGGTGGCACCCCCCCAGCATTCCATCGAAAACAGTTCGGGCAGGTTGGCCGCGTAGGCCGGAGCAGCGTTAATCATATCGATCGAGCGCATCCGCGTGGCCAGAAGTGACTGGTGGCCGTCACGCATCGTGGTGTCGGTGATCAGAAGTTGTTTCTGCTCGAGCATCCAGTCGGCAAGGGCTTCGGGGCCGAATTCCTCGAGGATGTTTCGGGTGCCGGGTTGCGGCGCATCGGTTTTAAGTTTGGGTGCTACGGGCTCGCGGGCGTCGGCGTGGGGTTTCGGACGGCCAGCGGTTTCGGGGTGACCGTTGACCGTGATGTCGGAGATATAGGTCAGGATTTTCGTCGCGCGGTCGCGGCGTTTCTTGAAGTCGAAGAGCTCGGGCGTCTCGTCGATGAATTTGGTGTGATATTCGTTATTGAGGAATGTCGGGTGCTTGAGGAGGTTCTCGACGAAAGCGATATTGGTCGACACGCCGCGGATGCGGAATTCGCGCAGTGCCCGGTCCATGCGGGCAATGGCGGCTTCAGGTGTCGGCGCCCATGCGGTGACTTTTTCCAGCAGGCTGTCGTAGTAGCGCGTGATGACCGCGCCGGAATAAGCCGTTCCGCCGTCAAGGCGGATGCCCATGCCCGTGGCGCCCCGATAGGCGGTTATGCGGCCATAGTCGGGGATGAAGTTGTTGGTCGGGTCCTCGGTCGTCACGCGGCACTGGATGGCGTGGCCGTTCAGCATGACGTCATATTGCGAGGCGGTGCCGGTGGCCTCCATCAGGGATTTGCCCTCGGCGATCTTGATCTGGGCCTGCACGATATCTATGCCGGTGACTTCCTCGGTCACGGTATGTTCGACCTGCACGCGGGGGTTCACTTCGATGAAGTAGAACTCGCCGGTTTCCATATCCATGAGGAATTCGATGGTGCCGGCGCATTCGTAGTTGACGGATTCGGCGATTTTCTTGCCCAGGTTGCAGATGCGTTCGCGCTGTGCGCCTGAGAGGTATGGCGCGGGCGCGCGTTCGACGACCTTCTGGTTGCGGCGCTGGACCGAGCAGTCGCGCTCCCAGAGGTGGTAGATATTGCCTTGGTTGTCGCCGAGGATTTGTACTTCGACGTGGCGGGCCTTGAGGATCATCTTTTCGAGGTATCCTTCGCCGTTCCCGAAGGCGGCTTCGGCTTCGCGGCGGCCTTCAAGGACCTTTTCTTCCAGTTCGTCTTCGCTGTAGATCGGGCGCATTCCGCGGCCACCGCCGCCCCATGAGGCCTTGAGCATCAGAGGGTAGCCGACCTCGGCCGCCTGTTTCTTGATTTTCTTCATGTCGTCGCCGAGGACGTCCGTGGCCGGAATGACCGGCACGTCGGCCTCGATCGCGACCTGGCGGGCGGAGGCCTTGTCGCCAAGGGCGCGCATGGTGTCGGCTTTCGGGCCGATGAAGGTGATGCCGTTCCGGGTGCAGGCGTCGACGAAGTCTGGGTTTTCAGAGAGCAAGCCGTAGCCGGGGTGAATGGCGTCGGCACCACAGGCACGGGCGACGCGGATGATCTCGTCGATGGAGAGATAGGCTGCGACCGGGCCGAGGCCCTTGCCGATCTGATAGGCTTCGTCTGCCTTGAAACGATGGAGGCTGAGTTTGTCTTCTTCGGCGTAGACGGCGACGGTGCGTTTTCCCAATTCGTTGGCGGCGCGCATGACGCGGATGGCGATTTCCCCCCGGTTGGCGATGAGGATTTTCTTGAAGTCAGCCATTGTGGTCGTCCTTTTGCATGCGCAGCATTTTGTTATCGCCCGGCGGGGCGTTGGGCAAGGAGGTTGTTTTGAGTTGCGCCGCGCTGGCGCGCGTCGCGAGGGTGGGGACGCTGTCCCCACACCCCTGTGATATTTTTGAAAGGATGAAGCAGTTCAGGCCCAGTCGGGGCGGATCAGAGCGTTTTTGAGATCGCCGAGTGTGCGAGTGCCAAGGTTGCCCATGACGAGCTCGATGTCGTCTTTGAGGATGTGCATGAGGTGAGGCGGCCCTGCCTCGCCGAGTGCGCCGACGGCGTAGTGCCACGCGCGGCCCATCATTACGAAGTCCGCCCCAAGGGCGAGGGCGCGAAGGATATCGGTGCCGTTGGTGACTCCACTGTCGAAGATGATCGGGGTTTCGGGGATGGCGGCGCGCACCTTGGGCAGTTGGTGGATCGAGGCCGGACCGCCATCGAACTGGCGACCGGTGTGGTTTGACACCCAGATCGCGTCCGCGCCCTTGTCGACCAGGCGCTTTGCGTCGTCGGGTTTCAACACGCCCTTGACGATCATCGGGCCTTTCCACAGCGCGCGCAATTCGTCGATATCCGACCAGCCGGGCTGGCCGCGGATGATGTGACCGGCGTGGGCCATGCTGTCGAACTTGTTGGAACTGTCGACGTAGCTTTCCCCGAACTTGAGACTTGGGATGCCTTCCCTAACCGTGCCGAGGGTCCATGCGGGGTGGGTCATCATCGACCAGATCATCTGTGCATTCAGCCGGGGCGGAATTTGCAGATTGGCGCGCCTCTGCCGCTCGCGGCGGCTGTCGACCGGCACATCGGCCGTCAACACAAGCGTGTGAAATCCCGCTTTGGTGGCGCGCTCCAGCATATCGGCGCGTATGGTCTTGTCCCAGGGCATGTACATCTGGAACCAACCCTGATCGCCGATATAGGGTGCCAGGTCTTCGGGCACGACGGTCGCGGTTGTAGACATTGTGTAGGGCAGGCCGGCTTTGGCACAAGCGGCGGCGAGGATTTTCTCGGCGCGGGGCCACATGATCCCCGACATGCCGACAGGCGCACAGCCGA
The DNA here is from genome assembly GCF_900184815.1 of Boseongicola aestuarii. GTDB lineage: Bacteria > Pseudomonadota > Alphaproteobacteria > Rhodobacterales > Rhodobacteraceae > Boseongicola > Boseongicola aestuarii. Next base: position 46,787 of record NZ_FXXQ01000015.1, on the reverse strand, counting down.
AGGGCAGATGATAGTCGCGGCCCAAGAAAGTCGTGGACAAATCCGGCGTCATCGGCCCTTCGAGGATGCCCGGCATGAACTGCACGGATTTCAGCGCATCCATATTGCGTTTGTGCTGATCTTCGACGCCCGTCGCGCTGTCGAGGTATTCAAACACGAAATGCGGTACGCGGCGTCGCGCGCGGGCACGCAGGTCAGAAATGGCGGGATAGCGGATATCAAAGCTCATGATCCGTTTAAACCCCTGAAGCGACCAAAGGAAAAGGGCTCTTGGATTTCTCGTGTTAAAAAATATCCCCGCCGGAGGCATCCACCGAGAAATCGAAAGCGATAGATGCAGAACATTGCGCGAACACCCTCTTTCCCTCGGCTGCGAACCTCGTTAGGGTTTCGCGCATGAGTGACTTTGCAAATGACAGTGATTTCCGCGACCGCATCCCCCTGTCCCAGCAGGCGCTTGCGGCGCGCGGCGCGCCGTATCTCGATGAATTGAATGCGGCACAACGCGAAGCGGTCGAGGCTCTGGACGGGCCGGTCTTGATGCTGGCGGGGGCCGGAACCGGCAAGACCAAGGCTTTGACCACGCGGATTGCACATTTGTTGTCGACAGGCCGCGCGCGTCCGAACGAAATCCTTTCCGTCACTTTCACCAACAAAGCCGCGCGCGAGATGAAGAACCGCGTCGGACGTCTGCTGGGGCAGGCAGTTGAAGGCGTGCCCTGGCTGGGGACGTTCCACGCGATCTGCGTCAAACTATTGCGGCGCCATGCCGAACTTGTCGGTCTGAAGACGAATTTCACAATCCTCGATACGGACGATCAGGTCCGCCTTTTGAAGCAGCTTGTTGTCGCCGCCGGGATCGACGAAAAGCGCTGGCCCGCCCGGCAGTTGGCGCATGTCATTGATGGCTGGAAAAACCGGGCCTGGACGCCCGACAAGGTGCCCGCCGGCGAGGCAGGGGCGTTCAATCACCAAGGCATTGAAATATATGAACAATACCAAGAGCGTCTGAAGACACTCAATGCCGTGGATTTCGGTGATTTGCTGCTGCATGTGGTATGGATTTTTCAAAACCACGAGGACGTGTTGGCGCAATACCAGCGTTGGTTCAAATATATCCTTGTCGACGAGTATCAGGACACGAACGTTGCACAATACCTGTGGCTGCGTCTGTTGGCGCAAGGTCACAAGAATATCTGCTGCGTGGGTGACGATGATCAGTCGATCTATGGCTGGCGCGGCGCCGAGGTGGGCAACATTCTGCGGTTCGAAAAGGATTTCCCCGGCGCGAAAGTAGTGCGGCTGGAGCAGAACTATCGCTCGACGCCGCATATCTTGGCGGCCGCGTCGGGTGTGATTTCGGCCAATGAGGGGCGGCTTGGCAAAACGTTGTTTACCGACCTCGACGAGGGCGAGAAGGTCAGGTTAATCGGCCATTGGGACGGCGACGAAGAAGCGCGGTGGATCGGCGAAGAGATTGAAAGCATGCAGCGTGGCACGCGGGGGCTGGAACCGTTCAGTCTCGATACCATGGCAATCCTCGTGCGAGCGTCGCACCAGATGCGGGCTTTCGAGGACCGGTTTCTGACGATCGGTCTGCCCTACCGCGTGATTGGCGGACCGCGGTTTTATGAACGCATGGAGATCCGCGATGCGATGGCCTATTTCCGGCTCGCGGTGTCACCTGAAAACGACCTGGCGTTCGAGCGGATCGTGAACACTCCGAAACGCGGTTTGGGCGACAAGGCGCAGCAGAAAATCCAGATGGAGGCGCGCTCGAATGGGGTGTCGCTGGTGGAAGGTGCCAAGATCCTGTTGGCCACGAAAGGGCTGACGGGGAAGGGTGCGATCGAGCTTGGCAAGCTGGTACTCGGGATCGAGCGCTGGCACGGTTTGGTGCAGGCCGGGGTCAGCCACATCGAAATTGCCGAGCAGGCGCTGGATGAAAGCGGCTATACCGAGCACTGGCAAAACGACAAGACGCCCGAGGCGCCGGGACGGCTGGAAAACCTGAAGGAATTGGTGAAAGCCCTTGAATCCTTTGAGAATCTTCAGGGGTTTCTGGAGCATGTTTCTCTCATCATGGACAACGAAAGTGACGAGGGCGAAGAGAAGGTCTCGATCATGACGCTGCATGCGGCCAAGGGTCTGGAATTCCCGGTTGTGTTCCTGCCGGGGTGGGAAGACGGGTTGTTCCCGTCGCAGCGCTCGATGGACGAAAGCGGATTGAAGGGGCTCGAGGAAGAACGCAGGCTGGCCTATGTCGGGATTACACGGGCCGAGGAAGTCGCGACGATCAGCTTTGCCGGCAATCGCATGGTCTACGGGCAATGGCAAAGCCAGATGCCGTCGCGGTTCATTGACGAATTGCCGGCAGATCATGTCGAGGTCCTGACGCCGCCCGGGCTTTACGGCGGTGGGTTTGGCGCGGCGTCCGGCGGCATGACCGGCGGCATCCAGAGCACGATTCACCAAAAGGCCGCCGAGGCCGATGGCTATAATTCACCGGGCTGGAAGCGCCTGCAGAGCCGAAGCCAGAAACGGGGCATGTCGCAACCCTCCGAAGCACGCAACATGGTAATCGACATGAGCGCGATTTCCGCCTTCACCGTGGGCGAACGGGTATTTCACCAGAAATTCGGTTACGGAGCCGTAACGGCAATCGAAGGCGACAAGCTCGACATTGCGTTCGACAAGGCAGGCGACAAAAAGGTTGTCGCAAAATTCATAACCGCTGCGGCCTCCGCCGGGGACGACGTGCCTTTTTGATTCCTTGCGAGGGGGCGCTGCCCCTCGGTTCGTTCAACCTCACCCCGAGAATTCCAGGACCCAAAGAACAGACAAAGCCTCCGCTTCCCTTCTTTTGTTCAAAATATCCCGGAGAGCGCGAGAGGCAGCGCCTCTCGCCCATCGCGGCGCCGAAGGCGGCGCAATCAATCAGTCCAGTTGCCAGCCCGGAACACCGCAACGCGATCTCCGTTTTGTGTTATACCGTCGATATCAGTTTCGGCGCTACCGATCATCCAGTCGACGTGGATGAGGGAAGAGTTTCCACCGCGTGCGTCGAGGGCCTCGTCGGAGATACCGTCGGCGTCGATCAGGCAGTCCTTGTAGCATTGTCCCAAAGCGATGTGGCAGGCAGCGTTTTCGTCGTAGAGCGTATTATAGAACAACAAGCCGCTTTCTGAGATTGGCGAGGCGTGGGGGACGAGGGCGACCTCGCCGAGGCGCGCGGCGCCGTCGTCGGTGGCGATGAGTTTTCGGAACACCTCTTCGCCGCGCGAGGCGCTGGCTTTGGTGATCCGGCCGTTTTCGAAGGTGACTTCGATATTCTCGATCAGGCTGCCCTGGTGGCTGAGGGGTTTGGATGCGCGGGCTGTCCCGTTTACGCGGGCGGCGTGAGGGGTAGTAAAGACTTCCTCGGTCGGGATGTTGGGGTTGCAGGTTATGCCGTTCTTGGCCTTTGCGGCACCGCCGGACCAGAGGTGGCCGTCTGCGAGGCCGACTGTCAGGTCGGTACCCGAACCGGTGAAATGCAGGGCTGCGAAGTCCTGTTCATTCAGCCAGTCGCGTCGTGTTGCCAGCGCGGCGTTGTGCTCGGCCCAGGCTGCCACAGGGTCGGGCACGTCGACGCGCGAGGCGGCGAACAGGGCTTTGGCAAGGGCAGCTTGTGCCTCATCGTCGGACAGGTCGGGAAAAACGAGTTTCGCCCAGGCGCGACCCGGGTAGGAAATGATCGACCAGTTGATCGCAAAGCTGGAGATTTTTTCCAGCGCGGGTTTATAGGCGATGGCATTGGCTTTGGAGGCGCGACCCACTTTCGCTGGGTCCATGTCGGAAAGGGCCATCGGATTTTCAGAGGAAACATGGAGGCGGGCGGCGTTGGCTTCATAGGCTTGTCCCATGCCTGCAAAGAGCCATGCGGGCGCGGCGTCGAAGCACTCGTAGTGGCCGTGCATGTAGCGGGCGCGGGTGATTTCTTCGTCTGACAGGATCGGGGTGACCACGCTGGCGCCTGCCTTGTAGGCGGCAACGGCGATGCGGCGCACAAGCGGCAGAGTTTCGGCCGCGCCGGTGAGCACAAGTTGCTGACCCGGTTGCAGGTTCAGACCCGTTCCGATGGCGACATCGGCGAGGCGGTCGAGGAAGGCGGTATCGAAGGGAAGGTGGGCGTCGGACATGTCTGGAGGCTCCTTTGTTGGAGGGACCATAGAGTGCGGGTTTGTGGTTGGGAAAGGGCTGGGGTCGGAAAAAAGGGGTTCGTCCAAAAGAAAAAGCGCCCTCGAAAGAGGACGCATTTTTCTGACGCAATGTCGCGTTTTATCAGGCGGCTTTGGCCTGCTCGGCGGCGTTGCGGCGTTCGCTTTCTTCACGGCTGAGCGCCACGGATGTGCGCACGCCTTTCGAGACGAACTCCATCAGACCCTTCACAACACGTTCGTTGGGGTCGATGCCAGCGCAGGACAGAACTTCGCGGCCGTCGCGCGAGCGCGCCCAGCGTGCGATCTGTTCAGGACCGTTGCCATATTTCTTGTCGTCAGCAATTGCATCATCGAGCGCTGCCAGAACCACAGCTGCGAACAGTTTGCGCGCGCGGTTTCCTTGCTCGTGGTTGAATGCGGTGCCGTCCACAAAATCAGCCATTCGTTTTCCTTTTGTTATTGCTCTTGCATTTCTCGGCGTGACGTCCCTTATGACTGTTCCCGGACCGCTTTAGGTTTGCTATTTAGGAATGCCTACTATGCGCTTAGCGCATAGCTTGACGCTTTCTTCCCATGACTTTCGCCGCCTTGTCAGTGTCTTATCCCTATAATATAGCGACAATGATCTTTTTATCAACTTTAACGCTTGGTTAACTTGAATGCCCAAAATCAATGGAAACGAGATTCGCGTCGGAAATGTTCTTGAACATAATGGCGGTTTGTGGGTTGCGGTCAAAACCGACCATGTCAAACCCGGCAAAGGGGGAGCCTTTGCGCAAGTCGAGATGAAAAACCTGCGAAATGGCTCGAAACTGAACGAGCGGTTTCGCTCGGCGGACAAGGTCGAAAAGGTCCGGCTTGAGCAGAAGGACCAGCAGTTTCTTTACGAGAGCGACGGCATGCTGGTCTTCATGGATTCCGAGACGTTCGAGCAGATCGAGCTTCCGGCGGATATTTTGGGTGAGCGTCGTCCGTTCCTTCAGGACGGCATGACGATTGTGATCGAGTATCATGACAGCGAAGCGTTGAGCGCGTCCCTGCCGCAGAAAGTGACTTGCAAGGTTGTCGAGACCGAACCCGTGGTCAAAGGCCAGACGGCTGCCAATTCGTTCAAGCCTGCGATCCTGGATTGCGGCGTGAAGGTCATGGTGCCGCCCTTCGTCGGGCCGGACGAGGACATTATCGTCAACACAGAGACGATGGAATATTCCGAGCGCGCCTGAGATAAAGGCCACGCCTTCGGCGTGACGCGATTGTTTGGGCCGCCCGCAGGGCGGCCTTTGCCTTTGGCGAGGATACTTTTGCCAAAAAGAAGGTCAGGTCAGGCGCGTGATCGTGGCGCTCGCGGCTGTCATTTCACCGGTTGCGCGGTCAAAGCGCAAGTAAGCGAGCGCCTTGCCGCCTGATTGGGTATAGAGCGTGCCTGCGGCTTTGCCGTCGGCGGTGGTGATTTCAGAACCGACGAGGGCCGCGCCGGAGATTGCTACTTTGGCGAGGCCCTTTTTCAGTTCCGTCTTGTGTTTCATCCGGGCCGTGACTTCCTGTCCGACGTAGCAGCCTTTCTTGAAGTCGACGCCGTTCAGCCGTTCGAAGTCCAGCTCCAGAGGGTAGCTGTCGTTTGGAACCAGTTCGATTCCGGTTTCGGGGATCATATGTGTGACGCGCAGGTCGTCCCAGTCGGCGGGAACGTCGGGGCGGCCGTCGTAGGCGCGCCAGCCGAGGTCGGCGTGGCGCGGATCGGCGAATGCGCCGTCTGGAGCCCGACCCGGGCCTCTGGATGGGGTGATCTCGGTTGCCTCGATCTGAACGTCGGCGCGCAGTTTATACATCGTGAGGCGTTGTGCGAGGGTTTGGGCGAGGCTTTCCGCGACGTCGAGCAGGATGACCTCATCCGCGGGCACGAGGAAGAAATCGGCGAGGTACTTGCCCTGGGGCGTGAGAAGCGCGGTCCAGACGAGGCCGTCTTTCAGACGGTTAATATCGTTGGTGATCAGGTTTTGCAGGAAGTCCTGCCTGTCGCTGCCGGTGATTTTAAGAACTTTGCGGCCGTCCATGCTGGTCTCTCCTTCTTTCAGGGTTCAATATAGAGCGGCTTTGACAGGACTTCATCCCATGCACGCACCAATATCTGTTGTGATCCCGACGCTGAATGTCGCGGCCTTGTTGCCGGGGACGGCGGAGGCATTGATGGCGGGGGTGACCGAAGGCGTGATTGGGGAGTTGGTGGTCTCGGATGGCGGGTCGGACGATGGCACTTTGGATGTGGCGCGCGCGCTGGGGGCGGAGATTGTCGAAGGGCCGGCTGGGCGTGGAGGGCAGATTGCACGCGGCGTGGCGGCTGCGCGGGGCCGGTGGGTTTTGATCTTGCATGCGGATACGCATCTGAGCGCGCATTGGGTGGAGGCGGCTTTGCGGCATATGCGTGAGCACGGCGAGACGGCAGGGTATTTCCGGTTGGTGTTCCGGGCGGCTGGCGTGGCGCCGAAGCTGGTGGCGTTGGGCGCGAATCTGCGTTCGAGGGTGTTTGGTTTGCCGTATGGGGATCAGGGGTTGTTGGTTGCGCGTTCGGTTTTGGACAGCGTTGGCGGCGTGCCGGATGTGGCTTTGATGGAGGACGTCGCCCTGGCGCGCGCACTTAAAGGGCGGCTCAGGATGATGGAGGCCGAGGCGCAGACTTCGGCGGCGCGATATCTGGCGGAGGGCTGGGCGCGGCGGGTCATGCGAAATCTCTGGACACTGGTGCGGTATCTGCTGGGTGCGCGGCCGGAGGCGCTGGTGCGCGGGTACGAGGCGCGGCGTTAGGTTTCGGAGAATTGCAGGGCGTAGAGGCCGGCGTAGACGCCGCCACGGTCGAGGAGCTCTTCGTGGCGACCTTCGTCGACGACGCGGCCTTTATCCATCACAACGATCTTGTCAGCGTTGCGGATAGTGGAGAGGCGGTGCGCGATGACCAGAGTGGTGCGGTTCCGGGCGAGATCGTCGAGGGCGGCCTGCACGCGGACTTCGGATTGGGCATCCAGCGCCGAGGTAGCCTCGTCCAGAAGGAGTACCGGCGCGTTGCGCAGGAGCGCGCGGGCGATGGCGACGCGTTGGCGTTGCCCTCCCGAGAGGGCGGAACCGCGGGGGCCAGCTGGGCTTTCGAGACCCATTGGCAGGTTTGCGACGACTTCGGTCAGATGTGCGGCTTCGACGGCGTTGGCGAGGGCTTCGTCGGTGACGTCTTTGGTGTTCAGGATGATGTTGTCGCGCAAGCTTTCGTCGAACATCGGCGCGTCTTGTGTCACGACGGAATAGAGCGCGCGCAGGTCCGCAAGGCCAAGGTCGGTGCTTTTGGTATCGTTGATCGTGATCACGCCTTCGCTAGGGTCGACTAGCCGGGTCAGCACGTTGAAAACAGTGGATTTTCCGGCACCAGACGCTCCGACGAGAGCTGTGGTCTTTCCTGCTTTTGCGGTGAAGCTGGCGCCGTTCAGGGCCGGTTCGGTCCCGTATCGCACGACGACGTTGTCGAGCGCAATGTCGGCGTTTTCGGGGGACGCGATGGCGGGTTTCGGAGTTGCGGGCGAGGTGATGGTCGGGGCGGCTTCGAAGATGTCCTGAATACGTTCGAGGCTGGCGCGGGCGGCCTGCCATGCGCCCGTGACGTTGGCGACGCGGCGCAAAGGCTCGAATATCAGGCCCATGGCGGTGAAGAAGGACATGAACTCGCCCACGGTTTTGTCGCCGTCGATGATCTGGTTGCCGCCGTAGACAAGCACACCGGCAAAGCCGATTGCGGCCACGAAATCGGTCATTGCCGGGATCGCAGCCTGACCGACGCGGGCGTGCATTTCCTGTTTCAGGTAGGCGCCTGCATTGCTGCCAAAGCGGTCGTTTTCGCGGGTTTCGCTGGTGTTCAGCTTGATCGTGTTGATGCCGTGGAAGATCTCGTCGAGGCGGTTGGAAAGGCGGGCGGCGGCGTCTCGGGCTGCGAAGGTGCGTTTTCTGACGTAGCGCTGAAGCGCGACCACGGGGCCGAGGAGAAGCGGCGCGCCTGCGATGGCGATGAGGGTCCAAAGCCAGTCGACGGAGATAGCTACGGCGAGAAGGGCGATCAGGCTGACCACATCGCGGCCAACGACGCCAAGAACAACGGCCCAGATGTTGTTGGCCGCTGTCGTGTCGCCGCGGACGCGCTCGATCAGGGTGCCGGGGGGATTGGATTGGAAAAAGCGGCTGTCGAGGGTGACAAGATGCGCCACCATGTCCTTTTGCATCGACGTGATGATCCGAAGGCCCGCGCCTTGCATCAGGACACGATGGCCAAAGGCCGACACGGCGCGGACGACGAAGATCATGCCGATGGCCAGCGCGACCCAACCGACAGCGGCGCGGTCGCCTGCGATGAACACCTGGTCGAACATCGGCTGCACGATGTAGCTGAGTGCGCCCAGCATAGAGCCTTCAATCGCCATGAGCAGTATTGCGATCCCTAGCCAGACTCGCTGCGGCTTGAGGTAGATGCGCCACAGCCAGCCGATCAGCGGACGGTTCTTGTTGTCCTTGTTGCGGCTTTCACCGAGGGGAATGGATGGGTTGGTCACGGGTGGCTCGGGGTTAGGGCGTTCAGGACTGACTAGCGGTAACACGCGAGGCAGACAAGCAAGCCGGTGATTGACCCGGTGATGGTGGGGATTTAGGTGGTGACGTCCGCGCAAGGGAGTTTGTGCAATGTCGCTTGGAAATGGTCGCCACTATCTTGCAATTCCGGGGCCGTCGGTCATTCCGGATCGTGTTCTGGCGGCGATGCATCGGCCTGCGCCGAACATTTATCACGGTGAATTGACTGAGATGGTGCCGGGGATCGTCACCGATCTGAAGGCGGTGGCGCGGACCAAGCATCACGCGGCGATCTATATAGCGAACGGTCATGGGGTTTGGGAAGCAGCCATTACCAATGTCTTTTCACGCGGAGACAAGGTGCTGGTGCCGTCGACGGGGACGTTTTCGGAAGGCTGGGCCGGGATGGCGCGGGCGCTGGGCGTGGACGCGGAAGTGATGGATTTCGGCAAGCGCTCGGCGATTGATCTGGCGCGGCTGGCCGAACGATTGGCGGCTGATATAGGACACGAAATCAAGGCCGTGATGACGGTGCAAGTGGATACCTCGACGTCTGTTCGCAATGATGTTGCTGCACTGAGACGGGTTCTGGATGAGGTCGGGCATCCCGCGCTTTTGATGATTGATTGCATCGCCTGTCTTGGGTGCGACGATTTCCAGATGGACGCCTGGGGTGTCGATGTGATGGTGACGGGGTGTCAGAAGGGCCTGATGACGCCGCCCGGAATGGCGTTTGTCTTCTTTAACGACAAGGCGGACCGGGCGCGTGAGGCGGCCAATTGCGTGACGCCCTATTGGGATTGGCGCCCTCGGGTCGATCCGGAGTTGTTTTACCTCTATTTCTGCGGGACTGCGCCGACGCATCATTTGTATGGGTTGCGCGCGGCGCTGGACATGATCGCGGAGGAAGGTCTGGACAATGTGCTGCGACGGCACGCGGTTCTCGCGCGCTCGGTCTGGGCGGCGTTCGAGCGTTGGGGTGACGTCGGGCCGTTGGAGTTGAACGTGCAGGATCCGGGCGCGCGCAGTCATGCGGTAACGAGCGTGCGTGTCGGGTCAGAAAAGAGCACCGCTCTGCGCGAGTGGGTCGAGGAGCGCGCGGGTCTGACGCTTGGGATCGGACTCGGGATGGCGCCTGCTGGGACGCCGGAATGGCATCGTTTCTTCCGTGTGGGACACATGGGCCATGTGAATGCGCATATGGTTCTGGGCGCGCTTGCGACGATCGAGGCAGGCTTGACGGCTGTCGGTATCGAGCACGCTTCCGGTGGTGTGGATGCGGCGGCGTCGATTGTGGCGCGCGAGGCTTAACTGTCTGATCTGCGACGGAAATCGACCATCATCAGGCGATCTGCAAGCGCGCTGAGCAGGCCCGCGACGAGAAGGCCCCAGACCGCCCAGATGGCGAACAGGATCATGAACACGATCACACCGAACGAGGCGAGAAAGGCGTTCGTGTAGTTCTGGACGGCGTCCGGGTATGTCTTGTGTTCATTGCGCATCGAAAGAAGGATAGCAGTTCAGATTTAAGAAGCCAGTAACGCGCGCAACAATTGTTCGCGATGAATTTGGATTAGCGGGATTTTGCCGCTTTGAGGGCATCAGGCAGGGCGGCGCGGAAGAGGTCAAGCTCGTCTGGCGGGCCGCAGGTAACGCGTATGCAGCGATCTCCCGGGGCGGCGAAGGGCTTGCGCACGAAAATCCCCCGCGCGCCCAGTTCCTCGAGCACAGCAATGGCGAAATCCGCGTCCGCGCCGCAGTTGATGGTGACGAAATTGGTGCTGGAAGGGATAGGCGTGAGGCCGTTTCCCTGCGCGATCTTCGAGATTGTATCACGGGCGGCGGCCACGTCTTTGAGGGACCTTGCGAGGTGCTTCTGGTCCTGGAGAGCGGCAAGCGCGCCGATCTGCGCGGTGCGGTTCATGCCAAAGTGATTGCGGACTTTTTCGAAAGCCTGAACGATATCCCGGTGGCCAAAGGCATAGCCCACGCGCGCGCCGGCCATGCCGTAAGCCTTTGAAAAGGTGCGCATACGGATAACATTCGGGTTGGTCGTGTCGATCTCGGGCACGGTGTCGTCGTCGATGAATTCGACATATGCCTCGTCGAGAATGAGCAGGCATTCGGGGTTCAGATCGGCGATCATGTCGTCAATGACGCCGTAGTCATGGTGCGTGCCCATGGGGTTGTCGGGGTTGGAGAGATAGATCAGGCGGGCGTTGGTGTCGGAGGCGGCTTTAAGGAGCGCTTCGGGGTCTTCCATGTCGTCCTTGTAGGGCACTTTCGTGAGCGTGCCGCCGTATCCGGTGACGTGGTAGTTGAAGGTCGGGTAAGCGCCGTCGGAGGTGACGACCGAGGTGCCGGGTTCGACATAGAGGCGCACGAGGTAGCCCAGAAGCGTATCGATGCCTTCGCCGACGACAACCTCATCGGCGGCGACCTGGAGGTGGCGCGCGATGGCGCGGCGCAGGTCGTGGCTTTCGGGGTCGGGGTATTTCCAGATCTCGGCGTTGGCGTCTTCCATGGCTTTCAGGGCCTTAGGGGAAGGACCGAAGAGATTCTCATTCGCGCCAAGGCGTGCTGCGAAGGTCTTGCCCATTTTGCGTTCCGTGGCTTCGGGGCCGACAAAGGGGACGGTTGCGGGGAGGCTTTCTGCCAGAGGAGTCAGGGGTGGTTTGGTCATGATTTCTGGATGAACACAGAAAGCGGGCTTGGGTGCAAGGGATTGAATTCGCATTGTTTGCGCATATATGAGAATGGTTCGCAACTAGAGAGTCCGCGATGATGAACAGACGGATGTTTCTAGCCGGAACCGCAGCGGCGGCTGGGGCCCGGTTGGTGCCGGTGGTCTCAAAACCTGGCGGGCGTCGAGTGTTAACCTTGGTTTACGACAAGTCGCTTGGGATGATGCGGGCCGTTGATCGGGTTGTGCGATAGCTGGTCAATTACCACAAAAGGGTTAACGGCGCGTTGCCGGTTGTCGATTGCGTGCAATCGACGTCTGGCGGGGGTGTTACCCCCGCGCCCCCTGGATATTTTCAAACAGAAGAAGGGGTTAGCCGACGTCCTTTAGGAGGTTCAGGGCTGTGTTCAGCCGTGTTTCCTCTTCCTCGCGGGCGGCGAGGTTTTCCTGAGTTTCCGCGATGACCTCTTCGGGGGCGCTTTCGAGGAACTTTGGGTTTTTCAATCTGCCGCGCAGGCCGCCAAGCTCTTTGGCGAGTTTGCCTAAGGTCTTTTCAAGTCTGGCTTTTTCCGCCGCGACGTCGATCAAGCCTTCAAGGGGAAGGGCGAAGGTAGCGCCTTCGACGGCGATGGTGGCAGCGCCTTTTGGGGCTTCATCGACCACGGTGAGGCCTTCGATACCGGCTTCGCGGTCGCGCAGGATGATGACTTCGTTTCTGGCCCATGCGGCTTTGCCTGCCTCGTCGCATGACAGTTGTAGGAGCGGGGCCTTCAGCGATTTCGGCACGTTCATTTCGCCCCGGATACGGCGGACCTTTTCGATGAGATCGCGAACCCAGTTCAGTTCAGCCGTGGCGCTTTCATCAATAAGTTCAACGCCATAGGTTGGCCACTTGGTCGTGACGAGCAGGCCTTCGCGGTTAGCGGCGAGGCCCCAGATTTCCTCGGTGACGTATGGCATGACGGGGTGCATGAGGATCAGAAGTTGATCGAGCGCCCATGCCATTGTGGCACGGGTTTCGTCGGCATAATCAGTGTCGAAGAGCGGTTTGGAGAATTCGAGATACCAGTCGCAATAGGTGTAAGTGAACGCGTAGAGCGTTGATGCGGCGTCATTAAATCTGAATTTCTCAAGCGCCTCATCAACGGCGATACGGGTTTTGGCGACCTCGCCGACGATCCATTTATTGACCGGATGTGCGGCGTCGGTATCACGTCGGTTTAACGTCGGTATTGCGTCGGTGCCACCGAGCGCTGCGTTCATCTCTGCGAAACGTGCAGCGTTCCAGAGCTTGGTTGTGAAGTTGCGATAGCCTTGGATGCGCTGCGTCGAAAGCTTCAGGTCCCGGCCCATGGCGGCCATGGACGTGAGCGTGAATCGCACCGCGTCGGCGCCGTATTCGTCGATGAGTTCCAGCGGGTCGAGAACGTTGCCCAACGACTTGGACATCTTCTTGCCCTTCTCGTCACGCACGAGGGCGTGGACGTAGACGGTGTCGAAGGGGCGGTCGCCGACGACGGCGTATTGCATCATCATCATCCGGGCGACCCAGAAGAAGATGATGTCGAACCCGGTGACGAGGACGGAGGTGGGGAAGTATTTTTCCAGCGCTTCGGTTTGTTCGGGCCAACCGAGGGTGCCGATGGGCCACAGGCCGGAAGAGAACCATGTGTCCAGAACGTCGGGGTCGCGCCAGACGGGGTAGACGAGGTGGGTCGGGTCCTGGCTGACGGTGTAGTCTGCGAGGCTGGCCGCGATTGCGTCAGCGGCGGCATTTCGGTCGGCGACTTCGACCACGCGGGCGCGATGGAGCGGGGTGGGAAGTTTGGATAGAACGTCGTCAAAGCGAGCGGTGACATCGTCAAAATTGGCGGCAGCATGGTGGTGTTCGTCGCCAATGAGGAGCGCCTGATCGGAGAGGAGGCGTCGGAGTTCAACCTCATCAAGCGCGCCGTCGCCTTCGTCGTCCTTGAAGCCAGCGCCGCTGAGGTCGAAGCCATACCAAACCGGAATCTGGTGCCCCCACCAGAGTTGGCGCGAGATGCACCATGGCTCGATGTTCTCAAGCCAGTTGAAATAGACCTTCTTGTGCTGCTCGGGCAGGATCTCGGTGGTGCCGTCGCGGACGGCCTCCAACGCGGGATCAACGATTTTGGCGGTGTCGACGAACCATTGGTCAGTGAGCATCGGCTCGATAACGACCTTGGAGCGGTCGCCGAAGGGCTGCATGATCTTCTTGGATTCGACGAAGGGGCGGCGGCTGAGGTCTTCTGCGTTGGTCTCGGGGTCGATCTCTTTGTGGAGATAAGTGACGGCGAGGCCTTCGTCGGTGATTTGCTTGATGACTTTCTCACGCGCCTCGAACCGGTCGAGTCCGCGCAGGTCGTCGGGGATGAGGTTGATGGTGTCGGCTTCGGACTCGGAGAGCGTGCGCTTACCCTTGGCGACGGCCATCGCAACAGCGGCCATTTCGGCGTAGGGGGCGCCGTCGTCGCGCATCGCGCCTTTGGTGTCCATCAGGCGATACATCGGAATGCCGCCGCGCTTGGCGACCTGGTAGTCGTTGAAGTCATGCGCGCCGGTGATCTTGACCGCGCCCGAGCCGAAGTCGGGGTCGGGGTATTCGTCGGTGATGATCGGGATCAGGCGGCGGTGCTCTTTCGGGCCGACCGGGATTTCGCACAAGTGTCCGACGATGGGGGCGTAGCGTTCGTCAGAAGGATGCACGGCAACTGCGCCGTCGCCGAGCATGGTTTCGGGGCGCGTTGTGGCGATGGAGATGTAGTCGCGGGTTTCGCGCAATGTGACTGCGCCGTGTTCGTCTTTTTCAACGTACTCATAAGTTGCCCCGCCCGCGAGGGGGTATTTGAAGTGCCACATGTGGCCGTCGACTTCGATGTTTTCGACTTCGAGATCCGAGATGGCAGTCTCAAAGTGCGGGTCCCAGTTGACGAGGCGTTTGCCGCGATAGATCAGGCCGTCTTCATACATCTTGACGAAGACCTTGATGACGGCGTCGTGGAAGTTGCCTTCTTCACCGGCGGGTGCGCCGGGTGCTCCGGACATGGTGAAGGCGTTGCGGGACCAGTCGCAGGACGCGCCGAGGCGTTTCAGTTGTTCGATGATGGTTCCGCCGGATTTCTGTTTCCACTCCCAGATCTTGGCGGTGAAGTCTTCGCGGGTGAAGTCTGTGCGGCGTTTGCCTTCGGTGGCGAGTTGGCGTTCGACGACCATTTGCGTAGCGATGCCCGCGTGGTCCTGACCCGGCTGCCAGAGCGTGTCGTGCCCCTGCATCCGGTGCCAGCGCGTCAGGATGTCCTGAAGCGTGTTGTTGAAGGCGTGGCCCATGTGCAGAACGCCGGTGACGTTGGGAGGCGGGATCATGATGGAAAACGTCTCGGCCCCTTCGCGCCCGTTCGCGCCAGCCTTGAACGCGCCCGCTTTTTCCCATGCGGCATAGAGGCGGGCTTCGGCTTCGTGGGCGTCGAATGTCTTGTTCATCGGCATGGGGGCGTTTTCCTTGGCGTATGTGCGAAGGGGCTTTTAGCGCGGGCTTGGGGCGAGGAAAAGGGGCTAGAAGGCGCGGCGGTCGATACGGGTCGACAGGTGGATGAGCGATTCCGAGGTGCGCACGCCGTTGACGGTGCCGATGGCGTCAAGGGCGGAGTCGAGGGCTTCGGTGGTTTGCGCCGATAGCGTGACGATCAGGTCAAAGCGCCCCGATGCGGTATGGGCGGCGCGCACTTCGGGCAGGGCCTTGAGCTTGGACAGGACGGGGGCAAGTTTCATCGGGTCGATCTGCAGAAGGACCGTGGCGCGCAGGCGCTCCGAGCGCATGATGTCGCCGAGGCGGACGGTGTAACCGGTGATGACGCCCTTGCGTTCGAGCCGGTCGAGGCGGGCCTGCACGGTGGAGCGGGCGAGGTCCATGTGCTGGGCGAGAGACGCGACCGGCATACGGGCGTTTTCGACAAGGAGTTCGATCAGTTCTTCGTCAATCTCGTCCATTTGTAGTCCTGTATCGGCGATATGACAGATAATACCGTCGAAATGAACGATTACACAATATGTTTCGACAGATTTGGACGGTAAAAAGAGCGTGTCTTTACCTTTCCGGGATTTTTGAAGGAACGTCGATGTCTCTGGTTACCGCTCTTTACGCTTCACCCTCGCAACACCTTTTGTCGCACGCACCGGATCATCCTGTGTTGTATTTTGCACCGTCGATATTGCAGGCGACGGCGAAGCGGTTTTTGTCCGGATTTCCGGGGCTTGTGACCTATGCGGTCAAGGCGAACGATGCCGAGGAAGTGCTTGAGAACCTGATGGCGGCCGGTGTCGAGGCGTTTGATGTCGCATCGCCGTTCGAGATGGCACGGGTGAAGAAGCTGATGCCGTCAGCTGTTCTGCATTACAACAACCCGGTACGTTCCGAAGCGGAAGTTGCGACGGCGATTGCACACGGCGTGGCGTCGTATTCGGTCGACTCGATGGGCGAATTGGCGAAGCTGGTGCGCTGCGGTGTGCCCTTGTCGGCGGAAGTCTCGGTGCGGCTGCGGTTGCCCGTGAAGGGCGCAGCCTATGATTTCGGGGTGAAATTTGGCGCGGATCCGGAGCTTGCCGTGTCGCTTTTGCGTGCCGTGGCCGAGGCGGGTTTTGTTCCTTCGATGACTTTCCACCCAGGCACGCAATGTGCCGACCCGACAGCCTGGGGCGTTTATATTGATTCCTGTGCCGCCGTTGCGCGCGATGCCGGGGTCACGTTGGAACGTTTGAATGTTGGTGGGGGATATGCCGCGCATCGCACTGGTGCTGCGCCTGACCTTGAGGCGATTTTCGCGGCGATCGAACTGGCGGCGACACGGGCTTTTGGTGACGCGGCACCTGCGCTGGTGTGTGAGCCGGGTCGTGCGATGGTGGCCGAATCCTTCAGTCTTGCCACACGCGTCAAAGCGATCCGCGACGACAACGCGGTGTTCCTGAACGACGGCATTTATGGCGGTCTGGCCGAATTGCCGATCCTAGGCAACACGGACCGGATCGAGCTTGTATCCTTGAACGGCAAACGCGACGCGGCACCGATCGAACATATCGTCTTTGGGCCGACCTGTGACTCGCTGGACCGTCTGCCGGGCACGGTCGCTTTGGCGGGCGATCTTGCCGAAGGGGACTGGCTGATCTGGCACGGGCTTGGCGCTTATTCGACAGCAACTGTCACGCGTTTCAATGGTTACGGTGCAATCGAAGTCGTCACCACGAACCGTTTGGCCTGACCGCAAGATCGCAACATTCTTCACGGCAATTTTCATGGAAGATCCATGGCTTGATGCTTAGGTCATTTCCATGAACGAGACGGATCGGACGCGCAGAATGCTGGCGGGGTGGCTCTGATGCCCATGGGCGAGCGGCTCAAGGGCGTTCTGGGCTTTTTCAGACGCACGGAACGGTCCTCGCCGCAGATTGTGCGCGAGGCCGCGATCCATGTGATCCTGCTGGACGGCACGATGTCGGTGCTGGATGAGGGATGTGAGACGAACGTCGGTCTGATCTACAAACTACTGGCGGATGAGCTGGGCGAGCGGCCTCTAAGTCTGTTTTACGAGGCGGGGGTGCAGTGGACCGACTGGTCGGCGACGCTGAACGTGATCGAGGGGCGCGGCATCAACCGTCAGATTCGGCGGGCCTACGGGTGGCTTGCATCGCGCTATCGTCCGGGCGACACCATTTTTCTGGTCGGATATTCGCGCGGGGCTTACGCGGCACGATCACTTGCGGGGGTCATCGACCGGGTCGGGCTTTTGGAATACATCCATGCGACCGAGCGCCGGGTGACTGAGGCCTATCGTCATTATCAGCGCAATGATGCTCCGGAGGTGATGGAGGCGTTTCGCCACGCATACTGCCACGCGGAAGCGCCGATTGAAGCAGTGGCGGTGTTTGATACGGTTAAGGCGCTTGGTTTGCGTGCGCCATTTGTCTGGCGCTGGGCGGAAGTGAAACATGCGTTTCACAGTCATCGGCTGGGGCGGTCGATCCGGCACGGATTTCATGCGCTGGCCTTGGACGAGACGCGGGAGGCGTTCAAACCGGTTTTGTGGGAAACGCGCGAGGGCTGGGATGGCACGGTGCAGCAGGTTTGGTTTCGCGGCAGTCACAGCGATGTCGGCGGGCATCTGAACGGTTTCAGCGCGGCGCGGCCTTTGGCGAATATCCCGCTGGTGTGGATGCTTGAACGGCTTGAGGGGTGCGCCTTGCCGCTGCCCGAGGGCTGGCGCAGCCGGTATGCGATGGATGCGGATGCACCGTCCGTGGGGACGTGGCGCAACTGGGGCAAGCTGTTCCTGGCGCGCAAGAAGCGTGTCGTCGGGCGCGATCCCAGCGAGCGGTTGCACCCTTCGGCGACGGGGCGTTCACCGCGCGCGGCGGATTTTGCCGACAGCGCGGTGTTGGACGTCTAGGTCTTTCGCGTCAGGCGACTTTTTCCAGACTGATGTGTGGAGCAAGTCCAAGGGCGTGCACCACATCGCGGGTCAGGCCCGGTTTGTTCAGCGTGTAAAAGTGCAGATGGTTTGCGCCCTCTTCCAGAAGTTCAGTGCAAAGTTCGGTGCAGATTGCGGTAGACAGAAGATCGCTGCGCCCGTCGCGTTCGGCGGTTTCGAACATGCTGGCGAAGGTCGGCGGGATATGCGCGCCACAGCGTTTTGCGAAACGCTCGGTGCCTTTCCAATTCTCGATCGGCAGGATGCCGGGGATGATCTCGGCAGTGATCCCGGCGTCTGCGCAACGGTCGCGGAACCGCAGGAAGGTTTCGGCTTCGAAGAAAAATTGTGTGATCGCGTTGGTCGCGCCGGCGTCGATCTTGCGTTTCAGCCAGTCGATGTCCGCGCCCGGATAAGCCGCTTCGGGGTGCGCGTCGGGGTAGGCGCCGACGGTGATTTCGAATTGGCCGGTCTCGGCGAGGGCCGCCACGAGCTCGGTCGCGTCGGCAAAGCCTTCGGGGTGAGGTGTGAAGGCGTGCGCGCCTTTGGGTGGATCGCCGCGCAGAGCGACGATGCGGTTGACGCCGGATTTGGCGTAATTCGCTGCGATTTCTAGTGTTTCCTCGCGGGTGGCGTCGACGCATGTCAGGTGCGCGGCCACATCAAGACCCATGTGGCGACCCAGTGTGTCGACCGCTTCGTGGGTCAGTTTGCGCGTCGTGCCGCCCGCGCCGTAGGTGACGGACACGAAGGCAGGATCGAGGTGTGACAGGGTGTTCACCGTATCCCAAAGACGGAACGAGGCTTCGAGGGATTGCGGAGGGAAGAACTCGAAAGAAATGGTCGGACGGGTCATTGGAATGCTCCTTGTTGAGGGCTTGTCCCACAGGTTGAGTTGTGAAACAAATTCATAATTCTCACTAAGATAATGAGGCGGATTCATAGATGCATATCGAGTTCCGGCATTTGCGCACCATTCGGGCGATCCATGCAGCGGGCGGTTTGGCGCGGGCGGCGGATGTGTTGAACATCACGCAATCGGCTCTCAGTCACCAGGTAAAGGGGCTTGAGGAACAGGCCGGCGTCGAGTTGTTTGTGCGCCGTTCCAAGCCGTTGAAGTTGTCATCGGCGGGCAAGCGTTTGTTGGCTTTGGCCGAGAAGGTCTTGCCCGAACTTGAGGCGATGGAGGACGACTTTCGGAATTTGCGTTCGGGCAAATCGGGGCGGCTTCATATCGCGATTGAATGTCATGCCTGTTTCGAGTGGTTGTTTCCGGTGTTGGAGGAGTTTCGCAAGGCCTGGCCCGATGTGGATGTGGATATCCGGCCGGGACTGGCGTTTGATGCCTTGCCGGCTTTGGCGCGCGAAGAAGTCGATCTGGTGGTGTCGTCGGACCCGGAAGATTTGGCCGATGTGACGTTTTCGCCCTTATTTGATTACGAGCCCGTTTTCGTGGCGTCGGCGCAGCATCCTCTGGCGGCAAAGTCGTATGTCGAGGCCGAGGATTTCCGCGACGAATTGCTGATCACATATCCGGTCGAACGGTCGCGGCTGGATGTGTTTTCCGAGTTGCTGACACCTGCGAAGGTCGAGCCGCGCGGTGTGCGGCAGGTGGAATTGACGGCCGTCATTCTGTTGTTGGTGGCGTCGAATCGCGGCGTCGCGGTGCTGCCGGACTGGGTCGTGCGCGAGGTGCGTTACCATTCGGACTATGTGACGCGTCCGGTAACCAAGGCAGGTCTGAGCAAGCGGCTTTATGCAGCGACCCGCAGCGATGAGACGACCAAGCCATTTATGGCGCATTTGCTGAAGCTTGCGCGCAGGATCCCGATGCAGCTTCAGCGTCAGGGCTCGGTTTCCTAAAGCGAAACCCATTGTTTCCAG
This sequence comes from Boseongicola aestuarii, assembly GCF_900184815.1. GTDB lineage: Bacteria > Pseudomonadota > Alphaproteobacteria > Rhodobacterales > Rhodobacteraceae > Boseongicola > Boseongicola aestuarii. Next base: position 26,940 of record NZ_FXXQ01000015.1, on the reverse strand, counting down.
TGACTTGCTTTCTTTACCGGCGTCAAGCGGAGGCGTAGGTTGAAGGTCTGGGTTGGTGTGAGTTGGGGGCGATATGGCGAAGCGGGAGTCACAAACGGCTGAGGCGATTCTGGAGGCTGCGCGCGCGATTGTCCGCGATCTTGGACCCGACAAGCTGACGTTCGAGGCGATTGCCGGGCGGGTCGGAATCTCGAAACAGGCGGTGATTTACTGGTTTCCGAACAAGGCACGATTGCTGGAGGCGCTGGTGCGTCCCGCGCTGGAGGCCGAAGCCGCGGCGGGAAAGCTGGCGTTCGGGCCGACGACTGCGCCGGACGTGGCCTTGCGCGGCGTGATCGAGGCACTGGCGGTGTTCCATATGTCCGATCTGGACCGGTTTCGACTGATGTACGTCACGCCGCAGATCGGACAACGCTCGGGCCGCGAGGGGGCCATGCTGACCACCTTGGGGCGGATGCATCCGGCGACGACCGAAATGTATGACGCGCTGGCGGAATGTCTGGTGGAGGGTGGGCGCTATCGGCGGATGGTTGAAGCACGGCGCGCGGCGGTTGCCGTGCACACGGCCCTTTTGGGGCTGTTGTTGCGGATGGCGATGGCTGACACGTTGAACGCGCCTTTGCGGCACCGTGACGATGCCTTGGTCGAAGCCCTTTTGGGAGTGATCGCGCCGCAAGCTGCCTGACCCTTGTGTCTGGCTCTGTGATGCCTAGCTTGACCGTAACAGCAAAAATCGGGGAGGCGGGCATGGCGCGGATCGGTGTGACGGGGATGGGAACGATGGGCGCGGCCCTTGCGCTCAATATTGCGGACAACGGGTTTGAAGTTGCAGTGCACAACCGCTCGCCCGAGAAAACGCGCGCAGTTGTGAAGGGCGCCGGGGATTTGGCGGAACGCCTTGCCCCGGCGGAAAATCTTGAGGATTTCGTCGGGTCATTAACCAAGCCTCGGGCTGTGTTAATAATGGTGAATGCCAGTGCCGTGGATGCGGTGATCGAGGATTTGGTGCCGCTGCTGGAGCAGGGGGACCTGATCGTTGACGCGGGCAACGCCAACTTCAACGACACGCGGCGACGCGCGAAATCGGTCGAAGACGCGGGGCTTTTGTTTCTGGGCGTCGGCGTTTCGGGCGGTGAGGAAGGCGCGCGGTTCGGGCCTTCGATTATGGTTGGCGGGACGCCGGAGGCGTATGCGCCGATCAGGGACATTATCGAGGCGATTGCCGCCGAGTTCGAGGGCGACGCTTGCGCGGATTTTCTGGGAACGGACGGGGTCGGGCACTTGGTGAAAACGGTGCATAACGGCATCGAATACGCGGATATGCAGCTAATCGCAGAGGCCTATGGCCTGCTGCGCGCGGACGGGCGCGACATAGACCGGATGGCCGATTTGTTCGGGCAGTGGAACGACGGCCCGCTTCAGTCCTATCTTATTGAGATTACGTCTGAAATTCTGAAAACAAAGGACCGAGACACGGGCAGGCCGATCGTGGATGTGATCCTGGATCAGGCGGGGCAGAAGGGCACCGGGCGCTGGACGGTTATCGAGGCCCTGAAGATGGGTCAGTCGGCTACGGCGATCGAAAGCGCAGTTGCCGCGCGATCGTGGTCGGCGCTGAGCGATACCCGCGCGGCGGCAGAAGCCGCTTTTCCGCCGGACGGGAGGGTCGCAGAGGTGTTGGACACGGACCTTGAGGCCGCCCTTTTGGCTGCGCGCATCCTGACTTACGGGCAGGGCATGGCGCTTTTGGAGGCGGCTTCGGCTGAGTTCGAGTGGTCCTTGGATCTGGCGCGCGTGGCCGAAATCTGGCGGGCGGGCTGTATTATCAGATCGTCGCTTCTGGACGATATTTCGGCCGCGATCAGGCACGGATTGCCGCATGGGCAGTTGTTGCTGGAGCCGGCGTTTGTGGCGCGGTTGCACGAAACCATCCCGGCGTTGCGGCGCGTGGTGACGGCCGCGATGCTTAATGGCCAGTCCGTCCCGGCGATGGCGGCGTCCTTGTCGTTTTTCGACACTTTGCGGCGCGCACGGGGGACGACGGACCTTATTCAGGCGCAACGCGATTTCTTTGGTCGCCACGGTTTCAAGCGCGTGGACCGCGACGGAGACGGGTTTCATGGGCCTTGGGCGGACTGACGCCTCCCGTTAAGACTTCTTAACGCCGAAAGAGAGAGGTCTGGAGGCTCTGGAGTGTTTGGACAAGCATCCGGCGCGACAGGAGGCTTTGGGTTTTAGGGCTTGCCCAAGCGACGCGGCTTCCGTACATGGCGTCGATCATTGAAAAGGGTATCCCGATGCAAGGCAGCGCAAATCTGAACGTCATGACTGCGACCGCGCGCAAGGCGGGCCGGTCGCTGAGCAAGGATTTTCGTGAGGTCGAGAACCTGCAAGTGTCGACCAAGGGTGCCGGAGATTTTGTCAGCCGTGCGGACATCCGCGCCGAGGAAATCATTCGCGAAGAACTGATGGCGGCGCGCCCCAATTACGGCTGGGTTGGCGAGGAAAGCGAGCCTGTGGAGGGCAAGGACCCGACGCGGCGCTGGATTGTTGACCCGCTGGATGGCACGACCAACTTCTTGCATGGGTTGCCGCATTGGGCGGTGTCGATCGCCCTTGAACACAAGGGCGAAATTGTTTCGGCCGTTGTGTATGACGCCTCGAAGGACGAGCTTTTCTTTGCGGAGAAAGGCCAGGGCGCCTGGATGAACGAGACCCGGATCAGGGTGTCGGCGCGCTCGAAAATGATCGAGAGCATTTTTGCAACCGGCGTGCCTTTCGCGGGTCGTGCGGACCTTCCGGCGACCTTGCAGGACCTGGCGCGATTGATGCCAACCTGTGCGGGTGTCAGGCGGTTCGGGGCGGCGGCGCTGGACCTCGCTTACGTCGCGGCGGGCCGCTATGACGGCTATTGGGAACGCGGTTTGAATTCGTGGGATATCGCTGCGGGCGTGTTGATCGCGAAGGAAGCGGGTGCGCTGGTCGAGAGCCTTGATGGCACTGAAGCACCGCACGAAAGTGGCTCTTTGATCGCGGCTGCAGAGCCGATCTTTGACAGCTTTGCCAAGGTCATTCGCAACAAATGACGGGGTGCCTTGGGGCGCTGCCGTTAACCTTTCTTAATTTCTGAGCGTTTTTCTTTCGTTGCGGGGACTGTTTTGCTGCCCGTGACGGGTGGGGATGCTGCTGTGCGGCAATTTGATCCTTGCTTTTTTAACTCCGCCGAGTAATTAAGTTTCGCAAGAGGCAATTTTTAAGTCATAAAATTGCGAAGAGGATTTGAGATGTTGGATAATCAACCGCGCGGCACGATCGTTATTGAAGACCTTGAGGTCGGAATGGTGCGCAGCCTGACGAAGGAAGTGACGACGCGCGATATCGAATTGTTCGCCGAGGTGTCCACGGACCGTAATCCGGTGCATCTGGATGACGCCTATGCGGCAGATACGATTTTCGCGGGGCGGATCGCGCACGGGATGCTGACGGCGGGGTTGGTTTCGGCTGTGATCGGCGAGCAATTGCCCGGACATGGGACAGTATATCTGGGGCAATCGCTAAAGTTTCTGGCCCCTGTGCGGCCGGGTGATGTGGTGACGGCAGAGGTGGAAGTCCTTGAAATTGATTACGCAAAGCGCCGCGTGACGCTGGACACGCGCTGTCTTGTCGATGGCAAGCCGGTGTTGAAGGGCCAAGCGAGCGTTCTGGCGCCGTCCGCCAAGTTCGACTGACGGGTTGCGGGTCCCGCGCGAGGGCGCTACGGGACATTTATGCGCATCCATCGCGATACCACTTACCTTGATCCAGCCGACCGTGGCGCCACGGTCGCGATCGGTAATTTTGACGGTGTTCACTTAGGCCATCAGGCGGTTCTGCGACAGGCGGCTATGGTGACGGACGCGCCTTTGGGCGTGGTGACTTTCGAGCCGCATCCACGCGAAGTGCTGGTTCCGGATACGGCTCCGTTCAGATTGATGAACGCGGAAGCGCGCGCGCACCGGTTGGCGAAGCTGGGGGTCGTTCATCTTTATGAACTGACGTTCAATGCGGCTTTGATGGCTTTGACACCGCGCGAATTTGCGCGCGACATTCTGGCCGAGCGGTTGGGGCTGAAGCATGTCACCGTGGGTGCAGATTTTTGCTTTGGCAATAATCGCGCCGGAAATGCCAATGATCTGAAAGCCTTCGGGGATGAGTTCGGTTTTGGCGTGACTATTGCCGAGCTTGTCGAGACGGGCGGTTTGGAAATCTCTTCCACCCATATTCGGCAGGCTTTGAGCGATGGGCGGCCCCGCGATGCGGCGGCCATGCTGGGGCATCAGCACCGGATTGAGGGGGTTGTTGAAAAGGGCGACCAGCGCGGGCGGGATCTGGGCTATCCGACAGCGAATATGTCGATCGCTGGGCTGCATCCTCCGAAATTCGGGGTTTATGCGGTGCGGGTCGATGTTCTGACGGGTGACAATATCGGGTCTTATGACGGGGTGGCGTCCCTTGGCGTGCGGCCGATGTTCGGCGTGAATGTCCCGAATTTCGAGACCCATGTCTTTGATTTCAGGGGCGATCTTTATGGTGCGCATTTGTCTGTGGCACTTGTTGAGTATCTGCGGCCCGAGGAAAAGTTCCAGAGCCTGGACGCGTTGATCGCGCAAATGGACGCGGACTCGGCGCGGGCGCGCGAGATACTGGCGGGCTGATGTCGGACCGCGACCCCATTGACCGTGACGGACTCCGGGACCGCTATTGGGAGCGAGTGCCGTTAAAGAACCTTAACAAGCGCGAATGGGAAGCCCTTTGTGATGGCTGCGGGCGCTGCTGTCTGAACAAACTGGAAGACCCGGACACCCAGGAGATCGCGTTCACGCGGGTGGCGTGCCGGTTGCTGGACGGCGAGACGTGCCGGTGCGCGCAATATGATATTCGCAAGCAGTTCGTGCCGGATTGTGTGGTCTTGAAGCCCAGCAATATCGACGAGATCGCCTATTGGATGCCGCCGACCTGTGCTTATCGGCTGCTGCATGAAGGTAAGCCGCTGAACGACTGGCATCCGTTGATTTCAGGCACGGCGCAAACGGTGCATGACGCCGGAATTTCGGTTCAGGGCTGGACGGTGCCGGAGTTCGAGGTGCCGGAGGAAGAATGGGAAGACCATATAATCGAGGATCCGTCATGAAGTTTGCGTCAGACAACAATGGACCTGTGCATCCGAAAATCATGGAGGCGATGGTGCGCGCAAACGAGGGGCACGTGCCGGCCTATGGCGGAGATGACCTGACTCGCTCGGCGATTGAAAAAGTGCGCGAGGTGTTCGAGGCACCGCAAGCTTCGGTGTTTCTGGTGCCGACTGGGACGGCGGCAAACGCGCTTATTCTGGGCAGTTTGACGAAACCCTGGGATGCGGTCTTTTGCTCGAACTTTGCGCATATTCATGTGGATGAATGCCACGCACCGGAGGCGTTTACGAATGGAGCGAAGCTGACTCCGGTCGGCAAGCGCATAGACAAATTCAACTCGAGCGAGCTTAAAACGGCGATTTCGGGGTTCAATCCTTCAAATATACAACAATCGGGGCATGGTCCGGTGTCTATCACGCAGGTGACGGAGCGGGGGACGCTTTACGGTCTGGATGAGATTGCCGGGATCGCTGATGTGTGCCGGGAGGCCGGGGTTCCGCTTCATCTGGATGGAGCGCGGTTTGCCAATGCGGCGGCGGCTTTGGGCTGCTCGGCGGCGGAGATGTCTTGGAAGGTGGGCGTTGATGCGGTGTCGTTCGGGGCCACGAAGAACGGCGCTTTGGCTGTGGAAGCAGCGGTGATTTTTGACCCCGCGCGTGCGGTTGAGTTCCGGCGTCGGCAGCAACGCGCGGCGATGGTCTTTTCGAAATCGCGGTATCTGGCGGCTCAGATGGAGGCCTATCTGACGGATGGGCTTTGGCTGGAGACGGCGGGCGAGGCCAATCGGTTGGCGGGCTTGCTGGAGGCGGGGATTACGGGGATCGATGGCGTGGAGTTTGCCTTTCCGCGCCAGGCGAACATGATCTTCGTCTGGTTGCCGCGTTTCCGGCATCGGGCTTTGAAGGAGGCCGGGGCGTATTACTATATCGAGGCTGGCGTTTTGGAGGGCGACGATCCGCATGAGCCGCTCTTGGGACGGTTGGTCTGTGACTGGTCGGTGAAGGAAGCGGATATTGCAAAGTTTGCGGATGCTGCGCAGGGTGCAAGGCCATGAGTGATCCGTTTGTCCATCATCCTGAACTGCGTGCGTTGATTGCCAAACCGGAAGCGTCGCCTTTTCGAAAGCAGTCGATGGCCGAGTTTGTGGCGTTCATTGAAGAGGCCGGGCTTGATACCGGCTGGTTTTATTCGGACGACGAGCGAGAGGCGAGCCGTGCAGAGACCTTGAAAGGGCGCGAAGGGCAGGATTTCTGGTTCTTCGGCTATGGGTCTTTAATGTGGGATCCGGGTATTCGGTTTGTTGAGGTGCGACGGGCCTATCTGCCCGGGTATTCGCGGCAGTTCATCTTGAAGGATACTTTCGGGGCGCGGGGGACCGAGGAAGCGCCGGGGTTGATGGCGGCTTTGGATCACGGTGGGGGCTGTCACGGCCTGGCGTTTCGTATCGCGGGCGCCGAATTTGATCTGGAAACGGACTTTATCTGGCGGCGGGAATTCATCGCTCCGGGATATCATCCGGTGTTTGCGCCTGTGGAGACCGATCACGGGTCAATCGAAGCGCTGACGTTTCTTGCGGATCACGAGGCGGAAACCATGTGTGCTGATCTGACCTGGGAAGAGAAAGTGCGTTTTGCAGCGACAGGGGCGGGGCTTTTTGGGACCAGCCTTGAGTATATCTCGAACATCGTTGGCCATTTCGAGACGTTGGGGATCGATGATCCGCACACCAGGGCTTTGCATGAGGCGGCATTGGCGTATCGCGCGGCGGGCGACGTTTAGGACACCAGCTTGGCACCGTCGAGGTCGACCATGGCGCGGACGGCGTCCGGGAAATGGGCGCGCCGTGTCTTTCCGTCTTGTTCGAGGCTGATGATGACGCAGTCGCCGGTGCCTTTGATCTGGCCGCCCGAAGCCACCGCGTATTCCATGATTAGGCTGGAGGCTTTGATCGAGCGGGTGCGGGCGGCGATGGTGTAGACCTCGTTTTGATACATCGGTGCGAGGAAATCGGCCGAGAGGTGACGCACGACGAGTTGCGGGTCGTCATCGGCGTGCGAGTAGGTCGTGATACCGCGGGCGAGGGCGTAATTGACGCGGATCGTCTCGAACCACTTCAGGAAGACAGTGTTGTTGACGTGGTTCAGGGCGTCGAGTTCGTAAAAGCGGACCTTGTCACTGTAGCCGTACGCGAAACCGGATAGGCCTGCCGCGGCAAGCTGGTCTGGTGCAAGCAGGGTGTGAGGGTCGTCCATGGTCGCGCTTTCGGTGCGTGGAGCGGGTGAAGGGAATCGAACCCTCGTATTCAGCTTGGGAAGCTGCTGCTCTACCATTGAGCTACACCCGCGACTGTCATTTGAGTAGGAGGATTGCGACCTTTGGTCAAGGTTGTGCGTTGCGGTGAGGCTCGCTTTGGGGCCGAGGGCTTTGTTTGGATATTTATGAACAGAAGAAGGTGTTTAGCCGCGGCGTCTTCGGCGGCGGCCGCCGTCTTCCTGGCCTTTGGTGTTGAAGGAAACCTGAGGGAGCGTGACCACGCTGGACAGATGCGGGAAGGGGGCCGTGGCATGGGGGATGGCGTTGGCGGCGACGAAGTGTTCCTGGAATTTCGGCTCGATCGCGGTTTCGACCTTCTGGATGCGGTGGACTTCTTCTTCGATGCGGGTGCGGGCCGAGACATCGCAGAGCGCTATGCGCGCGCCGGTGCCTGCGGCGTTGCCGGCGGAGGTGACCTTTTCCAGCACGCAGTCGGGGATCATACCCAGTACCATGGCGTGTTTGGGCGAGATATGTGCGCCGAAGGCACCGGCAAGGACGATGCGGTCGACGGTGTCGGTTTCGAGTTCGTCCATGAGGAGCCGCGCGCCTGCGTAGAGCGCTGACTTGGCGAGTTGAATGGCGCGGATATCGGCTTGGGTGACGGTGATGAGGGGGCCGCCGTCGGCGGTGCCGTCGTAGAGAGTATAGGCGTGGGTGCGGCCCTCGGGGATGGCGCGCATTGTGCCGGTTTGTTCGGCAGACCCGATCAGGCCGGACGGGTCGACGAGGCCTGCGATGCGCATTTCGGCGACCGCTTCAATTATGCCAGAGCCGCAGATGCCGGTGACGCCGGTGGCGGCGATCACGGCGTCGAAGCCGTCTTCGTTGGACCAGATATCGGAGCCGATGACGCGGAAGCGCGGTTCTTTGGTGACCGGGTCGATTTCGACGCGTTCGATGGCACCGGGCGCAGCGCGCTGGCCGGAGGAGATTTGCGCGCCTTCAAACGCCGGGCCGGTGGGCGAGGAGCAGGCGAGGACGCGGTCTTTGGTGCCGAGCAGGATTTCGGCATTGGTGCCGACGTCGCAGATCAGGACGAGGTCTTCGGATTTGTAAGGTTCTTCGGAGAGCGCGACGGCGGCGCAATCGGCCCCGACGTGTCCTGCGATGCAGGGAAGAAGGTAGGCGCGCGCGGCTGGGTTGATCGGGCCAAGGCCGATATCGGCGGCCGCACATCTGAGCGCATCGGAGGTCGCGAGCGCGAAGGGCGCCTGGCCAAGTTCGACGGGGTCGATGCCGAGCAGGAGGTGGTGCATCACCGGGTTGCAGACAATGGTCGCCTCCACGATGTTTTCGAGCGGGATCTCGGCCTGATCAGCGAGATTGCGGGCGAGGTCACCCATGGCGTCGCGCACGGCGGTGGTCATTTCAACATCACCGCCGGGGTTCATCATGACGTAGCTGACGCGGCTCATCAGGTCTTCGCCGAAGCGGATTTGCGGGTTCATGATGCCTGCGGAGGCGAGCACCTGGCCGTTCCTCAGATCGCAGAGGTGGGCGGCGACGGTGGTGGAGCCTAGGTCGATGGCGAGGCCGTAGAGGCGGCCTTCGAAGAAGCCGGGCCATATGTCGATGATCCGGTGGGTGGCGTCGGCATGGTCCTTGTGAAGCGCGACGGTAACGGTCCAGTTGCCTTTGCGCAGGGTCGGTTGCAGTTTGCGCAGAACCGGGAGCGGAGCGTCGATGCTGTCGACCTGCCAGTCGATCTTGAGGGCTTCGGCCAGACGTTGCAGGTCACCTGAGGGTTCATGCATGTCGGGTTCGCGAACTTCGACATAGTAAAGGCGGGTGGCCGGGTCCATCGTGATGTCACGGGTGGCGGCGGCTTTGCGCACGACCTGTTTATGGACCTGGCTTTCGGGTGGCACGTCGACCACGAGATCGCCCTGAATTGTGGCCTGACAGCCGAGGCGGCGACCGTCCTTCATCCCGCGTTTCGATTTGTAGCGTTCTTCGACCATGTTCCATTCGGAAATGGCGTCTTCGGCGACTTCGAGCCCGTGTTTCGAAAAGCTGCCGAAACCCGGCGAGACCTGGCACTTGGAACAGATGCCGCGTCCACCGCAGACCGAGTCGAGATCGACGCCCAATTGACGGGCCGCTGTGAGGATCGGTGTTCCGACCTCGAAATGCCCGCGTTTACCCGACGGGGTGAAGATTACCAAAGCTTTGTCTGTCATGGGGTTTTCGCCTGTACTTTCGGCCAGATCATAGCGGTGATCGCAGCCATGGAAAGGCCGGTTCCGCCAGAAAACGACCCTGAAACGTCATGGTGCCTTCTGAATGTCGCCGCATTCATGAGGCAGAGTGAAAATGTGTAATGAGTTAGGGAAAGGGATTCCCATGGACCTGGTTGGTCTTATCAGTGTCGGTGCGATCTATGTCGCTCTTCAAATCTTTGCAATTCTTCGTCTGGACGGGATGTGGCTGCGGGCTGCCATTCTGACAGTGCCGGTGTTGTGCGCGCTGTCGGTGATTTCGGTGTCGCTGGGGCTTTTTGGTATCGCAGGCTCCGAGATCGGGGCGTTCGCGGCTGTTCCATTGGGGATCGTCTATCTTGCGGTCTTGTTGCCTGCTGCTCACCTTGCGCGGATTTTCCGCCCGACGACAGGTTAGCGGAAGGCGATCACGCCTTCGCCGAGCAGCCAGACCGACAGAGGCACTGGTAGAACGGCGAGCAGAATGGTCAAGACGGCTGCCCAGGGGCGAAAGAGGCGGCTGAAGCCTGCGATGAATGCTATGCCGCCACCGCCGCCCAGAATGGCATTCCCCGGAATATTGAAGAGTGCTGCGAGGATCAGGTAGCGGCCTTTCCGGACGTATGGCGCCGTCCGTTCGGGGAGGCGGTGCGTCAGGTGGGCGAGGCGGTTTTCATGTGACAGCGGTTCAAGGCGTTCGATCAGTGCGCAGGCGCGTTTCAGATGCAGATCAGCCAACGTGGCGTGGAGCCAGCGGTAGGGAACGCTGTGGCCGATCATATAGGCGAGCGACAGTCCGAGCACCGTCGCGATGTATACCACGGGTGCGATATCGGCGCCTTTCATCAGGAGCAGTGATATTCCGATTTCGATGCCCGGAACGAAAGGGACGGCAAGGAGTAGCACGTAGACAAGGATGAGGACTGTCAGAACGCCCAGCATCAGACTGTCCGATCCAATGACCTGAGCGCGCTCTTGCGCCCAGTCGAGCAGGCTCAGAACGACGTAGACCATCGCCGCGACGACTGCGAGTTTCACCGCAAAGCGCGTTAGGCCGACATGCCAGGGTGGGAAGTGGTCATGTTCAGTCATGGCTACGAGGCTGTCGCTATTGCGTTCCATCTGGGACCACAAACGCATGTCTGTGGGGGAGCCATCTGAGGTGCCCTAAGCGAAGGCTAGCATAGCGCTCCGTGCGCGAACAGTCAGGCTTTGTTTTTGTTACAGGGGTTTAGCCGCGACGGCGGCGGCGACCTTCGCGTCCGCCGCGCGCGCCGCCTCCGCCGGGGGCGGCGACGGGTTTGTTCATTCGGATCCAGTTGCCGCCGGACGGGTCGTGGTTCAGCAGGAAGTCGGCAGCACGGATCGACAGGATTTCATCCGAGGCGATACCGGACGTCTTGCCGAGGCCGAGGAGGGGGCCGAGTTTCGCGATATCGGCGTCTTCGGGCACGGTGATGCCAAGGTCAGCGAGGCGTGCGATGCGTTCGCGCACAAGGTCTTCGTTGGTGACAAGCCCGACAAGAGCGCCGACGGCCTCCATGTCGATATCGTCGGGCGCGGTTATGCCGAAAGCTTTCAGCGCGTCGAGGCGTTCGGTAACGGTTTTCTTTGTCGGCGGCATAGCAACGGGGTTCATGATGGCCGAGGTCATGCCAGCGGCTGAGGCCATGGCGAGGAAGGCGTTGTTGATACCGTGGCGATTGGGCAGGCCGAACGAGATGTTCGACGCGCCGCAGGTGGTGTTGACGCCCAGCTCTTCGCGCAAGCGGCGCACAAGCGAGAACACTTGCAGGCCAGCGGTTCCCATCGCGCCAATGGGCATGACGAGGGGATCAACGATGATATCGTGAGCGGGGATGCCGAAGTCGGCGGCGCGCTCGACGATTTTTTTGGCGACCTGAAAGCGCACGTCGGGGTCTTCGGAGATGCCGGTATCGTCGTTTGAAATCGCGACGACGGGGACGTTGTATTTTTTGACCAGCGGCAGGACCAGTTCGAGGCGGTCTTCTTCGCCCGTGACAGAGTTCAGCAGGGGGCGCCCGTTGGCGGCTTTCAGACCGGCTTCTAGGGCGCCGGGGACCGAGCTGTCGATGCACAGTGGTACGTCGACAAGGCCCTGGACCAGCTCGACCACGGAGGTCATCAGGGGTGGCTCGGTTTCGTTCGGGTTCGGGTTCGAGTTGTAGACGACGCCCGCATTGATATCGAGGACCTGCGCGCCGCAAGCGACCTGTTCGATGGCGTCCTTTTCGACGGTCGAAAAGTTCCCGGCCTCAAGTTCAGCCGCCAGAATCTTGCGCCCAGTGGGGTTGATGCGTTCGCCGATGACGCAGAAGGGTTCGTCAAAGCCGATGACAACGGTTTTGGTGGCGGACTCGAGTACGGTGCGGGTCATTAAACAGGTCTTTCTGGAATAAGATCAGGCAGTTGCGGAGGCGGGTTGCGCAGAGATCCCGCCGCGCGATGCAGCCCATTCAGCGTTGGCCTTGATGCCGCCGAGCGGGAAGAAGTGCACGTTTGTGATGGCAAAGTCGGGGTTGGCGGCCTTGTGGGCGGCCAGTGCGCTGACCACGTCGTCAGGTTCGTATGGCATGACAAGTTTGGTGACGTCCATCGCGCGTTTTTGCAGTACCTTCAGCGAAGGGCCGACACCGCAGGCGATGGCGAATTTGATCAGGGTTTGCAGTTTTGCAGGACCCGCGATGCCGATGTGGATCGGCAGGTCGATGCCCGAGGCTTGCACGTCATTGGCCCATTTGATGATCGGTCCGGCGTCAAAAGCGAATTGCGTGACAATCGCCATGTCGGCGTCTGTGCGGGCATTGAATTCGTTCTTCCATTTCAGCGCGTTTTCCACGTTGGTAAAGCCGCCATTCGGATCGATGTCGCGGTTGCCTTCGGGGTGGCCGGCGACGTGAAGGCGTTTGAAGCCTGCCTTGTCGAAAAGACCGGACTCAAGAAGCTGCATCGAACTGTCGAATTTGCCGTGGGGTTCGGCGACGCCGCCTGCCAGCATCAGGCCTTCGGTGACGTTGGCTTCGCCTTGGTAGCGCGCAATCCAGTCGCCCAAGGTCGCTTCGTCTTTTATGATGCGCGCAGGAAAATGCGGCATGACGCGGTAACCGTCGTCGGCAAGGCGCTTGGCCGTGGCGACCATATCGGTGATGGGCGTGCCTTCGATGTGGGCGATGTAGACGCGGGTGTTTTCGGGCAGATGATCGCGGACGTTTTCAAGCTTTTCCAGCGTGCGGGGCATAACCTCGATCGAGAAATCCTGCAGGAAATCGACGACCTTTGGATCGGTCGGAGTTTCGACTTCGGCCTTCTTTCGAAATGGCAAAAGAGCCATGAGCGTCTTCCTTATGTCGTGCGGGCTCAGGCCCATCCGTCGTTGTCGATCAGAGTCTTGATTCTGTCTGAACCGTATTCAGCGTCGATGCGGGCCGCTTCGGCGGCTGCGACCTCGTCTGGGTCGCCTGCGACCTCGAAGGGCTCGGCTTTGCGCCATTCGGAAAGGTAGGCGTCGCTGTCGCGCGCGCCGATTTTCATCGCCGCACGGTCGATCGCCTGTTCGAAGCGTTCGGGAAGGGGCGCCTTGGAGCCACGGCGGCCTTTGCCGACAATGACCTGCGCGGGGATATCGCGCCAATAGACGATGGTAACATTCGGCATTTTGAGACTTCCTCCCTGACGACGTCCTACGCCCGCAAAGGCTCAAAACAACGCCGGATTTCGACATGTTGCGTCACACTCGCGACGTGAGGCGAATTTGGCTGCCCTTGGGGGCGCGAACAAGGGGGCGGGGGATGAAACTTTCTCACAAAGATAGTGAGGCTTGCGCAAAGCAGGGGCGCGCGCGTAGGGTAGTGGCAACCACAGATCGGAGGGCGATATGCCGCCCAAGCGTCCCCGGGGCGCTGACCGGTTCCCGAAAACGGTAGAGCCGTCTGCGCCCGGACAAGCTGATCCAGCCAAGCTATATGCTGCGCTGGATCTCGGCACAAATTCGTGCCGCATGCTGATTGCCCAGCCACGGGGCAATCAATTCCATGTTGTCGACAGTTTTTCGAAGTCCGTGCAGCTTGGTCTGGGCCTGGAACGGACGGGGCGGTTATCGACGGCGTCGATGAATCGCACCATTCAGGCGCTGTCGATCTGCCAGAAAAAGCTGAAGAAACATAGTGTCGAGCGTATGCGGCTTGTGGCGACCGAAGCCTGTCGGCGTGCCAAGAATGGTGCTGAGTTTCTTGGCAACGTCGCACGTCATGCCGGGCTTGAACTGGACATTATTGCACCCGAAGAAGAAGCACGCCTGGCAGTGATATCCTGCGCGCCATTGGTGTCCGCCAAGACAGAACAGCTTTTGGTGGTGGATATCGGCGGAGGATCGACCGAATTGGTCTGGATCGATCTCAGTCGCGTTCCGGCTGGCGAGCGTCAGCGCGCGATCATGCGGCTTCACGCCGGTTTCAAGCAGGACGAGACGCCGGATGTGCCTGCTGCGCGGGTGGTTGACTGGATTTCGGTGCCGCTTGGGGTGGCGACGTTGCGCGATCAGTTCAACGATGTGGAAAGCGATTCTGCGCGGTTTGCGCTGATGAGCTGGTATTTCGAGGAGCAACTTGCCGAGTTTTCGCCTTATGAGGAAGAGCAGACCCGCGAGGGGTTTCAGATTGTCGGCACCTCCGGGACGGTAACGACAGTGGCGGCCAGTCATCTTGGGTTGAGGCGGTATGATCGCAACAAGGTGGACGGTTTGCGGATGACGTCAGATCAGATCGACAAGGTGATCCGCAGCTATCTGAATATGGGCCCCGAAGGGCGGCGCGCCGATCAGCGCATCGGGCGGGACCGGCAGGCTTTGATCATGTCGGGGGCCGCGATATTGCAGGCGTTGTTGCGGATCTGGCCGACGGATCGCATGACGGTTGCCGACCGGGGTCTGCGCGAGGGGTTGCTTTACGCGCAGATGTCGGCGGACGGCGTGCTGGAAGAGGGGCCGATTTAGGACTCAGCGTCCGCGATTGTGGGTGCGCGCGTAAAGGTCGGCGATGATCCGGCTGGCGGTTTTTTCGAACAGGCAAGGGATGACCGCGTGGACCAGGGCCGCGCCAGCCGCTGCGAAGAGTTTCATCGAAAACCCGAAGGCAAAGCGGGCGTGTTCGCCATAGCTTTCGTCAACGCTTGAGGGGTGGTCGAAAAACATGCGGGTGATCATTTGGTGCCTCCGTTTGGGTTCTGAGCTCAATTTCGTCGAAATTGCGTGAGATGTCTTCCCAAAGTTTAGCTTTATCTGTTAAATGATGGGATATTATTTAAGGAGATGCGGTTTGATTGAGACGATTGATGCGTTGGACAGAAAGATACTGTTTGAATTGCAACGCGATGCCTCGATCAGTCTGGAGGCTTTGGGCGACGCGGTCGGTCTCAGTCGCAATGCCACATGGCGGAGGGTCAGGGCTTTGGACCAAAGCGGGGTAATTCGTCGTCGGGTTGCCGTTCTGGACGCGGATATGCTGGGGTTGAAGCTGTCGGTGTTCATCCAGATCAGAACCAGTCGGCACGACCCGGAGTGGTTGACAGCCTTTGCAGCTGCAACGCGCGATATGTCGTCGATCCTTGCGGCGTATCGGATGTCGGGGGATCTTGATTACCTGGTCCATGCGCGAGTGGCGGATATGGCGGCCTATGACACGCTGTATCAGGAGTTGATCCGGCGTGTGGATATGTCGGATGTGGCGGCGAGTTTCGTCATGGAAGAACTGAAAGAAACCACGGCCTTGCCGGTATAGGAGGGACCGTGCCCATTCATTTCGTCTATCTCATTCTTGCCGTTTTGGCCGAATCCATCGGCACGACTGCGTTGCAGGCCAGCCAGCAGTTCACGCGCCCGGTGCCGTCGGTGGTGGTGGTTGCCGCTTATGGCGCTGCCTTTTATTTGTTGTCGCTGACTCTGGTGGTGATGCCCGTCGGGCTGGTTTACGCTATCTGGTCCGGACTGGGGATCGTGTTCATTGCGATGATCGGATTTGTCGTGTTCGGCCAACGGCTTGATTTGCCGGCCTTGCTGGGTTTGGCGATGATCCTTGGCGGAATACTGGTGATCCACCTGTTTTCGGAATCGACGTCCCACTAGTCGTCTGGTTGGAGCTTCATCGGCGGCGGCGCACTGTCGGGATGCCCGTTTTCACGCGGCGATAGTGCGTTTCGGGGTGCGGGGGGGTGCCTTTGGTGCGGTGCCAGTAGTCTGTGCCTCCGAGCCTGAGCCAGACGGGGATCGTCATCACCAGTCCTGCTGCAAAGCCGCCCGCGTGTGCCCAATAGGCGACGCCGCCGCCCGATGTCGGCATTGAAGCGCCTTGCACAAGCTGGATGCCGAACCATGCGCCCAGAACGATCCACGCCGGGATCGGGATGATGCGGATCAGGATCACGATGATGATCAGCACGTCCACCCGCGCTTTGGGATAAAGCAGCAGATACCCGCCCATGACGCCCGCGATTGCGCCGGACGCCCCGACCATCGGGACAGTGCTGCCTGGGTCGGACATGAACTGGGCTCCGGCGGCAGCGAACCCGCTGGCGAGGTAGAACATCAGGTATTTGACGTGGCCCATGTTGTCTTCGAGGTTGTCGCCGAAGACGTAGAGAAACAGCATGTTGCCTGCGAGGTGCATGAAGCCCCCGTGCAGGAACATCGAGGTCACGAAGGTCGTCGGCTCGGCGGCGGCGGGCACAAGGCCGTAGGTGAAAAAGAAGTTCGCCAGCGCGCGCTCATCGCTGAACAGGCCGTAGTAGCTGATGAACACAAGAACGTTTACCGCAATAAGTGCCCAGGTAACGTAGGGCGTGTGGCGAGACGGGTTGTGATCACGAAATGGAAACATGCGCCGAACGGACCCCGTTCGGCACAAAAGGTCAAGTGTCTGAAACCGCTGCCAGAAGGGCTGCGTTGCCGCCGGAGGCCGTGGTGTCGACGCAAAGGTGGCGTTCGTGGCGGACTTCGAAGCTGCGCGGCGTGCCGGTGATCAGGGGCAGGATAGCCCCTTCGCGTCCGGCAAGTGCCTTGGCATAGGCACGCGACTGCGCTTCGTCGCCCCAGTAGACAGCACCGCCGATGCTTTTGGCGCTGCCGAGTTTTTCCGGCGTCATGTCGGGCGCGGAGATGGCGATACCGCCGTTTTTCTCGACCGCGCGGCGCTGCTCTTCTGCTGTTGCCGTGCCGGGACCGATACAGAGGAACGGATGCCTCGTGTTTTCGGTCAGTCGGTTGGTTTCGCCGGTGGGACCGGGCATGTTGAGGGCTTTTTTCGCGCCGGGGTCGGTGTCTTTCGTGAAGCGCGCGACATAGGACGGCCCACCTGCTTTCGGCCCGGTCCCCGACAGGCCTTCGCCGCCGAAGGGCTGGGTGCCGACGACCGCGCCGATCTGGTTGCGGTTGACGTAGACGTTGCCGACGTGGATGCGTTCGACAATGTCCTGCACGCGGCTGTCGATGCGGGTGTGCAGCCCGAAGGTCAGGCCATAGCCTGTTGAATTGATGTCGGAAATTACCTGATCGAGCCCATCCGCCTTGAAGGTGGCGATATGCAGGACAGGGCCAAAAATCTCGCGTTGAAGGGCGGAGACATTGGGCACTTCAATGAGGGTCGGGGCTAGGAAGGTACCGGTTTTGGGCGCGGCGATCAGCGGCTTAGCGTCGTGGTCTTCAAGGTGCTTGAGGATGTTTTTTCGGGCGACCTCATCGATAAGGGGGCCGATATCGGTTGCAAGATCCCAAGGGTCGCCCATTGTGAGTGCTTCAACCGCGCCGGTCAGCATTTCGCGGAACGCAGGCGCGATATCGTCCTGAACATAGACGCAGCGAAGGGCGCTGCATCGCTGGCCCGCCGACTGGAAGGCCGAGGCGACGACGTCGCGGACGGCTTGTTCCAGAAGGGCTGTGGAGTCGATGATCATGGCGTTGATGCCGCCGGTTTCGGCGACAAGTGGCGCGCCGGTGGCGAGATGTTCCGCCATGGCACGGCGGATGGTTTGCGCGGTCGGGGTCGACCCGGTGAAGGCGACGGCTGCGATGCGTGGATCAGATGTCAGCGCGCGTCCGACGGTTGCTCCGGTGCCCGGCAGATATTGCAGGGCGGTCGCCGGAACACCGGCTTCCAGCATCAATTGCACGGCGCGGTGCGCGACAAGCGGCGTTTGCTCGGCCGGTTTGGCAAGCACAGCGCAACCTGCGGCAAGGGCGCCTGCGATCTGACCGGTGAAAATCGCCAGAGGGAAGTTCCACGGGCTGATGCAAGTGACCGTCCCAACGCCAGGGGATGTGCATTTAGCGGCCTGGGTGGCGTAATAGCGCAGGAAATCAACAGCTTCGCGAACTTCTCCAACGCAGTCGAGGAGGGTTTTTCCGGCTTCTCGCGCGAGAAGCGCAAAGAGTTCCGGGGCGCTTTGTTCGTAGAGATCTGCAACCCGGTTCAGCGTCGCGGCGCGTGCTTCGGTGTCGGCGGTCCATGGGGTTGCCGCCGCGAGGGCGGCTTCGATAGTGGTGTCTTCGGCGGTGGTGACATGGCCGACGATCTCGTCCGGGTTGGCGGGGTTGCGGACCTCTAGAGGGTCGCCTGGTGCGGACGCTGCGGCGACGATTGGTGCGGCGCTCCAGGTATGCGTTTTGAAGGGCGCGCGGGCGTCTTCAAGGCGGCGCAGCGTTGGGCCATCGGTAATGTCCCAGCCTTTCGAATTGGCGCGCTCGGGTTCGTAGAGCGCAGCGCCGGTTGGGATATTGGGGCGTTTGCGGGCTGTTTTGAACGGATCGGAGGCGACTTCGGTTGCGGGCACATCTTCGTCGACAAGCTGGTTCACAAAGCTTGAGTTTGCGCCGTTCTCAAGGAGACGGCGGACGAGATAGGCCAGCAAATCGCGGTGCGCACCGACCGGGGCGTAGATGCGACAGCGGGTTTTGTGCTGTTTGCGCACGGCTTCGTGCAGGGGTTCGCCCATGCCGTGCAGGCGCTGGAATTCGTATTTCGAGGTGTCGCGACTCATGTGCAGGACAGCTTGAACGGTGTGCGCGTTGTGCGTGGCGAACTGTGGATAGATTCGGTCGGTCATACCAAGCAGTTTGCGCGCGCAGCCGATATAGGAGACGTCGGTCGCTTCCTTGGCCGTGAAGACCGGGAAGCGGTCGAGGCCGAGGATTTGTGCGCGTTTGATTTCGGTGTCCCAGTAGGCGCCTTTGACGAGGCGGACCATCAGCTTGCGATCGAATCGTTCGGCAAGCGCATAGATGTGGTCGATGACGGGGGCGGCGCGCAGGCCGTAGGCTTGCACGACGATGCCGAACCCGTCCCATTTGGCGAGGCGTTCGTCGGCAAGGGCGGCTTCGATGACGTCGAAGGAAAGTTCCAGCCGGTCGGCTTCTTCGGCGTCGATGTTGAGGCCGATGTTGCGTTCTGCTGCCATGACGGCGAGATCAACGAGGCGCGGCGCAAGTTCAGCGACCACCCGGTCACGCTGCGAGACCTCGTAGCGGGGGTGGAGGGCAGAGAGTTTGACCGAAACCCCGGGGCGGGATTTGACGTCCGTTCCAGTTTTCGACTGGCCCGCTGCGCGGATGGCGTCTGCGTATGACGCAAAGTAACGTTTGGCGTCTGCTTCGGTGCGAGCGGCTTCGCCGAGCATGTCGTAGGAGTAGGTGTAGCCTTTTGCTTCCATTCCGGCGGCGCGGGTCATGGCGGATTTCATCGTCTCGCCCAGCACGAATTGCTGGCCCATTTCGCGCATGGCGCGCCCCACTGCGGTACGGATCACCGGTTCGCCCAGGCGTTTGATGGCCTGGCGCATCGCGCCCGCGACGCCGGGGCCGGTTTCGTCCAGCACGCGGCCCGTCAGCATCAGGGCCCATGTCGAGGCATTGACCAGCGAGGACGAGGAATGGCCGAGGTGTTTGCCCCAGTTCGATGGTGCGATTTTGTCTTCGATCAGCTCATCGATTGTTTCGGGGTCGGGGACGCGCAAAAGGGCTTCGGCCAGACACATCAGCGCGATGCCCTCGTCCGTGGAAAGGCCGTACTCGGCGAGGAAAACCTCCATCATGCCGGGACGACCGCTGGTGCGGATGGTCGTTACCAGGTCCGCAGCTTCGGCGCAGATGCTTTCGCGGTCGGCGTCGGAAAGGGCCGCAAGGGCGGAGACCTCGGACAGGATGCTGTCTTCGGCAGGATAAGTGGTGAAGCGGGTGAGGGATGTGTGTGTCATGCGAGCTTTATAGCAGGGAATGAATGGACGAATTGGCACAAAGAATGATAATTCATACTCCATTCGTCTGAAATAGGCAGAAATTGTAGGTCAAAATGGATTTATCTCTTGATAAGACGGATCGGAAGATTCTCGAAATCGTTGCGGCGGATGCGCGAATTTCGATGACTGAACTTGCGCGGCGGGTGTCTTTGTCGAAAACGCCCGTGCTGGCACGGCTTAGGCGTCTGGAGCAACTGGGCGTCATTCAGGGCTATGCCGCGCAGATTGATCCGGTGCGGCTGGGGTTGGATCATGTGGCCTTTGTCGAGGTCAAGCTGACGGACACGCGCGAAAAGGCTCTGTCGGCGTTTAACAGGGCGGTTGCGGGTGTGCCGGAGATCGAGGAATGCCATATGATCGCGGGGGCGTTCGACTATTTGCTGAAGGTGCGCACAAGCGACATGACGCGGTACCGGGTCGTGCTGGGTGAACGGATATCGAGCCTGCCGCATGTGGCGCATACAGCGACCCACGTGGCGATGCAGGCAGTAAAGGATGGCGGTTTCGTGACTTGACGGGGCGGCGATTTGAGACACCATTGGTTTTATGAGACAGCTTTTGATCCTGCCCTTCCTTGCCGTCCCCGCTTTTGCGGACTGCCCGCCGCCGCCTGATATCTCCGATGCGGCGACTGCGCTTTTGGAGCGCGCGCAAGCCGCCCCGAACGAAATGGCCGCACAAGGCATTTCCGGACAGCTTTGGGAGCTTTGGGCAACGGCCCCCAACGCACAGGCGCAGGCGCTTCTGGACCGCGGAATGTCCGCGCGGGCTTCTTACAATTTCATTGATGCGCTGGATGCGTTCGATCGGTTGGTCGACTACTGCCCCGATTATGCGGAAGGCTATAACCAGCGGGCTTTCGTGAACTTCCTTCGCCAGGATTTCGCCAGCGCACTTGTGGACCTCGATCTGGCGCTTGAGCGGTCGCCCCGCCATGTGGCGGCGATCAGCGGCAAGGCGTTGACCTTGATGGGGCTTGGGCGCAACGACGAGGCTCAGGAGGTGTTGCGCGAGGCAGTGGCGCTGAATCCGTGGATTTCTGAGCGCAGCCTGTTGATCGAGCCTCCGGGCAAAGAGTTATAGGCTTCCCGCTTGCCCCCGGAATGATGTCGTCTTAGGACGGAGCTTACGCGGGCGTGGCGGAATGGTAGACGCATGAGACTTAAAATCTTTGGGGCGCAAGCCCGTGCCGGTTCAAGTCCGGCCGCCCGTACCATCCCCTTTCAGGAACGATATCGGTAGCGCAGCCGTTCGGCGCGAAGGCGGGAGATTTCCAAACGCAGGAGCAGACGCTCGGCCGTCAATGTTGCGCGTCCCGGGTCATCCACGGCAAGATCGTGCAAGAGCGAATTGATGCGCGAGATGCGGCTTTCGGCCTGATCGATGTCGCGCCCTAAGCGATACCACGTAAGGCCGCGCTCGTTTTGCTCGAGGAGCGGCGTGCGGTCCTCTAACGGACAGACGGGGCGCAGGCGGTCGCCGTCGGCGCCTTCTTCGTAGGCGACGCGTGGTGTGCAATAGAGTTTCAAACCTTCGGTGCGGCCTTTGTCCCAAAGGGTTTTGTTTGGGGCGATGCCGTAGTCGTTGCAGGCGCGGGCGTGGCGAAAGATCTGGTCGGGGCCTGCTCCGCGTGTGCCGTCCTCAAAGCCGATCTGTTCCCAGTCACCTGCGCGGCAGGTGTCTTCGTTGAGCGAAGCGCAGGCAGCGAGTGTGAGCAGGGACAGTGCTGCGATGACGGTGATACCTTTTAACGCCACTGGTTGGACCTTTCGTTTTTTCTGCATTTTCAGCAATTTCGGTGATGCGCTTGGCACGCGTTTCGGATTTTTTGGCGTTTAGCAGCCATTCGAGCATCCCGCGGCGGGCGGATTTGGGGAAAGTGTCCCAATGGGCGCGGGCAGACGGGCGTTCTGCGAATGCTGCGGCAAGATCATCCGGGATTTCGAGACGTTCGACGCCATCAAGACGCGTCCAGCTGCCGTCCTTCTTGGCCTTCTCGATCAGCGCGCGTCCGGCGGGTGTCATCAGGCCGGCGGCTTCGAGATCGGCGACCAGTTGCTTGTTGACTGCGGACCAGCTTGAGCCGGGTTTTCGGGGTGCGATCCAGTGCATTGCGCGCTGCGTGTCTTTTGAGCGCACCAGACTGTCGACCCATCCGTGTGCCAGACATTCGGCGACGATATCGCTCATCGGCAGGTAGTTGGGCGAGGCCTTTTTGTGGTGCACCAGCCAGACGCCGCACTGGCGGGCGTGGTTCTTGCCCAGCCACGTGCGCAGGTCGGCGCGGGACAGGACTTCGACCTCTTCGGCGTCTGTGAGGGGTTTGGGCATGGGCTGACATTTATCCGCGAATCTGTTGAGGAACCTTAGCAAGGCCGTGAATGATATGAACTATCACAGTCGGATCCCTTGCGAGCGTTGCGCGCGCGGGCTATCGAACGCGGGTCAGGAGACAGTCAGATGGAAAAGAAAACCAGCGGTCGCGGTGCGCGGGATCTGCGCGTGAAGGTGAAGTCTGCGCGCGGGCGCAAGCTGAGCTCGACCCTGTGGCTTGAGCGGCAGTTGAACGACCCTTATGTGCGGCGCGCACAGGCCGAAGGCTATCGGGGGCGCGCGGCGTTCAAGATCCTTGAACTGGATGACAAGTATCGCTTTCTGGTGCCGGGCGCGCGGGTCGTTGACCTTGGATGTGCGCCGGGGGGCTGGTGTCAGGTGGCCGTGCAGCGCGTGAATGCGTTGGGCGACCGGACGTCGAAGAAGGTCGGTCGGGTGCTGGGTGTCGATCTGCAAGAGGTCGAGCCTATTCCGGGAGCGGAAATTCATGTGTTGGATTTCATGTCCGACGGCGCGGATGACAAGGTGAAGGCCTGGCTTGGCGGTGGTGCGGATGTGGTGATGTCGGATATGGCGGCGTCTTCGTCGGGGCATAAGCAGACGGATCACTTGCGCATCGTGGCGCTTTGCGAGGCTGCGGCGCAGCTGGCGTTCGATGTGCTGGAGCCGGGCGGGACGTTTGTCGCCAAGGTTCTGGCCGGGGGGGCGGAAGGCTCGTTGCAGGCGCTGTTGAAGAAGCGCTTCAAGTCGGTTGCCAATGTGAAGCCGCCGGCATCGCGCGCGGACAGTTCTGAAAAGTTCGTCGTGGCGCGCGGGTTCAAGGGCTTGCCGGAAGATCAGGACGACGACGAGGCGCGTTAGGACCGCGTGTTGTAGCATGGACGGTGCGCGCTAGATCACTGTCATGGACAGGAAACCTTCAGATGCACGCGCCTTGGCTGTTCCGACCGGGCGGTTCACGCGGTTCGGACGGCTTGGCTCGATGACGGCGGGGATCGCGGGAAATATGGCGATCAACGGGCTTGCCAAACTGGGGCAGGGGCAGCGGCCAGAGATGCGGGATCTGCTTTTGACGCCCAGCAATATCACACGTGTCGCGGATCAGCTTGCCAAGATGCGCGGTGCAGCGATGAAGATTGGTCAGTTGATGTCGATGGACACGGGCGATGTGTTGCCGCCCGAGTTGGCGCAGATCATGGCGCGGCTTAGGGATAACGCGCATTTCATGCCGCCCGCGCAGTTGAAGCAAGTTTTGAACGCGCAATGGCCGGAGCATTGGCTGCGGTCGTTTGAAAGCTTTGACGTCCGCCCCATTGCGGCGGCTTCGATCGGGCAGGTGCATCGCGCGCGACTGAAAACCGGCGAAGAACTGGCGATCAAGGTGCAATATCCCGGCGTGGCCGAAAGTATCGACAGTGATGTTGCGAATGTGGGTTTGTTGATGCGGATGTCGGGTCTGTTGCCCGGCGGGTTCGAACTGGCACCTTACCTTGACGAGGCGCGCAAGCAGCTTCACGAGGAGACGGATTATCAGCGCGAGGGGGCGCATCTTTCGCGCTTTGGGGCGTTGCTGGCGGATGCGCCGCGGTTTGTCGTGCCGCGGCTGGAGGAACGTTGGACGACCTCGGACATTCTGGCGATGAGTTTCGTGGCGGGTGCGCCGGTCGAGGCGGCGCGCAACGCGCCCGACGCGGTGCGTAATCAGGTTGCTCGCGATCTAATCGACTTGACGCTGCGGGAATTATTCACCTTTGGCGTGATGCAAACCGACCCAAACTTCGCCAACTATCTCTATGACGCAGCGGTCGACAGGATCGCGCTGCTCGACTTTGGGGCAACCCGCGAGATCGCGCCCGACGTGGTCGATCAATACGCGCGTCTGATTGCGGCGGGCGTCGAGGACGATCGTGTCGCGATTGAGGCGATCATCCACGAGATCGGGTTTGTGACCGAAGACAGCAAGCCTGCTCACCGCGAAGCGATCGTGGATATGATCCGCACGGTGTTTGGCGCGTTGGGCAGGTCCGGGCAGTTCGATTTCTCGGATACCGAATTGTCTCGCGTGATGCAGGCGAAAGGCACGGCGTTGGCAGAAGACGAGTTCGTCCCGCCGCCGCTGCCAATTGATGTGCTGCTTTTGCAGCGCAAGTTCGGCGGTGTGTTCCTTTTGGCGTCGCGCCTTGGGGCACAGGTCGATGTGATGGCCGTGCTGCGCCCATACCTTGAGGACAGGCGCAAAGAGCGGCGTTCAGCTTGAGGTTTCGATCAGGATCGTGCCGTCGTCCCAGATCAGTTTGGGAGCAAAGCGCGGGCGTGCGATGGCGACATCGTCGAACCTCATGGCACCAAGCCCGACGTTGAAGTGCGGTGTCCAGTCCTGAAAGCTCTCGACGATAATAAGCTGATCGCCGGACGCCATGAGTGGCACGCGCGCTTCCAGTTGCGTGATGTCGCTGAAGCCTTTCGGTCCGCCAACGCCTTCGGACCACTGTAGCGAAAGCGTCTCTTCGGCGGTGTCGGGGTCTACGAAGAATTCAACGACGCTGACGCGCAGCGCGGTGCCCGATTCCTCGCTGGACACTAAGCTGTAAAGCTCGTGCATCGCGGTGAGATAGTCTGCGTCGATCGCCTGTTTTTCGCGCGAAAGCATATCGGCAATCGTATAGGTTGCGCGCTGGCTGACGGTTTTGGTGTGAAATCCGTCCCAGAACGTCAGGGTCATGATGATCGACAGCGCGACCAGCGGGAAGGCAAATACGGCTTCGACTGATTGGCTACCGGTCTCGCTGCGCAGGAATGTTTTCAGGAAGTGTCTCATTCGCCTGCTCCGGATGTGGTGTCCTTGACTTTCGCGGCCCGCGCGCCCGGTTCGGTGACGAAGGCGGCGGTGGCGACGATGGCGTAGTTGCCTGCCATATCCTTCACCATTCCCGCGCTGTAGCGGGTCGAGGGGAAGAGCGGTTTGGACAGCGCGCAAACCCGGACCAGCATCATCTGGTTCTGGGTGCCGATATCGTAGGTGGTGAAATCCAACGGGTCCTCTTTGGAGGTCACATCGCGGCAAAGCGTGCTCGCGCGGAGTTTGGCGACCTCTCCGGGTTTGGTGGCGACGGGCTGAAGCTCGATCTGGATCGAGTCCTCGCAGTCGGCGAGGATGTGTGCGTTCTTGCAGATCGTCTTTTTTAGATCTTCGAAGTCCGGAAGCGCGTTGTTGCTGAGGCGCACATCGCGGATCGAGATATCAACCGAGCGTTCAAGCATCACGTTGCGCAGCATGTAGTAACCGGATTCGAATCCCATCAGGAACAAAGTCATGAGGGCCGGGAAGAAGATGACGAATTCGATCGTCGCGTTGCCGTCCTGGCCTTTGTTGAAACGGCGAAGCGTGTTCAGGAATGAGCGGATCATTGGGTCAACCTCAGCATTGCGATCTGGCCAGCGATCGAGTCGAAAGCCTTTGAAATACCTTTTCCGTCAACGTCAAAGTAGTAACCGATCGAACTTGCGCAGCCCTTCATGGCGTCAAGACCGGCCTGCGGGGCTTCAAAGCCGATGGCATAAACTTCGATATCTTCGTTCTTGTTGGCTTCATCGCAGATCTTCTGCAGGCGCGCGTCGATCTGGCCGTAGCCTTCGGTCTGTTCGACAGCGTCCATGTGTGCGTTAAAGGCCGCGGTATCAGAAGCTTCGAAGAAGAATTTCGCCGCGTCCTCGACCGCGAAACGGGCATAGATGGCGTGATAGTCCATTTGCTCGGCGTCAGCCGGAAGCGCGCCTTCGGCCATGTAAACGTCATCGTCCGTGGTATTCGGGTCACCCGGCACGAACCAGCGTTCGGAGGCGTTGTTGTCCGGCATCAGGACGAAATAGCCGTCGAATTCGGTGCGGTCCCGGTTCAGGACAGTCCCGGATCCAACCCTGCGCGGCGCGCGTGTCATATTGAGACAAAAACCACTCAAAAACAGTGTTATAGGCCGTCAACACCGCAGAAAAGCGGGCTTGGTGCGCAGTAAAGAGCGGGTCAAACAGCACAGTCTCGTTTTGATCCTGCTGATTTTTTTGAAGTATCGAAAGCTCCTCGGCCCTCAAATTGGACCGGGGTGCGGTTTGGTAGAAATCCGTCAGTATTTCCGCCAGGCGATCGACCGCTGGACCCCACTTTTCGGGATCGTTCGGTAAGGCCGTGATTCTTTCATCAAGCATATGATTGGCAGATATGCGCTTCATCTTGACCAGCCAGTCAATGGTCCGGCCCAGTCCGTCCAAATTCAGCGTTTTGTTTTCATGTTCGCACAGCTTCACAACGCCAAGGTACATCGACCTCGCCAACCTTCGGTTCAGGTCAACCTCGACCAACGCATTGTCGAGCCGCGCGCGCAGACTGGTCAGATCCTGCAGGTCGTCGCGGAAGCGCTTTTTAAGCTTATAGGCATGCAGCGATGTCAAGAACACCCAGGATTTTCGGGTCTCGTTCATCAGGATCTGTTCCGTGCCACCGCTCAGGGTTTCCAGCATCCGTTTGATGCGCAGATGCAGTGGAGGGGACTTGGCGGCTGTCATCTGATGGCGCGGGTCAGCCGCGTCGCGCCGAGGCTGCCGCATTCACCTCATAGTGGCGCATG
>NZ_FXXQ01000017.1 GCF_900184815.1 Boseongicola aestuarii | reverse complement strand
CCGGGTGGATGCTTTCGTCATTGGCGCCGAGGAAACGCGTCACCGGGTCCTGAGCCAGCCAATCGACCTGGAGATCGGGGTGTAGCATGCGCAATTCACGCGTTACCGCGAGATCACGCCGTGCGTGCGCGTGAGGTCTTGAGCTGGTCAAATCGACCTCAATGTTGTCCCTCAGCGCAGAGACTTCTCAAAGTTAGTGTAGGGAAACGTCCGCCAAGTCTGGCATCCAGAGAGTTATTTAGTGTCCGCTTTGGGCTCTAACCGGCCATTCGCTGCGGTAAGCACCAATGACCACAATGCGGGACGAAACTGCCGTTCGCTGCAGGTGCACCAAAAGATGGGTTTCCAATGTCTGATCTGCGGACGGAGCCGCCATTCTCGGCATCTCTTGAACGGGACACAGGCGGCTTAGAAAGGCCATTCATACATCGCCCTGAAGTCGCATCGCAGCAATTATCGAACAACAGCTTTCATGCCTGTGCTGGAACGGGCTTTCGGATCTGACTGTGCCATCGACAAGGTTCTGCGGCTCTTGAAGCAGAACTTTTCACCGCCACAATTCGACCAAGATCGCCTCAAATTGGCCTAAACTCGGACCAATTACACCCACTTTCCCAAATCAAGCTAACCTTATGTGGTTTAGGGGCTTTTCATATTCATGGACAGAGAGCGGTTCACCCGCATTTCTTCGTGTGGGCTTTACGCTTTGTCTTGCGCTGATGACACCGTTGGCCCCTGCACACGCGTCTGGCAAACGACCTCATCTTGAGGCCCTACACAGAGTGGATGAGCCCAACGGGTTCTCCGATGTCTGTGTTCGATATGACTGGGCATGTACTAGAAGCGGGCGCGCAACATCCACTGGGCGCGAGGTGCTGACTATTGCCCAAACGGTGAATACAATTATCAATCGGCAAACCCGCGAAGTTACAGACGAGGTTCAGTATAATCGCAGCGAATACTGGGCGCTTCCAACAGCGCGCGGCGGAGATTGCGAAGACTTCGCCCTTGCAAAGAAGCAAGCTTTGATCTCGAAAGGGATCGCCGCAGAAAAACTTCTGATTGCCACCGTACTGGATCGGCGCAATAACCCGCACGCGGTGCTGGTGCTTAGGATAGATGCGGGTGATTATATTCTGGACAACGTTACGAACAGTATCCTTGGCTGGCAAGAGACCGGCTACACCTTCCTAAGGATGCAAAACCCTGACTCGCCCAGCCAATGGTTGGCCGTTCTCGCAGGTGGCGTTCTCGGGGGCTGACGCCCCCAAAAATCAAGCCTGATTGTCATTCAGCTTTTTTGCCTGGGTTGCTGTCATCGTGCCCATCAGCGTCGTTACCGTGGCCGTTATCGCCATCATCATCGTCGGTTCCGTCAGTGCCACCGGTGCCTAGGGTATCATCTGAACTGCCATCGGGTCCGGATTGAGTATCGGAGGCTGAACTGGAGCCGTCCCCAGAATCGTCCGCCACGGTCTGGGAAATCGACGCAGTCGTTGTGTCTGCAAGCGGCAAGCCAAGCGCAGGACAATTCTTCAGCATATAGATGACAAGAGTGTTCCAGTCGCCGCGTGCGCTTAGCTTATCCACAACATAACCCGGCACAACCGTCTCGAATTCGCATAGACCATATGGCAGGCGAATACGAAGTACTTCTGCGAATTCAAGGTTTGTAGTGTTTTCGCTCGGATTTGTTGAGCCAGCGGACGCGCTGTCTGCGGCAGGTAACATAATCGCAGCAGACACTGCTGCTGCAAATAGATTGTTCATTTTGTTCATTTTTTAGCCCTCACTCGACTTTTGTTATTACAGCCTCAATTTAGCTGATCTGGTATTCTCAAGAGTGCAAATCCACAATATATGCCAAATTTCTTGATCGACAAAATGCGCCACCGTTGCTCGTTTGCGGCACTTTTTAAACCAGTTTTCTCAGTCTCAACTGTTCAGTCCGATCGAAGTGGTTGTGCTGCGCTAGGGTCTCATGGGCGGTGCAAAATGTATCCATCGATCGATAGGTCGATGGTCAAGTTTTGTGTTCTTGAATAACGGGTGGTCCAGTGTGTATCCGCCGAGAATTATAAGCGAATTCCTGAAGTGACTTGGTCCATGGAACAGATGGCCGCTCCGGGCTCTAAGTCGTCATTCGCTGCGTCGAGCACAAATGACCGAGTTGCGAGACAAGCCGTTCACACCAAGAACGTCATGCCGACCAGAATCAATTGGCGCACACCGATCCAAGCTGAAGCTCGGCTAGAAATCTAACGCCGACGGTAGCTGGCAGGTAACGTGCACAGAGCCGTCGTCGCTAAGGTGAGAGGGGCGCATAGCCCTCAGCTCGAATAAGGGCGGCAACAGCCTCGGCGCCTTGCTCGTTCAGGTGAGTTCGATCCCATACGAAATACTCCTCGGGAGAGGCAGCGGTCGCATCGCTACCGTTCCACGCGCGCGTCACATCGATGACCGGTATCCTGTAGTCCGCCGCGACTTCTCTCCATTGATTCAAGAGAGCGGACCAAGCCTTACTACACTCACTCACATTGTCGCGCTCGACCCATTGCGATCGGAAATGCGGCTTCACAGCTGGCAGGCCAATCCTCACCATCGTCTTGGTAAGATCAACGTTTCGGTCCAATTCCGCTAGGAACTCTTCAACATCTTCTCTCAAGTCCTCAGGTGCCTCACTGAAAGGGTTTTCGCTGGGGGTATCCAGACAGTAACCGACTCGACGCCCAAAATTGCCGGTTATCATTATGACGATAATGTCGGCATCATCGACGATGTCCCATTGACCACCAGCCGCAAGCTTTGCCGTCGCAATCGCGACTTGACCACCAGTATTGCGCTGCCAGAAGTTCACTTTTACGCCAAGGTCTTTTGCAGCTTGTTGCGAGAATAGGTTGGCTGCGTGCTGCATCCAAGAAGCACCGATATAGACCATCTCCAGTTCGTTCTTGTCTTGATCCTGTTGAGCATGGGCTGTCCCGACCAGTGCAGAAAGGCATGCGATGAAGCTGATTTGAAAGAGCCGCGACAACATTCTTACCTCTCCCTCGCTAGTGTAAGTTGTGCTAAGCGATCTAGGCAAAATTGCTGAAGCGGTTGTTGACTTAGCGCAAATCGAAGTGAAGTTGCCCGGTTTTCGATCCGTCCGCTTTGGGCTCGAAGCAGTTATTCGCTGCAGAAAGAACCAATGACCGCTGCGCGGACGAAGCTGCCATTCGTAGTGGCAATCAGTCGCCGACGACTTCTCTGAGATAAGCATCTACTGCCGTTCGGACGAGAGAATCCGACTCGTGCAACTCTGAAATTAAGTCCTCATGAGATGCGTTCCTAACCACTAAAGTGGACACACCTATACCCGCTGCTTCCCCGGCCGCCGCCATTTTGGTGAGGTTGCTAGCGTCAACAAACATGTCATGCGTGCCTCGCACCAAAAGCATGGGAGGGTCGGTGGGATCTACAAAGCGTGAAACCGACCAATCGAGTTTGGTTTCCTTCGGGAAGATATGCGGACAGCTCTGTCCGGAACAAAGCCCTCCCTGATAGGGACCTGCTAACCCAATGAATCCATTTACTACTACCTGCGAACCACTCGCTGCCTCAAGATATCTATCGTCATAAGCAACCAAGGCAGAAATATAGGCACCGGCTGACCAACCACCAATAACAATTGGTCGAGGGCGACCGTCCTCGTCGCGCAAGCTTCGCCACACATAGGATATCGCCAAAGCGGCGTCTTGCACAAATTCTGGGAAAGCCACTTCGGGGTAGAGGCGATAATTGGGCGCAACCACTATCGTCCCTTTGCTTGCGAATGATTGCCCCAATCTACGGATATTCGCCTTGCTGCCCTTCGTGAATCCGCCCCCGTAAAAGAAAACAAGTACTCGTGTGCTCGACGTCGCCGTTTTCGGAAAATAGATATCGAGAGTCTGCTGTGGCAATGCTCCGAATGGGACATCCTCTTCAAGCGACACCAGTGTATTGTCGGCAGATGCGGCATTCGCCAATGCCCAAAAACAGACGAGTATCGCGCGGACATTTTTCATGATGATAAACTACGCAAGCGACTTTCTCGAACGTTGATCAGGATCAAATCTTGATCTCCCAAAAAGAGCATTCAGAAAAGCGAATTACTTGGCACAACTTCTCTCCTTCTGCTTGTGAGACTGGGAGTTGATAAAGTGAGGCAGGGGAAGAAAGCTACGACTGCTTCGGGCTCGATACAGTCATTCACTGCGGCGTGCACGAATGACCGAGTTGCGGGACAAAGTATCCGTTCGCTGCGGAGCAGAGTAGCAATTACGCTTGAATCACTGCTGTGCGAACATAGCGGTCCATTGCAGGTGCAGATTATTATGCGGCTTGACCAATTCTTGCGTTATGTTTCTTCTTATCATTGACGTATCTGTCAATATTTTCGGGGAGTGAAACACACATGGGTCTCGTTGAAGCAATCAAGACTTGCCTCGCAAAATACTTTGTTTTTTCGGGGCGCGCGGTGCGGTCCGAGTACTGGTGGTTTGTGCTATTTGTAATCATCTTCAGCATTGTTTTGGCAATCGTCGACGCCTCACTTTTCGGCGTGAACCCTGAAACTGGAGAGAGTAGCCAAGTCTTCACTCCGATCTTCCAGCTTGCCATTGTTGTACCCATGCTTGCCGCTGGATGGCGTCGTTTGCACGACACGGGAAGACCAGGCTGGTACTTGCTCCTGCCTGCAGCTCTGGGCATCGCGACTATGTTCATGCTGTTCAGTGGCATCGCCGTGTTTTCAGTTCTCGAGCAAGGCGCCGACGACCCTGATGCGTTGAGAGGCCCAGCGGCCCTTCTCGGCGTCACCGGCTTGATGGTTGTCGGGGTACTTCAGCTCATACTTTCGGTACTGATGATCTGGTGGCTAAGCCGACCTTCACAGGAAGGTACGAATGATTATGGCCCACCTGCGGTGTAGGCCGATGACCTAGCCCCTTTAGAGGGTTTTCAGCGGCCTTACGAGACATTGCTAAATTGCTAAGAAGGTTACCTATGAAGAGACATCTAATCGCCGGCACATTCCTCTCCATCATGATGTCATCCCCTGCAACGGCTGACTGGAATTTCAGCGGTCCGCCCAATGCCAACGCCTTCATCCAGAACGGCAACATGACGCTGGAACTGCAATGCGATCGGGTTCGCTTCGCGCCAGCGGGTTATGAAGACGCAGAGGATATCGTTTCAAAGCAAGGCCTGTCGTTCCGCTTCATGAAGAACGGCTCGACGGAGGTTGGCGCATTCCAGGCGGGATCAATAAACTCCGAAATCTCGATCGCCGACAACTATCCTGTCGAAGTCCGTTTCTTCGATCGGGGCGACTTTGAATTTGTTCTGGACCAGATCGCGAAGAACGCAGTTCTGAACCTCTCGATGGTCGATCAAGATATCACGTATGGCATCTTCACGCTTAAAGGCTCGTCGGCAGCCGTCAGATCACTGCGCACAGCGTGCAACTCTGGCACTTCGGCATCTCAGTCACCAAGCGTGGAGGTACCCGAAGGCATTGTCTACTGCGGAGGTGGCGCCGTTCAGAGGGTCATCGAGTATGCCATCGTGGGAGAGCCGGGCGACCAATGGGACGCCATCGTGACCGTCAATGGCGAGACAGTTCGTGCGATGACGTCGTACAGCTTCTTCGGTAACTCTCAGACGCCGGCAGGCTTTCAGGTCGCTCTTCTGGGCGAAGATAGGTCAGAGTTTCTTGTCTTCAGCGATGGGGCCCGGAACTGGATTGAATTGGGCGATTACACCTATGATCAATGCAACTGAGCCGTATGGAAGGTCTGGAAATGCGGACATTGGTAGCCGAATAGTCGGAATGGGTAGTCACGCCGGCGCAGGCGCACGGGTGGTTGTTTTCTGTGCGATCTGCGCGGCCTTCTGCACTGCTTCGGCACAGGCGCAAGACTTGTCCGAGCTGCCCACACAGCTGCTTGAAAAAGTCGAGGCCGCACAGCAGGCATGCTCCGATTTCGAAAATGGACAGTTCGCCCTTAAATTAGGAGCCGTTCACCGCGTTGATCTCGATGGAGACATCCAGCGGGACTGGGTTTTGGACGAAGCCGGGTTTGCCTGTTCTACCGCTGTGTCGCTCTATTGCGGGACAGGTGGTTGCATGTCTCACTTCTTGGTCGAGGAGCGTTTGTTTTCGCTTCTCAATCAGGGATGGGACATGGCGAGCACTGGCCCATTCCGCGTGCTTCTTGCGGATGTGCATGGCTCGCAATGTGAGGGTACCAACCCAACGCCCTGCGTTGTCGCCAGCGTTTGGGACGCCCAAGAAAAGATCTGGCGCAGTACGGGTGCAAAATGGGAGTAGAATTTATGGAGCGACACCCCAACTACGTGTCAGAGCGAATATGCAAGGACTGCTGAGGGTAAGGGATCGAAATGCCGGCGGCGTCAAACGCCTCCTTCATCTGTTGCGTCAGGTCCCAGTAGACCGCCCAGTAGTCAGAAGTTTTCGTCCAAGGACGGCAGATAAAGTTTACCGAGCTGTCGGCAAGTTCATGAACGCGTATGACAATTTCTGGATCGTCGAGGACGAGCGGATGCGCCCGTGTTACTTTCTCAATTACCTTCAATGCCTCCGGGATAGAATCTTCGTATGATATGCCAAAAACAAGATCAACGCGTCTTGTCTTGCTCGCCGTCACGTTGGTGATGACATTGCCCCAGACATTTTTATTGGGGATGACAATCACCTGATTGTCTGGAGTAATAACAGTCGTCGCTACAATACTCACTGATTTGACCGTTCCCGCGACACCGCCAATATCTACGTAATGCCCTTCGTCGAACGGACGGTTGATTATGATCATAAGGCCGCTGGCCAGATTTCCGAGCGTATCTTGAAAAGCAAAAGCAAGGATGAAGGACGCGCCACCTATCAGTGCGAAAACTGGAGAGATATCGATACCAAGTGCGGAAAGAACGACCATAAGGCCAATCGCGAGCACCAACCAATAAATCAGCGTTACGATAAAAGCCTGAAGCAATTTTGAAAGGTTGGGGACGTGCCCAAGCCAGCCGCGTGCCAATCTGCGGATCGTCGCTGCAAAAATAAGAAGCGCCAGCAGAGACCCCACAATAACCGCTAAGTTGATTGCCACGGCGATCCCACCGTCGCGGTCGACAAGCCAACGCACCGCCTCTGCATATAGTGTCTGGTAGTCCGACGTTCGTGTTTCTTCAACGATGACTGATGATCTGTATGCGCGATATTCTGAGATGAGCTGCGCATCCCCGCCCTTCTTCTCCCAAGCCGAAACGACCTTGCTGTATTTGTCAAAAAGGGCGCCCCGCTCAAGAACGAGCTCCGTCAAATTTCCGCGCGCTGCGTCCTCTACATCGGCATCCGTACGGGATATAGCGATTTGTGCGGCCATGACGCTCTCTGTCTTGGCGCGCACGATTTCCAGCCACGCGGGAGCCAAAATCTCAAGTTCGCTCTTGGTTAATGGAATGAGTCTGAGTTCGAGCTCTGAGGGCAAGATAGCCGGGTCAAGCAGCTCACTGGACAGGCCCGTAACCGGATCACGGGTACTTTCGTCGACGACGCCCGCAGTTACTGAATCCGCTAGAATTTCTGCGAAGTCTTTCGGTGCTGTCTCCACACTGTCTTGCGCAAAAACCATCTGCTGAGGGAACATGGAAAAAAGGCATGCCACCAGTGAAATAAGGCTTAGCCGAAAACGGGCTGCGGTAACCAATCTATTTGAATTCTCAGCTTTTGGCTTTTTCATCAGCAGTACTTCCGTCCCAGGCTTTTCACGGAATGCATCATTGCATCTTGAGGCCAAATAGTAGTTCTTGTGGTGATGTCAAAGCTAATACACGGCTGCTTACCCTCAATATCTATCCTGGCTTCATGTAGCCTCGGCAAAATATTTGAGTCATAGGCAAAAGCCTCTTAGGCTGCACTAAACTCGATTTTCGAGAGATTTTTTCCATAATTTCCACTGAGAGCGCTGACACACTTGAAAACCTAGCCGAGGGTGGCGGGAAATGTCCGCATTGGGCTCAAAGCCGTCATTCGCTGCGCCGCGCACCAATGACCACAATGCGGACAAAGCCGCCATACGGCATGGGACGGATTCGTTGATGATCGCGGAGTCTGATAAACAAACCAACCAGATGAGCCGAACACTCTCTCAGTTTAGGCCTCCATTGGTTCCAAAACTCTGACGACAGACACTCAAGCAAATTCACACTGAAAGTTTTGTTAAAGGGCTCTACCCGTAGATTTGCGTCACCAGGCTTTGGTCGATCCAACCGCTGCGGCAGGGTCCAGTGTAGGGTATCCGCTCAGGGACCGAAATTCCAACGCTACAGGTCTCGTCTTGCCCTTCGATAATACCTTCCCAGCCGTCCCGATGATCGCATCCGGCGACCACTATCCCTGCGGTTAAGATGGCGACGACTGGAAATTCTTCACTAGGCCCGGCGTGTAACTTCGCTCCGCCATCATTGACTTGGAACCCAGTGCTGCAAGTGCCGTGGTCTGTATCAAAATCCAGCATGACCGGTTCCGGAGACCGGCTCAAGTCGAACACTTCGAGCCCATAGGCAGTATCGGTGTCGACTCTGTTGTCATGCCAGGTCCATTTGGTGCGCACACAGTCTTCAGTGAATGCTGCGTCACCGATCACGGTCAGGGTGCTCAAGTCCACGATAGCGTTGTGAACCAGGGTAACCAAGTAGGAGGTCCCGGGCTCTCCGGCAAAATATTGCAACAGTCCAATGCGGTTTTGATAGCGCGGCAGGGTTACGAACTCGTAGATCTCCGGCTGGCTTGGCGACGCCATATGCAGAGGCACTTCAAGACCCGGGTAGACGTCCGAATATGCAATCCAGAAGCCATCCTGTTTCTTCACCTCCCAACCCACCGCAGACGGTAAAATGTTGGGTTTCGGGCATGAGGCGTACGCGCCTGTGGCTACCATAGCGAAAGCGCAAGCAAGTAGAGCTCGAAAATACACGAAATTTCCCTTCTTTCCCGATTTCACGGATGTTGGCCTATTTTTTGTAACTCTGCAAAACCCGGGGCTTGAGGCCAGTCAGTCTTTGCAAAAACGGAAATTGGAACGTGGGTCATTCCAACGAGGCATCCCGCGCATCAAACTGCTCTCCACATCTCTGGCATGTTCATGGATCGCAATTTTTTAAAGCACCACAAATGTCAGCGATCAGATCGCCGATCGTACCCTTTCCGGACGTATATTCTCCGTCCGGATCATAATAACTGGCGTGCAGGTCCAGCAACTTCTGAACCAGCATTTTTTCATCGACATTTGGATCCGTGCCGTCAAGGCAATCCCAGACAGTCTTCCTCGCCGCGGCTACAGCGAGTCTGCACACCGCGCGGTCGTATTCGCTGTTTGCGGCCTTCACGGCATGCGCATCTAGGACATTCTGGATTCTTATTTGCGTTTCGATGGGACTACTCTTTGTGGGAGAATAGAGTTGCGATTTGAAACTCCGTGTTTGCAGCACCTTTGGTCTGAAACAGCGCAAAGTGTTCCGCAGTGAAGCGGCGTCTGCCGGATAACCGCCCGCAGCAGTTCGGAAGCGACGGGCGAATTATTGGCGAAGCTGAAATTGGCGGTGGAATCAGCGAGCCTCCGGCTCGCGTCGACCGCGACCACCAATTGTCCTACCTATTGAAAGTTTCCAGCACCAGACGCGCATCACAGACTGCGCCATCATGGGTTCCGACCCAAATATCCAACCAACCGTTTGACGGACGGCTTAGAGAAATCCGAGCATCTAAAGCACCATTGTCATCGTCGTCATAGTACCAGTTTTTCGCTCCGGTATTGATCAGCAAAACGCTGTCGCATTCGCTTTCAACGCTCATTACCAGTGAGTACCCACTCATACCGCTCAAATGGATCGTAAAATCAGGCGCTTCAGTGACGTAGCCCCGTCCCCGGTCGGTATTCGGTCTGATGCCGCATGCAGTTATAGAATGTGGTCCGCCCGCTCGGACAGTGAGTGAGCGAGGCGAGTAAAGGTAGCTACCCGAAACCTCATAGCTTTCACCGGACAAGTTGTAATTGGGGCAAGCGACAGCCGCACCTGCGGCAAACAGACTTCCGGCTAGCATCATTGCGAAAAGCTTTATAGGCATTGAATTATTCTCCTTTATTCACCTGCATAGAGGTTCGTGCATCTGTATAAAGTGATTTTGCCCATTTAATGTTCTATTTGAGAGAAGCTCCGGTCAAAAAAGCAGCGAATTGCGGCGGGTTCTGAGCCCTCTGGGCCAAGTACTGGCATTCGCTCTGAGGCGCATCAAGGTCCGCTTTGCGGACGAAGCAGACATGGTGGTTTTCGGAACCGATTGAGGATCTCAATCAGAATGGCATTTCTTGCTTTGTCCGTAATCGCGCTCAAAAATAGGATTCGCTCGTTCCATCTTCTGCCAAGGCTGGCTCACGCCTTCTTTCTGTCTCGACCGGGCTGTTTGCCAGTTAGAGTTGAGATTTTCTCGATCTCGAAAGGATCGAAAGGCCTGCCATCTGGATGGAGGAGGTCGTGAAACCAGATGTCGCGATCAGTTGAGCCCCCGTGCGCGCTTACCAGATCATCGGGCCATGGAAGGTGGGTTTGGGTGCGGCCCTGAACAAGACCCCATTGGAAACATCCAACTTTGCGGTCGTGAAAAAGTTCGAGTTGATCTTCGATGCGGCTGTCCACCGCCCGGGCCATCCATTCTGTGCAAAGCATGGGTCGGTCGAGAACCGATAGAAAGTCGATGAACCTCGCGACCTGATCGGCCTTCCAATAGGCATGGAAGGTGATGATATCCGAGTGCAAAAGTGCGGCCCGGTCAATCTCGGTCTGGTAAGGGTGCGCATCTTCGCCGGGCAGCGGCGTCGTCCATGCGGCGACGGTCAGCGGATGCACAGGTGTTTCGTCGCGCGCCCACGAAAAGGCGCTTGTCATGAGGGACATTGAATGGACGTCAAGATCTCCGCCATACCGAGAAAACCCGCCGCTGGTGAACTCCATCCGGTTTCCCGGCTCGTTGTAGATGTCCCAAAAAGCGATCCGTGGATCGGTCCGGAAGGTCGAAATCAGGTCGCGTACATAGGCTTCCAGCATCGGCCTTTGGGTTGGATCAACCACCACATCGCGCCCCGGACAGGCGACGGCCCGACTGTTGTGGATACCCGGGACGGGGTCGGGCTGAGGGCCGTAGGTAGGCTCGATGCCGCCGAAGCCGCAGTCGTCAAAAAGGCAGGGTACGGTTTCCATTCCGTGAGCCCGCGCGACGTCCATGAATGCGCCGAGGCGTTCGATCAGACCGTCCCGGTCGTTCTCCCAGATCAGTGTGTGGAGGTTGACCCGAACGGCATTGAAGCCAATGTTACCGGCCCAGCCAAGCTCGCGTTCGATGGTGGCCAGATCGAAGGTTTCGCGGTGCCACATTTCGAGAAAGTTGACGGCCGTTGAAGGCAGGAAGTTAAAGCCACAAATCCAAGGCTTGGCATCCCACCAGGCTTTGACCTGCGATGTTGTCCAGCGGTCCATGACATTCTTCCCCGTTTTGGAAGCCTGCCCGGGTGTGATCCGGGCAGGCTATTGCTCTAGCGGTCCAGCAGGTCCTGGACCTCAAGTTCCGCGTCGGCGAGAGCCGTTTCAACGTCTTTGCCAGTCAGCCAAATCGCCTGTAGCTCACGGTTCAGAACATCCTGAATTGCGCCATAGCGCTCGGATGGGGGAGTGTCCTTTGCGATGGCCGCTGTGCCCGCGTATTCATCGCGGTGTGGCAGTGATGTATATGCCTCGCTTTCCACAACAGATGTGCGCACTGCCATGTGTCCTGTGCGTGCCCAATCGATGTTGTGGTCGTTGATAAAGGCAAGGACTTTCAGAGCTGCCATTTTCTGTTCGCCGTCCACAGTCGATGGGATGGCCCACATGTGGCTGTCCGCCCAGGTTGCGCCGGTGTCAAACAGAGTTGGGAAGTCGGCGACATAGTAGTTGTCGAGACCCACCTCTTCCTTCGCGGCTTCTGCCGTATAGAAGTCCACGACCCATGTGCCGTTTACCAGAATGGCGGACTCGCCGTTCAAGAAGGCCTGTTGGCTGTCGGCATAGTTCAACTGGGGATTGGCAAGACCTGCATCAAACAACTGAGTGATCGCCGTGACAGCGTTCTTAGCCTCATTGGTGTTGATCGTCGCCGTGCCGTCGTCCGTGAAGATATTGCCGTTCTGCTGCCAAAGCAGTGCCAGCACGGTGCGCACGCCAAGCGGAAATTGCGCGAAGTCGGCGGCAAGATAGTCTTTGCCGGTTGCATCTTTCAGTTGCTGCGCATGAGCGATCAGTTCCTCGGGTGTGGATGGCAGGACCGGCTTACCGTTTTCCACAAGGCCCGCTTCGGCCATCAAGTCCATGTTGACGTGCCAGAGGTTGGCGTGGAAGTCCATTGGAACGCCGTAGATGCCGCCGTTGAAGCTGACTGCGTCAAGCGCGGTTGCGGACCAATCGGAAGCGTCGATACCCACCGCTTCAAGGTCGCCTGAAATCTCGGCAACGGCACCCAGACCCGCAAACTCGGGGATCCGGTGACGGTGCATGACGAAGATGTCCGGCGGTGTA
The DNA here is from genome assembly GCF_900184815.1 of Boseongicola aestuarii. Classification (GTDB taxonomy): domain Bacteria; phylum Pseudomonadota; class Alphaproteobacteria; order Rhodobacterales; family Rhodobacteraceae; genus Boseongicola; species Boseongicola aestuarii. Next base: position 40,742 of record NZ_FXXQ01000017.1, on the reverse strand, counting down.
CCGCCCGCAAAGGCAGCCTTGATCTGGTCGTAGTAGTTACCCCAGTCAGTCGGCAACGTTGTAATAGACACACCATCTATTTCGGCATCCGCCGCATTGATGATCGACTGAATGATGCAGGCCTCGCCGACGCTTGACGTAGTGTCGGTTCCCGCATCTTCGCAGGCGCCAAAGAAGCGGCCCAGTGTAACCTCTTGCGCAAGCGCGCCTGAGGCGAGAGTAGCGGCGGCTGCCGCTGTTAGAAGCACATGTTTCATTTGTTTCCTCCCAATGTGCGTGAAAATTAGCCCTTCGATCCACCGACGGTCATGGCTTGAACCACGTATCGCTGGAAGATGAGGAACAGGATGACGACCGGAAGCGAGGCAATGACGCCCGAGGCCATAACGCGGCCCAGTCCTTCCGATTGTGCGAAGTTCGATTGAATGGACGCGAGGCCCAGGGTGATCGTGAAGTAATCGCGTTGCTGCGCGCTGACGAGCGGCCAGAGGTAGTCGTTCCAGGCATAGAGGAATGTCAGGATCGCCAGCGTCATCATAGCAGGGCGCGCGAGCGGGAGCATGACGTACCAGAAGATCTTGAGCCAGCCGACGCCGTCCAGGCGCGCGGCCTCTTCGATGTCTTTCGGGATAGCCTGAAAGAACTGCATCATCAAGAACACGCCGATGGGCACAGCCATGCGGGGCAGGATCAGCGCGTGGTAGCTGTTGTGCCAGCCGAAGTCCGCGAACATCGTATAAAGCGGAATGAAGACGGCCTGCTCGGGGACCATCAGGCCGATAAGGCAGATTACAACGATCATTTTCTTGAATGGAAATTCGAGCCGGGCAAGTGCGTATCCAGCTGTGGTCGAAACCGCGAGGACACCGAGCGTCATGCCAACCGCGACGATGACCGAATTCAGGAACCACCAGGGTGTTTGGCCAAATGCAAACAGGGCGGAGTAGTTCTCGGCCGTGAAAGGAAGGGGGATCAGACCAAAAAATGTGGTCGAAGTCGTACGCGCCAAGACTTCATTTGGCTGGAAGCTTAGCGAGACCATCCAAAGGGTCGGAACCAGCCAGAGAAAAGCCGGGATCGAGAGCGCGATGATCAGCCAATAATATCCTTTGTTCATCACGACTTCTCCCGACCTACGATGAACTGAACGACCGAGAATAGACCCATGATGAGGAACAGGAACACAGCCATCGCTGAGGCGCGCCCGAGCTCGCTATCGCGAAAGCCGGTTTGATAGATGTAACGGACTAGGACCTGCGTAGTATCGTTCGGCCCGCCTTGGGTCATCAGATGGGATTGCCCGAAAACCTGGAAATGCAGGATGATCTGCAGGACCACGACAAGCGTGATTGTGCGGCGCAGGTTCGGGAGCGTGATGTACCAGAAAGCCTTAATGCCTTTTGCATTGTCCAGAGCGGCGGCCTCGTAGATGTCTTTCGAAATGTCCTGAAGTCCGGCGAGGAACAGAATCATCGCGATGCCCAGCGACCACCAGACCGTGGCGATCACGATGGCAGCCATGGCGAATTTCTCGTCCGTCAGCCAGTTGATGGGCGATGCGCCAAAGACCTCCATGACATTGGCGATGAGGCCTTGTCTTGGTGAGAACATGATCTGCCAGATCAGCGTGACGACCGTTACGGACAGAACCTGGCTGAGGAAAAACAGCGTTCGCAATGCGCCCATTGCCTTGGTTTCGCGGTTCAGCGCCGCTGCTAACACCATTGCCGAAATCGTCACGCCCGGCACGGCCCAGGCGACGAAAAGGATCGTATTTCCGACCGTTGGCCAGAAGCGTCTGTCGTACCACCGCCCACCTTCGCCGGGATGAAAACCGGGGAGGAAAACCAAAGCTGCTGACACCACCGCAAGCGCGATGACGTTTAAGCGACCCAGCCGATTTGTACGGAGAAGGTAGGCGGCGGCGACAAGGCCAAGAAGGCCAAGGGCCTGTAACACTGGAGATGCAAAACCCCAGGTGATGTTCCGGCCCCACATGACGCGCTCGTAGTTTCTGAGCCCGACAAATTCCTTGGCGTCAGGATTGAAGGCGACCGCAAGCAGATTCCAGTCGTGTAGACTTATCCAGATGCCACGAAAGAACGGGTAGATCAGGAAGAGGGCATAGGTGGCCAGAAAGGGCGTCAAGAGGACCCAAGCGGCCTGAGTCTGGCTCAAATAGGCCTTTCTTCCCTCCCGCATCGTTTCCTCCCTGATCCGATGACGATTCTTCTTGTGCTAATATTATTAGCAATATTTATTAGCAAAATGCAAGCCTTACAAATTCGAGCCTCAGAACATCATGACTGAAAAGGAAAAAGCCCCAAAAGCCCGCGTGACAATGAAAGACGTGGCTTTGAAGGCGGGGGTTTCGCAGTCCACTGTGTCCTTTGTGCTGAACGGCCTTGAAGACATGCGCATTAGCCGCGAAACACGCAAACGCGTCATGGATGCTGTGGATGAACTTGGGTATCGCGCACGCGGAGCGGGGAGACCCCCAAAAGGCGCGGGGCAAGGTGTCATCGGACTGATGTTTGATGAGATTGCCACTAGCCCATTTGCAGCGATTTCGATTGAGGGCGTTCAGGAAGAAGCGTGGAAGCAAAATATCGTGGTCGAGATCGTCATGACCGGCGGCGATCCTGATTACGAGATCGAGATCTTGAAGAAATGGTCGGGTGACAACGTCTTTGGTGTGATCTATGCCTCGATCCTGACACGCGCAGTGCAGCCGCCAGACGCCTTGTCACGACACCGCAGCGTTTTGTTGAATTGCTATGACGCTGACGGTCGCTACGCATCCGTTGTCCCAGCCGAGCGACGAGGAGGCGAAATTGCGACGGCTGCCCTTATCGCAGAAGGGCACCAGCGCATTGCGTTCATTTCGGGCGAGCCATGGATGGAGGCGTCGGATCAGCGCATGGAGGGCTATGAGCGCGCTTTGCGTGCGGCGCGCATTCCGGTTGATCCATCCTTGATCGTCGAAGGCAACTTTTTGCCGTCAGGCGGTCGGGACGCGACGCTAAAGCTTATGCAGGGTGACCGGCGTCCGGACGCCATTTTCTGCGCAAACGATCTGACGGCCGTTGGCTGCTACGAGGCGCTCAAGGAACTTGGGGAGCGACCGGGCGAGACGGTCGCCGTGATGGGGTATGACGATCAGGAAATCGCTCAGCATTTGTCGCCACCTTTGTCGACGGTGTTGCTGCCCCACAGAGAGATGGGTCAGTGGTGTGTGGAGTGGCTTCTTGGTGAGGTTACCCAGGCGGTTGCGGAGCGTACAGAATGTCCGATGGTTGTACGGGAGTCGCATCGGCGCGTAGCTTCTTAGTGAGGATTTGCACAATTGTCGTGCGAATTGGGCTGATCGCTCTGAATACTGCGCTCGCAACTAAGGTCGGCTTTGGGCTCTGAGCGGTCATTGGCTGCGGCCTACATCAATGACCGCTATGCGGGACGAAGCTGACGCTGCAGAGTTCTCAACCAATGACCGCTTTCACTATAGGTTCACTGATCGGATTTCTCGGACGATTGATCGGAAGGGTCGGCCCAGTCCGGGTCTTTGGCGACAAGTTCAACAGTGTTGCCGTCGGGGTCGAAAGTGAAGACACCGCGCCAGCCGACCCAGTCAAAGTACTCGACATTGTAGTCGCGCCCAAGTTTCTCGTACCAGGCCATTACCGCATCCTGTTCCTCCCAAGGCAGGCTGAATGCAAGATGGTGAAGCGATGAGGCAGGGCCGGTTTTAGGCGGTTTTGCGCTGCCGCGGGTCTGGCCTGCGCCCTCAACATCATGGTTAAACAGGGCCAGTATCGCAGTATGCCCGGCAAAACCTTCGGCAATGCGGAGGAACACGATACGGCCGTTTTCCGGGTCGTTAAGTGGCTCGAGCCCGATCACGTCGCGATAGAATGCGACCATAGCGTCAAGATCAATGCACCTGATGGCGATCTCGCCAATGGCACGGGCCTGAAAGTTTCGTTCCGACATGCGTCTCTTCCTTTCTTTATGGTCGTGATTTGGGAATTCCAGATTTCCGGAAATCAATGTGGCGCGGCTCCCAATTGCAAGCGTTCCGCAGTTTTGCAGATGACATTTGCTGGTCGAGCATCGGCCCTTCTGCCAGCTTGCCATAAGCCGCGACTGCCTCTTCAGGTGCCTTGATGGCAATGCCAGGTGCACCGGCAAACCAGGCAGCAATGTCACCGACCTTCTCTCCGACCTGCGCGGAGGCGTTGAAATGGCCGGTTAAGTCCGGGCGCTCCAGCAACAGCCGGTAGGCGCTGGCCAGGTCGTCGCGATGGACCAGCGGCCAGCGAATCCCGGCGTCTCCCCAGACCTCGATCGGCTCGTTTTTGTGAGCATTCGACATGAACCGGGTGAATGCACCACCGCCGGCATGGTAGACCATGGCCGGGTGGATGATTGCTGTCGAAAAGGCAGACGAGGCCGCCAGCCACTCTCCGTTCTCAACCATCCAGGAGAACCCGGGCAAAGGGTTGAACGGGTTATCTTCAGTCGCGATCTCATGGAGGGTTTCACCATAAAGCCAGCAGCCGCCGGTATAGATGAACCGTGGTCGGGAGCCGGCTTTTTTCGCCGCTTGCATCAAAGCCGCCAGAACGCGCCCGTCGACTGGGCCCATATCTTTCTCGAAAGTCGCGGCGACCTGGATGATGCCGTCGATTTCCTCTACTACGCCCGCCCAAGGGTCAGGATCCCTCAAGTCGCCTAGAAGCGGCGTTGCCCCTAGACACTGAAGCTGTATCGCCGACCGCTCGGAGCGGCAAAGGCCTGTGACCTCGTGACCAGCTTGTAACAGTTCTTTCGTGACGGCGGTACCGATAAGGCCGGTTGCACCGAGGACAAGGACTTTCATTGCCTGTTTCCTTGTTTAAATCCGAAAAGGCTACCGCAGCGGCGTCTTTGCGTTCAGGCTCGACCGCCGCGATTGTAGGATCGGGCCTACGCGACGCGCAGCCGCCGTGATGCCCATCCTGCCGACAAGAGCCACAGGCAGAAAGCCGTTTCAGCCAGCACGGTCAAGCCATAGGCCGGTGCGAACGCCGCTGAGAACTCAGGTGCGAAGAACCGAAGAGTGGAACCGATCAGGTAGACCAGCCCTGCCGCAGCAATGCCGGCACCTAAGATCTTCGGCATAAAACCAGAGCGCCAGATCAGGACGCCGGTCATCAGGCTGTTTAGGCCGAAGAACACCAGCCCCAAGTCGTAGCCATGCCCGTGCATGTTTATAAACAGTGCTGCCATTGCGTTTGCCTGACCGGGAGCGAGCGCGGAGATATCTTGCCCGCCGGTGATGAGTAGAACAGCGGCCTGCAGGTTCATCAGGTTGGCGCCGATGAGCACCGATTGCACAAGACGGAAAACCATCGCGGCCAGCGCTAGCGTTGGCGCGACGGGCCGGAACAGCGCGAAGAGCAGCACCGCAAGCCCGGCATCGGCCAGCGCCATGATCAGATCTGCGGCAAGCGAAGCCCGAAAGCTGCCCGTGGCGGCAAGGATAGACTCCGCTGTTCCCTGCGCGTTCGACAAGTTGATCAGGGGAGCACGCAGCACAAGTTCAGAGCTGATGCCGAGGACTATGATGACAAGGTAGAGCAGTCCGGCGAAACGCGCCGTGGACAGCTCGGATTGAGAAAGGTGGTGTCTCATGGAAAGTTCCCTTTGATTAAGTTCTGTTTGTCACGCCCGAAACCGTTGCCTGGTTCGCGATACGCCGGTGTGAGAGGAGCGGAGAGGCCATCGGCCTCGCGAGCGTCTGCCTTCAGGGCCAAACGCTTGCGGCTTTGTCCGCCAGTTTGCCCGAAAGAAATCGGAGTCTGTCTCCGAAAATCATATCCAGCGAGAATGCGATCGGCAGTGCAATCAGAATGCTCTGCCCCCAGGCTTGCAGCCACGTCCACGAGGTTCCGAACTCCAGGAGGCTAAAGACCCCCGACAGAGCCATGGACATGAAAGACGACATGACCAATGAGCCTGAGAGCCGCTTTAGACGCGCACGATGTATCATATCAAGCGGCCTCTCTCAGGGCCAAGGTCTTGGCCGCGGTGGTCAGGTCTGCCAACGCGTTCGGCTCATTGATGCGCCCGGTTTCGGCATCAAAGACATCGTAAAAGCTGGGAACGGAAACAGCCGCCTTCAGGTCCACCCCGAAAAACTGGGCCGAGCCTTTTGCGGAAGCCAGCACGCTTGCTGCGCCCCCCGGCCCAGGGGAGGTCGACAGGTAAACCGTCGGCTTGCCCTGAAACACTTTCTGATCAATCCGGCTCGCCCAGTCGAAGAGGTTCTTGTAGGCGGCGGTATAGGATCCATTGTGTTCCGCGAAGGATACGATCACCCCGTCGGCTGCCCCGATCTTCTCGAAAAACGCCTTGGCCCTCGGGTGTTGACCGATCTCTTTCTCCAGATCTTCGCTAAAGATCGGCAGATCGTAGTCACTCAGGTCTAGGACCTCGACCTCACCACCGGGGACCAGCGTCGCGGTAAACCGCGCGAGCGCTTTGTTGATGGAGTTTTTGGTGTTGCTTGCACCGAATGTCAGGATTTTCATGGGTTTCTCCAGTTTCCGTTTCACAGGTTTTCCAAGTTTCCCTGCCCTTGGACCGCATGGGCATCGGTCGGGGATCAAGGCAGGCCAATTCTTGATTTCTTGACCGAAGTGGTCGTCTGGCGTTTCAGGCCAGAGCGACTCACGGACGGTGGCTCAGTCGATGGTGCCCAATTCGCCAGCCGCATGGGCGGCAATCACCGCGGCCAGTTGGTCAACGTCACGCATCGCGAAAGGGCCCTTTTGCACGAAGGGCTCGCGCAGGGGGGCACCGGACAGGAGCACAGCTTGCCCTCCTTCACCGCTCAGCAGACGGATCTCGTCGGTGCCGTGAGCGGCCAGCGCTGCGTCGCTGCTGAGCCGGTGACGGGTCCCGTCGATTTCGGCCTCGATCTCGCCGCGGATGACGTGCAGCCAGGCGGCGTCTCCGGGATCGGGGCGATGGGTGAAGCTGCCGTTTGCCTGCAGGGAAATATCGAGGATGGTGAAGGGCAAAGCGGGCGGGGTGGCGCCGACGACGCCATTGCTTTTGCCGGTCATCACCCTTACCCGATGGCTCGAATTTTCGATCACAGGCATTTCTGCGGTGGGCACATGTCGTGCGCTGGGCTCGTCGAGCTTTTGGGCTGCCGGCAGGTTGACAAATATCTGTAGCGCATGAGTGCGCGACCCCGGGGTGGGCGCCTCGTCGTGCACTGCGCCGCGGGCGGCCTTCAGCCAATAAAGATCGCCCGGGGCCAGTTCGATGTCGTTGCCCAGAGAATCCCTGTTGCGAAAACTGCCGGTGCTGTCCTCGAAGAGCACGCTCACCGCTGAGATGCCGGCGTGGGCATGGGCTCCGAAGGTCGGTTCTGTCATGGTGAAGTGGTCGACCATGATCAGCGGGTCCATCAGTCCGTCAAGCTGGCGGTGGACGAAGCTGAGCGCTTCGAAGCCTGTGTCCCTGCTCATCTTTTCGCCTTGCTGGGATCTTGTGATTGCGGCTTGCGGCTTGTGGGTCTGATCTGCGTATTGAACGGTCATATTCGACTCCTGTGTTGAATATGAACCTACAATCGGGACGCTGACCGGAAAATCCGTTGATTACAGAACTCTTCGTTCTATATTCGGAACGATATCAAATGAAGAAGACCAGACCTTGGACCTCAATCAAGCCTACTATCTAGTGCATGTCGTTGATAAGCGCGGGTTCTCGGCGGCAGCGCGAACGCTGGGCATTCCCAAATCGCGGATCAGCCGGCAGGTGAAGGCCCTGGAAGAAACCCTTGGCACACGGCTCTTGAACCGGGATTCAAGACGCATGTCCCTGACGGAGGCGGGCGAGGCCTACTATCGTCACGCCAAAATGGCGCTGGAATGCATGGCGGCGGCAGAAACGGCGGTGCGCAGAGACAAGGACGCGCTAGAGGGCACCGTCACACTGTCCTGTTCAGTCGGGGTTGCGCAGTTCGCGCTTGGCCGGATTCTACCGCGTTTCCTGGCTGAGAACCCTCGCGTCATTCTGCAAATACAGGCGTCCAATGACTTCTCCGACCTGATCAGCGATGGCATCGATCTCGCCATCCGGGGGCATTTCAAGTTGCTCCCCGACTCGGGACTGATCCACCGACGGCTTACCGAAGTTCCTTGGCACCTGTTCGGCTCACCCAGCATTGCGAAACAAATCGGTCCATCGGGTTCACCTGCTGATCTCGACGGTCTGCCCGGGCTAACACTTGGCTGGCGGCCCGGCGGCAACAGTTGGTCGTTACAGGGGCCGGACGGGGCCAATGCCTCGGTTCCCTTTGCAACGCGCATGCGCAGCGATGACATGGTTACGTTGAAACTGGCGGCAGCGGCCGGGCTCGGTGTGGTGGCCCTGCCAGTTTACACCTGTACCGAGGACGTCTCCGCAGGGCGGCTGAGTCGTCTCTTGCCGGAATGGAATGCCGGTTTGCCGGAGATCAGCCTTTTGATGCACGGGCGGAGGGGTAACCCACCACAGGTCGACGCCCTTGCCGCGTTTCTACGCCGCGAGCTGCCGAATGTCATGAACGGTGTGAGCGGCTTTTAGAGTGTTTTCGATCCATCCGGCTGAGCAAATCTCTCGCTGACCCTGGAAAATGCTAAGCGATGCACGAACAGCAGGTAAGAAAACGCCGCACCGCGCGATCAGCGCTTCAATTGATTGCAGGTTTGGGCCGGATCGGCAGAGCTTCAACTTTCCCTTTCCCGGAAGCGGACTTTGGCTGCGATACAGAATATCGGGAGAGAGGGCTCTGAGCGGTCATTCGCTGCGGCCTCCATCAATGACGGCTATGCGGACTTAGCAGCCGTCGACCAATGGCTAATGTTCAAACTGATTTGATCAACGTTCCCAAATAATTTCTGGTTTCGGCGTCCCACGAATTGGGTTTTTCGCCATGGGCGACAACCGCGTGAAGTTCCATCAGCTTCCACACTTCGTCCTTTGTTGTGGCGACGACTTTGCCAGGACATGTCTCCATGCCTTCGCAATCCTTGCAGGCATATGAAAATGCGGTGCTCATGGTGCTCTCCTTTGGTGTAGGTTTCGTTTCAACTTAGAATTCCTGATGGGTTGGGAGGCCGTCAGACAGCTTGATCCAGGACTGCTGATTGGAGACGAAAACATGGGTCTTTGGTTCTGCAATCGATGGATCATCCAGCGTCGCCGCCGCAAACCAGGCGTCCGCGCTCCAGTCCTGTCCGTCGACTTTGCCCTCGGCTGCATAGGTTAGGGTGGTGCCGCAGTCTCCGCAAAAGCCGCGGCTGATCCCCGGCGTTTTCTCTATCACCCGGATCGTGCCTTTGGTCACAGCGAAGTCTTCTGCAGCGACCTTGGCCCATGTAGCAAAAGCCGCACCAAGGGCCATTTGGCATGAACGGCAATGGCAATGTGCGGACCAAACGGGTCGGCTAGAGATCCGGTAGCGGATAGCACCGCAGTAGCAACCACCTTCAAAATTTTTCATTGCTCTCAGTACCTTCGATTTCAATCACAGCTGGCCATCTGAGTTGCAATTTCTTGTCAGATACCCAAGCCATCCTTTACTTTTCCCGGTAAGCATTGCCAAAATGCCTTTGTCATGCGAGTCAATTATTCAACGCACTCATTAGAAAAATTATCGTATGGACTGGCTGAAACTTCCCCCGCTGAACGGGCTTCGCGCATTCTCGGCGGTGGCGGAGGCTGGGAGTTACACTTTGGCCGCCGACCGCTTGAATGTGACTCAGGCGGCTGTCAGCCAACAGGTGAAAGCGTTGGAAAAGTACCTCGATCTCACCTTGGTCACGCGACGGGGGCGAGGCATAGAATTGACCAGTTCGGGGGCCGGTCTCGCCCGCGAATTATCAATGGGCTTTGAGATCATTGGAAGGGGTGTCGAGCGGTTGACGGACGAGGCCTCAAACCGTCCCGTGCAGATCACCACATCGCCAGCGTTCGCGGTGGAATGGTTGCTGCCTCACATGGCAGAGTTTCAGCGTCTGCACCCGAAAATTACACTGATGCTTAACCCGACGGCCGAAATGGTTGAATTTCGCCCCGGCGGAATAGACGTGGCAATCCGGTATCACGACCAGCGACGGCCAAGGCCAGAAGAAGATGCCATACTGATCACCGACATGATTGTCATCGGTGCACCGTCACTGGTTGAGGGGCTGAACCTTGATGATCCGGCGGCTCTGCAGGAATTGCCATGGTTGCAAGAACTGGGCACGAATGAAGCAAGCGACTGGTTTACCTATCATGGTGTCGTTCCCGAAGCGCCCCTGACCATAAACCACATGCCGGGAAACCTAATCATGGCCGCCGTTCGACGCGGTGATGGCATCACCTACACAGCGCGGGCCTTCTTTGTGGACGATCTTGCAACTGGTCGCGTTGTCGAGTTGTTCTCCGAACCATTGTTCGGTGTTTACTACGCTGAGACGCCACAAGAAAATCAACGCCCTGAGGCCAGGACATTCCTGAAATGGCTCAAGTCAAAGTCAGAGGTGGTTTCGGCGTCAGCTGAAGGGGATTGAGCAATCCATACCTTGATTCGAGTGTCTGCTATGGGCTCGAAGCAGACGTTCGCTGCGGCGTGCAACAATGACTGCTATGCGGATAAACCGGACTTGGGCAAGCGCGGCATGGTCAATTGCGGCGAGCACTGATTATCGTCGAACCAGTCATTGGCGATCGCTATGGGAGTTGTCACCTCGGCAGACTCTTCATGAAAGGTCGGAGGATAGATTGAGAACATACTGGCCGGCTGCGACGATTGACCAGCTAGAAGGCTGCCAAGGTGTGTTCCAGACCTTTGTCGATATGCGTTTTCAGCGTCTCGGCGGCAGTGTCGATGTCGCGGGCAAGTGCCGCCTCGAATACCTTGCGATGTTCCTTAACCGCCTCTTCGCCGCGGTAAGTCAATACAAGCATCTGGTAGCGCAGGTATTTGTCATAGAGCACGGAGTGCAGGGAGAGCAGGTTCTTCGATCCGCAGGCCTCGATCAAAGCGAGGTGGAATTCCCAGTCGTAGCGTTTCCAGTCCTCTTTTTTGCTGTCATCACCCGCGAGCATCTTTTGTTCCATCAAATGAAGCTTGTGATGCGCGGCGACCAGATTGCCCTCCCAATCAGTGTCGCCACTTGCGACCGAAAGGCGCAAAGCATGACATTCTAGAAGGACCCGTAAGTTGGCGATCTCAATGAGATCTTCGCGCGATACCGGTGTGACAAAGAAGCCCCTTTGATCCAAGGCATCAACGAATCCTTCGCTGGCCAGACGATTCAGCGTTTCGCGCAAGGTCGACATGCTTGCCTGATATCTTTCGCGCAGCCCATCAAGCTTCAGTTTCGATCCCGGGGCCAGATCACCGAATATGATGTCGCGCTTGATGCGCTGGTAGGTAGAAGCACCCACTTCGTTACGAGATTTCGCCATAGCTGATCGTCAGTTGCCTTATCATTTCTCTGGCAAAGTATCGTTTTTGTGAGCGCCCTTCAATCCAGAAGAAAACATGAGTGATTCAAAAACATCAGATATTATTGTGTTTGTGGGTTATTTGTGTAATCTCCACTGGAACCAGACCGCGCGACAGGAAAGCCATCACATGTCAAAGAAGACAAGGATCGCCATCGTAGGCTTCGGCTTGATCGGCCGCAGGCACGCGGATGTCATTCGGCGGGCACCGGAACTGGAGCTGGCCGCCGTAGTGGAACCTGGCCCAGAGGGCGGAATTGCAGCAGAGGCTCTTGGTGCGCCCGTCTTCGCGTCGCTCGACGATATGCTCGATGTCGCAAAACCCGACGGCGTTGTCCTCGCGACCCCGACACCTTTGCATGTCGATCAAGGACTGGCCTGCATCGTCGCAGGGTGCCCGGTGCTTATCGAAAAGCCGATTGCTGTGACCTCGCGAGAAGCGAAGCTGTTGACCGACGCGGCGGCGAATGCGGGCGTTCCACTCCTCGTCGGCCACCACAGGCGCCACAACGGTATGGTGAAAGCTGCGAAAGCCGCACTGTCAGGCGGCGCAATTGGGGACCTTCGAGCGATCCAGGCGACATGCTGGTTCTACAAGCCCGACCACTATTTCGAAGTCGCACCCTGGCGGACCAAGAAGGGTGCAGGACCTATCTCTGTCAATCTCGTGCATGATGTAGATCTCCTTCGACACTTTTGCGGAGATGTCAAAACGGTTCAGGCCATTGCAGTTCCATCGCGACGCGGCTTTGAGAACGAGGATTTGGCGACCGCGGTGCTTCAATTCCAGTCCGGCGCGGTTGCAACAATCTCGGTTTCGGACAGCATTGTGGCTCCGTGGAGCTGGGAGCTTACGGCGCGAGAGAACCCAGCTTATCCAGCCACGCCGGAAAGCTGTTATCTGATCGGTGGCTCAGAAGGCGGACTGTCCTTGCCGGATCTGCGCGTCTGGCGCCATGACGATGTGCCTGATTGGTGGACACCGATTTCTGCTCGAAATCTAACGTGCAGTATGGAGGATCCCCTTGCCGTGCAAATGGCGCACTTCGCGGCGGTGATTACCCGGGAGGAGGTGCCGCTGGTCTCAGGTTGGGAAGGCTTGAAGTCTCTGGAAGTTGTTGAAGCCGTTTCACTTTCGTCTGCGACGGGACAAGAAATTTCGCTTGGCGAAGAAGCCGGCAGCCCAATGAATGCTTTGGCGTCGGTTTTTTAAAATATCTGATATTTTGAAAAACATATTGCTTTTTGCAAGAAATAAACGATAAGAATCGCAATGCCGTTCGCGGCTTAAAACCCAAGGGAGGAAACTATGTTGAAATTCACTCGTCGTGCCGCGATCGCTTCGGTTGCAGCACTTGGCCTTACTGCGTCGGCCATCCCGGCCACAGCCGATAGCCACAAAATGACATTCACTCTGGCCACATCCGGCTCGGAAACCGATCAGCGCTCTGTGGCGATGGCAGACGTCTTCGCGCCAATGGTTGCAGAGTTTGCAGATTATCAGGTCGGCTATAACGGCACACTATTCGCGCAGGGCACCGAGCTTGAAGCCATCGCAGGAGGCAACCTGACAATGTCGATCGCTTCGGCGCAGGAACTGGCACAGTTCTTTCCTGAGTTCTCGATCTTTGCGACTGGCTACGTACACCAAGACGCTGCTCACCAGGTGCGGGTCTTCAACGATCCGCTGATGGACCCGTTCAAGAAGACGGTTGAAGACGAGCTGGGCGTCAAATTGCTCTCCGTGATGTATCTTGGCCGCCGCCACGTGAACCTGCGCCAGACACGCGACGAACTGGATGTGCAGACTCCTGCCGATCTGGCTGGCGTGAACCTGCGGATGCCAGGCACGGACGCATGGCAGTTCCTGGGCTCTGCGCTAGGCGCATCGCCGACACCGCTTGCCTTCTCAGAGGTCTACACCTCGCTGTCTTCTGGTGCGATCGACGGTCAGGACAACCCGCTTCCGACGGTTGTTGACCAGAAGTTTTACGAAGTGACGAAGCAGATCGCACTGACGTCGCACCTGGTAGACCTGAACTACATCGCGTTCTCGAAAGAGATTTGGGACAGCCTTGCTCCCGATCAGCAACTGGTCGTTCAGCGTGCCGCAGATGCCGCGGCGGCATATGGTCGCCTTAAGCAGCTCGACAAGGAGAACAATCTGGCCGATTTCATTCGCAGTCAGGGTGTCGAAATCTATACACCTGATCTGGAAGCTTTCCGCACGCACGTGCAGGCACAGTACGTCGGTAGCGAAGCGGCCGAATCCTGGCCCGAGGGCGTCTTGGATAAGATCAACGCACTCGGCAACTAACCAAAAAAGATAGTCGCGGGAGAACAAGAAATGAGCACACTTCTCAAATGGTTCACCCGCGGCGCAGAATTTATCGCCGCAATGGCTTTGGCCGCGATTTTTGTTACTTTTCTACTGCAAATCCTTTTTCGCTACGTGCCGTTCCTTGAGCCCATTGGTTGGTCGGTCGTCGTGATTTCCCTTCTTTGGGTCTTCGTCATCTTTTTCGGTTCCTCATTCATTGTGCGTGAAATTGATCATGTGACCTTCGACATCGTCTATCTCTCCGTTCCGCAACCCGTACGTAAAGTGCTTGCCTTGATAACGGCCGTTCTAATGGTCGTCGCGATGCTTTATTCTTTGCCGGCCGTTTGGGAGACTGTCTTTGCCAACCGACTGATGGAGTTGAAGAAAATTCAAACCATCCGAGTGCCGATCACAGGAGACAAGATCGCGATCAAGTGGCTATTTGCGCCCTTCGTGATGCTGATGATCGTCGTCACGCTTCGCTATATCTGGCGCATTTATACGGTTCTTCGATTCGGCCCGCCGGACACCGAGATCGGGGCGCTGCTCTCTGGCGAGGAAGACAAAATGGAGCCGCGCGAATGAGCCTCGAACTGATCCTAGGCATGGTCGCGCTGTTTGGCATGGCGGCTATCGGAACACCAGTTGCCTATTCAATTCTTGTGGGCGTGCTCGTCTACCTTGGGGTCTCAGGTCAGGACCTTGCTATCGCCGGGACGACCATGGTTCAGAGGCTATTTGATGGGTTTCTCTTGCTAGCCGTTCCTCTATTTATCGCTTCTGCCAATATCATGAATGCTGGATCGATCTCGGACCGGCTCCTACAGTTTTGCATAGCACTGGTGGGCCGTTTCCGGGGCGGGATGGGTCACGTCAACGTGGTCGCGAGTCTGATCTTCTCGGGCATGTCCGGGTCTGCGGTGGCAGATGCCGCCGGAATTGGCAAGATCATCATCGACATGATGGTAAAGAGCGGACGCTATACACGCGGCTATGCTGCGGCCATTACGGCGGCGACCGCAACCATTGGGCCCATCATTCCTCCGTCGATCCCCATGGTGCTCTACGCGCTTGTGTCCAACGCGTCGGTGGGTGATTTGTTCTTGGCGGGTATCGTGCCGGGACTCGTGATGGGCGTGGTGCTGATGGCTATGAACTCGGCAATCTCGCATCGCCGTGGCTTCGGACAGGAAGAGCCGGTACCGCTGCGTGAACTGCCTGCCCTGACTGTTCGTGCATTTCCCGCTCTGTTGATGCCGGCCATCCTGCTGGGCTGCATATACTCTGGTGTTACAACACCAACTGAAGCGGCGGCCATCGCTGCCCTCTATGCACTCATAGTGGCTGCTGGCCTTTACCGCGCCATCAAAATCAAGACGCTGTACGAAATATTCGTGGAAAGCGCCCGGTCCGCTGCTTCTGTTGGCCTTGTGATCGGTGCCTCCATGATCCTGACGTACATCGTAATACAGGAGAATGTACCGCAAGCGATCTCGGAGATGTTTGCCGGTGCGGACATCAGTCCGTTGATGTTCATCCTTCTGGTAAACATTTTGGTGCTGCTCTTGGGCTGCATTCTGGATGCGACCGTGATCATCCTCGTAATCATTCCACTCTTCATCCCGACGTGCCGAGAGCTTGGCATCGACCTCGTTCACTTCGGCGTTCTGATTGTGGTCAATTCGATGATTGGTCTGATTACACCGCCTTACGGCATACTCCTTTTCGTTATCAACGCTGTGACCGGTATTCCTCTCAAAGAGATCATTCGCGAAATCTGGGCATTTCTGTTCGTTCTCCTTGGCGCATTGCTTCTGATGATCCTCGTTCCGGATATTGTTCTCTGGCTTCCAAGGGTCTTCGGATATCAGGGATGACGCGTCTTTGCATAGCGACGACAAGCGTGCCTGGTGACTTGCCGGGAAAGCTCGACCGGATTGCAGCGGCCGGATTTGAGAGTGTCGAAATTCACGAACCTGATCTGACGGGGTTTGCCGGTACCGCCAAGGATATTGGTACCTGCGCCAAGTCGCTTGGACTGTGCGTTGATGTCCTGCAGCCGTTTCATGACTTCGAGGGGTTGGCAGACGATGCTCGAAAGGCGGCCTTTGCCCGCCTGGATCGCAAGCTTGAGCTGATGAAGGAACTTGGCGCGACGACGCTTTTGGTTGGCACGACGACACACAAAGACTCGGCCCCCGACAATGAGTTACTATGTCAGGACCTGAGCGAACTCGCAGACCGGGCCGGCAAGGCTGATTGCCGGGTGGCCCTTTTGGCGCTGCCCTGGGCGCGTCACACAAAGACCGAGTTGGATGCCTTCGCTCTCGTTGAGGCCGTCGACTCACCTCATCTTGGGCTTGGGCTCAATTCGTTTTTCTCGCTTGCCGACGGCTCGCAAGCCGCGCGGTTGCGGGACATTCCGGGAGATCGCGTTTTCCATGTGCAACTATCCGACGCTCCGGCGCTGGACTTTGACATCTCGCATCTCAAGAGCCACTTTGGGCTTTTGCCTGGCCAGGGGGGCCTGAACCTAGCAAGCTTCGTGCGCGTCGTCTCGCGCGCCGGTTATGACGGGCCCTGGTCGTTGGCACGGGTCAGCGCGTCGGCCGCGGACAGCCGTGAGACTTATGCGAGGGACGGTTATCGTGCACTTGTCTCGCTACTTGACGAGGTGGCGCATACAGAGCCCGCTGTGGCGCTCCCGTTACCAGATCTGCCGGAGCGTGTGCACGCCACTGGAATAGAGTTCGTCGAGTTTGCAGTTGACCAGAGCGCCAAGACAGAACTTACGACGACCCTGTCTGCAATGGCCTTCCGAAAAGAACGCAGCCACAAGTCCAAATCCGTAGAGCTATGGCGGCAAGGTGCCGTGAACATTGTCATCAATTCCGAGGAAAAGGGCTTTGCTGCCGAAGCCCGCCATAACCACGGGGCTTGCGTCTGTGAAATGGGGCTGCGGGTCAAGGACGCGACCCAAACAGTTCGGCGCGCTCTGATGCTGGGCGCGCCCGAATTTTCACAACCTGTCGGATCAGGCGAACTGAACATTCCAGCGATAAAGGGCGTTGGCGGCTCTGTTGTGCATTTCATCGACGAGAAATCCGATCTTCACCGTGTCTGGGACATTGAGTTCGACCCGGTTCCCAGGGCCCACGCCCCGCAGCCGGCAGGCCTGCGCCGGATCGATCATGTGGCGCAGACTATGCCGTACCAGGAGATGCAAAGCTGGCTGACCTACTACCTGTCGACATTCGTGATGGAAAAGGCTGATATTATCGATGTGATCGATCCATCCGGATTAATCCAAAGTCAGGCGATCTCCAGCCCTGAAGGCGAAGTTCGATTAAACCTGAACGGTGCGGGGGAGCGGCAGACCTTTGCAGGCGCGTTCCTCGAAAAAGGGTTTGGGGCGGGCGTGCAACATATTGCTTTTTCCAGCGACGATATATTCGAGACGTCTGCACAGCTTGAGGCAGCGGGCTTTGCGCGGCTAAAAGTACCTGCAAACTACTACGACGATCTGGGTGTACGCTTTGACCTTCGGGCAGAGCTTCTGAACGCCATGCGCGCGGGGAACATCCTCTATGACCGCGACGACCGGGCCGAGTATTTCCAAATATACAGTACGGCGTTCTGGGGCGGATTCTTTTTCGAGATCGTCGAACGGCGCGGCGGCTACGGAGGCTATGGCGCCCGCAACGCGCCCATTCGCTTGTCCGCCCAGATACAGCATTTGAAAGAGAGCAGTAAACAATGAGCGCAGATGCAGATGCGGTCCGCCAGTGGTGGCGGACATCAATCATTGATATGGAGCCGGGTCGGATCGCGTTTCGCGGCCACCCTATCCAGGACCTGATCGGCAATGTGTCCTTTGGCCAGATGATCTGGCTAATGACCCGAGGAGACTTGCCGACGCCGGATCAGGCGGCGCTTTTGGAATGCGCCCTTGTCGCAGGCGTCGATCATGGCCCGCAGGCACCCTCAATCGCTGCCGCGCGCATGGCTGCAACTTGCGGCGTGGGGCTCAACAACGTCATGGCCACCGGTGTCAACATGTTGGGCGATGTGCATGGCGGGGCTGGCGAGCAATGCGCCGAGTTGTATCTTGAGATCGTCCAGAGGCTGGAGTCCGGGCCCGATCTGGAAACCGCAACGCGAGACGGAATTGCGGCCTGGCGTGAGCGCCACGGGAAAATCGTCTCGGGCTTCGGTCACCGGTTTCACAAGCCAGTGGACCCCCGTGGACCGCGGCTGATGGCGCTGGTCCGGGACGCTGCGAAGAACGGTGTCGTCTCGGGACGGTTCGCCGACATTGGCGAAGCCGTACAGGCCGAAATCGGACGCAGACGGGGCACGCCGATTGCAATGAATATTGACGGGGCAACTGCAGTGATCTTCTGCGAGTTGGGATTTTCTCCGCCGCTGTCTCGTGGTTTGTTTTGCCTCAGCCGATCGGTTGGCGTGCTCGCCCATGGCTGGGAACAAATGCAACAGGGCGGACGCAATAAGGGACCGATGCCGCCCAAATACCTACCAAAATACGAAGACAAGGCGTGAATGAGTGAGCATGCGAAATCCTTCCGGGTCGGCCTGATTGGAACGGGTCGTATCAGCGACATTTATCTAAAGAACTGCACGGGCTTCGACGGGGTGGATATCGTCGCTTGCGGCAGCTTGAACATGGAGGAAAGCCGCGCCAAGGCGGAGGCTTTCGGGGTGGCCCAGGTCAAGACTCCTGATGCGGTTATTGCTGATCCAGAGATCGACGCAATCTTAAACCTGACGATCCCGGCAGCTCATGCCGAGGTCTCGATGGCGGCTTTGGACACTGGCAAGCATGTCTACTCTGAGAAGCCATTCGTGACCAATCTGGCCGATGGCAAGCGCATCCTAGACATTGCGGCCGCCAAAGGCCTAGCTGTTGGCAATGCGCCAGACACGTTTCTGGGCGGTCGCTTGCAAACCCTGCGCAAAGCGATTGACCAAGGCCTTATCGGTGAACCGACGGGCATCACGGCCTTCGTCCCCTCTCATGGGGTAGAAAGGCACCATCCGAACCCCGATTTTTACTATGCCAAGGGCGGTGGACCGCTGCTTGATCTGGGGCCCTACTACCTCGCTGCCATGGTCTTTTGCCTTGGGCCAATTGCCCGTGTTTGCGGCATGGCGCGCAAGACCTTTCCCGAACGCATGATCGAGAATGGCCCACGGCACGGCGAGATGATGCCTGTCGAGGTCGATACCCATTCCCTCAGCCTGATCGAATTCGAAAGCGGCGTCATCGGCCAGATGATGGTCAGTTTCGATGTCTGGGACAGCGAGACGCCCCGGCTGGAAATCTACGGCACCGAAGGGACACTTTGCATTCCTGACCCCGATCCGGGTGACGGCGCGAATGTCTTTCAAGGTCCCGTCTGGCTGCGAACGCGCGCAACCTCGCGCTGGACAATGCGGCCCAGACCCATCGCACCTGCACAATGGGCAGAGGTGCCCAACACCCACGGGCTAAACTTCGACGCGCGTGGCATCGGGCTGGCAGAAATGGCCCAAGCCGTGCGCCACGGCCGCAAGCCGCGCGCCGGCGGCGAGCTGGGATTGCACCTTTGCGAAGTGATGCAAGGGATGCTGGACAGCCCGGAAATCGGGCGGTTCGTTGACATTGAAAGTAGACCTGCAAAGCCCGCGATGCTGCCCGAAACAGACGCCACGGGTTTGAACGTCAATCTGGGAGTATCTTCATGAGTATCGAACAACTGGCCATTGGCGATCCGTTCTTCGACGTAAAAGTGTTGGAGGACGAGACCACGTTTCAGATCGACGGCAAAACGATCGTTCTGAACCTAGCCGATGACCCGATCCCGGTGAGGGAACAGTCGTTGGGACCGTTGCAGTCGGTCATCCTGAAAGACACCACAATTTACAATATTCGTCACGCAGTGATCATTGAGCGCTTTTCCAATCATGACGACGAAACGGCATTGCTGGCAGCAATCCGTGCCACATGGCCTTCAGCATTTGAGGTGCGCGGCGAAGAGCGATTGCGCGGGGTGGAACACTATATGTCGCCCAAGGTCTGGGTCGGGCAATTCGGCTTTACGTTCTATCACTCGGCGTCGGTGCCTCTGAATGTCGGGTTGCATCGCGATCACGCCTTCTGCCCGGTGCCAGGATTTCGGGAGGTCCACACTCAAATTGTTGGTTTCGGCAAGATGCAGCAATGCCGCGAGCGGGATGTTGAGACGCTTTATCTCGAAGAGCCCATGGCGCCTGGGACCACCCACCGCCCGATGTATGATGCGGAAGGGAATTATCCTTGGCATCAGTTTGAAACAACCACGCCCTCGGTTTTCATGGCAGTCGAGATGCTGCCAGATGGCGCGACACCACCGGAGTTTTGATACGTGCTTTTACCTGAACAGATTGACTTTGAAGGTCCGTTTCCATGCCTCTCTCGTCGCTTGCGTCTGGGCGTGGTCGGCGGCGGACGTATCGCGGGTATGCAGGCTATGGCCGCACGGCTGACGGACCGTTGGGAGGTGGTTGCTGGCGCATTTTCGTCAGATCCGGTCCGCGCAAAGTCGGCGGCTGCTGAGTGGTATCTGCCTCAGGATCGATGCTATGCTTCCTTCGCTGAGATGGCCACGCGCGAAGCCGCCCGCCCGGATGGTGTGGACGCGGTGATGATCACTACGCCTAACCACCTGCATTTCGATTCTGCCAGGGCGTTTCTGGAGGCTGGCATTGACGTGCTTTGTGACAAACCCCTGACCAATGACCTCGCCGAGGCGGATGCCCTGGTCGAGCTGGTTCAGAGCACGGGTTGCATTTTTGGCGTGTCTTACGTCATGTCTTGCTTCCCGATGATCCGGCAAGCGCGTGAGATTGTATCGCGAGGTGGGATCGGCAAAATCAACCAGATCCACGTTGAATTCATGCAGGACTGGATGACACCAGATGACTTCGCGGACGCGCCCCATGTCAAATGGCGGCTTGATCCGGCCAAATCCGGGCGCACCTCATGTGTTGGGGATATTGGCACCCATGCCGCGCACCTGGCGGCCTTTGCCAGTGACCTTGCTCTCACCGACTTGCGGGCCGAATTCCACGTTTGTGGCGCGCCGAAACCTTTGGAGGACACGTTTTTTGCCTGGACAAAGCACGCAGGCGAGATCCCTGGCACATTGATGGCGACGCGCCTCGCGCCGGGCAATCGCGGCGGGTTGCGATTGCGTATATTCGGATCAGAAGGTGGCCTTGAGTGGGATCTGGAGGAGTGCGACCGGCTGAAATTCAACCAATTTGGTGCACCGGATCAGATCATCAGCCGTGGCCACGGACACGGCGTGTCACCACAGGTCGAACGATTGGTCCTGTCTGCTCGTGGTTTTCCGGAGGGCGTCATCGAGGCCTGGGGCAATCTCTACACCGAATTTGCGATGGCAGTGGCGGCGCGGCGAGATGGTTTAGAGCTGTCTCCGCGGTACCTTGGACTACCAAGGGTTGCGGCTGGTCGGGACGGCGTACGGCTTATCGACGCCTGCGTTCGGTCGAATGAGGCCCGAGGAGCGTGGGTTGAGATCACGTAAATTGATAATTTACAAAACATCAGATATTTTGTATTACATAGGAGAATAGAGACTCAACGCGCCCGGAGACATTCACAATGGCAGACACAAGACCCGCTGAACTGGATGATCCGCTCTATTCTCTTGCACATCTGACACTCATCAACTGCACACCGGCAGAGTTGGTCTATGTGGCGGCCCGCGCTGGTTATGAAGCTGTCAGCCCACGCTTCATCACGATGAACGTCCCCGGTGAATTCACACATGCACCGCTCGACAAGGCGCAGGTGCAAGCCACGAAAACAGCTTTGGACACGACCGGCCTCAAGGTTCTGGATATCGAACTGGCCCGGATAACCGAGGATTGTGATCCGCGCGAGTTTGAAGCGGCACTGGAATTGGGCGGCGAACTTGGAGCGCGGCACATGATCATGTCCGCCTGGACCACGCGGCGTGATGACCGGAATTTCCTGCTCGATGTCTATTCCGAGACGTGTGATCTGGCCGCGCCTTATGGGCTGACGATTGATCTGGAGTTCCCGTCTTTTTCGCGTCTGCGCACTTTGGACGAAGTGCTGGATATCGTCCGCGCGGCCGACCGTCCGAACGGGGGCGTATTGGTGGATACGCTTTACTTGCACCTCTCTCGCGTCGATCTGGGCGAGCTTCTCCACGTCCCGCCCGAATGGCTGCATTTCCTGCACATCTCGGACTGCCTGCCTGGTATCGCTGATACGCGCGAAGGCATGATCCAACTTGCTCGTGACGCCCGTCTCTACCCCGGAGAGGGGTGGATTGATTTTGCCGGCATTATCGAGCGTTGCCCGCCGATGAACTACTCTATTGAGCTGCCAAACCAGAGTCGTGTGTCTGAACTTGGATACGAAGAACACGCCCGTCGCTGCCTGACCCACGCCAAACAGGTCTTTGGCGCGACCCGCTCCAAGCGCCGCATGGCTGAGCCTCTGGCGGCATGACCAAAAACATCGAAAACGAAAAGGACGCCCGATATGGCACGAGACCTGACCGACGAAGAACGCGCATTGGCCAAAGACATGCTTGCCCGCGCGCGCGCTGCGCAGGCGCAGATTGAAGACTGGAGCCAGGAGCAGCTTGACCGGCTGAGCCAGGCGATTGCCTGGTATACAGGCAACGAGAAGACGTTTACCTGTCTGGCCGAACAAGGCGTAGACGAAAGCGGTATCGGTGATCGGCAGGGTCGTCCTGCGAAGCGGTTCAAGATTCAAATGGTGCTGCGCGACGTACTGCGTACGCCCTCAACCGGCATCGTCGAGGTGGACGAGGCCAAGGGCCTGGTGAAATACGCCAAGCCAGTGGGTGTGATTGCCTCGCTAATCCCGATGACCAATCCGGCGATGACCCCGCCGGTAACAGGCGTGTCGTCGGCCAATGCACGCAATGCGGTGATCTTTTCACCCCACCCCCGCACGGCACAAACCACCTGGGAAATGACCGAAGTCATGCGCACCGCCTGCCGCGTCGCAGGGGCGCCCGAGGATCTGTTTCAGGCTGTGCGCAAACCGTCCATCCCGCTCACGCAACACTTGATGAGCATCTGTGATCTGACCCTGGCCACTGGCGGCAAGCCGATGGTGCAGGCAGCCTACTCCAGCGGCAAACCTGCCTACGGTGTCGGCGCGGGCAATTCCTCTATTGTCATAGACGAGACCGCGGATATCGAGATCGCCGCGCAGAATACACGCGTCTCTAAGACATCCGACTTCGGCTCCGGCTGTTCCGCGGATGGCAATATCATCATCCAGCGTTCGATCTATGACCAGATGGTCGCAGCATTGGAAGTGGAAGGCGGCTATCTATGCAACGCCGAGGAAAAGGCGATGCTGGAAGCGGCGATGTGGGACGAGAAGGGCAACCGCACATTCCCGACCATCGCCTGCCGGCCGCAGCAGACGGCGGATGTCGCGGGCTTTTCCATCCCCGAGGATCGAAGGTTCCTGATGGTGGAAAATCAAGATCAGATCGGGCCGGAACACAAGTTCTCAAAGGAAAAGCTGACGACGCTCATGGCGCTCTACCACTTCGAGACGTTTGACTACGCACTAGAGACCGTTCGCCAGATTTACAACACCGGCGGCAAGGGCCATTCCTGCGGCATCTACAGCCACAACGACGAGAACATCGACCGACTGGCCCGCCTCGCGCCGGTCAGCCGCATGATGGTGCGCCAGCCGCAATCCAAGGCCAATGCAGGTGCTTGGACCAACGGGATGCCGATGACCTCTTCGCTGGGCTGCGGCATCTGGGGCGGCAACATCACCAACGAAAACGTCACCATAAAACACATGATGAACTACACCTGGGTCAGCCGCCCGATTGCAGAAGATCGCCCTTCGGAAGAAGAGCTATTTGGTGAGTTCTACGGACAGGAGGTCGCGTGATGGATGGCTCGAAATTGGACGGCAAAACCGTCGCGGAACATATCATCGACTTTCTCGAACGGCGCGATGTACGGCACGTCTTCGGGCTTTGCGGACACACGAATATCGCTGTGCTGGCTGCAATGGCGGAAAGCCCCATAGACTTCGTCACCGTGCGCCATGAACAGATCGCGAGCCATGCAGCCGATGCCTATGCCCGTGTGCAGGGGCGCGCGTCGGTGGTGCTATCGCATCTCTCTCCCGGATTGACGAATTGCGCCACCGGCGTTGCCAATGCCGCCCTCGACTGCATTCCGATGGTCGTAATCGCAGGTGATATCCCGACGCATTATTACGGCAAGCACCCGCATCAGGAAGTGAACCTGCACGCAGATGCTGCCCAGTGGGAAATCTACCGCCCCTTCGTGAAACGCGCTTGGCGGGTAGACCGCGCCGATCTGATGGCCGAAATCCTCGAGAAGGCGTTTCATCTGGCTGAAAGCGGTCAGCCCGGGCCGGTGCTAGTTAATGTGCCGATGGACATCTTCTCAGAGGTCATCCCGTCCGACACGTTTGATCGCGTGGCTAAGAACACCAGCGCTCTGAAAAAATCGTCCATCGACGATGTGACCGCGGGTGAGATTGTCGAGGCTCTGGCGCGCGCCGATAAACCCGTCGCCTATGTTGGCGGCGGCATCCTCTTGGCGAAAGCCAGCGAAGAATTGCGTGAATTCGTCGATCACATGGGTCTGCCAGTGGCGCACTCGCTCATGGGCAAGGGTGCGCTGCGTGACGATCACCCACTGGTCATGGGCATGACCGGTTTCTGGGGGACTGAGTTGGTCAACCAGACCTGCCTGGACGCGGATTATGTCTTTGCGTTGGGCACCCGGTTCAAGGAAGCCGACTGTTCCAGCTGGTATCCCGGCTACACATTCAACATCGGCGCAGAGGGCAATGACACAAAGGTTATTCATATCGACATCGAGCCGCAGGAAATCGGTCGCAACTATCCGACAGAGATCGGTGCGGTGGCTGACGCTAAAGCCGCGCTGCGCGTGCTGACACGCGTGGCGAAAGAGATGTATCCTGATGGCTTTGCGAGGACCGAGAAGAAAGCCGAAATCGCCGCCTTCCGCGAAAGCTTCAAGGCATCGAATGTCGAGATGCAGAGCTCGGCTGCCTTCCCGATGATGCCTGAACGCATCCTTGCCGACACACGCAAAGCATTGCCCGAAGACGCCATCATCACCACTGATGTCGGCTGGAACAAGAACGGTGTAGGCCAGCAGTTCGACATTCTGACCCCCGGGTCGATCCTGACACCAGGTGGTTTTGCGACCATGGGCTTCGGCCCTCCGGGTGCCATCGGAGCGAAGCTTGCTGCACCGGATCGCGTAGTCATCAGCCTGGTTGGCGACGGCGGTTTTGGGCAAAACCCCTCCATGTTGGCAACAGCCGTCGAGCTCGATCTCGGCATAATTTGGCTAGTTATGAACAACAACGCTTTTGGCACGATCGCGGGTCTCCAAAAAGCTCACTATGGGCTGACCTATGGAACAATGTTTCCCGGCTCGCCCGATGCGCCGACGAACGGTCCCGGCTATGCTGAGATCGCGCAGGCCTATGGCGCCGAGGGGGTGCGGATCAGTTCCGCTGACGAGCTACTGCCCGCATTGCGGGCCGCAATTGCACGCGGAAAGCCGACCGTTCTGGATGTGCCTATGATCAACAACCCGACACCTACTACGGGACACTGGAACATTCTCGACATATATTCCCCGGACAAGGACGTAAGCCACGTTTCAACCTAAGATTGGTTGGCGGGGTGACGAGACTGGGAGCGCTGGGATTGGGATGACTACGTGAAGACATTTGGAATTTCTGCAGCCCTTCTAACGCCATTCTCTGCTGATGGACAAATCGATTTGGTCAGGTTAGTTCAACACGCGCGCGATGTTCTAAAAAACGGCGCCGCTGGCGTAACGATCTTTGGCACGACCGGTGAGGGAGCGTCGGTCAGCTCGGCAGAGCGAACTGCCGGGCTAAGACACTTGGTCACAGAGGGAATTCCAACTGCATCGATCATCCAAACCATCTATGCAACCTCTGTGGTTGAAGCTGCAGCACAAACAGCCGATGGACTTGCAATTGGTGTGTCCAGCTTTCTTCTTGTTCCTCCATTCTTTTTCAAGGATTGCAGTGACGAGGGCCTGTTTGATTGGCACGCTCAGCTCTTCGCCAGAGCTGACCCGCGAGCCAAATTCGTCCTTTATCACATTCCCCAAGTTACCGGCGTTGCGCTGTCTGTGCATCTTGTCGGACGCTTGACGAACAGCTTTCCCAATCGGTTGCTGGCGGTCAAAGACAGCTCAGGGGACTGGGATAATGCGACAAAACTGCTGGCACTTGACGTTATTCCAGTCCTTGTTGGCGACGAGCGCCTACTCCATCGCGCCTCCGCCAGAGGAGGTGCGGGCGCGATCACCGGAATGGCGAACCTTTATCCTGGACGCATACGCCATATCTTTGAGAGCGCGACCGAAGACGTTGCGATCTCAGCGGAAGTCACGCGAATTGTGACGAAACCCGTAATTCCCGCACTTAAGGCTCTCCTCGGGCGACAAAACGACGATCCAGACTGGGATCGCGTGCGCGCGCCACTGAAACCCCTGAGCGCTGAAGCTCGGAGACAGCTTGGAATTTGAATGGCTCCGACTTTGTCAAAGCAACTGCGTCCTCGAGGTGGACCTATGTCATCAGCGCGTCGAGTGGCAGTAACTGGCTCCGAGCCGACCTTCGCTGCGATCCAAGTTGATGACGGTTCATGTGCAGAAAGCGGCCTTTCGGCGTATCAACTACGTCCTCAGCGCCATCGTGAGTTATGCAGGTTATTTACTTCCCTGCTTCGCCACCTCCCTTCCCTGTTCCTCCTCAGTCTTTCCCTGATAGTCGGAAATTATTCCCTGTTATCAAATTAACAGGGATATGCCTCTTATCTAATTGTAAACGCTCAGGGAAATCGTTTGGTTTTCGTCAATATTGCCCGGATTCAGCCCAATTCCACAATTTTTCCCTGTATTTTCCCTGTTAACAGGAAAATACAGGGAAAATTCGCAATTTTTGGCTGAATCTGGGTGATTTGACCTGAATTGAGCCGGATTCATCTCAGCATTGCAGTCTCTCCGATCAATGGGTCATCAAATCTACCAATAGCATATATCGAACCCATAGGATTGGCCGATGTTTCTGGCACTGCCAACATAGCATTGTCTAGAACATGAGGACGCGACAATGGCACAGGTAGCGACAACACATCACCAGACTGCAACTGATCGAATCTTTGATTTTTTCACCTTAAGTTATGAGTGGCTGGCCACTTGGACCGAACGAAACGTGGAGCCCGGAGAAGACGGTCAGCATATTCCGGATAACGTCCGGAACATCCTGAAAAACCGCGGTTACAATATTTGAGGGAGTCGAACAGCCTGCGTCGCCACGCCCTTGGGCAGTCAGAGCCGGCTTGGGTTTTCGTTAGTTATGGCTTTCCTGGCATGGCTCACGGCAGCTTCGTCCCGCAAGGCGGTCATTGCTGAATGTTGCAGCGAGCGGCAGCTTCGAGCCTATCGTCGATTGCTTATCGACTCATGCTAAACCATCGACGTTGGTTAATTCAGATCATGAGAATGGAGTTAACCACATACAGGACTGGGGCAAGGATTTGGTGCTCGCAACGTCAAAATCATATGAGGTGCCGGACGCTTAACTTAACCCGCGCTCCAGACAATCAAGCCAATTATCTCGCGCTAATTTCTGAAGAAGTGCATTATCGTAGCCGTGTTCGCTTAGGGCGATCAGAAAGTTCGGTACACCAGTCACGTCTCCAATTAACTTCGGCAGAATACAGCCGTCAAAATCAGACCCTAAACCAACATGATCCTCGCCTAAGTGCTCGATCAAATGGTCTATATGTCTGATCAGTGGTTCCCAACCCATATCATTCGACGCTCTGCCATCTTCGTTGATGTAGAAGGTGGCGTAGTTGAAGCCGACCATTCCACCGGTCTCTCGGATCTGCGCCAACTGCCGATCGGTGAGGTTGCGTGGGGATTCTGATAAGGCATGTGCATTTGAATGTGTTGCAACCAGAGGCGCTGTGCTGATCTTCGCAACATCATCGAAACCAGCTTCATTCATATGCGAAAGATCAACAATAATCCCAAGCTCGTTGCAAAGCCGCACAAGGTCCTTGCCCTTCTCTGTCAAACCACTGCCGATATCGGGTGACCCAGGAAAGCTCATAGGCACACCGTCGCCAAAAATGGTTGGACGGCTCCAAACCGGCCCGAGTGACCGTAAGCCCATGTCGTAAAACAAATAGAGCGCATCAAGATCTGGTCCAATAGCCTCAGCGCCCTCCATATGCATGACACCGGCAATGATGTTGTTCGAGATGGCTTCACGCACTTCTTCGGCTGTGCAGCAAACCTTGAAATCATCAGGCGCGGCGCGTTCCATCCAGTGCAAAAGACCTGCCATGGTTAACGCCATAGGTTGAGCTTCGCCGTGTGTCATTTTTGGCGGCATAGGCAAATCGTAGGGTGGGTTTGCCATCAACGATGCAAAATCAGGCGGCGGACCACCGGAAATTGGCGGGACAAATATAGCAAACAAACCACCGGCAAATCCTGCCTGCTTCATTCGTGCTAGGTCGAGGTGGCCCTTACCCGCATTTCCTAGCCACACTTCCTCCCGCTCATTCGAGCCAAACATCAATCGAAGAAGGAAGTCATTGTGCCCGTCAAAAAATGGAATGCGGTCTGTCATACGCCACCCTCATCCGAAGTTGCCAGAGAAAGCCTATGCGCTTTTGCTTCTGCCAAGAGTGTCGAACATTCTTCGTCTTTGATGCCGAGAACTTCAAACTGCGAAACAACATTTTCCAAGTATTCAAGGCTCGTGCCCAAGATCCCACGTCCGTTGACGAGACAATTAATTTGCTCTTCTCGCGAGATGTCACCGCATATTTGGACAGTCTGATGATCCGCCACAAAGGTAAGAACTTTCAGGTGCTGATCATCCGCGACTGCGGTTACAAAAGCCGGAGTATAGGTCGGAACCACTAACTCTCGTCGCCAAAGTATCTCTGTCTCGAATTCAATGAAGTCTTTCGGGATACGAAATATTAGCCCCTCGCAGCCATCGCCTCTATCAAGTGCCGCCATCAGCCCGGGCGCTTCCTTGTTGCCGCGTCCACCGTAAATCTCTTTAAGGATAAAGCGGCGTTCGTAGCCCAAAACTTTTGCGCGGCGGACCTCCGAGAACTTAAGAGCAGGGTCCCACATTAGTGACCCATAAGCAAAAACCCAAAGGTCCTCTTCTGGATGATGTTTCAGAGCATCCAATCGGCTCTTCTCGCGCTCATCGTCAGTGTGAAGAAACTCACCAACCCACTCGAGTTCAGGATGTTTCTCCAAAATAGTTTCGGCCCGGAAATTTCGAAAAAACGAGCTGAGCGGCTCAGTAATCTTGTCACGTAGCTCCGGATGATATTGGAAAGGGTCTTGTAACTGATTCATTCCAAATCCAACCAAACACCAAAATCCGCCAAACTCGGATTGAGTGACAGTAGCATGGCGTGCCGATAAATCTTTAAGTTTTTGCACTTCCGACTACGACGCTCAACAGCCGGCTCGCATGTCAATCGCTGCCAGTTTGATAGAAGCTAGATGACTGCTTGGTCCGCAAAGCGGTCATTGGTACTTCCTGCAGCGAATGACTGCTCAGAGCCCAAAGCGGACGTTCAATCGGGCGGTACGTGCCGCGATGCAGTGAATGACTGCATTGAGCCCAAACTCACAGATGCTGCACAACGATCGAACGGCTGGAAAGAACCATTCGATCGCTGCTAGATTTAGCGGGCTGTGTTCAGCAATGTTTGCGCTGCTAGCCTTCCGAAATCATTGGCGGCTTTTGGGCTTGCGCCTGTAACTAGGCGGCGGTCAACATGAACCGAATTGTCGGCCTTTTTGTTGATGGTTACCACGCCAAGCGCGTTCAGTTTCTCGCATACCCACCACGGCATCGGCCCAGGCAAATAGCCGATCACCGGCGTATGCTTGTCAACGGCATCTGGGAACACGGTGATTTTATAGCCGTTGTACAGAAACCCGGCGTCACTTTTGGCCGCGAGGAGTGCTGCAGGACCGTGACAAAGCGCGAGGGTATGAAGGTTTGTATCGTGCGCCCAGTGGAGCACTTTTCCGACGTCGGCATTCTCTGGCAGCCCGAGCATTGCACCATGGCCGCCGGGGATGAATATTGCGGCGTATTGGGTTGCCTCTTCCATGTCGTTTGCGACGAAATCTGCAAGGCTACCGGGGTTCGCAAAGGCCGCATCAAAATCACGATATAGTTTTTGTATATCTGCGTCGTCCGCTGGCATTGCCCATGCTTCGATTGCGACCGGCGCGCCTGTCGGGGTGACGACATCAATCTCAAAGCCCGCGTTCATCAGATGCAGCATTGGCAGGCCCATCTCGACGGGGTGATTGCCGGTCGAGAATTTCTTGCCATTGGCCATCGTCATATTGCGTTCTTCGGTGCAAACCATCAGCACGCGATTCTTGGCCCCCGCGTAGGGTTTGGTGTAGGCACCGCCGTCATAGTCGGTAGTGGAAGATGTTCCTAATTTAATCGCCAAAGGGGACGGGCTGAACGCGCCGTCGGCTGTGGGTGTGGGCGCGATGCCAAGGATTTTCTTGATCATTTCGGTTCTCATTCATTTTGGGAAGGGGCTGTCAGTCGCGGCTATTTGATCGAAACAACGATCTTTCCTTTAGCGCGTCCGGTCGCAAGCCGATCGAAAGCTTCGGCGGACTGGTCCATCGGGTACGAGCTGTCGATGACAGTCTTGACCGTTCCGTCGCTGAGCAGTTTGCCAAGCTCGGCCAACATTTCCCCGTCAGGCCACATGAAGAACCATTCAAAGTTAACGCCATATTTGGCGGCCAAGCCATCGGTGTCCTGGCCCTTGACCGAAACGATCGTTCCGCCTTTCTTTAGCACTTTGAAAGAACGCTCGAGGGTTTCACCGCCCATAGTGTCGACAACCAGATCGTAGTCAGACAGTTCATCTTCAAACGTCTGTGTCGTGTAATCGATGACCAGGTCCGCGCCGAGATCTTTGACTAGGTCGGCGTTCTTGCCGCTTGTCGTCGTCGCGACGAAGGCCCCAAAATGTTTAGCGATCTGGATTGCAAGGGTGCCAACTCCACCAGAGCCTGCGTGGATCAGGACTTTGTCACCCGCCTGAATGTTGCCTTTGGACACCAACGCCTGCCAAGCAGTCAGACCAGCGAGTGGGACAGAGGCTGCCTGCTCATGGCTTATGTTTGCCGGTTTGATCGCCAGTTCGCTTTCCTGAAGGCGTGCGAATTCAGCAATTGCACCGGCATCTTCCTGATTTGGACGGGCAAAGACCTCGTCGCCAACTTTGACGCTCTTCACGTCCTTGCCAACTTCGACGACCTTGCCCGAAACGTCATAGCCCTTCACGTGCGGAAAACTCAGTTCAAGCATCTGCCGCAGGTAACCCGCACGCAGAATGTTATCGATTGGATTCAGGCTGGCGGCATGCACTTGGATCAAGACACTACTGTCTTGCAACAAGGGCTTTGCGACCTCGACGATTTCAACTGGTGCGGCATAATCGTGATAGACTGCGGCTTTCATGGCGTGTCCTTTGGGTATGAATAATTGTTGAAAAACACATAAAGACGCCCGTTTATATTGATAATGGCTCAATATTGGCTATGACTAATGTCATTACGACAATAATAGGGGTTTGTATGGATCGCCTTCGTGCGCTGCGCTACTTCGCGAAATTGGCGCAGACTTTAAGTTTCAGTGAAACGGCAGATCACTTCCGAGTGCCGTCATCGTCTGTCTCACGTCGCATCAAAGACCTCGAAGCCGATCTTGGTGCGGCCCTTTTTGTGCGCACCACTCGGTCTGTAAGCTTGACCGACTTGGGGAAGTTGTACTTGGGCGAAATTGCACCTGCGCTGCAGTCCATCGAAATAGCCGATGAGATGGTGCAAGCTCAGTCCGCTGCGCCAACTGGAACCGTGCGGATAACCGCAATGCCTGGGTATGCCGAGCTTTACGTTCTACCCGCTGTGCAGAAATTGAGAAGCCTCTACCCAGATATTGAGTTCGATCTGAACATCACCGACCAGGTCCTTAGTCTTTCCAGCAATGAGGCCGACATCGCAATCCGCGCGGCTTCGGATTTGCCGGACCATGTCATCGCGCGCCGTTTGGGCGACCACACCTTCAATTTGGTCGCGTCACCCGACTACATCAATCGAAACGGGGCGCCGCGCACGTCCGATGACCTAAGAGACAGCCCGGTTTTCATGTACCGCACCCCACGCGGCGTTCTGAATTGGCAAATGAAAAAGGATGGGAATTGGAAAACCATCGACCTGGCGCCGAAATACGTCAGCAATCATGGGCCATCGATTTTGGAAAGCGTTGTCAAAGGAAGGGGCCTAGCGCTCCTCCCCACTTGGGGGGTAACAGCCGAAATCACAGACGGGCGGTTACAAAAGATCGACCTCGAAGACGGCCGACTTTCAACCAGTGGCGATGTCGAGATGGGGATGTACCTTCTCTATCACCCGCCAAAGTTCCGTCTGCAAAAGGTTAAGGTAAGCGTTGATTCCCTTATCGCGGACCTCACGATAGAAACGGATAATCCATAGTACGTTGATCGTTCAGGCATCAAGTGAACCGTGAAGGAAGCAGTCCTTTATGAACGGCGCAGCGAAAGCTCACTTTGTCCGCATTTCGGTCATTGTTGCGCGCCGCAGCGAACGGCGGCTTTGATCCCACTTTAACAAATGCTGCAATGCTAACGAATGCCCGCATTTAGTCGGATTGACGGCGGAGCCAAACTACTCAGCAACTGTTATCCTTGCTCAGTAAACTTCTGGCTCTCAAAAGTGCCGGGGATATAGGGTCATTATCGCCATGCAGCCTAGATCACTTTGAACGGCCTTTGGATTTCGAGTCATCATTTCGAGAAAGAAATCACGATCTTCTTGCGTGGTGTCATCCGCTGAATTTGCTAGCGTCTTCGCCGCGGCTAGCTGGGCGAACAACGTGCGTGCGGTCTGTTTTAGGTTTGAGAAAGCGAACAATGGGATTGCAAGTGTCATCGGGTGATCCTCTGTCTTGTGTTGAGGGCAGCCTATGGATTGGCGGATTTTTCTGGTATCCGCCCCGGCGTTGTGCTGCTCTACAAAAATGAAGAGCGTATTTCAGAACTTGTCAGATGTCCGGGTTTTTCTCGCAGTGTTGCGGGCCGGTTCAACTTTGGCGGCCTCCAAAACTCTTGGGATGGCGCAGCCCACAGTGGCAAGACGAATTGAAGCGTTGGAACACACCCTTGAGCTGGTTCTGTTTGAGCGGACCACGCAAGGTTTTTCACCCACCCAAGACGCCTTGGCGTTAGTGCCGAGTGCCGAAGTGGTCGAGGAAGCGGCAAAGGCATTGGATATGAAGGCCGCTCGGCTGGCGTCGGTACATTCCTGCGCCATTCGTATTACGGCGGTGACGGACGCATTTAATCCACGCCTTTCCGCCATCCTCGAAGGCTTTGTCGAGAGTTACGGGAGCGCGAAATTCGAGTTGATCCCGAGTGACGAGGCGATCGACGTATCGGCTGGAGATGTTGACATCGCGATTAGATGGACAAACAAGGAAATTGACGATCCATCGTTGATCTGCCGGAATTTGGCCACCATTACGCATTCCTTGTTTGCGTCGAAGTCCTATGCGGGGAAATCTGATGTACCGCATTCAGAATCAGAAATGGATGGACATAAGTACCTGGTTTTTGGAGGAAATCAGCGTCTCAATAGGATCAATGAGTGGCTGCTTCAGCGCATTAGTCCAGATCAGATTGCTATGACCTGCCAAGACTTTAGGGCTATGGAAACCGCTGTTCAAATGGGGGCCGGAATTGGAATTCTCCCAACGCGGTTCATGAAGAGCGACGATACGCTCGTCCATTGTATTGAGTTGCCCGCAAACTTGGGAACGACTGTTTGGCTGTTGGTGAACCCGTCCGCCTACCGACGACCTGAGGTGAAAGCATTCACAGCATATTTTGCGCCGCGATACAGCGCGCATTTGCGAAAAAACTAGTGGGCAAATCCCCTGAGCCGGACCTTCGTCCATAACGGAAGCTTCGTCCCGCAGAATGGTCATTGGGTGGATTTTGACTGATGGCGGCTCCCGGCAAAAGCGGACCTTCGTCGCGGAACGCTCGGACCGGCGGGTACCAATGATCGCTTTGTTGCGCCCACCTTACTATCAGCCAAGGTCAGGTGTCTTGTAGATTACACGACCACCGACTTTTATCTCGGCGTCGAGCAGATATGGACGCAGGGCTTCGATGTCGACTTCAATGCCGAGTCCCGGGGCTGCCGGTGCACTAATCTCTCCGGCAGAGTTGCGCATGAGCGGATTGGCTGCGACGGCCTCGGCGAGCGCGCTAGGGTGGGCCGGGAACTCACAGATCCGATGCTCGGCGAGTCCGGCATAGGGTTGTAGGGAGGCGCTGAGCGCGAGGTGAGTAGTGAAGGTATGGTTGACATAGGTGACGTTGCGCGTCTGAGCCATACGCGCGACCTCGAACGCTGGGCCGATCCCACCGATCCGCCCGCAGTCGATCTGCACGAAACCGACTTTGCCGAAGTCCATCAGGTGCCGGGCCATGGCGACGCTATGCGCGGCTTCGCCGCCGGCGATACCCACATTCGATCCGCGCGCTGAAAGCGCTGCATAAGCCTCGTATGCAGACCCCGAGAACGGCTCCTCGAACCATGTCGCGGAAGCTGCCTCAAGCGCCGGAAGTCGCTGCGCGGCATTCACAACATCCTCGCCGAAAATCTGTCCGACATCGATCATGAGATGCGCGTCACCGCCGATGCCCTCGCGCGCCGCTGCAAATTGATCTGCGTCGCTCCTCACATTGCCGGTGCCGATGGGCCCCCAGCCAAACTTGACTGCACTAAAGCCGTCGGCGCGAGCCTTTTGTCCGCGCTCGAGCGTGTCTTGCGGGGTATCTCCGAATAGCATCGAGGCGTAAGGAATCTTTGGCTCTGTTGTTCGATAGCCAAGCATTTGCCAGACGGGCTCTTCGCGCGTTTTTGCTAAAAGATCCCACATCGCCATCTCGATGCCTGAGAGCGTATGGGTCGCCTGGAGCAGGTCCATACTGTCGTAGGCAACACGCGAGGATATCGCAGCGATGTCCATTGGCTCGTCCAGTTTGGCGCCGAGCACTGAGGCAGCAACCGGCCTGCATGCGCTATGCGACATCGGGCAGACAAAAGCGGCGATAGAAGGCAGGGGGGACGCCTCGCATTCTCCCCAGCCGACGAAACCGCCAGCTGCGACCCTCACAAGAAGTGCGTCCTGGCTGCCGTCTGCCGCGGTTGTGACTTCTGGCATCGAGAGGTAGAAGAAATCGACGGCTTCAATCTTCATCGTATACCTCCCGCTGTCGTCAATTCAATGCATTGGTACGAGTGTTTCAATGGCCAAACACAAACATGTATTGAAACCTTTTACTATTTATCAATCAGAAGTTTGTGCACCATCACAGCCTCACCACAGATCTCGGGCGCCAAAGTCCGCAAGGCAGTCATTGGTGAACACTGCGGCGAATGACTCTTTTGAGCCCAAAGCGGATGCACGCCTCGGATTCCGATGCAAAGTCTGCTCAACCGGGAAGTCCGTCCTCTGGCGTACCGGAATTGTTCGGATTTCGCTAAAACCCACATTCGCTATATTGCGTAGCCAGGCATCTTTTCACTTCGCCATCTATTGCGCGCCGTTCTGCCGGAGACAGACTAGCAACAGCACTCCCTTTCAATTCAGCAGCGGCCTGATGACCATTTTCCACCGCAATGCTGAGCCAGCCATATGCTGCTCGGGCGTTAAACATTTTCCAACTCTCATTCAAAAGTATTGCCCCCGCCTCATATTGAGCGCCCGCGTGCCCCTGGCGGGCTACTTCGAGAAACCATCTCAAGGCTTCTTCTGCGTTCATTTCATACGTACGGCCGTCACGAACAATTGTAGAACCTCCATAGCGGAGATGCATTGCCAATTGAAATTGACTATCCATGTGTCCGTTTTCTGCCGCTGCCCTTAGCCAGACAAGTGCTTCAACAAGTTCGGGTTCCATAAGAGTACCAGCACTAAACCTGATTTGCCAAAATGCGACTTGCGCGCCCAATTGACCGTGTTTTGCGGACCTCCGAAGCCAGTTCATCGCCTCAGTCAGGTTGACTTTAGCGCCCCGACCTTGATGCAGCATGATTCCAACACTGTATTGCGCTCTGGCGTCGCCATCTTCGGCGGCCTTCAGGAAGTATTCGAACGCTTTGCTTTCGTTCCTTTTTTGAAAGGCAGCTACGCCTTCATCGTATGCAATGGCTGCTTGCGTTCTCTCGAAAGAAACTGAATCCAAAATCGCTCGGTAATCAGGGGCAACCCGCGGCCAGTTCGAGGTGTAAGTCTCGCAGTCAATCATGATGAGGTGCCCAGAGTAGATAAAATAGCTGCGGAGTGAGGTTCCGCCGGGAACCAATTCAGCGTTCACTCTAATACCAACAACTTCAGGGCGTGCTTCAATCCTCTCATGATCAACAATGTGATTCATAGGGCCACCCGGTCTTGCTTGCTTTCCGTCTTGGGTCAGCAGGAATTCCCATACTTCATCAATTGAGGTCCATCTTGTATTACCGGAATGCACTCCACAAAGAGCATTCTCTTCGGGTCGAGAAAACTCAACGTAGTTTGGATCAGTCGCATTAACCTCCCAATCGCTAGGGTACTCCATTGTCCAGCCGTGAGCATGGCGAGTGTACGTTGAAAAATCGTAGGATTGCGCCATTACTGGCAAACCTAGGATTAATCCCAGCAGCCAAGTGTTCCGCATTACTGCCACCCTGAGAAATCTGCAAAATCCCATGACTCGACTCCCTTCACTCAGACTAGACCATACCCTTGGCTAGAAGGCTCGGCATTGAGGCACGTCAAGTTGCAATCGAACTGGTCATTCTCAGTACTTATGGCCGGGCCTCCTTATGCCCCGAGTGTCTGCTTCGTCCCGCATAGCAGTCATTCGCTGTGAGGCGCATCAAGGTCCGCTTTGCGGGACTAAGCTGCAGTTTGAGTCTATGATGCAAAGTTGCATTCTCCGAGTGTTTCAGAATGCATCAGAAGCTTGGTTTGAAGGCAGTGCGCCGCATCGAGCGACACTCCTAGAAGTGCAAGCATCGGTTGATCTTGACCGGTGTAGAGGTCACCATGGCTGCGCATCGTGGCCTGATGTTTTCCTCCCAGGCCAACAGCAATCCAGAGAGGTAAGCCATGACGTTGCTCCGCCATTTCATCGCATTCACTTTATTCGTCGCGACCACAATGGGCGCATTGGCGCAGGATCGAACCTTCGATGTCCGTTTCCCGGCGGGTACAACCGGAACAACCATCGAAGGCGATGTTTCGGGCCGTGATGCGGTGCTCTACAGGGTCGGCGCGGAGGCCGGGCAGTCTATGAGCGTCGTCTTGTCCTCCGACAACTTAGCGACCTATTTCAATGTCTACGCGCCGGGCCGCTCCCTCGGGGACGAAGCGCTTGCGATCGGAGAGATGTCCGACCCGATCAATGACTGGTCCGGGACCCTTCCGACGTCGGGTGAGTACACGATCGCCGTTTTTCTCTACCGATCGGCGGCGCGTCGCGGCGAGACATCTAAATTCCGGCTGGATGTCTCCGTCGTCGGTTCGACGGGCGACGAGGTCCGCAATGACTTTGCGGACGGTCTGGCGGGCGGACCCGACTTTCTTGAGGTGGCCGTCACGGGCGGCGGAACGCTGAATCTGCGCGCAGGCCCTTCGGGTGGTGCGAGCATCGTCACGCGCCTCTCGAACGGGCAGAATGTCCGCAACCTCGGGTGCAGAATGGCCGAAGGGCGCCGGTGGTGCCGCGTGGCCACCCTTGCCGATCCCGGATACGAAGGCTGGGCGGCGGGAGATTTCCTTGTCGAGGGAGTGGCGGAGGTTTCTTCCGATGCCCCGGGCATGTCCGTCGGGGACGGTGAAGAACGCGTTCAGTTTGCCGCAGGGGCCTCAGGCGCCGAACTGCGCGGTCAGTTGGCACCGGGTGAGTCCCGCCGGTATATTCTGAACGCGCGTAATGGCCAGAACCTTTATGTCCGTGTCGGACCGCAAGGCGGTCCCATGACATATCAGATCTTCAACCCGGATAGGTCGTTTCTGCTTGATCAGGTTTCCAGCGAACAGGAGTATCGGGGCCAGCTTTGGCAATCTGGTGATTACGTTGTCGAAGTGATCAACCGCACCAACAGCGTTGCCAGCTATTCGGTGATCATGGGCATAGAATGAACCGAGGTCCGAATGAGCTCTTAAGTTGCTCATGACACGGCGATATCGAACGATGCGTGCGCGCTTCCTGGTTGGAGCGATAAGCCCGCCGAAGGGAGTACGGCAAAGGTGAGATTGTCGAGTTTCAACGAGATGACGAAGTGGTCCAACCTTGCCAGATTGGCGTCTGGCAACCTTCCGAAGCTGACAATCGTTGCTCCGTTCATTGCCTTCATCATCTTTCATAACGAGCCTCTGCAGCCTTTTCTTTCGCTGTCTGAAGAGCGGCACTCTTCGCCTCTGGTCGAGCTTCTCGCCCGGGCCCGCTTCGACATCTTTTATCTTGGTCTTGTCATAGTGGGATCGGGTGTTGCCCTGTTCACGCTATTCTGCCCCAAACAAATCACCGAGTATCGTGGCTATGAAGATTTCATCAGTTCCAAGGAAGCGACCAAGACGACCAATGGCGTCGCCGGAAGCCTAAGGCTATCGATTGTGGACTTCCTGCGCGATGCGCGGGACAATGACGAGGTCCGCGACGAAGCCGGCGGTTCCCTGAAGTACCCGCGACGATTTCGAGAGGGGCTGATTAGCCTTGTCAGGTCGGGGTCACGCGCGGCCATGGCCGATGAAGAACTTCTTTCGGCGGGGAATATCGTTCGCGATAGCGACCCGGAGATCCGTGACGTTCTGAGGCAGCTTGACGACGGCTGCGTCGATACAAGCGGTTTCAAGAGCAAGTTCTACGATAACCTTCACCTGCTATCGATCGACGTCTTCCGCCTGGAATACCTGAAAGCCGACTACTCGAAGCCCACTGCACGTGCCGCCTCTTTCTGGCTGATCGTCATTGGCACCACCGTCGTTCTCATCCCAACGTTGATCACGACAATCCTCGTAGTTTCCGACCTTTTTTCGATCACGACGCAGCAGCCGTTTTTCGAAGACGGCATGTGAACGAGGCGTGCGCGCAACGGCTTCCGCCTTAGATATGTTCCTTCACGTTAGTCACAGTTTGCCAGCTTTTCGCGTCGGCCTCGGGCTCACAGCAGTTATCTGAAACCTCTCTGAACGGCCGATTTAAATGCCATTTACGAATTGCGGCTCTGGGCTCTAAGCCGTCATTCGCCACAAGGCGCACGGACGGCAGCAACGCGGACAAAGCGGACAATCAGGCAATCCCAATGAACCACAGGAGCCGACAGGTCCCGGGGGAGCAAGTCACTGGCCATTTTCGTGCTTTGGTCAGCGCCCGCTATAGTAGCAACGAGCCGAGAATCCCGAAGTCTGAGTGTACGCTTCCAGCCTTGAGAGGTTTCTATACCTCGCTCCCGGCGTAATGCGGACGCCGTATTCACGCGCTGCGATCGGGATGAGGTTCAGGGCAAACTGGTGGACATCCGCGATCCTGTCACGAGGATCGGTTGTGTAGGCGTCGCCTCGGTTTCCGACAGAACGGAAGGCAGCATAGTCGCTGAGGCCGAGAACAGTCTTATCAACTGCAGCACGAAGACGCGGGCCTAGTGTAGGATCTTTGAAAAAGTCGACACCCCATTCTCGTGCAATGAGGGCGTATGAGAGTGCCGGGTCGAGACCAGCAGTATGATACCAGAAGGCGCGTTCGCCTCGATAGGAGTTTTCGTCAATGTAACCCGAGCTCTCAATATGCTTGATAAAATCGCGGCGACGCGCATTCAATTCGAGGTTCGCAAGACCCATGTCGTCGGTTACGGCGGCCAAGGCAAGACGTGCCATGCCGTAGTTTGCGAAGTCGTAGATGCCGCTTGGGTCACCAGCAAGCTCTGGGGCGACAAAGGTTTTGTAACCTCGTTCAATCCAAGGAACGATCACAGCCCGATCATCGTCGGTCATGCTGCTGTCCAGCACCGCCATGGAGATTAGCAAATTTGTATACATGCGCCCCACAAATCGCGGCAGATGTTGAGGGCATGGTGTACTAGGACCGTTTCGGTAGCAGAGCCCGAACCGCTTGGCCTGGGCCATTGTGAGCATCTCGGATTCATTCATGTAGCGCCCGCTGGCTGCCACGCGCTTCACGCCATCAATGATCGTTCGGGCGAGCACTTCGTCGCCAGCTGCTGCAGCTGCGTAGCTATTGAACAAGATGGGCTTCCAGGTCTGCTGCAGTCCGTCACCGCCCGGAGTGAGGGACGTCGAGCGTCTAAGTTCCCCAATATAACGGGCATGGTTGGTGTAAAGCCGATCGAGTGCGCTTTTGGCGGCGGTGACACTTCGCGGACGACCCTGTTCGTCTCTGGTGCACATAGGTCCAAGTGATTGGGCGATGAAGAACTTCGGTTTGCCTAGCCTGATCTGACTGGTCCAACTTGATTGTTAGTGCATGACTGGTCGTCGGTCTATTGGCATGATGGTTTCCGGAGCCGGAGACCGATATCCCAAGGCGCTGTGAGGCCGTTTCGTGTTGTA
>NZ_FXXQ01000011.1 GCF_900184815.1 Boseongicola aestuarii | reverse complement strand
CATGCCGGGAAGATCCCGCCGCCGCCGGGTTCACCAGGGCTGTTTGCACTGTCAGACCCTGCGAGACTAGAGAACTTATTCCAAGCGGCCGGGTATATCGACACCAGGGTCGAGCAGGTCGTCGCCCGGATGTCCATCGCATCGGTCGGGGACGCGTTAACCATGATGCAGGAGGCATTTGGTGCCTATCGCGCAGTGTTGGCGGATCTGGACGACGAAAAACGCGATGTGGCTTGGACCGAAATCAGGGACTGCATTGGACAATTTTCGGGCCAAGGCGGTGTTAATGCGGATATGACCTTCCTTCTGGCTTCCGGGACCAACCCGCCAAACTAAAAAACAGATCAAGGATGCTGTTCGAGATGCCTATCTGGATGGCAAAGTCGACGGTCCGCGCTCATATGTAGCGACAGCGTAGGTTGCGACCGGGCGACGATAATAGTGGATTTTTGTGGTCTGCATTGGGCTCGAAGCTGTCATCTGAGTCTTTGTATCGGATGTCTGGTTCGCTCCGCAAAGCAGACCTTCGCGTTTAACCGCGTAAGGTCCATTATGTTAAATAACTTCTGCCTGCCGCTAACAGAAAGAAACCCTGCTAACACTGCAAACCCGGGCACTCCACCCCATCGACGGGTCTAGGGCGAAGTAACCGGCAAGCCCTCTCGGTCCAGGGCTGATCGCGAGCGCTTTTGATCCCTACTAAGTGAACTTCGAATGACCGCTTTCTTCAATGGCTGTGGGACGTGCGCTTCTGGAAGAACTACCTGCGTTAGTCAACCAACCCCAATTGGCGGGCAATCGTTGCGCTATCATAGTAATCGCGGCCTTCGACCACCATTCCATCTTTGACTCTCATCACGGAGCAATAGCGAACTTCGGCTTTCTTTCCCGTTGGTTGAAAAACCCCAAGGTTAGAGCGCAGCACGCCTGCGTGAATGCCGGTATTGCGGAACTCAACGGTTGCCCATTCTCCGCATTGGCTGACAATTACGTTCTCAACTTCGCAAAGACCGTCCGGAAAAGCTTCCCGCCAACGATAGTAATCGTCTTTGTAAGCTTCCTTTCCGGTCAGTTTTTCTTGGCGAGCGACATCTTCGAAGTCGCAATCATCCGAAATGATTTCTGCCCCGCGGTCAGGATCGCGCATGCCCCATGACTCATGAAACTGGCGAACAATTTTTTCTGTAGGGTGCATGAATTACGTCCTTCGGCATTTGTTGCGGGTTAGCACTGAATAGATTTAAACGACGCCCGTCACGGATTTATCAATAGATGACATTCGGTCCGCGCGCAGCATCCGTCACTCTGGGCTCTGAGCAGTTCTCTGTTTGCGTAGAAGTCAAGGAACTGGGTTACTGGTCTTTCGGGGTCGTGGTTCTCTCCGAAGTCGGCATGGCCGCTTCATGATGGCGTCCGGGAGCTGATCGGCCAGAATGTCATTCGCGAGGTTGGAAGCGTTCCACCTCTACCGCTTTAGACTGGCTTGATCCGCAACCGTCCCGAAGGACGCTGAACCCACCCTTAGTCTCTCGGGCAGGTATTCGTGATTTCTGATTAAGCCACGCCCTCCATGTTTGGGTCAAAAACAGCGTCATTGCGCCAGATGCAGTGCATGATAACTGCAATCTTCCTTGCGGCTGCGACGGCAGCCTTCTTGAAGCCCTTTCGCTCGTTCAGGCGGGTAGCCCATACGCGACCACCGACTTGTATCTCGGCGTCGAGCAGGTATGGGCGCAGGGCTTCGATGTCGACTTCACTGCCGAGTCCCGGGGCATCCGGTGCGCTAATCTCTCCGGCAGAGTTGCGCATGAGCGGATTGGCTGCGACGGCCTCGGCGAGCGCGCTAGGGTGGGCCGGAAACTCACAATGCGAACAAAGCCGCTGCACGTCGGCACCTGGCGCCCCGATGAGTGACCGTAGTATCGACCAGGCCGATGCGACCCGATTGCCCGATTCACGTCTCCATATGCCTAGCGAAATACTCATTCGATCGCTTTTTCAGATCGGTATTTGGCATATGCGCCGCGATGGATGGCCGTAATCTTGTTCGGTTCCACCAGGTCTCCAGAACCGGGGCCGACCGCGCGATCTCCTCCCACTCGGGGGTCTCCGTTACGTATTTGAGCGCTCCCGCGACGACAATGTCAGCCAGGTCAAAGGCTTCCTCTCGCGCGGCAAGGTAGCCGCCGATTACCTCTGCGACCCGGCACATCTCCGGCAGGTAGGCGGCAATAGCAGCCTCGTCGGCGCCTTCTCCAGATATGGGTCTGATGATTCGGTTAATAGCCAATGCCTGGACCCACGGCGACCACGCATAGCTTGTCGTAGCGGAAATGATTTCCCACATCCGGGCAAGCGCGAGCGGTTCTTCCGGAACCAGAGGCGGGCCTTCGAAGGCGGTCTCGATATACATCAGGATTGCAAGCGCCTCAGTGATCCTGAGACCACCATGATCAAGAACCGGGACCTTTTGAAACGGGTGGAGTTTGGAGAAAATCGGAAACTTGTCCAGCCCGTCCCAGGACGCGACAGCCTGCAATGAACAGTCGATGCCTTTTTCGCTCGCGGCAACAAGCGCCATTCTCGAGCGCGGGCAAGCCAAGTAGCCGTAGAGTTTCGGCATATCGCTATCCCTCGGGTTTCCTTGGCCAGGGTCACTACTACACCAGTAGTAGAGCGCCGGGTTTCGTCTTCACTGACTGATCTGGAAGCGCTCACGGGTCCGGCGAGCGCAACCAGACGAGTCGTCTTCTGAGTTCAAAGAGCCAACGTGGCCCAAAGCACGTAGACCGCCATCACGATTACCGCGAGCGAGCCGACCGTGTAGAGCGTCGCGCGGACCTCGTGGCTCTGCTTTGTGGTATAGGCCAGTGTGTGTAGAAGCCGAGCCACGACGAAGCCGTACATCAGCACGCCCGCCAGCAGGGTCGAGGGCCCGGCGATCACGAAGAGCAGGCCCACGGCAAGGAACGCTGGGATGTTTTCCAAGTCGTTGCGGTGGATGCGGCGCGACCGGTCGACGTAGTCATTGATCTCAAGCTGCGATGGGTTCGGGTTGCGGTTGATGAGCCCGGGGCGCAGGTCCTCGGCCGACGCCCAGCCCGAGCCCGCCTTCAGCATCCGGTAGACTGTCACCCATCCTTGACCCATCACCTTCAGCACCATCAGGGCTGCGGCGATCATATAAATGACGAAAACGGGGTTCTGCATGGTGAGTGTGGACATCGCAGGGTCTCCTTGCTGACGGTTTCCTAATTTTCGTGAAACATCCTATTTCACGAAATGACGTGTACCGCGAAAGAAGAAAGCTTGTCAAGCTTCGTGAAATATCGTGTATCATCAAATCATGAACAGGAAGTACCAACAGACAAAACGCGCCGCAGCTCAGGAGGAGACCCGGCAGCGAATCGTCGAGGCGGCAATCAAGCTGCACCAGTCGAAGGGTCCGACCGCCACCTCGATGCGCGACGTGGCGCAGGAGGCGGGCGTCGGCACGGTCACTGTCTACCGCCACTTCGCCGATGACATGGAACTGCTCGGCGCCTGCAGCAGCACCTACTTCGAGCGTCACCCCCTTCCTGATCTCGAGGAATGGGCGACTGTAGAGGGCAGCGAAGAGCGCTTCCGCCACGGGCTTGCCGCGACCTACGCCTTCCACCGCGAGACTGAGCCGATGATGTCCTCGGTGATCGACGATCTGCGCGGAAGTCCGATCATGGCGCCCTACGAAGGCTACTGGCAGGCCGCGGGGAAGACCCTTCTTGCCGCCTTCACTGAGCAGGAGCGACAAGACCCGCTTTTGAAGTCCACGATCGCCCTTGCGCTGAACTTCGAGACCTGGCGCCTGCTGGCGATACACCAGGGGCTGTCGGACGGGCAGGTGATCAATCTCATGACGCGGCTTCTGCGCGACGGCCGGTGAACTCGCATTATTGGCAAACTA
Organism: Boseongicola aestuarii; assembly: GCF_900184815.1. Taxonomy (GTDB): domain Bacteria; phylum Pseudomonadota; class Alphaproteobacteria; order Rhodobacterales; family Rhodobacteraceae; genus Boseongicola; species Boseongicola aestuarii. Next base: position 166,298 of record NZ_FXXQ01000011.1, on the reverse strand, counting down.
AGAACATGGTATCGCGAGTGGCCGTTGCGACCGTGTCAATCTTAGGTGACCAGGCGTGTGTTTGCCGGAGCTTTCGAGGGGACATCACAGCATCAGAGGGACTTGCTTGTCCGCAGCTTGTTGAGGCACTTGCACGCAATTCAGAAATATAAAGATGAGACCCATTTTGAACGCTTGCCGGAGCCGAATGACAGTGCTTGAGCAAGCTACTGGCCTCGGGTCCGCTTGAAATTATCCAGCAAATGCGCCATTCCGCTCAGGCGCCCTGCGAGGTGAACCCAGAGTTGGCTGAAAGCCTCCACCTACTGGCAGACGTGAGCAGGCGGGCGATGTTTTCGAAGACAATAGCGATCAATTTGAGGCCATTGTTGCCAAGGCAAGCCTCGCATCTCCTGTCATCCGAGCAAAGTGACTGCTCAGCAGCTTCAGACTTGGCGAAATCGTGAGTTCTGATACGATCCAACGGCCCGCTCGCTGTTTCGGGTATTTTAGTAATGGAGTATAATTATGAAGAACGTTTTCAAATTTCTGGGCGTTGTGTCGCTGATCTCTGCACCGGCGTTGGGTTTCGCCCATGGCGGCAATGGCGTCAACGGAGAGGTCGATTTCTCAGCCGCGCCGGGCGGGAACCCCACCGACACAGCGCACGATGTAATCAAAAGTGGAAGTGCCGCCGGTAAAGCCAATTCGAAGTCGCACAGTTCCAGCGAACAAGCGCCGGGATTGCCGGGCGAAGCTGGACCCAAGGACTAATTTTCACGAAATCGAGGGCCCCGCTCCACGTGGCGGGGTCTACCTCTCACGTCCGAATCCAAGCATGCGCAATCTGACGCATTCTTCTTGCCAATATTGGCCTGTGCCAGCATTGCTCCGGCTTTATATTACGGATTGCCCCCGTCGCCTCGGCATCCACAAAATCCATTCGGACTAATATTCACACATGCTGCCTAGCCTAGCCGCGACGAAAAGCCATGTGAAATGGGAAGAGGAAGCGCAACCAGCCTACAACAAGGAGCTGACGCCCATAGCTGAAGACGTTGTCTACGGATTACATTGCTCCCGTGAGAATCCCGCGGAACCTAGGCAAACTCGATGTGCTAATTTCCCTTCGGGACGGATCTGGGAGAAGCGGAACGGGTAAATTTCCAAGATTCAAAATGCTTAATGGCAATCTCCAAAATCGCGAGAAAATATCTTGTCAGCTCTTCATTGATAACTTCACTCTGTCGTCCGCTTTGATCATGTGAGGCGTAGTTCCCCATGGGAACAATTGTAGCGAGAAGCCGATGAATACCTTCGACCTCGTCAACCTTCTCGAATTCCTTAACTAGTAGCCCCAAAGTTAGCTTTTTTACTTTGTCAGCGTCACGACCGAGAGTGACGCAAATCTCTTTCGCAATACTTTCCGTACCGGCGTCCATGTGTGAGCTCAAGAAGACCGGACAGCGCCCTTATGTTAAGTACTGGTTAGCGCGCTGCAGGCGGCCCTACCAAACCCTGCAAACACGGCAAACCCGGCGCGCTGAGGGCTTTCTAGCCAACAAGCCCCTTGATCCATGCTGAAACCGCTGCGCCCATGGATGCTATGTGGTCCGTGTGCGTGAAACCTGATACGCGCTTGCGTGGCTTCAGATCGTGATCGCCGTCTTCAAACCAGCTCAGCTGGATTGTCGACGACAGCTCATACCCGCTGACTTCCTCCTTTGAGCCAAACTGGTCTCGCGTCCCCTGGCAGATCAGTGTTGGGGTTCGCAGGTGTTGTAAGTGCTCGGTTCGAAGCTTTTCAGGCTTCCCAATCGGGTGAAATGGATAGCCGACGCAGAGCAACCCAGCGATGCGATCCGCCTCAAACAGTTCATCCGCAATCATGCTGGCAACACGCCCACCCATGGACTTCCCGCCTATGATCAACGGGCCATTAACCTGGAGTTCTTCGATTGCAGCATGGTATTCTGCGTTCAGTTCATTAGCGCGTGGTGGGGGCTTCCTGGTACCCTGGGTTCTGCGATCGGCCATATAGGAGAACTCGAACCGAACAACTCTTCGACCCTGTGCGGCCAATGCCTCCGCGATTGCTGTCATTGCGGGAGAGTCCATCGGCGCGCCCGCGCCATGGGCAAACAGAATGGTTGTGCTTTCTGATTTTGGTCCGAGCTCTAGGAATTCAGTCGGCATAGTCCCTATTGCTATGAGGAACGCGGTGCTTACACAACGCACATCTACTAGGGCGGAAAGACAGTCGCACCCCAAGCAGACCCCACCCCATCGATGGGCCCGCGAGGCTAGGGGCGGCAAGCCCCTCTCGGTCCAAGTCAATCCGGGACCAAGGGGGATCCCTTAAAGGCGTGGTTACTTCCATATTTCACGATACGTGAGGAGTTTTAATCGCTAAATTGTCCAAGGATTATTTGGAGAAGCCGACAATGTGGGAAGCACGGTACGCAGACGCAGGCGGATATCTTTTTGGGGAAGAGCCGGCGCAGATGCTCGTTGAAAACTCCTGGGTAACGGGCAGCGCGACCACCTGCCTCTGCGTTGCTGATGGCGAAGGTCGGAACGGCGTCTGGCTCGCCGGGCAGGGACTTGCGGTCACCAGCTTTGATCTGTCTCCCACGGCGGTAGAGCGCGCCCAGGCGCTAGCTGCGAAGGCAGGTATCCGCATAAACGCCAACATCAGTGACTGGGACGGCTGGGATTGGGCGCAGTCATTTGATCTTGTCGTTGCGGTCTTCGTGCAATTCATGGGGCCTGAAGAGCGGGTCCGTCAGTTCGAGACACTGCGCGGCGCTGTGCGCCCAGGCGGGCGATTGGTTCTCCATGGCTACACGCCCGAGCAAATCAAATTTGGAACAGGCGGTCCGCCTTTTCCCGAGAATATGTACACTCCAGAGTTGCTCAGTGATGCGTTCGGCGATTGGCGTATTCTGCGGTTGGCAGCTTACGAGCGTGAAGTGCAGGAGGGGCGTGGTCATTCCGGCCATTCCGCCCTGATCGATCTGGTTGCCGAAAAGCCAGTTGTTTAAGCTCACGCAGATTGCTCTGAAAACAAGCGTTTGCCTGTGGTCTACAGCCGCGGTGCGCGTCGGCGGCCCTAACCGCTTTGATCGCCTTGGTACGAAATGGTGGCAACACAACACGCAAACGCCTTAGACCCGCCGGTCACCCCACCCCATCAACGGGTCGAGACGTACACACCGGGCAAGCCCCCTCGGTCCAGGGCGGATTGGGCGCTATACTGATCCCATACGGACCCAGCTGCATGTCCACCTCCAAATGAGGCCCAAATGGCAGACTACACGCTCTATTACTGGCCGATTCCGTTTCGCGGCCAATTCATACGCTCGACACTTGCGCATGTCGGGACTTCCTGGGTGGAGGCGGACGTCGACGATCTTGTCCATTTGAAGAACTCCGACCCTTCGGAGCAAGCTGTTCCCTTCATGGGACCGCCTGTTCTTGTCGATCACTCCACAGATCAGTCATTGGCGCAAACTCAGGCGATACTGGCGTATCTCGGTGCCAAGTACGGTTTAATTCCTGACGATCTCGCGAAGTCCGCTCTAACCCACAAAGTCATCGCTGATGCAAATGACGTGCTGTACGAAATGACCCTCCACAACGGCGCGCAGATGTGGACTCAGAGTTCGTGGGATGCGTTTTGTCCCCGCTTGGAGCGTTGGATGGCAATCTTTGAAGCACTCGGGACTCAGCACGGACTGTCCGCAGAGAAAGGCTACATTCTTGGCACAGAAACACCGAGCCTCGCGGACCTCGTGACCTACAGCCTCTGGGGCGTCATGACGGCACAATTGCCATCGATTAGGCCGATACTGGATCGCGCTGCCCCTGCAATTGCAGGGCTGTCGGATCGTATTGGAAATTTCGCGGCCCAACAGGCGCTTTGGCGCCGGAGTAAGGTTGAATACGGCGACGCTTGGTGCGGCGGTCAGATTGAAGCCTCCTTGCGCTCCGTCACGTAGTCAGCTTTTGCCCTTCACAAATTGTATCTAGAGCCCAGTTACTTCACTCGGACCCTATGGACCGGGTCGTGAGTGTGATCACATCTTATGAGGCAAAGTTTGGACGTTGTTATCATCGGCGCTGGATTATCGGGTCTTAGCCTTGCTTCCAGCCTGAGAATAGTACCGGTGAAAACGTGCACCCCACCCCATCGACGGGTCTCGGCCGAGGGACCGGGCAAGCTCCCTCGGTCCAGGGCCGATTGTGAGCTATTATGATCCCTATAGAGCTACGACCAAAAAAAAACGGAAAGCGATCAACGGCGGATATCTCTTTAACTACTGTTCCTGCTGCCTTGTACCACGTACGCGCACGCGTGACAGTGTTGGACAAAACCAGATAAGCCTCTGATAATGATTGTATTTTCGAAACTCTCGACATAAGTTGAGTTGAGGCCAGAGGAGGTCTCATGCCAAAGTTACATTTCACCAAACGCGCAATCGAAGCGCTGCCCTTCGCAGAGCGGGGGCAAAAACTCTACCGTGACACGGCCATGCGCGGGCTTGGCGTCCGTGTTGGGGCGAACTCGAAAGTCTTCTTTGTCGAAGGTCAGGTGAGCGGCCGGACCCGGCGCGTTACAATCGGTCGTGCCGATGTGCTGAACGTAGAAGAAGCGCGGCGCCGCGCGCTGACAGTACTGAGTGAGATGGCTGGCGGTGTAGACCCAAACCAAGAAAAGCGCCGGGTGGCACATGAAGCAATATCACTCGGGCATGCCTTCGATCGTTTTTTCGAAACAAGATCGACGATGGCGGCCAGTAGCGTCGATCGTTACCGCCGCTCTTGCAATCTATACCTACGAGACTGGAAGCGGTCGCCCATCACCTCAATCACCCGACAGATGATCCTGAAGCGGCACCAGCGCATCGCAAAGGATCATGGCCAGGTCACCGCAAACACTGTCATGCGGCACCTGAGGTCAGTCTACAATGTGACAGCTGCGGCATTCGACGAATTCCCACCCAACCCAGTTGCTATTCTGACCCAAGCCCGCGCCTGGTTCCCGGAACGGCGTCGTCGTGGAGCGGTGGCGGTTCATGACCTTCCGGCGTGGTGGGAGGCGGTTATGACAGAACCCCACTACTCGCGTGACTTTCTCCTTTTGGCTGTGTTCACCGGGATGCGGAGAAGCGAGATCGCGTCTCTGCGCTGGGATTACATCAATTTAGCGGAAGGCACTCTGCATATCCCTAAGACAAAGAACGGTGACCCGCTCGACTTACCCCTGGCGGCATTCATCGTTGACCTGCTGAAAGCTCGCCGCGCATGGACAGGTGCGTCACCTTGGGTTTTTCCCAGCAACGGCAAGACAGGACACATCGTGGAAACAAAGAAGTTCACCGCCCGCGTCGCAGCGCGGTCCGGTGTCCAATTTACACTGCATGACCTACGTCGGACCTTCATCACCATCGCGGAAAGTCTCGACATCCCGCATTACGCATTGAAGCGGCTTTTGAACCATCGGCTGTCCGGCGACGTCACGGCAGGCTATATTGTTAGCCAGCCGGAAAGGCTGCGGAGACCGGTTGAGGTCGTGGCAAACAGGATCTTCGAACTTAAAGGTATACCTGTCGAAAAAGTAGGCGTGGCATGAAGAGTGATAGCGATAATGCGCCAGATGACTCTGACTTGGCGAACTTCCGCGATGTATTAGAATACAACATGGTATTTTCCTGGGGAAATGAATCTACTCTTGAGGATTTAACCGAGAAGGACCTTGATCGCTTTCGAGCATTCGGTGATCCTATCGCAGAGAAATTCGGCATATCCAATAAAGCCGCTCACTTTCACTTAATCGCCTTCCTTTGGAATCACGCTACAGAAGAATCTCCCGTAGACTTCGACAATGGAATTATCACGGCATATGCCGACAATAAAAACGTCAAGGATACTTTCGAGGATCACTTTTATCCGCTTCGCACAGCACTTAGACGAGCTCAAAAGATAATTGATGATGCGCAAGGAGAACGGAATGGAATTATTCTTAAAGCTATGTGGTCTGCTCAACCAGACTTATCAAAGCTGCAGCAGGAATATGCAGGGTTCAAAGCCTTCGCTGCTACCGTAGAGCGCGCATCAATGTTTTCAGGAACACCGGGCAGACCAAAACGCCCAAGATGGGTCGAAACCTTTTGCCGTACATGCCAAGTTTTTTGGTATATGTATGGCAGTGGCGGAACTAGGCTCAATTACAAAGCGCCCAAAAAGCCAATGATTGCTGTCTGGGCTGAAAACTTATTCGAAGAATTCCAAAAGCACCTTGTTGAAACTGAACCCCAGCTTCCGAAAGAGCGGCGATCATCGATCAGCGTCATGCACAAGGTGGCACAAGAGCTACCCGCTTATCGGCCTCCAAAAACTTCCAGTTTTGGGGAATAGAGATTAGGGATCAACAAGCAGACCTTTCCTACATCAACGGAAAGGAACGCTTAACATGTCAAACTCAGACCTGATCCAACCGAAGTTTTATACAACAAAGGATCTCGCAACTTATCTCCGCGTTAGCACAAGCTTTCTCGAAAAAGCACGTATGAACAAAATGGGGCCTACTTATATTAAGGTTCATGGCCGCGTTTTGTATCGCAATGTAGATATCGAGGCTTGGCTGGATTCAAATGAAATTCGTACCCAAGGGGCTCAGTGATGTCTTCATTCATCAACAAGTCCCAGCAAGGTGCCGAGAAGGCCGCATTGCTCTACTTTGAGTTCGGTTGGGAGCCCCTGAAGCTGCCAAAATCCAAGAAAACGCCGGCAGGAAAATGGAAAGTACCGGTTCAATGGTCCACGGACCAAATCAGCCAAGAGTTCGATGACGATAGCAATGTCGGAATCGCCCTTGGCGACCGCTTTGGCCGATTGATCGACCTTGACTTTGATTGCCCCGAAGCCGCGGAGCTCGGTCGCATTCTATTCTCTGAATTGCCAAGCTACAAACGGATCAAAGCCGTGGATACCAAGCACCCTCTCGTCGGTGCCGTGATGGGCCTGCGAGGCTTCGAAGGAACCGTCGAGGTCTTTGTATCTCAATACAACCGCGGAGATTTCGGTACGGCTTGGTTCAAAATCGGGCAGCTCGGTTCGGATGACTTTCTGGACCTTGGATAAATAGAGCCTGGGGCGCTTCTTCTAAGGCGCCCCTTTTCTATTAGCACCACAGCCATGGCTCTCCACCCAAGCCCCAAAGTTTTGGCAAAAAAATAGATCGAAGTATCATCAAATGAAAACGAACCTGAAACCCGACTCCAATGGCGGTGCCCAGTATCTTTACTGGATAAACCCTAATGCGCCAGCCTACCTTGAACACATGGCCAGCGAGGGTCCTTCCCATCCTCGCTCGCAGACCTTTAACAGTTGCGCCACCACTGATCTTGCAGCCTTCATCGAGAAGCATAACGGCAACCAGCGTCGCAATATTTACCATGTGCCGAACGCAGAGTTCTTGGACGGCAAACGTAACAAGGCGAATATTTCGGCCGTACGCTTTCTGCACGTCGATCTTGACTTCAAAGACTATCCGGGGAAACCGGCTGAACAGGTCGACCGTGTCAAAGCATTTCTTTTTGACAGCGACAATCGTCCGTCATGGATACCTCACCCAACAAGTATTTGGATGACGGGAGGTGGTTATCAGGCGATCTGGCGCCTTGAGGAACCGATCGGTCCTGATACTGCGGAAAAACTCAACATGGCGCTGCTCAAAGGACTCGAAGGTGGCCCTGGTACACACGATGTCAGTCGCTTGCTGCGCATCCCCAGCACCGTCAATTGGCTGAACGACAAGAAACGTAAAGACGGTCGCGAACCTGCTATTGGCCATCTTGCCTATCCAACGACCTTTAAAGCGCCGCCGTCGTCGTACAAGGTGGACGACTTTGTACCGCCTGACCATTTGCTCTCTAGCGGAGGAGATGCAAAGAGCCCGAAAGTGGCAAACGTCACGTCAATCGCGCCTCTGCCTCTTCCCGAAAAAGCCGACGACGTATTACCTGATGACACCGAGTGGCGGGCGGCAATAAGAGATGGCAAAACACCAAAGGGAAAATCATACTCTAGTCGCTCGGAACTGATGTTCGCGGCCACAGTTTGGATGTTGTCCAATGGCATGCAGCCTGGCACGGTATTAGCCGTTTTACTCGCTCCACGTTTCGCAATTGGTGATCACATTCGCGACCGTGCGGGTGATATCATCGAGCAGCAAAGCTATGCGGAGCGGCAAGTCAAACGTGCGCTGGGCGTAGTTTCGGCGAAAGGATCGGAATGGCCTACCCCTACCGATAATGGCCAGCCCAAAAGCAATGACCCAAACAACATTCGTCACGCCCTTAGCAAGTTGGGCGTGGCTGTCCGTCGCAATGAATTCACTGCCGAAGACGAATTTGAGGGCTTTAGGCTCGAAGACCGCGACATCAATGACATCGCAGATATCCTTTCAAGTAAGTTTGTTCGCCATTTGCATTTCTCCGCGTCAAGCGCCGCTATTAAACGAGAGCTTTTGGCAACGGCGCATGAATATCGCTACCACCCGGTTCGCGAATGTCTGGACGGGTTAGTTTGGGACGGTGTGAAGCGACTGGATACCTGGTTGAGCGACTATGCTGGTGTTGAAAACACCGAACTTCATAGAGCATTCGCGGCCAAGACACTAATTGGTGCCGTTCGCCGTATCAGAAAGCCGGGCTCAAAGTTCGATACCATGTTGGTGCTTGAGGGCGATCAAGGCGTCGGGAAATCACGCCTCGTTCGCAAACTGGCCCTTCGCGACGCATGGTTTTGCGAAAGCTTGAACCTAAAAGCGGGCGACCGAGAACGCGCGCAAATTTTGGCCCGCGCATGGATTGCCGAATGCCAAGAGCTGGATGGCCTGAACAAGATGACCCACGAGAACCTGAAGAAGTTTTTGTCGGAGAGCACAGACACCTATCGCAAGCCCTACGATAAGAACGCCCGTCAGTATCCTCGGCACAGCATTCTCATAGGTACGACAAATGAGTTTGACTACTTGAGAGACCTAACCGGCAACCGTCGCTTCTGGCCTGTAAAAGTGAAGCAAATCGATGTGAAGGGCTTCGCCGGAGTCGTCGAACAGCTGTGGGCAGAGGCAGCGCATCGCGAGGCGGTCGGCGAAAGCGCGACCCTGCCCAAACACCTTTGGAATGCAGCAGCCGACGCACAGGCAGAACGTGTCGCTGAAGATCCCTACATGGATGCACTGTCCGGCACGCTTGGTGGCATGGTCGCTAAGGTTTCGATGGACTCAATCAAATTGATTCTTGGTCTGCCGACGGCGAAACTAACCCCACATGACTCACGCCGTATCAAGGCTGTCATGGAAACACTGGATTGGCGGGACGGCACATTTCGTCTGTGGGTTTCTGCCAGAGGCGAACGTCGACCCGTTCGAGGCTTCATGGCAAACGATGCAGACGAATCGAGCCCAGAGGTTGCCGCCCGGCAGACCAAAGACGGCAAGTTGACCGTCGCTTTGGTTGGCAAGAACGGCGAACTGATTTCACCGACCGACGAGCCGCAAACGGACGATCAAGTTCCATTTTGAGTAGCGAGCAACCAGAGGTGAAACGTGAAACATGGGCCAGGGCATTCTTCCCTGGCCCTTGTTGTTATCCGCTTACTACCCCATGCCTCTTTTAAGGGTATTTCTATGTTTCACGTTTCGGCCAACCAAACCTCTATATCCTTGAGTTCCGGTCTTTTTTTCTCTTGGGCAAGTAACTCCTTCAGCTCTTTGCGTGCATCCATGAGTGTGCGCCCCGCAACTACCGCGTCGCGCCCGTGACGTCTGTTGTCGAGCCACGCTTCGAGCCCGTGGCACAGCTCCGGCCGCAGCACGTCAGGCTGTTCAAGAAACACGATGCGCCGCCCGAGTTCCCGAAACCGATCGTCCTCGAAGGTTTCGGCGATCTCCGCGCGTTCTGGCCATGATGCGGCATGAAAATCCTTCATTCGGGTTTCGTCAGCTCGGCTGGGGAAGCCCTCATACATCCGGCCCTCGACCACCTGCGTGGGCTCGAAGGGCGGGTAGCGCTGTTCCATTGCCCAACCCACCCGCGCGACAAACTGACCGTCAGCGGACACCACAGCGGCCCGGCGGGCGATCTCAGCCGGAGATAGACCCACTGCGCCCTGCACATCCCCCACCAAGCCTAGGTCGACCAACGCGGGCATCTTGTTGGCGTAGACTGTTCGCAGCGCCCGGTTGGCTCCCTTGGTTTCTTCGGCCAGGTCTTCCTCGCTCAAGTTCAAAACCTCTGCGGGGTCGCGGCTGAGATCGAATACAGCCTGCATGGTCGAGTTCTTTGGGTGATGGCCGCACCCGACAACAGCGCGCAGTGACGGAACCCCCATGTGATATTCGACCAGGCCCTTCGGTGTGCCTGACGCCAGCGCCGCCATCACTTCGCCCTTGTCCACCAGAGGCATCAGAGAATTCCAAACGGCAGGCGCGCGATCGCGGATCAGCCGCGCCATATAAATGGTCGCTTCCACATCTGCCAAAGCGTCGTGGGCGTTTTCATGGGCGAACCCGTTTGCAGGGGCCAATGTGTCGAGGCGTAGGGTCGGCTTACCCTTATCGCTTATGGGCACAGCCATGGCGTTTGGGGATAGTGCTGCTGTTGCCTGGGCTAGGCGCAGCACATCCGCGCGTTTGTTGCCACTGGTGTTGGTCAGGTAGATCGGCTGCAAAGTCTGATAGAACGCCTGCCGCAGCAGCGGCTCGTCGAAGGCGAGGGTGTTGTATCCGATGAAGATCGCCGGCGACCATTTGTGCAGTTTCTCCGCGATCTGAAGCATCATTTCGTAGTGCGAAGGTAGGCTGGGGTTAGTCAGCATCGTCGGTGTCACCCGTGTGGCCAGCAGAGCGCCTGGCGCTGGGATCACGTGTGGCAGAAGGCGGCAACGAACTTCGAAACGGTCGAGCTCGTTCAGGTTCGCATCGGTCAAGATCGCAGCGAACTGAAAGATCTGGTCGAACGTCGTGTCCGTGCCGGTGGTTTCGGTATCGTAGAATACAAAGGCCATTTATCGAAAGTATCCGAAAACCATGAGGCTTCCAGAATACTTGCCCGCCCATATGAGCGCTAGATGCTTACAACTAGGTATTGCGGAAGCCAGGCTCTGAAAAGTCTGCCCAAGCGGCAACAGGAAACACTCAGGCGTTCGCGCCAATAACCAGCGTCATGCTCAAAGCAGTCATTCGTGCTTTCTGCAGCGAATGGCGGCTTCGAGCCCATTATTAACAAATGCTGCAACTTGCACGAACGGCAGCTTATTTGTATTTTGACATCTAAGCAGCATGGCAACATAGGTTGCATTGTCATGTATCCAAGGATCGCGAATAGTTGCGATCAAGCCGCCTTATGAAGTCCATTTTCTCAGCAAACGTAAAAGCTTCTTGGCACTCTTGATACGATAGGCTTCGTAGTCTTCTGGAGACGGAAATCAAAAAGACAAAGAGCCAGGTCGTTTGGGCATTCGTTAGGAAGAAACCTGCGTGTCATGCGGTTTAGGCAGCCTCCGTTGGTTCAGAAATAGCTTTTTAAATGAATTGATACCGCTAGCCTTCCTGCTCATCTTCCTGCCCAAGCCGGTCAAACGAGCTGGAATGCCAATGGAGAGCGGGTCCGTGCATCGGACCCGCAAGCTGCAATTCGGGGAGGATTAGATTGCAGCCAGTTCTTGTTTCAGATCGCCCATTTCAGCACCACCAGACATCAAGCGACGCATTTCTTCGTCGCCGATCTCTGAATTGGTGCCAGCACCAATTGTTTTGCCAAGCGCAAGGAACGTGAAGCGATCACCGACGAGACGCGAGTGGATCTCGTTGTGGGTGATGAAGATGATCGCGATATCGCCGCGGGCGCGAACCCTCTTGATCGTCTTCAAAACGCCCATCTGCTGCTTTTGACCAAGTGCAGATGTCGGTTCGTCAAGGATCAGGACCTTTGCGCCGAAATGGATCGCGCGCGCGATGGCCAGCGTCTGACGTTGGCCGCCTGACATGGTCCCCACCGCTTGGGTCGGATCGGAAAAGTCGATCCCGATCTTAAGCATTTCGTCATGGGCGATCTTGTTCATCTCGTCCATGCGAAGTGTTCCCAATAGGCCCTTCAATTCGCGACCCATGAAGAAATTGCGGGTCACACTGAGGAGCGGGTTGACCGCCAGGTCCTGATACACGGTGCCGATCCCGGCATCGGATGCATCTCGCGGTGTGCGAAACGCAACCGGCTTGCCTTCGATATAGATCTTGCCCTCGGTCGGCTGGTGAACGCCAGCCAGGGTCTTGATCAGGGTGGACTTACCAGCGCCGTTGTCGCCAAGTAGGCAGTGGACTTCGCCAGGGTAAACTTCGAGGTCGACTCCGCCTAATGCAGTGAACGGACCAAACCGTTTGACCAGTCCTTCGACGCGCAGATACGGTTCAGCCATATCAAATTCCTCCTGTAATACGTTTACGGATGCGCTCGTTGGCGAACACGGCGGCAAGAAGAATTGCGCCAAGGAATACACGGAACCATGCGCCGTCGATTGCCGGTATGAAGAACACCGCGTTGGCCACCAGGCCGACGGTAATCGCACCGAAAACAACGCCAATGACGGAACCGAAGCCCCCTGTCATCAATGTTCCGCCGACAACAGCGATCGCAATCGCAAAGAGTTCCATCAAATTACCCTTGGCTGCGTCCGATGTGTTGGTGTCGAAAACCTGACAGGCTGCGAACATGGTGGCGCAGAAAGCAGTAAACATGAACAGGCCAATTTTTACGCGGTTGACAGGTACACCGTTAGCGCGCGCCGCTTCTTTGTTGTCGCCAGTGGCGTAGATCCAGTTGCCGATCTGTGTGCGGCTCAGTATGAAATAGGCAACGCCAGCGATCACCAGCCACCAGAGGAAACGCGCGTCGAAACCTTCGACCCATTGTTCACCTCGGCGATTGAGATTGCCACCCAGCATGAACCACAGATCATAAAACCAGCCGAAGACGTCACCGCCCATTATATTAGCGAACCAGCTTTCTTCCTTGTAATCAGGCAGGCCCGAGATTTGCGTGGATTTGTTGATCAGGCGAAAGCTGACCTCGGTCACGCCGCGCAAGAAGAAAAGGAACCCCAGCGTCACGATAAAACTGGATAAGCCAGAGCGCACGACGACCGTACCTATCAGCCACCCGACGGCAAGTGTCATGGCCAGCGTAATGATAAATGCCAAAAACGGCGTCGCTTCGCCTAATCCAAACGGCAAGCCCCATTTCAGCATCATTGCCATCGACATGCCCGCGAAGCCAATCATAGAGCCAATGGAGAGGTCAAATTCACCCGCGATCATCAGAACGGCAGCACCTGTGGCAATGATGCCGTACTGCGCGATGATAGCTATATTGTTTTTCAAGCCTAATGCGTTGAAGGATTTACCTTCCGACGCAATTGCGAGTGCTACGATTATAACCAGCATCACGGCAAACGACCCGATCTCGGGTCGCCGGAGTAATTTTTGGAGTCCAGTTTCCTGTTTTAGCCTGTCGGCTTCGTTTGCATTGGCCACTTCGTGCCTCCTACATCATCTTTTTGCGAATATTGGTAGAACAGGCGGAAGCACCCCGCCTGTTCTGATATCATGTCGTCCGAATTTAGCGGTCGATGCCTGCCAGCTCCGCGACGCCAGCGGCGTTGGATGCATCCACAAAGCCTGGACCGGAAGGGATGTTTGCACCAGGCAACAGACCAGCGTGGTTGTTGTACAGGTGCAGAACGATCACGGGCATGTAGCCCTGAAGACGCTGCTGCTGGTCGATGGTAAAGGCAGCGCGGCCGTCTTGGATCATGTCCATCACGCCTGGGCTCAGGTCAAAGCAAGCCAAGTGTACATCGGCGCCAACGGATTCGATGGCACTGGCTGCAGCTTCGCAAACATGCGGTCCAACAGCCAGAATACCGTCTATCGTTTCATCGGCCTGCAGTGCAGCTGCTGTACGGGTTTCGATCTGAGCCGGGTCATTCGACACGTCGATCATGTTCAGATCGCCACCGAGACCATCGAAGTAACCTTGGCAACGGTCAACGAGCGCTGTGTTGAATGCTTCCTGATTCAGACAAAGACCATTGGTCACACCTTCGGCAGCAGCACGTTCTCCAGCGCTCTTACCAGCAAGGCTCTCGGGCTGACCGACATGCATCAATGCACCCAGACGAGCAGAATGCTCGAGACCGGAATTAATGGTCACAACTGGAATGCCGTCAGCAACGGCAGCCTCAATTGCCGACCCAAGCGCATCAGCGTCGGGCAGCGATACGATAATGCCATCAGGCTGCGTTGCCGCTGCGGCTTCGATCAGCTTAGCAATTGCAGACATATCGCCGGAGACGTCGAAGTTGTATTCGAATGTCGCGCCAACGTCTTCTGCAGCGTCACGACCACCCTTTTCAACGACGGGCCAGAACGGATCTGTGCCTTGCGTGTGCGTGATCATGACATAACGCTCTTCGGCAAATGCCGCACCCGCGACCATAGAAGCCGTCATGGCCGCCATAAGTATTTTCTTCATAGTTTCCTCCCATAGGATGGTGTCCGGCGCACCTTTGAAATCCGGAAGCCAATTGTTAGGCCCATTTCCTCCATCATTGAGGAATTCTGTGAACAATAGATCAAGCTATTGCCTTTGTCTTGCGCGATTACGGCACCAATTTCTCTGCCGGTACAGGAGCTTGCGCGTCGCAGCCGCCCCACACTGATTGATCAAAGTGAATAACCGATCCGGTCAGCATGCCGCTGTCATCGGACGCCATCCACAACACGGCCTTGGCGACCTCTTTGGGGTCCAACAACCGGCCGAACGGCAACAAAGCCGCCTGCTTGTCGATAAAGTCAGGATCGCCGGATTCGGCCGTTTGAATCTTTCGTTCGTGATCGGAATTCATCCAACCAATATCGAGTTGATTGACATGGATGCGATTGCGCATCAGCGCAAAGCCTGCATGACGCGTCAGCGTCGAAAGTGCTCCCTTGGAGGTGGCGTAGGGAGCCAGAAACGGCTGCCCGACCTGACCAGAGACCGAACCGATATTCACGATCCGTCCTTCGATCCCCTCGCGGTCCATGATCTTTACCGCATCTTGGATCAAGAAGAACGGCGCCCGTGTGTTCACGGCAATCATTTCATCAAACAATTCGGGTGTCGTATTCAGCAAGTTGCCGCGATCAGTAAAACCGGCGGCATTAACGAGGATATCGACGCAACCAAACAGCTTGTCCGTCTGCGCCATGGTGCCACGGACATCATCCATATCAGCCAGATTGGCGGCGACCATATGCACAGGCACACCAGTAGCCTGTGCTATCTCGTCCGCCTTGGCCTGCCCCTTTTCGACACCGCGTCCGACAATCACGATGCCAGCGGCACCGGCTTCGGCAAACAGCCTCGCCACTGCGGCACCCAGCCCTTGGGTACCGCCCGTGACCACAGCAATTTTGCCGTCGATGCGGTTCATTGCGCGACCTCGTAGCCTGCTGCATCCATCACCCGTTTCAGCTCGGCCCGACCCTTGATCGCCATCTCCAGCGGTGGGTTTGCAATAGGATCTTGTTCAGCTTCGATGACGAACCAGCCCTCATATCCTTTTGCGGCTAAAGCCTTCACGATCTCTTCGAAATCAAGGGACCCATCACCGGGCACGGTGAAGGCACCTTTGACCACCGCATCAAGGAAGCTCTCAACGGTGCGGTCTAACGCATCGATGACGGGCAAGCGCACGTCTTTGGTGTGAACATGGCTAATCCGCGCGTGGTGGTTTTCGATCACACGCAGATTGTCGCCACCGGCAAAGGCCATGTGACCCGCGTCAAACAACAGTGGCACGGAGGAGTGTTTCATTAAGAGGTCAAGCTCGGCCTCGGTTTCAACCGCGGCTGCCATGTGGTGATGATAGCTAAGCGGCATGCCTTCTACCGCGCACCAATCGGCAAAGTCCGAGACCTTGCGCCCATAGGCTGCCATCTCGGCCTCGGTCAGCTTCGGCTTTCGTGCCAAGGGTGTATCGCGCTCTCCCTGAACCGACCGGGCGGTCTCGCCGTATACGATGCAAGGCGCACCGGCGGCCTTGAAGAACGCGTGCTGTTCGGCGATGCGGCCTTTCTCGACCTCGATGTCTCCGTCCAGCAGGAGCCCCGAAAACCAGCCCCCACAGACAGAGATGCCGTGACGGTCAAGGATCGGGCCAAGTTCATCCATGTTCATCGGAAATCGGCGACCGGTTTCCATACCCGTCAGTCCGGCCTCAGCCGCCTGACGCAGACATTCATCAAGGCTGACATCGTCGGAAAGTTCGGCCAGATCGTCATTCCACCACGCAATTGGTGCGATCCCCAGTTGAGCTTTCAGCATCAATCAAACCCCGTGACGTTGTTTGGCGCGGAAGGCTTCCTGACCCTTGCGAGCTTCGCGGACGCTTTCACGTTCGTTGATTTCAGGGACGCCCACGTACCAGTCGGCCCCACCGGGGGTCCAAGCGTAGGCATCGGAATCGATGCTGATAACCGTGGTGCGGTCCGTGGTCTGGGCCCATTCCATCGCCGCCTCAAGACCAGCGAGGCTGTCGCAGTGGCACGACAGAGCACCCATGGATTCTGCATGCTTGGCAAAGTCTACGTGCAGCGGGTTGTTCTTGTTCAGAACCCGCGAGTCCTTTAGCAGGTTATTGAAACCCGGCACGCCCATGCCGGTTTGCAAGCGGTTGATGACGCCAAAACCGCCATTGTCGCAGACAACGACGATCATCTTGTGCCCGGACAACACCGACGAATAGATGTCCGAATTCATCAGCATATAAGACCCGTCGCCGACCATGACGATGGGGACACCATCGCCATCCTTGGCCATGGCATGACCCCAAGCACCGGCGATCTCATAACCCATGCAGGAAAACCCGAACTCGCAGTCAAACGTGTTGGGCGCTTTCACGCGCCAGTTCTTAACCGTTTCGCCCGGTAGGCCGCCAGCGGCCGTGACCATCGTGTCCTTTTCCGTCGCGACCTTGTTCACCACAGCAATGACCTGCGCATAGCTCGGAACAGGCGCATCTGTGGGCGCTTGGCCTGCATCCAGCATGATATTCCAATTTGCATAAAGCGCCTGCGCCTGTGTCATGTGTGCAGGATCACAGGCCCAGTCGCCGATGGCCGCATCGAGGTCGGACAGGCTTTCCAGCGCGTCACCAACAACTGGTAGAGACCGATGCTTGCGTGCATCGAAACGGGCCGCATTAATGTTGATAAACTGGGTGTCGCGATTGAATGTTGTCCACGACCCGGTGGTGAAGTCCTGTAGCCGCGTGCCAACGGCAACTACGACATCAGCACCTTCGGCCAGTTCCTTGGCCGCGTCTGTGCCTTCAATGCCAAGTGGTCCGACATAGACGGGGTGATCATGCATCACCGCCCCTTTTCCTGCGATGGTTTCAGCCATTGGGATGCCACGCGCCTTGGCAAAATCGGCCAACGCCTCCGCTGCGCCGGAATAGCGCACGCCGCCGCCAGAGATGATCAGTGGTTTCTTTGCAGTTTTCAAAAGCTCTGATGCCGCTGCAACCTGATCGCGATCAGGCCGCGCGCGCGGAATAGTCCAAAGCGTTTCCTCAAAAAATTCAACCGGATAATCGTAGGCGACTTCCTGAATATCCTGTGGCAGACCTATGAACGCAGGACCGCAGTCGGCAGGGTCAAGCATCGTTGCGATCGCCTGCGGAAGAGAGGAAATGATCTGTGTAGGATGCGTGATCCTGTCCCAATAGCGAGATACAGCACGGAAACTATCGTTAACCGTGACGGATGGCTCACCAAAGTGTTCGACTTGCTGCAGAACCGGATCGGGAAGACGGTTGTTATAAGTGTCACCCGAGATCAACAAAACTGGCAGCCGGTTCGCATGCGCCACACCCGCGGCAGTCACCATATTGGTGGCACCGGGCCCAACGGACGTCGTCGCGATCATAATCTGGCGGCGCAGCTTAGCCTTACCAAAGCCGATTGCAGCCAGCGCCATCGATTGTTCGTTCTGGCCACGCCAGGTCGGTAGAACGTCCTGCACTTGCTCAAGCGCCTCGGATAGACACGTCACATTACCGTGGCCGAAAATGCCAAAGACACCCGCAAAAAGTGGCGCGCGCGCGCCATCAATATCAGTATATTGATTGGTAAGGTAGCGCACCAACGCCTGCCCAACGGTCAACCTGATTGTATCTCCGGCCATGTCGCTCCTCCAAGAATCTAACCTTATTCCGCAATGATTATTGACGGAGGCAACATTTTGCAACAAGTATTGCGGAAATTCTTTTGAGAGGAGTCATGCATGGAATCGCTTTGCCTGGCTTTGCATAGTCATTGACTACTCAGGTCAGACAACCATCAGCGAGGAAAACTAATGTATCAGGAATTCGGCCTCTTCATCGCAGGTAACTGGGAACGCGGCACGACAGCCGCAACCGTCATGAGCCCCGTGACAGAAACCCCGCTTGGCGATGTGGCTACGGCCACGGCCGCCGATACCGCCGCGGCTATTGATGCCGCCGCCAGTGCGCTGACACCCCTGCGCGAGATGGGAGGCTTTGCCCGCGCTGACGCATTGCACCGGATTGCAGATGAAATGTCTGCGCGCAGCAACGAAGCCGCGCGCATGATCTCAGCCGAGACAGGCAAGCCGCTGGTTCAATCCGGACGAGAATGGGTGCTCTCGATTGATCAGTTTCGCTGGTATGCTGAAGAGGCGCGCCGCATTTATGGCCGTGTCGTCGAAAGCCGAGTGCCGGGCGGCCGATTTGAGATTACGAAAGAGGCAGTCGGCATCGTCGGTGCCTTCACAGCGTGGAACTTTCCGGCTTCTCTTCCGGCACGTAAGATTGCCCCGGCGCTTGCCGCAGGCTGCCCGGTTGTCCTGCGCCCTTCCTCGCAGACGCCGGGCGTCGCGATGGTGATGGTTGATTGCATCCGCGCGGGTGACCTGCCGGATGGTGCGGTGAACCTTGTCGTCGGGTCGACTGCCGACACCTACAACCCGATCATGGCTGACCCGCGCGTACGCAAGGTGTCCCTGACCGGATCAACGCGCGTTGGGCAGCAAATGATCCGTGACGCGGCCGAGACGGTAAAGAAAGTTTCAATGGAGTTGGGTGGCAATGCGCCTTGCATTGTCTTCGACGATGCCGACCTTGACGCAACGCTGGACGTCTGTGTGCCATCTAAATTCGGCAATGCGGGGCAGGTCTGTGTAACACCCGACCGTTTTTTTGTGCACGACAGCCTGTATGACAGGTTTGTATCAGAATTCGCCAAACGCGCCGCCGCCTTGAAGCTTGGCGACGGGTTGGACGATGCCAGCGAAATGGGTCCGTTGATCAACGCTGGTCGCATGACCGAAGTGGACGCAATCGTACAAGATGCCGTCGCAGCCGGCGCCAAACTGGAAGCCGGCGGAAAGCCTGCCCCAGAGTTCAACGCGGGCCACTTCTATGAACCGACCGTGCTCAGCAATGTCACGGATGATATGCGTGTCTTTGCCAAGGAGAACTTTGGTCCTATTGCGGCAATCAGCCGTTTTTCCGACGTAGACGAGGTTCTGGCGCGCGCGAATGCCTCGACCATGGGGCTGTCAGCCTATGCATTTACCCGCAGCCCGGAGCGTGCACGCCTTGCTACGGCAACTCTGAAAGCTGGCATGGTCGGGATCAATTCCTTTGCGCTGGCCGCAAGCGAGGCCCCCTTTGGCGGCACTAATTATTCCGGCCTTGGTCGTGAGGGCGGCACCGAAGGTATTGAGGACTATCTCGAGACAAAGCTGTCTCAAATCGTATTTTGAAGGACCACATGATGCAAAAGAACAAGCTCAAGCAACTTTGGGCCGCAGGCAAGCCCGCCATGAACGGCTGGTGCTCCATTGGGAACCCATTAACGGCTGAAATAATGGCCGCGCAGGGCTATGACAGCGTGACAATCGACATCCAGCACGGTGCGCTGGACTACGGCGACGCCCTGCCGATGTTTCAGGCGATGCGTTCTTCGGGTGCTACTTTGATGGCGCGGGTACCCTGGCTCGATCCGGGCTACATCATGAAGATGCTGGATGCAGGCGCCATGGGGATTATCTGCCCGATGATCAATAACCGCACCGAGGCTGAGGAATTCGTGTCCTACATGCGTTATCCGCCCCTTGGGCAACGCAGCTTTGGCCCAACCCGCGCGGCGGTGGCGATGCCGGGCTATGGCGTGGCCGCAAACGGCGAAGTGCTGGCGTTAGCCATGATCGAAACCGCCGAAGGCATGGAAAACCTGGACGAGATCGCTGCGACGCCGGGGCTGGACGGGATCTATGTTGGTCCCGCAGACCTGACACTTGGCACCCAGAAAGGACGCCTGCCACCAGGGTTTGATCGTCAGGAGCCCGAGATGATTGCCCTGATTAAACAGATCACAGAGGCCTGCAAGGCGAATGGAATTGCCGCCTGCCTGCATTGTGGTTCCACGGACTATGCAGCGCAGGCAATTGGCTGGGGATACAACCTGACGACCGTTGGTGGAGATACCCGTCTGCTCGCCGGGGCTGCCGGGGCCTCTGTTGCAGTGTGGCGCGAGCTTAATGGTCGTGATGGCGACACGGATGGCGACGAGGGGATGTATTGATGACGCATCTACTTGTTGCTGGGAAATTGCATCCAACAGGCGTCGCACGACTTGAAGCACTGAAGGCTGAAGGCGTCACCGTCACCTATATTGAAGAGATCAACGAGCCGAGCTACGCCGATCACATAGTAACGGCAGATGCGCTGGTCGTCCGAACACAGCCGCTGTCTGCGGCGACCATCGCCCGTGCCGAACACCTGAAAGTCGTCTCGCGCCATGGCGTAGGCTACGATGCGGTAGATGTGGCAGCGTTAAATGCGCGAGGCATTCCACTGGCGATTGTTGGTGACGTGAACTCGGTCTCGGTTGCGGAACAGGCGATGATGCAATTGTTGGCGGGTGCCAAACAGGCGATCCGCGCAGACCATGCAGTGCGCGACCCGACCAAATGGGGATGGCGCAACCGGTTGGAACAAAGGGAAATTTCAGGTCGGAACCTGCTGATCATCGGCTTTGGGCGCGCCGGGCAAAAATTGGCGCGGATGGCGGTGGGCTTTGATATGGAAGTCCGCGCCTATGACCCCTATCTGCAATCGACACGCTGGCCTGAAGGCCCGGTCAAACCGATCGAAACGCTGGACGACGCTTTGGCGTGGGCGGATTGTTTGTCGCTGCATGTGCCGCGCGGGGACAAGCCGCTGCTCGATGCCGTCGCATTCTCCCAAATGAAGCCGGGCATGATCATCGCCAATACCGCGCGTGGTGGCGTGCTTTGCGAAACCGCACTGGCCGCCGCCTTGTCCGATGGGCGTGTCCATGCGGCGGGGCTGGATGTGTTCGATGTCGAGCCGCCGACCGGCGGCATGGTGCTGGCGGATCATGACAATGTCATTCTGTCGCCCCATATCGCGGGGCTGACGGAAGAGGCAAGCGAACGCATGGCCTTGTCGTGCATTGACAATGCATTGGCCGTCCTTGACGGCACAATTGACCCGGATCTACTCGTAAACAAAGATGCGCTGACATGATTGAAAAACCCAAACTCTCAATCGGGCTGATTGGCTCTGGTTTCATGGGCAAGGCCCATGTGTTCGGCTTTGCCACAGCGCAGAAGGTCTTTGACCTGCCAATGCAGATTGATCTGCACACGGTTGCCGATATCAACGACGAGGCCGCAGCCCGCGCAGCCCATGAATTTGGGTTCCGCTATGCCACATCTGACTGGCGCTCGATGTTGGCCAACCCCGAAATCGACGTGATCGACATCACGGCGCCCAATGCGCTTCACAAAGAGATGGCCCTGGAGGCCATAGCCGCAGGCAAGCATGTCTATTGTGAAAAACCACTTGCCCCAATGGCTGCAGACGCAGCCGAAATGGCCGAGGCAGCCGAGGCTGCAGGCGTCAAGACACAACTCGGCTTTAACTACATCTGCAACCCGATGCTAAAACTTGCGCGCGAAATGATCGTGGGTGGCGAGTTGGGTGAAATCCGAAGCTATCGCGGGGTGCATGCCGAAGACTACATGGTGGACGCGGATGGTCCTTATACCTTCCGCCATGACCCTGCGGGCGGCGGTGCACTGGCGGATCTTGGCAGTCATGCATTGGCGACAGCAGAATTTCTGCTCGGGCCGATTGCCAAAGTGATGGGGGATCGCGTGACAGCCATTTCTGAGCGTCCTGATGGCAAGGGCGGACGCCGCGCCATCGAGGTTGACGACATAGGGCGCGCCTTCCTGCGGTTTGAAAGTGGTGTCAGTGGATCAATCGAAGGCAACTGGATCGCCACGGGACGCAAGATGCAGCACGACTTCGAGGTCTACGGCTCCAGGGGCGCGCTTGTCTTTTCGGGCGAACGCCTGAATGAACTGCATTTCTATTCGACCGAAGACGCGCCTGGTCGTCACGGTTTTCGCCGAATCGAAGCCGCTCCGGACCATGCACCCTACGGCAATTTTTGTGTGGCTCCAGGCCATCAAATCGGGTTCAACGATCTGAAGGCCATCGAAGTCGCTGGCTATATGCTGGCAATAGCCGGACATGGCCCCGAGCCATTTTCATTCCGAGAGGGCCTGCGAATTCAGCATCTTGTTGAAAGCATCCAAAAGTCCTCGGTTTCCGAAAACTGGGTTGTCGTATGACCGCCATGATCTGATCGCCGGGACATTCTCAAATGACGCAATCGCCGCCCCCTCAGGACTATGAAAACCTGATCCGTTTGATCCATGATCGTCACGACGACATGAGCAAAACACATCGCCAGATCGCGGTATTTCTGACTCAAAACCCCAACGATGTGGCGGTCCGTTCGGTGAGTGCGATCGCGCAAAGTTGTGGTATTCACGCATCCAGCTTTGTGCGGTTCGCACAGTTGCTGGGCTATGATGGATTCAAAAGCCTGCAGGCGTTGTTTCAGCAACGCCTTGCCACAGCTGCCCCGGGATTTGAGGCGCGGGTCCATGCGCTCAAACGGGAACTGAAATCGCGCGAAGATCTCTCCGAGGCGGAGTTGTTGCGGGATATGGTCGTCAGCGATGCCGCCTCCGTGCAAAGCCTGCTTGATGAGATTGACGCCAATGATCTGGCCAAAGCCGCCGAGATTTTGAGCGATGCAGAAACGGTGTTCTTGTTGGGTCAATTGCGATCTGCACCAGTGGTCGAATTAATTCGCTACCTTCTAACGATGGCCGGCAAGAAATGCGTCATGCTTGATCCCAGCGGTGGCCTTGCCACGCATATCGCGCGTACCATAGGGCCAAAAGATGCGCTGCTGGCTGTCTCATTCAGGTTTTATGCAAACGAAGTGGTGTCGATTGTCGAAGAGGTCGCAGCGCAAGAGCGGAAAATCGTTGCCCTGTCAGACAGCACACTGTCGCCCTTGGCCAAGTCAGCACATGTCCTCCTTGCGGCTCATGAACATCCCGGACCGTTGTCGCGATCCGTGACCGCACCTATTTGCTTGGCACAGGCCATCGCTTTGGCTGTTGCCGCGCGCGTGCAAAACACCCCAAGCGTGCCCAGTATTCCTTCAGTGACAGGCTCAAAAAAGTGAAAAACGCCATCACCGTTGGGGTCCATTGCGGTCAACTTGTCGAATGACTCATCGCTTCCCAATAAAAGAGATTGCTAGACAAGCCGGGTTGGGACTAGCCACCGTCGATCGGGTCCTGAACAATCGGGAGCATGTGAGCCCACAGACAAGGCTACGTGTGACGGCTGCAATTGAAGAGCTAACGGCAAAAGAAGCCCAGCTCCCAGCCCGAAGCAGGCGCCTGTTCTTTGATTTCGTCGTGGAGGGGCCAGACCATTTCAATCATGAGGTGAAGACAGCGGCAGAAGCCGTCTTGCCAGAAATCGGTACAACGATATGCCGTATTCGATTTTTTCAACAAAAAGTCATGAAAGAGGAGGAGGTTGTCTTCACACTGAAACGCATCTTGCGGCGGGGCAGCAACGGGGTCTGCCTCAAGGCCTGGGATACCCCTAAGATTAGGGAAGCTGTGAACACGCTTTCTGAAGCTAGAATTCCGGTGGCGACACTCGTAAAGGACATTCCTGGGACCAAGCGGCTGTGTTACCGGGGGCTGGACAACGAGGGAGCAGGACGCACTGCTGCGTACCTGATTTCCAAGACAGTCAAGGATAGCGCAGGGACGGTCGTGCTCACCAGCAGTCATGAGCGATCTCTAGGTGAATACCAGCGTGAGACCGCATTTCTCACGGCACTGGCAGACCGAAGCCCGCAGCTGCGCACTGTAAAACTGCAAGCTGGGAGCGGCTCGGTTTCCGAAATGTCTCGAGTGATGACAAATGTTTTGGCTGCCAAACCTGATCTATGCGCCGTGTATTCGATTGGAGCTAGCAATCGATTGATCCTTGACACTCTTGAGCATAACGCACTTAGGCCCAGCGTATTTGTGGCCCACGATCTCGATCAAGAAAATCGAGACCTTATCCTACATCAGAGGCTTGATTTTATCCTGCACCATGATTTGCAGTCAGACATAAAATACACGTTTGACGCATTCCTTTCTTATCACCGACTGTTAACCGAACCCATGGATGTTCCGGTCTCCGCTGTTCAGGTCTTAACCCCGGAAAACATCCCCGAGCAAAGGCCGAAAGATCAAGCGGGTTAGCAGACATTGAAGTCCGTAAAGGGAAGGTCTCTTTTGTCCGCAACTGAGACATTGGCTTACAACGAGCGAATGGCAGCTTTCGCGCCAATGCTGCAGCAGCAACAAGATTCCTCTTTTGTTGGCCAATGCGTCATTCCACATCGCCAACACGCGTTTCGCAACGCTAAGCGATTGAATTTTATGGAAAGTGGTGCCTCAAGAGGGACTCGAACCCCCGACCTTGTCCTTACGAAGGACCTGCTCTACCAGCTGAGCTATTGAGGCATCGCGGGCCCTACTATGGCCCTACTAATTCTTCTCACTTGCCGCGAACCCGTTGGTTTTGCAAGTCATTCTCGCGGGGACCCGCTAATTACGAAGGACCTGCTCTACCAGCTGAGCTATTGAGGCTTTCCGGCGCGGCGTTTAGCAACCTTTCGCGCCGAAGGATAGAGCTAAGTCGCGTCTTTTTTCTTCTCCGCGTCGCCCTCATCGAGCGCGTAATCAGCGGGCGGAGCGTCAGCGTTAGCCGTTGGCTTGTCAGTCTCGCTTTCGCTGGTGCCTGCGTCCGAGTCCTCCGGCACAATATCAATCGTTTCTGCATCCTCGACCTCGTCCTTCGAGGCAGCCGATTCGATCTGGCCGACAATAAGCGGCAGCATTTCGGCACCTGTCAGCATCGACGAGGACCCTTCCGGAGGCCGCTTCCAGGCCAGCGTGTCGAAACCATCGCAGTTATCGCAAATCGGTGACCAGACACCATGCACCGTCTGACACTTCTCGCAAACCCACTGCGGATCACGCCGCGCGGTCAGTGCACGCGCCAACCAACCCTTGACGACCGCATCGTCAGCACCCGAACCACGCTCGATCGCAGCCATGATCGTCAAGGTCCGCGCAGTCGGGTCGGTCTCGACCAAGTCCCCCAACGCCTTGCGCGCCGCTGGAAAATCCTCAGCCGCGATCTGCAGTTCTGACTGCAACAGGCGCGTCTCCGGGTGATCGCGGTGCATATTCGTCAAGACACCGAAACGCAAAATGCGCTTTCCGGGGCTTTCATCCGGGACAATTCGTGCGAAAGCCGCCGCAAGATCAGGATGCGGAGCAACCTCCCACGCCTTACGGATCACGCGCGTCGCATATTTGGGTTTGCCTTCAGCAACATAACTGTCAGATGCCATCACAGCCGCAGGCACCAGATCTGGCGACATCTTGTTTGCCGCAATCGCTTTCTCCCGCGCCTCTATCGACGCACTCTCTTCCACGATGTCACGGACTTCTCCCAATGCCAGCACTGCGTCCCGGCGGCGATGCACGTCGCGCGGCAATGCTCCGTGCTTAAGCTTCGCGCTCAGCGTTTTGCGCGCGCCAGACCAGTCATGCTGACTGGCCTGCAAACCCAGCAGAATATCCTGTGTTTCCTCATGCTTCGGCTTCAACGCAAAGGCACGCTCGGCAAGCTTCAGCGCCGTATCCGTGTCTCCATCCAACAACTTTTGCCGCATGATACCGCGCACACCGACAAACCGGGTCCGGTCGTCCTGCAGCAGCTTCTTGTACGCCTCCTCGGCCTTCGCTCGGTCACCCGTCATCTCTGCCGCCTGAGCGGTCAGCAAAGTCGTCAAGTCCGGCCGTTTCAGATACCGCTCGGCCTTCGAGGCCTTCGTCAAAGCCAAACGCCCGTCGCCCGACGCGACAGCCATCATGCCCTCCGCAAGAGCGTCATATCCCTTCCGCTCACGATTGCGCGCAAAATACCGGGTAAGTGCCGTCTCATCGCCGTTCAAGAACTTCAGAAAAGCCACGACCAACCCGACTAGCTTGAATGCCACCCAGGTCAGGAAAACCAGCACCACAAGCGCGATCACCGACTCCAACGCGCCCAGCGTAAATTCCGTATCGGCGATCGACACCCGGACGCCGCCTTCGGCCTCCAAAAGCATTCCAGCGCCCCAGGCCGCTGCGCCGACCAGCGCAACAAAGAGGAAGATTCTCAGTAAAGACCAGACCATTCAAATGTGCCTTCCTCAGTTTAATTCATTGCTTAGAGACTGCGCCGCTGCGGTTGCGGCCGCACGCGTTTCAGCCTGCCCGATCCAGTCGGCCAGCGACGATATCGCCCCATCGGGCAAGCCAGAAAGCTCGGACAAAGCCGAACTCAGATCTCCGCCATTCAAAGCCGCTTCTGCACGTGACAGAACGGCATCCGGATCATCGCCCTCGCGCGGCGACAGGGACCGGGCATTCGTCTGCTTTCTCAAGAACGCAGCCAGCCGGTCGGTCGCGCTGGCATCCGCAGGTACATCGTGGACAGCTCGCAATGCGTTCCGCGCGGCATCGGGAAACGCCGACCGCAAAGCTGCCAATGTGGGCACACCTTCAGCCGCCACCGAGGTCAGAGCTTCCGGCGCATCAGGCAATATCGTCAAAGCCTCAGAGAACGTCGCGCCGCTTTCCAATGCGGCGGAAACTTCAGCCAAGGCAGCGCGCTGCATCGCGACTTCCGCGGCAGCCTCCGCTTCGGCTTCGATCTGGGACGCGCGCGCTTGCGCAGCCTCGACTTCTGCGCGCGCAGCCGCCGCCGCTGCTTCAAGTTCGGCGCGAAAGGCTTCCATCTCGGCGTCGAAATCCAAATTCGGAGCAGGGGTCGTCACGATCGCTGGCGCAGGCGCGTTCTCAATGGCTTCAATACGTGCAGACAAAGCATCGAATCTATCCGAAAGACCCGCAATATCATCCTGAACAGAGCTCAAATCCACCTCACTTGAAGTGCCCGCAAGCCCCGCAATCTGAACGCCCAATGCCTCAATCTGCACCGCCTGGCTTTCAAGTACGGCCTGCATCGCTTCATTCGGATCGGCAGGCGGGTTCGGCCAGCCCTCTGGAACGGCAAAGGTCGCCACCAGAAAACCAATCGCACCTGCAAGCAAACCACCGAACACCAGCCCAAAAGTCGAAGGCCCCTTTTCCACGGGCGCAGCGGGCCGAGGCTCACTCACCACCGGCTGTTGTGCATCCGTGCCCTCTTGAGTTTCATTCAAGGCATCCAGAAGCTCGCTATCTTCGGCAATCGCTTCGGCTTCTTCAATAGGCTCATCGCCGCTCTCAACATCTGACGGCGCCGGCGCATCGTCTTCATCGATGCCAGTTCCAGCCTCATCCGGCGATTCGGACTCGTCAGACGCGTTTTCGTCGACAGATATTTCCTCCTCCGGCTCAACCTCCTGAGGTGAATTGTCCTTGCCTTTTGACACCTTGGACGAATTTTTACCGTTGGCCAAAGTCGATAACTCCCAATCATTCACCCATTGATCCGGGCGCGATTTCTTCACTCCTTCAAGCTTAGTCCGCCACGCAGAGGACAACAAGCAAACGCCTCAGAAGCACGCCGCCACGGCCTTTGACATAGCGCTTGAGGTCGGCTCAGCCACGATCCGAATGTCCCCGGCACCGTTCCAGGCCGCCGCCACCGCAGGACTCATGGCAATCATCGTCAAAGGCGCCCGAATGTCCGTCGTTCTGCCTAATAATTCAGCGGTCCGTGCAGAAAACACCGGAGCGATCACCGGTAAAGCGCCCGCCAGCAATGCGTCCGCCGCACACCCCAAGGGCTGCGCCAACTGATCGTAAACCACAGCATCCTCGCAAGCGACGCCCCGGCCCACCAGCGCCGACGCCAAATCCACGCGCACATGCGCGCCCCGCACGTAAAGACACGGCCCCTCGATTGCTTCGCAGTTCTCCAGAAATTCCGCGCCATCCTGCCCCAGCGCCTCGGCTTTGGCGCCAAACTCGCGTGCAAGCCCGGCCGTCCCCTCACCCACCGCGAAAACCTTCCGCCCGCGCAACGCACCTTCCGCACCAAGCCTGCGAACCGCGTGGGACGATGTCGCGATGATCGTCTCAAACCGATCAAGGTCCGGAATATCCCCGACATCGACGATCTTCATCGCGGGCGCGATGACAACTGGGATCCGTCTGCCAACTATTTCCTCGCACTCGGCAAGAAACTCACGCGACTGCGCGTCCGGGCGTGTCAGCAAAAGGGTAGGCGACGCGTCGTCCATTTGGGACCGTTGCTTGTGCGATAGGCTTCCCGGTGTTACCTGCCGAGCGACGCTCACGCAAGACAACTCAGATGACAGCCAAGCGAACCATCCTCGGAATTGAATCCAGCTGCGACGATACGGCGGCGGCTGTAGTGCAAAACGACAGAACCATTCTGTCAAACGTGGTCGCCGGGCAGACAGACCTTCACGCCGCTTTCGGAGGTGTCGTCCCCGAAATCGCAGCACGTGCCCACGCCGAAAAGTTGGACTTTACCATCGCCAGGGCACTGGCCGAAGCCAGGAAATCGCTCAGCGATATTGATGCAATTGCCGTTACGTCCGGACCAGGCCTGATCGGGGGTGTCATTTCCGGCGTCATGATGGCCCGCGGTCTGGCCGCGGGATCAGGCAAGCCCCTTATTGGCGTGAACCACCTCGCCGGTCATGCTTTGACCCCTCGGCTCACCGATGACTTGCCCTTCCCCTACCTGATGCTTCTGGTGTCCGGCGGTCACTGCCAGTTCCTCATCGTAAAAGGCCCCGACAGCTTTACCCGCCTTGGCGGCACCATCGACGACGCGCCAGGCGAAGCTTTCGATAAGGTCGCGCGCCTGCTCGGCCTGCCCCAACCCGGAGGCCCGTCAGTCGAAGCCGAAGCGAAAACCGGTGATCCTTCTGCCTTTGCCTTGCCACGCCCGCTTTTGAACCGCCCGGACTGCGACATGAGCTTTTCCGGCCTGAAAACCGCGGTGCTGCGAGAGCGCGACAAGCTCGTGGATGCACAGGGCGGGATCACCCGACAAAATCGCGCTGACCTCTGCGCGGGCTTCCAATCTGCTGTTTCTGACGTTCTGGCTGCGAAGGCGAGTCGCGCCCTAAATGACTACCTTGATCTCAACCCTTCGCAACCGACCCTCGCGGTCGCAGGCGGGGTCGCCGCAAACGAGCAAATCCGCAAAGCCCTGCAAATCGCGTCCGACAGCGCAGGCGTTGCCTTCACCGCCCCGCCACTTTCACTATGCACCGACAACGCCGCGATGATCGCCTGGGCAGGCCTCGAACTTGACGCCATCCAGCATCCCGGCCTCACCCCACTTGTCGCCCGCCCCAGATGGCCGCTTGACGCCACCAGTCCGGCCATGCTCGGATCCGGCAAGAAAGGGGCCAAAGCATGAGTGAAATCGCTATCCTCGGCGCCGGAGCCTTCGGCACATCCCTCGCTATGGCCCTGTCGCTCAATGGCGCTGCGGTAACGCTTTGGTGCCGAAACCCCGAAGTCGCCGAAAACATGCGCAATACGCGCACTTCTCCACCCCGCCTGCCCGGCCATAACCTGCCCAAAACACTGTCTGTCGAACACGACCTGACACAGATTCAATCCCCAACACTCCTTCTCGCGGTTCCGATGCAATCGCTCGCCAACTTCCTTCAAGCTGCGCCGGACTGGTCACAGCGTACTCTCGTCGCCTGCTGCAAAGGCATTGACCGCCAGACCGGCCTTGGCCCGTTCGCCACTGTGAAAGGCGGAGCACCCTCTGCCGACGCTGCCCTCCTCACCGGCCCCAGTTTTGCCGCCGACATCGCCAAGGGACTGCCCACCGCCCTGACACTCGCCGCACCAACCGATTCAGAAGGGCTGGCCCTCCAGAATGCCCTGTCCCGCCCTGCCCTGAGGCTCTATCGAACCACCGATACGATCGGCGCGGAGCTCGGCGGCGCGCTGAAGAACGTCATTGCTCTGGCCGCCGGAATGGCGATCGGCGCCGGCTTCGGAGACAGCGCCCGCGCTGCCGTCATCGCCCGGGGCTTCGCCGAAATGACCCGCTACTCCATGGCGAAAGGTGCGCAACCCGAAACCCTGCAAGGCCTCTCGGGCCTCGGTGATCTCGTCCTGACCTGCACATCCGAAAAATCGCGGAATTTCTCGGCTGGCGTCGCGTTCGGTCGCGGCGAAACGCCCGATATGACATCCACCACCGAAGGCATCGCGACCGCCGAAGCGCTGGCAATCGAGGCAGAATTGCACCAGCTCGACATGCCGCTCACAACCGCGATCCACGCCGTCACAACCGGAAAAATCGACGTTCACGACGCTGTCGGCACCCTTCTCGCGCGACCCGTCAAACAGGAGTAACCGCGATGCGTTACTGGCTCTTCAAATCCGAAACCTCCACATGGAGCTGGGACCAGCAAGTTGCCAAAGGCGACGCCGGCGAAGAATGGGACGGCGTGCGAAAC
This sequence comes from Boseongicola aestuarii, assembly GCF_900184815.1. GTDB lineage: Bacteria > Pseudomonadota > Alphaproteobacteria > Rhodobacterales > Rhodobacteraceae > Boseongicola > Boseongicola aestuarii. Next base: position 135,247 of record NZ_FXXQ01000011.1, on the reverse strand, counting down.
TACCAGGCGCGCAACTTCATGCGTGACATGAAGATCGGCGATCTGGGCTTCTTCTACCATTCGCAAAAAGACCGCGAGATCGTCGGCATCGTCGAAATCATCGCCGAGGCTCACCCCGACAGCACTACCGATGACGACCGCTGGGAATGCGTCGACATCAAAGCCGTCAAAGCCCTGCCAAAACCCGTCCACCTTGATCAGATCAAATCCGATGAACGCCTGTCCGAAATGGTTCTCGTCAAGAATTCCCGCCTCTCGGTGCAACCGGTTCAGGACTCCGAGTGGCGGACGATTATTGCGCTCGGCGGCCTCTGAAACGACACACGGCAATAAAGACTAGGCGGAATCGGGAAAAAACCGGATACTCTTCCTAAAACTCACCCAAGGGAGGCAAGAGAAATGGGACTTCTCAGCGTCATTGCGGCCGCGGTCGCCGCGTGGATCTTCGGCGCCGTCTGGTATGGCATCATTGGCAAGCAGTGGATGGCAGCCTCGGGTCTGACCGAAGAAACCGTCAACCGCAGCAATCCGGCCCCCTATATCGTCAGCTTTCTTTGTACGCTCCTCGTCGCGGGAATGACCCGGCATGTCCTTGTGACATCGGGCGTGGATACGGTCGGAAAAGGGTTGCTCACCGGTCTCGGTCTTGGTCTCTTCGTCGCGGCTCCGTGGATTGCGACCAACGTCATGTTCTCACAGCGAGACCGTGAACTGATCTGGATGGACGGCGTCTATCCAACCGTGGGCATGGCGCTGATGGGCGCAGTCCTGACGCTTCTCTAAAACTAGACTTCGAAGTCAAGGGCATCGGGCTTTTCGCCCGGCAACCGGACCATCCACTGTTGACCAAACAGACGGAAATCGGGACCCACCTCAAAGGCTTCCCGAAATCGCGTGACGGCAGATCTTACCGGGCGCTCATCCTCGGTGGTCCAGAGATAGTCGTCCCCACTTATGATGCCGCCGGGCTTCACCTTGCGGAATGCAAGCGCCACATCCCGATCAATGAACGGCGCATTGTGGTTTCCGTCAATATAGACCCAATCGAAATAATCGTCGGGAAATGTGGCCAGAACTTCCTGTGAAAGCCCACGATGCAAGTCGACCCTTGGCTCGTCCAGAAACTTCGCCGCCACCTCTTCATACATCTCGTCCATGCGCGTTTCGTTACGCGGCCGACCAAAGGCGGTGTTGCGAAAATCCGGCTGATACAGCCACGGGTCGATCAGATGCAGTTTGCTGGGCTCGGTCTGCTCCAGAATGAGCGCGCTGAATCCGCCGTTCCAAACGCCTATTTCGGCAGCAACGCCACCTTTCGGCATTTTCGACAGCAGTTTCAGTCGTACAGCTTCGCGTCGGCTCATGGCAGGAAACTCCACATCGACCGTTCTTGCACCGAGACTTTGCCCGAGACAATGGCCTCACCTGCAAAAGCCACGGCCCGGCACCTGAAGGTGAAAATGATCCTCGTGAAGCGCGTTGTAATCCGGGCAAAGCACACCACCGAACCATCGGCAGGCCGACTTCCACGCGCCCCTCAGAAAGGCCTGCGCAATCGGATCGCCCTTCCAGTCATCCGAAACGGCCAGTGTCCGCCCGTCACTAAACCCAAACCCCGATATATCTATTGCCCGGCCCATGGCATGCAAAGACATCCGCCGCCCCTCTCCCTCTGGCGTCCGAATGCCGCGACACGCATAGCTGGAGAAATGCCGTATCTGGGAAACCGTCGTTCCAACCGTAACACGGGCCAGCGTCTGAAGGTCGTGCCGCTCCCAAAGTGCAAGCCGCAAGGCGATGGCACAATCCGTTTCAACCGCCGCCAACTCAGCGCTCCCAACCCCGTCTATACGGACCCGGTCTTCAATTCCGCAGCTGTCGCTTTCTCGAAATGGCTCCAGTGGCACAACACTGGGCGTGTCCAGCGCGGCAAGACAGGTCGCCAAACTCCGTTCCGCAACCGAGGCCTTCCACAGTGTCAGCGCAGAGTACGGAGCTGATACTTTCAAGGGAACGGTCGGGTTCCACGCCCGCGGCAATGGCGTGTCCGGATGCGTGACAGCAACAACGGAGAGCGCGCCTATCAATACGCTCGCCGTGAGAAAAGCTGAAAAGAATGGAATACGCATCAAATGCAAAGGGCGCCCAGCGGGCGCCCTTCAACTCAGTAGCGGTAGTGCTCGGGTTTGAACGGCCCAGTCGGCGCAACGCCGATATATTCCGCCTGTTCCGGCTTTAGTTCGGTCAGCTTCGCCCCGATCCGGGCAAGGTGAAGTCGCGCGACTTTCTCATCCAGATGCTTTGGCAGAATATGCACGGTGTTGTCGTACTTATCACCGCGCGTCCAAAGCTCGATCTGCGCAAGGACCTGATTGGTAAAGCTTGCCGACATCACAAAAGACGGGTGCCCGGTCGCATTTCCGAGGTTCAACAAACGCCCTTCCGACAGAAGAATGATACGATTGCCTGACGGCATCTCGATCATATCGACCTGTTCCTTGATGTTCGTCCACTTGTGGTTCTTCAGGTTCGCCACCTGAATTTCATTGTCGAAGTGGCCGATATTCCCGACAATCGCCATGTCTTTCATCTCGCGCATATGCTCGATGCGAATGACGTCCTTGTTGCCAGTAGTCGTGATGAAGATATCTGCCTTGGCCACCTCATCTTCAAGAAGCGTGACTTCATATCCATCCATGGCGGCCTGAAGCGCACAGATTGGATCGACCTCGGTCACCTTGACGCGCGCCCCTGCTCCACGCAGCGATGCCGCAGAGCCCTTGCCAACGTCGCCATAGCCCATGACCACAGCCACTTTGCCGGCCATCATCGTATCCGTGGCGCGGCGAATACCGTCCACCAGCGATTCCTTGCAGCCGTACTTGTTGTCGAATTTCGACTTGGTGACGCTGTCATTCACATTGATCGCCGGGAAAGGGAGCTGGCCCTGCTTGACCAATTCGTAAAGACGGTGAACGCCCGTGGTTGTCTCCTCGGAAACGCCTTTGATCTGCCCGCGCATTTTGGTGAACCAGCCTGGGCTTTGTGCCATCCGCTTCCTGATCTGCGCAAAAATCGCCTCTTCTTCTTCGGATTTCGCGATGGAAATGAGGTTCTCCTCACCGTTCTCAACCCGTGAGCCAAGCAAGATGTAAAGCGTAGCGTCACCGCCATCATCAAGTATCAGGTTCGGTCCGTCCTCGAACATGAATGACTTGTCGAGATAATCCCAGTGTTCGACCAAGCTTTGGCCCTTGATCGCAAAAACCGGCGTTCCGCCTGCGGCAATCGCGGCAGCCGCGTGGTCTTGCGTCGAAAAGATGTTGCACGACGCCCAGCGCACATCCGCGCCAAGCTCGACAAGTGTCTCAATCAGAACGGCGGTTTGAATGGTCATGTGCAATGACCCGACAATCCGCGCGCCTTTCAATGGCTTGCTTTCGCCGAACTCTTCGCGAAGCGCCATCAAGCCGGGCATTTCCGTCTCGGCAATATCCAATTCCTTACGGCCAAACTCCGCAAGCTTAATGTCTTTTACTATGTAGTCGTTGGCCATCAGACCCGCTCCTTACTGTATTTAACGGGCCAGATAGCACCGGGTCACCCGCCCGGCAACCAACGTCAGCTTTTTATACCTGCAGGCGTCTTTAAGTTCGGACCGGCGTCACGCCAGTTCGTTCCCGAAGCCATAATGCAGGAAACACCATTTGGTCGTGTCATGAGTATCGTCCAGGTTCCCTTTTCTTCGGAAAACCAAACCTCAAAAACAGACGAAGAATTCTGCAGTCCACCGCCGGCAAAAACCTCGCCATAGCGGCCTTCCAGTTTTTCCACCACCATCTCCCGCTGTGCGCAGGCAGTCTGGGCTTGGATCGTCGTTGGCAGAAATGCTGCCACAAGAGTCAGGCTAATCAAGATGCGTTGCATCATGTCTCCTTTCTGCGGCTTTGGCCGCGCTTGCCTGTGTCTCCTCCCGGTCGTTCGATCACTGATACGGTGTTGATTGTTTCCAATTGATAACCGAAGCCGCCCTTTTTATCGGGCATTTTAACTTCTCAATTTTTTCGATAGGCGCAAATTGTGCCCGAAAGCGGATCTGAATTTAGGTATTTCCATGCCGGAACGCCTTGACGCCCCAGCCAAACTTGCAGCACATCCACCCTATGCCCGCAAAGAAAACTCCCCCGCGCGCCTGGCAAAGGATGCTCTCAGGACGACGCCTCGATCTGCTGGACCCGACGCCCGTCGATATCGAAATAGAAGATATCGCCCACGGCCTGGCCTTCGTCGCCCGGTGGAATGGTCAGACAAAAGGTGATTTCGCCTATTCCGTTGCCGAACATTCACTTCTAGTCGAAGAGATCTTTGCCCGAATTCACCCGGAGGCTCCTGCAAAATGGCGTCTTGCTGCGCTTTTGCACGACGCGCCGGAATACGTGATCGGAGACATGATTTCGCCAGTCAAAGCCGCTGTTGGGCCGGGTTATGGAGAACTGGACGACCGCCTTGCGGCAGCCGTTCACATTCGCTTTGGATTGCCCGCCACGATCCCGGCATGGGTGAAGAAAAAGATCAAGCAAGCCGATAAAATCTCGGCATGGCTTGAAGCTGTCCAACTTGCCGGCTTCACTCTGACTGAAGCAAACAAGCTTTTCGGAACGCCAGACGACGAAGTTGCCCAAGGCCTGAAAATCGTTCTGCGCCCACCCGTCGAAGTCCGCGAAGCCTATGTCGCGCGCCACAAGTCCTTGCTCGACGGGCTATAGCCTATCGCGGCGACCGCTTGGCCAGTATCCGCTGAAGCGTTCGACGATGCATGCTCAGGCGACGCGCCGTTTCGCTGACGTTGCGGTCGCAAAGCTCATAAACCCGTTGAATATGCTCCCAGCGCACACGATCCGCGCTCATCGGGTTTTCCGGCGGCGGCGGCAATTCATCATCGGTCGCCAACAAGGCAGCCGTCACATCATTCGCGTCCGCTGGCTTCGAAAGGTAATCCGTCGCGCCGATCTTCACTGCAGCCACTGCGGTCGCAATCGCGCCATACCCTGTCAGTACAACAACACGGCTATCCTCGCGCCGCTCGCGGATACGCTCGACGACATCTAATCCGTTGCCATCCCCGAGCCGCAAATCGACAACCGCATAGGCGGGCGGACGCGCAGTCGCGATTGCGGTCCCGGCAGCCACGGTTTCCGCCGTTTCAACCTCGAAACCACGCTTTTCCATTGCCCGAGCCAATCGCCGCAGGAACGGCTCATCATCGTCCACGATCAAAAGCGATTTGTCCGCGCCAATTCCTTTAAGTGGTTGATCGACCATGTCGTCCTCCTGCCCCGCCTAAGGCGAACGTAGGACGCCCACCACGCACCGTCAACGCGCTCAACTTGCCGCGATATGACAGGCTGCCTCCTCGGCCATCTCCTCCGGAGACACATCACGCCCGAAATACGAGGCAAGACCGGTTTCCGGGAACATCAGATAAGTGAACGTCGAGTGATCCATCAGGTAGAATTCACCCTCGCCCGTCCCACGCGCGTAATAGGTTTTGTAAGCCTGACTCGCCGCCTTGACCTGTTCGGGACTCCCGGTCAGGGCGATCATCTTCGGATGCATGTCCTCGGCATATTGCGCGACAACCTCCGGAGTATCGCGCTCGGGATCAATCGAGATGAAAACAGGGGTGACATCCAAACCCTGTTCTTCAAGCATATCGACGGCGATCACATTGCGCGCCACATCAAAGGGGCAAACGTCCGGGCAGAATGTGTATCCGAAGTAGACCAGCGTCGGCCCGTCAATCACGTCCCGATCTGTCACAAGCTCGCCCGTCCCGTTCAACAATTCAAGCGGCCCACCAATCGCAACATTTCCACCCGCTATCGCATTGCCGCCGCAGGTGCTTTCTTCTCGAAGCGTGGTCCAAAGCGCCGCACCGCCAATCAAAACGGCCAACACCGCCGACGTTGCACCAACATACACTCGATTCATCTGATTAACTCCTAGGGGCCGTTCGGCCGCATTGATCCGACATGCCAAAGCTGCCTACAAGAAGGTAGCTTGCCGCACACACGAGGTCGTGATGGTCGAACAACAGGGTTTCGACCCGAAAATCAATCGCTCGAACTGGGTTCGGCTCAGAACCCTGATCGTCTTGCGTTGGGTGGCCATCGGCGGCCAGCTAGCCGCCATCACAGTCGCGCAGCGGCTCTTCGACCTCAACCTGAACCTGGGACTGTGCTTTCTGGCCATCGGCGCGTCCATCGTCGCCAATCTCGTGGCAATTTTCGTCTTTCCAGAAAACAAACGCCTCAACGAAGGCGAGGTCGCTTGGATGCTGCTGTTCGACATTGCGCAACTTGCCTTCCTCTTGTCTCTCACGGGCGGTTTGAATAATCCCTTCGCCCTGCTGATCATGGCGCCGGTGACAATCTCCGCAACCGCGCTCAAGCCCAGCACCACAGCACTCCTCGGCGCAGCGACCATCGCCTCCATCAGCATCGTCGCGATATGGCACCTGCCGCTGCGAACCGAGCAAGGCTTCATCATGCGGATGCCGCAGGACTTCGTGATTGGCTTCTGGACCGCCCTGGTGATCGGCGTCATGTTTCTCGGAATCTTCGCAAGCCGCGTCACTGCCGAAGTGCATGCCATGTCCGACGCCCTGACCGCGACCCAAATGGCACTGGCGCGCGAACAAAAGCTGACCGACCTCGGCGGCGTTGTTGCCGCCGCCGCCCACGAACTCGGTACGCCCCTTGCCACGATAAAACTCGCCAGCGCCGAACTCATCGACGAACTGGACGATCCGCACCTCAAAGAAGACGCGATCCTGATCCGTGACCAGGCCGACCGCTGCCGCGATATCCTGCGCTCGATGGGTCAGGCTGGAAAAGATGACCTTCACATGCGCCGAGCACCGCTCTCTGCGGTGGTCCGCGAAGCCGCCGAACCCCACGAGAATCGCGGCAAGGAAGTGCACTACGATATTGCTCCGCAAACTGCGGAAGGTCCGCGACAGCCCACAATCGACCGCAGACCAGAGATCATCCACGGTTTGCGCAACCTTGTTCAAAACGCCGTCGATTTCGCCAACGCAAATGTCTGGATCGACGTTTTCTGGGACGACAAGAGCGTCGTTCTGACGATCTCGGACGACGGACCGGGATTCTCGCCACAGGTGATCGGCCGCATCGGCGATCCCTTCGTGCGCAAACGCCGCAAGAGCTCATCCATTCGTCGCCCCGGATACGAAGGCATGGGCCTCGGGCTTTTCATCGCCAAAACCCTTCTGGAACGCTCCGGGGCGGAGCTCAGCTTTGCCAACGGCGCCAATGCGGAAAGCGAAGCTCCACAGAACGAAATCCGCTCGGGCGCCATCGTTCAGGCCCGTTGGCCGCTGGACCGGATTGGCGCAACCACCGAAAGTGATCGCCCCGCACTTGGCGAAAATATCCGCATCGAAACCGCATAATCGCTCGAAAACCCCAATCGTTAACCTGCCATTAACTCTCTTCGGATGATCATTGAGGCTGTGTTATAGGGGGATAGCTTTTGCTCAGTCTCAACCTAATTTCGCCGCTTCTCTATGGATCGAGCGCTTTTCTTTCAGCCTTCGCCGCCATCTCGATCATTGCCCGGCGCAATGCAAGCCACCAAAATCCGCCCGAAGCAAATGCAACTGATCTCTACGGTGATACGCTCATCTTCCTGATCCGCGATAATACAGTCGTTGACGCCAATTTTCCCGGGAAACGCTTCCTCTCCCACTTCGGCGCAACGGGGCTTGAACTGGAGGCACTTTCACGAGGCCTCCACAGCGCCTTCGACAACGTGGCCTCTCTGTTTGACAACAGCGAGAACAAACAAGACCAGCGGCTCGTCTCACGCGATGGCATGTTCCAAATCATCGCCGAGCATACCTCCGACGCACTTCGGCTCAAAGTTCAAAGCCTCGACGCCGCCAGGCTTCAGGCCGAGGACATTCATCGCCTCTCCGCCATGGATGCCGAGCTTGAGACCCTGCGCGAAACCGCCGACCTTGCACCATATCTGGTCTGGCGGGAGACACGCGATGGGACGCCGATTTTGGGTGAATCGTGCCTATCTGGAAGCGGTTCGAGCCGTCTTCGGCGACAAACGCGCAACCCAGTGGCCTCTTCCCCGACTTTTCCCTGATCTGGCGCCTGGCGGTCAGTCGCGGCTCGCCCTGCCCGAAAGATCCGGCGCACCCTCCACCTGGTTTGACATCACCAGCATACCTGTCACCAAAGACACACTTTTTACCGCCTATGACGCCAATTCCACGGTGCACGCCGAAACCCAGCTAAAAGACCTGATGCAAACGCTGGCGAAAACTTTCGCACAGCTCGCAACGGGCCTCGCGGTCTTCGATAAATCCCGCAACCTGGCACTTTTCAATCCGGCGCTTACCGAATTGACGCGCCTGCCTGTCGACTTCCTCGCCTCACGGCCAAGCCTTGTCGAAGTCCTCGACAAACTCCGCGAAACCCGCGCCATCCCGGAACCGCGCGACTACCGCGCATGGCGCAAATCCATTGCTGACCTCGAATCCGCCGCAGAAGACGGGAACTACTGCGAAACATGGTCGTTGGCCGGTGGCCTGACCTATCGCGTCACAGGCCGACCGCATCCTGACGGCGCAATTGCCTTTCTGTTCGAAGACATCTCCGCCGAGATGTCGCTCACACGACAATTTCGACAGGAAATCGAACTCAGTCAGGCCCTGCTCGACAATATGGAAGACGCCACCGCGCTCTTTTCTCCCAACGGCGTCCTGCTTCAGACCAACAGCGCCTACCGCAACCTCTGGGGCGTCGATTCCGATTCGCTCCTCACCGAAACCTCAATTCTTGATGAAAGCCACCTCTGGCACGAACGCTCGTTGCCAACGCCGGTCTGGGGAGATCTCCGCGAATTCGCGCTTCAAGCCGAAGACCGTGCCGAATGGGCCGCTCCGATTATCCTCACCGATGGGAGGGTTGTCGATTGCCGCTTCATTCCCATAGTCGGGGGCGGCACGCAGATCATTTTCCAGGTCGCGCGTGCGGACGAAGCCCTTCAGGACGAACGACTGCGCCAAGTGGGCTAATCACGCTTGCGGCTCCGCGCCCGCGTCGCCAAAGTGGGGTTATGCCAGCGCAAATGCCCCTGCATCTCAAGCTTCCGGGTCCCGACGACACCGCCGCCGTGGCGGTGCGTCTGGCGCCGCACTTGCGCCCAGGCGATTGCATCTTGCTGACCGGAACGCTTGGCACGGGCAAGACCCACTTCGCACGCGCCTTGATCCAGAAAAGACTATCGGATTCAGGGCTTTGGGAAGATGTTCCATCGCCCACCTACACGCTTGTCCAAACCTATGAAGACAAAACCAGCGAGATTTGGCACGCCGATCTCTACCGTCTTACCGACCCAAACGAGATCATCGAACTTGGCCTAGATGAAGCCTTTGAAACCGCAATCACGCTGATCGAATGGCCTGACCGCCTAGCAAATCTCACGCCAGACGGCGCACTTCAGATCACCCTTGCCATGGACGGCGACGCCCGCACCCTGACGGCAACTTGGGACGACCCGCGCCTTTCCTTGCTCGGTGCCGAAAATGGATAGCGCGCGCGTATCATTTCTGGCCAATGCGGGATGGGCAAACGCCACGCCGTCACCCGTCGCGGGCGATCTTTCCACGCGGCAATACACCCGGCTCTCCCAGTCGAACGCCACCGCAATTCTGATGACCTGCGATCCGGCTACAGATACTTCGTTACCCGCCTTCCTCAAGATGACCCGCTGGCTCCAAGATCAGTCTCTCTCTGCCCCGGATATCCTCGCAGTCGACACTGAGAGCGGCTTCGCTCTTCTTGAAGACTTCGGAACCGATAAGCTCACAACGCTCATCTCGAAAGACCCGGCCAGCCAAAGACGGTACTACGAAGTGATTTTGGACACGCTCATTGCAATCCGCAACGCCCCCGCACCAAAACTTCCCGAACCAACCGTTCAAGATCTTTGCGACGCGACGACGCTCGCAGACGAGTGGTACCCGAATGCGAAACCGGCTCACTTAGACGCTTTTCGAGCTGGTTTAGAGCCTGTTTTGGCACAGCTCTTACAAGGCCCCCGCACCGTCAGTCTGCGGGACTTCCACGCAGACAACATCATGTGGCTGGCCGACAGACACCCCCTCCGTCAACCCGGGCTGCTCGACTATCAGGACGCTTTCCTCATCTCACCGGCCTACGATCTGATGTCGCTCCTGACCGACGCCCGCACCGACGTAGCGCCCCAACTCCAGCACGACCTCATCAGCGCCTACGCGCGCAGAACTGGCGATGACCCTGCAGACCTCGGGGCCGCCTTCGCGGCCCTCGGCGTCCAACGCAACCTCCGCATCCTTGGAATATTCGCCCGCGCCGCCCGCCGAGAGGGCAAGGCCCACCACGTGCCTGCCCTCCCCCGCGTCTATCGCTATCTGAACGACTGCTGCCGGCACGCGACCCTAGCCCACCTTGCGGATGACCTCGCGGCGGGATTGCCCGCGCCCTCTCCTGAACGCCTCGAAGGCCTCACCACATGATCCCCGCCAATGTCTCCCTGATGATCTTTGCGGCAGGCTTTGGCACGCGCATGGGCGATCTCACGAAGGAAACACCAAAACCGATGTTGTCGCTTCGCGGTCAGCCAATGATCGACCACAGCCTGAAGATCGCCAAAAGCGCCGGTTTAGAGACTATTTTGGCCAATACTCATCACCTCCACGCAAACATTGCGCCTCATCTCAAAAGCCACGGAGTCGAGGTCTTGCACGAAACCCCCAATATCCTCGACACCGGCGGCGGCCTGAAAGCGGCGCGAAACCGTCTCACCAGCCCCACACTCACGCTCAACCCTGACTGTGACTGGACCGGTCCAAACCCACTGACCCACCTGCTCAATCACTGGCAGGACGATATGCAGGCGCTTTTGCTTCTTGTCCCTATCGGACGTGCGGAAAATCGATCTCCGCCTGGTGATTTCACTCTCTCCGGCACCCAACTCAAGCGCGGCGGCAATATGATCTACACCGGCGCACAGCTCGTCCGAACCGGAAGGCTCGACGCCATCAAGGATCGCGTGTTCTCTCTCAATGCCTACTGGGACCATCTCGCCACCTCGGGCGATCTCCATGGCACCATCTATCCCGGTCATTGGGCGGATATCGGCACAAAACAGTCCCTAATAAGGGCAAATGAGGCTCCTGATGTTTGACCCATCGGACAAACCCCGCGTCCTAGGAGTGCCGCCCGGCGCGGATTTTCCAGCCGAAATCGTCAAGCGTTGCCTCGCAGCCTACGCCGATCAGCCCCCCGAGGCGCTCGCGCACCTCCAAATCATCGTGAATACCGAACGGATGCGCCGCCGCCTTGTCGAGCTTTTTTCCGACGGCGCGCCCCGCCTCCTGCCCCGGATCAACCCCGTCACGGCCATTGACCGCCTGATCCTCGGCGCCCCCCTGCCCGCCGTGACGCCTAAGCTCCACCGCAAACTGGAACTCGCCCGCCTGATCCAGCCGCTTCTGAATGCACCCGGTGCACCCGCCCCCAAAAGCGCCCTTTTCGACCTCGCCGACAGTCTCGCCGGGCTTCTTGATGAGCTGCACGGTGAATCCGTCGACCCGGACAAGCTCCTTGCCCTCGAAGTGCAGGACGAATCTCATTACTGGCGCCGAAGCCTCGATTTCCTGAAGATCGTCAAAACCTATGTTGACCTCAGCGGCACCGCGCAGGCCGATCCCGATGCCCGTCTTCGGGCCGCGACCCGGACTTTGGTCGATAACTGGACCAAATCGCCACCCCAAACTCCGGTTCTCGTCGTAGGTTCGACAGGATCGCGCGGCACCACGTTCGACCTGATGACGGCCGTTGCCCGTTTGCCCCAGGGGGCTGTCGTTCTCCCAGGCTTCGACCCCGATCTGCCAGATGGCGTATGGGAAACTCTGACCGATAGCGCCGACGACACCGCCAGCTTCGTCCTTGAGGACCATCCCCAGTACCGCTTTGCCGTTCTGGCCAAAGCACTGAATCTCAATCCAAAAACCGACATCCCCAACTGGTCTGGCCAAGCCCCTGACCCGCTTCGCAACAAGTTGGTGTCGCTGTCCCTGCGCCCTGCGCCCGTCACAAGCCAGTGGCGCACCGAAGGTCCGGACTTCAAAGATCTCGCAGCAGCCACCGCCAACCTCTCCCTCATCGAAGCCCCGCAGCCACGCGAAGAGGCTCTTGCCATCGCTGTGGCTCTACGCGAAGCCCTTGAAAATGGGGAAACAGCGGCTCTGATTACTCCGGACAGGACCCTCGGCCGCCGCGTTGCTGCCGCGCTCTTGCGTTGGGATATTATTCCCGATGACAGCGCCGGACGCCCCCTTTCGCTGACGCCTCCCGGCCGTTTTCTGCGCCACGTTTTGTCTCTTATGGTGGCGGAATCGACATCTGAAGACGTCATTGCCCTTTTGAAACACCCGATCACCCGAACCGACGGAACAGATCGGGGCGTCCATCTGCGCGCCACCCGCGAGCTAGAGCTTTTCCTGCGCCGCAGGGCGTCCGTCACGATCACAGACGAAGTCCTTGACGCTTTCACACATCCCAAAAGAAAGCCCGAATTCACTGACTGGGCCGCATGGCTCAAGTCCGTTCTCACCCAGCTTTCCACGCCAATCCCGGAAGCACTTGGTGATGCGATCAGCGCTCATATCGCCATTGCGGAAAGCATCGCTCAGGGTCCCGACGGCACCGGAACAGGCGAGCTTTGGGAAAAAGAGGCGGGTCGCGACACGCTTGAGGCTATCCAGGCACTCCAGGACCCCGTCATCGCCGAAACAGCGCTTAGCCTTCACGACTACCGCGCCTTATTCGAGACGACATTCGCGGCGGGAAATACCCGCGCGACGGACACATCCCACCCCGACGTTCTTATCTGGGGAACGCTCGAAGCCCGCGTAATGGGCGTCGATCTGGCCATACTCGGCGGCCTGAACGAAGGCGTCTGGCCCGCCAGACCAGACCCGGACCCGTGGTTGTCCCGCAAGATGCGCCGGACCGTCGGGCTTTTGTCGCCCGAACGCGAAATCGGGCTCTCTGCCCACGATTACCAACAAGCCATCGCCGCTCCGCGCGTTATCCTGTCGCGTGCCCGCAGGGATGCCGATGCAGAAACGGTACCCGCCCGCTGGGTAAACCGTCTCACGAACCTCCTGACAGGTCTGGCTGGCGAAAAGTTCGATGCGCCCATTTCACAGATGCGCGCACGCGGCTCACGCTACCTGAAAATCGCGGCCGAACTGGACGCGCCTGATACCAAGCCAGCGCCCGCCAAACGCCCAGCGCCTGCGCCGCCTCTCAACACACGAACGCGGTCCTACACCGTCACCGATATCGAAAAACTCATCCGCGACCCATACGCCATCTACGCCCGTTACACCCTCGGCCTTAAGGCCCTTCAACCGCTGCGCCCCGAACCGACTGCAGCCCTGCGCGGAACCGTTTTCCACGAAATCGCCGAGGTCTTCCTGTCGCAACCGCTGTCCGACGCAGCCTCGGATACCAAACGTTTTCTCGATATTGCGTCCGACGAACTCGCGAAAACTGTCCCCTGGCCATCTGTCCGCGCGCAATGGCTGGGACATCTGTCAGCCATTGCGGAACAATTCATCGCGGACGAAAACCATCGCCAGTCCCTGGCCACGCCGCTTGGGCAGGAAATCATTGGAAATGTTACGCTCCCCGGCTCGGTCTTCCGCCTCCGAGGCAAAGCAGACCGCATCGACAGACAACCTGACGGCCAGCTTGTCATCTACGACTACAAAACCGGCACGCCCCCTTCCGAAAAGGAAATGCGCTATTACAAGCGCCAGCTCCTGGTGGAGGCCGTCATGGCCGAACACGGCGCGTTTGACGGAATTCCCGCAGCGAAAGTCGCGCGCGTCGATCACATCGGCATGAACCGCGCCCTGAAGCAAACCGGGGTGGCTCTCGACTTCTATCAGGCGTCCAAAACGGAACAGATCGACTACCGCACAGCCACAGTAGAAGCTGAGTTGCGACAACTCCTCGAGCACTTCCAGCAGGAATCCCAAGGCTACATGTCCCGCCGCGCCATGGAGCGCGTCCGCTTCAGCGGCGACTTTGACCACCTTGCCCGTTTCGGCGAATGGGACGAAACACAGGATCCGGTGAAGGTGACCCTCAAATGACCAAGCTCACTGACGCCTCCATCGCGCAAAACAGGGCCGCCGATCCAAACGCCTCGACATGGCTCTCGGCCAACGCCGGTTCCGGCAAAACTCGCGTTCTCACCGACCGCGTGGCGCGGTTGCTGCTCCACGGCACCAACCCCCAAAGCATTCTCTGCCTGACCTACACAAAGGCCGCCGCAACCGAGATGCAGAACCGTCTCTTCAAGCGCCTCGGCGAATGGTCAATGCTCGACGACAACGCCCTGCGCGCGGGACTTTCCGACCTTGGCGAAGACTCACCGCCAAGCCTCGATCAGGCGCGTACGCTTTTCGCCCGCGCCATCGAAACCCCCGGCGGCCTGAAAATCCAGACAATCCACTCCTTCTGCGCGGCCCTCTTGCGCCAGTTCCCGGTAGAAGCTGGCGTCTCAACCCAATTTCGCGAGCTTGACGATATCGCCCGTGCCGAGATCTTCTCTGACGTTCTCGATGGTCTCGCCAAAAGTGACGCGCCCTCGTTAAAGGCTCTAATAAGCTATTTTACTGGCGAATCCCTCGTTGAATTGGCCGTCTCAATCGCCGGGTCAGCCGAGAACTTCCTTCCTGCACACGCTCCACCGCCTTCAAGACAAGACATTTTCGAGCACATGAACGCCGATCCACAGGCAACCCACGCAAGCATCCTGAACGCGACCCTGACTTTGGCCGACCTGCAATTCCTGAAGTCGCTGCCGCCCATCCTTGCCCAATCCGCAAAACCCACGGACACGAAGCTTGGTGAATGGCTCGCCGACCTGCCACAAACGCCAAGCTATCGCCTGATTTCCGCCCTCGAATCCAAGTTCCTCTTTGGCCCGGGAACAAAAGCACCGTTCACCGCCAAAACCAGCTCGCTTCCCACCAAGGGCTTCCGAAACGGCCCCTTCGCGCCCCACGCGTCGCAACTCCAGTCCATCATGGAGACGCTGGAAGAAAACCGCCCCGCGCGTGTTGCCTTCGAAGCCGCCAACAAGACCCACGCCCTCCACGCCTTCGCCGCCGACCTGATCCCCGCCTATACCGCCGCGAAAACCGCCCGCGGCGTACTCGATTTCGATGACCTGATCACCAAGGCGCGCGATCTGTTGACCGACGAAGGCCTTGCCTGGGTTCTCTACCGACTCGACGGCGGCATTGACCATATCCTTGTCGATGAAGCGCAGGACACAAGCCCCACACAGTGGCAGGTCATCAAGGCCCTTTCCGCTGAAATCACCGCTGGCGAAGGCGCGCGCCCCGACAGATCGCGCACAATCTTTGCGGTTGGGGACAAGAAACAGTCAATCTATAGCTTTCAGGGCGCAGACGCCCGCCGGTTCGACACCACCGCCGCCGAATTCGCCACCAAGCTCAAAGACGCAGGCAAACTCGTGCGCGAAGAGCTCGTCTATTCCTTCCGCTCATCGCCCGCCATACTCAGCGCGGTGGACCATACATTTCAGGACGGCGCCGACGGTCTCGGAGGCGCAATCGAGCACAGGGCGTTCAACGAAACTCTGCCCGGCCGGGTCGATCTGTGGGATCTTCAGCCGCGCCCCAATACGCCCGAGCATCATGACTGGCACAATCCCGTTGACCGTCTGTCCGCCGATTCACCTACCGTCAAACTGGCCGAGCGCATCGCCAGAAAGATCACGGCAATCACACAAACAGTCTCTATACAGGAAGAAAACGGCAAGATACGCCCCGCAACCGCTGGCGATGTGCTGATCCTTGTCCAGGGGCGCGGGCAATTGTTCGACAACATTATCGCCGCATGCAAATCAGCCAACTTGCCCATTGCCGGCGCGGATCGTCTCAAGATCAGCGCCGAACTCGCGGTCCGAGATCTACTGGCACTCTTGTCGTTCCTCGCGCTTCCCGAAGACGACCTCTCGCTGGCAACCGCCCTTCGATCACCCCTATTCGGATGGGGCGAACAAGACCTGTTCTCGCTTGCGCAGCCCCGAAAAGGCTATTTGTGGCAGGCCCTGCGCGAAAACAAAGCAGACCACCCCGAAACCCACGCACGCCTTGACCGACTTCGGAAGGACGCTGACTTTCAGCGCCCGTTTGAACTACTCGAACTCATCTTGACGCGCCACGGGGGGCGAAAAGCCCTCATGGCCCGCCTTGGCCCCGAAGCCGAGGACGGCATCAACGAGCTTCTCAATCAGGCGATCCTCTATGAACAGCAGGACGTTCCAAGCCTGACCGGCTTCGTGACCCGCGCAAGCGCAAGCGACGTTGATATCAAACGACAATCAGAAACATCCGGCGACCTCA
Organism: Boseongicola aestuarii; assembly: GCF_900184815.1. Classification (GTDB taxonomy): domain Bacteria; phylum Pseudomonadota; class Alphaproteobacteria; order Rhodobacterales; family Rhodobacteraceae; genus Boseongicola; species Boseongicola aestuarii. Next base: position 118,713 of record NZ_FXXQ01000011.1, on the reverse strand, counting down.
TCCGGGTCATGACTGTACATGGTGCCAAAGGCCTCGAAGCGCCGATCGTTATCCTGCCCGATACGATGCGCGACGATCGCGCCAGCCGCGACGCCTTCGTGATTGACAGCTCGGACATGCCGGTTTGGAACGTCGCTCAGGACGTTGCGCCCGATGGCCTTGCCGACGCAAAGGACGCCCAGAAAGCCTCCGACGCCGAAGAACGCCAGAGGCTTCTCTATGTCGCCATGACCCGCGCCAAGAACTGGCTGATCGTAGGCGGTGTCGAAAAGGCGTCCGGGGAAGGGGACAACCGCTGGCATAAAGCGGTCGCTGAAGGCCTCCTGGCTGCGGGAGCCAAGCGCGTCATTGACGACGAAGCCGAAATCCTGCGTCTCGAATTCGGAGCCTGGCCCGCGCATATACCATCCGAAAAGCTTTATTTAGAGACTTTTTTTGCCCAGACGCCCGCACTTTTCTACGAACCGGTGAAGCCGCGCACCCCCAAGCCAAAACCCCTCAACCCCAGCAAACTGGGTGGTGCCAAGATCGTCGGCGGCACTGTCGACGATGCCCTCAGCCAAGCCGCAATGCAGCGCGGAACCGACATCCACCTACTGCTCGAAGCACTCCCTGCGCTTCCCGAGGAAACCTGGGAAGCCGCCGCGCTCCGCCTCTTGCCAAATGCCGCAGATCGCGGCGACCTCCTGAACGAGGCGCGCCAGTCAATCCTCAGTTTTCCCGAAGTATTCGCCCCAGACAGCCTCGCCGAAGTTGACCTTTCCGCCTCTCTTCCCACTCTCGACGGAACACTCGCGGGCACCGTCGACCGCCTTATCATCGCCGAAGACCACGTTCTGGCGGTGGACTTCAAAACCAACCAGATCGTCCCCGACACCGCAGAAACAACGCCGGACGGCCTTTTGCGCCAAATGGCCGCCTATCTCGAAGCCCTCGAACAGATCTTTCCGTCCCACCGTATCGACCTCGCAATCCTCTGGACCGCAACTCCGTCGCTCACGCACCTTCCACACGGCATCGTGAGGCCAGCGCTCGCCAGAGCCACTACATCTTGACCTCAGCCACAAGGCTTCCTAGGTTCACGAACTGACCCGCTGCCAAGGAGAAAGACATGGCTACTACCGCCGTCACAGACGACACGTTCGACGCCGAGGTCCGCCAGTCGGACGTCCCGGTTGTCGTAGATTTCTGGGCCGAATGGTGCGGCCCTTGCAAAATGATCGGCCCCGCTCTTGAAGAGCTGTCCGAGGAATACGGCGGTAACGTCAAGATCGCCAAAGTGAACGTCGACGAAAACCCGAATTCGCCAGCCCAACTTGGCGTGCGCGGCATCCCGGCGCTTTTCCTGTTTAAGAACGGAGAAGTCGTCTCAAACAAGACCGGCGCCGCGCCAAAGGCCGCGCTGAAAAGCTGGATCGACGAGTCGATCTGAACCGGACATCACGCCCATTGAGCAAGGCCGCCCCACTTTGGCGGCCTTTTTCCTGCCCAATGCTCATTATTGGCCCGTAAATATCCCGGGGGTTTGGGGGCAGCGCCCCCAAAACCTTGCAGTCTGGGCGACAGACAATCATATACCCCCGAACACCAAACGGCAGGAGTCCACTATGGCCGACGACCAATTCCCCGGCTGGCACGGCACCACGATCATCGGCGTCCGTAAAGGCGGCCAAGTCGTCATCGCAGGCGACGGTCAGGTCAGCTTGGGCCAAACCGTGATCAAGGGCACCGCCAAGAAGGTCCGCAGACTGAGCCCCGGTGGCTACGACATCATAGCCGGATTCGCAGGCTCCACCGCCGACGCCTTCACGCTCCTTGAGCGCCTGGAGGCCAAACTCGAAGCCACCCCCGGCCAGCTTCAGCGCGCCGCTGTTGAGCTCGCCAAGGACTGGCGCACCGACAAATACCTCCAGAAACTCGAGGCCATGCTGATCGTCACCGACGGCACCGACCTTTACGTCGTGACCGGGGCAGGGGACGTGCTCGAACCCGAACACGACGTCACCGCCATCGGCTCGGGTGGCAACTACGCCCTCGCTGCTGGTCGCGCCCTCATGGACAGCGACTTCGACGCTGAAACCATCGCCCGCAAAGCCATGGCCATCGCCTCTGACATCTGTGTTTACACCAACGGCAACCTCACCGTGGAAAGCCTGCCCAAATGACCGACCTGACCCCCCGCGAGATCGTCTCCGAACTCGACCGCTTTATCATCGGCCAAAGGGACGCCAAGCGCGCCGTTGCAGTCGCTCTGCGCAACCGCTGGCGCCGCAAGCAACTCGCAGACGACCTGCGCGATGAGGTCTATCCGAAAAACATCCTGATGATCGGCCCTACCGGCGTTGGCAAAACCGAGATTTCGCGCCGCCTCGCGAAGCTGGCCAAAGCGCCCTTCCTCAAGGTCGAAGCCACGAAATTCACCGAAGTCGGCTACGTCGGGCGCGACGTCGAACAGATCATCCGCGACCTTGTTGAATCCGCCATCACCATGACCCGCGAACTGATGCGCGACGAGGTCAAGGCAAACGCACACAAAGCTGCCGAAGACCGCGTTATCGCCGCCATCGCAGGCGAAAACGCCCGCGAACAGACCCTCCAGATGTTCCGCGACAAACTCAAGCGTGGCGAACTGGACGATACCGTCATCGAACTTGAACTCCAGGACACATCCAACCCATTCCAGGGCATGGAACTGCCCGGCATGCAGCCGGGGCAGGGCGGTGGCATGGGCATGGACCTCGGCGCACTCTTTGGCAAAGGCTTCGGCGGGCGCACCGTCAAAAAGCGCATGACCGTTTCGCAAAGCTATGAAATCCTGATCGGCGAAGAAGCCGACAAGCTTCTCGATGACGAAACAGTCACGAAAAAGGCGCTTGAGGCCGTTCAGGAAAGCGGCATCGTCTTCCTTGACGAGATCGACAAAGTCACGGCGCGTTCCGACGCGCGCGGCGCCGACGTCTCCCGCGAAGGCGTCCAGCGCGATCTGCTGCCGCTCATCGAAGGCACCACCGTCAGCACCAAATACGGCCCTGTTAAAACTGACCACATCCTCTTCATCGCATCCGGCGCGTTTCACATCGCGAAACCCTCGGATCTCCTCCCCGAGCTTCAGGGCCGCCTGCCGATCCGCGTGAACCTGCGCGCGCTCACCGAGGAAGACTTCGTGCGCATCCTCACCGAAACCGACAACGCGTTGACACTGCAATACACCGCTCTCATGGGCACCGAAGACGTCACCGTCACCTTCACCGAGGACGGCATCGCAGCGCTCGCCAAGATCGCCGCCGACGTGAACCAGTCCATCGAAAACATCGGCGCGCGCCGCCTCTACACCGTGCTGGAACGCGTCTTCGAAGAACTCAGCTTCAACGCTCCCGACAAGGCTGGTGAAAAGGTCACCGTCGACAAGGCCTTCGTCGATCAAAACCTCGGCGAACTCACCGCAAACGCGGACATGTCGCGCTACGTACTCTAAATGCAGATCATGTGTCTCAACGGATGGGGCGGCAAACTTCACGACCGCCTCATCCCTTTTCTGCATGACACAACCCCAGACGTCCTCTGCTTGCAAGAAGTCGTCCACTCGCCCGCAACCGACAAAGATTGGCTGACCTACCGCGACGGCGATCACGTGCTGCCGCAACGCGCCAACTTCTTTCGCGATGTTGCGCAAGCACTCCCGAGTCACGTTGCAACCTTCTGCCCGGCTGCCCGGGGTGTTCTCTGGGACGACGATCAAAGCATCCCATCCCAATGGGGTCTCGCAACCTTCGTTCACAAGTCCATCCCGATCATCGCCCAGCGCCAAGCCTTCGTTCACAAGGAATTCTCACCAGACGGCTACGGCGACCATCCCCGATCCCGCTCGGCGCACGCGTTCCGAGTCTATGACTTCGCAAACGACACGCCTGTAGCAATCGCCCACATGCACGGGCTGCGAGATCTCGCCGGCAAAATGGACACGCCCGACCGTGCTGCGCAAGCGAGCCGCCTGAAAGACCTCGCCACCAGCGTCGCCGAACCGAATGATCCGCTCATCGTTTGCGGAGACTTCAATGTCGAACCCGGCAGCGAAACTTTCGACATCCTCGCAGACGCAGGCCTCACCGACCTCGTCACCACCCGTGACTTCCCCGGCACGCGCAGCTCGCTCTACAAGAAGCAATCGCGCTTTGCTGACTACATGATGGTCAATTCCGTCACCAAAGTCCGCAGCTTCGACGTCATCTATTCTCCCGAGGTTTCCGACCACTGCCCACTGGTCCTGGAAACTTAAAGATCACGCCCCGTGATCCTGCGCCCCACAAACATTCGTTTTACAAACCCCCGCCAACCCCCAATGTTCTGCCCGATCAACCACTCGGCGGCGCACCCGAAATGACCCCTTTCCACACTCTCGCCGCCCTCCTCGTCGCCGCAATCTGGGGCACGAACTTCGTCGCGATCGACATCCTTCTCCGCGACGTCCCGCCCATCTTCGCGACCGTCTTGCGGTTCTTCTTCGCTGCCGTTCCCGCCATCTTCTTCATCCGCCCGCCCAAAACATCCGTCCGCAACGTCATCCTCTACGGAGCCTTCATGTTTGCCGGCCATTTCGGCTTTCTCTTTATCGCCATGAGGGCAGGGCTCTCGGCCGGACTCGCCTCGCTCATCCTTCAAGTGCATGTCTTCATTACCATCATGCTGGCGGTGATCTTCCTGCACGAACGCCCCAACATCTTCCAAATCATCGGGGCAGCCCTTGCTTTCACCGGCATCGCCTTCGTCGCCACCCAGCGCGGCGGCGATATCACCGCCGCAGGCCTCGCTTTCGTTTTGCTCGCCGCGTTGTCCTGGGGCACCGCTAACCTGCTTTCCAAGCAAATCGGTTCGGTGAACATGCTGGCCCTGATTGTCTGGGGCAGCTTCGCCACGCTCCCGCCACTGCTCGTCTTGTCGCTCGTCCTCGAAGGCCCGGCACAGGCCCTCGCCGCGCTCACCGGCATGAAATGGATCACTTTCGCGGCCCTCGCCTACATCGTCTACTTCAGCACATGGATCGGCTTCACAGTCTGGAGCACACTCCTCAGCCGCTATCCGACCGCCACCGTCACGCCCTTCGCGCTACTGGTACCGATTTTCGGCATGCTCTCCTCGGCGCTTGTCCTCGGTGAAAACCTCGAGCCCTGGAAGTTCGTCGCCGCAACCCTGGTTCTCAGCGGCCTCGCGATCAACGTCTTTGGCCCACGCCTCTATCCGTTAGGGTTTTCTTCACAAAACGGGCGCTCGCCCCGTTAACCATAGCGGGCAGCGTACGGTCGCACCGACGTGATACCGACGTCATACCGACGCGATACCGACGTGCGATTTCGCCTGTTTTCCCTGATTAATAACGCCGAATCGACCACCGCGCGCAGAAGCGGCCCCGCAACACATCGAACGTTGCGAAATCCGCGCTTTCCATTCGGCCAAAAGAGGCACAAAACCACTCCATGTCCCTCGCGAACTTCCTCCGCGAAAACCGCGCCCAATTGTCCGCCGGAGTCCTTCTGACGTTCTCGTCTTCCTACGGCCAAACCTATTTCATCGCCCTGTTCGCCGCTCAGATCATGGCCGCCTACAACCTCACCGACGGACAATGGGGAGGTATCTACACGCTGTCCACCACGGCCTCTGCCATCGTCATGTTCTGGGCTGGCGCACTCACCGACAACTATCGCGTCCGAACCCTCGCATGGGGCGTTATCCCCGGTTTGGCCCTTGTTTGTCTGGCGATGGCAGCCAACACGACGATCATCGGCCTGATACTCATCATCTTTCTGCTGCGCTTCCTCGGGCAGGGAATGATGAGCCAGTTCGCCACCGTCTCAATGGCGCGCTGGTTCACAGGACGCCGCGGTCTCGCCCTGTCGATTTCGGCAATGGGCTTTGCACTAGGACAAGCCTTCGTTCCCGTCATCGTCGCCGCACTCTTTTCGGTTCTGGAGTGGCGCTGGATATGGATCATCTCGGCTGTCGTTATGCTGGCGACGTTCCCGGTCATCCTGCGCCTTCTCGCCGCCGAGCGCACACCGCAATCGCTTGCCGAGCAATCCACATCAACCGGCATGAACGGCCGCCACTGGACCCGCCCGGACGTTCTAAGGTCGCCCATATTCTGGCTTATGGTACCAATGCTTCTCGGCCCGCCGTCATGGGGCACAGCATTGTTTTTCCAACAAGTTCACATAGCAGACGTCAAAGGCTGGGCGCTTCTTGACTACCTTTCGCTTATCCCGCTGCTGACAGTTGTGGGCATTGCGGTCACGCTGACATCCGGGCAACTCATTGACAAGGTCGGGTCGGGTAGGATCATCCGGTTCTATATGGTTCCTTGGATGATCGGCTTCGTCTTGCTGGCTGCTGCAGACACCCTGTTCGCCGCTGCGATTTCGTTCCTTTTCTTCGGTGTTGGAACGGGGCTTCAAGCCACGGTTATCACGACGTTCTGGGCCGAGTTCTTTGGCACGAAACACATCGGAGCCATCAAGGCCGTGTCCACCAGCGTCATGGTCTTCGGCTCGGCGATCGGCCCCGGCATAACCGGCGCTCTCATAGACTTTGGCTACACATTTCCAGAGCAAATGCTTGGCATCGCAGTCTACTTCTTTGGGGCAGGCCTGCTGGTCTGGATCGCCCTGACGCGCGCAACGAGGGCACTAGGTTCGGCGTAAATAGACGTAATAAGCACCGCCACCGCCATGCCTCTGGTGTGCCTGACTGACCTGCAAAACCAAGGCACTCAAGGGCGGGCGAGTCAGCCAATCAGGCACTTGATGCCGCAACAATCCTGCACGAACTGGGATCGGCCCATGATCGCTTGAGATCCGCCCTTTCCCGGTAATCACCAGCACCAAACGGCGACCGCGCGCATGGGACGCATGAATAAAAGCATTCAGCGCGCCATGCGCCTCATCCAGCCGCATCCCGTGCAAGTCAATCCGGCCTTCAGGCTTGAGCTTCCCGCGCTTCATTCGCCCGAACGCCTTTTGATCCATCCGCAAAGGTGCCGCGCCAACAGCCGCGCGCACGGACGGAGCCAGACTATGTCCCGGCACCGTCACGCCAGCGCCTGAACCAATCTCAAAGGGCGCAATCGCTTTTGTTTCCGCAGGTTTCTGGGTTGGCTTCTTCTGCTTGGGCGGAACAAAAGCAGGCCTGATGTCCCGGCCGTCAAGCGGACTCGTCGTCTTGGCCACGCGTTCCCAAAGGTCTTTCTCGTCCGGATTCAGCCCACGAGGCGACCGCCGCTTCATTGCTCAGTTCTCCGACAGCGCGCGGGCACGCTTCTTCGGGAGCAATACGATCATGCGCCCCGAGTCCCGCACCTGACCCGCGATCTCGCCGGCCTCATCCCCGGACCCATAGAAAATATCCGCCCGCTGCGCTCCCTTTATCGCGGATCCGGTATCCTGCGCGATCATAAGCCGCCGAAGCGGCATCGCGCCGTCTTTCTCAAGCCAGACCGGGGCGCCCATCGGCACGTATTCGGGATCAACCGCAACCGACCGGCCAGCGGTGATCGGCCGACTCATGGCGCCAATCGGACCTTTATCTTCCGCCAACCCGTCAATTTCACGAAAGAAAATGTACGACGCGTTGTGCCAGAGCATCTTCAGGCCGCTGCCTGGATTCTCGCGAACCCACCCCTTTATTCTCTGAGCGGATGCCTCGTGTTCCTGGAAGATCCCAAGCCGGATCATCTCACGCCCAACGGATCGATAGGGATGGCCGTTCCGACCCCCAAACCCGACCCGAACCATCTTCCCATCATCAAGCCGAATACGGCCAGATCCCTGAATTTGAAGAAAGAACTTCTCGACAGGGTCGGATAGCCAAGCGATCTCAAGATCGCGCCCCGCCAAAACGCCGGATCTCTCGATCTCCTCCCGCGACAACCACATCTCGCCCCGCGGGATATCGTCAGGCTTGCGATGAATTGGATACTGAAATTCCCCGCGCTGGCGGCGCGATCCCCGCAACTCGGGCTCATAGTAGCCCGTAAACAGCGGCTCGGTCTCTCCGCCGATCAGAACCGGCTGAAACGCGTTTTCGAAGAATTGCCTTGCGGGCCCTTTTGCACGGGCTTGCTCACACACAGCACTCCACTCGGCTCCGATATCGCCACAGGTCTCCAGAAACACCGAGCGCGCGAGATCATGATCATCACGCGCCCACCCATCCAGATCGGACCAGTCCAGAACAGTTGCGCCCGCCTTCGCTGCACTTGCCGACAAAACCAACGCCAGCGCTGCGCCAAGCGCCCGCATCACTCGCCAGTCGCGACCAGATACCAGTTCGGATCAGACGCGCCCATTTTCCGCGAGAAAGTCCAGACATCGCGCTGGCGTTTGATCTCATTCGGATTGCCTTCGATGATCTCGCCTTCGCTGTTTTTCACAACAGACGTCAACTCAGCCAGGAACTTGACCGTGACCTCGCCTTCGGACGTGTTTCGATTGAACTCTGCAGATTTCAAAGTGATCTCACGCAGGCCAACAAAGCTCGCATCGATGCTCAAGCCTTCTTCCTTTCGACGATCGATCACGTCCTGAAAGGTCTCGGCAACCTCGTCACCGAGGAAACCGCGCACCTCTGACAAATCCCCGCGCTCAAAGGCCATCAGGATCATTTCATAGGCACCGCGCGCACCTTCAAGGAAGCTGCTGACTCCAAAGCCAGGCTCGGCCATCTTCATTGCCGCCAGCGCTTTTGCGCTGCTGGATCCATCCTCAACATGATCGGTGATGTCGCGATCCGGGCCGCCTTCGATCACATCGAATTCGGGTCGACCCGAGCGTCGCGACGGAGATGGCCCTGCGACGGGAGGCTTCTCAAAGCCCTCGCGTGTGCCAAGCACGCTGCGAAGCCGTAAAATCAGGAATACGGCAATTCCGGCAAGGACGAGTAGTTGGATCAAAGATGAGCTCATTTTCTCTCTCGAAATGCGAAGACTTGGGTTTTAACGCGTCAGGTCACATATGTAGGGTCACAAAGGGGCCGCGTCCACCGGCGGGCCTGCGACGAAGAGGATCAAATGCGCCTGTTTTTGCTATTTTTGCTCGTGCCGCTCATCGAAATCGCTCTGTTTATTCAGATCGGTGGATTTATCGGCCTGCTTCCGACGCTCGCGATTGTGATCATCACAGCCGTTTTGGGTACGATGCTGGTCCGCAGTCAGGGTCTCGCCGTCATGAATCAGGTCCGCGGATCGTTCGAAAACCTCAACGACCCGACCGAACCTCTGGCCCACGGTGCGATGATTCTGTTTTCCGGCGCACTCCTTTTGACACCCGGCTTCTTTACCGATGCCGTCGGCTTCGCGCTTTTGGTCCCCGGCATTCGCGGTAAAGTCTACCGCGCCATTCGCTCACGCATCAATGTGCAAAGCTTCGAATACGGGACTGCACAACGCCCGCCGCAGGATGACAGCATCATTGATGCGGATTATGAAGATCTCGACGCCCCTCGCCCAAAAGGACCTTCAGGCTGGACGCGCCATTGAGGGTCCGCTGACCCTCTGATAGAGGGGGTCCGATTTGAAAAACCGTCAAACGGAGTATTCCATGGCCGAGACCGATAACGGCGCCGCACCAGCAGCCCCGACGCCACCCCAAATGAAAATCCTAGGACAGTTCATCCGCGACCTGTCATTCGAGAACATCCTGTCGCAGAAACCCGTCGAGGGCGAAGTTCAGCCCGACATTCAGGTTCAGGTTTCGCTTGATGCGCGCAAGCGCGGCGAAGGTCAGTACGAAGTTATTTCGAAGTACAACATCACCTCGAAAAACAAGAACGGCGATGAAACCCTGTTCGTGCTCGAAATTGAATATGCAGGCATCTTCAAAATCGACAACATCCCTGACGATCAGCTTCATCCGTTCCTGTTGATCGAATGCCCGCGCATGACGTTCCCATTCGTGCGTCGCATCGTATCTGACATGACGCGTGACGGTGGCTTCCCGCCACTGAATCTCGACAACATCGACTTCATCGCGCTGTATCGCCAGACCATTCTTCAGAAACAAAAAGCGCAGGCTGCGGCCGAAGCCAACGCACCGAAAGTCAGCTAAATCGCGTCCAGACCGCAGTCTCGCCCATGCCGCCAATCAGCGCGTCGTGGGCGGCTTTCTCAGAATCTGTTAATCGTTGGGGCAGGGGTCGTGGCCTCTGCCCAATGCGTTCGGTCTTGACGGAAACCCCTTGATCGACCTGCGCCTCTGCCGCGGACAACCCGAAGTCCGGCTGGCGCCCCCCGATCATCTCCAAATAGACTTCCGCCAGAATTTCGCTGTCCAAAAGCGCGCCGTGCAACGTCCGCGCCGTATTATCGATCCCGTACCGACGGCATAGCGCATCCAGAGACGCCGGCGATCCCGGGAATTTCTTGCGTGCAATTGCAAGCGTATCGATAGCCTGATCCCAGGGAATTGCAGGCAGACCAAGCCACCCCAGTTCAGCATTCAGAAATTTGATATCAAACGCCGCGTTGTGAATGACCAGCTTGGCGTCACCAATGAAATCTAGGAAATCCTGCGCAATCGATTTGAATACCGGCTTATCCCGCAGAAAGTCGTCGCCAAGCCCGTGGACCTGAAACGCGTCATCCGGCATTGATCGCTCGGGATTGATATACTGATGGTAGGTTTTTCCCGTCGGCATATGCCGTATCAGTTCAACCGCTCCAATTTCCACGATGCGATCACCCGTCTGAGGATCGAACCCGGTTGTTTCGGTATCAAGAACGATTTCACGCATGGGCCAGCCTGTCTTTTATCTTAGTAAGAACATCATGGACGCAGGTACGAGCACTCTCAAGCGATGACGTATCGACGACATAATCAGCACGCTCACGTTTTTCCGAATCCGCCATTTGTTTGGACCGGATCAACTCAAACTTCTTTTCGCTCATGCCTTCTCGTTCCAGAACACGCTGTTTCTGAACGTCCTCAGAAACAGATACGACAACCGTCATGTCAACGGACGACTCCAAGCCCGTTTCAAACAAGAGCGGCACATCTAACAAAACGACATCTGCATCCGCCGAATTTAGAAACGCCGCTCGATCTTTGGCGACCAATGGATGAACAACCGCTTCGATCTGCTTCAGGAGCTGCGGCTCTGCAGCGATTTTCTCTGACAATGCGGCACGACTGACTTCGCCTCCCTGCACCGCATCAGGCACAAGGCTCGCGATTTCTTCAACCGCTGCGCCGCCCGCACCATACAATCGATGCACGGCATCATCGGCACTCCAAACCGGGACGCCCGCCTCACGGAACATTTCTGCCGTTGTTGACTTTCCCATCCCGATCGAACCCGTCAGCCCAATTACAAACGGGCGTGTCACGACAACACCGCTTGCCGCGCTGCCTCATCGACTTCAGGTCGAACTCCGAACCACCGTTCGAAGCCCGGCGCGGCTTGGTGAAGCAACATCCCCAGCCCGTCAACGGTTCTGCATCCTAGCCGCTTCGCTTCACTCAAAAGACGCGTTTCAAGGGGCGTGTACACCAAATCGGTCACAACTGCGTCCCGCGACAATCCATCCAGAGGAATACGCATCTCGGGTTTTCCGACCATACCAAGTGAGGACGTGTTCACCACGGTCGCGGCACCTTCCAGCATGTTGCCTGCCTGAACCCAGTCATACACCTCGATCTTGGTCCCGAATTCCTGCCGCAATGCTTCTGCCCGCGTCTTGGTTCGGTTCGCAAGACGCACGGCAGGGACGCCGCTATCAAGCAACGCCGCAATCACGGCCCGTGCTGCTCCACCGGCCCCAATGACCGCTGCGGGTCCGGCCGACGGCTCCCAGCTTTCAGCCCCTTGCTTCAAATTCTCAACAAACCCATAGCCATCGGTATTGTCGGCGTGAATTTTCCCATCCTTGCGAAATATCAAGGTGTTCGCTGCGCCGATCAAAGCCGCTCGGTCAGTCACCAGATCAGCGATCGCCAACACCCGCTCCTTATGCGGAATTGTTACGTTCAAGCCGACGAACCCGGCTTTTGGTAATGCCCGCAGCGTCTCTTCAAGGTCATCCGAGTCAATTTCCATCGGGATGTAATGGCCCCGAATTGCATAACGGTTAAGCCAATAGCCATGCAGCTTCGGCGATTTGGAGTGCGCAATCGGTGACCCGATAACGCCTGCCAGAGGAATCCTTTGATCTGTCATTTTGGCAACGTGCCGCGCAAAGTCAGATAGGACAAGAGCTCAACAAGCGGCAAGCCGAGAACTGTGAAGTAATCCCCGTCAACGCGCGCCATCAGCCGCACGCCTTCCTCCTCAAGTTTGTAACCACCAACTGAATGTCGAATACTCTCCCAATTGCGCGCAATATAGTCTTCCAGATACGCGTCCGAAGCGTCCCTCATCATCAAGCGCGCCACTCCAACGTGTCGCCAGACGGGTTTGTCTCCCTCATAAATCACCGCCGCCGACAAAAGACTGTGTCGCTTGTCGCGCATTTCCCTCAGCAGCTCCAGCGCATCGCCGGAATTCGCGCACTTGGAAATCACCCGACCATCGAATTCAAGAACTTGATCGCAGCCCAGGACCAACCCCGCCGTTCCCTTCATCGCAACCTTGCGGGCTTTCGCCTCGGCCAAGGCATCAGCAATATCCCGCGGCTTCGCGTCTTCAGCAAGCAGGGCGGCTTTTATAGCTTCTTCATCAACCCGAGCCGCCACCGTTTCGATCTCAAGCCCCGCATTGCGCAAAAGCTCCGCGCGAATTTGTGACGTCGAAGCAAGCGTAAGGTGAGTCATATGTGGACAGGCCTGTGCGTAACCCTGTGCGCGAAGCAAAGGAAATAAATGTGAATAGTCACCTTCGTCGCATCCCATCCACCGGCTTGGCAAGTCCCATGGCAGGAAGCTGGATTCCATCCTATGTGTACATCCGGAATCCTATGCCTGTGGGTAAACCGCGTTGAGAATTTTCATCCCTGAGTTATCAACAGGTCTTCGTCGATATCAATGTAGTAAACATATGATTTAAAACGTGAAAATCACCATTCTTATCGGTCAGGGATCGCTCTGAACAACTTATCCAGATCCGGATAATACGGGGGAGAAATAAAGTATCCACGGTATCCACAGGCTCTACAAACCACATCATCCTTTTCTTTCTTTATATTATATTAATTGGAACAAGACCGGTCTAAGAGAAAGCCATGTCTGAGATTTTGCAAAACAGCTACCAATGGCTGAAAGCCTTGCACGTGATTTCTGTCGTTGCTTGGATGGCCGGGTTGTTCTACCTGCCGCGTTTATTCGTTTACCACGCAGAGGCCGTCAGCACGTCCGGAGAAACACATACTCTCTTTCAAACCATGGAGCGTCGTCTTCTCAGGGCCATCATGAACCCGGCGATGATAGCATCCTGGATATTCGGGCTGCTCATGGTCGCCACTCCCGATCGTATCGACTGGTCGCAGGGTTGGCCTTGGGTGAAGCTTGTCGCTGTGCTGGGAATGACATGGTTCCACATGTGGTGCGCAAGAACACGCAAAACTTTCGAAGCGGGCACGAACCAGAAACCGGGACGTTATTTCCGAATAATGAACGAGGTTCCGACACTTTTTCTGATTATCATCGTCGTCATGGTCATCGTCCAACCCATTTAAGGATGGTTGACTCAATCTTCCTGTCTCCCTAAAGCAGAGCGGCGAAGGCCGTCCTGGCCGAATTGTCGCTTTCCATTCTCCGAATTGACGCACGGACGCTTTGTCCGTCCGAAAGGTTTCAATGTCTGACCGTCTAAATCTGGCTGATCTGAAAGCCAAATCCCCGAAAGAACTTCTTTCCATTGCGGAAGATCTTGAGATCGAAAACGCGTCCACGATGCGCAAGGGCGAGATGATGTTCTCAATTCTGAAAGAGCGCGCGGACGAGGAATGGATTATCGGTGGAGACGGCGTTTTGGAGGTTCTCCAAGACGGTTTTGGGTTTCTGCGCTCGCCTGAGGCAAACTATCTGCCCGGCCCAGATGATATCTACGTTTCGCCTGAAATGATCCGCCAGTTTGCGCTGCGGACGGGTGACACCATCGAGGGCATCATCCGTGACCCGAACGACAACGAACGATACTTCGCCCTGACCAAGGTCGAGAAGATCAATTTTGAAGACCCCGAGAAGGCACGTCACAAAGTCAGCTTCGACAACCTCACACCGCTTTATCCCGACGAACGTATGACGATGGAAATCGAGGATCCGACGGTGAAGGATCGGTCGGCGCGCATCATCGATCTGGTTTCGCCAATCGGAAAGGGCCAGCGTTGTCTCATCGTGGCACCGCCTCGTACCGGTAAAACGGTGCTGCTCCAGAATATCGCCCACTCGATCGAAACGAACCATCCTGAGTGCTATTTGATCGTTCTTCTGATTGACGAGCGTCCGGAAGAAGTGACTGACATGCAGCGGTCTGTGAAAGGCGAGGTTGTCTCCTCTACCTTCGACGAACCCGCCACCCGCCACGTCGCCGTTTCGGAAATGGTCATTGAAAAGGCCAAGCGCTTGGTTGAACACAAGCGTGACGTTGTCATTCTACTCGATTCCATCACCCGACTGGGCCGTGCGTTCAACACCGTGGTTCCCTCTTCGGGCAAAGTTCTGACCGGTGGCGTGGACGCCAATGCATTGCAACGCCCCAAGCGGTTCTTCGGCGCCGCGCGGAATATCGAAGAGGGCGGATCGCTGACCATCATCGCAACCGCGCTGATTGATACGGGCAGCCGTATGGACGAAGTCATCTTCGAAGAATTTAAGGGTACGGGCAACTCCGAGATCGTCCTGGATCGCAAAGTTGCGGACAAACGCGTCTACCCGGCGATGGACATTCTCAAGTCCGGTACACGGAAAGAAGAACTCCTCGTCGACAAGGGCGATCTTGCGAAAACCTTCGTTTTGCGCCGAATTCTGAACCCGATGGGTACGACAGATGCGATCGAGTTCTTGATCTCGAAGCTGAAGCAAACGAAATCCAACGCCGAGTTCTTCGATTCTATGAACACATGATTTACTGAATTAAATCAGTAGGTTAGACTAAATGGATACGATTTTTGCCCTTGCGTCCGCGCGTGGGAAATCGGGCGTTGCCGTTGTCCGTATTTCCGGCCCAGATGCGTTTGTCGCCGTTTCTACGCTTGCCACCCTTCCGGACAAGCCGCGGACTGCGGTGCTCCGGACGCTGCGTGCGTACGATCTTGTTCTTGACGAAGCTCTCCTTCTGACGTTCCCCGGACCTCACAGTTTCACTGGCGAGGATGTGGTTGAGTTGCACCTCCATGGCGCCACTGCCACCATCAACGCCGTTCTGCAGACGCTTGCAGGTCTGCCCGGCCTCAGGCAGGCCGAACCAGGGGAATTTACCCGCCGCGCCCTTGAGAACGAGCGTCTGGATTTGGCGCAGGTCGAGGGCCTCTCCGATTTGATCGAGGCTGAGACAGAGGCACAGCGGCGCCAAGCCTTGCGTGTCCTGTCCGGAGCGCTCGGCGATCTCGCCGAGAGTTGGCGCGTGCGACTTATTCGGGCAGCGGCCTTGCTTGAAGCGACCATTGATTTCGCAGACGAAGAAGTGCCGGTCGACGTTTCGCCCGAGGTGTCGGAACTTCTGCTCTCAGTTTCTACAGAACTGGCCGCCGAAATTGCGGGCGTTGAGGTGTCCGAAAGAATTCGTGACGGTTTCGAGGTTGCGATTGTCGGTGCTCCAAATGTCGGGAAGTCGTCTTTGCTCAACGCGCTTGCAGGCCGCGATGCTGCCATTACGTCGGATATTGCTGGTACGACCCGTGATGTGATCGAAATTCATATGGACCTGAAAGGTCTGCCTGTTACGTTCCTTGATACAGCGGGCCTCCGCATTACCGAGGATCACGTTGAAGCTCTCGGCATCGAGCGGGCCAGAACGCGAGCAAAAGCAGCAGATCTCCGCATCATATTGCTATCTTCACGATCCGAAACACTGCCCATTGTTTCGACCAAGGAAGACATAGTCCTTGTCACGAAATCCGATTTGAACCCGGATGGGCATATCTCGGTCACAACGGGGTTCGGCCTCGATGATCTTGTCGCGCGCGTGACCGAAGTTTTTCAAAGACGGGCATCAGAGTCCGGCATTGCTATTCGTGACCGGCATCGGCAATCCATGAAGATCGCGGCCGACGCGCTTGCCCATGCGCAAAACCAACTAACCAGCGCTCCGGAGCTTGCCGAATTTATCGCTGAAGATCTTCGGACTGCTGTACGCGCACTTGACGCCCTTGTCGGACGTGTCGATGTAGAGCATATCCTGGATGAAATCTTTTCGAGCTTTTGTATTGGCAAATAGGGATGTTTCACGTGAAACATTTGGACATAGACGTAATCGTTGTCGGTGGCGGACACGCGGGGGCAGACGCGGCCCACGCCGCTGCCCGGCGTGGGGCGCGGGTTGCGATGGTCACGCTGGCCCGTGACGGCATCGGCGTCATGTCATGCAATCCAGCAATTGGGGGGCTTGGAAAGGGCCACTTGGTACGTGAAATCGATGCCCTTGACGGCGTTATGGGCCGTGTCGCCGACAGGGCGGGTATCCAGTTCCGACTTTTGAACCGTCGCAAAGGCCCGGCAGTACAAGGCCCACGAGCGCAGGCTGATCGAGCGATCTATAAGCGTGAGATGCTTTCAGAGATCACTGCACATCCGCGTATTCAGATCATTGAAGGCGAAGTGACTGACCTCATCGTGCAGGGCTATGCAGTCATTGGCGTTGAGCTTGCGGATGGTTCGAGGATTAACGCCAAATCGACCGTCCTCACGACAGGGACTTTCTTGCGGGGCGTTATCCATATCGGAAACGAAACTCGGCCTGGCGGTCGCATTGGCGACAAGCCCTCAATTCGACTGGCAGAACGCATTGATGGTTTTGGACTGCCCCTTGGTCGCCTAAAGACTGGCACACCTCCACGGCTGAGGTCTTCCAGTATCAAGTGGGATATCCTCGAAGAACAGCCCGGTGATGACGATCCCACGCTGTTTTCGTTCCTTTCGCTTAGACCACTATCCAGACAGGTGTCCTGCGGCATAACCCACACGAACGAGCAAACACACGCAATAATCCGCCATAACCTCAGTAAATCGGCTATGTATGGCGGGCATATCGACGGCGTCGGGCCGCGGTATTGTCCGTCGATCGAAGACAAAGTTGTCCGTTTCGCGGACAAGGCCTCCCATCAAATCTTCCTCGAGCCCGAAAGCCTCACAAGCGACCTGGTCTATCCAAACGGCATTTCGACCTCGCTTCCTGAAAGCGTACAGCACGACTACGTTCACTCGATCAGGGGCCTCGAAGCCGCTGAAATTGTCCAACCCGGCTATGCAATCGAGTATGATTACGTTGATCCCCAGGCCCTCAATCAGAGTCTTCGTCTAAAAGATGTGCCGGGACTTTATCTTGCGGGTCAGATCAACGGTACCACAGGATATGAGGAGGCTGCAGCGCAGGGCGTTGTTGCGGGACTCAACGCCGCGGGTGATGCGCTTGACCTTGAACCTGTCACCTTTGGTCGGGAAACCTCGTATATTGGTGTGATGGTAGACGATCTGATAACGCGCGGCGTGACTGAGCCCTACCGGATGTTTACGTCCCGCGCAGAGTTCCGTCTATCGCTTCGCGCTGACAATGCAGATCAGCGCCTCACGCCCTTGGGGCTTGCCGTCGGATGTGTCGGCGAAGAGAGAGAGTCGGCTTTTTCTCAGAAAATGGAGCGTCTTCACGCCGGGAAAAAGCTCCTTGGCAAAGTTTTCATTACGTCATCGGAGGCATCCAAAGCAGGAATTCGGATCGCGGAAGATGGTTCTCGCCGTTCCGGCCTCGACTTATTGTCGTTTTCCGATGTGAGCTTCCACGATGTAGCGTGTCTGCGGCCAGAAATCGCAAGCATTGACGTCGAAATCCAGGAGCAAATCAAGCGTGACGCCCTGTATGCAAACTATATCGAACGGCAAAAACGTGAAGTAGAGGCGCTGCAGAAAGACGAGGGACACAAAATTCCCGCCGACTTCGACTATGAAACCCTCGCTGGCCTCTCGAACGAGCTGCGCCAAAAGCTGATTTCAGTCCGACCCGGTACGTTGGGGCAGGCGGGACGCGTGGAGGGGGTCACACCGGCCGCATTAACGCTCATACTTGCTAAACTCCGGCAAATTCAAAGACGAAGCGCATGAATGGTGCGAAGGACGAGTTTGCAGACAGGTTCGATGCTTCACGTGAAACAATCGAAAAACTTGAAACCTATGCGAATCTCGTCAGGAAATGGACAAAACGCATTAATCTCGTTGCGCCCGGAACGATTGAAGCGCTTTGGGAGAGGCATTTTACAGATTCTGCGCAGCTGCTCACAATCGCGCCTGTGTCCGCTAAGACATGGGTTGATCTTGGGAGCGGCGGGGGTTTTCCCGGGGCCGTTATCGCCCTGATGGCGTCAACAACAAGACCAGACCTCGCGATGACCCTCATCGAATCCGATCAACGTAAAGCAGCGTTTCTGCGGACCGTCGGGCGAGAAACTGACACAAGGCTCACTGTCTTGGCCGAGCGCGCCGAAGCCGCCGAGCCATCTGCTGCCGATGTCGTCACCGCGCGGGCCCTTGCACCGCTTGAGCTACTTCTCAGCTACGTTTCGCGCCATATTGGCAAAAACGGTATTGCCTTGCTTCCAAAAGGCGCAAGCGCGTCATCCGAGGTTGAATTGGCCCTCAAAACATGGTCCTTCACCTGTGAAAGCATCTCAAGCATGACGGATAATCAGGCCGCCATTCTTAAAATCGGAGATATCAAGCGTGTCTGACCCAACACGACCCGTCGGCCCTCGTATTATCTCCATCGTGAACCAAAAAGGCGGAGTCGGTAAGACAACCACAGCAATAAATCTAGGCGCAGCCCTCGCGGACGAGGGGTTCAACGTGCTGCTGGTCGATCTTGATCCTCAAGGTAACGCATCAACCGGCCTCGGAATTGATCCCTCGGAGCGCGCAGTTACGACCTACGACCTGCTCTTGGAAGACGCTGACCTTAAGGACGTTATTCGCCCGACGAACGTTGAAGGCCTGGTAATCGCGCCCGCCACAACCGATCTAAGCTCAGCCGATATAGAAATGATGTCGGTCGAAAAGCGGAGTTTTCTTCTCCACGATGCCCTGAGACAGCCCGAGATCGATGCCTTTGCTCTGGATTTCGTTCTAATCGACTGCCCGCCGTCGCTGAGCTTGCTTACTGTCAACGCTATGGTTGCTTCACATTCGGTGCTTGTCCCGCTTCAAAGCGAGTTCTTTGCGCTTGAGGGGCTTTCACAGCTCATGCTGACCGTTCGCGAGGTTCGCCAAACTGCGAACCCGAACTTACGGATCGAAGGCGTGGTCCTGACGATGTACGATCGCCGCAACAACCTAAGCCAGCAAGTCGAAGCTGACGCGCGCGAGGCTCTGGGTGAACTTGTCTTTAAGACTGTCGTGCCAAGAAACGTCCGGGTTTCCGAGGCACCGTCTTTTGCGATGCCCGTTATTTCTTATGATCCGGCGTCAAAAGGCAGCCAAGCCTATCGCGCTTTGGCACAAGAAATGGTAGAGAAACTAGAACAAACCACACCATAGGGTATCAACATGGCACACGCGAAGCAGGAACGCAGAGGATTAGGTCGCGGACTTTCCGCATTGATGGCAGATGTCGATACCACAACTCCGCAGCCAGCCACCGGCGCTGCACGGAAGGCGGAAACATTTATCGCCGTTGATCGCATCAGCCCCAACCCCAATCAGCCGCGGCGGACATTTACCGAAGCTGCTCTGGCAGAATTGACCTCTTCGCTTCGCGAGAAAGGCGTCATTCAGCCACTTATCTTGCGGCGCGACCCGTCGGATTCGGAGCGCTTTCAGATTGTCGCCGGCGAGCGTCGTTGGCGCGCTGCACAACGTGCGCAATTGCACGAAGTGCCTGCCATCGTTCGAGATCTGAACGATTCAGAGGTTCTTGAACTGGCAATCATCGAGAACATTCAGCGCGCGGACCTCAACGCCATTGAAGAGGCGGCTGGGTATCGGCAGTTGATGGATCGGTTTGGTCACACCCAGGAAAAGTTGGCTGAAGCGCTTGGCAAAAGCCGCAGCCATATCGCCAACTTGTTGCGACTCCTTACGCTGCCTGACTCGGTTATGGAGTTGGTGCGTGCAGGCGATCTCAGCGCCGGCCATGCCAGAGCACTAGTCACGGCTGACGATCCGGTTCGACTGGCTGCGCAGGTCGTAAAGCAAGGTCTCTCGGTTCGCCAGACCGAAGCTTTGGCGAAAAAATCGGGCGCATTGAAGCCGACAAACATCAATGAGTCCCCGATCAAAGACGCCGACACGCGCGCGCTTGAACTCGACCTTGCGGCTGCGCTGGGTATGAAAGTTACCATCGCCCACCCGCCTGGAACAGAAGGTGGTGCGCTGACGATCAGGTATAATAATCTCGATCAGCTAGACGAGCTTTGCCGCAAGCTTTCGGTTACAACCGACGCAGGGAAA
The DNA here is from genome assembly GCF_900184815.1 of Boseongicola aestuarii. Taxonomy (GTDB): domain Bacteria; phylum Pseudomonadota; class Alphaproteobacteria; order Rhodobacterales; family Rhodobacteraceae; genus Boseongicola; species Boseongicola aestuarii. The sequence continues at coordinate 98,146 of NZ_FXXQ01000011.1, read as the reverse complement.
GTCTAAGCCAGCAGCTCACGCAAAACCGCATTCAAAAGAGGCCGCCCGGCATCGGTCAACCGAAGACGTCCATTTTCGATTTCCAATAGGCGTGATTCCGATAAGCCATTGATATAATTCACTTTATCAGGCCGTCCATCTAGAGCCTCAACAGCAATCCCACGGCGCAATCTCAGGCCCATCATCACACGTTCTTCCAAGACTTCGAGGTCAGTAAGGCGCGTGCGAACCTCCTGGCCAGCTCCCTCACGCACGGCGTTTAGCCAGGCACCGGGCGCCTTGGGCGCTTCGGTCGCATATCTCACACCATTTACCGACAAACGGCCATGTGCCCCCGGACCAACACCCGCCCAGTCGCCATTCTGCCAGTAAATCAAGTTGTGTCGAGACTCCGCGCCGGGAGCCGCGTGATTCGAGGTTTCATAGCCGATCAACCCCGCAGCTTCAGTCATATCTTGCGTCAAAGCATACATATCCGCCGAAACATCCTCATCCGGCAGCCCACGCAACCCTCCCCGCGCAAATCGCTCTGCAAAAACCGTACCCGGCTCGACTGTCAGTTGATAAAGCGACACGTGGTCCGCTGCCAAAGCCAAAGCCTCGTCCAGCTCAGACCGCCAGGCTTCCATGCTTTGGTTTTGTCTTGCATAGATCAAATCGAAAGAAACGCGCTCAAAGGTATCTCGTGCAACACCAAAGGCGCGGCGGCCTTCCTCGGCCGAATGAAGCCGCCCAAGTGCTTTCAAATCCGGATCGTTCAACGCCTGAAGTCCGACAGAAACCCTGTTGACCCCAGCGTCGCGAAAAGCTCGAAATTTGCCAGCTTCGACTGAAGTCGGATTTGCCTCCAGAGTGATTTCCATCGAATTCGAAGGCCGCCAAACCGACCTTGCTTGGGTCAAAATTGCATCAACAGTCTCAGGCGCCATCAGGCTGGGCGTGCCACCACCAAAGAAAACACTGTCGAGAACGCGCCCTTCGGTTTCTGCTCCAAGCCGACGGATCTCATCAACATAGGCACTAACCCAAGCAGAATGGTCGATTTTTGACGCAACGTGGCTGTTGAAATCGCAATAAGGACACTTCGCCTGGCAAAATGGCCAGTGAACATAAAGACCAAAGCCCGGCCGCTCATCCATTCCGGAATACGGCTTTCAACTTGGCAAACGCGTCCGCGCGGTGACTGATCTTGTTCTTTTCCCACCGATCCATTTCACCGAACGTGGTGTCGTATCCGTCCGGCTGAAAAATCGGATCATACCCATGACCCTGGTCCCCGCGCATTGGCCAAACCACCTGACCCTCCATGGTCCCGGCAAATACCTCATCGTGGCCATCAGGCCACGCCAACACAAAGGTGCAACAGAACCGAGCCGTTCGGGGCAGGGGCGCATTAATCGCCTCAAGCGCTTCATGGCTCCGCGTCATGGCCATGATGAAATCCCGACCATTCGGCGTTTCCGCCCAGTCCGCCGTATAAACACCGGGAGCACCATCCAACGCATCAATCTCGATCCCGGAATCATCCGCCAACGCAGGCAGCCCGGTTGCCTTTGCCGCAGCATGAGCCTTCAAGCGCGCGTTCTCGACAAAGGTTGTCCCGGTCTCTTCTGGTTCCGGCAAGCCCTTTTCTGCGGCGCCGACCACAGATATCCCAAACTCGGAAATCAAATCGGCGATTTCGTCAAGTTTGCCCGAGTTATGGGTCGCTACCAAAAGCGTCTTGCCGTCAAAACTTCGCATCAAGCAGTCACGCTGGTTTGCACAGTCACCAACTGATCCCGTCCAATCTCGGCCAGATCGATCAGCGTTGTCATCTGATCGCGCGAAAACGTCGATCCTTCGGCCGACATCTGAATCTCGATCAATGTCCCGCGTCCAGTCATCACAAAGTTGCCATCGACACCGGCCTCGCTGTCCTCCGGATAATCCAGGTCCAGCACCGGCTGGCCTGCATAGATGCCACAAGACACCGCAGCAACGTGGTCGATAATCGGATCACTCGTCACCATGCCGGCCTTCATCAGCTTGTTAACGGCCAGTCGCAGAGCGACCCAACCACCGGTTATAGAGGCACAACGAGTCCCGCCGTCGGCTTGGATAACATCGCAGTCCACCATGATCTGACGCTCGCCGAGGGCAGGGCGGTCAATGCACGCACGAAGTGAACGCCCTATAAGCCTTTGAATTTCCTGCGTTCTTCCGCTCTGACCTTTCTTGGCCTCACGGTTCATGCGCGAATGCGTTGCGCGCGGCAGCATCCCGTACTCCGCCGTAACCCAGCCAAGCCCGGTGTTCTTCATCCAATGCGGCACACGCTCATCGATGGTTGCGGTGCACAGAACATGAGTATCGCCGCACCGGATCATGCATGATCCTTCGGCGTGTCTGGTCACATCCGTTTCGATAGAAACGGTCCGCATTTCATTGGTAGCTCGACCTGACGGGCGCATGAGAATTCCTTCCTGAGGTTGAGCGAGGTTGATAGTCGCGCTTGCCCATACCATCAAGCCCGATTGACCTTCGCGCCTGCTTGCCTTTAATTGCAGCGCCCCCAAGGAAACGGACAAAATGAATGATTCCGGAAAACTTCTCGAAGGAATGAACGCGCGTTCGCGCGAGGTGTTCCGTCGTGTTGTAGAGGGCTTCCTTGAAACGGGTGGACCTGTCGGGTCACGGACCCTGACACGCGAAATGTCCGAGAAAGTCAGCGCAGCGACGATTCGCAACGTCATGCAAGATCTCGAATACCTCGGCTTGCTGAATTCCCCCCACATCTCAGCAGGCCGAATTCCGACTCAGCAAGGCCTTCGCATGTTCGTGGACGGTCTGCTGGAAGTCGGTGATCTCAGCGCGGAAGACCGCGGCGCCATCGAGGGTTCGTTGGGGAAGAACGACACGGATGTCGCTTCACTTCTCGACCGTGTTGGTTCGGCTCTCTCGGGTGCCACTCACGGCGCTAGCCTTGTTCTTGCGCCCAAACATGAAGCGCCCATCAAACATATTGAATTCGTCAGCCTCGCCCCGGAACGCGCGCTCGTTGTTCTGGTGTTCGGCGATGGTCACGTAGAAAATCGGGTGTTCACACCTCCGGCCGGTCAAACACCAAGCTCTATGCGAGAAGCGGCCAACTTCCTGAATTCTATCGTCGAAGGCCACACCTTAAGCGAGCTTGGGGCCGTGATTTCTCGTGAAATTGCAAAGCACCGCCGAGAACTGGACTCTGCCGCGCGAGAGCTTGTCGAAACCGGGCAGGCCTTTTGGGAGAACGAAGGTCAAACCTACGAACGCCTCATCGTGCGCGGAAGATCGAATCTGATCGAGAGCGCCGGTCAGGAAGAAGAGCTTGAGCGCATCCGAAAGCTGTTTGACGACCTCGAACGCAAGCGCGACATTGCCGAATTCCTTGATCTGACCGAGGGCGGTGCCGGAGTGCGGATTTTTATTGGCTCCGAGAACAAGCTTTTTTCACTTTCGGGTTCATCTTTGGTTGTCTCTCCATATATGAACGCGGACCGAAAGGTGATCGGTGCGGTCGGCGTGATCGGCCCAACGCGGCTGAACTACGGACGCATCGTTCCCATTGTTGACTATACGGCCCAGTTGGTTGGCCGATTGATATCTGATCGAGGGTAAGAATGAACGACGAAGACGCAAAGAAACCGGCGGCGGACGAAGACTTGATCGATATCGACAGCCCCGAAGCGTTGGAAGACCCCGATATCGACGAACGCTTCGCCGAGCTTGAGGCCGAGCGCGACGAATTTAAGGACAAGTTCATGCGCGCGTTGGCGGATGCGGAAAACTCGCGCAAACGTTCCGAGCGTGATCGCCGCGAGGCCGAGCAATACGGCGGATCACGTCTTGCGCGTGATCTGTTGCCCGTGTTCGACAACATGCGGCGTGCCATCGAAGCTATTCCGCAGGAAAGCCGCGAAACGAACAAGGCGGTGATCGAAGGTGTCGAGCTTACCATGCGCGAGTTGATCAGCGTTTTCAAAAAGCACGGAATCGAGCCGATTTCGCCGGAAATAGGCGACCGTTTTGACCCTCAGCACCACGAAGCGATGTTCGAAGCGCCGCTTCCCGGCACAAAGGCCGGCGAAATCATTCAGGTATCCGCAGACGGGTTCATGTTGCACGACCGTCTTTTGCGCCCGGCCAAAGTCGGTGTTAGCTCGACCCCCGGCTAATCGCCTCAGCTTTCAGATCATAAAGCGCCTGAAGGGCTTCCCGAGGGGTCATCTCATCGGGAAGCAGCTCCGCTAATTTCGTCTCTAACAAAGACGATTTGCCCTGTTTCGGAACACTGGCCACAGGCACGGCTGCAAACAACGGCAAGTCATCGATCAACGCCTTCGCACCCGGTCCGCCTTCGCGTTCGCCCTTCTCCAACGCCTCCAGAACAACCCGCGCGCGCTCAACCACGGCCGGCGGAAGCCCCGCCAACTTGGCGACCTGCACACCATAACTGCGATCCGCAGCGCCTCGCCGAACTTCATGCAGGAAGATGACGTCGCCGTCCCACTCCTTCACGGCAACAGTTGCATTTTCCACCCCGTCCAGCTTGTCTGCCAGCTGGGTCATCTCGTGATAATGCGTCGCAAAAAGGGCGCGGCAGGCGTTCACATCGTGTAAGTGCTCAAGCGTCGCCCACGCGATACTCAGGCCGTCATACGTCGCCGTTCCACGCCCGATTTCGTCCAAAATCACCAAGGCGCGCGCATCCGCCTGGTTCAAAATCGCAGCCGTCTCAACCATTTCGACCATGAAAGTCGAACGACCGCGTGCCAGATCGTCAGCCGCCCCCACGCGACTGAACAACTGACTAACCAGACCGACATGCGCCGATTTCGCCGGAACAAAACTCCCCGCCTGTCCCAAAAGCGCAATCAACGCGTTCTGTCGAAGAAACGTTGATTTACCCGCCATATTTGGCCCCGTAAGCAACCAGATCGACCCATTTTCATCGCCAGACAAATCGCAGTCGTTTGCAATGAACGGCGCACCCTCAGTTTTCAAGGCGCGCTCAACAACAGGATGCCGACCCGCAACAACTTCAAATGCCCGGCTCTCATCCATCCTTGGCCTTGCCCAATTTTCCATCTGAGCAAGCGCGGCCCAGGCCGCCGTTACATCCATCTCCGACAAGGCGCGCGCGCAATCGCCAAGCGGCCCGGAAACCGCCAAAACTGCCCGAACAAGCCCTTCGTAGAGCCTTTTTTCAATCTCCAGCGCACGTCCACCAGCATTGAGTATTTTCGTTTCCATCTCCGACAGATCAACTGTCGTAAACCGCACAGCATTGGCCGTCGTCTGGCGGTGGATGAACCTTTCCGACAGAGGCGGCGCCAACATTTTCTCGGCATGGGTTGCGGTGGTTTCGATAAAATACCCCAGCACATTGTTGTGCTTGATCTTCAAAGCCGAAACCCCCGTTTCGATGACGTAATCTGCCTGGTATCCCGCAATCACCCCGCGGCCTTCGTCCCGCAGAGTTCGTGCTTCGTCTAAGTCCGGATCAAAACCGGCAGCAATAAATCCACCATCCCGCGCCAAAAGAGGCGGCTCGGCCACAAGGGCTTCTTCAAGTAGCTCTGAAATCTCCCCGAAACCAACGAGGGACTTGCCCATGGCCGTCAACAAATCAGGTGCATCTTGCGGCAAAGCCGCCGAAATCAGCGCAGCCTGACCGACCGCATTCCGCACGGCCGCCAAGTCCCGCGGTCCGCCGCGATCCAGCGAAAGTCGTGACAGGGCACGATCTACATCGGGACAGCGCCGCAACTTATCACGCAGATCCTCGCGAAACTCCACATTTTCCACGGCATAAGCCACGGCGTCGTGTCGCTGGGAGATGACCTTTAAGTCCTGCGAGGGCGATGAAATCCGCCGCTCCAGCAACCGTCCTCCGCCCGCCGTGACAGTGCGATCAATCGCCGCCAAAAGCGACCCTTCGCGACCGCCCGACAAGGCCTGTGTCAACTCAAGGTTCCGCCGGGTTGCGGCGTCTATCTGCATGGTCCCGCCGCTCAATTCCCGCACGGGCGGGCGCAAAAGTGGCAGCTTTCCCTTTTGTGTCAGGTCCAGATAATCGATGATCGCGCCCATCGCTGCAATCTCTGCCCGCCCGAAGGCCCCGAAAGCATGCAGGCTTTCGACCTCATAGAATTCCGTAAGGCGCCTCACGGCAGATTGACTGTCAAAACTCCCGCCCGACAGCGGTGTCAGAGAGGCCCCTATTTCAGTCACTAAACCGGCGAAATCTGCCTCACGACTGTCCGAAACCAATACTTCGCGGGGCAGCAATCGCGCAAGCTCGGGTCCGAACTGTTCAACCGTTGTCGCCAGCACACGCAACTCCCCGGTCGAGATATCGACCCATGCGACAGCAGCCTCCCCACGAACGTCACTCAGCGCCGCCAGAAAGTTGTGCCGTCGCGCCTCAAGCAGAGTTTCTTCGGTAAGGGTGCCCGGCGTCACAAGTCGAACAACCCCACGTTTCACGACCGACTTCGACCCACGCTTCTTTGCGTCCGCCGGACTTTCCAACTGCTCGCACACAGCAACGCGAAAACCCTTTCGGATCAGCGTCAACAAATAGCCCTCTGCCGCATGGTATGGCACGCCGCACATTGCGATGTCTTCGCCAAGATGCTTGCCGCGCTTGGTCAGTGTAATATCCAGCGCCTCTGCCGCCGCAACCGCGTCGTCAAAAAACAGTTCGTAAAAATCTCCCATCCGATAGAACAGCAAAGCGCCCGGATGGTCGGTCTTTATCTCAAGATATTGCGCCATCATCGGAGTGACGGCGGCGTTAGCGACGGTCAAAGTGTCACTCCCCCCAGAGAGTTTTAAAGGAATCTAAACGCCCCGACGTCCGGGCGAAAGCCGAAATCAAGCGGCTTGCCCCCGCCGTAGCAAACCGTAAGGTGGCATGCTCAGGGGAGGACGACGAATGCCACGACAAAGGTTCACACGCGAAGACGCGCTGCATTTCCACATGCACCCAAGCCCGGGCAAATTCGAGGTCCAGGCCACGGTTCCCATGACGACGCAGCGGGATCTGTCCCTGGCCTACTCTCCCGGTGTCGCCGTGCCGTGCGAAGATATCGCGGCCAACCCCGAACTTGCGTATGACTATACAAACAAGGGCAATCTCGTCGCCGTCATCTCAAACGGAACAGCTGTCTTGGGTCTTGGCAATCTTGGCGCTCTTGGCTCCAAGCCAGTGATGGAAGGCAAGGCCGTTCTATTCAAACGCTTCGCTGACGTGAACTCGGTCGACATCGAACTCGACACGGAAGACGTGGACGCCTTCTGCAATGCTGTCCGCATCATGGGTCCGACGTTCGGGGGCATTAATCTTGAAGACATCAAGGCGCCCGAATGCTTCATCATCGAACAGCGTCTAAAAGAAGAGATGGATATTCCTGTCTTTCATGACGACCAACACGGGACGGCAGTGATCTGTGCTGCGGGCCTGATCAACGCACTCCACATTTCCGACAAGAAGATCGAAGACGTCAAAATCGTCCTGAACGGCGCGGGTGCCGCCGGAATTGCTTGTATCGAGCTCCTGAAACGCATGGGTGCGCGCCACGAGAATTGCATCGTCTGCGACACCAAGGGCGTGATTTATCAGGGCCGGACCGATGGCATGAACCAATGGAAATCCGCGCACGCAGTGGCCACCGACCTTCGGAGTCTGGAAGACGCCATGGCCGGCGCAGATGTCTTTCTCGGCGTCAGCGCAAAAGGGGCCGTCACGCCAAAGATGGTTGAAAGTATGGCGCCAAACCCAGTCATCTTCGCCATGGCCAACCCGGATCCGGAAATAACGCCCGAAGAAGCGCACGCAGTCCGCGAGGATGCCATCGTTGCCACCGGTCGCTCCGATTACCCGAACCAGGTGAACAACGTCCTCGGTTTCCCCTACCTGTTTCGCGGCGCTCTGGATATCCACGCCCGTGCGATCAACGACGAGATGAAGATCGCCTGCGCCGAAGCCCTTGCCGCACTTGCCCGCGAAGACGTGCCGGACGAAGTCGCCATGGCCTACGGCCTCAAACTGACTTTCGGCCGCGACTACATCATCCCGACCCCCTTTGACCCGCGCCTCATCCACCGCGTTCCTCCGGCTGTCGCCCGTGCGGGCATGGACACCGGTGTCGCCCGCCGTCCGATCGTCGACATGGATGCCTACGAGTTGCAGCTCAAATCCCGGATGGACCCCACCGCGTCGATCCTGCGCTCGATCAACGCCCGCGCCCGAGCCGCCCAATCACGCATGATTTTCGCCGAAGGCGATGATCCGCGTGTCCTGCGCGCAGCCGTCGCATACCAGCGCAACGGCTTTGGCGAGGCGCTTGTCGTCGGTCGTGAAGCGGACGTTGCAGCTCAACTCAAGACCGAGGGGCTGGCTGACGCCATTTCCGAGATCACGGTCGTGAATGCAGCGAACACTGAACACCTCGATACCTATAAATCGTTCCTTTACAACAGGCTGCAACGGTCTGGCTTCGACTCAACCGATATCCACCGCCTCGCCGCGCGCGACCGCCACGTCTTCGCGGCACTCATGTTGGCCCATGACCACGGCGACGCCCTGGTGACAGGCGCCACCAGAAAATCCGCGCATGTTCTCGACCTGATCAACCACGTTTTTGATGCCCGCGCCGAAGACGGCGCTGTCGGCGTCACGGCCCTTCTTCACAAAGGTCGGATCGTCCTGATCGCAGATACGCTCGTGCATGAATGGCCCTCGGATCAGGACCTCGCCCAAATCGCCATTCAGGCCGCCAAGGTTGCACGGGGCCTCGGTCTTGAGCCACGCGTTGCCTTCGTCAGCTTCTCGACCTTCGGCTACCCGATCAGCGAACGCGCCACTAAAATGCATCAGGCGCCCAAGGTCCTCGACAGAATGAACGTCGATTTCGAATACGAAGGTGAAATGACAGTGGACGTGGCGCTAAACGCCAAGGCTCAGGAAAACTACCCGTTCTCGCGCCTGACAGGCCCGGCAAACATCCTTGTCGTGCCAGCACGCCATTCGGCTTCGATCTCGGTAAAGCTGATGCAGGAAATGGCCGGAGCAACTGTGATCGGCCCGATTCTCACCGGGGTCGACAAGCCGATCCAAATCTTGCCAACCGTCTCAAGCGTCAATGATATCATGAACATGGCGGTGCTTGCCGCGTCCAAGGTGGGCTGATGAAAACCGTTTGGTGCCTCGGCTCGATCAATATCGACCTGTTTTATGATGTGCCGCACATCCCCGCACCCGGCGAAACACTTGCGGCCACCGGGTATCGCGAAGGCCTTGGCGGAAAAGGTGCAAACCAATCCGTCGCTGCCGCAAAGGCTGGCGCGCCCGTTTGCCACTTCGGCGCGATAGGCGCGAATTCCGAATGGGTAATTGAACGCCTCGAAAGCTATGGCGTCGACACCATGCACATCGCCCTCTCGAACGAACCGACGGGACACGCGATCATCAATGTCGCATCCGATGGGGAAAACGCGATTGTCATTCTTCCCGGCGCAAACCGGACACTGGATGAAAAGGGGCTTAAGGCGGCGCTTTCGACCGCTCAATCCGGCGATCTGCTACTTCTGCAAAACGAAACGAACCTCCAACCAGAAGCCGCCCGAATAGCTTCCGAAATCGGTATGCGCGTTCTTTACTCAGCCGCACCCTTCGACGCCGAAGCAATTCGAGCCGTTCTTCCCTATATTGATGTGCTTTTGTTGAATCAGGTTGAAGCCGAACAACTCCAAGAATCCCTTGAACAGTCCCTTTTTGAGCTTTCCGTGAGCCATATTGTCGTCACGCTTGGGGCCGATGGTGCCCGCTGGATTTCAACTCAATCCGGCGACAGCACCGAGACGCCCGGGATCAAGGTCGAAGCGGTCGATACGACCGGTGCTGGCGATACTTTTGCCGGGTATCTCGCAGCGGGTTTGGCACGAGATTTCAGGCCAGCCGAGGCGATGGCCTTCGCTGGTCGCGCAGCGGCCTTGAAGGTCACAAAAAGGGGGACCGCCGACGCGATCCCCACTTTGTCTGAGGTCGAGGCCTTTAAACCCTAGCTGCTTGGCGTCGCGAAAACCGCGTCATCACCCCAAAGCTGCAATACTTTCTGATCCCGACGGCATCCGTTGCGATAGAACTTATAGGCGCTCGCCTTTGTTTTCGGACCGCGCCTTGTCAATACGACCTCGGTTCGCTTGTAGTAATCCTGATGAAAGTCATCAGCAGGGAAAAACTTCGAGGCTTCCAGAATCGGCGTCACGATGGTGCGCCCCAGATCGCGCTGGGCGCGCGCTTTTGCGGCCTCTGCAGCGGCCTTTTCCTCAGCATTAGAGACAAATATCGCTGTTCTGTAGCTGTCGCCCCGATCGCAGAATTGACCTCCCGCATCGGTGGGATCAACCGAACGAAAGAACGCATAAAGCAGTTGATCGTAGCTGACCGTTTCCGGGTCATAAGGAATTTCGACCGCTTCATAGTGGCCGGTGTTTCCTCCGGTGACCTGCTTGTAGGTCGGGTTGTCCGTTTTTCCGCCGGTAAAGCCGGAAATAACGTCACCCACGCCGGGCAACCGCTCAAAGTCGGCCTCGACGCACCAGAAACAACCGCCGGCGAAATAAGCCTTCCCGGTTCCGGCGGCTTTCGCGCTTCCGCATTCAATGGCGATGCCCATCATGATCAAAACGGCCAAGATCGGAGCCTTCAATGATTGGATTGCGAATGGCATTGCGTGATCTCCCTAAAACTCGACTCACCTTGTCGCGCGCGTTGTTCAATCACAATTCACCCCCGCGTGATGTCGCAACCTCGTGAGAGTTGTTTCACGCGAAATGTCCGTCTAGCGTCTCCGCAGCAGTCCTAAGGATTCCTAAAAAGGCCGAACGCATGCACCGACGTAATACCGACGTGAAACCGACGTCATACCGACAATGAAGATCGCGATGTGGAGCGGTCCCCGCAATCTCTCGACCGCAATGATGTATGCCTTTGGAAACAGGGAAGAATTTGCCGCATGGGACGAGCCATTCTATGCGCCTTACTTAAAAGTGACCGGAATCGATCACCCCATGCGGGATTCTGTCCTCCAGGCTCACGAAACGGACCCGGAGAAAGTCGCTGATCGCATCCGTGGCGACGTGCCTGATGGGAAAAAACATTGGTATATGAAGCACATGGGCTTTCACATGTGCGACGGCTTTCCGCTTGATTGGGCTCTGGGGTGCGTCAATGTACACCTCATCCGGCATCCTGCCCGCGTCATCGCCAGTTACTCTGCAAAGCGCGAGGATCCAACCCTTCAAGACATTGGTTTCAAACAACAAACCGAGGTCTACGCGAAATTTCCGGGACCCGTGGTCGACAGCGATGACATCCGCACCGATCCCGAGGGAATGCTCAAAAAATTGTGTAAAGTCATCAGCTTAGACTGGGACCCCGCGATGCTCGCGTGGTCCGCCGGACCCAAACCATTCGATGGCGCGTGGGCACCTCACTGGTACAAATCTGTCCATAATTCCAAAGGCTTCGCCGGAAAAGAAGCCGACTTACCAGCTCTCACCGGAAAATCTGCCGAGCTAATGGAGCAGGCTTTGCCCTTTTACAAGGACCTTGAAGCAAAGAAACTGTAACAACTACAGTGCCTTACTTCTTTAGCCGCCGCTCCCGCGCTGCCAGAAGCTTCAGCCGCAGAGCATTCAACTGAATGAACCCCTGCGCATCCTTCTGATCGTAGGCGCCCGCATCCTCTTCGAAGGTGACATGCGCTTCTGAATAAAGCGAATGATCCGACCAGCGCGCGATAGTGCGTGCCAAACCCTTGTAAAGCTTCAGCTTTACAGTTCCTGTCACATGCTTTTGTGTGTGGTCGATTGCGGCCTGGAGCATCTCGCGCTCGGGTGAGAACCAGAAGCCGTTGTAAATAAGCTCCGCATATCGCGGCATCAGCTCGTCTTTCAAATGCGCCTGACCCCGATCCAGTGTGATCTGCTCAATCCCACGATGTGCTTCAAGCAAGATCGTCCCGCCCGGCGTCTCGTATATCCCGCGGGACTTCATACCAACAAAACGACCCTCAACCAGATCAAGCCGCCCAATTCCATGTTTTCCACCCAGTTCGTTGAGCTTTGTCAGTATGCTGGCAGGACTCATCGTTTCACCGTTGATCGATACGGCGTCGCCCATTTCAAAACCGATCTCTATAAACTCCGGTTCGTTTGGGGCGTCTTCAGGATGAACGGTTCGTTGATAGACATAGTCGGGCGCTTCGCCTGCCGGGTCCTCAAGCACCTTCCCTTCAGATGATGTGTGCAAAAGGTTCGCATCCACGCTGAACGGCGCCTCGCCCCGCTTGTCTTTGGCGATTGGAATCTGGTGTTTCTCAGCGAAATCAATGAGTTTTGTGCGGCTGGACAAATCCCAAAGCCGCCATGGCGCAATCACTTTGATATCTGGGTTAAGTGCATAAGCGCTCAATTCAAAACGAACCTGATCGTTGCCCTTGCCGGTCGCACCGTGAGCAACAGCATCCGCCCCGGTCTCAGCAGCTATTTCGACAAGACGCTTCGAGATCAGCGGCCGAGCGATTGATGTGCCCAGCAGGTAAAGCCCCTCGTACAGCGCATTCGCGCGGAACATTGGAAACACGAAATCGCGGACAAATTCTTCCCGGAGATCCTCGATGAAAATCTCTGAAACACCAAGCAACTCGGCCTTCTTGCGCGCTGGCTCAAGCTCTTCGCCCTGGCCGAGATCCGCTGTGAACGTCACAACTTCACAGCCGTACTCGGTTTGAAGCCATTTCAGAATGATTGATGTATCAAGCCCACCTGAATAGGCCAGAACAACTTTCTTCGGTGCGGACACGGTATTTCCCCGGATTTGTGTTGTACCGGCGAGCATCTACGGGGTTTTTACATTGGGAACAAGACGGAGCGAACGCCATTTCAGAGTAGGCCTACTATCGCTCCGCCTGCACCCTTCAAGCCGTCAGTCAACCAGAGTCACGATTTCTTCTTCTGACTGGCAAAGGTCATTGTTTTCTTCACAGGCGTCTTCGTCGACTCTCGGTTCCGGACTGTTCGCATCAACCGTCTCTTTGATTGCGACAAGATCGGCTTCTGAAAACCGATTGCGAAGCTCGGTCAGAAGTTTTTCTTCGTCGGCAGTTAGGCCCGAATCAGGATCGGGATCGCCGCCCGGATTCTTGTTCCAGTAAGCAAGAATACTTTTTTCAGCAGCAGTCTCGTCAAGCAAGGTTTCTTCAGCCCTAGCTACCGAAGGGTCCGAAGAGTCGAGAGCCAGATCAGCGGGCGCGTCGCCGCGGTCGTCGATCTCTACCCCGAGATTCATCAGCGCTTTGTCTATTCCATCATCCGGATCCGCACCGGGAACCTCTACAAGTCTGAGGTAATCGTCATGTGACGGATAACCGAACTTGACTGCGGCCTCATCCCGGCTCTCAGCCATTTCGATAGCCATATTAATCGGATCGCCAGGAGTATCTTCTAGTGCCGAGTAGTACGCTTCCAGACTTTCGTATCCGGCGGCTTCAATAGCATCAAATAGCGCGGCACGGTCCAGAACTTCCTGGGCACCGTCCGCCGCTGCGGATGCTGCAGCGAGGGTAGCAATATGACCTACAGGACCGTTCCCGTTTCCATTTCGAATGTGCGCCAGAACAGCGTTTATGTTGGCATTAAGCGCGCCGTTCATATTTCCCAGTTGGTTGGGATGAAGCGATTCGCTCTCGAACTTACCGACCTTGGCGGTGTTCCGGGGCTTTGGGGGCTTCGCAGAGCTCTGCGCCTTGAAAGCGCGCTTGTCTTGTCCGGTCAGCTTTTCAAAAAAGCCTTCGATGCTCCTACCGGACTTGCCCGAAGGAGCCGATCTCCCGGAAGGTTTTCCTCGCTCGCTGGATTTGCCACGGGCATTCTCGGATTTGCCTCGATTGCTTTCTGACTTGCTGCTCGCTTTGTCTGACTTGGCGAAAGCAGGCTCAACGCTGGCGATTGTCGCGGTGGTTGCTATCGCGCCGACGGCAACGGAACTCATGACAAGTGCCGCGAGAGTAGCTTTGAAAGGGGTCTTCATCCGTGGGATCCTTTGAGTAATCGCGTTGAACGAAACTCTAGCCTGTCACACGCCTCCAGAGAAAACGCTCAAAATGAAACCGGCGATCTATTGCTAGAAACCCGAAAGTTGTTTCTGTTGTAGCCTCAATCACCAGACACAGTGCTAATAGAAACATATCCCGCGACAATTCAGGACAAAACGGCCGGAAAAATCCAGCGACCTCCCGAATCACCCTCTCTGATTGCCGGGTTATTCGAGCGCTCCTGAAGCGAATTCCAACTTCGCCTTGTGGAAAGCCGTCTGGATTGCGCGAAGGTCGGCATCACGCGCAGGCGCCTCGCGAAGCTTGGTTTCAACTGACCGACAAATACTACTCACTTCAGTGAGCCCGATGTTCAGTGCGCTTCCCTTAATGAAGTGAAGGTCCTTTGCGATGGCCCCATCATCAGATCGGAAAAGCCGCCCAAGCGCCTCGTCGACCTCTTCAAGGAACATCTCCACGACCTCGGCGAAGTCCTGCTCACCGACTTCAGTCCCAACTCACGTATTCGATCCCAGTCTATCAAATATCTGATTCCTCGACCTCCCCGCCCTTCTTTCAAAAAGATATTAAGAGACTGTTTCTTTTTGAAATTATCAAGATCACGCGCTTTTACAGAGCCTTAACCTCATGGTTGCATGAAGGGAGCATGAACGCTCCGACACCCGTCATACCTGCCAAGAACGAAGCTGACTTGGGCCGACCAGTCCTTGTTGTTGATGACAGCCGGGCGCAACGCCGCCTTCTGACAAAGGCGCTTGCAAGATGGGGTCATACCACACTGGAAGCCGAAAGTGGCGAGGCTGCTTTGGAGCTGTGCCGGTCGATCGACATTGAGTTTGTTATCAGCGATTGGGTCATGCCCGGCATGTCGGGGGTCGCGTTTTGCCGAGCCTTCCGTGAGATGATGCGCGACAAGCCGGCGTATTTCATCCTTTTGACCGCTCAAACCGAACGCGAAGTTCTGGCAGAAGGGCTTGAAAGCGGCGCGGATGACTTTCTCTCCAAGCCCTTCAACACCATTGAAATGAAAGCCCGTATCACGGCAGGGCAGCGGATCTTGTCCGCCCAGCTCGACGTGAAAGAAAAGAACGACCTTCTAACCAAAACACTAAGCGAATTGCAGGACCTATACTCAGCAATTGACCGGGATTTGCTTGAAGCGCGATTGTTCCAGCAAGCACTTGTCCCAGAGCGACACTTCGTTCTGGCGGGCGGAAGCGCATCACTGCTCTACGAACCAAGCGGTCATGTGGGAAGAGACCTTGTAGGTGTTTTTCCGATTTCTGAGAAGCGCTACGGTGTATACGCTGTAGACGTGGCGGGTCACGGCGTGGCCTCAGCCTTGATGACCGCCCGGATCGCAGGCTTGCTGAACCCATCCTCACCCGAGCGAAACCTTGCGCTTGTTGTTGACGAGAACGGCGGTCGGGCGATGCGTCCGCCGGCCGACGTATGCGGCGCCCTCAATGAACTGATGCTCGCCGAGATCGAGACAGATCGTTATTTGACGATGATCCTGGCAGATGTCGATCTTGAGACAGGTCGTGCTGTCCTGTCGCAAGCGGGTCACCCCAGTCCGGCAATCCTGAGAAAGGACGGAACAGTCGAGTATGTGTCTTCCTTCGGAATGCCTATCGGATTGATCCCCGATGCCGAGTTCACTTCATTCGAGATCAATCTCGCGAAAGGTGATCGCCTGTTGCTTCACTCGGACGGCATTACAGAATGTCCTATCCCTGACACCGAAGACCTTTTTGAAGAAGAGGGCCTCAAGACTTTGCTGTTGGACATCTTTGACAAACATGGACCCGACTTTATTGATGCGCTGCACCAGGGATTGTCACGTGCGTCCGGCCTGACGGACTTCCCCGACGATCTCTCTGCGGTCCTGCTCGAGCGCACTGTCTAGAGACTTCGAAGGCACCAATCCAAAAACATCGCATCGCCCTCATTCCCCGCCAACGAAATCGAGTCAGATAAGCTAACCCATACTGCTTCGTGAAAACGCTCACTTGGTGGACCCAGACACAAAGTAGGCCTCGCCAAGTAGATGTGGCATACTTTTTCGGCCCATAAATCGTACTCGGGCATGAAAGTGTATCGTCTGAAGGCCCCCAGTCTGACAGGTCGATCAATCCGCCAACCGGTTTCCTCATAAACTTCGCGATGCAGAGCCGGAACAGGCTGTTCGCCGGGATCAATTCCGCCGCCGGGCAACTGGTACTCGGGAATCGGCTCGGATTGGTGCGTCATCAAGACGGCATCGCCGCGAATCAGGACCGCATATATCCCAGGACGCCGGCGATATGCCTGCCCGGGAACGACCGGTTCACCTATCCTAGGGATCATTCCCTTGGTCCTCGTCTTGCAGCCCCTATATAGTCGAGGTATGCACCCGCGCGCTGCGCAAGGAAACCCCATGAATATCGGCTCTAAAATCGCTTGGGACGATACAGTCCTCCCGTTCCAACTTGATCGTACTGACACCCGTGGCCGTATTGCGCGACTTGACGGGCTGCTTCAGCAGGCCCTGTCTCAGCACGACTATCCCACGTTGATCGAGGCCTTGGTGGCTGAAACCACATTGCTGACCGCACTCATCGGACAAACGATAAAGCTGCGTTGGAAGCTGTCGATCCAAATACGCGGCGACGGACCTGCCCGTTTGATCGCAACGGATTACTACGGCCCAACCGACGCTGGCGCTCCGGCACGTATACGCGCCTATGCAAGCTTCGACAAAGAGCGGCTGGACACATCCGCCGACCCTTTCAGCCAAATTGGAAAAGGCTATTTTGCAATCCTGATTGATCAGGGCGAAGGCACGATTCCCTATCAGGGGATCACCCCTATTTCCGGAGGCTCACTCTCGGCATGCGCAGAGACATATTTTGCGCAGTCTGAGCAACTGCCAACAAGATTTGCTCTCAGCTTTGGTCAGACTCAGTCCCCTGGCGAGGATTTACACTGGCGTGCCGGTGGCATCATGGTGCAACAAATGCCTAAGTCTTCGCTTTCCGTCGCAGACGAGGGTTCCGGCGAGGACGGTCTTTTGACACCTGCGGACGTGCTCGACGGCGACGACGCCGAAAACTGGAATCACGTAAACGTCCTTCTCGAAACGGCCGAGGATATCGAGTTGATCGGCCCAACCGTTCAGCCGACAGACCTTCTAGTTCGCCTTTTCCACCAGGACGGACCCCGTGTGTTTGATGCGCAACCCATTGAGTTTGGCTGCTCGTGTTCAGCGGACCGCGTGCGCCAGTCCTTGTCGATCTATTCCGCGCGAGACATCGCACACATGACGACGGAAGAAGGAATAGTCACGGCTGATTGCCAGTTCTGCGGCGCTCACTACGAATTCGACCCAAAAACCTTGGGGTTCGAAGCGGACGAAAATGACAATTGAAATTCGCCGGCGCCTTGAAAGGGCGCTGGCCAAATCTGGCGCGCCCTCTTCGGATTATGATCTGAACGCTGACGTTAAGTTGCCTTCAGAAAGGCGGTTGCGCCCAGCAGGTGTTTTGGCCGCTGTCTCGTCCAGACCAACGGGCTCTGTCATTTTGCTTACAAAGCGCGCGCCAACGCTGAAGCATCACCCCGGGCAGATCGCCTTTCCGGGCGGGAAAGTCGACGACGGCGACACAGATCCGAGCGCCGCTGCATTGCGTGAAGCGCGGGAAGAAATCGGACTTCCAAGCGACATGGTTGACGTGATCGGATGCCTGCCGCCGCATGAAACCGTCACTGGCTTTCAGGTCACTCCGGTACTGGCGCTGGTAGATCCGCTTTTCAAGCCTATCCCCGAACCCGGCGAGGTTGCCGAGATCTTTGAAGTCCCGCTGGCGCATGTTCTCGATCGCGATCGATTCTCAATCCAGTCCCGCCGCTGGCGTGGGACCCGGCGCGCGTACTATACCGTCCCTTGGGGACCCTATTACATTTGGGGCGCAACCGCGCGTATGCTTTGCGCCTTGGCGGACCGGATGGCGGATGAAACGGATTGATGCAGACTGGCTTAAGAATGCGGAAACCCAACGCGTATTTGAGATATTACAGAGCGCCAATCATCAGGCGTTTGCTGTCGGAGGATGCGTCAGGAACACACTTCTGGGCGTGCCCGTAAACGACATCGACATCGCGACCTCGGCGACGCCGGCCGAAACGACGCGTCTTGCCGAACGTGCCGGAAAGAAGGCTATTCCCACAGGTTTCGATCACGGCACGGTTACAGTTGTTATCGACGAAAAACCATTTGAGGTGACGACTTTCCGCCGCGATGTAGAGACGGATGGACGGCGCGCGATCGTAGCCTTCACTGACAACATGGAAGAAGACGCGCGCCGCCGTGATTTCACGATGAACGCTATTTATGCGGACGCGTCCGGCCATGTCCACGATCCGCTTGGAGGCATGCCGGATCTTCTTGCGCACCGTGTCCGGTTCATTGAAAACGCGGACGAACGTATCAAGGAAGACGCCCTCCGAAGCCTCCGCTTCTTCCGATTTCATGCGCAATACGGCGATCCGTCCGAACGGCTTGATCCCGATGCGCTATCTGCGATTTCTCAGAACGTGGCTGCACTTGATGGTCTGGCGGGCGAACGAATTGGCGCCGAAATGCTGAAACTTCTCGCCACACCCGATCCGGCGCCGTCTTTGGCAGGGATGGCTGTAACCGGGGCGCTGATGAGGGTTTTACCCGGCGCAAGCACGCAATGGGTCGCGCCACTGGTCCACCTAGAGAAGGAAGCGGGTCAGCCCGCGGATGCCCTGCGCCGCCTTGCGACTTTGGGCGGGGATGATCCGAACCAACGTTGGAGGCTCTCACGCGCGGACGCCAGGAAGCGTAGCCAACTCACTGAACTGGCTTCGGGCACCGTTTCGATTTCTGAAGTCGCGTGGCGATATGGAAAGGACACAGCGTGGAGCGTGGTCCTTATTCGGCAGGCCTTGAGCGAGCAGCAACTTCCCGGAGGCATCGCAGAGTCGATCCGGAACGCAGCCGCGGCAGAATTTCCACTGAAAACCAAAGACCTGATGGCGCACCACGCCGGACCGGCGCTGGGCGCGGCGTTGCGGCGGGCCGAAAAGGCTTGGATCGAAAGTAATTTCCTCCTTTCACGCGACGCACTGATCGGCATCGCTTTGAAAGAGGGATGACAGACCAGCCTTGATCGGCTACGACAGGAATGCCGAACAAGGAGGGCGCACTATGATGTACAGGATCTGTATCCCGGATAACTGACCGGTCCGATCCTGTTTTGGGTACGCGCCATGCCGACCCGCTCATACTGCAATTATGCTCGACCTCCCGGAGCGCCCGCCATGTTTCGATACCTAGAAAACCTTGTTGACCCCTATTGTGACTATCCAGTCACTGATCAGCCGCCACAAAAGCTGTGGGCGTTTATTTGGGACTATTGTCAGCCCTTCAAGAAGGTTTTTGCGATTACCGGTGTCCTGACGATGCTCGGGGCTTTGATCGAGGTCTGGCTGATCGCCTACCTCGGGCACCTCGTCGATACGCTCGCAGATACGGACCCTGGTTCCTACTGGACCGACTACGGCTTGGAAATGCTTCTCATTGGGGTTTTTCTGCTTGTTGTGCGCCCCCTCATCCAAGTGATTGATGTCGGCTTGCTCAACAACGCCATCATGCCGAATTTTGGCACTCTGATCCGATGGCGCGCGCACAGTCATGTCTTGCGCCAGTCTGTCGGGTGGTATGAGAATGATTTCGCAGGCCGGATTGCAAACCGGATCATGCAAACGCCTCCCGCCGCTGGCGAGGCGGTTTTCCAGGTCTTCGACGCAATGGCCTATTCGATCGCGTATGTTGGCGGCGCTTTCATCCTATTGTCAGGCTCCGATCCGCGGCTGATGATTCCGCTGGCCATTTGGCTGATCCTGTATCTCCTGCTGGTGCGTTGGGTCATCCTGCGTGTCGGCCCGGCCAGCAAAGCGGCTTCCGATGCGCGCAGCGCGGTCACCGGACGCGTCGTTGACAGTTATACCAACATTCATTCCGTCAAGATGTTCGCTCATACAGAAGCCGAGCGTTCATATGCGCAAGACGCGATCGAATACTCCCGCGTCACCTTTCAGCGGGAAATGCGGCTCTATACAGTGATGGATGTATTTCTCACACTGATAAACGGCTTTTTGATTGTCGCTGTGGTGGGGTGGGGTATCTGGCTTTGGTCAACTGGTGCGGCGTCCATCGGCGTCGTGGCTCTGGCGTCGGCCCTGGTCCTTCGATTGAACGCGATGACAGGTTGGATCATGTGGTCGTTGTCGTCGTTTTTTCGAAATCTTGGCGTCGTGGCGGAAGGAATGGAAACGATTGCCCAGCCCATCACGCTTGTCGATGCGCCTGATGCGGCACCGCTGAAGTTGACCGAAGGGCGTATCAAAATGTCAGCCCTTTCACACCACTATGGCAAAGGCTCGGGAGGGCTCGACAAGATCGACCTCACTATTAGCCCAGGCGAAAAGATCGGACTCATCGGGCGGTCCGGCGCGGGCAAGTCGACTCTCGTGAAGCTGCTTCTGCGGTTTTACGATCCCGATGGTGGGACGATCACAATCGATGACCAGGATATCACAAAAGTCCTGCAAGATAGCCTGCGGGCCCAGATCGGCATGGTTCAGCAAGACAGCTCGCTTCTTCACCGTTCGGTGCGCGATAACATTCTCTACGGGCGCCCGGACTCGAGCGAGGCAGAGATGACCAAAGCCGCGCGCCGTGCTGAAGCGCACGAATTTATCCTTGATCTTGAGGATCCTGAAGGGCGCACAGGCTATGATGCTCATGTCGGCGAGCGCGGTGTCAAGCTGTCTGGCGGGCAGCGACAAAGGATCGCCTTGGCGCGCGTCATTCTGAAAAACGCGCCTATCCTGGTGCTCGATGAAGCGACAAGCGCCCTCGACTCTGAAGTTGAAGCCGAAATTCAGAACACCCTTTATGGAATGATGGCGGGTAAGACGGTGATTGCCATTGCTCACCGGCTGTCGACAATCGCGCAGATGGATCGAATTCTTGTGCTGGACGACGGTCATATCGTCGAGCAGGGAACTCATAGCGAGCTTTTGGCGCAGGGCGGCCTATATTCACGGTTCTGGAGCCGGCAATCGGGCGGCTTCATTGATACCGAAACCGAGGCAGCAGAATGATACGTCGCGCAGGTGATCTGATAGATGCCTTCCAGCCCGCAGATGGCGACCCCCCAAGCACACTTGGCGCATTCTTTCGCTGGGCGCTCGCCGGGTCTTTCCCGATCCTTCTGATTGCCGGTGTGATTTCCGCCGCTGCGGGCACGCTTGAAGTCATGTCCGCTATATTGCTTGGCTATGTGATTGATACAGCCATTGGGTCCGACCCCGAATCGTTTTTCACGGCCAACTGGGGGCTGGTTCTGCTGGTTCTCGGATTTTTCGTCATCGCGCGGCCTCTGTTTTTCGGCCTCTCCTCCATGGCAAACTCGGTCGTTGTTTTGCCGAACCTCAACCCGCTCGTTCTGACTAGACTGCATCGCTGGACGCTTGGACAGGCAGTGACGTTCTTTGACAACGACTTTGCGGGTCGCATCGCGCAAAAACAGATGCAAACTGCGCGCGCTTTGACGGATGTCGCAGGCGAAGTTATCAACGTATTGTTTTTCGCAATCGCATCGCTCGTTGCTTCGGCAGTCTTGCTCACCACCATCAATGGTTGGATGGCTCTTGCGTTGTGCCTTTGGCTGTTCCTGTATCTCTTGATGATCCGCTGGTTCATGCCGCGCATTCGCCTTCGTTCGAAGGCACGCGCAAATGCACGCGCGATGGTCACCGGGCAGATCGTCGATACCATCACCAACGTCAAAACGGTCAAACTCTTCGCGCACGACGCGCACGAGGAGACCGCAGCAACCGAGGCCGTCAGAAGCTTCCGTGAACGCGCCCTGGATTACGGCGTTATCTCAGCGGCCTTCCGCTTCTGCTTAATGGCGGTTGCGGGAATGGTGCCGGTGCTATTGATTGGCGGGACGCTCTGGTTTTGGAGCAACGGTGCCGCCAGTGCCGGTGATATCGCTGCGGCGGGGGCCATTTCCATTCGGATTGCACAGATGACTGGGTGGGTCAGCCATGTGCTGATGATGATCTATGCAAATATTGGCGAGGTCGAAGACGGAATGCGGACGCTGACCCCGCGGCGAACGCTTGTCGACAGAGCGGACGCAAAAGCGATTTCCGAGATTGAACCGACTATTGAATTCAAAGACGTCAGTTTCGCTTATGGCCGTCAAAATGGTGGTGTCGAAAGAATCGATCTGAAAGTGAATGCGGGCGAGAAGCTCGGGATAGTGGGTGCTTCCGGTGCCGGAAAATCAACACTCGTTTCACTTCTCCTCAGGCTCTATGACACGGAAATGGGCCGTGTTCTGGTTGGCGGGCACGATGTGCGCGAAGTGACGCAAGAGAGTTTGCGGCGCCAGATCGGCATGGTCACGCAGGAAACCGCCATGTTTAACCGCGCGGCGCGTGACAATATTCTCTACGGCAACCCCGGCGCCAGCGACGCTGACATTGAAGCCGCCGCGCGCCGTGCCGAGGCCCACGAATTCATCCTCGAACTGCAGGATCACAAGGGCCGGACCGGATACGATGCGCATTTGGGTGAGCGCGGGGTGAAATTGTCCGGCGGCCAGAGGCAGCGCATTGCATTGGCGCGCGCCTTCCTCAAGGACGCCCCAATCCTTGTGCTGGACGAGGCGACCAGCGCGCTTGACTCAGAAGTTGAGGCGTCAATCCAATCTGCACTCGACCAGGTCATGGAAGGCAAGACGGTCCTTGCGATTGCGCACCGGCTTTCGACTATTGCCAGAATGGATCGCATTGTCGTTCTGGACGATGGACGAATTGTCGAAGAGGGTGCTCATGAAGAATTGCTTGATGCAGGTGGCCTTTATGCGCGTTTCTGGCATCGTCAGTCCGGTGGCTTTATCGGGGTCCGCGAGGCAGCAGAATAAATGACGACCGTCACGATTGAGCGACTTGGGCTTCACGGGGACGGAATCGCCAGTGGCCCTGTGTATGTGGCGCGCACTTTGCCAGGTGAAACTGTCGAGGGCACGCTTGAAGGGTCGCGCCTGACAGCGCCGAGAATCGTCACGCCGTCCCTTGATCGCATTTCGCCGAAATGCCGCCATTACAAGTCCTGCGGAGGATGCGCCTTGCAGCATGCCTCTGACGGCTTTGTGGTGGACTGGCAAAAGGACGTTGTCTCGCGCGCGTTGGAAGCCGTCGGTCTCAAGGCCCCGATCAGGAACCTGCACACCTCTCCTACAGCATCCCGCCGGCGCGCAACGTTGACGGGTCGACGAACCAAGAAAGGGGCTCTTGTCGGATTTCACGGCCCGGCAAGCGATACTTTGATCGCAGTTCCGGATTGCCAGGTCATGCGCCCCGCGCTTCTTGCGGCGCTCCCTGCGCTTGAAGAAATTACATCTCTCGCGGCCTCGCGCAAAAGCGCGTTGCGTCTTTCCGTGACGGACACCGACACCGGACTCGACGTTTTGGTAAGTGCTGGCAAGCCGCTGGAAAATGCCATGCAGGCGAGACTGATAGACATCGCAAACGCGGCTGGTTTCGCCAGGATCAGCTGGGATGACGATGTGATAATCCAACGTGTAGCGCCGGTATTGCAGATGGGCACGGCGCCGGTTCCGATCCCGCCGGGCGCTTTCCTGCAAGCAACCGCGGAAGGCGAGGCCGCGCTGCTTGCGTCAGTTCAGGATGCCTTAGGTGACGCCAGAAAGGTTCTGGATCTGTTTGCCGGATGCGGCACCTTTGCTCTTCCATTGTCGCTTGGGGCGGAAGTTCATGCCGTCGAAAGTGAGCAGTCGCTTCTGGGCGCTCTGGACGCAGGCTGGCGTCATTCCAAGGGCTGCAAACGCGTGACAACCGAGCGACGCGATTTGTTTCGCCGCCCCCTCACGCCTGACGAACTCAAGCACTATGACGCGATTGTCATCGATCCGCCGCGTGCCGGAGCCGAAGCGCAGATGTCGGAGATCGCCGCTGCACAAGTGCAACGAATCGCCTCGGTGTCCTGCAACCCCGTCACCTTTGCGCAGGATGCCGCAATTTTAACGAATTCAGGCTACAAGCTCGATTGGATCGATATCGTCGACCAGTTCCGCTGGTCCACACATATCGAAATAGCTGCAGGGCTGACTCTTGTGTGAGGGGGATTCACGAAGTGTTTGCAATGCGGTATACGGATTTTGAGGCAACAGGCTCGGGCCAAGACCATGCAATTCACACGACGTTTCGCGCTTTTCGGCTTTCTGGCGACAGCCCTCTCCGCCTGTGCATCGAAGTTTCAGACGTACAACGGTCCAGAAGTGACCCGCGTCGTTGTTCTCAAGGAAAAGCGCAAGATGTATCTGTTGCACGGCAACAGAGCACTCAAATCCTATGAAATAGCCCTTGGATTCGAACCTACGGGCGACAAGAAGATCGAAGGCGACGGAAAAACGCCCGAGGGGCACTACCGCATCGACCGGCGCAACCCTGACAGTCGTTTCCATCTCTCACTTGGGATCAGCTATCCAAACCAACGCGACGTGGCCGATGCCAAGGCGCTTGGCAAAGAGCCGGGCGGAGACATCTTCATCCATGGCGAAGGAACTTTGGTGAGTAAGCTCAAACCCGACTGGACCTGGGGCTGCATCGCGGTCACCAACAAAGAAATCGAAGAAGTCTATGCGATGGTTCGCACCGGTACGATCATCTCGATCTTCAAGTAGCAGGAAGCCCTGCGGCATTTCCGGCGCCAACAACCATCGTCCACCAGATCTTGCCGTTTGGTTCTTGGAACCATGCAAAACCAAGATCAGTTGCGCGAGGGTCCAGAATGACATTGCGCGTATCGGGCTGTTCCATCCACGCCGACAGCGTTTCCAGTTCGGACTCATAGGATTCAGAAATATTTTCGCCGAGCAATGTGCCCGTAAAACCAACTCTGGCTGCGCGATCAAGCGGACTGGACCCGTCTGACCCAAAGTGCCACGGACGGTTCTGCACTGACATATCACGTGAATGTGTCGCCGCCGCCGCATTCAGTTCAGAGGACAGGCGCACCTGTCCGGCGCCGGATGCGCTACGAAGCGCGTTCACTCCGTCCAATACGCGAAACTGAATGTCCGCCGTGTCACGTTCATCGATCACGTAAAGCTGGGGAATTGGCTTCCCGTCCGGCCCGATCTGTGGCGCAGGCGTCGCGCATGCGGCAACAAAAAGTGCCATCGTAAGAGCAAAAAGCGTTCGGATCATATTCTCGGGCCTCTGGACATTTTTTACCGCCATACAGCGAACTTCCGCTCGGTTCAAACGTAAGTGTCACAGTATCGGCTAACTAACGCCGCTGTGAATTGAAGGTGGTGCAAATGATCTTTATTGTTCGCCCGATCATTGCCTTGAGCGAGACCTTCAATGACTGATTTTTCGAATTCGAATTTCAACCGACGCGCCTTCCTTGCGTCTGGCGTTTCCGTTCTGGCCGCCCCTGCAATCGCGCAGTCCGTCGACGGTTCCGAATTGGGTGGCCAAACGGTAAGGCGCAATGCGTCCAGCTTTCGGTCGCTGCAGTGGCAGCCTTACTTTGACAACCTGCGCAACGGGGCCATCCTTGTCGACATCACATCCCGTGCGCTGCACTACTGGGATGAAAGCGGTTCCGTATACAAATTGTACCCGACATCTGTTCCGCTTAGCGAAGACCTGACACGACGCGGGCGTACGAAAGTTGTTTTGAAAGACCCCGAGCCAGATTGGCGGCCAACGCCCGCGATGAAGGAACGCAATCCGGATTGGCCGGACTACATGCCTCCTGGCCCGGACAACCCGCTGGGCATTCGTGCGTTGCACCTTACCTGGACATATTACCGCATCCACGGAACGCACGACACGCGCAAGATCGGGCGGCGGTCTTCAAATGGCTGTATCGGGCTCTACAACGAACACATCACCGAGCTGTATGAGCTGGCGAACGTCGGCACGCAGGTCTTGCTAATCTAACGCATTTCGAAATATCTGAACTTTTTTAACATCCTGCCAAACAGGCGGGATGTTTTACTTTGAGCGATGCGTACTCGTACTTGATGCCCACCATGCCCAACCTTGGCGTGGTGGCGCCAAGCTGAACAAGCAGCGCTTACTCGATCCAGCCCTTCAAGTTATCCGAGATGGCCTCCGAAAGCGCTGCGATATGCGCATCGTCATCGTTGAGGCACGGAATATATGTGAAGTTTTCCCCGCCAGCCTCTTCAAAACTTTCGCGAATCTCTTCGTTGATCTCTTCCAGAGTTTCGATGCAGTCGGCGGAAAATGCGGGCGCAATAACTGCGATTCGCTTTTTCCCGCCCTCTGCCAGTCGCGCGACCTCTTCCACCGTGTAGGGCTGCAACCATTCCTCGGGGCCGAACCGGCTTTGGAACGTTGTGACGATCTCGGACTTGTCCCAGCCCAGACGCTCGCGCAAGAGGCGCGTCGTTTTTTGACACTGGCAATGATAGGGATCACCCTCCATCAGATAGCGTTGCGGCACGCCATGATATGAACACACCAAAATATCCGGCTTGGTTTCCATCACGCCGTAGGCGCGCTCGACCGACTGAGCCAGAGCGTCAATGTAGGATGGGCGATCGAAATAGGACGGCACCGTTCGAACTGGCGGCTGCCATTTCTCAGTGATGAGCGACCGGAAAAACTCGTCGTTTGCAGTTGCCGTCGTCGCGCCGGCATATTGCGGATAAAGAGGAAAAAACAATATCTTACGGCATCCACGCTCGGCCATTATGCGGACCTTAGATCTTGTCGACGGGTTTCCATAGCGCATGCAGAAGTCGACAATAACATCGTCACCATAGCGTTCAGCCATCGCTTCGCTGATCTTCTTGGTCTGTGCTTTCGTGATCGTCATAAGCGGGCTTTCGCCCTGCTCCTCGTTCCATATCGATTTATAGGCTGCACCACTGGAGAACGGTCTTTTGGTCAGGATAACCGCCTGCAAAAGCGGCTGCCAAATCCAGGGACTATAGTCGATTACGCGGCGATCGGAGAGGAACTCGTTCAGATAGCGCCGCATTGACCAGTAGTCATACCCGTCGGGCGTTCCAAGGTTCGCGATCAGAACACCGATTTTCTCGTTCGCCACGGGCGGGTGGTCTGCTGGTAAATGTGGGTTGCTCATCTGAGGTGTATCTTTGGCCAAAGCACCGTCCTGCATCAATTTGTCGTCAAACATTTTAAGAGGTCCTCAGATCATAGTCTGCCGCGGAAGGCCAGATAACCGGATTAACTCGCAGGTCAACTTTTTGGCGGCTCGACCCGATCTCCGGTTGGCAGCTCTGTCGTGCCTAAGGCATCCGACAACCGCTTGGTCGCCGATCCCGGTCGCAGCGGTTTCGGCTGCCTTTCGTCCGGTGCCCATCCTGTCAGAAAGACAACCTCGAATGTTGCAAGCAAGTATCCATCGTCGTCGGAGAAATGGGTTCGGTACTGCCCCTCGGCTTCCGCAAAAAGGCGCTTGTTGCCAAGGCTACGGTGCCGGCTCGAAAGAGCATTCGTCTCTCCCATGCCGCGCAAATCCCGCACAAGATCCGCCAGTTTCCTGTAGCGAACAGTAGTCGTGCGATTGTCCGCCACCGGAAGCGCAAACCCGGCCCGCTGCAATAATCCGCCAAGATCGCGCAGGTCCCCCATCGGCAGCACTCGGGGAGATAGCCCTCCTGTCACCAGCGACTCAGCCTGAGCCAAAGAGGTTCTCAGCTCATGCAGGGTTTGACCCCCAAAGAACACCGCCACAAACAAACCGTCCGGTTCCAGCGCCAACCGCGACTGTACAAGTTGACCAACCGGATCATCCGCCCAGTGAAGCGCCATTGTATGGACCACCAGATCGTGCGCCGCGCGACCCAAGCCAAGCGGCTCATCGTCCGAAACGCTTACTGCATCTTGCAACATCGCTTCGAATGGCCCGCGCAGACCTCCGACTATTGCGGTCTTAGTGAACGTTTTATTAACCTCAGAGAGCCTTTCTTCCAGGTCAGCGGCAACTTCGTTCAGCAGGAAAAACTCCGGCCTCCGTGCTGCGCGAGCACGGTGTAACGCAAGAGCATTTCTATCGGTAAGGCGCGGCGCGTCGATCATCAACAAACGAGGTAGGGGCAGAATGTCATTAATGCAACGCGCTTTGGGAATGATCTATCCGGATCAGTGCGCCCTGTGCTCGGAACTGGTCGATGGGCAGGGCGCGCTTTGCGGGGCATGCTGGCGAGACATGCCGTTTCAAACAGGCCATTCCTGCGATCTTTGCGGCGCAGATCTTGTTGGAGAAACCGATGGAGTGTCCGACCATTGTGACGACTGCATCGCAATTCCGCGTCCCTGGAGCAAGGGCCGAGCGGCCGTTTCATATCGTGATGCCGGGCGCCGCGTGGTGTTGGGTCTCAAACACGGTGACCGCAGCGATCTTGTCCCCGTCGCTGGCCGCTGGTTGGCTCGCGCCGGTTCGGATATTCTGAGCAATGACACAATTCTCGTGCCCGTCCCCCTGCATTGGAGCCGCCTTCTCAGACGGCGATACAATCAATCGGCTGAACTCGCTAAGGTTGTTGCGAAGCTCTGCGACCTCGATATGGCCCTCGACGCGCTGATCAGAACCTCCAGAACCAAGCCGCAAGACGGCATGGGTGTTGATGCCCGATATCGAAATGTCGAAGAATCCATCGTGCCAGCGACCAATCGCCCTGGTCTTCTTGAGGGTCGTAGTGTTTGCCTGATCGACGATGTCATGACTTCCGGAGCAACCCTGTCTGCATCGGCGCACGCTTGCTCTGCGGCAGGGGCTTCACAGATTTCCGTTCTGGTGCTGGCAAGAGTAGCCAAGACCCCCTAAATGAAGACCAAGCCAGAAGGAGGCATGATCTTGAAGAACGTTGAAATCTATACCTCTCCGCTCTGTGGCTTCTGCCACGCAGCCAAACGTCTCTTGACGTCCAAAGGCGTTTCGTTTGCCGAGATCGATGTCGCACGCGACCCTCAGCGCCGTCAGGAAATGCTCGCCCGTGCCAACGGCCGCCATACCGTGCCCCAGATTTTCATCGGTGAAACCCATGTGGGTGGGTGCGACGAACTCTATGCCTTGGAACGCTCGGGCAAACTTGATCCGCTTATTGCGGCCTGATGTATTGCGCGTAGGTCTCATACAAACAACAAGCTCGGATTGCCCCGAGGAAAATCTGTCGACCGTCAAGGGTTTGGTGGCCGAGGCCGCGTCAAAGAGCGCGGCTTTTGTCTTGACGCCGGAAGTGACCAATTGCGTTTCCATGTCGCGTCGTCATCAAGCTTCGGTGCTGCAGACAGAGAACGAAGACATCACGCTTTCAGGACTTCGAGAATCTGCCCTCGAACATGACATCTGGCTTCTCATTGGCTCGCTTGCGCTGAAGGACAACGGTGGCGATGGGCGCTTCGTGAACCGATCCTTCCTCATCAATCCGCGTGGAGAAATCGTCGCCCGCTATGACAAAATCCACATGTTCGACGTTTCGATTAGCGCAACCGAAACCTATCGGGAAAGTGACGGCTACCGTCCTGGGAACAAGGCAGCGCTTGCCGATATGGACGGAATCGGACTTGGCATGACGATTTGCTACGACTTGCGGTTCCCAAGGCTCTTTCGTGATCTTGCGCAAGCGGGAGCCGCCATCTTGACGGTACCATCTGCATTTTCGCCGGAAACCGGGGCGGCGCACTGGGAAATCCTCTTGCGTGCCCGGGCGATAGAAACCGGCTCCTTCGTCCTGGCGCCAGCACAGTGCGGAACCCATTCTGCCTCCGAAGGTCGTGGGCGCAAGACTTACGGCCACTCACTTGCGGTCGACCCATGGGGCCGCGTGCTGGCTGATGGCGGCGATTTGACCGGGATCACAATGGTTGATCTAAATCTCGCTGCGGTTGATGATGTGCGCGCAAGACTACCAAGCCTGTCGCACGACAGACCCTACGGACCGGTGAAATGAGCGAAAGCAGTGACAAAGGCGACCCGTTGGCTATCGCGCTCTTCAGCGAACTGTTCATGGCTGACCAGCTTGCGCGTGGACGTCTTGCAAAAGTTCTGCCGAAAGGCATGGAGCTCAGCCACTTTTCCGTTCTCAACCACCTTTCAAGAAGCGGCTCCGAGCGGACGCCAGCACAATTGGCCCGCTCCTTTCACGTGACGCGTGGAGCAATGACAAACACGATAAGCCGACTCGAGGCAGCGGGGTATGTTCACGTTCGCCCGGATTGGGACGATGCGCGGCGTAAATTTGTAGCGATCAGCCCCGCAGGCAAAAGTGCGCGAGACACCGCCCTTGCGGCAATCGCGCCGATACTGAATGACGCGGTTTCGGCTGCCGGAGCGGAGAACGTCCGGCAGACCTTGCCAGTCTTGCGCGAAATTCGAAAACGTTTTGACGAACCGCTCAAGAAGGACGAACGGACGCCGTAACGTAGTTTACGCTTAGGTCGCGCTCACTCAATCGCCATGACCAACTGATTGGATTGAAAACAAATCCTTTGCGGTCCACGGGGTCCAGACCCGCCTTAGAAAGCAGCTCGTAAAGCTCATCTGGCGTGATGAATTTTGACCATTCATGTGTTCCTTTCGGCAGCCACCGCATGATGTGCTCGGCCCCGATAATCGCCATTGCATAGCTCTTGGCGTTTCGGTTGATCGTTGAGCAAGTCATCAGACCGCCGGGTTTCAGCAGATCGTGACAGGCTGACAGAAATGCCAGTGGGTCGGACACATGCTCAACGACCTCCATGTTCAAGACGGCATCAAAAGTCTCACCCGCTTCCACGAGGGCCTCTGCGGATGTGTGGCGATAATCGATGTCCAGCCCTTGTTGCTCTGCATGAACACGCGCCACGGGAATATTCCGCTCGGCGGCATCTGCTCCAACGACCGTCGCGCCAAGGCGGGCCATCGGTTCAGACAACAAGCCTCCGCCACAGCCAATATCGAGGATCCGCAATCCCTTGAACGGATGGGGTGTTGTTAGATCACGCCCGAACTCGGCCGCTATTTGCGACGTGATATAGCTCAACCGACAAGGATTCAGCATATGGAGTGGTTTGAATTTCCCGTCGGGGTCCCACCATTCTGCCGCCATTGCCTGAAACTTTTCGATTTCCGAAGCATCGATCGTGTTCAAATTCGCCATAAGCGTTAGACACCTTTCAAAAATTCTGTCGTTCCTGACATAGATTGCCAGGATTTCGCGTTATATAGGACTGACATGGACCGAGTTGCAGACAAAAAAAGTGCGTCACAATTCCTCTATCCGCCGATCGACCCTTTCGATCAGCGTATGATGGATGTCGGCGACGGCCACCGTGTCTATGTCGAACAATGCGGCAATCCACATGGCATCCCGGTTGTTGTGCTTCACGGAGGCCCCGGTGGGGGGTGCTCTCCCGCGATGCGGCGCTATTTCGATCCGACGCACTATCGCATTGTTTTGTTTGATCAGCGAGGCTGTGGGCGATCCCGTCCGCACGCAAGCGTGACCCACAACACCACATGGCACCTGGTGCGTGATATCGAACATATCCGCGAAAAACTCGAGATCAACCAATGGGTCGTGTTCGGAGGAAGCTGGGGAGCAACGCTGGGATTGGTCTATGCAATCACCCATCCCGAGCGCGTTGCGCATCTGGTTTTGCGCGGTGTCTTCCTGATGACCAGGCGCGAGCTTGATTGGTTCTATGGGGGCGGTGCAGGTGCTTTCTGGCCGGACGTGTGGTCGAGGTTCACTGAAATTATCCCTGAAGACGAACGTGGCGACTTCATTCAGGCCTACAACAGACGTTTGTTTTCGGGCGATCTGGCGATGGAGACAAGATTTGCACGGGCTTGGGCCAGCTGGGAGAACACGCTGGCGTCCATCGCCAACGATGGTCCCGGCGGTGACAGTCCTGCGGAATATGCGCGCGCTTTTGCACGTCTGGAGAATCATTATTTCTCGAATGCCGGGTTCCTCGAATATGATGGCTGGATTGAGAAGAACCTTGAAGCCTTGGCAGGCGTCCCCGGAACGATTGTGCAGGGGCGGTACGATATGATCTGTCCACCACTGTCCGCCCACCGACTTCATGAAGCCTGGCCTCGTTCCAGACTGTCCTTTGTTCCAAGGGCCGGACACGCACTTTCCGAACCGGGCATCAGTGCCGAACTGGTGCGAACCATGGATGCGCTGCGCCGCGGGCACTAGCGTCTCCGGAAGCGGATTTCGGTCGCAAGACTCATTTTCCTGAACAAATTCCAAACGATCGTCGGCAGGTTGCCTCGCTTTGGCCTCATTTCCCTTGGAAGGTCGCGGTGGGGGCAGGGACGAGGACCTGCGAATGAGATCCACGATTGCTGCTGTTGTTACCGGAATCGCGCTGTCTTGCGTTGTGGCGAACGCTTCAGAGGCCTGCTCGCGGAATGTGCCTGCGAAGGCTGCGAATACGGTGGTGCCGCAGACGCGGATTGATCAGTCTCTTTTGGATCAGGCGATCCGGGTGGAGGTCAATTTCCATCGGTGTCGCGCGGGCCTAAGTTTGGTAACGGATGCAAGCGCCCGCCTTTCGCGTGAAGCGGAAAAGCACTCGAAATGGATGGCGCGCACGCAGCAGTTGACCCACAAAAGCACTGTTGCAGGTGCGGCGACGTTGACCCAGCGTGTCAAAAAGGCCGGTGTCCGGTTTCGGACAGGGTCAGAAAACATCGGAATGGTGCATCGCTATCAGATCGACAACCGTCGATTTAAGATAGTCGATTCAAATGCTTGCCAGTTCCGCACGAACGATGGTCAACCGCTTCCGGCGCATTCATATGCCAGTCTTGCCCGTCATGTGGTGACGCTTTGGATGAACTCACCGGGGCACCGCAAGAATATCCTAGATAAGCGCGTCCGCGAGACGACGACAGCTGTCGCCTTCGATCCGCGGGCCCAGTACTGCGGGCAGTATTGGCTGACGCAGAACTTTATCGGCTAGACCGCAACGCGGTTGGTTAACGCACCGAAGACCTGAAATCCCAACGTCGGTATGACGTCGGTTTCACGTCTGTATTGCGTCGGTGCGACCGTTCTGACTTGGCCAGGAATCCGCAACGGCGCATCGCTCGGTGATAATTCTTACTGCGATCTTAACTGTTGGCGCCAATTCGCTTGCCTGAACCTATGCACGGGTATATGCCCGTAAATATGGAGACAGTCGATTGTATCTGCACCAACCTGCGCACCGCGGCCCTTGCCGGAACCGAGTTCTATGACGCGCGACTGAAGCCCTCGGGTCTGAAAGTGACAATGTTCCGCTTGCTGCGCCAAATTCAGCGCACCCCGAACGCCACTCTGACGATACTGGCGAAACGCATGGGGCTGGACCGCAGTACGTTGGGGCGAAACGTCCGGGTGCTGGAGCGGCAAGGTCTGGTTGCGATGACAACCAGCGACGACGAGCGCAGCAAGGACTTGTTCCTGACCTCCGAAGGTATTCGCACGCTGGCTCTGGCCTTGCCGCTTTGGCAAAAGGCGCAGGCCGACATGCAGGCCCTGCTTGGTCCGGAAACGGACCATCTGATTGAAACTCTGCGAAATATCTCGGAACTCTCGCACTCTGACGCCGCGAAGGCTTCTCTTTATGAAAACTGAAACCACCTCCAAATGGAACGGCGCGGGCGTCGCGTTGGCTTGCGGGGCTCTGATCCTGCTATTCTCTCTCGGAATCCGCCACGGATTTGGACTTTTCCTTCAGCCTATATCCATTGAGCAAGGCTGGGGGCGTGAGACGTTTGCGTTTTCCATTGCGCTGCAAAACCTTGTGTGGGGGATGGCGCAGCCCTTTGCCGGGATGCTGGCAGACCGGTTCGGGGCAAAAGTCATGATCATGACGGGCGGAGTCCTTTACGCGCTTGGCCTTTGGTTGATGAGCGTCGTTGCCGGAGAGACGATGTTCGTTCTCGGCGCGGGTGTTTTGATCGGGCTTGGTTTGGCGGGAACGACAATGCCGGTCATCTTCGGGGCGATCAGCAAGCTTGTAGCGCCCGAACAGAGATCGATGGCAATGGGGATCACCATGTCGGTCGGATCCTTCGGGCAGTTCGCCTTGTTGCCACTGACGCTGGGAGCCATTGGATTTCTGGAATGGGATGGCGCACTTGTGGCTTTGGCGGGGTGCGCGCTTTTGATGGTGCCATTGGCGTTGGGTATTCGTCGGCCGGATGCGCCAAAGAGCGGTGCGGCTCTGCCCGACACAACGACCGTCCGTGATGCGCTGTCGGGCGCTTTTGGCAACCGGGACTTCTGGTTGTTGTCGCTGGGATTTTTCGCCTGTGGCTTTCAGGTGGTGTTCATCGCGGTCCATCTGCCCGCGTTTCTGGCTGATGAAGGCGTTGATGTTTCGGTCGCGACGGTGGTGCTGGCCCTGATCGGGTTGGTGAATATTCTTGGCAGCTATCTGGCCGGGCTTTGGGGCGGTCGGATGCGCAAACCGATGTTGCTGAGCTGGATTTACCTTGCGCGGGGTGCGCTGATTGCGGGCTTTGTGCTGATGCCGGTCACGGCCGTATCGGCGTATATCTTTGGTGCCTTGATGGGTCTGTTCTGGTTGTCGACGGTGCCTTTGACGAACGGGACGGTGGCGAGCGTATGGGGCGTGAAGCATATGTCGATGCTGGGCGGAATAGTCTTTTTCGCGCATCAGCTCGGGTCGTTCGCGGGCGGCTGGATGGGTGGCTGGTTGTATGACCGCACCGGCAACTATGATATGGCTTGGGGAGTGGCGATTGGTTTGAGCGTTCTGGCAGCAGCTTTGAACTGGCCCATATCCGAGCGACCCGAGGGGAAAGTTGCATGACGCGGACAGTGCAATTCATTTATCTGCTGGGTGCGCTGGGCGTGCTTTTCGCGTTGTTCCAGCTCTATCTGTCGCCTGAAATGGTTTACCATCTGGCCAGTTTACGCCTGTGTTAGAGACGATTTCTGGGGCCCTGCCTCGGGGGATGACGGAGGCAGGGCCCGCACATCAGAAGCGATAGCTTGCTTCCGGTGTGATCCTGTAGACTTTCTCGGCCAGGTCGAATTCCTTCATGAACCGTGAGATCGAACCGAAAGTCGCGGTTTTGATCTTTGCGCCGTGGTCCGAAGTGGATAGTGCGCCGGAGGCCAGTGGCCCGAACGTGCGTTTCATACCGCTGATCCTGATCTCCTGCGCGTCGAAGTGCGCGTTGATGTTGGCCTTGATCTGGCTGCGGTCCGAGGTGTCATAAAGCGCCGCCATCATCACATCGAGCGTGTGTTCGGTACAGTTCTGGAAGCGTTTGTTCGAAGGGTTCGCAAGCACCGCGTAGTTGGCGTTGTGAAGCGCGCTGTAGGTCGGGCTGGCGATGACGCTCAGCAGTTTCTGTTGCAGGCGGCGGTCCGGAATGATGATTCCGGCATCGAGTTTTTGTGCGCCGGCGAAGAAGTCAGCCGGGGTGTCCTGGATCAGCCGACTTTTTGTCTGATCGTCTCCGAGTTGGTAGAGGTTATAGGCACGGTAGCCATAACTCTTACCGCCGTTCTGGTCGGTGATTTCCGAGTAAACCCAATAGGCGACGTGGGTGTAGTTGATTCCTTTGGGCAGCGTTGAGGGGTCGCGGCCCATGCGGGCCACGATTGCGACATGCGCGCCACGGGCGGCAAGGTCTTTTTGGACGCGATTAGAGAATGTCGCGACTTGATCGGCGGGCAGAATGGCCTCGGTGGCTTCACTGCTGCCCGCCGGGGCCATGGTAGGCAAAAGCGCGACCATGGCGGCGAAAATGAGAGCTGATAAGCGTTTCATTTCAGTTACTTAATCGAGCGCCGGGGCGCGATTTGGCGCGGTATGTATGTCGATTATGAGAGGGGTTGCCGAGGAATTGGCGAGGTCTGAGCCTGCGCCGATGACGGTATCGCCGACGGATTCAAGTGCGGCTCCCGTCACGTAAAGCACCGAGCCCGCGGCAATGACCGGAACCGCGATGGCGGTGGAAACGCTGGTGCCGACCGCGGCTGAGCCATGAGCCGAAGCGGCGCCTGCGTGTTCCGATGCGGCGGCCGAGTGTTGGCCGGACGCGCCGGCTTCAGCGGGCGTTGAGGCAAGAGCTGCTGTGGCGGCAAGCGCGATGGCGGAAAGTGTCAAAGTTGATTTCAGCATTGGTTCACTCCTTTCATGAACAGCGTTCACAATAGGTAGGGGGGCGAATGCGATGCGTCAATAGCAAATATGAACATTGTTCAAAAATATTTTCGGCGCCGTTGACTTAGTTGGAGTTCTTGACGTCAGCGGCTTCTGCTTTGACGGTGGGATTAGAGGTCGGGGCTGTTCTCCGGCGAGGGGATATCTCATGACCGACTTTCTTTTGCTTGCCTTTATTTTTCTGGTCGCGGGCGTGGTCTCGGTGCCGATTGCCTCGCGCCTTGGTCTTGGGTCGGTGCTTGGGTATCTGATTGCGGGGATATTGATCTCGCCGCTGCTTGCGGTGCTGCACGTGGATGTCGTGTCGATCCAGCATTTTGCGGAATTCGGCGTGGTCATGATGCTGTTTCTGGTTGGGCTGGAGCTAGAGCCGAAGCATCTGTGGGGAATGCGCCGTCAGCTTTTTGGGCTGGGCGGAGGTCAGGTATTGCTTTCCACGGTTGCTGTAATGGGTGTTGCAATGATGTTCGGGCAGGCTTGGACGATTGCCTTGGCGATGGGTTTGGTGCTGGCTCTGTCATCGACGGCGATCGTTTTGCAAACGCTGAACGAGAAGGGGCTGATGAAGTCGGATGGCGGCGAGGCGAGCTTTTCGGTGCTGCTGGCTCAGGATATCGCGGTGATCCCGATCCTTGCGCTGATCCCACTTTTGGCCATGCCGGACCTGATGGACACAGCATCGGCCTTAGTGGATGGGCATGGAACGACGGAAATTCATGCCTCCCAAGATGCTCATGGTGACGAAGACCACAAATCGTCCTTGAGCCTTGTAAGTGGATTGAACGGTTGGCAGACGGCTCTGGTCAACCTGGCAGCCATTGCCACGGTTATTCTGGGCGGCAACTATCTGACGCGACCGCTCTTTCGATTCATCGCGCTTGCAGGGCTGCGCGAGATTTTTGTCGCCGCTGCCCTGATGGGCGTGGTCGGCATTGCTCTCTTGATGAGCCTGGTGGGCCTTTCACCTGCTTTGGGAACGTTCTTGGCGGGTGTTGTTCTTGCGAACAGCGAATATCGGCACGAGTTGGAATCCGACATCGATCCCTTTCGGGGACTTTTGCTGGGACTGTTCTTCATGACTGTCGGCGCGGGCATTGACTTTGGCCTGCTGTTCGAAAGCCTTGCATTGGTGATCGCGATGACCGTTGGCCTGATGGTGATCAAAGGTGGTATCCTGTTCGTTCTGGCCACGATTTTCGGCTTGCGCGGCTCTGACAGGTGGCTTCTGGCGCTCGGCATCGCACAGGCAGGGGAGTTTGGATTTGTCCTGCTCAGTTTCACTGTTGCCAGTTCCGTGATTCCTCAGACTGTTGCGGATCAGCTTTTGCTGGTGATTGCGCTGTCGATGGTTCTGACGCCCGCGCTGTTCATTCTTTACGACCGCGTGATCGCACCGCGCTATGTCCGAGCCGCTGCTGATCGCGAGGAGGATACGATCGAAGAGCAAGGAAATGTGATCATTGCAGGATACGGGCGCATGGGTACGGTGATCGATCGGATGATGGAGGCTGCTGGTTATACGACCACAGTGATTGACTACAGCTCGCAGCAAATCGACAATTTGCGCAAATTCGGAGGCAGTGCCTATTATGGCGATGCGACGCGTCCCGACCTTTTGGCGGCTGCCGGCATTGCGAAAGCCAAGATTTTGGTGATCGTCATCGATGACGAACACAAGATCACCGAACTGACGAAGTATGCGATCGCGAACTATCCAGACCTGCACGTGATTGCCCGCGCCCGCACGCGCCATCATGTCTATCACCTTTGGGCCGTCGGTTGCCGCGATATCATCCGAGAGACGTATGACAGTGCCGTGCGCATCGGGCGATCGGCCTACGAAGCCATGGGAGTTCCCAAAGACCGTGCCGAAAGGATGGCGGATATCTTTAACGAGAACGATCGTCGCTCAATGATTGCTCTGGCGGATGTGTTTGATCTTGAAACTCCCCCAGCCGAAAACGCAGCCTATATCGCGGCGGTGCTAAAGATCCGCGAAAGCTGGCTACTTGAATTGGCGACGCAGGTGAAGGCAGTCCGGGACGGAGCGGGTGCCGTAGAGTTGGAAAAAGACTGAAAGGTAAGCGCGCTCAAGGCCTGACATAGTGACCCTTTGCCGTTTCGAAAAACCCTAACGGTTTGCGGTACCCGCCTTTTTGGGTGCCATGCCACCGATGGTGCCAGCCTGTTGTCCGCATTCCAAAACCGCAAGGCGACCGAAAAAATACCCTTGAAGCACATCGCAAACCGGTCTGGGGAACAGTTCGGGTTGCTCCTGTGTTTCCACATCCTCGGCTGTGGCCTGTGTCCCCAACTTTTTGCAAGACAAGAAGGCTTGCCATGATTTCCAGCGACCGCTTGGGGTTGTCATTCAGACTCGCGAAAAGGGGTTGGTCGGCTTTAATTCTGTTATCGGGCAAATCCAGAAGTGAACTAAGCCTCAGTATTTAGGCGCAATACTCCTGGACAGCGGGTTTAATACGAGATCTTCGATGCGATTTTACTATACCCGGAATGATGCCAGCGACCTGACAGGTGCAGGTGTCAGGCAGGAAACCAGCGAATCGCGAAGGTTTCGTCTAGGCGGCCAGGCCCTTTGATCCGATGTTGAGGAATTTCTTGCGGCGCTCGCGGCGGACTTCATCGCGCGACAGGCTTGCAAGCTTGGTGATCATATCGTCGATACACTCGCCTACCGCCTTGATCGCCGCCGAGGCACCGCGCTGGGCGCCGCCCATGGGTTCGGCGATGATACGGTCGATGACACCAAGCTTGTGCAGATCCTGCGCTGTGAGGCGCAGCGCTTCGGCGGCCTCGCGCATTTTTTCAGCGTCCTTCCAGAGGATCGAGGCGCAGCCTTCGGGTGAAATCACCGAGTAAACCGAGTGTTCCAGCATCGCGACGCGGTTCGCAGTTGCAAAAGCGACGGCCCCGCCGGAGCCGCCTTCGCCGATGATGACACTAACCAGCGGGACACCAAGCTGCAGGCATTTTTCGGTCGAGCGCGCGATGGCCTCGGATTGGCCGCGTTCTTCGGCGCCTTTGCCGGGGTAGGCGCCGGGTGTGTCGACAAGCGTGACGACCGGCACATTGAAGCGGTCGGCCAGATCCATGAGGCGGATGGCCTTGCGATAGCCTTCGGGACGGGCCATGCCGAAATTACGCTCAATCCGCGAGTTCGTGTCGTTGCCCTTTTCGTGGCCGATCACCATCACGGGTCGTCCGTCGAGCCGCGCCAGACCACCCATGACCGAGTGGTCGTCGGCAAAGTTGCGGTCCCCCGCGAGCGGCGTGTATTCGGTGAAGAGAGCCTCGATGTAGTCTTTGCAATGCGGTCGGTTCGGGTGCCGTGCGACTTGGCATTTGCGCCAGGGAGAGAGGTCCTTGTAGAGGTCCTTCAGAAGCTGTTCTGCCTTTTTATCAAGGGCTTTGGCTTCTTTTTCGACGTCCATCTCTTTGTTGGCGCGGCCCATCGCGCGCAGCTCTTCGGCCTTGCCTTCAATCTCGGCGAGAGGTTTTTCGAATTCGAGGTAGCTCTGCATGCCCCGGCCTTTCCTGACCTTTGTGATTTTGGACTATATGGCCTTCGCTGTCGTGTCGCGCAAGGATTTATGGGGCGCGGCTCGGTTCTCTGTTGGAGTCTTCCCAGAGATCTTCGGGCTCATTGAAGCCGTCAGTGTGGCTTCCTGGCTGTCAGCAGGTTGATAGAGGCGGGGATGGCGCAGCCGCCGTCGGGCTGTTCA
Source organism: Boseongicola aestuarii (assembly GCF_900184815.1). Classification (GTDB taxonomy): domain Bacteria; phylum Pseudomonadota; class Alphaproteobacteria; order Rhodobacterales; family Rhodobacteraceae; genus Boseongicola; species Boseongicola aestuarii. The sequence continues at coordinate 57,957 of NZ_FXXQ01000011.1, read as the reverse complement.
AACTGGACGAAATCTGCCGCGATAGCGTCTTCGATCGCCTTCTGAGCGGCGCTGTCGGCTTCAAAGTGGGAAATTGCCCGCTTGGCGGCACTGATGCGACAACAAAGGTTCGCGAAGGCGCGGGCGCCTTTTGGATGCCGCAGCTGAACGGTTTCAACGCGACAGGCGACATCGATCAGGCCGCCTTTGGCGAGACGCCCGCAAGCCAGGTCGACGTCAGCGAGACCCATTGGACCGGGTGTGTTGAGTTCGATTTTCGGGGGTTGACCGAGGTGGGCGACGGCATGCTGTGTCGGGATTTTCCAGAATGGATTGTCACTGGGCGGCGCCCATGCAGCGAACGCGATGCGGCCACCGGGTTTCAGGGCGCGGGCGATATTGGCAAAGGCCGCAGGGGGATCGGCGAAAAACATGACGCCAAAGCGTGAGATCGCCAAATCGTAGTCCATATCAGGCCAGTCGGTGATCTGGGCGTCCGCAAGGAGCGTTTGAAACTGCGGCAGGTCGCGACCGCGCTTGTTGGCACAGTCCAGAAGAGGTTTCGAGATGTCCGTGGCCAGCACGTGGCCGGTCGGGCCAACGGCCTCTGCGGCCATCAGAGACAAAGCACCGGCGCCCGACCCGATATCCAGAATTCGCTCACCTTTCCGCGGTTCAGCATGACGCATCACAAGGTCCGCCACTTCGGCGAGCTGTGTATCCATTTCCTCCTGCGAGGTTACCCAGCTTTGGCCAGAGGGTCCGGACCAGAAGTCACGTTCGCTTGCATTGCCGGTGTCTGTCATGAGGCCTGCTCCGAATTGGCTATCGCAACCATACACGCGCATAAGGGGCGAGCGCTATATTTCCGTTCTTCAGTGCTACGGGGTTGTCGGAGAGAGCGTCGTGCAGGTCGCGCACACCGTGGGTCAAGGCCCATTCGCCGGGCACTGAGGTCCAGTTTTCGGTAAAGTTGAAAAGGCAAAGGAGGGCGCCGGTCGGAGCTTCGTGGGTCAGGGCAAAGAGGCCGGGTTCCGGTGTATCAATGATGTGGGTCGGGTGGCCTGTGTGAAGTTCCGGAGTTGCCTTGCGGCGGCTCATGATGGTGCGCGTGCCCTGAAACACAAGTGCTTCTGCGGTTTCACTGCCGTCCGCTTTCGCTGAGGATACTCGGTTCCAGTCCATCTTTGGGCGGTGGATCCAACGGCTGTCGTGCGCCTTTTCCGGATCCTTAAGATAGCCGGAATCGTTCAGCATGGCGATTTCGTCACCCATGTAGATCAGCGGTATACCTCCGAAGGAGGCAATCAAAGCATGGCCCAGGAGTATGCGATCAACGCTGCGTTGGATGGCGATCTTGTCGCCGCTTTCGAGGGCCGTTTCGAGACCTGTGAGCGAGGCGAAACTGCCGCAAATGCGACTGTCACCGGTTTGTTCGTTAACCCCGAAGAGCGTGCCGCGCGCGAAGCTGCCGGGGAAATCCCCGGTATAGAAATCACGCAGGAATGCGCGGTGGCCGTGGCCTGTTGCGCCAACTTCGGCGGCGTCTTGGTCGGTGATCGCCCAGCCGATATCGTCGTGGCAACGAATGTACGTAGCGTAAGTGGCATTGCGCAGTAGTGTCGGAAAATGCGTGCGCAGAACATGTGTCATAAGAGACGTATCGCGGGTCGCCAGAGCGGACCAGAACTGCACCATAAGTGAGTTGTGATAGGCGAGGTTACCCTCTTTTCCGTCATGAGCGCCACGACCGAGGTAGGGTAGCATTTCCTCGGGGCCGACTATGGCCTCTTCAAGGTGGATGACCGCCGGGCAGGCAATGCGGCAGACGGCACGCAGCGCTTGCAAGATCATGTGGACTTCGGGCTCGGACTGGCATCGCGTGCCCATGCGTTTCCACATGAAGGCCACTGCATCCAGTCGCAGTACATCGACACCCTTGTTGGCGAGGTAGAGCATGACTTCGGCGATCTCGAGGAAGACTTCGGGGTTGGCCCAGTTCAAGTCCCATTGGTGGGTGTTGAACGTGGTCCAGACCCATTTCTGTAGCGTGTCGTCGAAGGTGTAATTGCCGGGGGCGTGTTCGGGGAAGACTTCGGTCAGGGTTTTTTCGTATTGGTCCGGCAGGGCGCGGTCTTCGAAGATGTGGAAATAGGCCTGCTTGTCGGTGTCGCCTTTGCGCGCGGCTTCGGCCCATGCGTGTTCGCGGGCGGTATGGTTCAGAACAAGGTCGATGCAGAGCGACATGCCGCGCGCGCGCAGGGCGGCGGCGACGCGTTCGAAGTCTTCCATTGTTCCGTATTTCGGGTTGATCTGACGGTAATCCATGACGGAATAACCGCCATCGCTGTCGCCGGGGCGCGGTTTCAGGCAGGGCATGAGGTGAACGTATGTGACGCCCATTTCCTCGAGATAGTCGAGTTTGCCAAGGACTCCGTTCAGATCACCGGCAAACTGGTCAATGTAAAAGACATAGCCAACCATGTCGGGGCGTTGAAACCAGTCGGGCTCAAGGTCGCGCTTCATGTCGAGCCATTTCAGGTCGTCCGGGCGATCCTCCCAGGCTTCGAGCATGGCGGCTTCAAGCCGTGCTCGGACGTCCGAATAGCTTGGGTGACGGCCATAAAGCGCTTCGAGCATGTCGAAAAGATCGCGGCGCGAGCGTTCAAGGCGCAGTTTGAACAGGTTTTGATCGTGGGTTGAAAAGGTCATGGATGCGGCCAAAGTTGAGGACGCCCGTTCTAGTTTGGATATGCCCGGACTTAAATCAAAATGTGCGCAACGCGATCTCGGCGATTCGGCTTGGCGGTGTGCCGAATTTTCGTGAGAACTCCCGGCTGAACTGCGTCGCGCTTTCATAGCCAACTTCGAAACTGGCGCTGGATACCGAAACCCGGCCTTCCGCAAGTAGTCGGCGGGCTTCAATCATCCGCAGGTCCTTTTGGTACTGCAGTGGCGACGTTCCCGTGACGGCTTTGAAATGCTCGTGAAATGAAGAGGTGCTCATCCCGGCGAGGCTTGCGAGGTGAGATATTGAAAGTGGCGCGCGGAAGTCCTCGCGGATTGCACGAATGGCCTTTGCGATGCGGCTGGCGTGACTGCCAACAGACAGGAGATTGCGCAACATGCCGCCCGCAGGAGAGATCAGAAGGCGGAAGTGAATTTCGCGAAGAACCGATGGCCCAAGCACTTCGGCAGCCAATGAATCGTCGGCAAGTGCCAGATAGCGGCTCATGGGGTCCACCAGATCCTGACTGGCGCGAAATAGCGACAAAGCGGGAACCGATGATCTGGTGTCCTGCACGCCAACAAGCTCGTAGAGGCTGCGTGGGATCGAAATATCGAGAGACAGTATCAGTGCCAGGTATGGGCTTACCCGTGACGCCTTGGTGATGCGAGACGATACCGGCATGTCGTGGCTGACCAGCAGGGCGTCGCCCGCAGTCATGGACACGGTAGTGCCACCGGCGTTCAAAGTTTTGCCGCGCTGTAAGATCAGGCAGATAACGGGATCATAGACGACGGCTTCAAAATCGCTTGGCATCTCTCTCCGAAAGACGAAACACCCAGGCAATGCGCTATTTTCCTTGGAAAAACGGGTTGCGTGCCTTTCTGCGGGGGCTATGAGATCTTTGATTTCCATAGTCTACACTAACTCCTGATCCCATCCAGCGCACTCAAAAATCCGAGCGTCCGGAGAAACAGGCAGAACTCTTGGATGAATTGGCAGGCGTGGTACGCCTGTCGCGTCTAGTTTGAGGTTATGAAATCGAAACTTGGAGACAGGGTGCGCAAGATGACAACCTCAGACTTTACACTGAACGCCACGACAACGATGCCTGCCGTCGGTTTTGGGACTTATCTTATCACCAACGACCAGACCCCGGAGGCTGTGAAGGCCGCAATAGAGACGGGATACCGGCATATCGACACCGCGCAGGGGTACCAGAATGAAGAAGGTGTCGGAAAAGGCGTTAGAGCCGGTATCGAAGCTAAGGGTTTGCGGCGCGAAGACATTTTCGTGACGACCAAGCTGTGGCCCGGCAATCCCGCCTGGGGGCAGGAGCCGGCAGACGGTCCAGCCACACTCGCCGCTTTCGAGAACAGCCTTGAGACGCTCGGGTTCGACTACGTCGATTTGTACCTTATCCACGCGCCCTATGGCGGCGCGCATCGTATTGCGGAGTGGGAGGCGCTTCTTGAATTGAAAGCGCAGGGACGTGCGCGCGCCGCTGGAGTAAGCAATTTCAATTCGGACCATTTGGACGAGATCGAAGCCGCTGGTTTGCCCATGCCGGATGCAAATCAGGTTGAACTCCATCCGTGGTCACAAAAGACGGACCTGATTGGCAAAATGCGTGCTTTGGGAATCCAGCCAATAGCCTATTCAAGCCTTGCGCCGCTTTCGACTTGGCGAAGCGCGCCGGGTCAGGACAGCGCAAAATCGGATGAAATGAAGGTGGGTGGCGTAGATGCGCCATTTCAGGTGATGGCGCAAAAATATGGTGTCAGCGAAGCGCAGCTGTTGCTTCGCTGGGGTGTTCAGAATGGCTATGCGGTTTTACCGAAGAGTTTGAACGCCACCCGCATGGCGCAGAACCTCGATTTGTTTTCGTTCGAGATTGATGCGGACGACATGGCGACGATGCTTGAGATGGATCGAGGACTTAGCATTGCGTGGGCTACGGGCGATCCCAGTGAGGTAGATTGACCATGGGGGTGAGCCCCCGTTCTGACGGAGGGCAGTATCGGCGCGCCGGGCGGCTTTAGCGCCGATAACATCGGTTTCCCCTTGCGGAACCGGGACCTCGGGCGTATATGCCTCCTCAACAGCGGCGCTTCGGCTTCCACCCCCGACGCTCCACCGGAAATTTTCACGGGCCGCGCGCCCGTTTTTTTGTGCTCAATGCTTACGACCGAAAGATAGATGTCTGAACTGATCGCCAAAACCTCGATGGATCGCCGGATGGCCGAGATCATTACCCCAGTCATTGAAGACATGGGGTTCGAACTGGTCCGCGTGCGCCTGATGGGCGGAGAGACGAAGACGCTGCAGATCATGGCCGACAAGCCCGAAGGCGGGATTGAGGTTGATGACTGCGCCAAGATTTCGACGGCAGTGAGTGCGACTCTCGATGTCGAGGATCCGCTTGAGGACGCATACACGCTTGAGGTGTCCTCGCCCGGTATCGACCGACCATTGACGCGTCTTAAGGATTTCGATGCCTGGGACGGGTACGAAGTGAAGATCGAAACGACCGAAATGATCGACGGTCGCCGCCGCTTCAAGGGTGTGCTTCAGGGCACGGAAGACGGTGACGTTCTGATCGAGATCGAAGTTCATGGTGAACCGACGACGATCGGGCTGAAATACGAGTGGTTGTCGGATGCCAAACTGGTGCTGACCGACGACCTGATCCGCGATGTTTTGCGGGCCCGGAAAGACGCGGGCGACGTGGACGAAAAACAATTCGACGAAATACAGACCATCATTGATGGCGACGAGGAGACCTGAGAATGGCAATCACTTCCGCAAACCAGCTTGAACTTCTGCAAACGGCCGAGGCGGTCGCGCGCGAGAAGATGATCGACCCCGGTCTTGTGATCGAAGCGATGGAAGAAAGCCTCGCCCGTGCCGCGAAGTCGCGTTACGGCGCCGAGATGGACATCCGCGTGTCGATTGACCGCAAGACTGGCAAGGCGACGTTCACGCGCGTGCGCACCGTGATTGATCCGGAAGAGGAAGAGCTTGAGAACTATCAGGCGCAACTGACCGTCGAGCAGGCCAAGCAATATCTGGATGATCCCAAGATCGGTGACACGATTGTGGACGAAGTTCCGCCGGTTGAAATGGGCCGGATCGCGGCGCAGTCGGCCAAGCAGGTGATCTTGCAGAAAGTCCGTGAAGCCGAGCGGGATCGTCAGTACGAAGAATTCAAGGACCGCGCAGGCACGATCATCAACGGGCAGGTCAAACGCGAAGAATATGGCAACGTTATCGTCGACGTGGGCCGGGGCGAAGCTGTTCTGCGCCGCAACGAAAAGATCGGTCGCGAAAGCTATCGTCCGAACGACCGTATTCGCTGCTACATCAAGGAAGTGCGTCGCGAAGCCCGTGGGCCGCAAATCTTCCTGTCACGGACCGCACCGGAATTCATGGCCGAGCTGTTCAAGATGGAAGTGCCTGAGATCTACGACGGTATCATCGAAATCAAGGCCGTGGCCCGCGATCCCGGCAGTCGCGCGAAGATCGCTGTGATTTCCTATGACAGCTCGATTGACCCGGTTGGTGCCTGCGTTGGTATGCGTGGTTCGCGCGTGCAGGCCGTTGTGAACGAACTTCAGGGCGAAAAGATCGACATCATTCCGTGGAATGAAGATGCACCGACGTTCCTTGTGAATGCGTTGCAGCCTGCTGAGGTGTCCAAGGTTGTTCTGGACGAAGAAGCCGGCAAGATCGAAGTCGTCGTACCGGAAGAACAGTTGAGCCTTGCGATCGGTCGTCGCGGTCAGAACGTGCGTCTGGCGTCTCAGTTGACCCATCTCGACATCGACATCATGACGGAAGAAGAAGAATCAGCGCGTCGTCAGGCCGAGTTCGAGCTGCGCACTAAGCTGTTCATGGATACGCTGGATCTGGACGAATTCTTCGCGCAGCTTCTGGTGTCCGAAGGCTTTACCAATCTTGAAGAAGTCGCCTACGTCGAGGCAGAAGAGCTTCTGGTCATCGACGGCGTGGACGAAGATACCGCAAGCGAGCTTCAGGCCCGTGCGCGCGATTATCTGGAAGCCGAGAACAAGAAGGCGCTTGAACATGCCCGCGAATTGGGCGCCGAGGACAGCCTCATTGATTTCGAGGGTCTGACACCCCAAATGGTTGAGGCGCTTGCACAAGACGATGTGAAAACGCTGGAAGACTTTGCAACTTGCGCAGACTGGGAGCTGGCTGGCGGCTGGACTACGGTCAACGGCGAGCGCGTCAAGGACGACGGCGTTCTCGAGAAATTCGACGTTTCGCTAGAGGAAGCGCAGACACTGGTCATGACCGCACGTATCCAGCTTGGCTGGGTCGATCCTGCGGATCTTGCAACCGACGACGCCGCAGATGGTGAAGACGGTGAAGAGCAGGAGGTCGGGGCCTGATCTCAGGCCTCGGTTGGTGCCCATGTCACGCGGTGGCAAGGACAAGACGCGCGACGATCCTGAACGTCGCTGCATCGCCACGGGCGAGGCGCAGCCCAAGCGTGGGCTGATCCGATTTGCGGTGTCTCCGGACGGCTTTGTCGTGCCGGATGTGCTGGAGAAACTTCCGGGGCGCGGCATCTGGGTCGCGGCGGATCGTGCCGCGCTTGAGACGGCGGTGAAGAAGGGCTTGTTCGCGCGGGCGGCAAAACAGGCGGTCACAGTGCCTGAAACGCTGGTGGCCGATGTGGAAGCCTTGTTGGTGCGTCGGTTGATTGACGGCGTGTCGATGGCACGCAAAGCGGGGCGCGCGATTGCCGGTTACGAAAAGGTGCGTGACTGGCTTGGCAAGGAAGAAGCGCGCATCCTTTTTCAGGCCTCTGACGGGTCGGAAAGAGGCAAGTCAAAGCTCCATGCCCCGGGCGGAAGGGGTAGTTATTTCGAGGTGTTAACAGCCTCAGAATTGGGTTTGTCCTTTGGGCGCGAACGTGTGATACATGCGGCGCTCGGTTTTGGCGGACTCACTGAACGGATCAGAGAGGACGCCATCCGGCTATCTGGCGTTCGCGAAGTGGACGGTGGCGTTGCTACCGGAAAGGTAAAGTAGACCATATGAGCGATAATGACGGCAAAAAGACTCTGGGGCTGCGCGGCAGCCGTCCAGGACAGGTAAAGCAAAGCTTTAGCCATGGCCGGACCAAGAGCGTCGTGGTTGAGACCAAACGTAAGCGTGTCGTGGTTCCTAAGCCCGGCGCGGCGAAATCGGCTGGTGGTGCAGGCGGGGCGTCTTCGCCTGCGTCGGACCCATCCAAGCGTCCAGCAGGCATTTCCGACGCCGAACTCGAGCGTCGTATGAAGGCTTTGGCCGCGGCCAAAGCTGTTGAAGCGGAAGAAGCGGAGGCGCGCGAAGCCGACGAAAAGGCGCGCGCGGAAGACCGTGATCGCCGCCGGGCCGAAGCCGAAGCCAAGGAACAGGAAGAGCGCGAACGCGAAGAGCGTGCCAAGGCCAAGGCCGAGGAAGACGAGCGCCTTGCGCGGGAAGCGGCCGAAGCCAAAGCGCGCGCCGATGCGCCTGCGGTTCCGTCCGAGCCTACACCTGACGCTGCCCCTCGCAGCAATGCGACCAAACCGGCAGCGGCACCGCGTCGCGACCGCGGCGATGATCGCGAAACCCGCAAGGCGAAGCCAACGCGCGATGACGGTGGTCGTCGTGGCGGCAAGCTGACGCTGAACCAGGCTTTGACCGGTGGTGAAGGTGGACGTCAGAAGTCCATGGCCGCCATGAAGCGCAAACAGGAACGCGCCCGTCAAAAGGCGATGGGCGGGACTGTCGAGCGTGAAAAGGTCATGCGTACGGTGCAATTGCCCGAGGCGATTACCGTTGGTGAACTTGCAAACCGCATGTCCGAGCGTGTGGCCGACGTGGTGAAATCGCTGATGACCAGTGGTATCATGGCGACTCAGAACCAGACGATTGACGCCGATACAGCCGAGCTGATTATCGAGGAATTCGGTCACAAGGTGCAGCGCGTCTCTGACTCGGATGTCGAGCAGGTCATCGAGACGGTCAAAGACAAGGAAGAGGATCTTCAGGATCGTCCTCCTGTAATCACCGTTATGGGTCACGTTGACCACGGCAAGACATCGCTTCTGGACGCGATCCGCAACGCAAAGGTTGTGGCAGGTGAGGCTGGCGGTATCACGCAGCACATCGGTGCGTATCAGGTCGAACAGGGCGGCAATAAACTGACGTTCCTCGATACTCCGGGCCATGCGGCATTCACGTCAATGCGGGCGCGTGGTGCGCAAGTGACGGACATTGTTGTTCTGGTTGTGGCAGCCGACGATGCGGTGATGCCGCAGACGATCGAAGCGATCAACCATGCGAAAGCGGCCAAAGTGCCGATGATCGTGGCGATCAACAAGATCGACCGTCCGGATGCCAACCCTGACAAGGTGCGGACCGATCTGCTTCAGCACGAAGTGATCGTCGAGAAAATGTCGGGCGATGTGCAGGACGTCGAAGTGTCTGCGATCAACGGCACGGGTCTGGACGATCTGCTTGAGGCGATTGCGCTTCAGTCGGAGATTCTGGAACTGAAGGCCAACCCGAATCGCGCCGCGACCGGTGCGGTAATCGAAGCCCAACTTGATGTAGGTCGCGGTCCTGTCGCGACGGTTCTTGTGCAGAACGGCACGCTTCGTCAGGGCGATATCTTCGTCGTGGGCGAGCAGTGGGGCCGTGTGCGCGCGATGGAAAACGACCATGGCGAGCGTGTGAAAGAGGCTGGACCATCCGTGCCTGTCGAGGTGCTGGGTCTGAACGGCACGCCGGAAGCAGGCGACGTGTTGAACGTTGTTGAAACGGAAGCGCAGGCGCGCGAAATCGCGGAGTACCGCGAGAAAGCCGCCAAGGACAAACGCGCAGCAGCAGGTGCGGCGGTCACGCTGGATCAGCTGATGGCCAACGCCAAGGCGAACGAAGACGTCAGCGAGTTGCCAATTCTGGTCAAAGCCGACGTGCAGGGTTCCGCGGAAGCGATCGTGCAGGCGATGGAGAAAATCGGCAACGACGAAGTGCGTGTCCGCGTTCTTCATTCCGGCGTTGGCGCGATCACCGAAAGCGACATCGGTCTGGCGGAAGCCAGCGGTGCGCCTGTGATCGGCTTCAACGTGCGTGCCAATGCTCCGGCGCGGAATTCGGCCAACCAGAAGGGCGTTGAAATCCGCTATTACAGCGTGATCTACGACCTTGTGGACGACGTCAAAGCGGCCGCATCGGGTCTGTTGTCCGCCGAGGTCCGCGAAAAGTTCATCGGCTACGCAAAGATCAAAGAGGTCTTCAAGGTCTCTAATGTTGGCAAGGTTGCCGGTTGTCTTGTGACTGAAGGTGTTGCGCGTCGTTCGGCGGGTGTGCGTCTTCTGCGCGACGATGTTGTGATCCACGAAGGGACGCTGAAGACCCTCAAGCGCTTCAAGGACGAAGTGCCCGAGGTTCAGTCCGGTCAGGAATGCGGTATGGCGTTCGAGAACTACGAAGATATCCGCCCCGATGACGTGATCGAGATCTTCGAGCGCGAAGAGGTCGAGCGTTCGCTGAAGTAAACGGCGTCACAGTTTGGAAAAAGCCCCGCTATCCAGCGGGGCTTTTTTCGTTTCAGGGACGCTGCATTTTCAGAATGGCTTCCTGGCGCGTGCTGACACCGAGTTTGGCGAAAATGCCAGTGATCTGGTTGCGCACCGTCTTGTCGCTCACCCCAAGATCGCGTGCGATTTCCTTGTTGCTCTTCGCGGCGCAAATCCCGTCCAGAACCTGACGCTCGCGGGGTGTGAGCGGGTTCGAGGTCTCGGGCGCGGATGCTCCAACGAACGCGAGAATCTGCGTGCAAAATGCCTCCCAGGCCGGCTCTTGTTCCTGAAGGATGTGATTGTTGGACGGCAGCACGACAAGTTCAGCGGACGGAATTGAGCGGGCCAGAAAGCGCGCTTCTTCCAGCGGTGCAATGTTGTCGCCCTTGGCGTGAATGACCAGAGTCGGGCATTCAACGTTTCTCAGGGCTGCGGTTGCATCCATGTCACCTCGTGCAGCAAGCAATTCGGCTCCGATCTCGGGAGACGTGGCGCGGCCGCAAAGATCATTGAACCATTGGACTTTCTCCGGGTTTCCATCGGGGATGAACCGCTTGGTAAAAACCTCGCGAAAGGTCGGGTTTGACGAATCCCAGCCCATACGGAACACGTCGATGATCGCCGCATAGAACTTCGCGGCTTCGGGGTTGTTGCGGTGATTGACCCCGCGCGCATACCCGCCACAGAGGATCAGATGCGATACGTCTTCAGGATGTCTGGCCGCATATTCAACAGCAGCGCCGGTGCCTTGGGACATTGCCAGAAGCGCGAAGGGCTTTGGTATTTTGGCGGCATCTATGACCCGTTCAAGGTCATTCGTCCACGACGTCAGGTTCAGCGCCCCGGTCTTGCGGTCCGACAGTCCGCAACCGCGTTCATCGTATCTCAGATAGTCGAAATGGCCTTCAAGAAAGCGCACCCAGTGAGACCAGACCGGGCTTTCGGCATCGTACTCAAGGTGCGTCAACCAAGCTGCCGCTTTCACCAAAGGCGGCCCCTTTCCGGTTCGGGACCACGCAAGCGACAGCCCATCGTGCGTTTCGATGAAGCGAACGGGCGTCATTTTCCGGCACGTCGGGTCATCTGTCCTATCACTTTCTGCACGCCAGCACCTGACTTGGGACATCTGTCCGATATCACCAGAGAAGCCGGACGGTCATTCTCAGTCTTACCAACCAGATGAAAATGACAAGCAAAAGGAACCGACGCCATGAAACTCAGCCATTTTGTCTTTGCCGGAATGAACGGCGCAACCGATCGACGGGCCCGCGAACAGGAAATCGCCCGACAGCAGGGGCGTGCGGGAGCGCAAAACCGAAAAGATCGCTCAAAGCTCTATTCAGCGCGTATTTGGCTGTAGGAAGTGCCAGAAAAAGCAAAAGGCGCGCCGTCTCCTTGACGACGCGCCTTTGCCTTAACCTGTAGGTTCGCACAGGTTTCCGTGAGCTTACCGCTTCGGATGAGGGGTCAGACCGGGCGTCCGTAAAAAAGTCGTTGGCCCACTTTGATAGCAATACGTCCGTCCGAGAGCGCGTGGACAAAGCGCCCCTGCACAAACACGCAACTTCCCAGAAGGATCGTTCTAATCACACCGTCGCCCCCGCCATCGGTGAGATAAAATTACACGAAACTGTTACAATTGATACAAGTTATTGTGCGCACAAAGTGCGCAAATGCTCACGATACGATCGCCTATAGCCAGTCGCGCAGAATTGGGATCAGCGGAATATCGGCGGGGGGCATCGGGTATTCGCGCAGATCACGGGCGAATACCCACCTTAGTGTCTGGCCTTCCTGCGCCACTGGCGTGCCTTGCCATTTGCGACACGCAAAGAGCGGCATGAGGAGGTGAAAATCGTCGTAGGAATGACTTGCGAAGGTCAACGGCGCGAGGCAACTGGCCCATGTGTCGATCCCAAGTTCTTCTCGAAGTTCTCGAATCAGGGCTGCTTCCGGCGTTTCGCCGGGTTCGACCTTTCCACCGGGAAACTCCCAGAGGCCGGCCATGGACTTGCCCTCCGGGCGTTGGGCGATGAGAACGCGCCCGTCAGGGTCGACAAGTGCGACCGCAGAGACGAGCACTGATTTCACGACCGATAGTCTGCGTTGATGGCGATATATTGTGCGGTGAGGTCGCAAGTGTAGACGGTCGACTTGCCTTCGCCGATACCAAGATCGACGCCAATGTACACTTCGTCGCCTTTCATATGCTCGGTGGCCGCAGCCTCGTCATAACCGTCAGCAACCTGACCATTCCGGGCGACTTCGACTTTTCCGAACCAGATCGACAAGCGGTCGCGGTCGGCCTCTGCGCCGGATTTTCCGACGGCCATGACAACGCGACCCCAGTTTGCGTCCTCTCCGGCAATCGCGGTTTTGACAAGTGGCGAATTGGCGATGGCCATCGCGACTTGTTTCGCGTCCGCGTCCGAGGTCGCGCCATTTACCGAAACGGTCACGAACTTCGTTGCGCCCTCGCCGTCGCGAACGACCTGTTTGGCAAGATCGTTCATGACGTCGAAAAGGGCGGCCGCAAAGCGGCCATTGCCCGCAACGTCCACACCTGACGCGCCGGTTGCAGCAACAAGAAGCGTGTCCGACGTGGACGTATCGCTGTCTACCGTAATGCAGTTGAACGTGCCGTTGCACAGGCCAGACACCAGAGGCTGAAGATCGTCAAAACCGACTTTTGCGTCCGTGAAGATATAGACCAGCATCGTCGCCATATCGGGGGCGATCATGCCGGAACCCTTTGCAATCCCCGCGATAGAGACTGTCTTGCCGTCGATTTCGACGGTCTGCGCCGCGCCCTTTGGAAAGGTGTCGGTTGTCATGATCGCTTTGGCCGCGTCTGCGATGCCGTCGGCTTTCAGTGAGTTGCCAAGATCAGAGATGACGCGTGTGATCCGCTCGTAGGGCAAGGGCTGACCGATGACGCCGGTCGACGAGGTAAAGACGCGCGCTGCCGGAACGTTGATTGTTGACGCCACCGTTGCCGTCAGCGCTTGCACGGCCTCCACACCCTTTATGCCGGTGAATGCGTTGGAGTTACCCGAGTTCACGAGGATAGCCGCAGCACCGTCGGACGGCCCGCCCAGCTTTTCCTGACAGTCCAGCACGGGCGCAGCCCGTGTTTTCGAGCGCGTGAAAGTTCCCGCAATTGTCGTGCCCGGCGATAGTTCGGCCAGCATGACGTCAGTGCGACCCTGATATTTGACACCCGCCGCGATTGTCGCAAAGCGGACGCCGTCGATCACCGGAAGGTCGGGGAAACCGCCCTTTGGTGCCAAAGGGGAGACAGGCAAGGGGCCAGCCATGGTTTATTTCTCCAGCAGGGAAAGATCGTCGAGCAGTGCCGGATCGATCTCTTCGATTGTGATGCGCGTGATATCGGCGCCTTCGGTCAATTCAGCGACGCGGGCTTCCACGGCCACCTGGCGCAACTGAGCGATCAGATCACCGCGCACGGCTTCAAGTGGCGGGGCTTCGGTCACGCGGGTTTCGTTCAGGCGGATGACATGCCAGCCGAACTGCGTCTGGACAGGCGCGGACACTGTGCCTGCCTCCATCGCGACGACCGCTTCTTCAAACGGAGCGACCATTGCGCCGGTACCGAACCAGCCAAGCTGGCCGCCGTTCGGGCCGGAAGGTCCGGTTGATTTTTCCTGCGCCACCAGAGCGAATTCTGCACCTGCCGCGATTTCCTCGATGATGGCCAAAGCCTCTTCTTCGGTTTCGACGAGGATGTGCGAGGCGTTGTACTCGGTTTCGGCATCGATCTCAGCATAGGTTTCCTCATAGGCCGCCTGAAGAGCTTCGTCCGTGATCGCCTCGTCGGTGATGCCCTGGATCAGCTCGGAAGCGCGCAAGGCACGCTCCTCGTTTTCCAGCGTGGCTTGCGATCCGGGGGACAGGCCGTCGCCCGATTGACCCAGAACAGTTTGCTGCACCAGTTGATCCAGAATGCCGTTGAAGAGCACGTCCGCCGGTAGTGACTGATACTGAGCGGGCAGGCGCTGTTTCAACACGATCATGTGCGCCAGTGTGATATCCACACCATTCACCGTCGCCACAACCGTATCGGCGGATGCGTGACCCTCAGCGTGGATTGGCGTAGATAGCGCGAAAAGCGCAACACAAGCTGCAGAAAACGTCTGTTTAAAAGCCATTATTTACCCTCTCTCGGTGCCGCAGCGGTAGGCGACGTTGACAGTGTGAAACCGCGCGCTTACATCCCGTTGAACTCGGGTGAGCGGTTTCGTTTTGCCCTTCTATGGCGGGCCAGAGTTACGGGCAAGCGGAACTCCTCACACGTTCTCGTCAGACACGCACGTTAAGGTTGGCAGATGCTTGGATTCGGAACGATTACGAAAAAGGTCTTTGGGACCGCAAACGATCGACAGGTAAGGGCCACTGGGCCGATCGTCGACAAGATCAACGCGCTGGAGCCGGACTTTGCCGCGCTTGATGACGCTGGGCTGATCGCCAAGACGGAAGAATTCAAAAAGCGTGTGGCCGAGGGCGAGAGCCTTGAGCACATCCTTCCCGAGGCCTTCGCGAACTGTCGCGAGGCGGCAAAACGGGCCTTGGGGCTGCGCGCCTTTGATGTGCAGCTTATCGGCGGCATCTTCATGCACCGCGGTAATATCGCCGAGATGAAGACGGGTGAGGGCAAGACCCTTGTGGCCACCTTCCCGGCCTATCTGAATGCCCTGACGGGTGGCGCTGTCCACATCGTGACGGTGAACGATTATCTGGTTCGACGTGACGCCGCGTGGATGGGCAAGGTCTTTGCGGCCTTGGGTATGACGACGGGTGCGGTGTATCCGCAGCAGCCCGAGGACGAAAAGAAAGAGGCGTATAAAGCCGATATTACATACGCCACGAACAACGAGCTTGGTTTCGATTACCTGCGCGACAACATGAAGTCGAACCTGATCGATATGGCGCAGCGCGGGCATTACTTCGCGATTGTGGACGAAGTCGACTCGATCCTGATCGACGAAGCGCGGACACCACTGATCATTTCGGGTCCGGCCCAGGATCGCTCCGAGCTTTACGTCACGATCAACAAACTGATCCCCGAGATTGCCGAAGAGCATTTCACGCTGGATGAAAAGACCCGCAACGTAACCTACACGGATGAGGGCAACGAGTTTCTGGAACAACGCCTGCACGAGACGGGCTTGCTTCCAGCGGAACAGTCGCTTTACGACCCGGAATCGACAACGATCGTGCATCACGTCAATCAGGGCCTTCGGGCGCACAAGCTGTTCACCAAGGACAAGGACTACATCGTCCGCGACAACTCGATTGTGCTGATTGATGAATTCACGGGACGCATGATGACGGGCCGCCGCCTGTCCGATGGTCTGCATCAGGCGATTGAGGCGAAAGAAGGCGTCAGCATTCAGCCCGAGAACGTCACTCTGGCATCGGTGACCTTCCAGAACTATTTCCGCCTTTACGACAAGCTGGCTGGAATGACCGGCACGGCGTCGACGGAAGCGGACGAATTTGCCGAGATCTATGGGCTGGGGGTAGTGGAAATTCCCACGAACCGTCCGGTCGCGCGCGTCGACGAAGACGACCAGATTTATCGCACCGCTCAGGAAAAATTCGACGGTATCGTGAAAGAGATAAAGGCCGCCAACGAAACCGGGCAGCCGGTTCTGGTCGGCACGACCTCGATTGAGCGTTCCGAGTTTCTGGCGCAGCTTTTGGAAAAAGAGGGTATCCCTCACAACGTTCTAAACGCCCGCCAGCACGAGAAGGAAGCGCAGATTGTTGCAGACGCCGGCAAGCTTGGCGCGGTGACGATTGCGACCAACATGGCTGGTCGCGGCACGGACATTCAGCTTGGCGGTAACGTCGAAATGCGCGTGCTTCAGGCTTTGGCGGAAGACCCCGAGGCTGATCCCGAGGCGCTGCGCGCACGGATTGAAGACGAGGTGGCGGACAACAAGGCGAAAGTCATCGCGGCGGGAGGTCTTTATGTACTTGCAACCGAACGCCACGAAAGCCGTCGGATCGACAACCAGTTGCGTGGTCGCTCCGGTCGTCAGGGTGATCCGGGCCGGTCGTCATTCTTCCTGAGCCTTGAAGACGACCTGATGCGGATTTTCGGCTCCGAGCGTCTGGACAAGGTCTTGTCCACGCTGGGCATGAACGAAGGCGAGGCGATCAAGCATCCGTGGGTGAACAAATCGCTTGAGCGTGCGCAGGCAAAGGTCGAAGGGCGCAACTTCGACATTCGCAAGCAACTGCTGAAGTTCGACGATGTGATGAACGACCAGCGAAAGGTCATCTTTGGTCAGCGGCGCGAGATCATGGAAGCCGATGAGCTTGAAGAGATCGTTCAAGACATGCGGGATCAGGTCATCGACGATCTGGTCGACACCTATATTCCTCCGAAATCCTATGCGGATCAGTGGGATACAGAAGGTCTGGCTGCGGTTTTGCTGGAAAGACTGGGCATTTCGGTGCCGGTGGTTGACTGGGGCAATGAAGAGGGCGTGGATGACGAGGAAATCCGCGATCGACTCTACGAAGCTGCCGCGGCCTTCATGAAAGAAAAAGGCGAGCAATTCGGCGCGTCCAATATGCGCTCGATTGAAAAGCAGATCCTTTTGCAGACCATGGACGCCAAATGGCGCGAGCATCTTCTGACGCTTGAGCATCTGCGGTCGGTTGTGGGCTTCCGGTCCTACGCGCAGCGCGACCCGCTGAACGAATACAAGACCGAGGCGTTCCAGTTGTTCGAAGGTCTTCTGGATGGCCTGCGCGGGGAAGTTACCGAGAAACTTGCGCAGATCCGTCCCATGTCGGAAGAAGAGCAGCAGGCTATGATGCAGCAGATGCTTGCCCAACAAAGGGCGGCTGCCGCGCCAGCAGTTGCCGAGCCGGTCTTGCCTGCGCCGACGCAAGAGGCGATTGACGCCGGCTTTGTCGCGGATGATCCGACGAGTTGGGGCAATCCGGGGCGCAATGACAGTTGCCCGTGTGGATCAGGAAAGAAGTTCAAACACTGCCACGGCTCGCTCTGAAAGCCTGTGGCGTAATCGCTTCAAACTGTTGATAAATTCAGCGCCGCGTGTCGAATGATGCGCGGCGCTGTTTGATTTGGGGTAAGGTTTTCTCAACGGATGGCTGGCACAAACGACTGGCCCGGTGCGTTTACGTGCACTGAAACGGAGGCAGACTTGAGCGTTTTGAACACCGCAACCCGGCGGCGCGTCATCTTGATTGTGTCGGTTATGCTCTTGGCGTTTTCTGCAGGGCATATCATGCAGAATGTGCTGGCGCGGGACATGCATGTTGCCGTGCGCAGCGGCGCGAAGGAGGTTGAGCGCGATTTGCGCCGCGCTTCGCAAGCTCCGGGTCTTCCGGTTCCGCCCGCCGCAACCCTCACGCCTTTCAAGACGCCTGAGTTCGCTCCGAGTGATCGCATCACCGATGACCCGCCTCTTCCCGAACCGCCCCAGGAGGACGCCTCCGCGCGGCCCCTTGGCGCGCCTTGTCGCATCGAAGTCGACGCGATTGCCGGGGACGCCGGACTGATCTGGCTGGAGATCGCGGCACCCTGTTCGGGTGGAGAGGTCGTTACCGTGGCGCAAGCCGGTATGGTGGTGGACTGGGCTCTTGATGAAGACGGTCGTCTGTCCGTTGATCTTCCTGCGTTGACGGCGACACCAGTTGTCGCGGTTCGGTTTCCCGACGGTTTGAGCGAAAGCGTTTCAGTATCGGTGCCGGAAGCGGGACGGCTGACGCGCGGCGCGCTTGTCTGGGGCGGTTCAAAAGTGCTTGGACTTCATGCCTTTGTCGGTGACGCAGACTTCGGCGCAGAGGGCCATATTCACGCGGCCAAACACGGATTTGCCGATCTCGGCAGCACGACGGGATTCATGACGCAGCTTGGCGACGGCTCAGGAGCGATGGCCGAGGTGTATACCTTTCCAATTAGCGCCACTTCAGTTCGCCTTTTGGCCGAAGCCGAGGTAACGTCGCAGACTTGCGGTCGGATTGCAGATGTTTTGGCGCTTCAGAGCGATCCGCTGGGAGGGCTCAGTTCGCGCGAGGTGCGATTGACGATGCCAAGCTGTGATAACCTTGGGGATATTGTGTCGCTGACCATGTTGTTCAATGATGTTCGGCTGGCCGCGCGCTAAAGATAGCCCGCACTTTTAAACGAGAATTCGGCGGACTTCCCGATAATCAGGTGGTCGTGAACGGTAAGTCCAAGCGCCCGCGCCGCGCTTTCGATTTGTGTCGTCATTTCACGATCGCTCTGCGAGGGAGTTGGGTCGCCGGAGGGGTGATTGTGGATCAGGATCAGCGCCGAGGCATTGAGTTCCAGGGCGCGCTTGATGACCTCGCGCGGATAGACAGGGACGTGATCGACTGTACCCCTTGCCTGCGCCTCGTCCGCGATCAGGACGTTCTTGCGGTTCAGGAAAAGCACGCGGAACTGCTCGGTTTCAAGGTGTGCCATGGCTGTGCGGCAATAGTCCAGAAGGGCATCCCATGAGGACAAAACCGGCAATTGCAGGATGCGGGACTGTGCCATGCGGTGGGCCGCCGCTTCGATCAGTTTGAGGTCGCTGGCAACGGCTGCGCCGACGCCGCGGACGTCGGTGAGGCGCGAAGTTGACACCGACAGGACGCGATTGAAATCGCCGAAGGTCTGAAGCAGTCGGTTGGCCACGGGTTTGACATCGCAACGCGGAAGGGAACGGAAAAGGACAAGTTCAAGTAATTCATAGTCGGGCAAGGCGTTCGTCCCGGCCTTTGTGAAGCGGTCGCGCAGACGCTTTCGGTGGTTCGCGATATAGGAGGGCATCTGTCCCTTCGCGCCGGTCACGATAAGTTCCTGCCCTTCGAAGAGCGGAAGCGGGGGGTCATTGAGAGATGGTTCGGCCATGGGATGAGGCTGACCGGTTTGCGGTGAAGATCACGTTAATGGCGGTTCGGATTTCAACGATTTCATAGGGGCTTTGCCCCCGCGCTGTGCGCTCCCCCAGGATACTTTGAAACAGAAGAAGGGGGGCGTTAACCTTAACGTCTGTTACCGTTAACGCGAGTGTTCAGGTTGGTTTGGAGGGATCGTGCCCACGTGGCCCGGAATTAGGGAAGGGCGCTGCATTTCATACAAAGCGCGCCGGGCTTTACCGGTGGGCAGGTTCAACCCTTCATGCTGTCCCAGAACGTTTTGACCTTTTTGAAGAAGCCGGACGTCTCGGGGTTGTTTTCCTCGGACAGCTTTTCGAATTCTTTCAGGAGGTCTTTTTGCTTTGATGTCAGATTGACCGGTGTTTCGACCGCCAATTCGATCAGCATATCACCAGCCGGACCGCCGCGCAGCGCTGGCATACCCTTGGAGCGCAGGCGCATTTGTCGGCCTGACTGGCTGCCTGCGGGGACTTTGACGCGGCTGCGACCACCGTCGATGGTTGGCACTTCGATATCGCCACCCATGGCCGCGATGGTCATGGACACAGGTACGCGGCAGTAAAGCTGAGCGCCGTCTCGTTGGAACAGGTTATGTTCAGTGACCTCTATGAAGATGTAGAGATCACCCGTCGGGCCGCCGCGCAGGCCCGCTTCGCCTTCGCCAGCAAGGCGGATGCGGGTGCCGGTTTCGACGCCAGCGGGGATGTTGACCGAAAGCGAGCGGCCCTTTTCAACACGGCCTGCGCCGCCGCAGTTCTTGCAGGGATTCTGGATGATCTGGCCCATGCCCGAGCAGGTCGGGCAGGTACGTTCTACTGTGAAGAAACCCTGTTGCGCCCGCACCTTTCCCATGCCGGAGCAGGTTGGGCAGGATGTGGGTTCGGCACCGCCTTGAGCGCCGGTTCCACTGCAGACGTCGCATCCTACTGCCGTTGGAACCTGAACTGTTTTTTGCAGGCCGGAGAAGGCTTCTTCCAATGAAATCCGCAAGTTATAGCGCAAGTCCGAGCCTCGCACCGCGCGATTGCCACCGCCGCCACGACGTCCGCCCATCATATCGCCGAACAGATCGTCGAAGACATCCGAGAATGCGGAGGCGAAATCTCCCTGTCCGCCGCCACCAAAACCGCCGGGTCGCCCGCCGCCCATGCCGCCTTCGAAAGCGGCATGACCAAAGCGATCGTAGGCCGCCTTCTTGTCGGCGTCCTTTAGAACCTCATAGGCTTCGTTCGCTTCCTTGAACTGGGTTTCAGCGTTTGGATTGCCGGAGTTGCGATCAGGATGAAGCTCTTTCGCCTTCTGACGATAGCCCTTCTTGATTTCGTCCGCCGACGCGCCCTTCGAGACCCCGAGCACCTCGTAATAATCGCGCTTTGCCATCTGGTGTCGTCCCCTTGGAACGCGAGGACCGGCCCGAACATGTCAGGCCGGCCTTTTTCGCGTCAGACGCGTCGCCGTTTAAGCGCGCTTGTCGTTGTCGAGATCTTCGAAGTCGGCATCAACAATGTCGTCATCTACGCCGCGCATTTCTTCTTCAGGTTCGCCCTCACCGGACTCTTCCTGTTGCGCCTTGTAGATCGCTTCGCCCAGCTTCATTGCCGCTTCGGTCACGTTCTGGATGCCGCCGCGGATTTTGCCCGCATCTTCGGTTTCCATCTGTTCGGTCAGGTTGGCAATCGCCAGCTCGATCGCTTCGATCGTGGTTGGGTCGACCTTGTCTTTGTGCTCTTCCATCGCCTTTTCGGTCGAGTGGATGAGGCTTTCTGCCGCGTTCTTGGCTTCGACGAGATCCTTGCGGCCCTTGTCGGCTTCGGCGTTCGCCTCGGCGTCCTTGACCATCTTTTCGATATCCTCGTCCGAAAGACCACCGGATGCCTGGATCGTGATCTTGTGCTCTTTACCGGTGCCCTTGTCTTTTGCGGTCACCTCAACGATGCCGTTGGCGTCGATGTCAAAGGTCACTTCGATCTGTGGCATGCCGCGTGGTGCTGGCGGGATGTCCTCAAGGTTGAATTGGCCCAGCAATTTGTTGTCGGAGGCCATTTCGCGCTCGCCCTGGAACACGCGCAGCGTCACGGCGTTCTGGTTATCTTCCGCGGTCGAGAAGATCTGCGACTTCTTCGTCGGGATCGTCGTGTTGCGGTCGATCAGGCGTGTGAACACGCCACCGAGCGTTTCGATTCCAAGCGAAAGCGGTGTCACGTCCAGAAGAACGACGTCTTTCACATCACCCTGCAGAACGCCGGCCTGAATGGCAGCACCCAAGGCAACCACTTCGTCCGGGTTCACACCCTTGTGCGGCTCTTTTCCGAAGAACTTGGTCACTTCTTCGACGACGCGCGGCATACGGGTCATACCACCGACGAGAACAATCTCGTCAATGTCGGAGGTCGAGAGGCCAGCGTCTTTCAAAGCCGCCTGACATGGCTTGATCGAGTTCTTGATCAGGTCAGACACCAGGCTTTCCAGCTTGGCGCGGGTCAGCTTCATAACCATGTGCAACGGCTGGCCCGATTCCTTGTCCATCGAAATGAACGGCTGGTTGATCTCGGTCTGGCTGGACGAAGACAACTCGATTTTCGCTTTTTCAGCAGCTTCCTTGAGACGCTGCAGCGCCATCTTGTCTTTCTTCAGATCCGCGCCGTGTTCCTTTTTGAACTCGTCGGCGAGGTAATTGACGATGCGCATGTCGAAGTCTTCACCGCCGAGGAACGTGTCGCCGTTGGTAGATTTCACTTCGAACAGACCGTCGTCAATCTCAAGAATGGTAATGTCGAACGTACCGCCACCAAGGTCATAGACCGCGATGGTTTTCGTTTCTTTCTTGTCGAGACCATAGGCAAGTGCGGCGGCTGTCGGCTCGTTGATGATCCGCAGCACTTCCAGACCGGCGATCTTGCCGGCGTCCTTGGTGGCCTGACGCTGGGCGTCGTTGAAATACGCAGGAACCGTGATAACGGCTTGCGTGACTTCTTCGCCAAGATAGCTCTCGGCGGTCTCTTTCATTTTGCCAAGGATAAAGGCCGAAATCTGTGAAGGAGAATACTTCTTCTCACCGGCTTTGACCCATGCGTCTCCATTGCCGCCATCGACGATGTCGTAAGGGACGATTGCCTTGTCTTTTGTAACCGCATCATCATCCACCCGGCGGCCGATCAGGCGCTTCACCGCGAATACGGTGTTTTCAGGGTTGGTGACGGCCTGGCGTTTGGCAGGCTGACCGACGAGGCGTTCGTCGTCTTTGAAAGCCACGATCGACGGTGTCGTGCGTGCGCCTTCTGCGTTCTCGATGACCCTTGGCTGGCTGCCGTCCATGATGGCGACGCAGCTGTTGGTGGTACCAAGGTCAATACCGATGACTTTACCCATGCTCTAAATCCTCTAACTCTGGCGATTGTTGGGGCCCGGGCCCATTATGGCACCTCAGGTCCCATCCCAAGGAATGTGACTCCCCCAAACGGTTCATCACGGCTTCGTGGGGTATATAGGGAGGTGAATATGGGCCTGCAAGCCGTGGTGGCGGGGGTTTTGGTCCAATTATAGGAATCTTTTTCAATGGTTGATCTGTTTGACACGGAACCGGACGCGCCAGTCGATCTGAACGGAGTGACGATCTGGTCTGGGTGGCTGGACGACGCGGCGCAGTCGGCGATGTTGGCAGAGTTGCGTGATGTGGCGCGGGCGGCGCCGCTTCGGCAATATGAAACGCCGGGTGGTCAAAAGATGAGTGTACGGATGACCGCCGCCGGCGAAGTAGGCTGGGTCACGGACAAGGCGGGTTATCGCTATGCGCCGTGCCACGCAGATGGAGGCGCCTGGCCGGATATTCCCGCGTCGGTTCTTGCCGTCTGGCGCGCGGTATCCGGTGTGGATCGCGACCCTGACAGCTGTCTTGTGAATTTCTACGGCGAGGGAGCGAAGATGGGTCTGCATCAGGACAAGGACGAGGCCGATCCGCGCTGGCCTGTGGTGTCAATTTCGCTCGGCGATCCGGGGTTGTTTCGCGTTGGCGGGCATTCGCGGAAGGATCCGACCAAAAGCCGCTGGCTCAACTCCGGGGATGTGGCGGTCCTAGCGGGCGAAGCGCGGCTGGCCTTTCACGGGATCGACCGTATCAAATTCGGAGAGGGCGAAGTGTTACCCGAGGGCGGGCGTATCAACGTCACTCTGCGGGTGGCGCAATAGTGCAGCAGCCCGAGAACAGTCCGGGCTGGCGAAAGCCGTCTTCGGTATTGTTGTCCGTGACCAGCATATCGACCTCAATCCCATAGGCCCGGTCCGACCTGCCGTCGCTGCAAGCGCGCAGCCGGATGGACAAATCGACCTCGATCGGTCCCGCATCGGGCGTCATCATGCTGCCACGATAGAAGTATCGGTCCGATTGTGACCGGGATTTGAAAAGTCCCGAAATAAAACCCTCGGCGGGCGGCACATCCGGCATCGACAGGCGTATCGCGGGCTGTTTGTAACTGAGCGACCAGAACGGCTCGGTGCCAAAGCATTGTGTTATGTCGACGAAGGCGGAAGCAGGCTGTCTGGCTTGCTGTGCTAAGTACGTCAGTGACACCCAGCCCGTGCGCTCGCCCACATTGACAAGACCCCAGGTCAGGTCCTCATTCGGGCGGATGACTTCGATATCCGAGGCATCGGCGGACAGCGTGTCCAGCACCTCGGCTGTGATATCCGGCGCGGCGCGCAGGTTCAGGACGTCGCCCTCGTCGACACCGATCACATCATGAAGCGCGGGCCAGGAATGTTGCGAGGCCGCCGCAGGAGAGACCAGCGCCAGAAGTATGCAAAAGACGCGGATCACCGCGCGGCATCCCAACTGAGCGACGCGTGACGTGATGTGTAGAAGACCCCGATGATCCCGATCGCAAGCAGGGCCAAGGATACCCAGAACGGATACATCAGCGAAGATTTCATCGGGTTGTAGTTCACGAAAATATAACCGCGCCCCTGATCAATGATATGGAACAGCGGATTCCAGTCGAACAGGGCAACCATATGCGCGGGCAACGTGTTGGCCACAAACATCTTGCCTGACGCAAACATATTCGCGCGCGAGTAGATCTGCATGAAGATGGCCGTCGTTTTCGGGAACCAGGGTTTCAACGCCAGCAACACCATGCCCACGGAACAGCCAGAGAACCACGACAGCAACAGCATCATGGCGGCGCCAAAGGGCTGGAAAATCTCGATTGGCGTCCAGACCAGATGATAGACCAGCAGGATTGCGATCATCGATACGGCCTGAATGTAAAGCGCGCCCAGCGCCGCCGCACATACCGCAATGACCTGATTCATCGGGCGATGCTGCATCATCGGCGACGTCGGGCCTTCTGACCCCATGACCGCTCCGACCGACTTGACGTGGGCAACAAAGACGAAAATGCCGGACATGACGTAAAGCAGGAAGTCGCCCCGGATGGCCAGTCGCCTCAGCCCGAGAATATCGAGCAGAAGGAAGAAAGCCAGAACCATGACCAGCTTTTGCAGAATGTTGAACAGGATCGCGATGGCCGCGTTTCGGTGGGATTTGCGGATCGAACGCACGGAATTATGGTAGACCAGCACAAGAAGCGTCGCCGCACCCTGCACAGTTGATGATCTGCCTTCTGCCTGAAACATCCAGTGTCTCGCTCAATCCTGACCAGAACCGCAGCGTCTTTGCGCCGTCGCCTCTTGTCGTTGCCCCGTTCGAACATCATAACCCTGAGACAGCAGAGTTTTCCAGAACCAAGGGATGCCCGATGGCGGATTATGACCGAGCCGACATGGTTGCAACATTTCGCCGCCTCGCGATTTTGGCCGGTGACGCGATCATGGAAGTCTATGGCCGCGACGATTTCGACGTTCGCGCCAAATCCGACGACAGCCCGGTGACCCAGGCCGACGAGGCCGCAGACCGGGTGATCTCGGCGGGGTTGCGCGCCGCATTTGAGAAGATTCCGCTTGTGACCGAAGAACAATCCGAGACGCACAATCAGTCGGTGTCGACCTTCATCATCGTTGACCCGCTGGACGGCACCAAGGAATTCGTGCAGCGGCGCGGCGATTTCACCGTCAACATTGCGCTTGTCGAAGATGGCGTGCCGACACTTGGTGTTGTGTTCGCACCGGCCAAGGGGCGGTTGTTCTACACCGCCGCCACCGGCGGTTCGGTCGAGGAAACCGGCGAGTTCGCCAAGGATACTCCAGGACCGGTGACACGGCTTTGCGTCGGTGCGCCCGATAACACGGCGTTGCGCGTCGTCGCCTCGAAATCGCACCGCAGCCCTGAACTTGAGTCCTATATCGACCGCTACAACGTGGCAGACAGCGTGGCGGCCGGTTCGTCGCTGAAGTTCTGCCTCGTTGCGGTCGGCGAAGCTGACTTCTATCCGCGCCTCGGCCCGACGATGGAGTGGGACACGGCTGCCGGTGATGCGGTCCTGCGTGGGGCAGGCGGCGAGGTGGTGGACCGATCGACGCTGAAATCGCTGCGCTATGGCAAGGCCGACTTCCGGAACCCGCATTTCCTGGCTTATTCGCGCGGCGTTGATCTGAAACCGGAATAGCGCATGGCCGCGACGGATGCTCCTTCAATCAGCGTCATCGTCGCCAGCCACCAGCGACCCATGTGGTTGCGGCGCTGTCTGACCGCGCTGACTCAACTCGACTATCCAAACTTCGAAATCATTATCGCCGCTGACGCCTCAGGATTGCAGGCGATTGGCGAACATCGCGCCCTTTCACTTGTTAAGATCATTGAAGCCAACGAGGCGAACATCGCGCGCACACGCAATCTTGGATTGGCGCAGGCGGCTGGCGATATTGTGGCGTTCATCGACGACGATGCGGTTCCCGAACCGCTCTGGCTGCGCTTTCATACGCAGTCGCTGGCCGCCACGGGAGCGTCCGCGTCGGTCGGCTATGTCCGTGGCCGCAACGGCATAAGCTTCCAGTCCCGTGCCGAATCGGTGGACGCTCACGCCCAGACCCACATTGAACAATCGCCGGATATGACGCCTTTCATTCCCGAAATCTCAACGGGACGCGCCGTGAAGTTGGTTGGCACAAATTTCGCGATCCGCCGCGCCGCACTGTGCGACATCGGCGGCTTCGATGAGGCCTTTCGGTACTATCTGGACGACACGGATGTGTCGCTTCGACTTGCTGTGGCAGGCCACAAGTCCGCCGTTGCGCCGCTGGCCGAAGTCCACCACGCGACCGCCCCTTCGGCGCGTCGCACGCCTGCGCGTCGACCTCGGGACTTGTTCGATATGGGGCGCAGCACGGCGCTGTTTCTTAGAAAACACGGCAGGGCGACCGATCAGGCCTTCCAGTGGTTGCAGGCCCGTGAAAGACGTCGGCTTCTGCGCCACATGGTCGCCGGAACCTGCGAACCACGTGATATCTCGCGGCTTTCTCAGACTTTGAAGGCAGGTTGGAATGCCGGAAACGTTGAGGATCTGACGCCTTTCAGGCCGTTCGATGCGCAGCCCGAGGGCTTTTTGCGCTTTCCGGCCACCCCACCGGGGCATTGTGTCATAGCCGAGCGGTTTCTGGGCAAACGTGCGAAAATGCCTGCAGATCAACGCACCAGCGTCTTTCGCTTTTCGCGCACCACCCTGCGTCACCATGTGACATTTGTTGAACCCGGCGTCTGGGTCCAGACTGGTGGCCAGTTCGGGCCCAGCCTTCGGGACGGATCGGCATTCAGGTGGTGCAGATTTGCCGAACGTGTGGAAGAAGAAACCGGCCGAGTTGCATTGCAGAGGGGGATCGGTGAAAATTAACCTACGCAGGGTACGGTGGGGATGTTGACCACCCTGTATCGTAACTTTGGGGCGTGCGGTGTGTCCGTTCGGCCCGTTAAGCCTGCATGAGGTTTGTGTGTCTAAGTTGAATCGACGTGTAACGAAAGCTGTATTTCCCGTAGCCGGGCTTGGAACGCGTTTCCTTCCCGCCACGAAGTCCGTTCCCAAAGAGATCATGACTTTGGTGGATCGCCCCTTGATCCAGTACGCCATTGACGAAGCCCGCGCAGCGGGCATCACCGAGTTCATTTTCGTCACCTCGCGCGGCAAAAACGCGCTTGAGGATTACTTCGATCACGCGCCCGAGCTTGAGTCTTCGCTGAAAAAGTCCGGCAAGGACGAGCTGCTGAAAATTCTGAAGTCGACGAATATGGAAAGTGGTGCGATCGCCTATATCCGCCAGCACAAGGCGATGGGTCTTGGCCATGCTGTCTGGTGCGCGCGTCGGCTGATCGGAGACGAGCCTTTCGCGGTGATCCTGCCAGATGACGTGATCGCGGCGGACAAACCGTGCCTGAAACAGATGGTCGACGCCTATGCATCCACCGGCGGCAGCATGGTCGCCACAATGGAGGTGCCGAGCGAAAAGACGTCGTCCTATGGTATCCTCGACGGAGAGGCCAACGGCGGCTCTCTGGTATCGGTACGCGGAATGGTCGAGAAACCGAAAGTCGAGGGCGCACCCTCCAACCTTGCGGTAATCGGGCGCTATATTCTGACGCCCGATGTTCTTGAGACTCTGAACAATCAAAAGTCCGGGACCGGTGGTGAAATCCAACTGACCGATGCGATCGCCGCCGAAATAACCGCCGGACGCCGCGTGCATGGCCTCAAGTTCGAAGGGCAGCGTTTTGACTGCGGCTCGAAGGCAGGGTTCCTTCAGGCAACCGTCAGTTTTGCGCTGGCACGAGAAGAATTACAGGACGAGTTTGCCGCCTATCTGCGCGAGATATCTCCATTGATCCGGGCGGCCGAGTAGTCTTAATAATCCGAAACACCAAGCGAGCAGGCAACGATATTTGGCTACCCCCGTCCTTGACCTTAGCAGGACTTTCTCGCGGTTAGGTCCGCGAGCTTCCACCGGCATAGACCGGGTGGAACGTGCGTATCTGGAAGAAACCATTCGCCGGGGTGGCTGGGCCCTTATCCGCACGCCGCGCGGATTTCTGATGTTCGAACCGGACCGCCTGCCGCGCCTGCCGGACTACCTTGACCGCACAGACCTTGACGGAGCGGACCTTGCCTCGACGATCCGTGCAATCGCCTCGTCGCGGTCGTCCAGCCTGTCGATCCGCAAGATCATGTGGCGCATGCCGAATGGCCTTGCTTACATCAACGTCGGTCATACGAATATCAACAGCCAGACGTTCCGCGCGATGATGGAAATGCCGGACAACCGCAAGATCGTGATGATTCACGACACAATCCCCATCGACCACCCGGAATATCAGACTGAAGCAAGCCGCGCGAAGTTTGTCGAACGCCTGACGGCCACGATCAACTTTGCCAACCACATTATTGTCCCGTCGGACGAAGTGCGTGAAAACATCGAGCGACGCATGGTCGGCACCGGCCATCGGGTGCCTGTCACCGTTTCACCGCTTGGGATCGATATTGGCGGCCGTCCCGCGACACCCGCCAAGGGCGACAAACCGTATTTCGTCATTCTCGGAACAATCGAGCCACGCAAGAACCACCAGTTGCTTCTGGACATCTGGGACCGGATGCACCGGAAAATGGACGAAAGCCGAATCCCCGAATTGCGGATTATCGGCGCACGGGGCTGGAAGAACCCGACGGTCTTTGACTGGCTGGACCACTCACCTCACGTCGGCCGAACGGTCTTCGAACTGGGGTCGCTGCCGGACAAAGAGATGAAAGCGCAACTGTCCGGCGCGACAGGCCTGTTGTTCCCAAGTCATGCCGAAGGCTTCGGCCTGCCACCGTTCGAAGCGACCGCACTAGGCGTTCCGTCGATTTCTGCGCCATTGCGCACAGTAGAGTTGTTTCTGGGCGACATGCCTATTTACGCAGATCCGGCGGATATGTATCAGTGGTTCCAGGCCATACGGGGGTTGGCCACCGAAGACTTGGCGCAAAAGGCGAAACGCCGCACTGAACTGCTCGCTTACGGGCTGCCGACGTGGGAAAAACACTTCGATCGTGTCTTCGAACTAATAGATTAATCGTCGTGTCCCGTGGCTGGGTCCGGCGAGAGCAGTCGGGCAGGGCACGTGGGAATTACAACCGCACTGAAATTCAGGATCGAACGCCGGAAACGGCAATTTCGTGCCATCCGCAAGCGCCGCGAACTGACTCCGGTGGCTGATCGGACGGGCCAGATCGGTCCCAAGGCGATCCTTGCGTTCCTTACGATCCGCAACGAAAAGCCACGGCTTCCGTATTTCCTCGATTACTACCGCGCGCTGGGCGTTGATCACTTCCTGTTCGTGGATAATGGCTCGTCCGACGGCGGGGCAGAATACCTTGCCGACCAGCCGGATGTATCGCTCTGGCACACGGACGCCTGGTATCGCGAAAGCCGGTTCGGCACGGATTGGCTCAACTGGCTGAAGTTCAGATATGGTCACGGTCACTGGACGCTGACGCTCGATCCTGACGAATTCCTGGTTTACCCGTATTGCGACACGCGCCCTTTGCCGGCGTTGTGCGGCTGGCTTGACCAGTCCGACATCCGTACGTTCGGCACGCTGCTGCTAGACCTCTACCCGCGCGGGCCCTTGTCGGCTGAAACCTACCGCGAAGGCGACGACCCCTTCGCGCAAGCGCCATGGTTCGACGCCGCGAATTACATGATCTCGAAGAACCACAAATATGGCAATCTCTGGATCCAGGGCGGCCCGCGTGCGCGGGCCTATTTCGAGAATGCCCCACATCAGGCACCGTCGCTGAATAAAATCCCGCTGGTCAAATGGAACCGCAAGTTCGCCTACGTCAGCTCGACCCACATGCTTTTGCCGCGCGGTCTGAACCGGGTGTACGATGAAGCCGGCGGCGAAAAGGCGACGGGCTGTCTGCTGCACGCCAAGTTTCTTGACACGCTTGCCGACAAAGCCGCCGAGGAGGTCGAGCGCCGTCAGCACTTTGCGCGCGGCCGCGAATACGACGCTTATTACCTGAAAGACGAAGGCACCGAGGGCCTGTGGACCCCTTGGTCCAAACGGTTCGAAGGCTGGCAAAGCCTCGAAACGCTGGGCCTCATGTCGAAAGGCAATTGGGCATGAGCGTCGGTTTCGTCATGATGGCGCACGCGGCTCTGGACCGGGCCGCTCAAGTGGCGTTGCATCTGGCGGATCAGGGTTGCCCCGTCGTGATCCATGTCGACAAACGGGCTGATGCAGCGGACTTCTTCGATCTGGTGCGCCGCGTTTCTGGCCAGCCCCGTATCCATCTGGCCCCCCGCATTGCCTGCGACTGGGGCCAGTGGTCACTGGTCGAAGCCAGCCGAAGCGCCAGCGCCTACCTGTTGGCGCATGCGCCGGACGTGCGCCACGTCTACCTGATTTCGGGCGCCTGCCTGCCGATCCGCCCGGTGTCGGAATTGGTGGCGCACCTCGATGCCAACCCTGACACAGATTACATCGAAAGCGTCACCATCGAAGACGTTACATGGACCAAGGGGGGTCTCAGCGAAGAACGTTTCACACTGACGTTCCCTTTCGCTTGGAAGCGCCAGCGCCGTATGTTTGATCTCTGGGTCCAGGCGCAGCGCCGCCTCGGTTTCCGCAGAAAAACGCCCGACGGCATCGCGCCGCATATGGGATCGCAATGGTGGTGCCTGACGCGCAAGACGCTGCAAGGTATTCTCGGCGATGAGAAAGCCCCCCACTATGACAAGTTCTTCTCGCGCGTCTGGATCCCCGATGAAAGCTACTACGCCACTCTGGTCCGCCGCCACGCGCGCCAGATCGAAAGCCGAAGCCTGACTCTGGCGAAGTTCGACTTCCAAGGCAAACCGCATCTGTTTTACGATGATCATCTGGGGCTGTTGCAAAGCAGTCCGGCGTTCTTTGCGCGCAAGATCTGGCCCGGCGCGCGCAAGCTTTACGGCGCGTTCCTTGGCACGCAACAGCCCAAGGCCCGGCGCAGGGTAGCCCAAAGCGAAATCGACCGGACCTTTGCCGCAGCAGTCGCGCGCCGAACCACTGGCCGCCCCGGCCTCAACAATGCCGGACGTTTTCCAAGCGCGTCTTTCGAAGGTCCGCTGACCGCCGCACCTTATGCCGTATTCCACGGTTTTGACGACATATACCGTGACTTCCCGGACTGGGTGACCTCCAACCTTGGTGCCAGGACGCAAGGGCATCTGTTTTCCCCCGAAAGCGCGGATTTCGCAGACGGAACCGATCACTCGGCAGGTGGTTTAACCGCCGCGACGCGATTGCGCGACTACAACCCGGAGGCGTTTCTGGCCAACATCATCTGGTCAGCCCACGAGGCTTACCCAGCGTTCCTTTTCGCCGCGCGCGACAACCAGAAGATCACCGGGTTTCTTGCGCGCGACCCCAACGCCTCGATTGCGGTCATCAGCGGCGCATGGGCGATGCCGCTTTTGCGCTCGGGAAAACCTGTGCAAGCCCTGCGCCGACAAGCCGCGCGTCTGCAACAGCGCGAAGTTCGGATGATGGAGCTTTTGCGCGAGAGACGCACGCGCGCCCGTGTGCGCATCTGGAGCCTTGCCGACGTCCTGAACGCCCCTGCCGAACCACTGCGAGCGGTGCTTGAAGATCACTCGGTGCCGGGTGCCGCCGCGCTGACGATCATGCCGTCGCTGCATGATATGGACGCACTGGCCGCCTTCTTGACCGAACTGCGCAACATCGGAATGGACCCGCATACCGCTGGCCCGGTTGTGCTGCCTCAAGAGCCGCTTGATCGCCGGAACGCGCAGGAGCTTGGCTAGGATGCCAGCGCAGACTTTCCGCTACTGGGTCGTCCTCGGCGGAATGCGCACGGGGTCGAACCTCCTTGAAGAGCACCTCTCCGCCTTTCCGGGCATCACTGCCCATGGAGAGTTGTTCAATCCGCACTTTTTCGGCCGTCCCAAGCAGACCTCGGCCTTCGATCTGTCCATGGCCGCGCGCGAAGCGGACCCCTTGCGCGCGATCGACGCGATGGTTGCGTCAGACAAGGGTCTGCCCGGTTTCCGCCTGTTTCATGACCATGATCCGCGCGTGATTGCTCATGTGCTGAACGATCCGGGTGCGGCCAAGATCATCCTCTCCCGCCGCCCGATCGACAGCTACGTGTCGCTGAAGGTCGCCCGAAAGACAGGCCAGTGGTGGCTTGGAGACCTGACCACCGCCCGCGCCGCAAAAGTGCAGTTCGACGCGCAGGAATACACCGAATTTCTCGAAACACTCGCCCTGTTCCAAAGCCAGATTGCGCGGTCTCTCCAAACGACAGGTCAGACGGCATTTCATATAGATTACGACGATCTTGCGGATGAGGACGTGATTTCAGGGCTTGGTGATTTCCTGGGCGCCCGAGGTCCCAAAGAGCCGGGCCGCATCCGGGCAAAAGTACAGAACCCGGATCCGCTTTCCGATCGCCTTACGAATCCGGACGAAGCAGAAACCGCTCTTGGACGTCTTGCTGCGCCGGATATCGGAGGCGCGCCATCGCGCGAACCCGGTCGTGGGCCGGGCCTGAAGTTCTTTCGTGCCTGCGCGAACGCGCCGCTTCTCTATATGCCGATCCGTGGCGCAGGGATTGATCCCGTGCCCGGCTGGCTTGAAATGGTCGACCCCAAGGGCGAAGTCCTGTCCAACCTTACCCAACGTGACATGCGCCGCTGGAAGCGCCAGCATCCGGGACACCGTTCTTTCACCATTGTGCGCCACCCCTTGCCGCGCGCCTACGATGCGTTCTGCCGTTATCTTCTGCCGGCCGGAGCTGAAGCTTACGCCGATTTGCGCGATGCGCTTATCAAGCGATACGACGTGCCGCTGCCGCAAAATGGGCCGGACGCGCTCTGGACGCCAGTAGACCAGCGCGCGGCATTTCTTGCATTCCTGACCTTTCTCAAAGGCAATCTAGGCGGTCAGACATCGCTTCGCGTCGACAACACCTGGGCCAGTCAGGGTATATTGCTGCAAGCCATCACGGATTTTGCGATTCCCGACCGTGTCATACGGGAATCCGACCTTGCCATCGGACTGGCGCAAGTCGCAAAGGACGCGAAAACCCCGGCTCCTGCAATCAAATCCGAATTCGCAGCCCCCGCACCCTTTTCCCTGTCCGACGTCCGGGACGGAGCGATCGACGACGCGATCCGCGCAGCATACCAGCGCGATTTCATGATGTTCGGTTTCGAACGCTGGGATGCGGCTCAGGCGGCCTGAACGTTCTGCCGTTCTGTCAGGATCGTGTGCAGCGTGGCGGGATTATTATTGGCCCGAAGCTTACCGCAGACATTCGTATCGCGCATCGTCCGTGACACCAAAGCAAGCGCCTTGAGATGTTCGACACCGGCATCTTCCGGCGCAAGCAGCGCAAATGCCAGATCAACCGGCTGCCGGTCGACCGAGTCGAAATCCAGCGGCTTTTCAAGACGAATGAACACACCGAAAACACTGGTGATCCCAGCAAGGCGCGCATGCGGAAGCGCGATGCCATGGCCGACGCCGGTCGGCCCAAGGTTCTCGCGCTCCTGCAGGGCGGAACAGATATCGGTCAGTTCGACACCGCTGATGCTGCTGGCGACGTCAGCAATCTCCTGGAACAGGCGTTTCTTGCTGGTCACGCCATGCAAGGCTTTTACCGCGTCCGGACGCAAAATCGTCGCCAGATCAATCATCGCACATTTCTCCTAGGGTTTTGCCAATGGCGCCGCCCCATACGCTATTCACTCAGTTTGGGTCAATCCACCCGATGTTCCCGTCGTCACGCCGATATACGATATTGACGCCTGTCTTTTGTTTATCGTTACGGAACACCAGAACCGGAGCCCCTGCGATTTCCATTTGCATCACCGCTTCTCCAACGGACAACGTCGGAATGGACGTTTCCATTTCAGCTATGATCATGGGCTGCAGTGTATCAGGCTCAAGTTCTTCCGGCGTATCCGATGCCGCGAGGATATACGAGGACCCTTGCATTAATTCAACCGGAGTCGTGCGATCTTTGTGATGATCTTTCAACCTGCGCTTGTATCGGCGGAGCTGCTTTTCCATTTTCTCGGAGCAACCGTCAAAAGAAGCATATATTTCAGTAGCATGCGCCTTGGCCTGGGCCGTCAGACCAGTCGAAAGATGCACCGTCGCTTCGCAGACAAACTCGTGGGCGTCGCGTGAAAATACGACCATCGCATCGGTTGGACGACCTGCATACTTCTCAAAAACCTCGGCCAGATTGTCCTTCACATGGGTTTGAAGGGCCTCACCGATGTCGATCTGCTTGCCCGTGATCTGATAACGCATATGGGTCTCCCTTTGGGCAGTTAATAGTCGATTAAGACCCTAGAACAGGGACTTAAACAGGTTGTTAATGGCTGGAGGATAACCGAGAGCCAACCGCGCTTTCGGCGATTTTCTGGGGCAGTCGGTCAGGGACAGTTGGTCCGTCATTACCCCCATTTGGCGATAAATCCACGGGTGGTGTCAATGGGCGGATTGCCTGTTTCAGACAATTCGAAAGCTGTCGCCAAGATAAACGCGCTTGACCTTTTCGTCCGCTACGACCTCTTCCGCGGTGCCGCTCATCAAAACACCGCCGTCGTGCAGAATGTAGGCGCGATCAACGATTTCAAGCGTCTCGCGAACGTTGTGGTCGGTGATAAGGACGCCGATCCCGCGCTTCTTAAGGTCCATGACAAGATCGCGAATATCTCCGACGGCAATAGGATCGATACCCGGGAATGGCTCGTCCAGCAAAAGATACTTTGGGTTCGCAGCCAGACAGCGCGCGATTTCGCATCGCCGCCGCTCACCGCCCGACAGGGCCACGGACGGAGTGCGGCGCAGATGGGCTATCGAGAATTCATTCAAAAGTTCGTCCAGTCGCTCTCGCCGTTTGGTACGATCCTTTTCGACGATCTCAAGGATGGCTAGGATATTATCCTCTACGTTAAGTCCTTGAAAAATCGAGCGTTCCTGCGGCAAATAGCCGATGCCCAGCTTCGCGCGACGATACATCGGATAGGTCGACACGTCATGACCATCAATCAGGACCTGTCCGCCATCGGGCATCACCAGACCCGCGATCGAATAGAAACACGTCGTCTTCCCCGAGCCGTTCGGCCCCAACAGCGCGACGACTTCGCCGCGATTGAGATCCAGACTGACGTCGCGAATGACCACGCGTTTGCGATAGGCCTTGCGCAGATTGCGGATTTTCAGCCCCTGATCACCCTGTGCGACGGTCAGTTCCGGCGCCATCAGTTGTTGCTCCCGCCGATGATCGTGCGCACCCGGCCCTCCATCCGGCCACTGCCAGAGTTCAGATCGATTACCAGACGCTCGCCGGAAATGGCCGTGGCGCCTTGGGTCAAAAGCACGTCACCGGTCAGCGTCACCGTGCTGTCAGCTATCGAATACTCGGCGGTCACGGCCTCCACGGCGTCTGTCGGAGTGACGAACGTCACGCCGCCCGAAGCTAAGAGACGGGCAATACCACTGGGACTTCCTGCATCATCCGAGGCGTAAAGCACAACGACCTGACCTGCAGACAGCCGCACATCCCCCTGAACCACCAGGACGTTACCTTCGAAAGTCGCTGCCCCACTGGCCTGATCCACACTCAGCGCATCCGCTGACACTTCCACGGGCTGGCCGCCGTCAAAGGCGCCACTTCCGATTGCCAGTGAAGTGCCTTGCGCCATCAAGACAGCAGGAAAGCCGACGGCAAAGATGAGAACGATCAGAAAACGGGTCACGCGCGGCGGCTCCTCAAGGTTGCGGGTCGTATATCAGGCGAACGCCGTCCTTGAAAACAAGAACATAGGCTTCGGTGTCGGGATCACGTTCCAGTCCCATCGTCCCGGCAGTAATCAGCCCACCGGGACCAGTTGCGGTCACCGTGCCACCGGTCGTCACGCGCACCTCGGTGTAACGGGTCACGATATCCGCACTTTCGATGGTATATCCGATCGAACTTTCAAATCGCGCCCCGCCCTGCAAGAGCGCGACGTCTGCGGCCATATCTATCGTACCCTTGGGGCTGGAGATGCGGATCGTTGTGCCGCCGGGCAGAACAATTGTCGCCTCAAGCGCGGTCGCGATCAGCTCGTCGCGCAGGCTTTCGCCCGGTCGCAGCGCGGCCGCCCGCAAGGACACCGCCGCCCCATCCGACGTCACTCCTCCAAAGGAAGGCGTCGTAATCCCCTGATCGCGCAGAATCTGATCCACGTCCACGTCCGCATAGGGGATTGCAGATTCCGGATCGAGCGTCTCTGCCACCAGAAACAACGTCGACAATATCGCCAGCGCCACAAGCGGCAGAGCCACCTTCAGCCAAAGCACCAGCCTTGAATATGCGTTATCAACAGAAGCCATCGTCCTGCTCATATAGGCCCGCCCGAACCCCTCCGAAACCGGCAAGTGCCCCGATGCTCATCTTCCCGCCGATTCTTACTGTTTTTTGGGTCCAAAAAACCACCGGGGGAGGGCCGCGTCAGCGGACCGGGGGCTGAAAGCCCCTAATGCGAAAAAATATCGATCTCGGGCCAACCCGCCAGATC
Organism: Boseongicola aestuarii; assembly: GCF_900184815.1. Lineage (GTDB taxonomy): Bacteria > Pseudomonadota > Alphaproteobacteria > Rhodobacterales > Rhodobacteraceae > Boseongicola > Boseongicola aestuarii. Next base: position 21,216 of record NZ_FXXQ01000011.1, on the reverse strand, counting down.
TAGCCGCGCGCGCGTCGGCAAAAACGCGAAAGCAGCCTCGGCCAAATCCATCCGACCTTCCCGTTCAAGCCGTTCGTTCAGCTTGTCGCGCAACCCGTGCAGGTACAAAACATCCGACGCAGCATAGGCCAACTGAGCCTCGCTCAAATCGGCCGCACCCCAGTCGCTCATCTGCTGCAATTTCGAGATATCGACACTCAACAATTCATCGAGAAGGTTCTTCAACCCGTGCCGGTCTGTATAAGTCCGCACCAGTTTCGAGGCGATCTTGGTACAATAGACCGGCGCCGTCAGCGCGCCAAACGCATGATACATCGCGGCAATATCGAAGCGTCCGAAATGAAACAGCTTCAACACCTTCGGATCGGTCAAAAGCCGCTCAAGATTGGGCGCGCGCGTCTGCCCCTTGGCGATCTGCACCAGATGCGCATTCCCGTCACCACCCGACAATTGCACCAGACACAGCCGGTCGCGATGCGGGTTCAGCCCCATCGTCTCGCAGTCGATCGCTACCATGTCGCCAAGGTCCAGATCATCCGGCAAATCGCCCTGATACAATGTGTTCTTCATAATGCCGTTACTCCGGGTTACGCGTGCGCAGGAACAGATACAGCGGCAGCCCGCAGCTGACGCCAATGCAAAAAGTCGCCGGGATCGCGACAAGACCAAGCCAGTTCTTGCGCACAATGGTCTCGGCAATGATCCACACCGTCAAGGTTATCGCCGCAATCGTCAGATCCCAGACCAAGCCATGCGTTGAGGCATTCACATACCAAGCGTCAATCAGACCACCCAGACCCGTCCCGGTCTCGCGCATATAGGTCACGAAATAGTACATGGGATGTATCGCACCCCAGATCGCCAGCGCCAGATAAACCATTCGAAGCGGCGACATCAAAGCGAACCCCTGACGCCGATTCTCGCCTCGCCACTTACAGTGATGCCGCCCGGCACCGGTTCAGGCGCACCATCGGCACCGCAAGCCGCCAGTGCCAGAAACGCAAGCGCCAGAAGCGCTCTCATCCGCTGACCTCGACCCGCGCGCCGCCGACGTTGCCGGACACCGAAGGCGTGACGCTGACGCCGCCGCTGCCAAAGGTAGCGCCAATTCCAAGCTGGGGGTTCTCACAAGCCGCCATTCCAAGAAAAGCGATCAAAAGGGTGATTTTCTTCATGCAAGACGTTCCTTCCAGCGTTTGATTTGTGCGCGCACCTGATCGGGCGCGGTTCCGCCATAGGATGTGCGACTTGCCACCGAATTGTCCACGCCAAGCACGTCAAACACGCTTGATGTGATCGCGCCGTGCGCGGATTTCATCTGATCAAGGGTTAGATCCGGCAAATCACAGCCTTCTGCTTCGGCCAGAGCCACCAGACGCCCCGTCACATGATGCGCATCCCGAAACGGCAAACCCGCCTCGCGCACCAGCCAGTCAGCAAGATCAGTCGCCGTCGAAAACCCGCTCGCGGCGGCGGCGCGCAATGGGTCAACATTCGCAGTTATATCGCCGACCATGCCCTCCATTGCGGCCAAGGCCAGCATCAGACTGTCAGCGGCATCAAAGACCTGCTCTTTGTCTTCCTGCATGTCCTTGGAATAGGTCAGTGGTAACCCCTTCATCACAGTGAACAGACCCACCGTCGCGCCCATGATCCGCCCGATCTTGGCGCGCACCAGTTCAGCGGCATCCGGGTTCTTCTTTTGCGGCATGATGCTGGAACCGGTCGAAAACCGGTCCGACATCGTGACAAACCGGAACTGAGCTGACGACCATATCACCAATTCCTCGGCAAACCGGCTGAGGTGCATCGCGCAAATCGTCGAGGCCGACAGAAACTCCAAGGCAAAATCCCGGTCCGCCACCGCATCCAGCGAATTCGCCGCAGGCCGGTCAAAGCCCAGCGCCGTTGCCGTCATTTCACGATCAATCGGAAAAGACGTTCCCGCCAACGCAGCTGCGCCCAAAGGCGATTCGTTCATCCTGGCCCGCGCATCGGCAAATCTTGAGGCATCCCGGCCCAGCATCTCGACGTAAGCCATCATGTGATGTCCCCATGTCACCGGCTGCGCCGTCTGCAAATGCGTGAAACCCGGCATCACCCAGTCGGCACCGGCCTCGGCCTGCACCAACAGCGCCTTTTGCAAAGCCTCAATCCCGACAATCGCCGCATCGCACTGATCGCGCACCCACATGCGGAAATCGAGGGCCACCTGATCGTTCCGGCTCCGTCCCGTGTGCAGTCGCCCGGCGGGCTCGCCGATCAAATCCTTCAGCCGCGCTTCGACATTCATATGAATGTCTTCCAAAGCGGTCGAAAACTGAAACGTCCCCGTTTCAATCTCTGACAACACCGTGAGGAGACCTTCCCGGATCGCCTCGGCGTCGCTAGGTTCAATGATGCCCGTGGACGCCAGCATGGCGGCATGGGCGCGCGAACCTTCAATGTCTTGCGCGGCCAGTCGTCTGTCGAACCCGATTGAGGCATTGATCGCCTCCATAATCGCGTCCGGTCCGGCGGCAAAGCGGCCGCCCCACATTGAATTTGCGTTGTCGGTCATCGGTAATTGTCCTTCGGAGGGACCCATGCGTTTACTCTCTGCCGTCCTGTACACGGCCCTTGTCCTTGGTGCAAACACCGCTCACGCGGATATTGCGGCGGCAGAAGCGGCCCGTGAAGGCACGATGAAGAAACTGATCTTCTCCGACCCGACGCCGGTGTCGACCAACAGCTTCACCGATCCGTCCGGTGGCGAATACACGCTGGCTGATTTTGAGGGCAAATATGTGCTGGTCAACTTCTGGGCGACCTGGTGCGCGCCGTGCCGCAAGGAAATGCCGATGCTGTCGGAACTTCAGACAAATCTCGGCGGCGATACGTTTGAAGTCGTGACAATCGCCACGGGCCGCAACCTCCAGGTCGCGATTGACCGTTTCTTTGAGGAGATCGGCGTTAATAACCTGCCGAAGTACCTTGACCCACGCTCAAGCCTAGCCCGCGACATGGGTGTTCTGGGCCTTCCGATCACCCTGATCCTTGATCCCGAAGGCCGCGAGATCGCACGTATGCGCGGTGACGCCGAGTGGAACAGCGAAAGCGCATACGCAGTTCTGGAAGCAATCCTGCCGGCTACTGACGGCTAACAGGTGCTAAAAGACGGTTTGGCGGGACTGTTTGCGGGCCATCACGCCTGCATCGACGCCAACAAGCGCGTCCACGTCAACAAACCCTTTTCGGGAATAAGACGTCATCCGACTGCGCGTGCGGCCAACTTCCATCAAGGTTTGAGAACATTCATATTCGGGGCAGGGCGATGTGTCTTTCAAAAGACATTCATGCTTTCCCTTACAGTGCCGGAATCCACATGTCATAAGGCAATTCACTCAACTGGTTACACAACAATATGCTTACTACCCTTGCACCTTAGCCTACGAATCGGGCCCAAATTGGACTTGGTTAACGTTTAGTAAACTTTATTGTTTGTGATTGGTAAACAGACGCGCTTGCCCCAAGGGGATTGATCAGCTTTAACCCTCCAAACCCGAATTTCCCGAGAATCTTTCTTATGTCTCAATCCCAAGGCCGCATTGTCGCGGTCCTCGGCCCCACCAACACCGGCAAGACGCACTATGCGATCGAGCGTATGCTTGCGCATCGCACGGGCGTTATCGGCCTGCCGCTCCGCCTTTTGGCTCGCGAGGTCTATGACCGCATCGTTGCACTGCGTGGCCCGTCTGTTGTGGCACTGGTGACGGGTGAGGAACGCATCGTCCCCGAGCGCACGCAATACTGGGTCTGCACGGTTGAAGCGATGCCCGAGGGTATGGGCGTCGATTTTCTCGCCGTCGACGAAATCCAGCTTTGTGCCGACCCCGAACGCGGTCATGTCTTCACCGATCGGCTTTTGCGCGCTCGCGGCCAGCATGAGACCCTGTTCATGGGATCAGACACAATGCGTGGCGCCATTGTGGCGCTCGAGCCGAAAGCGCAATTCACTCGACGCGAAAGGTTCTCCGATCTCACTTACACTGGCTCGAAGAAGATCAGCCGTATGCCCGCCCGCGCTGCCATCGTTGGGTTTTCCGTCGATAACGTATATGCCATCGCCGAACTTCTGCGCCGCCAGAAAGGTGGCGCGGCCGTCGTTATGGGCGCTCTCAGTCCACGCACGCGTAATGCACAGGTCGAGATGTACCAGAACGGAGACGTGGATTACCTCGTCGCCACCGACGCGATCGGCATGGGCCTGAACCTGGACATCACGCACGTCGCCTTCTCGGGCCTGAGAAAATTCGACGGCCGCCGCATGCGCCAGCTTCAACCCAACGAGCTTGCTCAGATCGCAGGCCGCGCAGGGCGCTACATGACCCCCGGAACTTTCGGCGTCACCGGAGAGGCACCGCCTCTGCAAGACGACGTCGTCGCGGCGATCACGTCCCACAGCTTCACGCCAATGAAGAAACTGCAATGGCGCAATTCCAGGTTGGAATTCGGCACGATCGACCGTCTTATCGCTTCTCTGGAACAGGCAGCCAGCGATGACTGGCTGGTCCGCGCCCGCGAAGCCGACGACCTCATGGCCCTGAAGTCCCTCGCCGAAGTCGCCGAAGTCCGCGCCCGCGCCAGTGACGGGCCATCGGTCAAACTGCTCTGGGACGTCTGCCGCATCCCCGACTTCCGCGGTATCAGCCACCAGGAGCATGCGCATTTGCTGGAAACCATCTACGGGTTCCTGCACGAACACGGCGAAGTTTCGGAAGAATGGCTCACCGGGAAAATCAACCGTATCGACCGCACCGACGGCGACATCGACGCCCTGTCAAAACGCCTCGCTTATATCCGCACATGGACCTATGTCGCACAGCGCAGCGGATGGTGCCGTGACGAAAGTCATTGGCGCGAGGCCACGCGCGCTGTAGAAGACCGCCTGTCAGATGCGCTTCACACGGCGCTCACACAAAGATTTGTCGACCGGCGGACATCCGTCTTGCTTCGCCGGTTGAAACAGAAGGAGGGCCTGGTGGCCAAAGTTAACGATAAAGGTGAAGTCACAGTCGAGGATCAGTTCATCGGCCGTATCGAAGGGTTCCGCTTCCATCAGGACGCTTCTGCGACCGGAGACGAAGCCAAAACTGTGCGCGCCGCCGCCATTCAGGCGCTGCAACCCGAGTTTCACCTGCGCGCCGACCGTTTCTATAACGCGCCGGACACTGAAATTGACTTCACCGAACAAGGTGGCCTCATGTGGGGCGAGCACGCTGTCGGCAAACTTGTCGCCGGCGATGACGCTTTGAAACCGCGCGCGCAGGCCTTTGTCGACGACGAAGCCGGCACAGACGTCGCCGAAAAAGTCCAACGCCGCCTGCAACACTTCATCGACCGCAAGATCGCCGCCCTTTTTGAGCCGCTGATGAATATTCAGCGCGATGAAACGCTCACGGGTCTGGCGCGCGGTTTCGGCTTTCGCATGGTCGAGAACTTCGGCGTGGTTGATCGTCGCGATGTGGCCGACGATGTAAAAGCCCTCGATCAGGATGCGCGCTCAGTCCTGCGCAAACACGGTGTGCGTTTCGGTCAGTTCACTATCTTCATGCCGCTCCTGTTGAAACCGGCCCCGACCCGCTTGCGGCTGGTCCTCTGGGCGCTCTCGAAGAACCTCGACGAATTCCCCGAAAGCCCGCCCCCGGGCCTCGTAACGATCCCGACAGCCGCCGGCACACCCGCCGAACATGCGCTGAAGGCGGGCTACAAACAGGCGGGCGACCGCTCGATCCGCATCGATATGCTGGAGCGCCTCGCCGACATGCTGCGTAAAGAAGACAGCCGGGGCGGCTTTGAGGCCAACCCCGACATGCTCTCGATCACCGGCATGACGCTGGAGCAATTCGCCAACCTCATGGCGGGCCTCGGCTATACCGCCACGCGCGGCGAACGCGAAAAGCCGGCTCCCGTTGATGCCGTCGTTCCAGAAGCGGCCGCACCTGACGACGCAGCCGACACGCCCGTGATGGACAGACACGACGATGCCCTCGGCACGGTCACCGAAACGCCTGCCACGCCTCAGGACGCGTCCATCCCCGAAGGTACCGAAAACCTGATTGACGAAGGTCGCGCGCCGATCGACGAGACACAGCAATCGGCCGATACAAGAGAAGAAGCCGAGGTCGAAGGCGCGCCTCCACCGGAAACCGCAGATACCGAAGTTCCCGTGGGCACCAGCGCCGACGCGGCAATTGACGCGGACCGCGTGGAAGTCTTCTACACCTTCGTCTGGGCCGGAAACCGTGGTCGCCATCAACAGCGCTCAGGCGGACGCCCACAAGGCAAACAGGGTAGCAAACCAAAAGGCAAAGGCAAGCCGCGCGGCAAACCGGGCGCAGACGGCCCCCGGAGATTCGAAGCACGACCACCGCGCAAGGAAAAAGCCATCGATCCTGACAACCCCTTTGCCGCAGCGCTCATGGGGCTCACGAAGAAAGACAACTGAGGCCGTGAGGCTCCAATCCTTCTTTTGTTCAGAAATATCCCGGGGGGGGCCGGGGGGCAGCGCCCGCCATCCGCCGCTCCATGAGTGACCCCGCACCGACTCAACGCCTCGACAAATGGCTCTGGCACGCCCGGTTCTTCAAGACACGCGGCCTTGCGACGAAACTCGTTTCGGCAGGGCATGTGCGCATCGACGGAGACCGCGTGTCCAAGCCCAGTCACGCCATTCGTCCGGGCCTTACACTGACCTTCCCGCAAGCAAAGCGTGTGCGCATCATCCGCATAGTAGCTCTGTCAACCCGACGCGGCTCGGCGCCAGAAGCGCAAACGCTTTACACCGACCTCACGCCGCCCGAAGAGCCAGGCCAGCAGAATCCGCGTTTCGAGGGCAAAGGCCGCCCAAGCGGGAAAGATCGTCGCAATGAGCGTCTTTACCGAACCGGCCCGCTTGAATGAGGTTTCCTGCTGGGCTAGGCAGTCCTAACTCGTTTCAAGAGACCAATTCATGACCTATATTGTCAACGACAGCTGCATCGCCTGCAAATACACCGACTGTGTCGAAGTCTGCCCCGTGGATTGCTTCTACGAGGGCGAAAACATGCTTGTGATCCATCCCGACGAATGCATTGACTGCGGTGTGTGCGAGCCTGAGTGCCCCGCGGACGCGATCCGCCCGGATACCGAACCCGACATGGAAAAGTGGGTCGAATTCAATCGGAAGTATTCCGAGCTTTGGCCGGTGATCATCACCAAGAAAGACCCGCTGCCGGCAGCCGACGAAATGGACGGCAAGCCCGGTAAGATGGAATTGTTCTCGGAGAACCCGGGCGAGGGCGGTTAAGCTAGCTTTGACAAGGGTGATTCGGTCGTCCGCCTGTGCGGATTCGGCGTCCAAAACCGCTGTGACGCAACGGCGTATATGGGTTTTCGCATGTGCCTTGGAAAAAGCCTAATTTTATGCTATATACTCTCTACATAGCGCGGGTTTTCGCAGCTCTGGACAAGAGCTGTATCTGAAATACCGACATCGACAGGGTCAGAACGACGGGAGGATGTGTGTGTTCCCGACGTGCTTCTGTCGCCGTAACTTTTGGGGCTGATAAGGAAAAAATCTGCATGACCAAGCCTAAGAAAATGGAATTCCGTCCGAACGATTTCGTCGTCTACCCGGCGCATGGGGTCGGGCAGATCATCTCGATCGAAGAGCAGGACATCGCCGGGCTGACGCTTGAGCTGTTCGTGATTTCGTTCGAGAAGGACAAAATGACTCTCCGCGTTCCAACGAACAAGGCGGCTGATGTCGGGATGCGCACGCTGTCGTCGCCTGACGTCGTGGCCAAGGCGATGACCACCCTAAAGGGCAAGGCCCGCGTCAAGAAGGCCATGTGGTCGCGTCGCGCGCAGGAATACGAACAGAAAATCAACTCGGGTGATCTGATTGCGATTGCTGAGGTCGTTCGCGATCTGCACCGTGCCGACGACCAGCGCGAGCAAAGCTATTCAGAGCGTCAGCTTTATGAAGCCGCTTTGGAACGTCTGACTCGCGAGATCGCAGCTGTTGGCGGCTCGGACGAGTTAGAGGCACAAAAGCAGGTTGACGACGTTTTGGTCAGCCGCGCGGCTGCCGCGTAACTAAGGCGCGAAAACGTATTCAAAGGTCGGCGGAATCGAAAGGTTCCGCCGATTTTCTTGTTTTGCGCCCCCTTCGGGGCCGCGGTTTGGATATTTTTGCCAAAAAGAACGTGTTACGGCGCGATCGATTCCAGGATCTGTTCAAGCTGATGGGTTATCTTTTCGGGGTGCACGGTCTGCCTTAGGGCCTCGATCGGTGCGAGCGCATCGGTCCAGTGTTGTGTCCCGAACAGGCTCTCCGCCGCGTCGATGGCTGTTGCAATGGTTTCAACACTGCAATCGTCGATCAGGAAAGGGTAGTCGGCTCCGAGCCAGTCGATCGAGTCATCCACCTGGCGATTAACCAGGATGTGAGCGCCCACGGCGGCGGCGTTGAAGCCTTTGGTGAAGGGTTTGAACGACGTTCGGTAGTCCGCGTTTTCCATGTCGCGCACGGCGTAGTGCATGTTCGATTGCATCATCGCCGTTTGGATGTCGCTTGGGAGTGCAAGACCGTTGTATTCAGGAGTGTCGACTTTGTGCTGCAATGACGCGGGAAGCGTCCTGTTACTTTCACGTCCGAAATAGGCGAGCCGGAAGGACTGCCCGGGGGGGCCGCGTCTCAGACCTGGATCAGCATGATGGTCCAGCCGCATCACCCGCGCGCCGTTGAATTGGGCTTTGAGATAGCGCTCGAGCGTGCCGGAGGCCGCGATATGCACGTCGATTTCGACGCCGGGTTGAGGCGTGGTGCGTGCGTCGACATAATCGATCGCCAGCGCCTTTGCGGCTTCGCGCCAATGCATCAGATGGTCCGGGGAAAGCACCTTCCACGCGCGTTTCAGGAAGATGACAACTGCGCCACGGACGTGATCTGTCATCAGCCTCTGTTTGCGCAGCTGTCCGTCGCGTGGCATCGCCAGCACTTCGAATGACCAGCGCCGCATGTCCAGATGCTCGGAAGCCATTGCCGCCAACTGGTCGCAGCGCATGATCTTGGCGCCCGAGCTTTGGTGGCCCGCCAGATGCGCGAATATGACTCGTTGAACGGGCATGACCGCCATGGGCTATCCCAAAAAACCGACAAATTGAATCAAAATGCGCGGACCCGAGGGCCCGCGCATGCTTTCTTTGACGCTTGAACGATTATTCCGCCGGAACCGCCATATCGAGACCCCGAAGCGGCACCTTCAGCTTATTCAGCATCTCTTTCGGGCAAATCTGGTGGAAGTGCAGCTTTTCCTCGTCCCAGTGTTGCAGGATCTCGGCGGCGCGTGCGCTGCCGCTCTCCTGATGATGGCGTTGGATCAAGCCTTTCAGTTCGTCTTCATAGACGCCTTCGTTCACCGGAACGGTGACAATCGTCTCAAGGTTCATCATGGAAAGCGCGGTCCGGTCAGGATCATAAAGATAGGCCATGCCGCCGGTCATCCCTGCGCCGAAATTCGGACCGATGCTGCCGATGATGACAGCAACTCCGCCGGTCATATACTCGCACCCGTTCGAGCCGACGCCCTCGACCACAACTTTCGCGCCCGAATTTCGCACTGCGAAACGCTCGCCCGCTCGTCCGGCGGCAAAGAGATAGCCGTCCGTCGCACCATAAAGCACCGTGTTGCCGATGATGACGTTGTCCGCCGCTACCAGAGGTGAGATCTTCGGTGGCCGCACGACCAAAGTGCCGCCCGACAGACCCTTTCCGACATAATCATTCGCATCGCCCGACACTTCGATCCTTAGGCCTGGTGCCGCAAAAGCCCCAAGCGACTGACCGGCAGAGCCCGCCAGACGGATCGACAGGTGGTCGGGTTGCAGAGAATTCCGCATACCGAACCGCTTGACGATGTGACTGGACGTGCGTGTGCCAATAGTCCGGTGCGTGTTGCGTACAGAATACCCAAGCTGCATTTTCTCGCCGTCATCCAGGAACCGAGCCGCGTCGCGCACGATCTCGGCGTCCAGTGTGTCGTCGACGGGGTTGCGTTCTTTCGCCGTGGCATAGTCAACCTGTTCCGCGCCATCGACCGTGATCAGAAGCGGGTTCAGGTCGAGATCATCGAGATGCGCCGCACCTCGGCTGACCTGAGACAAGAGATCCGCCCGGCCAATCACATCCGCCAGAGATCGCGCGCCGATCGACGCCAGAATCTCGCGGACTTCCTGTGCGTAGAAGGTAATGAGATTCACCACCTTGTCCGCGTCGCCGGTGAACTTCTTGCGCAACTCCTCGTCCTGCGTACAGACGCCGACAGGGCACGTGTTCGATTGGCACTGACGAACCATGATACAACCCATCGCGATTAGCGCGGCGGTGCCGATACCGAATTCCTCGGCCCCCATCATGGCTGCCATGACGATGTCACGGCCCGTGCGCAAACCACCGTCGGTCCGCAATGTCACGCGGCTGCGAAGGTTGTTCATCGAAAGAACCTGATGCGCTTCTGTCAGGCCCATTTCCCACGGCAAACCCGCGTATTTGATCGATGTCGCGGGCGAGGCACCCGTGCCGCCGTTGTGGCCGGAAATCAGGATCACATCCGCCTTTGCCTTGGCAACACCAGCGGCAATCGTGCCGACCCCCGATGCCGCGACCAGCTTCACGGTCACCTTGGCACGCGGGTTGATCTGCTTCAGGTCATAGATCAGCTGCGCCAGATCCTCGATAGAATAGATGTCGTGGTGTGGCGGTGGCGAGATCAGCGTCACGCCAGGCGTAGAGTGCCGAAGACGCGCGATCAATTCGGTGACCTTCATCCCCGGAAGCTGACCACCCTCACCTGGCTTGGCGCCCTGAGCAACCTTGATCTCAAGCTCTTCGCACTGGTTCAGATATTCCGCCGTGACGCCAAAACGCCCCGAGGCCACTTGCTTGATCTTCGCAGACGGGTTGTCGCCGTTCGGCTCTGGCACAAAGTGCGCCGGATCTTCGCCGCCTTCACCGCTGTCGGATTTCGCACCTATGCGGTTCATCGCGACGTTCAGCGTCTTGTGCGCCTCAGGGCTGAGCGCCCCAAGTGACATGCCGGGCGTCACGAACCGCTTGCGTATCGACGTGATGCTTTCGACCTCTTCGATCGGCACGGGCTTGGCCATCGGCTTGATGTCCAGCAGGTCGCGCAAATGGATCGGTGGGTTCGACTTCATCTTGGCCAAGTATTGCTGCCACATCGCGTAGGACGCTTTGGTACAGGCCGCCTGCAACAGATGCATCGACGTTGCTTCCCAAGCGTGCGTTTCGCCCGTCCGACGGGCTTTGTAAAAGCCGCCGATTGGCAAGACAGAGTCACCCGCGAAGCCCTTGGCATGAACCGCTTCGGCCTTCTTTTGCAAACCGCCGATACCAATGCCCGAGATGCGCGAGTGCATGCCGGGGAAATACTCGGCGACCAAAGCACGGCTGAGGCCAACAGCCTCGAAGTTCAGACCACCGCGATAGGACGAGACGACCGAAATGCCCATCTTTGACATGATCTTCAAAAGACCCGCATCGATCGCGGCACGATACCGCGCCACGGCCTCGGTCAATGTGCCGTCGATCAGCCCGCGTTCGATCCGATCCGCAATACTGTCTTCGGCCAGATACGCGTTTACCGTAGTCGCACCGCAGCCGATCAGCACCGCGAAGTAATGCGGGTCAATGCACTCAGCAGATCGCACGTTCAGCGAACAGAAGGTGCGAAGACCCTTGCGGGTCAGCCACGAATGCACCGCGCTGGTCGCAAGGATCATCGGCGTCGCGACTTTGCCATCGCCCGATGCCTGATCCGTCAGAACCAGATGCCCGGCCCCCGAACGCACCGCGTCCTCGGCTTCGGCGCGAATACGCTCCAGAGCGGCTTGAAGCGCGCCTTGCGAGCCACCAGAAGGGAAGGTGCAGTCGATCTCGACCATGCCATCGTCAAACGCTTCTTTCAGGCGGTCAAACTGCGCATTCCCAAGGAAAGGGCTGTCCAGCACGATGATTTCGGTCTGACTGCTGTCCTGATCCAGCACGTTCTTCAGGTTCCCGAAACGGGTCTTCAGACTCATCACCCGGAATTCCCGCAAGCTGTCGATTGGCGGGTTCGTCACCTGGCTAAAGTTCTGCCGGAAGTAATGGCTCAACGGCCGGTACATCTTGGACAAGACTGCGGACGGCGTGTCATCACCCATCGAGGCCAGCGTCTCTTTGCCATCCTCCGCCATCGGCGCAAGAATTTGCTCCAGCTCCTCGATCGAATAACCTGCAGCCACCTGACGCCGCCGCAACTCGTTGCCCGTGAACACGGGCTTCTCCGTCACACTGGCCAGAACCTCGTCCATCTCGGCAACCTTGGAAATCCACTCGCTGAATGGCGCCGCTTCGGCCAGAACCTCCTTCATTTCAGTGTCGTGGAACAGCTTGCCGGTCGCCATATCGACGGCGATCATCTGTCCGGGACCAAGCGCGCCCTTCTCGACGACCGTGCCTTCGTTCGTAGGCACCATCCCTGTCTCGGACCCCGCAATCAGCAGACCATCACCTGTCACCGTATACCGCATCGGGCGCAATCCGTTGCGATCCAGTCCTGCACAAACCCAGCGCCCGTCCGTCATCGCCAAGGCGGCAGGCCCGTCCCACGGTTCCATCACCGCGTTGCAATAGGAATACATGTCGATCCACGACTGCGGCAGTTCCACCGCCTGCTTCGACCAGCTTTCCGGCACCAGCATCGTCTTGGCCATCGGCGCAGTCCGCCCCGCGCGCACCAACACCTCAAACACTGAATCCAACGCTGCCGAGTCGCTCGAACCTTGCGGAATGATCGGCTTGATGTCCTCGGCCATATCGCCGAACGCGCTCGACGCCATGCGGATCTCGTGAGACTTCATCCAGTTCACGTTGCCCTTCAGAGTGTTGATCTCGCCGTTGTGCGCCAACATGCGGAACGGCTGCGCCAGCCACCACTGAGGGAAGGTGTTCGTCGAGTACCGCTGGTGATAGATCGCAAAGGCACTCTCGAAACGTTCGTCTTTCAGGTCGGGATAAAACTCGGCCACATCCTGCGCCAGCATCATGCCCTTGTAGATGATCGACCGGCACGACAGCGATGCCAGATACAAAGTCGGTACCTGCGCCGCCGCCGCCGCTTTCTCAACCCGACGACGGATCACGTAAAGCTCGCGCTCGAACGTCTCCTCATCCACGCCCTTCGAGTTGGAAATCAGGATCTGCTCGATCTCGGGCCGCGTCGCGTTGGCTTTCTCACCCAGCACATCGATCTTCACCGGCACGTGACGCCAGCCATAAATGTAATAGCCCATCCGCAGAATTTCGGTTTCGATGATCGTCCGGCAGGTTTCCTGCGCGCCGAAATTCGTGCGGGGCAGGAACACCTGACCCACGGCCAGCATCTCACCTTCGCGCGGCGCATGGCCGGTGCGTTCGATCATGTCGCCGAAAAACGCATAAGGGATCTGCACGTGAATGCCCGCACCGTCGCCAGTCTTGCCGTCGGCATCGACCGCACCCCGGTGCCAGACAGCTTTCAGCGCATCGATACCGTTCTGAACGACCTTGCGTGACCGCTTGCCGTCGATCGCAACCACAAGGCCCACGCCGCACGACGCATGTTCGTCGTCCGCGCGAAACAGAGAATGCTCGCTCATCCACCTGCGACGCTCTTCTTCGGCGGCGGCCCAGTTTGCATCATATGTCGTCATGTCAAATCTCCTGCAATTTGGAGGTGTCTTGCGGCCTGTCTCATCAAGTTTGACCGGCCAGAAATTCTTCCAGTTTCGCCATTTCCTGCGCTTCAGTGGATTGTGCCGCACCTTCAAAAGGCGGCAGCCACCCCGGCCGGTAATCGACGAAAATCTCTTCTGTCACGCGCAGGCCGGACTGATCGTCCAAAAGACCCGCCGCAATCGTGCGCGGGGCCTTGCCTTGCATCTTCCAGTAAACGGTCGACCCACAGGTGCCGCAAACCACGCGCTCGCCCCAGGTGCTTGCGTGATATTCGCGCAGCACGTCTCCACCCGACAATTCAAGTGCCTCGACCTCGACGGCAAAGTAGGGACCGCCGCCGGTCCAGCGCTGACACTGGACGCAATGGCAAGCCTGGATAGCATCGCCGACGACAGCGGTGAACGTCACCGCGCCACACAGACACTGTCCGGTCTTCCGAGCCATCTTCACTTCCCTTTAACCCGAACGGTCAGCGATGCTGTCCCATGTGGTTTCCAAATCCCTAACCCTGCGAACGGGCGCACCGACGTCATACCGACGTTGTACCGACGTCACTCTGCGGCCACCTGAGCCGCCCCGCTGAACTGATCCAAAATCGCGTCTGCGGCTTCGCGACCATCGCGGATCGCCCAGACAACCAATGACGCGCCACGCACAATGTCGCCCGCCGCATAGACACCTGGAATGTTGGTTACGTGCGTTTTGTAGTCGGCCTTGATCGTGCCCCAGCGCGTCACTTCAAGACCATCTACGCCCCACAGTTTCGGCAGGTCCTCGGGCTCGAACCCCAGCGCCTTGATCACCAGATCTGCGCCTTCGACGTAATCCGACCCTTCGATCAGCTCCGGCACCTGACGGCCCGTCGCATCCGGCGCGCCAAGGCGCATCTTCTGCACCATCACGCCCTCGACCTCATCGCCAGTGAACCCTTTGGGCGCCGATAGCCAGACGAATTCCACACCTTCTTCTTCCGCGTTCTGCACCTCGCGCTGCGAGCCTGGCATGTTCGCCTTGTCGCGGCGATAGAGGCATTTCACGCTTTCCGCGCCCTGACGGATCGCCGTGCGAACACAGTCCATTGCCGTGTCGCCGCCGCCGATCACGACGACGCGCTTGTCTTCCGCATCCAGCAAGCCTGCGTCAAATTCCGGCACTTCATCGCCAAAGGACTTGCGGTTCGAGGCCGTCAGATAGTCGATCGCCCGCACAATTCCTTCCGCTCCAACACCCGGCGCGTCCAGCTCGCGGGACTTGTAAACGCCTGTAGCAATGAGGATTGCGTCGTGTTTGGCCTGCAATTCGTCAAAAGTGATGTCCTCGCCGACATTGCAGTTCAGCACGAATTCAACGCCGCCCTTTTCAAGCTGCTCGTTGCGCCGCATCACGACGTCCTTCTCCAGCTTGAAGCCCGGAATACCGTAGGTTAGCAAGCCGCCGGCGCGGTCATAGCGATCATAGATCGTGACCTGCACGCCCGCGCGGCGCAGTCGATCCGCCGCTGCCAATCCGCCTGGACCCGCGCCGATAATCCCAACGCTCTCGCTCCGCTCGGCGCGCGGAGCAATTGGCTGCACCCAGCCGTTTTCCCATGCCGTATCGGTGATGTATTTTTCGACCGACCCGATCGTCACTGTGCCGTGGCCGGATTGCTCAATCACGCAATTGCCCTCGCAAAGCCGGTCCTGAGGGCAAATCCGCCCACAAATTTCGGGGAAAGCGTTGGTTTCCTGCGACAACTCATAGGCTTCGCGCAGTCGCCCTTCGGCCGTCAGTTTCAACCAGTCCGGGATATTGTTGTGCAGCGGGCAATGCGTCTGACAATAGGGCACGCCACACTGGCTGCACCGGCTTGCCTGCTCTTTGGCCTTCTGGTCCGCGTACTCGGCGTAAATCTCATGGAAATCCTCACGGCGTACCGTGGCATCACGCTTTTCAGGCATGTCGCGTGGTGTTGAGACAAACTTAAGCATCGCATTCTCGGCCATGACCCGGACCTCTTCCAAAAATTCCAGAACGCCCTGATATTCGCAGTTCTGTAAAAAGAAAAGGCAGTAGTGCTGACCTAAATAGCGTTTTTCGACACGGTATTGTATGGTTTTATGCCGCAGTCGCGTAATTTTAGGTCCGGTACGTGACCTAAATGGATTCTTTTCAACGAATCTCAGTGAGTTAGAGTGGCGCAAAATTCCGCACCGCAGCGAGCCCTATGCCCATACTCCATCTTATCCTTGTCGCCGTAATCCAGGGTATCACCGAATTCCTGCCCGTCTCCAGTTCAGGGCACCTCATTCTGTTGCCCAACCTGACAGGAATGGACGATCAGGGTCAGGTCATTGATGTCGCCGTTCACGTCGGTACGCTCGGCGCGGTCGTGCTCTACTTCTGGACGGACGTGAAGCGTGTCCTTCTTGGCCTTCCCAAAGTCGTCCGTCGTCAGATCGACGACCAGAACGCCTGGCTGGCACTTTGCCTAATCATCGCGACGATTCCCGTCATTCTCGTTGGGCTCATCTTCAAGCTTACCGGTTTTGACGACACGCTCCGCTCGGTGATGGTCGTCGGCTGGATGACCCTGATTTTCGGGTTGGTGCTTTACTGGGCAGACCAAACGGGGCCAACCGAAAAAACCGCTGAACACTGGGGCATCAAAGACGCAATCACCATGGGGTTGGCCCAAACCCTCGCTCTGATCCCCGGCACATCCCGTTCGGGCATTACCATAACGGCCGCGCGTCGCCTCGGCTACGCGCGCGGGGACGCCGCCCGTCTCGCCATGCTCATGTCGATCCCAACGATCCTTGCTTCGGGCGTCCTGCTCGGGGCAGAAGTTGCCTTCACAATGGACGCTGCCGCCGCCAAAGACGCCACAATCGCAGTGGTTTTTGCATTCATAATGGCGCTTGCGGCCCTCGCGATGATGATGCGCCTTTTGCGCAGCATCAGCTTCACGCCATACGTGATCTACCGCGTCATTCTCGGTCTTGTGTTGCTATGGATCGCCTACGCCTAACCCTTCAGGTTACGCGCGCTTTCTTTCAGTTCAGCATACTGGCCCGACGGGCGGAACATCCACAAATAGCTTGGCAGGATCGCATCAAGCGATTTTGGAGTGATCCCAAGTGCTTCAAAACCTTGAGCATTCCCACCAACGACATTGTCGCGCGTCAACTCTTTCAGTTGATCGTCGGTCACGGGCTGAGGTGCCAGACCACCCGTCAAAGCGGACACCGCTCCGGTCACGGTCGCCAGAAACCGGCCCAGCCAGAATGGAAAACCGACGACAAGGCGACGGCGGCGGATCACTTGCAGCATTGTTTCAATCAACGCACGGAATGTCGCGACCTCGGGGCCACCAAGCTCGTAAACCCCCGGCGCTGCTTTGCCGGTCGCACCCAGCTCCGCCGCCGCCGCCACGTCATCGACATAGACCGGCTGAAATCTCGTATCCGCACCGAACAACGGCACAATCGGCGACATCCGCGCCATGGCCGCAAACCGATTGAAGAACTGATCCTCGGGTCCAAAGACAACCGAAGGCCGCAGGATAACGGCGTTTGGCATGGCCGCCAGGACGCCGTCTTCTCCTAGACCCTTCGTCTGGCCGTAGCGACTTGGCGCATCCGTTTTGGCCCCAATGGCCGAGATATGCACCATCCGCGCAACGCCCGTTTCCGCAGCAATTCGAGCGATTCGCTCGGCCCCTTCGTCCTGCACGGCGTCGAAATTGTTCTTTCCCTTGGCATCAAATGTACCGACGCAGTTAATCACGGCCTCCGCGCCCGACATAACGGCCCGCACGCTATCGTCATCGCGAATGTTGCAAAACACCGGCTCGACCTGACCGACGACGCCGTATGGCTTTACGAAATGCGCATCATTCGGTCGTCTGACCGCAACACGCACGCGCCACCCCTGACGCGCCATCCGCTGCGCAATATACCGGCCCACAAAGCCTGATCCGCCATATATTGTTACAAGTTTCGACATGCGTCCGGTCCTTATCAATTCGTCCTTTGGTGTAACGCCGCACCGTCCTACGGACAAGGCGCATTTCGCCGTGTGATTGGCCGTTGACAGGCACGGGATCGCGGCGTATTTCCCCCGCTCACGACACCTGCCCAGGTGGCGGAATTGGTAGACGCGCTAGCTTCAGGTGCTAGTATTGGCAACGATGTGGAGGTTCGAGTCCTCTCCTGGGCACCAGCAACCCCCCGATAACTTGAAGAAAACCAAGCAAAACTTGGCGATTGGCGTTTTGTGGGACCATTTTCGGGACCGCTTTTAGGACCACTTTCGTCAGGTTTGGTCTGAGATTTGTCGGGTCTGGCGGGTCGATTTAGGTTGCGCCGGGTGATCCTGCGGCTGAGATTACTCAGCATGGATCAGGCAATGCCGCTCAAGCTCCCACGCTACATGTTCCGCCGGGCCAACGGCTCTTTCCGGTATAAAAGGAATGTTCCCAAAGACCTGCGGAAGGTGATTTCTAAGGCCACCGTGTACCGCCAGCTGGGCAACACCTATCAAGATGCCCTTCGTGCTTTGCCCAAGGTTCACGCGGATATTGAGGCCCTTTTTGATCGAGAACGGCGCACCACAGATGAGCAACGAGCCAGAGAGTTGGTGCGGGAGCGGCTGGGAGAACGGCACCAGTCCATGTTCATCGAAGGAGCTGTCGACCCTGAGTGGCCAGAGTACGACGACTTCCAGGACCTTGCTGAGGATGTCGAGCACGCTGTGCCCAAAGGTGTCACACAGCAGATCCGAGCCGCCACCTCCAAGGCAGCACCCATGTCGCTCTCTCGGGTCCTCGATGAATACTATGCCTATAAAGCAGAGGATGCAGACAATGGCCTGGGCACACGGCTGGACCGTATCCGTAAAGACCTCATCCTGAGCCTCGGCAAGAACCGCTATGAGTGGACAGAGCTACAAGACCTCACCCGCGCTGATGCCAACACCTATCGTGACGTCTTGCTGGCGCGTATGTCCCCCAACTCTGTGCAGCGGAACCTTGGTGTGGTGAAGGCGGCCATCAATCACGCTCTGCTGGAACATGACCTGGACTTCAGGAATGTGTTCCAGGCGATCAAGATCAAGGGGGCGGGAAGCAGTAGCACTGATCGGCTTCCCATTACGGATGAACAACTCACACTCATGGGACCTGCCTTTGCCAGTAACGACACTGCCAAGGCTCTGCTTCTCCTCCTGACAGACACAGGGGCCCGCTTGGCGGAGATCACAGGGCTGGAGGCCAAAGATGTGGACCTAGATAACGCCATCCTGCACATCCGGCCCAATGACCGCCGAGGCCTCAAGACTAAGACCTCCAGCAGAAGTATCCCGCTGTCCCAGAGAGCTGCAGAGTGCCTCAGAGAGCATCAGGTTGGGCTCTCCGATACCGACCCCATCTTCCCCGCCTACGCCAAACCTCGTGGCAACGACAGTGCCTCAGCCATGCTGATGAAGCGGCTGCGGACCGTCATCGCGGACAAGAAGATTACCATGCACTCCCTCCGGCACCGCATGAAGGACAAGCTGCGCAACTCTGGCTGTCCTGAGCACCTCTCAATGGCCATCCTGGGACACAGCGCCAACACTGTGGCGGCAAACTATGGGTCAGGCTATGCGATTGACGTGATGCGGGAGGCTTTGGAGAGGGTGTGGGTGGAGTGAAGTGAGCAACGACCCAAAGCGGTCATTGGTGCAAAGTGCAGCGAACGGCGGCTAGGAGCCCAAAAGGGGTGCCCATCACGCAGTTAGTTGGAACCTATCGCCGAGCTGCAGTTTCGGACTAACTAACCTCGCTCTAGTGCGGCATGCCGGCGGCAATCCAACTTTCGATCAAAGCGATCTGATCGTCTGGAAGAGGGCGACTTAGAAACGGCATGCGGGGAGTGGTCTCACCACGCAATCTACGGACCAACTCACTGCCTACGGCATTCCTAGGAACAAGAACCGCACCTCGCTCGCTTCCAGCAAGCACGGCATCATATTCGTCCAACCGAAGGCCTTTGGAGGCACCAGCGACCTTCGAGTGACACATTACACATCGTTCTTTGAAAATCGCACTCACATCGGCCCAATCAGGAGGGACCGCATCTTCAGCATACGCTGCGATCGGTGCCAGAAGCGCTACGGTCATCAATGTCGAACGTGTTGAGATGATGGACCTCCTAATCATATATCCAGAGCCTTGCGTGCAACCCATGACTTTCAATCAACCCTAGCAGAATTGTCGGCTGAACTGGCAAACGAAGCAGATTGTTCGTTTTCGTGGTACTCTGGTTGTGCCGACTCAAGACTGATGCTCGGCCAATCAGGTAACTTGGAGGGAAAAATGAAGAAGACATCAATCCTGACGCTGCTCGCTGCCTTGGCACCAATGTCGGTCTTGGCTGATGAAGTCGATCTTGATGCGATGCGTGCGAGCGTCGAGAAATACAGTGATATCAACGTGGCTCTAGCAGAAGGCTACATCACGCCAGACAACCACTGTGTCTCAGCGGAAGCAGAGGGCTTACCCGCTGAACTTGGCGCAATGGGCATCCACTATATTCACCCGGCAATGCTAAAGATCACAGGGACTGAACCGCGTGTGAATGGCGAGTCGACCTACACCGACTGGTCGCAGCCGTCGATCTTGATCTACGAGCCGCAGGCCGACGGATCACTCGAACTCGTTGCTGTTGAGAACCTTGTCTTCGAGGCCGCATGGAAGGCCGCAGGAATGGGTGATGTGCCAATGCTCAACGGCCGAGCGTGGGATCACATGGCAGATGATCCGAACACGGCGGGTGATGAAGCCCATGGCTTCATGCCGCACTACGACCAACACGTTTGGCTGTTCCGAGAGAACCCTATGGGGGTTTTGATGCCGTTCAACCCAAACGTAACCTGCGAGCATGCCAAGAGCTGAACCCCATCAAAGATACAAATGAAGATATCGGGGCGCTCAATGCGCCTCGGTCACCAGTCAATCAGGACACCCGTCACATCCAATGCACGCCCAAGCGAGTTCGGTTTGTGTCTGGTCCGCCGACTCCATTGTAAGCTTGGAAATTTCAGCCGGTGGACGACCGCCTTTTCCCGCTCGACAGTCATCAAACGCTCTCTGGCCAATGGCGGCTTCGTCCGCAAAGCAGACCTCGGTGCTCTGCGCAGCGAATGTCCGCTTACACCCAAATTCCCGGGGCAGCACCCCGCCTAGCACCCCTCTGGGGCACACCTTCAAAGGCCATGTTTTTAAGGCGTAAAAAATAGCGCCGCCTAATGAGGACAGCATAACTGTCTAGCCCCCAAGTTCTGTGCCATTTCTGATTAGAGTTTCTGGCACTGGTGGTCGCATGTTCAGAGCCTGGTGCGGACGTGTGTGGTTGTACTGCTTAAGCCAATGATTGATGACGATCTGTGCC
>NZ_FXXQ01000019.1 GCF_900184815.1 Boseongicola aestuarii | reverse complement strand
GAATGGCCTGTGCCCCTTTGGCTGTATAGACGTGGTCCAGCGCGTCAGTCGCCTTGGCCATAGGGTATCTCCAATCTGATCGGTCTGGAGCTTACAATAGTCAGAAAAACCTTGATCGTCCAACGGCTGCTAAGTCCGCAACTCGGTCATTGGTGCACGCCGCAGCGAATGGCAGCATCGAGCCCAAAGCAGTCATCGGTTTTGCGACAAAATCAGGCTCAGTCCTGAATAGATTGAAGATAATAGACCAGTGCTAGAATTCGCCCTTGAACCAGTTCTTCCCCTAGGGGGCCTGAGATAAATGGATTGGACATGATGTCTTTCGTGAAAGCGCTTCCCCAAACAGGCATTTCTATCCCATGCGCCTGAATGTTCGTTTCTCCCTTGATCGACTGATAGACTTCACTGAATGGAAATTGTCCGTTGTTGTCTTTTTCGAGTGATCGCAAGCTCTTGGGCTGGGCAGAGAAAAGAACACCGACGGAACCGTCACCCCTGCCGGAATTGCCATGGCAGGCAGAGCAATTTTCTAGGAATAGGCGCTCCCCAACGCTGAAATCCTGAGAACTGGCCGCTGAGGCGGTTAGACTGAATACGGCGGCTGCGGCAAGAACGCCCATTTTACGACAAGACCAACTATTCATGAGAAATCTCCCTTTTTCCGGTTTGGCTAAATGGGATCATCAAGCAAGAAAGTTTGAACTAATTGATATGCGTCAAGCCATCTACATGCGGATAGAGCAAAGCGCTCAGCGATCGCAGAGGTGCATTTTGAATTCTAAAGCGCATTCGCCGCCTGTTTTTGGCGAATATCCACTGGTAGCGAGGGGATGCATGCCTGGGACTAGAATTGTCCACTTCGTCTCGCTTAGCGCAATTAGACACAAGCTGCGGCGAAAGCCAGCTGTGAGCCCACTGTGGAGCTGATTGATTGACGTGAAGCCTTAAGTTACCGTTGCTTGCAATGACTTTTCTCAAGATAATTTCGGTAGCATTGCTTCTCGGTGCGGGTTCGGCAATCGCCGAGGAGGCCGAGATTTCAATCGACCAAGACATCCGCTACGGCGTTCACGAGCGTCAGATTATGGATGTTTACTGGCCGGAGGCAGTGACTGACAAAACACCGATACTAATCTTCTTATTCGGTGGTGGATTCTCGATGGGCAGCAAGGAACAAGCCCGGCTGATCGGGAAATCCTTTGCGAAGTCCGGGATCATCGTCGCTGCACCTAACTACCGCTTATACCCAAATGCAGTTTTCCCAGACTTTGTCGATGATGCAGCGAAAGCGGTTGCCCACGCTTGGAGCAACTTTCGCACGAGTGCTGGCAAACCGCGCCCGATTCTCTTGAGCGGTTGGTCAGCCGGAGCCTATATTTCCGCCTTAGTCGCGTACGACGAACGTTATCTTGTAGCGCAAGGCACACCGGCAAGTGCGATTAACGGTTTTATTGGATTGGCCGGCCCTTATTGGGGTGGACTCTGCGCGGGCCAGCCGTGCCCGCATATCTTCATAGAAGGTACCGAGACAGATTGGCCCGCCGCCAAATTTGTCGATTCCGACGACCCGCCAATGCTCCTCGTGCAAGGTGAGCGCGACAACTACGTCGACATCGGAAACCTAGTCGCGCTTTCAGACGCTGGGAGCGAAGCTGGCGTTGACGTTTTCACGAAGGTTGTCGAGAAGCGGTATCATAAGCACGTCATGTGGGACATGGGAGAGCCGGGCACCGAAGTGCGCAAAGTTGTCGATGACTTCATCGCTAATTTGCTGAATGACTGAAGGAAATGCCGTATGGCTGACTTGTCCGCATTGTGGACGTTAACGCAGAGCGCGGCCAACGACCGGTGAGAGCCCAAACTGACCAATGCTGCGGCACGTGCGAATGGCGGCGAACCGCGGCAAGCGGAATTCGGGTTTGCAATTACATCCCGTATTGATGACTGCAAAAGTCCACGATGAAAGCGTCGCTTGAGAATTGTTCGCCTTCGCGCTGCATGAAGCATTGATTCAAGGCGTCGAGGCAGTCGCTATGCCGCGACGGGCCGTGGCCGCAGGTACCAGTACCAGACACGGTAGGCCTCAAGCGCGATCAGGGGGCCAAAGTGGACCAGAGCGGGTGCTGCTCCGCTCCATTCATGCAAAGCGGCCCAATGTACCAATGTCAGCACGGCAGCGGCATAGGTCCAGCGTTGCAACCACTTCCACCACTTGCCCATTTTGCGCACGAAGTAATCCATAGACGTCAGAGCCAGTGGCACAAAGATGATAAACGCGATCCAGCCGGTCCAGATGTAAAGGCGTGGCAACTCGTCAACGACTGTTGTCAGTGACGCCTTGTCCAGCAGGTAGAAAACTGTGTGCAGCAGCGCATAGCCAAAAGAGGCAACGCCCAAGTAACGGCGGTTGCGTTTCAACCATTGCGGTCCACGCCACCCCTTCAGCAGCATCGCCAAAGGGGTCGCCATCATAAGAACGATCAACAACCGAGCAGAGGTTTCACCGGAAGGGTGGACAAGCTGGTGGAAAATCCGGGGATCATCGGATGTCAGTGCGGTGAAGGTCATCATGATCCCGAGGGAAGCAAGCAGTGCCCATGTGAGGTAAGGTGAGGTTGCGGCGACGAAACGTTGCATGTTTTGTCCAAGTAAATATGTTCGTTGAACTGTTACGCCCGGGCCATGATATTCCGTCGCGGCTTGGGCGATATTTCACTTTTTGAGGGCGGGGATCATGCGCGCTAGCGTGCCGTCCTTACGGACGAATTGGTTGAAAATGGCCGCAGCTGCGTGGGCCGTGATCAGGCCAAACAGTACGATGTTCAAGAGCCAATGCACATAGCTCAAATCAGCGACACCGTTCCAAGTCATGCCACCCGTTATCACCATGCCAATCAGCGTGGAATAAAGTGCCCAGTGAACAATTGTAGCAATCTTGGCTTGCGCCGGGGATGTGCCAGGGGCGTGACCGGGCGCGCCGTAACGGTAGCGCAGATAAAGCCGTGCCAACACTGCAAGAAAAATCGTTGATCCAAATCCGACATGGACCAACGCCATGGTCATGTCACCTTCAGCCGGTGTAGCGCCGGTCTGCATGGCCTCAATGGTGCGTTTCATCGGCTCGTTGAAAAGCCATTGCACCCAGATGGCCGCAAAAACGACCCAGTGCAAAATGATCTGTGCGGGGCGGTAGGCTGTGGGGCTAGTGGTCATGGGGTTCTCCTATTTACCCGTGCGAAGGGTAACTGCGACGCCTGCAGGATCAGTTCCGCGCAAGACATCGCCGTATTGGTGTAGATGTGGTGAGGCGATAATCTCGCCGTGTGTGAGCAATTCGTAGTTCACCAACCCAGCCATATTTTTCGGTATCGGCGGGTTGTTGAGGCCGGCCCAGATATTCATGGCCAAACGGTGCGTGTTGGGGGCACCCGCGCCCATGTCGGCAAAGCCCCAGTTATCCAGCGTCAGGTGACGCTCAAATCCAAGGCTTTCGAACCAGTCTAGGGCAGGTTCGAGTGCTGCCACTTTGAAGTGTAGATGTGCGAGGTAGCTGTCGTCCGCCAACGGTGCCAACGGGTCTGTGCCCGCCGCATGGGCCAGTTCGGCATTCACATTCAGCGGTCCGCGTCCAGAATGGGTGTTGCCGTCAACATCGTACAAAGTCAGGCCCTTAGACATATCGCCAAAATGACTGAAGCGTTCTGGTGTCTCATAGGTAATCTCAATCTCCAGGCCGTCGGGATCATGAAAATAAAGCGATTTCGCCATCAAGTGATCCGTCGGCCCGACCTGAACGTTCAGGTGGATCAGGCGGGCCAATATACGCGAAAACTCGGCCTGACTGCGCACGCCAATCGCGACGTGATACATGCCCGTGTAAGGGGCTGCGACAGGCGTATTCGCACCGGGATGCAGAACGACAAGCGTGCGCTCCTTTGTTCCCAATGCGATTCCCGGCGCTTTAAAGTTGCGTTCGACCAACCCTAAGGCCGACGTCCAAAAGGCAACCGCACGATCAAGGTCGGTCACCCGAAGTTCGACCGCTCCCCAAGACAGGCGATCGCTTTGCGGGGACACGTTTATATTGGCAGCGGGCATCGAATGGAGCATGGGAAGGCAACCTTTTGAAGAAAAAGAGCGCCCCGGCGGGAGAAACCGGGGCGCGTTAAGTTGGATTAAGCGCGCGGTGCGATCGGCGCTTTGTTTGTGCGCCCCCAGATCACAAAAGCGGCCAGTGCAAACAGGATCACGTTCATAGGCACAACTTCGAATTCGCCGCGCGTGATGTGCAGGCCAGCGGCCAGAACCATGATCACAGCAAGACCGGCTGCTGCAAGTTTCGTCAGATGTGGCATGATGCGTGTCGCAGATGGCAGGATCAGACCAAGCGCGCCTGCGACCTCGGCAAGGCCAATGAATTTAGTCAGCAAGAAGGGTGCGTTTTCGGCCCAGGCCATGCCCATCGCGACCAATTCAGCCGATCCGGACATCAGCTTCGTGGCGCCTGCCATCAAGAACATCACAGCCAATAAGGCTTGGGCGACCCAAAGGCCAATATTCCAGCCCTTGCTGGTCTGTACGGGGTTTGTGTCAATCGTTGTCATGTCGTTCTCTTTCCAAAAAATCGCTTATGCAGCGTGTTGTGATGAGAACAGGAATAAAGCTTTCCATTAATGACATCATTAGGCTATTTGTTGATCTACCATTTACTGTGAGTTCATAATGGACACACTTCTGAGCCTGCGTGTTTTTGCCGAAGTTGCAGAGCAAAAGAACTTTTCTGCCGTAGCGGAACGGCTTGGTCTCTCACCCGCGATGACCAGCAAACACGTCAAACACGTCGAGGCGCGCGTCGGCGCCCGCCTGCTCAATCGCAATAGCCGCAACGTCAGCCTGACCGAGGCAGGCGCGCAGTACTTGCAAACGATCCGCCCCTTGCTTGATGGGCTGGCCGAAGCTGAAGCGCAGTTGACCGCAGACAGCCTGTCGCCGCGCGGTACACTCAGAATGTCGATGCCTGTTTGGATGGCAAATCCGGCCTTTGCGAGAATTCTGGCCGCCTACCATCATCAGAACCCGCATGTGACTTTTGATGTCGACTTAAGTGGCCGCAAGATAAACATGGTTGAAGAGGGTATCGATCTGGCGCTGCGTGTTGCTTTCAAGTTGGACGAGGGTTTGATCGCGCGGAAACTGGCAGAGGTCACGTTCCAATTGGTGGCGGCGCCCGCGTTCCTAGACAGATTTGGCCGCCCCAAAACCCCCGAAGATCTGATCAACGCCCCGATGCTTGCCTATTCTCAAGTGGCAGCAGACGGGCGCATAAAATTTGGTGGCGAGAAAGGCGTGGATCTCAAACTCAGGCCGATTTTGGTAAGCTCGAACGAAAGTATTCTTCATCAAGCTGCCGTTGCCGGCATGGGCTTTGCCATGCTTCCAAACTGGGCAGCCCAGAACGACGTGAAAGGCGGCCGACTTGAAACTATTTTACCCGAGACTGTATGGCCAAAACTACCCATACAAGCCATTTATGCTGATCGAAGCTACCTACCTGCAAAGGTAAGAAGCTTTCTGGATTTCTTGGCTGGGCCAGACGGGTTATCTGGCGTTTTGAAGTAACGGATCAACGGCCAAATGTGTGACCTAGGCAGTCAAGTGTCCTGTTTTACAAAATGCTGTCGCGCATCGCAGACCAAAGCGATGGTCCTATCATCGCCATTATTTATTTTGCGGCTGGCGAAAGGCGCGGATAGCGGCCGTTCAAACCAAAAGTGTCGACGACCGCTTCGTCCGCATAGCAGTCATTGGTACCTGCTGCAGCGAACGACCGCTCCGAGCCCAAATCTACCGATGCTGCAGCTGGTTCGAATGGGCGTGATGAGCACAGAACGGACGTCCCCGGGTTTGATCACTCCTCCTGCCGACTCTTGAGAAGAGGCAATTATACACACGCATAAGCCACCTATGGATTTACATCTAAGAAGCTTTCGTTGGAACGAAGGTCGCTAAATTCGAGCCTGGCTTCATCTCTCCACCTGTAAACAACGGTACATGATTCAAAATTCTTTTCAGTTCTTTGCTCATAGACCTGTCGGTACAACTCTTCGCTACAAACAAGGCGAATTTTGGCTTGGATCGTTTCTCTGCCCCTGTTTCGCCGATGACAAGGAGGAAAGAAATGTTCAAGATATCAGCGGGTCTCGGGTGTGTATTTGCTGCGGCAATCACCGCTTCGGCGGCCCAGGCAAACGAATGCGGTGAAGTATCACTGATGCAGGCCGATTGGGGGTCAGCGCAAATTGTGACCGCGGTCTCGAAGTTTCTGATGGAGCAAGGCTATGGTTGCGAAGTGACCACGGTTCCGCTCTCGAGCAACCCTGCGCTGGCATCCGTTTCCGAGACAGGAGAGCCCGATATTCTGACTGAAATCTGGACAAACGGCGCGCCGGCTTACCAAGGGCTGGTTGACTCAGGTGCAATCATTCCTGTGACCGAAGTTCTGTCAGATGGCGGTGTCGAAGGGTTCTTTGTTCCGAACTACCTTGTGGAGGAGCATCCGGAACTGGCAACAATTGAAGGCATCGCAGCCAACCCCGAACTCGTCGGAAATCGCTTTCACAATTGCCCCGAGGGATGGACCTGTCTGAATGTCAGCACCAACCTGATGAAGGCAGGCGGGCTGATTGATGCAGGCATTGAAAACTTCGTGCATGGATCAGGCGAAACCCTTGCGGCTTCGATCGCTGCCGCCTATGAAAACAAAGAGCCGTGGTTCGGCTTTTATTGGGCACCGACATCGGTACTGGGCAAATACCCGATGACCCTGGTCGATATGGGCCCCCATGACCCTGAAAAGCACGCCTGCAACATCACAGCGGAATGCGCGACGCCAGAAATGAGCGCCTTCCCCCGCAGTGAAGTCGTTACAGTTCTGTCGAAAGAATTCATGGCCGAAAACGCAGCAGTGTCTGACCTGATGACAAATCTGTCCTTCACCAACGCACAGATGGGCGAAACGCTGGCATGGGTCGAGGACAACAATGCCTCCTACGATGAAGGTGCGGTGCACTTTCTGACGACCTACAAGGATGTCTGGGGAGCGTGGCTTAACGATGCTGCGCGCGACAAACTTTCCGCATTGCTGCAGTAAACTGCATGGACAGGGGCATCCTCAGCGATGCCCCTAACGCACTGAAGTAGATCGGAAAGTGGGATAAATGGCCTTCTATGACAAGTTATTCAGCGCATTGGGTTTGAGCGAATGGTGTGGCACGTCAGATGACAAAGCGCCTCTTTCGCTGGCGGACCTTGCGGCGCAAGCAGGAGGAGAAGAGGCCTCTGGGCCGTTCGTTCCAATTCCCTCATTTGATAATCTGCACGAAAGCTGCAACCGCATATGGCAGTCGCGCGATGTAACCAACGGGATCGAAGAAGGGTTTCTGGCAGCCAAACCGGTCCTGAAAACCGTTCTGGACCCGATCACACAGCCATTGAGCTGGATATTGGATGGCGCACTTTGGCTGTTTGAAGCGACGCCATGGTTCATCATGGTCCCGCTTCTGGTGGCGATTTCCTGGTACGCGTCGCGTTCGCGCCCTGTGACGATCTTCGTCGCCGTCTCGATTATGCTGCTGGCCGTCGTAGACCACTACGATGTGGCGATGCAGACTCTGTCGATCATCTTTGTATGTACGACGATATCGGTGCTGTTCGGTGTGCCCATTGGAATTGCCATGTCGAAATCCGACCGATTGCAAAAAAGCGTCGTTCCGTTACTCGACCTGCTGCAGACCCTGCCGACCTTCGTGTACCTGATCCCTCTGATTTTCTTGTTCT
Organism: Boseongicola aestuarii; assembly: GCF_900184815.1. GTDB lineage: Bacteria > Pseudomonadota > Alphaproteobacteria > Rhodobacterales > Rhodobacteraceae > Boseongicola > Boseongicola aestuarii. Next base: position 29,114 of record NZ_FXXQ01000019.1, on the reverse strand, counting down.
CGGTCACGGAATCCAAACTGTACGGGATTGCGATCATCCTTTACGCGATTGTCCCGGTGATCCGCCTGACCGATCTGGGCATCCGTCTTGTCGACAGGGATGTGATCGAAGCGGCCGACGCCTTTGGCATGAATGACCGTCAGAAACTGGTGCGGGTACAATTGCCGCTGGCGCTACCGAACATCATGGCCGGGATCAACCAGACCATCATGATGAGCCTTGCCATGGTCGTGATCGCCTCTCTTGTTTCGGCCCCTGGCCTTGGCGTGAACGTGTTGCGCGGTATCCGAAACCTTGAACTGGGTGTGGGCATCGTCGCTGGCATCGGCATTGTTCTGCTGGCCGTGATCCTTGACCGCGTGTCCAAGGCAGCTCTCACACGAGTCGATAAGACCCAAGTCAAACATTAAGGAGCCGGTTCAATGACACAACCAATGGTCCGCCTGTCCGGGCTCTATAAAATCTTTGGCGCCCGCGACAAGGACGTGTTGCACCATGTCCAGGGCGGCATGGGCAAGGAAGAGTTGCTGGCGCAGCACAAACACGTTCTGGGCCTCAACAACATCAACGTCGTTATGCAGGCGGGGGAAATCACAGTGGTCATGGGCCTGTCAGGCTCGGGTAAATCCACGCTGATCCGCCACCTGAACCGGTTGATCGAACCCACAGCGGGCGAGATCATCGTGCAAGGCGAAGACGTGATGCAACTGTCCGAGGACGGGCTGCGTCATGCCCGTCAAGAAAAGATGTCGATGGTTTTCCAGAAGTTCGCGTTGTTGCCGCACAAGACCGTGCTGAAGAATGCAGGCATGCCCTTGTCGGTGCGTGGCGAAGACGAGGTCACCTGTGACCGCGAAGCCGCGAAATGGCTGGACCGCGTCGGTCTGAGCGGGTTCGAGAACCATTATCCAGCGCAGTTGTCTGGAGGGATGCAGCAGCGGGTAGGCATTGCCCGGGCGCTGACCGCAAACACACCGATCATGCTAATGGACGAGGCTTTCTCGGCCCTTGATCCGCTGATCCGAACCGATATGCAGGACCTGCTGCTCGAGCTGCAAAAAGAGCTGCACAAGACCATCATCTTCATCACTCACGATCTTGATGAGGCGCTGAAGCTGGCCGATCACCTTGTGATCCTGAAGGACGGCTGTGTCGTGCAACAGGGCGAGCCGCAGCACATCCTGTTGAACCCGGGTGATCCCTACATCGAAGACTTCGTGAGCGACATCAACCGCGCACGGGTTCTGCGGGTGCGCTCGATTATGACCCCACTTGGGGGGGACAAAGTGCCTGCGGATGCCCATGGCGAAGTGGACGTGAACGACACGCTCGAAAGCATGATCGCGCGGTCCGGCGGGGATACGTCACACGCTTATATCGTCAAAGATGGGGAGCAGACGGTCGGCACACTGGATATGACCGAACTGGTTCGCGCTCTTGTCCCTCGCGTCGCATCCGAGGCCGGTGCGCGTCAGTCCTGACGCGCGCTGACCGCAGAGCTGGAATTCATCAGATCAGGCCCGAAATAGCCGCATGGTTGGGTCGGCCTCGATCTGTTCGAACAGCCAGTCGATAAATGTATCGAGCTTGGGGTTGGGTGCACGTTCTTTTTGCGTCGCCAGATACCAGCGGCCTGGCTCTGGCACCGAAATGTCAAAGGGTCTGACCAGACGCCCCCTCTCGAGATCACGCGCGCAAAATGGTGCCCTTGCGACGCTGATACCGTGATTATTTAGAACAGCCTCACGGACTAGTGGGTAATTGTCGAAAACAGAGCCAAATTTCATCGTTTCGCGATCTAAGCCCGCCGCATCCAACCAGCAGTCCCAGTCATCCGGCTCATTCCATGTGCTTGGGACGCTCAGCAATAGGTAGTTTCCTAGCTCTTCCAGCGGCATTCCACCGCTTGGCGCATTCAAGGCCTCCGGAGCACATACCGGGTAGATATCCGTTTCGAACAAGGGGCTATAGTCAAACCGTTTGTCAAATGGTGGCGCGTTGAACACGCCCACATCGAACCGGTGCATGTCATAATCACCGTCTTCAAAGGTAGAGACGATGCGCACGCGTGTGTCCGGATTATCCTGAAGAAAGTCTGCCAATCTGGGCTGGAGCCACATTGTGTTGAAACTTGCGTAGGACTGGACAAGCAACACGTCCGGTTCCTCAGGTGTCTGGATGCGCCGTGTGGCTTTGATAATGCCCTGAATGTGTTCGCGTACTGGTGGGTAATACTGCTCGCCAGCCGGTGTTAGCTCGACCGAACGGCTTGTGCGTTCCAGCAGTTTAACGCCGATTGATGTTTCCAGTGCTTTGACCTGGTGGCTGACTGCCGCATGGGTCACGCAAATCTCGTCAGCGGCCTTTCGGAAACTCTTGTGACGTGCCACCGCCTCAAAAGCGCGCAGTGAAACCAGCGTGGGCATGTGAGTGGTCATTACTGCATCTCCTTGAAGAAACAAAAACTGCTTACCCTCAAGCACAGTTAACCGACGACGGGCGTAATAGCAGCAGACTTGTTATGCACCTTCTCATAGCTTTTCAAAGGATGACACGCAATGTGCGGCACGACGCGATCGGTTAGAAAATCTTGATGAAGGGAAATTTCTTTCAGTTCTTCAGCTGGGGAAGAGATGCCAGATTAAGGGCTAAAGACGCTCAAGGATTCCACCTTCATGCCACCATTATCACCTTCGTCAAATGCATATGGCTATCCGTTGCTGATTAAACACTTGCTGGCCGGATCTCAGCTTGCGTCAGCCAGCCAAGAGATCGTCAGAGGCACCGAAATGCGGCTGAGCTACGCGGAGTTGGGCAAACGCGTGCGCCAACTTGCCAATTCTCTAAAGGCCAGCGGGATACATGAGGGCATGCGCGTCGGTGTCATGGATTGGGATACGCACCGCTATCTTGAATGTTTTTTTGCGGTCCCGATGATGGGCGCAACCCTTTTCACGATCAACGTGCGGCTGTCTCCTGCGCAGGTACTTTATACGATCAACGACGGCAAACCGGACCTGATCATTGTTCATCGGGACTTCATGCCGCTCATTGATGATATCAAATCGGGCTTTGATCGGGACATCATCGTTGTACCGATTGGAGACGGTGAAGGGTATGAAGAGTGGATAGGTAAGGCCCTAGGCAGCTTTGACTTCCCAGACTTCGATGAAAACCAAACGGCGACCTTGTTTTACACAACCGGGACCACCGGCAATCCCAAGGGGGTGAGCTATTCACATCGGCAGTTGGTCCTTCACACATTGGGCTTGATCGCAGGTTTCGGCGCATGGCCCGGGAATGCCGGATTTCATCGCGGCGACGTCTACATGCCGCTGACACCCTTGTTTCATGTCCACGGCTGGGGATTTCCATATGCCGCAACGATGCTGGGGCTGCGTCAGGTCTATCCCGGTCGATATGACCCTGACACAATCTTGGGATTGATTGCAGCCGAAGGCGTCACCTTTTCCCATTGCGTGCCCACGGTTCTGTCAATGGTGCTCGACCATCCGGACTGCCCACAAATTGACCTGCACAGATGGAAAGTGATCATTGGCGGGGCCGCTTTGCCGCGCAGTCTGCAAGACCGTGCTGCTGCGGCAGGCATATCCTTGCATGCGGCCTATGGTATGTCCGAAACCTGTCCGTTTCTGACGGTGGCCGATTTGTCCAGCAATGACCCCGAGATGCAGGCGCAAACCGGCTTTCCCGGCCCGCTTGTCGACCTTCGTGTTGTGACACCGGATATGCAGGACGTTCCGCATGACGGTGAAACAACCGGCGAAGTTGTTGCTCGGGCTCCCTGGTTGACACAAGGCTATCTGGACAATGCGCAAGCCTCGGACGCGCTTTGGGACGGTGGGTATCTGCATACCGGGGATGTTGGGTATATCCGCGAGAATGGATCGTTGCAGGTTACTGACCGCCTCAAGGACGTGATCAAGACCGGCGGCGAATGGATATCCTCACTGGCACTGGAAAACATAGCATCGTCTTGTGATGGCATCGAGGACGTCGCCGCGATCGGGCTGCCACACGCGAAGTGGGGCGAAAGGCCAGTGTTGGTCGCTCAAGTCGCAAAGGATGCCGACCCGGATCTTGTACGCCAGAGCGTTATGAAAGAAATCCAGTCGCGTGTCGACGCAGGTGAGATATCAAAATGGGCAGTTCCGGACGAATTAATCTTTGTCGACCGCCTTCCAAAAACCAGCGTCGGCAAACTCGATAAGAAACTCGTGCGGCAAGATATTTCGACGCGCTCGCACTGAAAATCATGACAGACAAACAACGTCGCATTCAGGCGCTTATTCAATCCATTGTCACCTATCTGCAGGCTCACAGAGCTGCCACGCGCGGCGTTGATCTGACGTTGGACAAGCTGGCAACCATGGACCTGTCTGACGAGAGGCTCATTGACTTACCCTCCCAAGGAACCCGGCATGATGAGGTTCTGAAGAACGCCATCGACGGGGTTGTCGCCCCCGAATTGCAGGACATCGCAGGTTGTCTGAAAGCCGCCAAGGATGATCTGATTTGGCGCGAAGACAACGCCCAATTCTATCCCCCTGGTGCCGAATTGGGCGAGGGATACACAAAGTGTAACCTACATACTCTGCTGATTGGGCCAGACGCATGTGGACATCACCATCCCGATTTCAACCTTGGCATTTTCATGCTGGGTCCACGGACACTGTATCGCGACCACAACCACGACGCGCCAGAGCTTTATCTGAACCTGTCCGAAAAATCGGGTTGGCGGTTTGGCACTCGCGATTGGCAGGATTATCCGGCTGGATCACTTATCTGGAACGCAGCGGGCGATCCCCACGCCACCCGGGTCTATGATCAACCGTTCATCTCGGTCTTTGTCTGGCTCGAGAACGTGCATTCACCCTGCAATGTAATCCATTTCGACGACTGGGCAGAGGTCGAACAGGATCTTGCCAAACAGTCCAATTGAGGTTTCCAAACATGATTTACATTAAACACACCGAGGGTGCCGCTTTCATTGAGCTGAATGCCCCGCCAGTGAACGCTCTTGGCCTGAAGATGCGGCAGGCGCTTTCCTCGGCCATCCACGAGTTGGACGCCGATGAACAGGTCAAAGCTATCGTTCTATGCTCGGCTCTGCCGCTCTTTTGCGGCGGCGCTGACATCGTCGAGTTCCGTACCGGGGCAGTTTGGGACAAGCCGGACCTGCCAGACCTGTGTGTAACGATTGAAACCAGCAAAAAACCCATTATCGCCGCGATAGCAGGTCCCGCTATGGGTGGTGCGCTGGAGATCGCGCTTGCCTGTGATTACCGTGTCGCCACGCCGAATGCCGTGATGGGCCTACCTGAGATCAAACTGGGGCTGCTGCCAGGCGCCGGGGGCACCCAGCGACTACCCCGGATTGCCGGGCTGGAAGCGGCAACGCGAATGATCCTCTCGGGTGATCCCGTGAAAGGCGAATATGCCCTGTCTTGTGGGCTGGTCGACGCACTATTTGAGAACGACCAGGATTTTCGCGCGCATGTTTTGGGTTTCGCCACCCGTGTCAGCCATGAGGGCGATCCGAAACGCAGTTGCGCGGATATGACCGTCACACACCCTGATCCGAAGGGATATCTGACGGGTTTCCGAGACCAGATAGCGCACACGTCCAAAAACCTTGTCGCCCCTGAACGATGTTTGGTGTCCATCGAGGCTGCGTGCGAAATGCCGCTGGCCGAGGGGTTGGCACAAGAGAAGGCAGGTTTCGCTGAACTGCTCGACACACCTCAATCGCGCGCGGGGCGGCATCTGTTCTTTGCAGAGCGTGAATGCACCAAGGTTCCCGGCGTTACCCGTGCTGACCAACCACGTAGCATTTCATCGGTTGCCGTGATCGGTGCCGGAACAATGGGGCGCGGCATTGCCATCGCCTTTCTTCAGGCGGGGTATCGGGTCACGTTTCTGGAAACCACGCAAAGTGCGCTTGAACAGGGGCTGGAAATGGTCCGGGAGCATTTCCAGCGCGCGGCCCAAAAAGGGCGGCTCAGTGCCGATCGGGCAGAGACCATCGTTTCCAACGCCACCGGGACGCTCAGCTACGGCGACCTCGCAGAGGCCGACCTGATCATTGAAGCGGCGTTTGAAAGCATGAATGTCAAACGCCAGATTTTCGCGAGCCTAGACCAGCACGCCAAACCTGGCGCGATACTGGCCTCGAACACATCGACGTTGGATCTTGATGAAATCGCCGCGGTCACCTCCCGCCCGGAGGATGTGATTGGCCTCCATTTCTTCAGCCCGGCCAATGTCATGCGCTTGCTGGAGGTGGTGCGCGGCGTCAAGACCGCTCCGGATGTCATCGCAACGGCAATCACGGTCGCAAAGAAGATCCGAAAGCTCCCAGTCACGGTTGGCGTGTGCTACGGCTTTGTTGGAAACCGGATGCTGGAGCCATACTTTCGCGAAGGATCTCGTCTGCTTCTTGAGGGGGCGACGCCGAAACAGGTGGATGACGTCCTTGAGAACTTCGGCATGGCCATGGGTATTCACGCGATGGCGGATCTGGCTGGGGTCGATGTGGGCGCCCGCGTGCGTCAGGAGCGGCGAAGTGAAATCGCACATGACCCCACATACCAGGCCGTGCAGGACATGTTGTTTGAACTGGGCCGACTGGGTCAGAAAACCGGGCGTGGAAGCTATGTCTACGAGGGACGGACACGGGTCGAAGACCCTGAGATGGTTCAAATCAGTTCCGAACTGGCGGACCTGCATGGCGTGAAACGCAGGGACATCGACGATCAGGAAATCCTTGAGCGATGTCTCTATCCCCTGATCAACGAGGGCTTTTTGATCCTTGAAGAGGGCATTGCAACGCGCCCGGGTGATTGCGACCTGATCTGGGTCAATGGCTATGGCTTCCCAAACTGGCGCGGCGGCCCAATGCACTATGCTGACGAGATTGGATTAAGTCAGATTTTGGAACGCATGACCCACTATCGGCAGTCGCTTGGTGCCTATGGTGAGATGTGGTTCACGCCTGCGCCTTTGCTGGAACAACTTGAAACCTCGGGCGTGACACTTGACGCACATTTTGATGCCAAAAAGGAAAAATCATGAGAGAAGCCGTTATCGTCTCAACCGCACGAACCCCCATTGGGGTTGCCTTCAAAGGTGCGCTGAACAACATCAAATCCCCTACCATGATGGGGCACGCCATTCAGCACGCGGTTGAACGTGCAGGCGTGGACCCCGGTTCGATCGAAGATGTCGTCATCGGATCGGTCCTTACGGCGGGGACAGCAGGCATGAATGTCGCCCGTTTGTCGGCGCTGGCGGCGGGCCTTCCCAATACGGTGGCAGGACAGACGATCGACAGGCAATGTTCCTCCGGATTGATGGCCATTGCGACGGCCGCAAAGCAGGTCATTGTGGATGGTCAGAATGTCTCCGTGGCAGGCGGGCAGGAAAATATTTCTACCCTGCAGAATGCCTATCTGAAATGGGCGGGCGATGAGAAAGATCCAAACGTTATCGACCAATCTGAACATGCCTATATGCCGATGCTGATGACGGCGGAAAATGTGGCGCGGACCTATGGGATCAGTCGTGACGCCCAGGATGAATACGCTGCACTTTCCCAAGGTCGGACCGCCCGGGCTCAGGCCGCTGGCGCGTTTGAAGATGAGATCGTCCCGATTACTGCGATTAAGCGGGTCAAGAACCGCGAAACCGGAGAGGAAACCCTGGAAGAGGTGACCTTGTCAAAAGACGAGGGCAACCGGCCGGGTACGACGGCCGAAACACTCGGGGCATTGAACCCGGTTGTCGAAGGAGGACTGATCACTGCCGGAAACGCAAGCCAGCTTTCTGACGGGGCCTCGGCTTGTGTGCTCATGGAAGGCAAAATGGCTGAGCAACAGGGTCTCACACCGCTAGGTATCTATCGCGGCATGGCTGTTGCAGGAAACGCACCGGAAGAGATGGGGGTCGGCCCGATCTATGCCATACCAAAGCTGATTAAGAATGCAGGTCTTCGCATCGAAGACATCGGCCTTTGGGAGCTTAACGAAGCCTTTGCCTGCCAGGTTCTCTATTGCCGCGACCACCTTGGGATTGATCCCGAAATCTACAACGTGAACGGCGGTGCGATATCGATTGGCCACCCCTACGGCATGACAGGTGCGAGACAAGTCGGGCACGCTCTGCTTGAGGGGAGGCGTCGTGGCGTAAAATACGTGGTGACCTCCATGTGTGTTGGCGGAGGCATGGGGGCCGCAGCGTTGTTCGAAGTCGCCTGACCCCACTGAAATGAGTTCAAGCAGAGCGTTATCTGGTTGAGACATTGACATTCTGTCATCTGCGAAGGCCGCCATCTGCAAGCCTGCGTTTCATGTCGACCGGAATTGGTGATACCTCCTAAGGCGTTATGACCAATGTCACGCCAACGATCCTTTCCACGGTTTCCAGCCAGTTTGTCGATGACTGGCTAGCGGCGCTGCGTGCCCTGTGCCCAGAGGCGCAGATGGCGTCGCTGCTTAGCCGGTCCGGTCTGAACGCGGATACGCGCTCGCCGAATGGTCGCGTCACGCTGGATCAGATTGTTTGCCTCTATCAACTTGCCTCCGCCCAGACCGGTGATGAGATGATGGGGCTTTGGAGCAGACCAATCCGGCCGAGGGCCCTGCAACATCTTCTGACGACAGTGCGCGAAGCGACATCCTTGCCATCGGCGCTTTACCGGTTTTCGACCTTCTGGAACCTGCTGCTGGATGATTACCAGTTCGATCTGGATGATACTGACAGCGCTTTGGTGCTGACCCTGAACCCGCAAGGCGACGTGCCCATTCAGCGGTTTGGGCATATGCTGATCCTCAAACTTGCCCATGGGCTCATGTCCTGGCTGGCCGGGCATGAGGTTCCGGTCAGGGGCGTTGATTTCGCGTTTGACCGCCCGGACTTTGATCTCGATTACGCGATTATCTTTCCCGCACCCTTTCAGTTTGGCCAGCCCGCCACCGCGATCTCGTTCGATCCGAATGCACTGGGTCCAGTGCAGGCGCGCAGCACAGCTGATCTTGACCGGTTTTTGCAAAACGCGCCGCGGGACTGGATCTTCACCTCGTCGCGGGAGCACACACAATCGCTGCGGGTGCGTACGTATCTGGGCCAAACAGGATGGGACGCGGCGACCCTGACCCAGACAGCAACTGCCATGCACATGACCCCGCGCACCCTGATCCGCAGGTTGCACGCCGATGGGACATCGTTTCAGGCCATAAAGGACGCCCTGCGCCGCGACATCGCGATCCGCGACCTGCAGGCAGGACGCAAAAGCGTCGAAGCCATCGCACATGATGTCGGCTTCTCCTCGGCGGCCAATTTTCACCGGGCCTTTCAACGCTGGACCGGCAGCACGCCAAGTTCCTACCGTCGCAGGTAACATGATCTGATTTTGTCACTTTTGGACAATGATCTGTCAGCACACGAGATAGAGCTTAGCGGGCCAGCTCGCTAAATCTTGCTGCAGAAAAGCACTCTCATCTGACGTTTCGCCTTGATAGCTCATCAATCCGGCCATCCGCGATTGCCAGGTTGTGGCGTCATCTGAGAATAATCACCCTTGAAAGGATCCGCCAATGTCAGACAAACTCGCCACCATACTCCAGGCCGCACGCGACCACGCCGAGCAGGTCATCGCGCCCAATGTGGACGCCTGGAACGCCGCAAAGACATGGCCCCGGGATGCGTCGGACAAGGCCGGAGCCGCTGGCCTGACCGGCCTCTACGCCCCCGAGGAGTTTGGCGGTCAAGGCTTGCCGCTGGCGCAAGGCATTCAGGTCTATGAACAACTGGGACTGGGCGATGGTGCCTATGCCTTTGCCCTGTCGATGCATAACATCTGCACCTTCGCGGGCTGCGGTTATGGCACAGATGCTTTTAAGGAAAAGTGGGCGCGGGACCTGACTTCGGGGCGCAAACTGGCGAACTTTGCGCTAACCGAACCGCAATCCGGATCGGATGCCACAAACATGTATTCGCGGGCCGTGATCAATGACAACGGCACATGGACGATCAGCGGTGCGAAGGCATGGGTCAGCCTCGCGACCGAGGCTGATATCTATTTCACCGTGGTCAAAACCAGCAATGAGCCCGGCCACCAGGATATGGCGATGATCGCCATTCCCGCCGATGCGCCGGGCCTCAGCTTTGGCCCGCTCTACGACACCCCGTCCTACAACTTCCTGCCTCTGGCCGAGATGTACATGGACAAGGTGGTGGTGGATGAGGCCAACATCATCCTGCCGATCGGTCAGGGCCTGCAAGGCTCGCTCATGGCGATTGATATCGCCCGTGTGTCGATTGCGTCAGGATGCTGTGGATTGATGCAAGCTGCACTGGATACGGCGCTGTCCTATTCCAAGAACCGCAAGATGTTTGGCGGCAAGAACCTCGATCTGGATGGGATCCAGTGGATGCTGGGCGAGGTGGCCACCGATCTTGAAGCCTCCAAGCTGCTTTATCGCAAAGCGGCAGAGGCGCTCGGCACGCCCGAGGGCCCACTGATGGCCGCCCATGCCAAACGGTTTGTGCCAGATGCCGCAGTGAAGGCTGCGAACACCTGTACGCAAGTGTTGGGCGGCATGGGTCTGCTGCAGCCTTATGGTCTGGACCGTTTGTCCCGCCTCGCACAAATGCTGCGGATCGTGGACGGGACAACCGAAATCAGCCGCGTGGTCATTGGGCGGGCCCTGCAAAAACGAGCGGCGACCTTGCCTGATCTGCCAGTACCGAAAGGATTTGGTGAAACCGGCTGAACATCCCCCGGTGAAGCGGAACCAACCTGAAAATCTCCTCTGAGATCGGTAAAGTCGAAAGTCCAGCCGCACACGTGCGGCCGGTTACTCGAGATTGCAGACCTTGGTGCAAACGCAGCGGATTCACCCTTTGTCCCGCAAAGCAGCCATTCGTTCATCGTGAAGCGAACGGCAGCTCCAAGCCCGGAGCTGACATAAAATACTTTGCGGTATGCCAACAAACGAAAACAAACTGCAGGTCGGTAAGGCGCTGGATTATGCTGAGGTCTTTAGGAAGATCCCAAACCGTCATACACATGAGCAGGAAGACATCCTCACATCAGCGGTTCTGCAAGCATATACCTGAGACGCCTGAAGACATTCCGAGGCTTTTCGCTGAAGCTTGGAACTCCAAAGACGCCCATGCTCTGGCATCCCTTTTTGCCGAAGAGGCGGAATTTGTGAATGTGGTTGGTCTTTGGTGGCATAACCGCACCGATATAGAACGGGCCCACCACTACGGGCTGAGTACGTTCTTCCGAGATTCCAGTATTTCGGCTCGGCGGGTAAAGGTTCGTTTGATCGGAGAAGCCGTTTGCATTGTGCATACGCGCTGGAAGTTGACTGGGCAGATCGGCAAGGCCGGCGAAGCCCTCGATGATCGTTCTTCCATCATGGTCTTTGTAGCGGAGCGTTCTCCAGAAGGCTGGATTATTCAGGCAGCTCAGAACACAGATATCATACCGGGCATGGAAACCATGGCTGTGAGGGATGGGACCATGGGGGCCGTGGATTATCGTACCGGGTGACTTTGGGCCAAAGACTGTATTGTAGCTATTGTGCTTGCCTATCAGCTGGGGGAATTCCATGAGCGTTTTTGTGATCGGTCAACTAAACATCCATGCTCCCGATGAATACGAAGATTACCTCTCCGGCTTCATGCCCATCTTCGAACGCTACAAAGGCGAGCTGCTTGCCACCTCAAAGCAGGAAACTGAAGTCTTGGAGGGCACTTGGGCAATGCCGCGTACGGTATTAATGCGATTTCCGAACGCCCAAGCTGCGCGTTCTTGGTACAATGATCCTGACTACCAGAAACTTGCTGAAATCCGTCGCCGGAACGCAGATACGAACTTGGTTATCGTGCATGGTATCGATTGATTGAGTGCCGATCGTATAGTGAGCGCGCAAACACACTGTCTTCGACCTTGGTAGCAAACACTGTGCTGCGAAGAGTGCGGTGTACTTGCTGCGGTCAACGCCCCGGTGGATATAACTGGGTAATTGAAAAGGAATTGCGGCCTAGTATTCCAGCGACGACACATATCTCAAATGTCGGGTTCGGATGATGTCGCCGTGACATTTATCAATTCATGTTTGCTGAAGGAGGTTGCCGAGGGCCTTAAAGCGTCGCTCGCGAAAGAAATTGGAACCAATACCGGCATTCGCTGCGGCGCATATGAAAGTCCGTTGTGGGCCGGCAAGGACGTTCGTGCCATCGAACGAAAATGGCAAAGAACATATCCTCAATGACTATCGGCAGGCCAAATTATGACCGTTATGGTGTACAAACTAAGACAAGATTGCTATTCGGCCGGATAGCAAGTTACGCATTGTTAAATTCGAAAGTTGAAATCAATCTCATGCAAGTCAGTGTTCGCGACAACAACGTCGATCAGGCCCTCCGCGTTCTCAAAAAAAAGCTTCAGAAGGAGGGCGTTTTTCGCGAAATGAAGCTCAAGCAGCATTTCGAGAAACCGTCCGAAAAGAATGCACGCCAAAAAGCTGAAGCTATCCGTCGTGCCCGAAAGCTGGCGCGTAAGAAATTGGAACGCGAAGGTTAAGCTCACCACCAAAAAAGCATGCAGAGTTTCGAACCTGCAGGTCAGCGATCCTAGCATCGCAGCCTATTTCAAGAACGTCTGCTGTCGGGATATTGCAATCCAGCAGCGGACATCTCCCTTTCGCTGCCATCGGTGATCCTCTGATGCAATTGCTTATCATCAACCCCAATACCTCCAAGGGTGTGACGGCCCGCATCAAACAGGCGGCAGATGTCGCTGCCCAACCCGGAGACGTCTTTACCACGCGATATCCCACCTTTGGACCTGAGCTGATCGTGACAGAGGCAGATGCAGAGACGGCAAGCCGCGCTGTGCTTGAGACAGTCAAAGCCTATGACGCCCCTTGCGACGGTATCGTGCTGGCCTCTTTCGGCGATACCGGGGCCGAGGCTGTGCGAGCGTTGCGCCCGGATATTCCGGTGATCGGCATTGCGACGGCGGCTTTCTCGATCGCCGGCGCAGTTGGGGGGAACTTCGGTATTGTCACTTTCGCTTCAGCCCTCGTGCCAGCGTTGCAGGCTAAGGCTGAAGAGGCGGGTCTGGGCCCAAGACTTCTTGGGACATTGGCGGTTGACACAAGTGACTTCGGTGATCCGGGCTCGGTTCAGGATCGCTTTCGCGAGGAGCTGAGCCAATTGTGCAAACAGATGCACGAACGCGGCGCAACCTGTGTTGTTATGGGTGGAGGTCCACTTGCTGGCATGGCCGCAAAGCTTGCGCCAACCAGTCCTGTGCCTTTGATTGACGGCACTAAAGGCGCGATCAATATTCTGCGAACCCTTGTCGGGGATCGGAAGGTCGAAGGCGCATCTTGAATGCGCCAACAAGCAGCCGTGTTCGAATTGAGCGTCTGGCTGAGGTTTCCAAATGAGAAGGAACACTATGGCGCATCAGTTGGTGGACAAATGGGTAGAGGCGCTGGTCGCGGCCCGCGCAACATCCGCGCGATGTGGGCCGCCGACAGATAGACCATCAACGCGCGATGAGGCCTATCAGATACAGGCTGGCGTCGCTCGGCGGGTTGGGCCGGTTGGTGGTTTCAAGACCGCCCGAAAAGGAGACGCGCCGCCGATTATGGCGCCAATCTTTGCGGCCGGTATTGTCCCGACGGGCGCGCAGGTTGACGTCAGTGATATGCTGGGAATTGAGCTGGAAATCGGTTTTGAGATTGTCGAGGACTGTCCAGCCAATCTCGGCAGTCTGCCGGTTTCCGAATTGGGCAAATTGCTGCTCCCGGTTGCTGTGATCGAACTAGTGGATACGCGGGTGCAAGGTCCCTTCGCAGGTGATGAGATCGTCAAACTGACGGATAACCAGATCAACGCGGGCCTGGTCGTTGGTGCAGCGGCGACCGACTGGTCAGGGTCTGATTTTGGCAAAGTGAACGCAAGACTGCAGGCCGGTGAGGACATTATTCTAGACGCCCAAGCATCGGTGCCCGGTGGGTCTGCGCTTGAGACCTTTGCCAGCTTTGCCCGTCAGATTGGCATGCATTGTGGCGGGCTGAAGCGCGGTCAAATCGTCATTACCGGATCGTTACATCCCTTGGTTTATTATCCCAAAGGCACATTGGTTGAAGGTTGGATCGACGGGATCGGGGCGGTGTCGGTTACGCTTGGCGTGTCGCGATATCAGGCCAAGTGAATGGACCGGCGCAGGCATCAATACAATCGGTCAGCATAATTTCGGACCTCATCGGCCCGATCAGTTGCATGCCGATTGGCATGGCGCTGGACGGCGCGGGGAAGGCCACGGCAGGCAGGCCCATCGCGTTGACCCATCCCGTGAAGATGGCATGGCCTCGGGGTCCGACGGAGTATCCATCTATGGTGTCGGGGAAGGGCTCCGCTGCGAGCCACGGATTGGCGGCTGCGGTGGGCATCAGGATCGCGTCGAATTCGCCAAAGAGTTCCGCGCTTTCGTTGCGCAGTTTGAAGACCAGATCGAGGATGCGATACAGGTCCATTCCCGATTTTCCCGCCCCGATTTCGGCAATCTGGCGGTACTTGGGGTTGGCGCTGTCGCGCACCCGCGGGGTATCGGCCAGATAGGCTGCCAGCCCTATGGCTCCGATGTCGGTCCATACTGCGTTCAAAGGCGCCAGTTCCAAAGGCATATCGGCCATAATAACCCTATGAGAGTTTTGGGATAACAAGGCGCAGGTTGACGCAAAAGCTTGGCGGATAGCCGGATCGCACGGTGCGTCGTCAAGCGTTTCAACGGCCAAAATATTCAGTGACCGCTCGTTCGCAGGCGTCTTGGTGTGGCCCGCCAGAATACCGTCCAGCAAGGCAAGATCGCGGGCGCTGCGCGCAATCGGTCCGACGACTTCGAAATCCAGCAAGACCTGCGGCAGACCACCGCTGCGAGGCACATGGCCAATGCCCGGTTTCAGCCCGAACAATCCGGTGTAGCCCGCTGGTCTGCGGATCGAACCCCCGCCGTCGGTGCCGATCCCGGCATATGCAAGTCCTGCAGCCACGGCGGCAACCACCCCGCCGGACGAGCCACCCGGCGTGAGCGCGGGATCAAAAGGGTTGCGGGTGACCCCAAAGGTCAGATTGTCGGTGTAACCTTCAATGGCAAACTCGGGCGTGTTGCCTTTTCCCAGAAAGATTGCCCCGGCTTCACGCAGACGCGCAATCGGTGCTTCATCGTGGTTTGACCTCTGTCGTGCCAGATGCGCATTGCCCCAGGCTGCAGGCATACCCGCCGTGACAAGGTTGTCTTTGATGATAAGCGGCACGCCGTCCAGCGGGCCAATGGTCGTGCCTGTTTGCCAGCGTGACGTTGCGGCCTCGGCCTCGGCCATGGCCGCATCATTCAGGGCCGTATAGGCATTGAGAACCGGGTTCAACGCGTCGATGCGTGACAGCATGCTCTCGACCGCCTGCATGGGTGTGACCCGCCCATCCGCGTATGCCTCCAGCAATGCGGTCACATCTGATTTCCAGATATTCATTCTGCCAGACTGTCTGGAAGCCACATCACAATCTCAGGCCAAAAGATCAGCATTGTCGCAAATAACAGCATGATTGCGGCATAGGGCAGGGCGCCGACGATCACATCCATGAAGGGGCCTTTATCGCTGCGCACGCCTTGCACGACATAGAGGTTCATGCCGACAGGCGGGGTGATCATGCCAAGCTCGCTCATCAGAACGACAAAGATGCCAAACCAGATCGGGTCGATGCCCGCCGCCACGACAATGGGCACTGCGATAGGTATCGTGAGAACCTGCATCGACAGGACATCCATGAACATACCAAGGATCAGGTAGAACAGCATAAGCGCAAACAACAGACTGGCTGCGGTCAGACCCAGGCCCTCGACCCAGGTGCTCATCGCATTGGTAATGCCGCCGAGGGCCAGCGTTACATTCAGCGTAAAGGCAGCCGCGATAATCAACAGGATCATACCGGTAGTCTTGGCGGTCTGGCGGAAGCACACGTCAAGAAATGATAGGCTGAGCCGGCCCTCGCGCCAAACGAAAACCAAGGCTGCGACAACCGCAAGGGCAGCGCTTTCTGTTGGGGTGGCGATGCCCATATAGATCGAACCCATAATGATCAGGAACACGACTGCGGGCGGAATGAGGTGGCGCAAGGCATGGATTCGTTCTGTGCGACTGACCTTAAGTGGCTGTGACACATCATCAGGTTTCCAATAGTGCTGAAGCGCAATCAAAACCATGAATGACAGCGTCAGAAGGATGCCGGGAATGATCCCTGCGATAAACAACTGACCGACAGAGACATTGGCCAGAGACCCATAGACCAAAAGGTTGACCGAGGGTGGGATCAGAATACCCAAGGTGCCGCCAGCGGCCAATGACCCCAGCGCCCGTGACGAGGAGTAGTTGCGCTCGTTCAGCGAAGGAAGGGCGACCGTGCCGACTGTTGCTGCCGTGGCCACGGAGGAGCCCGATGTTGCCGCGAACAGCGCGCAACAGCCAATGTTGGTATGCAGCAATCCGCCGGGAAGCCTGCCAAGCCATAAGGCCAGTGTGCCATACATCCGGTCCGCGATGCCGGAGCGCAAAAGCAGTTCGCCCAGAAGAATGAACAGAGGGATGGCGGTCAGGACGTTTTCGTTTTGAACGCCCCATAGGACAGGACCCATACTTTGCATGAGGACTGGGCCGTAAAGCAGCATACCGCCGATAACGCCCATTGCGACCATGACGATCGCAACCGGAAACCCGATAAGCAGCAGGCCCATCATCACGATGAAGCCGATGCTAATGTCTGCGATTGTCATATTGACGTGCCTTTGCGCTTTGCAAGTTCCCGGAGCTCTTCCGCCAATTCATCGGCCGCGCCCTTGGGGTTGAATTCCGCTGCCAGCGTTTTGTGATTGCCTTTGAAAAACAGCCAGGTTGCCCTAACAGACAAGACAATTGCGGAGATGGAAAAGATGGCAAGGGCGGCGTACCAAGCGGTTTGTGGCCAGATCAGTGGCGTGGCCCAGGGGGTTGCAGCGGTCGAGCCGTAGGCCAGTGTGTCCTTGATCACGAACCAGCCCACATAAAGCAGAAAGCATCCCAAAACCGCCATCGAGAGGGCGGCCAACCAATCAATCAGTGATTGCACCCGGACCGGAAATTTTCGGTGAAGAACATCGATGCGGATATGCGCTCGTTCAGCCAGAGTGACCACGAAGGCCAGGGACGATCCAAAGGCAAGAACATAGCCGCCCAATTCGTCAGCACCCTGAAGCGAGGTGTTGAATACTTTGCGCATAACCGTTTCCAGCGCGACAAAGACGGAAAGGAACAAAAGCGACCAGCCAAATATCCGGCTGATCCAAGTGGCGACAAATTCCATTTATGTTCCCCTGACAAATGCGGTTTTCGGGGGCGATTACAGCCGCCCCCGATGTTTGGCTTAGAAGCCTTTGTCGACGCCCACTGTTTCCATCCACGAGGTCGAGCATGACGGATTGGTTACGTCGCAGATTTCTTTCCACGACGGGAAAGACACTTCGGTCACGGCTGTGCCGATCAGCGCTTTGTCAGCCTCTGTCGCTTCGACCAGCGTAAGGTCATAGAGCGTGCCCGTCTCGCAAGGTTGCTGACCAACGTTGCATTTGACCGCATCCACGAACAGCTCCTCGGAATAGGCCCAGATATCGTCTGTCAGCGTGTCGAACGCAGCTTGCATTTTGCCTTGATCTTCAACCGACAGGGCATTCCATTTGTCCAGGTTCATGCCATAGCCATTCATGGCCAGCTGGAACGCGATGGGCATCATGTAGGACGTGACTTCAGGCCACCCTGCCGAATTGGCAGAAGATGGGCCCGTGATTGCGCAATCCACAACGCCGCGTGCCAGCGATTGCTGAACATCGCCAAACGAAAGCGGAACCGGTGTGCCACCTACAAGTGAAACGAAATTGGCCAGGTTCTGGTCATAGACCCGCACTTTCAAGCCCTTGAGGTCGGCAAGTGAGGAAATTTCCGGCTTGCAGAACAAGACCTGAGGACCAAAGGGCCACACGCCCAACAGTTTGGTGTTAAACTGTTCCTGGAGCCGTGCATCAACCACCGGCATGAACGCCGCCACGGTTTTCTTGCCCGTTTCATAATCTGGATTCAAACCAACAAGGTCGAGGCCCAGAATGGTGGGCTCGTCGCGCGATACCTGGCTGAGGCGCAGTGAGATGATGTCAAAGAGACCGCTTTTGAGGACACGAAGCTGCTCTGTGTCCTTGATGCCCGTCACATCGGCGGGCTGAAATTCGGCGGTGATATCAAGCCCGGTGCTGGCGGCGAAATCTGCAAAGAACGGACCTTCGACATTCTTTTGGATAAGGCCTGTGGCGGCCGGCTGGCCCATGACGCGCATGGTGGTTTCAGCGGTGGCGGGCAAGGCCAGTCCACATAGGGCGATTGCACTTATGATTTGGGTTAGTTTCATAGTTTCTCTCTCTGTTCGAAGGGTTACGGTAGGTCGGAAAATGTCTGAAAAACGGAGCCCCAGTCGGTCACGCGGGCGGGATCAAGCCCCATTTCCCGCATGCAATGGGCGGCTGTGACGGAAACGGAATCGAAGATTGGGATGCCAGTTTCGCGCTCTAGCGCTGCGGCTTGTGGCGCGCCTCTGAAATTGGTGCAGACGATTGAAATGGCCTCAGGCTTGCTTTGGGTCACATCGCGGATCATCTGAGTGATCTGATCGACGCTATAGGTAGCAAAGGCGTGGTTGACCTTCTCTTCCAGCCGCGCGTCCGCCGTGACGGTGATGCCAAGCGATGCGTATTGCGCGATGATCAACTCCTGCACTTCACTGAGATAGGGCGTGACCAGACCCAGCGTCTTGAGGCCGATCCCGCGAAACAGCTTGTCATACGCGAGACTTGTCGACGTCGCCCTGATGCCGGTTTCGGCCTCGATCATCGCGCAAAGGGCGCGGTCTTTCTGAAGGCCGAGCCAGCTTGCCGAAGTTCCGTTCCACGCGATCAGATCGACTTTTGCATCAGCCAGCGACCTCGCGGCTTCCAGAATGGGTGCGTCGGTAAACTGGCTTTGGCTGTTGTCAGACATCGATATCTCAACAACGCGGAAGCGGCCAAAATGCGCGCTGGCCTCGTCTCCAAAGAGGGCGAACATGGCAGATGTATAGGGTTCGAGCACCGTATTGGACGAAGGCGTCAGCATTCCAACGCGTTTGCCCGACTGGCGCGGGAAAGCAGTCATAGCATCAACTCCGGCGCGGACCGCGAGAGGTAATCGCCGGTCGCTGCACCGACGATCTCGCCGTCCTTGGCCACGGTTCGGCCGCGCAGGATTGTGCGGACCGGCCAGCCGGTGACGGAGAACCCTTCCCAAGGGGTGTAATCTGAGCCGTGATGCAGATCGGCCTGCCGGATCTTATTTGTGAGCGTCGGGTCCCAAAGGGTTATGTCTGCGTCGGCCCCGACGGCGATGGCGCCCTTCCGCGGCGCAAGACCATAGAGTCGCGCGTGGTTTGTCGCGGTGATTGCGGCAAACCGGGGCAGTGAAATGCGTCCCTTCATCACCCCTTCGGAAAACAGGATCGGCAGCCGTGTTTCCACGCCGGGAATACCGTTGGGGATATTGCGAAAGGTTGCCCGCGCGCCGGGGGCGTCTTTGCCTGCATCATCTGCAAAGCGAAAGGGGCAGTGGTCGGATGAGAACAGATCAAAGTCACCTTGCTCCAAACCGGCCCAGATCGCGGCCTGTTCGACACTGTCGCGCGGTGGGGGGGAACAGACATATTTCGCACCCTCAAACCCCGCCCGGTCCAGATCGTCAGCAGTGAGAGTGATGTATTGTGGGCAGGTTTCGGCAAACACCTTTGCGCCCCGGCGTCGCGCGCGAGTGATTTCTTCAAGCGCGGCACCATTTGAGACGTGCACAATGGTAAGAGGAACGCCTGCGATTTCCGCCAGAGTTATCGCGCGGTGGGTGGCTTCGCGTTCTACCGGGACAGGACGGGTCCGGGCGTGATGTATAGGTCCGGTGTTGCCGCTTGCCTCGGCCTTGTCGCGCAGAAACTCAATGGCATCCTCGTTCTCGGCGTGGACCATGACCATGGCGTTATGCGTCTTGGCGACATCCATCACATCGAGGATCTCCCGGTCCGACAGGGCCAGCCCGGCATAGGTCATGAAGACCTTGAAACTGGTATATCCCGCCTCGAACAGAGCCGGCAGGTCCTGTCCAAGGGTTTGGGCATCCGTGTCCTTGATGATCAGGTGGAACGACACATCGACATGACATTGCCCATCGGCTTTTGCGTGGTAAGCGTTCACGGCCTGGCGCAGCGAGGCACCTTCCTCGGGCAGGCAAAACGGCATGACGGTTGTATTTCCCCCGCATGCGGCGGACCGGGTGGCACTGGCGAAATCATCCGCCATTTCGATACCCGGGCCAGAGGGTTGAGAGATATGGACATGGCTGTCGATCCCGCCGGGCATAGCAATCAGACCGGCCGCTTTGATCACGTCTTTTGCAGGGCCAAGGTCGTGGCCAAGAGTCGCAATCCGGCCGTCGCGAATGCCGATGTCGCATTCAACAACTTCTGCGCCGGTCACAACGCGACTGCCGCAGATGACAAGGTCGTAGGTCATTCGCTTGGTCCTCCGTGCTGGATGGCCATGGCGAGCGGTTCAGGGAGTCCTTTGGATGCCTTGGCAGCAGGCTTGTTGGCACGGTTGGGTTTGGCGGTTTTCGACCTCATCAGGGCCAGCGTCATCGCTTGCAAAGTCGCGGCGGTGATTGGATCAACAACGATTGCGGGTACTTGTGCGGCAATGTCGTCAGCCAGCCCGGCCAGCGGCGCGCCGCCCAGAATTACCACATCCGCGTGGTCCTGTGTGGCCGCCGTCGTCGCCAATAAGACGATGTCATCGCGCAGATCGGTCTGGACGTTGCCAAGCCGTAAGGGTGCTGCTTCGGGTGTGAGCACGCCTTTGAAACGGTCCTTCAGACCAGTGGCGCAAACGCATTCCGCATACCACCGCGTCATCAGGGGGGAAAAGGTCACCACCGCAAAGCTCTCGCCCAGCAATGCAGCGGTCATGACGGAAGCCTCTGCCATGCCGACAACCGGCAGATCAAAGAGCTCTCGCGCGCCGACCAGACCGGGATCGCCGAAGGCTGCAATCACCACTGCATCGACGCTGCCTTCGTGCTCGGCAATCATCTCAAGCACCAGCCCACCCGCAATCTGAGCCTCGGCGCGGCTTGCGATATAGGGGAAACCCCGTGTGGCCGTGACGGGAATGATTTCTGCCGCATCACCAACAGCAGCACGGGCGATAGCTGCCATGTTGTCTGTCATGGATTGCGTCATGTTGGGGTTCAACAGAAGGATTTTCATGCCTGTATCGCTTTCCAATGGGCGGCAATCTGAAACCTGGGGGCGATCCAGGCGTCAGACTTGGACGCGATATGGGCGAGCACGTCCTCAAGCCCTGCAATTCGGCCCGGGCGTCCAATGAGGCGTAGGTGCAAACCGATGGACATCATCCGCGTCGCTTTTGCGCCTTCGGCATAAAGGCGATCGAACGCACCGATCACGTATTCGGAAAAGTCACGATGCTGGACAAACCCGCCACCCGGTGAGAACCGCATGTCATTGGTATCAAAGGCATAAGGCAGGATGACATGGGATGCGTCGTGCATCCGCGGAATGTCGTCATCGTAGACGTCACTGTCATAGACAAAGCCACCATGCGCCAGCAACAGATCACGCGTATTCACGGAAGGCGCTGATCGTGTATGCCATCCGACAGGGGCCACACCGCTTGCCTGTTCAATCGCGCTATGTGTCCGCGCGATCATGGCGGCTTCATCTTCGCCGACCATCTCGGCCTGCCGTTCCCAGCGCCACCCGTGACACGACACTTCGTGTCCGCGAGAAACGGCGTCTTGCAACAACCAAGGAGAGCGTTGTGCCGCGCGTCCGCAGGTGGAAAATGTGGCCTTTACGCCATAAGCGTCAAATGCATCCGCAATGCGCGCATACCCTTGCCGGGTGCCGTAGGTGAAATGGGTTTCCATGCAAGGATCGGGGTGTCCAACGATCTCTTCGCGGATCTCATAGGTGTTTTCATTGCGTTCATCGCCATCTGCGATAGACAACTCCGCGCCCTCTTCGACATTTACGACGAACGACACCGCCAACCGCGCGGCGTTGGGCCAATTCGGTGCGGGTTCTGCCCCGAAATACCCTTTGAAATCTCGCCTATCTGTCATGTGTCGATCATCTTGTTGAGGCCAACTGTGCGGGACGCCACCACAAGAACCACAATCGCCATCACGATCAGCCCAGACGACATCGCAGCAAGCGAGGGGTCGGGTTGTTCCTCAAGATATTGGAGCATCTTTATGGGAAGGGTTTTGTTGCGTGCGTCGGTGAGAAAAATCGAGATCGGATAGTTGTCCATGGAGGCCAGAAAGGCGAAGAGACCGCCGGTCAGATAGGCGGGTGCCAGATTGGGGATCAAAACCTTGAGAATGGCGCGGGGGTAGCTCATCCCAAGTGTGCGCGCCGCATCGATCAGGGAGAAATCAAACGCCCCCATTGAGGCCAGTAGCGTGCGCATCACAAACGGGAGCGTGATCACCACATGCGCCAAAAGCAGCGACCAATAGGCATCGCGCAATCCGATTTCACGGAAGAACTGCAGCATGGCGACCCCGACAACAAGGCCGGGCATCATCAGAGGCGAAACTGTGAACGTCGCAATCGCCTGTTTGCCACGAAACTCTCCCCGCGCCACAGCGATGGCGGCCATTGTGCCAAGAACTATCGAAATCGCGGTCGAAATGAGCGCAAGGTTAAGCGACAGCTGGACTGCCTCCCAAAGACCGCTGCGCCGGTCAAGCGATCTGTACCACCTAAGCGACCATTCGGGTGGCGGTAGTGTGTAGACCGCAGATGACGTGAATGAGGTGGCAACCGTAATGACGATGGGCAGCATCAGGAAGATGATGCAGATAATGCCAATCGTCCATGCAAAGAAGATTGTGATGCGATCCGTCTGGGTCACTGGCGCGCTCCCAGGCGACCCGCGAGCCAGCTTGAAAAGAGGACCACGAAAATCGCGATTGCCAGAAGAACGGCCGAGATGGTGGAACCGAGGGGCTCGTTTCTCAGATAAAGGAAAGAGCGCGCGATCAGCATCGACAAGGTCTGCTGCCGTTCACCGACGATCAGGGAAGGGATCACATACATTGAAATGGCCAGTGAAAAGGTGAACGCCGATCCCGCCACGACACCCGGCAAAGACAGCGGCAAGGTGACCCGCGTGAAGCGGAACCAGGGCGTTGCCCCCAACGACGAGGCGGCCTCCGGCAACGATTTGTTGAGTTGGCGAATGACCGAATAGATCGGCAAAACCATGAAAGGTAGAAAGACGTTCGCGGCACCAATAACGAGGGCTGTTTCCGTGAACAGCATTCGTACCGGTTCGTCCGTTATTCCAATGGCTTGCAGCGTGGTGTTGATGAATCCGTTTGAGCGGAACAGGATCGACCAAGCAAAGGCCTTAACAATCACACCCAGCGACATCGGCAACACGAGGGCCACCAGAAAAACTGTCAACCAAATGCCCTTCGCGCGCGCCATGGCAAAGGCTGTGGGATAGGCGATGACCAGCGCCAGCAGGGTCGTCAGAAGGGCCACGCGCAATGTGCGCCACAAAACCGTTCGGTTAAATTCATCGCCAAAGAAGTCGATATACGACGCAAGCGTCAGCCCCTCCGCGCCCTGAATGCTTTTGAACAAAAGCAGAAACAGGGGCAGAGCGTAGATGATTGCCAGAAACGCCAGTCCCGGAACCGCCAAAAGTGCGATGCGGTTCGAGCGGGCGATCATGCGGCCACCTCGTGGATCAGCGTATCTGCCACGGCCCATCCCCAAGTGACCGTTTCGCCGCGTGTATATCCGGTCCTTATGCCGGACAGTTCACACAGGAATTTATCTTCACCGCTTGTGACCCCGTGAAGGACCGTCTTTGAGCCAAGCGTCATAACGTCGTCAAGCTGGACCTTGATCTGGTTCATCTCTGCCGTCGGATCGGGTGTGATAAGTTCAGGCCTGACGCCGACTTGCACCTGTGTTCCGGCAGTGTAGTCGGCAATTGCACGCACTTCGCCAATGGCTGTTCGCACCGTGGCAATGCCATCTGTTTGGGTGACGACGCGCCCTGACATCCGCGTGGATAGCCCGACAAAATCCATCACGAAAGGTGAGGCAGGTTGTGCATATAGCACAGATGGTTCTGCGAATTGTTCGATTTTCCCGTTGCTCATGACCGCGATCCGGTCAGACACTCCCATGGCTTCTTCCTGGTCATGTGTGACAAATATCGCGGTGATTCCGCGACTGCGCAGCAGGGCCTTCAGTTCGATCTGCATGGTCTCGCGCAGCTTACGGTCCAGTGCAGAGAAAGGCTCATCCAGCAGCAACAAGTCGGGTGACACCACAAGCGCTCGTGCAACGGCGACGCGCTGTTGCTGGCCACCAGAAAGCGCGGATACGGGACGGTCTGCGTAGCTTTCCATGCGCACAAGCGCGAGCGCGTCGGCAACAGGCGCTTGAACGTCAGTTTTCGACATCCCACGTGCGCGCAGGCCGAAGGCGACATTCTCGGCCACAGTCAGATGGGGGAACAAAGCGTAGTTCTGAAAGACAACAGAGATGTTGCGCTTGTGCGCGGGAAGGGACGATACATTGCGGCCGCCCAAAACAATATCGCCGGTATCGGCCTCCAGAAGGCCTGCAATGATGCGCAGCAAGGTGGTCTTGCCGCAGCCGGAGGGGCCAAGGAGCGAGACAAGCTCTCCCCTGGCCACCCGAAAGTTCATTTGATCCATGACCACAGTGCCTTTGAAGGACTTCGTGACGCCCACCACATCAAGATAGCGATGTTGCTTTGGCGATTGCTCCGTGGTCAGCGACGACATCTGCTTAAATCGCCATCAGCTTATCAAACCGGTCGATCCATGCCGCCCGGTTGGATGCGACAAAGCTCCAGTCCGGTGAATAGATCGGCACGCCTTCCGGCACGATCGCACCAGCAGTCACGGTCGTGTTGGCCGGAACAGATGAGGCAAAATCGGCGACGGCCGCTTGCATCACGGGGCCCAGCATTTCATTGACATAGGCTTGCGCGAGTTCCGGGTTTGGACCGCCCTTGACCAGACAAATGCCCGACGGCATGGCAAAGATGCCCTCGGACGGAGCGGCCAGATCGACCGGGACGCCTTGGGCTTTGCGCGGCAAGGTGTAGGACGAGAAATTGCCAGAGAGCATGGAAATTTCGCCCTGTTCCAACAGGTTGAACGCCTGGCTCATGGTTGAGTAAACGGTCAGCAGATTTGGCTTCAGCTCTTCAAGTTTGGCAAAAGCCGCGTCGATTTCGTACTGCGCCTGTGCGAAGTGCAGGCCGGAACCAAGCATTGCGGCAGACAACAATGTCCACATCCCTTCGGTGTTTTGGAGCGAGGGAATGACGACCTGTCCCGCATTTGCAGGATCCCAAAGTGCTGTCCAGGAGGGAACGCCGTCGGTTTTGTCGGTGTTGTAGGCGACGCCAGCCCAAGGCTGCACATAGTTACACCACATGCCGTCCATATGCGTCGCATCAGGTCGCAGGTCCGTCATGTTTGGAACCGCATCTGGCGTTATCGGTGTCAACAAACCGGCTTCAACCGCCTGGATCATCACTGGATCGTCCATTTGGACGACTGAAAGATAGGGGGCGTCCTTGTTGGACGACATCTTCTCAAGGTTTACGGACGATTTCGTACCTTCGAAAATGATATCTGCACCGATCGTATCCTTCATGTGAGGGGTGACAATCGACTCCATCCAAGCTGTGTGAGAGCCGGCACAGCCGATGACCAGCTCACTTGTTTGCGCGCGCAGGATCGAGGGTGCCGCAAGAGTTCCCAGTGTTGCAAACGCAGACGTCTTAAGCATTTCTCGACGGGTCAAACCGCGTCCTAAACTATGTTTCATAGACATTCATCCTCTGTCAGAGTGAACCCACTCTTCTGGTGGGTAAAATGGCATTCCATTTGACAGCGATGTCGGATCGGGTGATGGATGACGATGAAAAGAGGGTAAAGTTTTGGCTATTTTTGCTGAATGCCCGAATTGCCCGCAGCGTTGGTCCGCATTCGCCTAAGGAGGTAGCACAATGAAAAAAATGGCATGCCATTTGCAGAATGTCGCGCTCTTGTGCCCGATAGAGGGATTCGTTTCGCAAGGCTCCCTGACCATTCGGGACGGAAAAATCATGGCACGAAACGCGCAAGCCAAACCGGATGAGGCCGTGATCGACGGAAGGGGCGCTTTGTGTCTGCCCGGGTTGATCAATACCCACAATCATTCGCCCTTGATGAGCGTGCGCGGCATGGTCGAGGATTTGGGATTTGCGCCGGCCTATACGCCTGGCGTGCCGCAAGGGCATTGGCTATCGGAAGAAGAAACCCAGATACTTGCGCGGCTCGGCGTGATGGAGATGCTGTGCGCAGGCGCGACAACGGTCGTTGATTACTACCGGATGCCCGATGCGTTGGCGCGCGCGGCAGAAGCATTCGGGCTGCGCGCGATGATCGGCGGTAGGGTAATGGATGCGGACACGGCGGCCTTGGCAAACGGTCAATTTGTTCATGATCCGAAGCTCGGTGAGGCGACCTTAGGCGCGGCCCTCGAGCTGATCGACACATGGGACGCCAAGGGCGATGATCGCATCAGTACAATCCTTGCCCCCCATGCCCCCGACACGTGTTCGCGTCAAATGCTGCAAACCTTTGCCGATCTGTCCGCGAAGACGGGAAAACAGGTGCATACACACCTTGCTCAATCCCGGATGGAGGTCGCGCAGCTCAGGTCGCGTGAAGGTCTATCGCCGGCAGAACTGCTGGAGGATGTGGGTCTTTTATCGCCTGATCTGGTCGCGGCACACTGTATCTTTCTGGATGATGCGGATGTGCGCCGAGTCGGGCAGGCGGGTGTGGTGATCAACCATGCGCCCATCGGAAACGCCGCCTTTGGCGCGGCGGCCCCCATCCTGGCGCTGCAATATGCGGGCGCAAAGATCACGCTGTGTACAGACACGAAATCCGCCGACATGTTCGAGGCGATGCGTATGTCGGTTGCAGCCGCGCGGTGGCGGGCAGATATGGAGTTTGTTCTTGATGCCAAGACGGTCTTTGGTTGGGGAACGGTGGACGCGGCGCGCGCATTGAAAGGACATGCTGCGTCAGGGACGCTTTCATTGGGGTCGCCCGCCGATCTGATCTTGCTTGATCCGAATGCGCCAAACCTACGACCTGTCATTGATGGCTACGGGATTGTGGTTCATTCAGGCTCAGCCTCAAATGTCACGGCTGTGATGGTGGCAGGGGAATGGCTGGTAAAAGATCGCAAACCGACCCGTGTCGACATGAGCGCCGTCGTCTCGGACGCCCAGACAGTGGCGGAAAACCTGTGGAAACGCGCCTCAGCCTAGACCCTGGCTGCGCAGAACATCTGTCACGCTCTGACCTGTGTTCCACAGATGCTGGCGCCACACCTGTCTTGCTGTCTCTGAATTCCGGGTCCGGAATGCTGTCATGAGCTGCTCATGTTCATCTACTGCTGTAGTCAGGCGATCGGGGTCCATGATCGCCATGAAGCGTCCACGACGAGCGCGTGCCATCATTTTCGTGTGCATCTGTTGCAAGATAGGATTGCCGCAGGTCGCAAGAATTGTGTCATGAATTTCAGAGTTGATATTGAAATATGCCTCAGACTCACCCGCTCTGTAATGGCTCAGCATATCGGCGTGCAGTTGCTCCAATTCATCAAGCTGATCATCTGTGATTTTCTCAGCCAACCGCTCTGCGGCAAGGCTTTCCAATGAGGCAATAACGTCGAACAGTTCCAAAGTTTGCTGCGCCGAGTAAGTTTTGACCTGCGCACCCTTGTTGCGGGAAATCTCGATCAGGCTATCAGCTTGAAGCAATTTCAGAGCTTCGCGGATTGGTGTGCGTGAGACGTCCAATTCCGCCGAAAGCTTTCGTTCGACGATCCGCGCGCCGGCGGGCAAAGCTCCTTTAATGATCCTGTCCCGCAAAACATCTGCAACCCATTCAGCAACTGCGGTCATGTCGCCACTGGGCGCCACTGGCGGAGAAATGTCTTGCATGTCGGTCATTCAATCACCCTGCTGATCACAGTAAGCCCGCAATTCGCATTTCAAAAAGGTAGAATATCCGTCTAGCGCCTTTTCGTCGATGTCAACTACAAGAAGAATTTAACCAATATCTGCTGTTCGCCGGCTTTGCCTCTCATGGGGCCAGACGGCTTTGTCAGAACAAATTGGGTTGAGGCGGGCAGGGCGGTTTCGTAGCCTCTCGGAATGACAAAACGCTCCCTTTTCCGCCATTTTCAAAGCGAGCCGTGAGATAATCCGCCTGGCAGTTATTACGTAAGTCCGTTTTCCGTTGTCGCGCCGCAATGTGGAAGATCTGCTTCATGAGCGCGGTAGCGATGTGAGCCATGGACCGTTGCCCCTAAGATTTCGGTGTTTCTGTATCTCGAATACGGTTCAGCTTTTTTGTGAGGTCGGCCCTAATCCGATAAAAACGGCTGCTCGGAACCGGAACTGAGATCGCCGCTATTTCGTTGTTGGGCCCCAGGACCGAAAATCCCAAAGCGCAGATTTCTTCGGAATGCTCCCCCAAATCTGTTGCGATTTCTCCGTCTCGGATACGGCGCAACTCATCCAATAGAGCGTTGGTACGGTCTTCGGAGCCGAGTTCAACGGAAATGAGAGCGCGGGCTGACGTTTCGCTAAGCTCTGCGAGCGCAGCTTTTCCATTAGCCGTTGTCGTAAGTGGGAACCTGAGCCTCCCCATCTGAATTGGTCCACCGTTATGTTTAGGAAACGGAGGACAGAGAATGGCAAACAAACGACACAAGCCAGAGGAAATAGTTCAGAAATTGCGGCAGGTTGATGTGCTTGTCGGCCA
>NZ_FXXQ01000058.1 GCF_900184815.1 Boseongicola aestuarii | reverse complement strand
TGCCTAGCCTGATCTGACTGGTCCAACTTGATTGTTAGTGCATGACTGGTCGTCGGTCTATTGGCATGATGGTTTCCGGAGCCGGAGACCGATATCCCAAGGCGCTGTGAGGCCGTTTCGTGTTGTAGTGTTTTCTCCAGCCTTCGATGATTATCTGGGCTTCTCTGAGCGAGTAGAAGATCTCCCGGTTCAGCAATTCGTCCCGGAACCGAGCATTGAAGCTCTCGACGTAGCCATTCTCCCATGGGCTGCCCGGCTCGATGAAGGCGGTCTTGGCACCAACAGCCTCAATCCAGGCCCGGACATCCTTAGCAACGAACTCAGGTCCATTGTCGCTGCGGACAAATGCTGGTGGCCCGCGCAGGATGAACAGGTCCGTCAGGGCGTCGATGACGTCCGTCGAGTTCAGCCTACGCTTCACCCGGATCGTCAGACATTCCCGGCTGAACTCATCGAGGATATTCAATGTGCGGAACGCTTTGCCATCATCGGTCCGGCAATGGACGAAGTCGTAGCTCCAGACATGGTTCCGATATTCTGGTCTGAGACGGATACAGGATCCGTCATTCAGCCAAAGCCTCGATCTCTTCGATTGTTTTGGCGGCACTTTCAGCCCCTCCCGTTTCCACAGCCGCTCGACACGGCCATCACTGACCTGCCAGCCCGCGTCTCTCAGCAGCGCCGCAACGCGACGGTAGCCGTAGCTGCCGTATTGCCTCGCCAGTTCAATCATATCGGCCACAAGTCGTTCCTCGTCTTCTCGGCCGTGCGGTTGATACCTTTGTGTTGATCGGTGCTGCCCCAGTGCCCGGCAGACCCGGCGTTCCGATACCTTCATCTCGCTTCGGATCAGATCGATGCAGGCGCGCCGACGGGCGGGGCTCAGAAGTTTCCCCGGGCAGCTTCCTTTAGAATGAGCTTGTCCAGCGTCAGATCCGATACTGCCCTCCGCAATCGCTCATTCTCTTTCTGAAGCCGCTTGAGTTCCTTCAGCTGGTCGGTGCCCATACCGCCATATTGCTTGCGCCATCGGTAATAGGTCTGTTCGGTTATACGCACTTCGCGGATCGCATCCGCACGCTGCATCCCCTGGCCGACAAGCACATCAACCTGCCGCAATTTCTGAACTATTTCCTCTGGCTTGTGTCGTTTGTTTGCCATTCTCTGTCCTCCGTTTCCTAAACATAACGGTGGACCAATTCAGATGGGGAGGCTCA
>NZ_FXXQ01000037.1 GCF_900184815.1 Boseongicola aestuarii | reverse complement strand
GCGTGATGTACGAGGCCGCGTCGCGGTAAGCCTGAACCCGGAAGGTGTTGGCGTCTTGGTGTTGCAGCAGGTCCGCAACCTCGTTCAGTTTTTGCGCGATGTAGCGGTTTTCGCGGGTCTCATCAGATTGCGCAATCGGGGCTGTCATTGTGTCTCTCAGCGTTACAGGCGTCATACGGGACACCCTGCAATATCGCTAACTGTTGCATTTGGATTTGCTTTGACATTGCTCAATCCCGAGGGGCGGACATCCGGCAGACCTGCCATTGCGCATCACGGAGTGCGTGAAAGCACGCTTGATGACCGCCTCCTATGTATAAAAAAACATGCTCTGTAATGCTAGCTGGGCGTAGAGCCGCCGCGTTGAAGCAACTCAACCCACATTGAAAAAGCTCAGCCCGCCCTCCAAAGGATTGTTCAATATTCCTTTCTTGGCGATTGTATTGTCCGCATAGCGGTCATTAATGAAGGGCGCAGCGAGTGACGGCTTTGAGCCGATCTTGCCGAAAAACTCCATTTTTGGCGCTGTACAACGAAATTTTTCGCCGTACAGCTTGACGAGCTTTTGGTGGCGAGAGGTTCGGCGAAATTGGCCTTTCGTCGCTCACGCGCCATCTATCTTCGCCTCACGAACGATCTCGCCTGACTTCCTAGTATGACAGGGTTTTTGCCCAAAAATCACGATATCTGAATTTCGGAGCTTTTCAACACAATCAGCCCAAAGCAGTCATCGGTTTTGAGACACATCAGGCTCAGTCCTGAATAGATTGAAGATAATAGACTAGTGCCAGAATTCGCCCTTGAACCAGTTCTTCCCCTAGGGGGCCTGAGATGAATGGATTAGACATGATGTCTTTCGTGAACGCGCTTCCCCAAACAGGCATTTCTATCCCATGCGCCTGAATGTTCCTTTCTCCCTTGATCGACTGATAGACTTCACTGAATGGAAAGTGTCCGTTGTTGTCATTTTCGAGTGATCGCAAGCTCTTGGGCTGGGCAGAGAAAAGAACACCGACGGAACCGTCACCCCTGCCGGAATTGCCATGGCAGGCCGAGCAATTTTCTAGGAATAGGCGCTCCCCAATGCTGAAATCCTGAGAACTGGCCGCTGAGGCGGTTAGACTGAATACGGCGGTTGCGGCAAGAACGCCCATTTTACGACAAGACCAACTATTCATGAGAAATCTCCCTTTTTCCGGTTTGGCTAAATGGGATCATCAAGCAAGAAAGTCTGAACTAATTGATATCCGTCAAGCCATCTACATGCAGATAGAACAAAGCGCTCAGCGATCGCAGAGGCGCATTTTGAATTCGAAAGCACATTCGGCCCCGTCTTCGTTCTCATCTCGTATCCCTCCAAGGGTTACGATGAGCGAAAGACACTCCTTTAGCAAAACAAGGCTGCCTGTCTCAAAGGCCGTGACGGGTTACACACACCTGCTGTTTCGACGACGAGAGAGTGTCATGCTTCGTTTCAGTCGGATGCGAAGTCTAGAAAAGTTCGCCGCCGTCGACGCCTCGAATTATAACCTGTTCAATTCGGAAAGAAGCCTCAACATACGGACCATCTTCAAGCTCAATCGCTCCGCCGCTCTTACTGAATGGCGCGGTCTCGGCGCGACATAAGTGGCAGCCTCAATTCCCATTCAGAAACTGGTTCGAATTAGTCTGCCAGCACCGATCTGAGGCGTCATGTCAGACGTGGCTGAGCTGGGGTGTCGGCGGCTCTGCGACGGCTTTCTCTTGCTGCGGGTAAAGGTAATCGCGCGTCAGCGGCACGGCATCGATGCGGCGCGAAAGCTGCACCTGAAATACGGCCTGGCGGCTATGACGAAAGGTCTGTTCACAGGCGGCCAGATAGAATCGCCACATCCGCACGAAGCGGTCGTCATAAAGCGCGCGGACCTTGTCTTCGTTCGCCTTGAACCGGTCGAACCAATGCCGCAGGGTATAGGCATAATGCAACCGCCATGTTTCGACGTCCGCCGCCCAGAGGCGCGAGGTTTCAACGGTCCGCATTACTTCGGACAGGGTGGGGATGTAGCCGCCGGGAAAGATGTACTTGGCAATCCAAGGGTTTGTGGCGTCCGGTGCGGCGGTCCAGCCGATGGTGTGGATCAAAGCAATCCCGTCAGGGCTCAGCCTGTCGTGGATCGTTTTGAAGTAGGTCTCATAGTATGGCAGTCCCACGTGTTCGAACATGCCTATCGAAACGATCCGGTCAAATGTTCCCGTCACGTCGCGATAGTCACAAAGTCGGTAGTCGACGCGGTCGGCCAGCCCCTCGCGCCGGGCGGTGGTCTTGGCATAGGCGTGTTGCTGTTCGGACAGCGTGATACCAAGAACCTGCGCCCCGTAATCCCGCGCCAGCGTCCGCGCCATGCCACCCCAACCACAGCCGATATCCAGCACCCGCATGCCGGGTTCGATCATCAGCTTGCGCGCGATGTAGTGTTTCTTGTTGGCCTGTGCCTGTTCCAGACTGTCGCCTGGATCCCGGAAGTAGGCGCAGGAATACTGGCGGTCGGAATCAAGAAACAGATCGTATAGCGCGTCTGACAGATCATAGTGATGGGCTACGTTGCGCCTTGCCCGCAGGGTCACGTTATTTTGCGAAAACCGGCGCAGCGCGATTCTCAGTCCGGGCAACAGTCTCTGCCACCAGACATGGGCCGTATCATCTCGGTTAGCGACGATCAGACCTAAAAAGCCCTGTAGATCGTCTTCTTCAATTGTGAGTGTGCCGTTCATATAGGCCTCGCCCAAGGCCAGCTCTGGATTAAGCACAAGGTGCCTGACGGTTGCTGTGTCGTGCAGGTGAACATGCACTGGCGTGCCGGTTCCGTCGCCATAGCGAAAGTGCTGACCGTCCGGCAAGGTCACCTGCAAGCTGCCGTTTTGCAGTAATCGGCGCAGCATCAGGTCAAACGCGCGTTGCCACATCTGATGGCCTCTCATTCTTGGGCAGCGTACGGCACGATACGAAGGCTGCTGACGGTAGGCGCACCCAAAAGAAAGCTGGTAACGTGAACCGACGGTGCGGCGCGCGGTATTTCTATTTGGACAGCCAGTACTCGAAATATGTACCACTGCGATCACGGCACGGATTGAGCGATATCAAACCGTCCCACTCGGGTGCGAAGGTTTGAGAAAAGCCCACGCGGCCTTAGTATTGCGGATCGTCAAAAACACAGGAGACAGCTGTCGGGGCACAACTGGCCATATGCCCGTTGTCAGTCTTTCGCAGGTTTGCCCGGGCTTGCGCTGACGGTCACATGGGCCGGTCGGATCAGCCGTTTTCCCAACGCCAGTCCGGAACGACGAAGAACAAGAACCTCCCCCCGTTGATCTCGTCTGTCTCCTCGATTTGTATGCCTTCGTGCAGCATTGGGTCAAAGGGCGTGTTTTTCGGCGTGATGATTCTGACGACAAGCGCTTTCACGCCCGTCTCGAATGTGGATCGGAAGTATGTGAGGCCGTCCAGATGCGCCGCCAGTTGCGGTGTATCGGCGGCGGGGCTGGCCAGCGTGGCCTCAGTCGCGCGACATGTTCTTCCCCGTAAAACTGGGCCGTTATAATGGCCTCGAGAGGGGGAGTTGGGATGGCGAGGAAGCGACATTCAGTCGAGGACGTATTGAAGCTGCGGCATAAGATACAATTGCACTGTTCTTTTGGAACTTGGTGCGCTTTGGTCTGACCGTGCCTTTCACCAACCTCGTGAAGATAGGGCTCAATGACGGCCGCCGCCTAGCGGCGCAAAACGTTGGTCGTTGACTGATTGACCAGCGTCAATGCTCCTGCATCAACTACGATTAGATAGGAAAGCACCTTATGAGGATTGTTCATGACGACCCAATCCGAAGTTATAGCGTTCCTCGCTTCGCCCCACGCGTTTAATAGTTGTGAGGATGTCTCGGTTATCGAAACACACGGCGCGCTCGTATTTTTGTGCGGCCCTGTCGCGCTGAAGCTGAAGCGTGCGGTTAAGTACGATTATATGGACCTTAGTACGGTCGAATTGCGTCATGCGATGCTGGTTCGTGAGATCGAGCTAAACGCGCCCTTTGCGCCGATGATTTATCGGGATGTGCTGCCAGTGACACGGCAAGATGAGGGCCTGGCGCTGGCGGGTGACGGGCCGGTTGTCGATTGGGTCTTGCGAATGTGGCGGTTCCCGGCGGAAGACGAATTGCAGGAGATCGCCAAGCGTGGCGAGCTTGATGAGGAACTTGCTCTTTCCATGGGCGAGGCGGTTGCAGCATATCACAAGGCGACGCCAATAGTTCGCTGTCCCGGCAGCCAACTGATAGGTGATATTCTGGACGAGCTTCAACGCGTGTTTGCGGAGTTCACAGGATCTATGGGGATGATGCGCATCCCAGTTTGGGCACATGAAGCGAGAGACGCTTGGATGAGTAACCGGTCGTTGTTGGACGCCCGTGGTCTGTCGGGTCACGTCCGACGCGTCCACGGCGACATGCATTTGCGAAACTTTGTACTGATGGACGGTCAACCGACACTCTTCGATGCGCTGGAGTTCGATGAGATATTGGGCACTTGTGATGTTCTTTACGACGTTGCCTTTTTGATTATGGACATGTGCCACAGTGGGCTACAAAAACAGGCATGCAGGGTTTTGGATACATGGCTTTGCGAGGCGGAGGGCGAGGAAGACGATGGTCTGGCGGCCCTTCCGCTATTCCTTTCGGTTAGGGCGGCAATCCGAGCGATGGTGCTGCTTCAGACCGACGCCGCTTGCGAAACGCCCGAAGCGTCTGCGTGTGAAATTGACGAATATATGCAATTGGCTGATGTGTGTCTGCGGCGGCCGCCGCCAATGCTGGTTGCTGTCGGCGGGTACTCTGCCAGCGGAAAAAGCATACTGGCCCGACAAATTGCGCCTGATATAGGCGCGCTACCTGGCGCAGTCATTCTTGCGTCGGATATGGAGCGAAAGGCCGGGCTTCAAAAGAAACAAGCTCTCAATAAAGAGGCATACACATCCGAAAAACGCACGGCGGTTTATCAGCGGATATTCACTCGTGCGGAATCGATCCTCAAGGCGGGGCATGCGGTGGTGCTGGACGCGACATTTCTAGGTCCCGATCTGCGGAAGAAAGCGGCAAGCGTTGCTGCTGTGTCGGGAGTGCCGTTCGTTGGCTTTTGGTTGGACGCGCCGCAAAGGGTTTTGGAAGACCGTATCGAGGCACGGCGCAAGGCGGCGTCTGATGCAAATATCGACGTTCTACGGCGTCAGTTGGCGGCCCCAATCGGTGATCTGAGCTGGTATCGTCTTGATGCGTCAGGCACATTCGAAAGTGTCTACAGTGCTGCGCTCAAGACGCTTGTCCGGGCTCAAAGCTGCGAGCCCCTTTCGTGATCAATCGAGCCCATTTAGTGATCAATGTAGTGGCACAGTCCAAAACGGGCTACAGGCCTATACTTGAAGCGTGTTAGCATTTTCTAGTTGCAGCAGATCTACAACCTCATTCAGCTTTTGCGCGGTGTAGCGGTTTTCGCGGGTCCTATCAGACTGCGCGATCAGGGCTGTCATTGTGTCTCTCAGCGTTGCGGGGGTCATTCGGGGCACCCTGCAATATCGCTAACCTTTGCATTCGGATTTGCTTTGACATTTCTCAATCCCGAGGGGCAGACATCCGGCAGACTTGCCCTTGCGCATCGCGGAGCGCGTAAAAGGGTACGATCGCGTGGATGAAAAACCTGATCCCGATCCCA
>NZ_FXXQ01000020.1 GCF_900184815.1 Boseongicola aestuarii | reverse complement strand
AAATACTTGAGCCTCATGAGATATCCTCCATTAGCGTGAAAATACCTCAACCAGTAGTGTAAGAAGTTCTATGCGTACGTGATATTTATCAACAATCAATTATTCTGGTGAGCGGCACGCCCATTGAGTGTCGCTTAGACAGATCAAAAACGTTCAGGCTGAGCACTAAATGAGCGCTTTGTCCGCGTAGCTGTCATTGGTGCACGCCGCAGCGAAGGTCGCTTCGAGCCCGAAGCGAACTGCATTGCAAGACATAATGACAACCGCGATGACCTTCGCGCCAGATCACAAATTGATCTGCGTCATGGTTCGCTTGAGGATCTGTGCGAAGAGATTGGAGCAAAGATGGAGGTTCGCAGGGCCGCAAATGAGAAAGCTTTGGTTCGCACTGACCGTTCTGCCTGCTATGATTTGCGCGGGAATGACAGAGGCACAAGAAAAAGTCTTCCTAATTCGCCATGCGGAGGAAGAGTTGCTAAGTGGTGCCAATCCGAAACTATCGTCGGAAGGTCGCGAAAGAGCCGCTCGCTATGCCTCTATGCTTCGAGATGCCGAGATCGATGTTCTGTTTTCAAGCAGCACTGTAAGGACTCAAGAGACAGGAGACATTATTGCAGAGAGCTTGGGGGTGCCGTCGCACTCATTTAATAAGTACGGCTATGGCGAAATGCTTGCACAGGTTGAGGCCCAGAACGTAGACGATACGATACTGATTGTAGGAAACTCAGGCACTATCCCTACAATGCTTCGATTGTTGGGCGTCGTTGAGGAAGTCAAAGTTAGCAAATCGGACTATGACAATTTGTTCTTAGTGGTTCCCAACGATAACGGTCCTTCGCAGTTCGTCAGGCTCAGAATGCCTTAGACCATGGAATATATCACTTAGAAAACACGACGGCATACACTCCAAAGCGGACATTGGTGCGAGGTGCAGCGAATGACGGCTTGGAGCCCATAGCTGTCATTGGTGCGTTGCGCAACGAATGGCAAATCCCAGCCGAGACCCGACAAATATTCTGACGCGCACCAGACATTCACCTTTCGCATCACGTTTGCGTCGAGACTATTCGTTCTTAAGTTACTTTGTCCTAACGTCTTAGAGCACCAAATACCCGGTTCCATCGAAAGACGAACATCAAAGCAAACATACACACGACAAGACCGATCAGGTCTCCGGTTGCATAGATGGCCCAAACTCCGATGACCTTCTCAAGATCAATGAGACCTGAGTAGACCAGTGTTTGGCCGAACGAATTTATCACCGAAGACAGTGCCCCCACGGCCAACAAACCCTTCCAATGCAGCTTTCTCGATCCGCCGAAGTAGAAATTGAAACCGGCAAACCGGGTGATCTCGAACGCGACAAATGCAGAGGCTGATCCAACAATGATGCCCTCTATCAGAGCTGGCTCCAGGAAATTCAGGTCTTCAGGTGGGCTGAACAACCATGCTGAGATAGCTACACCAACAACCAGAGCGGGCACCGCTTTCCAGCCATAGGCCCATGTCGCTAGAACTCTCACCCCATGGGGCAGATATACCAGACTGGCGAAGACCGTGACTTCGGGCAAAAACAGACTTTGTATTGGCGTCACAACCTGAGCGGTCAGACCGTGACACAAGACATAGGCGAGGATGATGATCAAAAAGCTCACGGATGGGTCCTTTCGATCTGAGTTCAGAAGTATCGAGGAAAATCTGTCTGCGGTTTATCAACTGACATGCGCGACAATGAAATAGCTCATTAGCTACCAGCAGGATGACTGCGCACCAGATAATGCCTGGATTTATATCCGTCAGCTTTCTCTAGCAAACCCATGGAGATCAGAGAACGCAAAGCCCTATGATAGGACGCCTGTGCAATTCCTGCGGTCAGATCATGGTTTCGGATGTCGTCAGACGTCACAACCTCTTCACGCTCTCCAGACAGAGCATGTGCAGCAAGAAATACGTCCAATTCCACCTGTGACAGGCTGTCAAATCCAATCTCATGCTCCATTTCACGCAGCATGCTGCGCAGCTCAAAAAGCGCCGAAAGGTTTTTGTGAAATTTATTGCTCAAAATTGTAGCCATCCAAAATATTTACCTACCTGAAGCAGGTCACCAAAATTATCATATTGACAATGTTGGCGGCTTGAAAGAACCTTCTTAAACTCCCTGAGTTTCCGTGAGTGGTTGTCTATGGAGTGTTTCAAAAGGTTCTGCCCCGGTCGCGCAAATGCGACCGGGGAAATTTATCACCATAAATATACTTTCGTAAAGGAAGGTCCGCTCGCAAAAGGACGCCTTCGTTCCCCAGAGCTGCCCTTCAAGAAAAGCGCCCCGTACGACGGTTCAGCGCAGCATCCCCGCAAAAACCCCTTCACTATGCGCTGGTTGCGTCCAGCCAAAGTTGTAGCAATTCAGAATGTGCTGCCTGTTGGTTCTCAGTATTTGAGATCGCGCTACACCTTAGATGGGAGGAGCGGCGCGCTCAGTCATAAGCTGACGGGCGGTGACCCTTTCGCGATGAATCATATAAAGTCCTGCACCGATGATGATGGCGATGCCGGTGAGGGTCAGTGCATTGGGAAAATCACCAAACACCAGATAGCCCAGAAATGTTGCAACTGGCAGTTCAAGATACTGCATCGGCGCCAGCGTAGCCGAAGGTGCCAGCGACAGCGCATAAGTCATCATCATATGACTTAGCGTGGCGAAAAAACCTACGCCCAGCAGCCATAGCCACACAATGCCTTCTGGCCAAACCGGATCAAGAAATTCGGAACCAGAGCCTTGGGCAAATATCATGATCGGCAGGCACATCAGGCTGGCGACAAGGCCAGTGTGGAATTGCAGGGTGACCGGATGCATGCGCCGCGACAGCCCACGTGTCACAAGGATGTAAAACGCGAACCCGACCGCAGTGCCCAGCGGAAACAGCGCGACTGCGCCGAAGGCTGCAAAACTGGGTTGGATCACAAACAAGACACCCACAAAGCCCACAATCGCGGCGCCTACGCGGCGTGGACCAACCTCTTCGCCCAGGTAGAACTTTCCTACCAGCAGCACAATAAACGGGGCCACGAACACTATCGCGAGTGCATCGGCCAGAGGCATCACGCTGATTGCAGCGACAAAGCAGAAGGTTGCGACTAGCAAGAGTGCCGCGCGAAAAAACAGCGCCAGCCATTGCGCCCGTGCCACCCGCAACGACAGACCCATCATCCAGACAAACGGAGCCATCAGCACGCACTGAACGAAAAACCGTGCAGCCGTGATCTGTCCCACCGGCACGCTTCCCGATGCGAGCTTGGCCGCCACATCCAGCAATGGGGCGGTAACGCAAAATCCGAGCATCAAAGCCACACCTGCTAGGATGCGGTCCGTGGAGGGAATGTAGGAAG
This sequence comes from Boseongicola aestuarii, assembly GCF_900184815.1. Lineage (GTDB taxonomy): Bacteria > Pseudomonadota > Alphaproteobacteria > Rhodobacterales > Rhodobacteraceae > Boseongicola > Boseongicola aestuarii. The sequence continues at coordinate 26,524 of NZ_FXXQ01000020.1, read as the reverse complement.
AAGAACTGGTCATGGGCCCCGCATTAAGGTGACACCACGAGCTCGTCTATTCCTTTTGCGACGTTTGGCGATGCTCAAGGGGCCAAAGCAGACATCGCAACCAACTGCAGCGAAGGTCCGGATCGAGCCCAGAGCGGACGTGCTCTCGCCCGATTGACAGGGATCAACACTCATTACGGCTAGTCTTGCTAATCTGGCTGTGAGCTAGGAAAGGAAGTCCGATGTATTCACGAATCCTTGTTCCCGTTGATTTAAACAACGCCGACAAACTCTCAAAGGCGCTCAGTCTCGCGGGGCGGACTGCGCAGGCAGACAGCGCAGAAGTTCTGTATGTCGATGTAGTAGATGCTGTCCCGACGATGTCTGCTCGTACCGAAGGTGACCGGATGGAAGTACGTCTGAAAGACTTCGTTGCCGATCAAGCGAAGCAGTATGACATCAAAGCCAACGACCATGTCGCACTACGCGGCGATCTGCATTTGAATGTTGGCGCGGATATCATAAAAGCGGCTAAAGAGGCTGATTGTGACTTAATAGTGATGGCAAGCCACATGCCCGGTCTTAAAGATCACATCTTCTCATCCAATGCAGGCTATGTGGCCTCCCACGCGCCTATGACCGTTTATGTCGTCCGATAAACTCGATGTGGGGTCCTAAACTGTTTGTCCGCACTGCGGTCATTGACAAATTCTCCAGAGAAAGACGGCTCTTAGCTCAATACAGAAGTGGATTCTGCACATCGCCGTTGCTCTCTTCGGAATGTGCTATTGTATGAAAAGCGATCCCGAATTGGCGCTGGTCCTGCCGAGCGTTTCCACAGATGCGAGGCTAAAATGAAAAAGATTCCAAACTCCAAGTATGAAAAGGATCTGGTCAGGCTTCAGATCGAACTGGTGAAAATGCAGGAGTGGATCAAAGCCAGTGGTCACCGCCTCGTTGTGATATTTGAAGGGCGAGATGCGGCAGGCAAAGGCGGCACTATCAAGCGGATCACAGAGCCTCTCAATCCTCGCATCGCGCAAGTCGTCGCGTTACCTGCACCGACCGAACGAGAAAAGACGCAATGGTATTTCCAAAGATATGCGTGCCATCTTCCTGCTGCTGGTGAAATGGTTATCTTCGATCGATCCTGGTACAACCGTGCTGGTGTGGAGCGTGTCATGGGGTTTTGCACCGATGAGGAATATCAGGAATTCCTGAGAAGTTGTCCCGAATTCGAGCGAATGCTCGTTCGCTCGGGTATTCAGATCATCAAGTACTGGTTTTCTGTAAGCGACGAGGAACAGGAACGGCGGTTCCAAAAACGTCTGACGGACCCTACCAAGCGCTGGAAGCTAAGCCCTATGGACCTAGAAAGCCGAAAGCGGTGGATGGAATACAGTCGCGCGAAGGACGATATGTTTGCATATACCGATATAAAGCAAGCACCTTGGTACGTGGTAAACTCAGACATTAAGAAACACGCACGCCTGAACTGCATCAGTCACTTGCTATCGATGGTGCCCTACGAAGATCTCACTCCAAAAGAGGTCGAATTGGAGGACAGACCTGTGCAGACTGGATATGCCCGCCCGCCAATCGAGGAACAAACCTTCGTACCAGAAATTCACGACAAGCCTATGTCGGATACATAGGATGCGGCTGCGCAGCTTGTCCGCACTGGCGTCATTTGTGCTTGACGCAGCAAACGGCTTCTTTGAGTCCTTAGTTCATTTCTCGGCAAACGCGATGAGTGTCCGCTAACCGAAGGATCTGCATTTAATCAATGGGTCGAGCCGGTAGCAACCTTAAGGCAGCAGCATTCCCCGGATCATGAAAAAGAACATCGCTGCGAGGATCGCCGCGATGGGAACCGTGATTATCCAAGCCGCCGCAATGCGCAGCAGCAGATTGCGTTTCACGAGTTCGACACGGTGCACACGTCCCAGACCGCGTCTTTCCTGCTTTCCGAGCACGCGATCACCTGCCGCCTGAGCTTTCATATTGCGAAGCATTTCCCCCTTCATGGCTACATCTGCAGCTTCGAATTGCGCCAGAAGTTTCTCGACCGCTTCTGGGTCATTTTCGGCGTGGTGAGTTCGGATTTCATCAAGCATGCGTGCATAGTTCGACTTGATATATTCGCGCAGAAAGCCCACACCAAAAACCCCGCCGACAGCAATATGGGTCGAGCTGACGGGCAACCCGAGTTGCGATGCGATGATGACGGTAATCGCTGCAGCCATAGCGATACAAAAGGCGCGCATCTTGTCGAGTTCGGTGATCTCGCTGCCAACGGTTCGGATCAGCTTCGGCCCGTAGAGCGCCAACCCCAACGCAATACCTATCGCACCCACGGCCATGACCCAAAGCGGAATGCCAGCTTTGGCGGAAATACCCCCTTCGGTAATCGCTTCGTTGATCCCGGCAAGCGGTCCGACCGCGTTGGCGACGTCATTCGCACCATGGGCGAAACTCAAAAGTGCTGCCGCAAAGATCAGGGGGACGGTGAACAGATCATTGACGCTTGTCTTGTGGTTATCCAACTGTTTCGTCAACCTCGCAATGTACGGCCTCATAATCACGTAGACGACTGCGGCCACAAGGACCCCAAGCATGAGTGCGACAGGGAAAGAGACAGAGACGATCTTCTTTACTCCTTTCAGCATAAGATATGTTGAAAAGGCCCAGGCCATAATCGCGACCAGCACTGGCACCATACGGTTGGCCGCCCCCAAAACGTCCAGTTTGTAGGTGATCGTGCGTTTGATGATATAGAGAAAGCCTGCCGCAATCAGCCCACCCATCATCGGTGAGATGACCCAGCTTGCTGCGATCTGGCCGACCACCGACCAGTCCGCGACATTCCAGCCTGCTGCAGCGATCCCTGCGCCAAGCACCCCGCCGACGATCGAGTGCGTAGTAGAAACCGGCGCGCCGATAGCGGTCGCAAAATTCAGCCAAACGGCGGCCGCCAAAAGAGCGGCGATCATGAGCCATATGAACGTATCACGGTCCGCTACCAGATCAGGATCGATGATCCCGCTCTTGATTGTGCCGACAACGTCTCCACCCGCGACGAGGGCGCCGCCGGCTTCGAAAAAAGCCGCGATAATGATGGCTCCGGTCAGGGTGATGGCGTGCGACCCGACGGCTGGTCCGACATTGTTCGCCACATCGTTCGCGCCAATGTTCATCGCCATGTAGCCACCGATCATCGCGGCCGCGACGAGCAGGATACCGTCGGCCCCCCCATCGGTGCGGACTATGGTGAAAAGCATGATGCCCACGACGAAAAGCAACGCCGTTCCAAAGCGGAACAACTCATCGCGGTTTCGCTGTGCAGCGCTTTCGATTCTTTCGGTTCTCAACACTAGCACTCCCCCGCAATTCGTTTGTTTGGCAGAGCAATTATCGCAGAAGCGCGGAGAGGTGGATATGAGCCAAGTCAATGACCACAACTGTGCACATCGATACCTTTCCGAACAGCAAGCAAAAAAGTGGAGTTATCCGGTGAAATGGAAGGCGGTTCGAATACAGCGGCATAACTGTGACGAGCCGTTGCGAATGCCTGCCTTTCCGCTGGGGCCAAAACAATGACTCGTTACTACCTTCCGGTCGCCATCGGAGCACTTCTCGTGGCATTTTGGTTTAGCCCTGATGCTCAGGAAATTGCGGCAGGTATCGCAATCTTCCTTTTTGGTATGTTGATGCTTGAGGACGGCTTCAAATTGTTCGGGGGTGGCACCCTAGAAAGGGTTTTGGAACGGGCGACCGGCTCAACGCCTCGAGCGATCTCTTTCGGGGTCATCTCGACCACGCTTCTGCAATCCAGTTCGCTTGTTTCGGTCATCACCATATCATTTCTGAGCGCCGGGCTGCTGTCGCTGGTCGGCGGTGTGGGCATCATTTTCGGAGCAAATATCGGGACGACGACGGGCGCATGGCTGGTCGCAGGACTTGGACTGAAGGTGAACATTGCGGCCTACGCCATGCCGATGATCGCGCTTAGCATCGTCCTTGTGTTTCAGAAATCAAAGCCACTGAGGGGCGTTGGCTATGCGCTGGCAGGGTTGGGCTTTTTATTCCTCGGCATACATCACATGAAAGAAGGGTTCGACGCCTTTAAAGACCAGATCGACCTGACGCGCTTCGCCCTTTCCGGCCTGCCCGGTCTGTTCGTCTATTCCCTGATTGGAACCGTCGCGACTGTTGTCATGCAATCGAGCCACGCAACGATGGTTCTGATTCTGACGGCCCTTGCCGCCGGTCAGATCAGCTATGAGAATGCGCTGGCACTGGCGATCGGCGCGAATATCGGCACGACCATTACAGCAATTATCGGCTCTCTTGGCGCGAATTTCCAGGGCAAGCGACTGGCTCTTGCCCATTTGATTTTCAACATGGTTACAGCCGTTGTCGCATTAGTTTTCATCGCACCGCTGCGCGAGGCGGTAGACTGGATCAGCGACCTGGTTAGGATCGCCGAGGATGATTTCGCGATGAAGCTTGCCGTTTTCCACACAATCTTCAACGTCCTCGGCGTTGCCCTTATGTTGCCATTTCTTGCCCAGCTCGTAGCATTTCTCGAACGTCGCATCATCGAACCTGTCCCGGACGTAAGTCGCCCGCGCTTCCTGAACGAAGCGGTCGATGAGTTCCCACAGACCCTCGAGATTGCGCTGCGCAAAGAGGTATTTCATCTTTATGAGAATGCCGTGGAACTGATCCTGCACGGTCTAAACTTGCACCGCGACCGGGTCTTCACGACCGACGACGTGGCCGGTCTGGTGCGAAAAAGTCGAAGCCCGCTCGAGCTTGACTTAGACGAGGGCTACGAACGCCGCGTGAAGACGCTGTATTCGGGGATCGTCGAATTCACCTCGCGTGCAGGAGACAAACGCTTCGCGCCGGACATTGCGGAACGCGTATATGCCTTGCGCGACGTCGCAAGCGATATTGTGCAGGCAGTGAAATCTGTAAAACATCTTCGCAAGAACATCCTGCGATACACGGTTCGCCCTGAGGGTGCTACAACCGAGCTATATGACGACTTGAGAACGGAGATCGCGCGGATCACGGTTGAGATCAGAAAACTCGGGCTTGCCGAACCGGAAGATCGAAGCGCACTGTGGCTCGATCAGGAACGCGCACAAATCGAGGAGGACGCACGTTCGACTTCCAAACGCGTTGACGCCCTCATCCGTAGCAGAGAACTGAGCCCCGCTGCCGCTACATCCTTCATAAACGACTCCGGCTACGCCTATAGCGCTATGCGCGACCTGATAGAAGCGGCGCGCAGTTATTACATCGAACGCGACAGCGCGATAGCTGAAGTTGAACGCCTTTTATCTCTCGACGAAGAGGAAATCGACGAGGCGGTGACTGACCCCGGCGGCGGACCGGGGCCTAAGGAGTCTGACGGACTGTCATGAGACCGTCATGAAACGCGCGCAGGGTGTTACCCTAAGATCAGGATCGGAGTAGCGAAGATGGGTCTGAAAAAGCTTGCAGCGAAAGTGGTTGAATACAATGAGCGCCTCGAAAGTGGAAAGGCGAGCAAGATAAAACCCAAGCACGTTGAAACGGTCTTGAAGAAACTACGTACGAAGTTGAACGAACTTGAGGGAGAGATAATCTCAACCAAATCCGCGGACAAGAAGGCCCGGCTGGAGGGGAAGCTAGGAATCGCTCAGACCCATATTGATCGCGCGGAATGGTTGTTAAAGGAATTGAGCTGACCAACCGGAGACAGTGCTCGGGCATGCCTATGACTGCCAGACAGAGCCAGCCCCCCCCCAAAGACCTCACTCGCGGAGTGATAACATTTCTCAAAGAAAGGAATTCGATTTTTCCTGCCAAAACGGTCATTGAGCGTTGCATTCCCAACGGCAGAAAAGTCCCGCAATAGGCCAGGTCGACTTTGCGCCATGCGGAAGATAATGGAGCTGTCGGCCCATCGCGGACCTTGGTCGATTGATCTCGTGCTGCGTTGCGGCTTCCGCATTGCGCGCATCTGTCAACTAAACAGCACTTTTCCACTTTGTCGGACTAACGTTGACGATGTTGTCATCAACGCTGACCATTACATCGCCGTCTTGAATATTGACCTGCATCTTCATCGAGCGACTTGCCAGCTTGCTTAGTTCGCTGGTGTCCTCTTCGGCAAAATTAACAATCCGAAGGTTATCAAACCGGGTGGTCCTGTTTTTGATTTTTTCCCACCACATGTCAGCGGTCCTGCCGCCGTAGGAATAGATGATCACCTCGTTGGCTTTGCCGCAGGATTGACGAACAGTCTTTTCGCTCGGAAGTCCCAATGCGACCCAAAGCTCAAGTTCGCCGTTCAAACTTTTCTGCCAAATGTCTGGCTCGTCGTCTGTTGAAAGGCCCTTGGTCAATTCCAAGTGCTCATGGGCGTTCAGCGCAAAAGCCAGGATGCGCACCATTAACCGTTCATCCGTCTCTGAGGGATGTTTGGCGACCGTCAGTTTATGGGTTTCATAGTAGTGACGATCCATATCAGAAACGGAAAGTTCAACTTTGTAGATGGTCGCTTTTTGCGCCATGATTTGTCCCGGACTTGCGAAGATAAGGCTGCTTACGGCGTCTGGCGACTTTGTGAAAGCAGATAGAAAGCCCCCGGCTGCAAGTCAGATTGGCCTCAAATGAGTTTGATGCTTCAGGACTTCACCCTTCAAGCAAGGCATCTTGCACAGCGTCATCCCAACCTAAATACAACTTGTCCTGATTGCGTATTACCGGACGGGCCATCACTTTGGGTTGGGCGGCAATCTGCGCCTCCGCTTCCGAATTTTTTAGCCAATCGTTAAGCGACCGGTAGTCATTCGAACTTCGATCCACCAATCTATCTCCGAATTCTTGAATCAATTCCTCCAGTTCGGTTTCGCTCAAGGGCTCTGCACGGATATCGCGAAATTCAACGTCCTTGCCATCTGCTTCCAACGCCTTGCGGGCCCTTTGGCAGATTGCGCAGGTGCTCAATCCATAGATTATCATTTCGTAATCTCCTTCGGCGATTATCTGGAACCTCTTGCATCAAACGCTTCAATGCAATCATTCCTTTCCGGCTACGGTCGTTTGGAATTGTCGGCGGTGTCTTGCCCCAACTGCTTGCGCATAAAAAGTAGCCTGATACCACTTCCGGGTATTGGTGCTCCCGGCCCAAAGCGGACCTTCGTGCTAAGCGTAGCGAAGGTCTTAAATGAGCCCAAAGCGGTCCTTGAGTTCCGCGTTAGATCCCTCAGATCTCTTCGAGGCCGGTCGGAAAGCACCGACACTCCAACCGGCCAAATCGCCTTCAGTATGTAATCAAAGGAGATTAGTCGCCGCGTCCCGAATCCGGCGCTTCACGGGTTTTCAAGGACGGATCATGAAGTAGCCTTGGTCGCTTAACTCCATGAGACGAACGATCCCACCGGGAACCACGCGAGCGTTGGGCACGATTTCAATATCCCTTCCCGCCTGCTTGCTCATTCCTTTGATCGTGTTTCCGCAGGCGGAGATGGTCACATTGGGCACGCTGTCGGTGAAGCTTTGGATGCGCTCCAGCACAGGTGAGGTGTCGGTGCGTAACATGTGAAGGCCAGCATTATATGCAACGATTTCAATTTCGTACTCTTCCCCTCGTGTTAGGAAGAAGTTTGACATGTTTGAAGCGTTGTTAAGGACCTTCGTAAATGTGCCCTCGCTGTTATCACTGACCTGAATAACGATCTTATGTATTTCGTGGGGCGGCGCATCGTCGTGAGCTGATGCCGGAATGCCAGCAAGCGCCCAACACATAGCCAGCAAGGCGACAAAGGTACGAGTAAAGTTCATGATTTCCTCCCAAGGTGCCCTTTATGGGCTCACGTTCATGCTCCCACAGAACCAAGGGTGCATAGAGGCACTCGATTGGGATGCATGCATAGATCATGATCTATGCATTTATTTCGCGCAAGGCAGAATGTTTACTACGCACAAGACGGTTTTCATTGTCTACAGTGAAAGGCGGCATTGTCCCGCAAAGCAGTCATTCGTTGTGAGGCGCATCAAGGTCCGCTTTGCGGACAAACCGGACTTGTGCAAGCGCGGCATGGTCAATTGCGGCGAGCACTGATTATCGTCGAACCAGTCATTGGCGATCGCTATCGGCGTCATTCTTCTCACTCATCATTCCCGCAATCGAGTCTGCCGGTGAGATGTATGGCGAGGGTGCTATGGTTGGCCACAGGCTGCTCGTTGGCATGCCGAAGTCGCGGGGAAGAAAGACCACTTGAATAATTCTGATCCTTTCAGCAATCGCAAAGATTTTTGGTCCAGGTGACTCTGGCGAGAAGGCGACTTTGATTGATGTAACGCAATGACGAAGTTCCAAAGAGGGATACACTTTGAGCGTGTTGTCGCTGGCACTGTTCGCACTCTGTCCTATTGGATGCTTCTTTCCAGGTTTCATCCAATGCGGCGACGGCACACCTTCATCTCGTTTGAGCCAAACTGATTTGCTGGCGTCGTTTAAGTTTCTTAAGATTACAATATGTCACGGAACTGGAGAAAACTGTTTGGCTGGACGCTTTGCAGCCTCGGGTGCCTCATAACACTGATCGGGGTTTGGGCCATCGGTGGTTACATTTGGGGCGTTCTTTCGGTTCTTGATGAGCCTGATCAATCATGGGTGTTTTGGGGGCTGGCCATCCTTTTTATCGGTCTTTCTGGAGTTGGCATAGGCATCGGGATGGTGATGGCAGGCTGGTCAATGGTGCAAAGAAGCTGAGACCTTCGCCCCTTTCCAAATTGCGCAACTTGTCGCAGCCTATTTCTGCGCAGGCTGGCCTTCCTGTTATTGTCGGCTCGTCCATTGATGTTGCGCGCGGCATAAAGAGTGTTGCGTGGCAGGATAGTATCCTAGCCCGAACCTCATCTGGTATTTGTGAAGCTCAAAGATGATACTGATTTTGCCGCCGTGCAGCACCGGGCACAAGCCCTCGCGCTTCCTGTTGAGAAGCCTTCAGATTCTATGACTGGAATGAGGAAGCGCTTGGCTCATCCTTTCCTGGGCCAATAGTGCAAAGTCACTGTCTGGTCACCGGCCGAAAGCGTTCAACGGAACGGACGATCTCGTCGGCGTCACCTTCAAGTCCATGAAGCGGAATACAAACGCCATGCTGCTTTTGCAGCCACAACTCCAATCGACGCCAAGTTGGCATACGAAGAGGCGCCAGGATTCCAGGCGATGGCTCAACAATGAGCCAGTCCCTCTCACCGTATAGTGCTCGCCGCACTCGAACACGACGGATTCTATGAATTTCGTCCCATCGCAGCGGGCGCTTGAATACCAAGGGATTGTAAATGCCAATATCGCCGACGACGACTGCCCGCGGATTTTTCCAGAGTATCCATCCGAACGCTGCAATGCTCACCAAAAGGGAAAGACCAACCACGACAGCCCATAAGAAATCACTTGAGTTTGGATCGAAGCCTGCACCGAAAAGAACAGCAAAACCAAATACCCCCAAAAGGGCTGTTAGCAACCCAATGATCCAGACAAGGTTCTTCTTGCTGTGATGGTAGGTAAAAGTGGCCATAGTCCCCTTCTTGATCTGGTCTGTTCAAGACGATCAAATTTCATATGAGAAATTTTGACTGCTCCTATTCGTGAAGCCTGCAATCGATGGACAAATGGTATAAGCTATAGCCAGCGCAGATTTACATCCTTCCATAAGGGCGTAGCTATGGGAAAGACTGAAAAATCGATGATCAAATGAAGTGGGCCACCGGGATGGCCATGGTCCTGCTTGTCGTGCTTGCGCCGCGCGCTGCGAAGGCCGAAACGCGGGAACCCAACACCTTCGAGTCTGCCTACACGGCTATGGCTCTTGATTTCGGCTCCCACGAACTCTGCGTGCAAATATCTCCAGACGCAGAGTCGCGGTTCTTGTTCAACAGCCCTGGTACGCAAATCTACCGTGAACGATCACGATGCTTTCTTTACGTGGCGGTCAACACGTTGAATCCCTATCTCTGCCAATTTGTGGATGAGGCATCCGCATGGCTTCACAATGGCAGTTATTTCAGCCGCGAAAACTGCGAGACGCTTGTGTCAGAGGGAGAACCCTTCAACTTTTCTCTATCATTCGACCGGAGAAGCATCCTTACAGAAATGGGCTATTCTGTCGCGAAAATAGCAGAGGCATATCCCGGAGATCCCGAAGAAGTAGCCTTACACCGGTTCTACCTGAGTGCTGTTGGCCGCGACGGGGACTTTCAGCAACGCTTGAAGCGTTTGCCAGACTTTTCTGGCGTCGATCGATGAGTTTCCCAGGCTTCTTGTCGCTCATATTTGGTTGCCTTGCGCTTTTCGGGGTGCTTCTGGCGCGATGGGGCTATTGGACGATTTATTGGTCACTGATGGTTGGCATCATCGCCATATTTGGCGTCTCCTTTGCAATGACGTGGCAGCCCTCAACTGACGACCCCATCCCAGCGATAATGTTTTTGGTGATAGGTGTATAGCGGAAATAGAACGTACAGCATCACCGCCAGCCAGATGATCACGGGGCCAGTTTTGAAATAGCGAAATGGGCTTCGTTTTGTCATCCGATGAGGCTATGGAACCACCCTACGCGTCGCTTTTGACCTTGATTTGGATCAGGGAAGTCAGGTGAAAAATCGCCAACGTGATCCCGGGCAGAACGCGGGGACCAATAGATGTCAGACTGGCACACAGGAACGCTGGAAAATGCACTTGAGCGATTATCCAGCACCCCAAACGGGCTAACGGACGAAGAAGCGAAATTGCGGATGGCGCGCTTTGGGGCCAACGAATTGAAAGTGTCCAAGGACACGCTGGAATTGCTCAAGTTCCTCATGCAGTTCAAGAATTTCTTTGCTGTTCTTTTGATTGTTGGCGGGGCCCTCGCGATGACGGCGGAGCGGTTAGACCCCGGCCAGGGAAATCTTTACATTGCGATTGCTCTGATCACAGTCGTGCTCTTGAACGCCGGTTTTACCTATTTTCAGGAGCACCAGAGCGAACGCATCATGGACAGCTTTAAGAATATGCTGCCCTCGATGATCACCGCCATCCGGGACGGTCGCCCGCAAGAAATCCTCGCCGGTGACCTCGTTCCCGGTGATGTAATTGTGTTGAACGAGGGCGACCGTGTCCCCGCAGATGGGCGGCTGATCTATGCCAAGGAACTGAAAGTCGACAATTCCAGCCTGACCGGCGAGAGCGAGCCGCAATTGCTGGACGCGGGTAAATCGGCCAGCGCGATGCTGGAAAGCCCCAACATGGTCTTTTCAGGCAGCCTTGTGCAGAACGGCGAAGGCAAGGTGGTGCTGGTCGAAACCGGAATGAACACCCAGATCGGCGGTATTGTCGAACTGACCAAGGCCACCAAGGATACGGAAACGCCCATCCACAAAGAATTGGAGTACTTCATCAAGGTGATCAGCTTCATAGCAATCTTTCTGGGTATCAGCTTTTTCGGCGTGTCAGTGGCCATCGGGAATAACGTGATTGGCAGCCTGATCTTCGCCATCGGTATCATCGTGGCGAATGTGCCCGAGGGGCTGCTGCCCACGGTGACGTTGAGCCTGACGATGGCAAGCCGCCGGATGGCGCAGAAGAACGCGCTAATCAAGAACCTTGAAAGCGTGGAAACCCTTGGCTCGACAACGGTGATCTGCACCGACAAGACCGGCACGCTGACCCAGAACCGGCTTGGCGTGAACACGGTTGTTGTCGGCGGTGATGCTTACCGCGCCGACGATATGGATGTTGCCAATGCAGCTGCATTCAAGCGGCTCTTGCAGGTCATGTGCGTCTGCAACAATGCCTATCTGACCGATGACGGCTATGCGGGTGATGCGACCGAGGGTGCCCTGCTGCTCTTCGCCGGGAACCACACCGATCCAACCGCGCTGCGCAAAGTTGAGGAGATCGCCGAGCAACCATTCAATTCTGTCACCAAGCGGATGATCACGGTCACCGACGATGGCAGCGGGCCGCGGGCCTATCTGAAAGGCGCCCCCGAGGTCGTTCTGGCCATGTGCGACCGCGTTGCCCTGAACGGCGAGGAATTCGACCTGACACCGGATCGACGCCAGGACATCGTAGATGCCTATCATAAGCTGGCCGGACGGGGCGAACGTGGCCTCGGTTTTGCTGCCCGCACTGGCGACCGCGATACGGTCCACGAAGAGGGCTATGTTTTTCTTGGCCTGACCGGCATGATCGATCCGCCCCGCCCCGAGGTGCCCGAGGCCCTGAACCGCTGCGTGTCGGCAGGCATCCGGGTCATCATGCTCACTGGTGACTTTGGCCTGACCGCCAAGACAATTGCCGGGCAAATCGGGATGATGGGTCCGCACGGGCGTGTGGTGCAGGGCGATGAATTGTCGCAAATGTCGGACGAACAACTTCAGAAGGTACTGCGCGACGAGCCCGAGATCATCTTTGCCCGCATCGCCCCGGCACAGAAACTCCAGGTGGTCCAGGCACTGCAGGCAAACGGCGAGATCGTCACCGTCACCGGTGACGGTGTGAACGACGCACCTGCCCTCAAGAATGCCGATATGGGCGTCGCCATGGGTGTGATGGGCACGGATGTCGCCAAGGAAGCCAGCAACATGGTGCTGATGGACGACAATTTCGCCACCATCGTCGCTGCGGTCGAGGAAGGCCGCACGATCTTTGACAATATCAAGAAATTCATTGCCTATATCCTGACCTCGAACATTCCCGAAATCCTGCCATTTATCGCCTTCGTGCTGCTCGATATTCCGTTGCCCCTGACGGTCATCCTGATCCTGAGCATTGACCTTGGGACAGACATCGTCCCCGCCCTCGGGCTGGGTGCGGAAAAGCCGGAAACCGACGTGATGAAACGGAAGCCAAGGCCGCGGGGCGAGCGTTTGCTCAGCCGCAACCTGCTGATCATGAGCTATGGCGTGGTCGGAATGATGCAAGCCGCGGCAGGGTTCTTTACTTACTTCACCATCCTCTTCACAGGTGGCTGGGAATGGGGACAGGATCTGGCCAATTCCGACCCGCTTTACCGCACCGCAATCACCGGGTTCTTTGCGTCAATCATCATCTGCCAGGTCGCCGATGTGATCATTTGCCGGACACGGACACAAAGCCTGTTTACTGTTGGATTATTTTCAAACCGACTGGTGCTGGTGGGAATCGCCTTTGAGCTTTTGCTTCTGACCGGCATCGCCTACATCCCGGCCTTGAACACCTTCTTTGGAACCGCGCCGCTTGAAGTCTGGCACCTCATGCTGTCCGTACCATTTGCGTTGGCCATATTCATCGGCGATGAGGTCCGCAGAGTCCTTGTCCGCCGTGGCAACTCTTTTGTCCTGCGCTGGTTAACCTGGTAATGGGACAACATTCTACCCAAGCGCCGATTTCCCTTACAATAGGTTCGTAAGCGGACGTTCATGCAAAGTGCAGCGAACGACCGCTCCGAGCCCAGAGCGGACGTTAAGGAATCTGCCCTAGTGATATCTGAACCAAACTACGTGCTTTTGTGGTATGGTGCCATATTGATTTCACGCGTTTATGAAAATGCGCGCTTAATAGGGGGGCTTGAAGATGATGGTCGCAAGATGGACGTGCGAGGCGAAGTTCGGCCATAAGAGTGGAGCGCTCGCGTTGCTTGATGAGTGGAATGAGCAGATTGGAGCTCAGACCGATGTTGATATGGCCCGAACTCGCACGCTGACGGGTTCTGTTGGTGCCAAGGAAGCTATCATCCAAAATGAAGTCGAAATCAGCAACCTTGCCGAGCTGGATGCATTTTTTGACAAGATTGCCTCGATTGAGATGCATGCGGAGTGGGGCAAGAGCTTTGGCGAGGTGATTGTGTCCGGATCTACCTACTGGGAAGTCTTCCGGCTCGTCGACTAGCAAGATTGCTCAGGCGCCCGGCAATCTGGCGTCTAGCCGCGCGACACGGTGCGGTAACTGCTAAGCTGCAAGGGAGGAGGACCCGATGCTCAAGATTGATTCAGCCTCCGCATGTCAAACAGTTATCACTACTTTCGAATGCTCCCCAGGCACCTGCGCCGATCTTATGGACAAGTTGCAGAGTGCCTATAGTGACTTCATCTCACAACAGCCCGGCTTCATCGCCGTGGGTCTGCACGTTAACGACGCACAGACGCGGATAGCCAACTATTCGCAATGGGCGCGGCGCGAGGACTTTCAGGCGATGCTACGCAGCGATGAAATGCGGGCACGAAATCGCGAGATTGCAGGGTTCTCCACACGGTTCGAGCCGGTGATGTATGAGGTGGCGGGAGTCTTCTGAGAGCCGTCCGGTGCTCGAAGAGCGAATGAACGTTTTGAGCCCAGAGCGGACGCCGGTTCCGCTAGGAGCGAGCAAAAAAAGACCTTTTTAATGTGTGCTATAGTCAGATCGTTCCAATAGATGGGAGATTTCTATGTCTACTGAGACAAATGAAGAAAGGCTTTTGAAGGAAAGTTTTGAACGTTTGGAGTCCGACTTCGACCGGTTCTCAACATACTTCTACGATGCCCTCTTTGTGCGCGCACCAGAGCTGCGCGAATTGTTTCGAGATGACCTTGCCGGACAGGGCATGCGATTCATGACAACTCTGCGTGAGTTGGTTCTGAATATCCAAGATGCCAATGGCGACACGGAGCGGTTGGCTGAACTTGGCGGCTATCACGCTAACCTCGGAGTGCGTGCAGAAAATTTTGCGCCCATGGAAGAAGCCTTAGTCGACACTCTGAGGCATACTCTTAGAGACGGATTCACCCCGGAACTCGAAAAAGCCTGGCGAGGGGCTTATGCCAAAATCTCATCTGCAATGGTGCGGGCTGGAGGGATTTCCTAATTCCGCCGATTCTTGAGCGTTCTCTTTGTCGGCGTTATAGTCGTTTGACCGAATTTGCTCTATGGCACCCTCGAACCCTTCGACGATACTCCGTGGCCTTGTAATCAGACTGACCGGATTTAAGAGGCGTTTTGGGCTCTCACTTGCTGGCATCGAGTTTGTCTTGCAGGATAACCAAATGTCACGAACTTGGAGCAAAGTAACTGGCTGGACGCTTTGCAGCCTCGGGTGCCTAGTTACGCTGGTAGGGCTCTGGGCCATCGGTGGCTATATTTGGGGTGTTTTTTCGGTTCTTGATGAGCCCGATCAATCGTGGGTGTTTTGGGGGCTGGCCATACTCTTCATTGGTCTTTCTGGAGTTGGCATAGGCATCGGGATGGCGGTGGCGGGCTGGTCAATGGTGAAAAGAAGCTAAGACCTTCGCTCATTTTCAGATTGCGCCAATATTCGCAGCTTTTTTACTCGCGCGAGCGCATCGTGCCCAATTAATGAGAAATTGCTTCCTCTGTGCTAAGATGCAGCTTTGTGAGCGAAGGTGGAGGCTATGAAATACACGACCATAACGACCTGGGAGGTTCTGGACGGCTCCGATTTTGATCTTTTTATGATGCGGGTGCGTGAGAAGCGCTTGCCGGCTTTGAAAGACCTGGGAGCTGATAGAGTTCAAGTAATTCGGACGAGTGACAGGACGATTGCCGCGATTTCGGAATGGCCAAATCGAACAACCCGGGATGCTGCAGTTGAGTTCATCGAGAGAGTGCGCAACGATGTGCGGGCCGAGGATCACAGCCGGATGACTGGCGAAATGATGGGGGAAGTATTGGCGGAAATCTAAACGGATGACACAGTTTTTCTGAAACAGCACCAAATGTAGCGAGAGCGCAAACTGCAGGTAAGTCTCTGCCAAAACGGCCTGAATTGCACGCCGACCACTGATTGTGGCCCGCGCACCATCGACTTTCGACGATCCTAACTAATCTTCCAATGGCAACTTTGTCCGCTTACCGTGGTCGAACAGACTGCTGAACTCACGGGAGGCCGGCTTGAAAGCGGGCTGACAGCGTAATAGCTGCATATCCTAGCCGGTATGGAATTTGCCCTGCCTGAAAAACCAGAGATGCAGTTCCGATGAACCATATTCCAGCGCCGACGTTGAAGGATGTACCTAACGTGCTTGGGCCTCTTTTTCGCTCTGGCACGCCTGACGCCGCCGCCATCGACGGATTTGTGGCCGATAACGACTTTCCTTTGGTCGAACCAGGGCGCGTGACCTTCGTTTGGCGTGGTCAGGCGAGCCGGGTTGAACTGGCGCGCTGGATCTACGCTGGCAGCAGCCGCGATCCCTTCCGTCCATTGGACGGGACTGACTTGTGGGTCATCACGCTGCCAGTAGAAGACAACGGGCGTTTCGAATACAAGCTCGCGATCGCTCATGGAGCTCACGAGGACCTGATCCTCGATCCTTTGAATAGTCTTAAGGCGCGCGATCCATTTGGGGCGAACTCAGTCTGTTGCACATTTGGGTACGAACGCCCCGACTGGACCCGCCCACTGGGTGCGCCTGCCGGGAATCTCGAAACACTGAGTGTCGACAGTCTGGTCTTCGGTCAGACGCGCAACGAAATGGTCTATTTGCCCTATGGTTACACGCCCGATCGTGCCTATCCCTTAGTGGTGATCCACGACGGTCAGGAGTTTGACAGTTTTGCAAACCTGTCAGTCTCGCTTGATAACCTGATCTATTCGGGTGACGTACCGGGCCTAATCGCAGTTCTCATCCAGACCGACGACCGTATGGGCGAATACCCCCGTGGGCGGCGCCATGCGCGGTACTTGGTCGGCGATCTATTGCCACTGATGACGACGAATTACAGTATTACTGCAGATCCCGCGAAACGGGTGTTGCTCGGTGCGAGTCTTGGCGCTGTGGCCTCGATTTCGACCGCCTTTCGATTTCCGGGAGTATTTGGCGGCCTGATCCTGAATTCAGGTACTTTTGTGACTGATCAAAACAAGCTTGCCTCGCGTCCGCACCCTGTGTTTCACCGTGCCGCGCGGCTTGTTGAAGCGTTGCAGCGGGCGCCGCAGCTGCCCAAAACGCGCGCATATGTCTCCACCGGCGAGTTAGAGGGGCTGGCGGACGAGAATCGAGCCCTCGCAACATTCTTGCAAGACCACGGGGTAGATGTTCTGTTCAACACTGAATGGGACGGTCATCACTGGCACAACTGGCGCGATCAATTGCGTGACGGACTTCTCTGGACCTTGGGTGAAAACATGGGCGACTAGGAGCCGGTGTAGAGCCGGTCTGTCTAGAATATTCTCGGGGGAAGAGACATGGCTAAACGTACAGCGCAAATCGGTTTGTCACTAGGGGCCGACATCTGTTGGCCGATCTGTTACGAAGGCCTTCTGGAAGTGTTGGACTTGAATATCCGGCACGGCAGCGATCAGGTCAAAGTCAGTTGCGAAAGGGTCACGATAGAACCTTTCAACCTTGCACAGCCAGTCAAATACGACGTCGTTATCGACCGCTTGACACATTGGTACTCGGTCAGCCGCGAATGGATCAAGAAAGCCGTCGTGCTGAATGATCTCTACGTTTACAATAATCCGTGGTCGCTTCAGTCCAACGAAAAGCACACGTCCTATGCGGCGATGTTGCGTCTCGGCCTTGCAGTGCCGGAAACTTGGATGTTGCCGCCCAAGGCCTACGAAAACCAGGACGATCTGGAAGTAACTCTCCAGAAATATGCCAAGATGTTCTCGCTGAATGAGATCGGCGAAAAAATTGGCTATCCGTTCTTCATGAAACCCTTTCACGGTGGTGGCTGGAAGGGCGTCACCAAGATCGACGACGCGCAGGACCTGCATCAGGCCTATGACGCCAGCGGCACCGAGATCATGAATCTGCAAAAGGCCGTTCTGCCGCATGAACGGTTTGTGCGCTGCGTGGGTCTGGGGCCGCAATTCCGCATCGTGAACTACGATCCGGGGGCACCCCTGCATGACCGCTACAGGATGGAGCAAGGCTTTCTCTCGGCCGAGCACGAAGAAGAGCTGATCGACATCGGCCTGACTATCAACAGCTTCTTTGGCTGGGATTTCAACTCCGCCGAGTCGCTTTTGCAGAACGGCACATGGCATCCCATCGACTTCGCCAACGCTTGTCCGGACAGCCAGGTGACCTCGCTGCACTACCATTTCCCATGGCTCATCAAAGCCAACCTGCGCTGGTCGATCTATTGCGCGGTCACCGATCGCACGATGCATAAAAACATGGAATGGGACCCGTTCATCAAGATCGCAGACAGCGACCGGACACAGGCCGAAAAGCTCAAGGCCTATGCCGCCATTGCCAACAAACGGTTCGAAACCGAGAAGTTCCGCACCTTCTGCCGTAAAAACCTGTCCCACCTCGATGAGCTGGCCTATGACTTTTTTGGCTCCGATGTGATGCGCGA
The DNA here is from genome assembly GCF_900184815.1 of Boseongicola aestuarii. GTDB lineage: Bacteria > Pseudomonadota > Alphaproteobacteria > Rhodobacterales > Rhodobacteraceae > Boseongicola > Boseongicola aestuarii. Next base: position 8,207 of record NZ_FXXQ01000020.1, on the reverse strand, counting down.
CGCGATCCACCAGAAAGTGGCGTCGCTCTTTCCCAAGCACGAGCACGAGGAGTTCACCGAACTCTTCTGGAACCGTATTCAGGATTGGCGCGCCAAGGAGGGAATCCATGGAGATAAAGACTTCCAGTAGGTGGTACTCTGACCGGGTCGGACAAGACATCTCACTGGTGCGCTGGGGCCATTTCGGCCAGCCCGTGCTGCTTTTTCCCACCGCTGGCGGAGACGCGGAAGAGGTCGAAAGAATGGGTGTGATCGGGGCCGTCTGGTCGCTGATCGAGGCTGGGCGGATCAAGGTCTATTCCTGCGACAGTGTCGCCGGCCGCGCCCTGGCAAACAAAGAAGGTTCAACTGAACACCGCTGTTGGCTTCTCAACGGGTTCGAGGTCTACGTCGCCGAGGAACTCGTGCCCGCAATTCATGCGGATTGCGGCGGCAAGGCGCACGAGATCATTACTGCCGGAGCCTCTATCGGCGCGTTCAATGCGGTCGCCGTGGCTTGCCGGTTCCCGCATCTCTTCAAGGCCGCCCTCGGGATGAGTGGCACCTACGACCTTGAACGTCTGCTGGGGTTCGAGGGGAACATGGATTTCTATCTTTCTTCACCGTTGCGGTTTCTGCCGGACCTCGAAGCCCCACAGCTTGACCTCCTGCGCGCCCGTTTCATCCTGATGGCCTATGGAGAAGGCCGGTGGGAAAACCCCGATGAAGCGTGGCGCATGGCCAACGTCCTTGGTGCCAAGGGCGTGCGCAATCGCGTCGATGTCTGGGGCCAAGAATGGGACCACGACTGGACCACATGGCGAGAGATGCTCCCAAAGTATCTCAACGAATTGGTGCCCGAGGTGGCAGACGTATGAATATCATCTTTATCGAGCCATCCCTTCCCAACAACCAGCGCGAATTTGTCCGTGCGCTGCACGGCATCGGTGCAAATATCTACAGTGTCGGGGAGCGGCCATATAACTGGCTGGACCCCGAAACGCGGGGCTGGCTGACGCATTATCAACAGATTAAATCTGTTACCGACGAAGGCGCGCTGGAATGGGCGGTGCGTGACGCTCAGTCGAAAGTCTGGATCGACCGGATGGAATGCACCATCGAGGCCCATCAGATGCCCGCAGCCCATGTACGCGAGCGATGTGGCATCCCGGGCACATCGTCGCGCACGACCTACATTTGCCGCGACAAGGTGGCGATGAAGGACGTCCTAAGGAATGCCGGCATACCCCTAGCAGCGTCTGGTGCGGTCGCAAGCTTGGCCGAGGCCCGGGATTTCGCCACCCGCGTCGGCTATCCCCTGGTCATCAAGCCACGGGACTCGGCTGGCGCTGCGGGAACATACCGCGTGAATAGCGAGAACGAACTGGAACACGTCGCCCATCAAAGCGGCGTGGCAGACGGGGCCTCGGCGGCGATTGAAGAATTCATCGAAGGGCATGAGGGCATCTACGATACGCTAACGGTGAGCGGCGAGGTCAGGCACGAGTTCATTGGGCATTATTACCCAGGGGTACTTGAGGCGATGCGCCACCGCTGGATTTCCCCTCAGTTGATTTCCACCAACGAGGTTGAAAGTGACCGTTATGCTGAGGTTCGTGAGATGGGGCGGCGGGTAAACACTGCACTGGGCATCGAAACCTCCCCGACACATATGGAATGGTTTTTCGGACCAAAGGGTCTCAAATTCTCCGAGATCGGCTGCCGACCCCCGGGTGTGGGACAATGGGACAGCTATTGCCACGGAAACGAATTCGATCTGTACCGCGAATGGGCGCTTGCCGTGTGTCACCACACAACAGACGTCCGTCCGTCGCGACGCTATGCTTGCGGTATCATCGCGCTACGTCCGGATCTGGACGGGCGGATCGCAGGATATGAAGGAACCGACCGGATTTTCGAGAAGTATGGCGATCACGTGGTTGGCCAGCATTTCCCAGAACCCGGCACCAACACACAACAGGTTGAAGCCGGCTATATGGCGAACGCCTGGATGCGCGTCCGCCACGAAGAGTTCGACGTGCTCAAATCGATCCTGAATGAGATCGGCGAAACCATCAAAGTCCGCGCGCACTGACAGAGCCACACCCAATCCTGGGCAAGCGTGTTTCTGCTGATTGGATAGACAATACCAAGTGAATGAACCAATCCGGGAAGGTGGCCGTCTTAAACACTTAGCCCAAAGCGACCATTCCCGGACGTGATGCAAAAGTCTGTTCTGTCCCGCATTGCAGTCATTAGTGTTCGCTGCAGCGAATGGCAGCTCTGAGCCCATTCCGTTGTTCTGCGGCAATGCGGCGAAGGACTGCTCTGATGGTCAAATCGCGTGGGGCATTGGCTGGATAGGGCCTGAAAGAATTTCCGCTAGGCGTATTGCGGCCCATACGCTGTCAATCATCGGGACGGGAAAGCTTGGGCCGTATGTCTCAGCAATATTCGTCATGCCTGCGCAACCAAGCACGACGCATTGGATGTTATCCTCATCAACCGCTCTTTGCGCCTCTGCCACCACGCGCGAACTTGCGTTTTCGCGGTCGTCTTCTAACGCAAGCACTGGCACGCCGCTGGCGCGGACCCGTCCAACGTTTTTGTCCAGGCCGTAGGTTGCCAAATTGCTTTCAAGGACAGGCACCGAAGGCGCCAGTGTCGTAACAACCGAGAAGCGTGGCCCAATCAATGAGGCCATGTGATACGCTGCTTGACCGATCCCGATAACCGGACAAATTGATATTTCGCGCGCTTCGCTGAGCCCCGTGTCATCAAAGCACCCTATGATAATTGCGCAAGCGCCTTGGTCATTTGCCTGACGGACAAGTTCTAGCAAGAGCGGCACGGCGGCCGCGCCATCTTCTGCCCCTTGTATGGCAGGTGGGCCATGATGGGACGTCCACCCTTCGATCTTGATATCGGGGACGGCTTTGCGCGCCGTCTCAAGCATAGCTAGCGTCATCGAGGCTGTGCTGTTGGGGTTAATGATAACGATCACAACAAACCCTTACCGGCATCAGACCCGGCCTTTGCGCGACGTCGGTTCGCCAGAAGGGCGAAGGCCAGGAAAGCCCCGATGATCAGTAGGGAAAACAGCGTCGTAAGTGTTCCAAGCGCATAAAGCACTGGCGAAGTGACATTTGTCGTCATCCCGTAAATCTCAAGCGGCAGCGTGTTGTAGCTGCCTGATGTGAGCAGGGTACGCGCAAACTCATCATAGCTGAGCGTAAAGCCGAACAGTGCCACACCAATCAGCGATGGTGCGATGATCGGCAACACAACATGGCGGAGTGTCTGCCACGGGCTCGCACCCAGATCACGGGCGGCTTCTTCGTAGCTTTTGTCGAAGCGGTTGAAGACAGCAAACATGATCAAAAGCCCGAAGGGCAACGTCCATGTGAGCTGGGACCCAAAGCCCGATGTTGACCAATGCACGTCCAGCCCAGATTGCGAAAACAAAAGCCCCACACCAAGCGAGATCAGTATAGAAGGGATCACCAGTGACGTGACGATCAGGTAAAACAGGATGTTAGATCCGGGGAACTTTTTGCGGAATGCCAACCCACCCATGACCGATACAACAACCGTGACAACCATGACCATCAGCCCAAGCGTAAAACTGCGCCGGAAACTGCCCCAGATGTCGCCAACTGCTTGCTGTTCGAACAAGTCATAGAACCAATAGAGCGACACGCCCCGCATCGGGAACGTCAGCCCACCGCCTTCGCCTTGGAATGAGAGAATACCGATAGTGATCGTCGGCCCGTAAAGGAACAGGATAAACAGGGCGAAGAATGCCGTAAGGAGGTAAAATGATCTTGGGCGCGGTTCCATCGTCAGAGCTCCTTTCGGATATCGACAAAGCGCAGCATGGTGCCGATCACGAGTAGAACGGTGAGCAACAAGATGATTGCCGTCGCCGAAGCGGACGGGTACTGCAGCAGCGCTATATCGTTTGAAATCAGACGTCCCACATTGGCCGATTGTGATCCCGACATGAACCGGACTGTGATGAAGTCGCCCATCACCAAAGTGACAACAAAGATTGTCCCAATCATGATCCCCGGCTTGGTCAGCGGAATGATGACATTCCACAGGATCTGCGCCCCATTTGCGCCTGCATCCCGTGCCGCTTCGATCAGGGATTTGTCGATCCGCATCATGGTGTTGAAAATCGGTACGACCATAAACAGAGTGTAAAGGTGGACAAAGGCCAGAATGACGGCGAAGTCGCTGAATAAAAGCCACTCTACCGGCTCATCAATGACGCCCCAGGATATCAAGGTGGAATTGGCAATGCCGTTGCGCCCCAAAAACGGAATCCAACTGATCATGCGGATTATATTGCTGGTCCAAAACGGGATCGTGCAGAGCAGGAATAGTGCGATCTGCCATGTCAGGCTGCGGATATGGAAGGCCAGATAATAAGCCACCGTAAAGCCGATTAGCAGCGTGCAAACCCATGTGACAAAAGCGTATTTAAAGGTGTTGAAAAAGACGGTGTAGGTGACCGGCGAGCCGAACAAGAAAGCGTAGTTGTCCCACTCAAAAGCCGGAATGATCGAAAACTCGGTTGCCCGCCAGAAACTGACGACAACGATCAAAAAGATCGGCAGGACCAGAAAGAACAGCAAGACAAAGGCAAGTGGTGAGACCATCAGCCAGCCAGTCAGAGCAGAGTTTTCGCGCAATTTATTCATGAGCTATTCTCTTGTAGGTCGCAAAGAGCGCGCCACGCGGGCGCGCTCTTCGGTTTGACTTAAGCCGCGATAAATTCGTTCCACTTGCGGACCATATACTGGTTCTCGTCCATGACAGAGTTCCAGCAAACCACCGAACCCATACGGTCCAGGAAGGACCCGCCATCGCGGACTTCGCCTGCACCGGCCAGTTTGGCACCGGTTGGGGACAGAATGTCGCCTTCTGCAGCTTTGCCTTCGTACCAGAAACCCCATTCATCCGCAGACATGAACTCTTTGGATGTATCGGGCACAGCGGAATAATAGCCCTGGCGCATTAGATAGCCGCCAACCCAACCGGAGAGGTACCAGTTGATGTACTCATAAGCTGCTTCCAGTTCGAGACCAGACAGCGCGGCCGAGATACCCAGGCCACCGCCCCATGAACGATAACCTTCTTCCAGTGGCTGATAGATACAAGGAATGCCCTGTGCGCGAACCGCAGTGATCGCGGGGGACCACATGGACTGGATGACGACTTCGCCAGAAGCCATCAGGTTGACGCTTTCGTCGAAGGATTTCCAGAACGCACGGAACTGGCCATTTTTCTTGGCTTCGGTAAAGAGTCCGAGGGTCAAATCGATCTCTTCTTTGGTCATGTTGCCTTTGTCGGGGTAGGTATATTCACCCATGGATTCCACGACCATCGCCATGTCCATGATCCCGATTGAGGAAATATCGAGGATAGATGCTTTGCCTTTGAATTCAGGGTTCAGCAGTTCTGACCAGTTGTTAATTGGGCGACCGATCAGGTCGGGACGAATACCCAAGGTGTCGGCATTGTAGATCGTAGGGATCAGGGTCATCCAACCGGATTCTTCCTGGACAAAATCTGTTCCATTCGGGCCGGAGGTAAATCCGACAGTATGCGGTGCAGTACCTTGCGCGATTTCGCTTGTTGGCGTCAGCTTACCGCTGCGGAACGTGCCGGCGATCTTGTCGTAATTGTCGATCTTTGAGGTATCCATCGCCTGCAGGTTGCCTGCCGCCCAGACTTTTTTGCAGATAAAATACTCAATGTCTGCGATGTCGAAGCTGTTGGGCTGTGTGGCGGCGCGCTGTGTCACGCTATCGGTGTCGAGGGCGGTCATCTCCAGCGTAAAGCCAAGGTCTTCTTTCACCTTGGTTGCCACATCGTTGAGGTTGGAAACACCTGTCCCGAACTGGCGCAGTGTGACGTCTTTGATGTTCTGCGCCCAGATCATGGGTGCGCCCAAGGTGGACCCCGCAGCAAAAGCAGCAGTTGCAGCACCACCTTTCAGGATGCCGCGGCGTGAGATATTATTCGTGGTTTTGGTCATGTAGTCTCTCCTTGTCGGTGGAAAAGCGGCGCTTAAGCCGTCAGTTGGTGCAGGTTATTGGCATCCCAGTGCAGACCGATGCGGTCGCCGGGGTGATGCGGGTTTGAAAAGAAGGCAGTATCGGTCAGGAGGGCGGTCACTTCCTGATCGCCAGCAATGCGCGCTGACAGGGACACATGTGTGCCCTGATATTCGACGGCTTTGACCACGGCCTCTAGCATCCCATTTTCAATGGATGTGATGTCGACGGCATCGGTTCGCACAGCGAACTGCCCTTCGGGCAAGGCAATCACGTTATGGCCACCCATAAACTGGGCGACAAAGCGGGTCTTTGGGGCATTAAAGACATCACGCGCCGCACCCGCCTGTTCAATGACAGCGTTATTCATCACGATTATTTCGTCCGCCAAAGCCAGCGCTTCGTCTTGGCCGTGCGTGACATGCACAAAGCTGATCCCAAGCTCTTTTTGCAGCTTGCGTAGCTCACCCCGCATGCGGATTCGCAGGAACGGATCGAGCGCTGACAAAGGTTCATCCAGCAATAAAACCTGCGGTCGCGTGATTAACGCCCGCGCGAGTGCGACCCTTTGTTGTTGGCCACCCGAAAGCTGATCAGGTAGGCGGTCAGCAAGGTCAGTCAAATCAACAAGCGAGAGCATTTCAAGGGCTTGGGCGCGCCGCGTAGCCGCATCTACCCCCTTCATTTTCAGGCTGAAGGCCACGTTGTCGGTCACGCTCAGGTGCGGGAAGAGGGCGTAGTTCTGGAACATCATCGCGGTGCCGCGTTTGGCCGGTGCCAGATGCGAGATATCGCGGCCCGCAAGCAGGATTGCCCCGTCGCTCACGCTTTCATGGCCTGCGATCATCCTAAGGGTAGAGGATTTTCCACAGCCCGAAGGGCCCAACAAGCACGTGTAACTGCTTGGCCTGAAGTGATGGTTGATCGCGTCGACGGCCACGGTTGCGCCATAGCGTTTTGTGACAGAAACCAACTCAAGATCTTGGATTGAAGCGTTCATTTTGCCCTCGACTTCTGCATCAGGAAGCACGGTCAGGCGCGTTCACAGCAACAAAATGCACACGGCACAGCCTGCAAATAATTGGTTTGAATAAATTTCATGCGCAATTAATTGGCATTGGTTAATTGTTGTGCGCTATATTGTATACAAGATTGCATTGCATTGTCTTTGGTGTGAGCAGGCTTGTTCAAATGCGACCCCTCTGGCATGCCGGTTATGAGGAGATATCGATGGCATTGTCCGCATCTAAAAAACCGCAAAAGGCGGATGCACCCATTACGAAAGATACGATTGCGAACGCCCTTTCGCATGCAATCCACCAGCATTGGATCGCCCCTGGCACCAAACTGGGAGAGGATGAACTTTCGGATATCTACGGCGTATCACGCACAATTGTACGGGCGGCCTTGCAGACCCTCGCTCACCAACAAATCGTTGAAATCAGGCGCAACCGTGGCGCATTTATCGCCAAGCCCAGCCTCACCGAGGCGCATGAAGTGTTTGAAGCCCGCGAACTTCTGGAGCCACGCACCGCACGCAGCGCCGCAAGACTGGCGACACCTCAGGACATCGATCTTCTGGAAGGCCATATCGCGCAGGAGCACGACGCTTTGAAAGCAGGAAACCACGGTCGCGCACTTTTCTTGTCCGGACAGTTTCACTTGGAAGTGGCGAGAATCGCCCAACAACAAACGATCGCAGATATGATCAAAGTTCTGATAGCGCGATCGTCTCTGATCATCGCATTATATTGGCGACGCGAGAGTGCACTGTGTGAAAGTCAGGCACATCATGCATTAATCAAAGCAATTGCAGATCAAGATGGCGACCATGCCGAGGACCTGATGAAAAGTCACCTCGTGGATCTTCATTCAGCGCTTAACTTGCGTGAACAGCCCGCTGTGCAGCATGACTTGCGGGATCTATTACTCAAGCCCAGCGGCTGAGCATCCTATAGAAGCTTTCTCTACACTTTTCGTGTTTGGCTTGCGGCATAGCATCCACAAAGCGGTCATTGGTATGCTGATCGTCAAAGGCGGCTCTGTCCCGCATAGCAGTCGTTGGTTCATCTTGCGGCGAATGGCCGTTTTGAGCCCAGAGCGGACGTGCTCCGGCCCAATTGACGGGGATCATATCGCCTGACTTCTGAACGTGGTTGGCTC
>NZ_FXXQ01000047.1 GCF_900184815.1 Boseongicola aestuarii | reverse complement strand
GATAGCAGCACGAGATGGGATGACGGTGAAGTACCTCAGCGAAATGCTGCGTTTTGCGTTCGTGTCGCCGAAGCTCGTCCGCTCGATCCTTGAGGGCAACCAGCCACCTGCGCTGACGACGAACTGGCTGCGACGCCATGATCTGCCTGCGTCCTGGGCCGAGCAGGACCGGATCGTCGCACAACTCTGAGCATCACGCGTCGCGTCAAGTCCACTCCGGAAATCGCTCACTGAGACTTAAGGATAAATTGGCCGCCAAGACACGCCAACGCACGGTCTCTGGATGCAAGGCTTCCCGCTAGCCCCCGGAATTGCGGGAGAAAATCGCCTTGTCGAAAAGAGCCCCGTTGAGACGGGACTGTGTGGCGGTGGACGTAGTCCTGAGCGAACCGGTCTCAGTCGTAATTTCCCTGTTTTACAGGGAATGAACAGGGAAAAACTTCGATTTTGGGTCGAATTTCGGCGATTTGACCTGAATTGAGCCGGATTCATCACCTTAAAACAGTGCGTTAAAGGCCAATTCCCTGCTCTGAAACTAACAGGGAAAGATATTCGCGGAACAGGGAAAGAAAAGCAAAGAACAGGGAAGCGAGCCATGTGAGCAGGGAAGGCCAAAGCTGGTTGCAATCGCTGTCGCGCGGGCGAAAAACTCCGTGCCCGAAAGCCCCCTTGGCACAAAAGCGGCCATCGGTGCTTACCGCCGCGAATGGCCATTTTGAGCCCAGACCGGGTGTACATGGAATTGCGTCGATCACAACGGCAACCTTATTTGCTGGCGGACTGTGCTTGGCATTTTCAGTGAAGCGCAACTGAGTAGAGTCAAAACTCACATCGGCATGCCCACGGCGGACCTCACCTTAGAACACCATTTGTAGAGTTTGATAAATGTCAAACGAGATGGCCTGCAGCCGCATAATTTCTACGTGGTGAGTAATTTGGCTCCGTTCCCACGTCAGGTTTCATGAATTCTGGAGGAAAAGGTATGAGAAGATTGAACAGTAAAGTCGGGCTCTTGGCAGTATTGATCCTTTCGAGTAGCCCGATCTTGGCCGATGACGCCGGGAAGCGCGAGTACAACGTCGCCTGCGCTGGCTGTCATGGAGAGAGTGCGATGGGCGATGGTCCCCTTGCAGGCCTGCTAAATATTTCCACTCCAAGTCTGTTGTCCTTGACACAAGGGAACGATGACACGTTCCCATTCGAAGCAATCCTGTCGACGATAGATGGTCGTGATGGGGTTCGGGCGCACGGCAGCACGATGCCGATCTGGGGGGAGCGTTTCCAGATCTCAGCGACCAGCCAGCGTGGAGAAACCGCTGACATGGTAGCAAGGGGACGTATCCTTTCTCTCGTCTACTACCTTCAGTCAATTCAGCAATAGTCCCAAAGAAGCGATACGGCCTTTGGTTGATGTCGGAACCTAAAAACGGACGGCAGATTTGTCCGCAAATCGCGCGCCGTCGTTTGACGGCTATCAATCTTGTGCGCCCATTGTTCGGCTATGATTTCAACGCTCATAATCTAAGAAAGGAGGAGCGTTATGATCCCAGTTTTCAAAATCATGTTGGCTGCAGGCGCAATAGCCATGGCCAACTTCAGTCCGGGAATGGTTTTTGCCGACAAAGCGGCTGATGAGGATGCCATCCTTGGAATCTGGTCAACATATACGGAGGCACGCGTTGCTGGCGACGCTGAAACATGGCTTAGCCTGTGGGATGAAGAGGGCATAAGATTGCCACCGGGCGCCCCGGCTGTAGATTTCGCTACATTTGCGCCCGGTACGGCGCAACGCTTCGCTAATCCACCGGCATCAATGGAGATTAGATCCGAGGAAATCGTCATCACGGACGACTGGGCGTTTTCGCGCGGGAATTTCACCGTGAACAATGCGCTCGAGGGGAAATTCCTGACGATCTTCCGTCGGCAAAATGATGGCACTTGGCGCATCTACCGCGATGCCTTCAACTTCAACTCTGAGTAGTCACCGACCCTCGCGGACGGCCTGCCCGCGAGGGACTGCCAATGGCTGTTTTGTCAGAATAGCAGACATTGGTGCCACCTGCAGCGAATGGCCGCTTCGAGCCGATTGTCGAGCTTTTGGTGGCAAGAGGTTCGGCCAAATTGGCCTTTCGTCGCTTACGCGCCAGCTCTCTTCGCCTCACGAACGATCTCGCCTGACTTCTTAGTATGATAGGCTTTTGCCCAAAAATCCCGATGTCTGAATTTCGGAGTTTTTCAACACAATCAGCCCAAAGTCGTCATCCAGATTGAGGCGGATCAAATTGGTTTTGTTCGGCGCGCATTAAGATGTCTCCAAATGTGAGCTGCAAAAGGAGCGCAGGCACCGTGCACCGCCTATCCTTTGCCTTGTTCCTTGCGACGTGCCTGCCATTAGCTGGACTGGCTGACACGCCGAAAACTTCTGGGATATGCCCCGGTCTCAATGTGACCGCGACGGCCCCTGAAGCAGGTCTCTTTGATCTGATTTGCAGGACAGCGACCGACCACGTCGCTCGGCTAA
>NZ_FXXQ01000069.1 GCF_900184815.1 Boseongicola aestuarii | reverse complement strand
GCCTCGCAGAGTTTTTGCGCAACGTGGAATGTCGTGTAGCCTGACGTCGCACCTAATGTGAGGATTCGGACGATGGCCGGAGAAGTCAAACATGAAAATGAGAGCATTTGGGATTCAGCCGCTCCGGGCTGGGCAAAATGGGAATCCGCTTTAATGGGAGCCGCCGCCGAGGCTACTGAACAAATGCTGGATGCGGCCAACGTAGAAATGGGAATGAAAGTGTTGGACCTCGCCTGTGGCGCAGGCAGCCAGACGATTCAAGCCGCGAAGCGTGTTGGGCCGACTGGCCGGGTTGTCGCAAACGACATCGCAAAGAAAATGTTGATCTTTGCGAAATCAAACGCCGCCGACGCGGGACTGACCAATGTCGAAACACTGCACGGACCAGCGGAAGATCTTTCCGAAAGTGGGCTGCGCGTCGATGCGGCAACCTGCCGACTCGGTCTGATGCTGTTCCAGTCGCCTCAAGACGCGCTCGCGGCCGTGCGAAGCGTCTTGGTGGAGAACGGGCGCCTCGCTGTTCTTGTGGTGGCCTCGCCGCAGGACAACCTGCTGTTTTCAAAAACCATGATGATCGCACTAAAACATGCCGGGAAGACCCCGCCGCCGCCGGGTTCACCAGGGCTGTTTGCACTGTCAGACCCTGCGAGACTAGAGAACTTATTCCAAGCGGCCGGGTATATCGACACCAGGGTCGAGCAGGTCGTCGCCC
>NZ_FXXQ01000048.1 GCF_900184815.1 Boseongicola aestuarii | reverse complement strand
GCTGCAGCGAATGACTGCATTGAGCCCAAAGTGTCAACGTTGCGTACGAAATGCAGGATAAAAAGCCGCGCAGAGCTGACATTTAGGGCCAGGGCTGTGTTCGCTGCCCGGATGCTCGCTGTCAGCAACACCGCTAGGTCTAGGCGAGACGGCTCTTTAGCAGATCACCTGACTTCAGAAGGATGGGGTGGCCCACCATCGAGAAAGCTGTGTTGATTTGCTTGAGCGCGCGCAACGTTTCTTGGTGGATGTTGCTGGTCTCGATGCTCTCGACAAGCCCCTGGCGCAGACGTCCGATATGGCTACGCTGCAATTTCTGCTCGACTTTGCGCATTTTTTCCTTGGCCGCAACCAACTCGCGCGCCTCGGCCGGATTCTGGTTCATCATCACATTCAGGGCAAGCTGGACGTTACTTTGGACACGGTCCGTAAAATCACGGATCTCTTCGCGGCCCTGAAGCGAGAATTGCAGTTTTTGCATATCCAGACGCTTGGCGAGATCGAGCATAATCCGCGTAATTGCATCTGACGCGGAATCGAGGCTGGACGAAATCGAGGCAAGCTCCATCGAACGTCGGCTCAGTTCCTCGTCCATTCCCTTTTGACCAAGGCGCGCAAGATAAAGTTTTATGTCTAAATGCGTCTGCTTGATGGCCTTGTCCTGATCCACGATCATGCTGGCGGTGGCCGCGTTCCACTGGTCGTAAAGAGGTTCGACCGCGATCAACATCTGTTCGATCTTCTGGCCCATCGTGAGAAGTTCGCGCGCCGCACAATCTATCGCGCGCTGCGGTCGATCCAGCAAGGTAGGGTCAAGAGCGCTGACAACTTCCAGCGCGCCATTCGGACCAGGTTTTTCAGCCATGAAATAGGACAACAAGGACGTGATGGGCCCCACAAAAGGAAGGGCAACAAAGGCCAACGCCACATTGAAGGCGAGGTGAAGATTAATGGCCTGCCGGGCGGGCGTCGCGCCAAGTTGGGCCAACAAGTCCGGTGCCGCTACAATCACGAACACCGTCAGCGCGGCACCGCCCCCTCGCAAGATCAGGTTTGCCATGACCATTCTTCGTGACGCAAGCGGTGCTGAATACGTGAGGACGAACGCGATGAAACCTCCGCCCAAATTTGCCCCGAGAACCATTGCGGCGGCAGCAGGAACCGGAAGGATCGACTGCCCCGCGAGAGTAACGAAGAGTAACACCGCGGCGACACTCGAATGGACACCCCATGCGAAAACGGCCCCGATGATGAAAGCCGTAAGCAGATCACGACCCAGATAGGCCATGACGGCCTGTGTGCCGGGGTTTGACATCATCGGTTCGGTCGCGCCGCGGATCATATCCAGCGACACGAAAATCAGCGCAAGGCCGATCATGATCCGGCCGATCTGCCGCGTATTGCTGCCTTCGCCGCGCAGAAAGACCGTGACCCCGATAAACAGTAGCAGCGGGATCAGCAGCGGTTGGCGAACGACCAAAAGCTGCGTCACCAAAGCTGAACCGACATCGGCCCCCAATAAGATCGCCAGCCCCGTCGCCGTCGCCAGCCCGCCTTTGGAAACGAAGTTGGAAACCAGAACAGCCACCGCCGTGGAACTTTGCAACAAGACAGCAGCCCCCATGCCGGTTCCTGCCGCTAGCAACCTGTTTTTCGCTGAATGGCGCAACCAGATGCGCATCGGTGCAGCAAACCCGCGTTCGACCCCAGTGCGCACAAGGCGCACAGCCCAGATTAACAGGGCCGCAGCACCTACGATGTGAATCAGTATTTGGATCGCATGCGGTTCGTTCAAAGAATTTGCTTTCTTTTAGGTGCGACGATCAAAACGGAAAGGGTCCCGATCCTGCCGCAGGCGCGATCCTGATCGATTGAAACCCTTTGTCCCAACGGTGCAACAGGCAGCCATCTCCTTGTGCCATATACCCGACCGGCGCATCCAAGCGAAGATCATACGCGAAGGAGCTGGCGGGCGACGGCGCCGAAATAGCGATGTGTCCCGCGATATCGCTGACGATCATACTGTGGATGTGGCCGCAGACAATGCGCAGCGTGCCATCGAAACCGGTCAGGACGTCGCGTAGCGCCTGCCGATTGGTCAGGCCGATCTTGTCCATGAATCGAATGCCGCAGGCAAAAGGCGGATGATGCAGAGCCAGAAGCACTGGCGCATTCCCTGTTTGGGACAAGGCGTTTTGCAGGAAAGACAGACTGTCGGACGATAGTTTTCCCGCTCCCTGTCCTTCGGCAAGCGTATCAAGCCCGATCATATAGATATCACCGACAGGTCGAGCCCAGTTCAAAGGGCCGTTGGCCGGA
>NZ_FXXQ01000049.1 GCF_900184815.1 Boseongicola aestuarii | reverse complement strand
GATCTTCGACACTCTTTTCCAAATTAACTCGATACAAGAAAACAAACACACCACACGATGCATTTCTTTCGCGGGCTTCCAATTTAGACGTTCGTGCATGACGCAGAGAATGACCACTTTGAGCCCAGAGTTCCGAATGCTGCGCCCCGCACGAACGTCTGCTCTGTTACGGATGAAGTTTCACGTCTCGGTTCGTCTATTTGACATGATCGCAACTGCAACGGCAGCAAGGGCTATGTTGATGCCGACATAAACATAGAGGCCAAACTGCGGACCCGCATCATCCAGACGATACACTGGCAGGAAAATCAGCACGGTGTTTTGCACCCCATGCATGATCCAAGGGATCGCGAGCTTGTAACCAGAAAGCTGAAACAGCCAAAGCATTTGCACTGAAAACGCCATGGTGAAGACAACGAAGACTAGGAACGGGATGAAGATGTGCGGGTCTCCGGGAATGATCCAAAGTGGCAGGTGCCAGAGTCCCCAGATTGCCCCAAGCAGCAGGCTCGATTTCACAAATCCAAATCTATCTTGCATTGGCTCTTGGGCGTACCCACGCCACCCAAACTCCTCCTGACCACCTCCAAAAATCATCATCGATAGGAATGCAGGGATAAGCCAAACGACCACAGGATATGGAAGGTCGGTTGGGACCATACTATCTGGAAGAGCGTCCGCACCTGTAATTGAAACAACGGTTGTGGCCAGCCATGCAGAAGCGACAGGAAGCGCGATGGCAGCAATCAGCATCAGGGGTTTGATGCGAAGGTCAAATGCACTCTTGACCAGTCTCCACGCAGATTTCCAGCCACCGTCGCGCCACAACAGGATCAACGCGGCAGCCATGGGCCCAAAAGTCGACATGAAACCGGCAAAGCCGTTGTAACCGTTACCGCTCAGCGGCGTGGATAGCCCGAGCCAGTCCAGAAATGTCGGGATGAAGAAAACCCAGGAGAGGCCGAATGTCAGGAGGAAGAACGCGCGTAGCCGAGCATTGTGCATTACTAATTTCCTCTCGTTCATCGCGTGGCTCTCTTGCGCATCGAGCCTGTGATGCTAAGAACATACCCGCGGTCAGTTTCCATGAATAAATACTGACCACGGGTATGTTTGTAAAGGGAGACGCCCAATCGAAGTGTCTGGTCGCCGAAAGAACTTGAAGCCGGAGGAACGCCGCAGTCAGATTTTTGACTGTGCACAGGAGTTGTTTTTGACGAAAGGCTACGCGCGCACATCGATCAACGACATTATGAGCGCAGCAGGCGTCTCGAAAGGGGCCTTCTACCATCATTTCGACTCGAAAGAGGCGATGGTTGAGGGGCTGATGGACCGGTACTCAAACCAGATCAGGTGCGCATACGACGCAGTGATCGAGACCGAAGGCCTCGACGCGATGGCGAGGTACATGATGTATCTGGAGATCCTTCGCGACCGGCAGAAGATTGCGGAACCAAAGTCAATGATGCTGGTCATCACTTCACTGCTCAATGAAGAGGATGTGGCATTTCAAGATCGACTGATGGAAGCCGTCGTGGCTGCTGTGGTGCCAGTCTTCTCGGAAGTCTTACGACTTGGAATCGAAGAAGGCACATTTCAAATTGATGACCCTCAGACGGCGGCGCCGCTAATCGTGCGAATAGCCAATCAGCATCGCTACGTACTCAGGTCTGCTTTCGCGGCAAGGACACCGGAGGAGCAGAAGGCTGCTGTACAACGTATCAATGACAGTCTGAACATGCAGGGTTTGGCCATTGATCGACTGCTTGGAATCCCGGACCGCTCGACCCAGCTTAGGAATGACGATTACGCTAAAGACTTTGTCGGCAACCTGCGGCAGGCCACCTCGTCACAGTGACTTCTCCATATTATTTAGATCAAACGAGCCACAAGCAGCGATTGGAGCAAGCGCAGCGAATGGCAGCTTGGTCCCGCACAGCAGTCATTCGCTGTGAGGCGCATCAAGGTCCGCTTTGCAGATGGGGTGGATGGCTCCTGCTCCATCGGCGTCGCGATGCGTCATAGTGCAGTTGTCAGAACTGTGAGAGAGGAGCCACCCCATGCAAGTTACCACCATCGGCCTCGATTTGGCCAAGAATGTC
>NZ_FXXQ01000051.1 GCF_900184815.1 Boseongicola aestuarii | reverse complement strand
TTGGGCTCCAAGCCGTCATTCGCTGCACCTCGCACCAATGTCCGCTTTGGAGTGTAGCCGTCTCTCATGAACCACTGGACTTCTCGCACGAACAGAGCGTCACTGACGGTGACCTGATCTCCCCGCCCCGGCCTGTCCGGGGTTGCGCCGGTAGCAGCGGAGCTTTTCCGCCGGATGGATGGGAGATCGGGGAATCTCAAAGCTGAGCAAGACCGACGAAGGGCCTGCGGGCAGTGACCTGCATAGCCTCCGCACTGACTGGCAGGCGGCCTTCGGATCACCGCCGGACAAGTATCTGTCGGCTCGCTTCATGACCAAGGCCCTAGACTGGCAAAAGCAGTGCGAGGATTTGGGCGGGTTTCCCGTGCGGCTCCGACGACGCCTCAAGGACCTCTCGATCGGTGCGGCAGCTGGTCGTGAGTCAGGTCGTGTTTCCAAATCTCCCCCACCCGGAAGCCTTCTCGCCCGAGAGTGGAATGGCCGGACCTACCATGTCGAGGTGACGGCCGATGGCTTCCGCTTCGATGGGGCGATGTATGCCTCGCTGAGCCCCATCGCCCGTCGTATCACAGGCACAAACTGGTCAGGTCCGCGCTTCTTCGGTTTAAGAACGCGTGGAAAGGCAGAGTGATGCAGAAGATCCGCTGTGCCATCTACACCCGGAAGAGTTCTGAAGACGGTCTGGAACAGGAGTTCAATTCCCTTCATGCGCAGCGTGAAGCCTGTGCTGCCTTCATCCTCAGCCAGAAGGCCGAAGGGTGGTCCTTGTTGGATGATGCCTATGATGACGGCGGGTTGTCAGGTGGGACACTGGAGCGCCCTGCCCTGCAGCGGCTTCTTCTTGCTGTTGACGAAGGTCGGGTGGATCGCATTGTTGTCTATAAGATCGATCGCCTGACCCGCTCCCTTGCCGACTTCGCTAAGATCGTTGATCAACTGGATGCAGCCAGTACCTCTTTCGTCTCCGTTACCCAGTCCTTCAATACTGCCACCAGTATGGGACGGCTGACCCTCAACATGCTCCTGAGCTTTGCGCAGTTTGAGCGAGAAGTGACGGCCGAGCGCATTCGGGACAAGATCGCCGCCTCCAAGAAGAAGGGCCTCTGGATGGGAGGTAATGTTCCCATGGGATATGAGCCTGACGGACGCACCCTGAAGGTCCTTGAGCCAGAAGCAGAGACCATCCGCACGCTTTACAGACTCTATCAAGAGCTTGGCACCGTGCGGGCGGTGCGCGACGTGGCAGACCGCATGCGGCTTAGAACTAAAGAGCGGGTTGCTCCGAGCGGACGACAAAGCGGCGGCGGTCCCCTTGATCGGGGGCATATCCATCACATTCTGACCAACCCCATTTATGCGGGGCGTATCCGGCACAAGGGCCAGGTCTTTGAGGGGCAGCACTCCGCCATCATTGATCCGGACGTCTGGGATGATGTGCAGCAGCAGCTGCAGGACAAGGCTGCAAAAAGGCGAAGCGGGAGCGGCTGGATAGACCGGCGCCATGCCGTCACCTCTCCCCTCGCCGGGAAGGTCTTTGATGAGACCGGGGATCGGCTGACACCAACTCATTCAAAGACCTCGACCGGCAAGAGGTTACGGTATTACGTCTCAAGGCGCCTGATCCAGAAGAGTGGTGACAGGCGGCAGGCGGGGTGGAGGCTGCCGGCCCATGATCTCGAGGGCCTCGTTGCGAGTAAGGTCAGGGAGAGGCTGGATGATGCGTCGAGGATCGCCACTACAACCGGAACGCACCTGCTCGCTCCATCCACGGCTGTAGCGACAACCGATGGTGAGACAACACGCGACGATCAATCGATCCTCGATCACGTTCATCGGATTGATCTGGAACAGGGGCAGGTCAGCATCGCTCTGGATGCGAGCAAAGTCAGCGCTGTGGTTGGAACTGATATCGATGCAGCCG
>NZ_FXXQ01000052.1 GCF_900184815.1 Boseongicola aestuarii | reverse complement strand
AAGCCGCGCCTTGCAGAACCAAGCAACTTCCCTCGGATCTGCGGACTGAGGCTTACAAGCACGATCCCAATTGAAAAAAGGCACCAGATCGCCGGCATTTCATTTGGGTCATCGGTCAGCAGCGACGCCAGTATCGGGCCGGCGATCGCGTGAAAAACGACAAACCGCCATGCACCATAGAGAAGCGGCAAGAAGAATACGGCCAGAATATAGGAGGGAAATGGCACTGCATCGGCAAATGGAAATCCAATCGAGCGCCACATATCGTTGAGAGGCATCTCCCAAGCGATGTGCCAAGTGCCCGACACGGTGCAGAAGGCGGGCCCACATAAAGGATCCCCAAGCGGACATTGACTCGTCCAGTTGAACGACACCAGCCGCATCAGCATCAACATTGTCGCCAAAGCTGCCAAGGCATAGGCCCAGTGCTTCATGGGCTTTGAAACCGCCGTCGGAGCCGTCGCCATAGCGAAGGCGTTTATGAACAAAGGTTGCAATGTGATATGCAGATAGGACAAAACGGTAACATTTCGGTTCGCCGTTAACTGGCAGTCGTCAATAACCCAGTATCCACCCACCTGAAGCGCTTCCATGACGGTGAAGAACCCAAGCACCACTGGAATCGCGCGCGGTTCGCCGCGCACTGCCGTTACCACGGTTGCAGCAGTGCCAAGTCCGACCATTGCGATAGATGCGCTTTCGCTCCAACACATCAGGCGTTCCCCAAGTTCCAGAGCCACCGCCCGAGTAGCCCGGCTCGCTAGACCCTTCCTGACAGCAAATGGATCATGGCCGCTTGACCCATCTCAATCAGCCGCCTGGTCTTCATGGAATTCAGACTTCGTAGCGAAAGGTCAAAGTTAGCCCTCGCCGATGAGCGCCACTTCGACTGCATGTCCTTCCGGCAGATTCTGCAGCCCAATACCCAAGGCCAGCGGCATTCCGCCGGAGATCCCTTGCGCACCAAAGCCCACCCCAACAGCCATACCCTCCGGGAAGTTGTGGATCGTGATGGCTATAACGAAGAGCCATATCTGGCGGAGCGCGACCGCATCCGGTCCTTCGCGTCATGTATTGAAGTGTTGGTGCGGCAGGGTCTCTTTCAGTCCCGCAACCAGCGCCATTCCGGCGAGTATCCCAATGACAGCGACTCCAGCGGGGATAGCACCCTCGCCATACATCTCACCCGCAGACTCGATTGCGGGAATGATGAGTGAGAAGAATGACGCTGACAGCATGACGCCAGCAGCGAAGCCAAGTGACATGTCACGGGTACCGCGTCTTGGTACTTCGCCAAAAAGAATCGGAACCGCTCCGAGCGCGGTCATGAGGCCGGCAATCAAACTGCCCAGAAAACCGAGCGTGATTGGTGTGAGAGATTCCATAGGAGACGCTCCGACGCCCAGCGGTTTGCAAAGTCTATGCGGGGCTTGTCGGGCTGAATACGATCAACTCTCGTGGGCGCCGCGAAGTTCCCGAATAGCCAATTGGACGGCCCGCCATTGCTTGGCCTCGTCCGCATCGCCAGCGTCCTCGTGCTTTTTGGCACGCTGTGCCGCCTCGGCCTCGGCCTTATTTCCGTGAGCCCTGTAAAGCGCATGCGCATACTCCGTCACTTTGGAGGTATCCATAGTTTATCTCCCAATGAGTCTGTCACCTCGGAGCCGGTGCAACCGTCCGGCTCGCTCCTTGAGCCAACCACGTTCAGAAGTCAGGCGATATGATCCCCGTCAATTGGGCCGGAGCACGTCCGCTCTGGGCTCAAAACGGCCATTCGCCGCAAGATGAACCAACGACTGCTATGCGGGACAGAGCCGC
>NZ_FXXQ01000054.1 GCF_900184815.1 Boseongicola aestuarii | reverse complement strand
CTAATGGGATGTACCGGCTGCTTCACCCAGCAGGTTAGGCTTGGCCTATACTGCAAAAAGGAGAAGTAGCATGGCGAAGAATGACTTTGATGAGCTGATGTCAGTTGGCGTTGATATCGGCAAAGACGTATTTCACTTGGTTGGCTTTGACAAAGAGGGTCGGCTTGTTTTGCGCAAGAAGATCAAACGCATGGCGTTGGTCGCGACGTTTGAGGAGCTGCCGCATTGTATTGTCGGGATGGAAGCTTGCCTGAGCGCGCACTTTGTCAGCCGAACGCTGCGCAAGATGGGGTTTGAGCCCCGGATCATTCCCGCGATTTATGTGAAGCCTTTCAACAAGGGCCAGAAGAACGACTACAATGACGCTGAAGCTATTGCAGAAGCCGCTTTGCGTCCCAATCTCAAGACGGTATCGGAGAAGACGCAGGAGCAGCTTGATCTACAGGCGCTGCATCGCGTTCGGTCACGGCTTGTGTCACGTCGGACAGCGGCAATGAATCAGATCCGGGCCTTTCTGATCGAACAGGGGATCACTGTTCGACGTAGTGTCGCGGCTCTGCGCGCCTCACTCGAAGCCATTCTTAACAATCGCGGCGACGAGATGTCCTTGCGGATGCGGAGATTGATCTTGGGGCTCCAACAGGATTGGATCTGGTTGGATAAACGGATCGATATGACCACATCTGAAATCAAAGAGGTCAGCGAGACCGAGGAAAGTTGCCAACGTCTGATGACCATTCCGGGGATCGGGCCGATTATCTCGACCGCAGTGGTCGCCGCCGTCGGGCGTGGCGAAGCCTATGATCGTGGCCGTGATTTTGCCGCCTGGATAGGCCTCGTTCCACGTCAAAACAGCACAGGTGGGCGCACCATCCTGGGTCGCATCACAAAACGAGGCAGCCGGTATCTCCGCATGCTGTTTGTGCAGGCCGCGCAGGTCATCATGATGCGACCGAAAAACTGGCATAAGTTTAGTTTTGGTGCATGGTTGGAAGCCGCCGCGACGCGCATGCAGCACAACAAGCTCGGTGTGGCGCTTGCCAATAAGCTAGCGCGGATCGCATGGAGTGTTCTTAACTCAGGCAAGAACTTCGATTGGAAGGAAAAGGAATTGGCGACTGCGATCTGATCTTAGCCGCAAACGACGTTCGTAAACCTCAAATGCATGGAACGGAATAAAGACGCACCCAAAGTCTGAGAGCCCAAATGGTCATAATCGACCTGTCCGCTAATGAGACAAAGGCGCGTGCGTACTCCCAACAGGGCCACGGCAAGCAAAACAAGCCGATCCAAAGGCCGGATACATATCAGCGACTTCCAGAAGACATGCAATTGAACACTTGCGAACAGCAGCCGGTACATACATTTGGGCTC
>NZ_FXXQ01000066.1 GCF_900184815.1 Boseongicola aestuarii | reverse complement strand
TGGGCTCAAAGTGGTCATTCTCTGCGTCATGCACGAACGTCTAAATTGGAAGCCCGCGAAAGAAATGCATCGCGTGGTGTGTTTGTTTTCTTGTATCGAGTTAATTTGGAAAAGAGTGTCGAAGATCATTTGGAGTGCTACGATGAGAGTTCTTGCTGCAACTTTGTTCCTGTTGACTTGCCTGCCGAGCATCGTCCTTGCCGATCCGGCATCAGAATGCGGCGGAGGCAGCCAGATCGAGATTGGGTCCTGTGTCGCCGATACGCTTCAACGGGTAGATGCCACCGTCGACATCTATTTGGGCTTTGCGGTGAGGTCCGCCGCCGAGCTCGATGAAGTTACGGGTCGAACGACGGCTGTGCCAGCTCTGGAAGCTGCACAGGCTGCCTGGTCGACCTATCGCGATGAACATTGCGGTTATGTCGGGGCAACTTTCGGAGGCGGATCTGGGACAGGAATCGGGATCAATTCTTGCAGGGTCGAGCTCGGTCGCAGTCGAGCGGCAGACCTTATGCGATACGCGCAATGAAATCAGCAAAAGCCATCTGACTTCATGGTTTGGAGTCAAACACGCCATACTGATTAGAAGAAGCAGACTACAGTCGTCTTCGGCCTCAGAGACGAAATTCGCTGCAGCTAGAACTAATGACTGCTAGGCGGGACGAAGCGGGCACTCGGCAAATGTGCCTCAAAGACTGTCCTGCTGCTCGTGACCGACTGCGATAAACTCCTTGATGCAAAAGCAAGTTGAGAGCGCTTCACGCCGTTCCGTTCAAGCCCCTCTGACCGGCCTCAGGTAAACTATTTCTCTTCACCAAGAGCCATGTGCACAGCGCGATCTCTGCAACTGCCATTGTCAACATTATTAATACCAGGAAGTGCTCGGGAAATTCGATATCTATGA
>NZ_FXXQ01000055.1 GCF_900184815.1 Boseongicola aestuarii | reverse complement strand
GATTGATACTGGCTATCCTTGCCGCCGGACGCGGGTCGTACCGTCGCCAGCGTGTCCACGATCAAGAGGCGTGCATCAGGCGTGCTCCTGATCCAGTCCTCAAAGGCCGTGAGGCCTCCTTGATCCAGCCGGGGCCATTCCGTCGAGAACAGGAACTTCTCCGGCCAGTTGGGATCATCGGGCGCGATCTTGTGCATCCGCTTCTTTAGCCGTCGCGCGTTGTCTTCAAGGGCGGCATAGAGCACTGACCCCTGTTCGACGGCCCTACCTAGAACCTCATCCCCTGTCGCAATGCCATAGCCCATTTGCAGGGCCAGCCAGGATTTCCCCAGCTTGGGCTTTCCAGCAAAGAGCGTGACACCTTCGGGCAGAAGATCACGCACAATCCAGGAGATCGGTGGGAACTCAGTCGTTTGCAGTTCGCGAGCCGACATCATCGGGGGCAGGGTGGTGGAGACCGGCGCAGCGCCAGCCTCCAATGTCTTGAATGCGTGATTCCAGTTCATGCGGCATCCCTCCGGCTTGCGGAGGCGAGGAAAGCATCCCGGTCCCGATGCGACAGACTGAGGAACGCCGCGACCAGCACCGCCTTGCGCTCCTCGGGAGATGCATGGTCCGCCCACCACGATGCTTCATCGCTTGCATCAAAGAGGGGTGGCAAAGGCATGCCGATCCCCTGGCGTTTGCGCACCTCGCCTACGACATACTCCACGTCCTCGGCCGCCATCGACCCGACAACCGCCATCAGAAGGCAGGAGCGCTCAAAGCCAGAGAGACGGACCTGAAGAACCGTCGACAACCCGCTCCAAGCCACTGGGTCGTTCTCCAGAGTGAGGGCAAAGCTCAGCATCTTGCAGACGCGATTGTGTTGATCATTCTTGAATGAGGTGCTCAATTGCCGCCCTCCCCAAAGAGAAGAGTTGCGATCAACTGAGCGCGCCTATCGGTCAGCCCGCAGCGATTGCGGACATGACGGGTTTGCAAAATACCAGAGGAGGCGTATGTCTGGGTCAGGGAGTTCGTACGCATATCAAATTCCTCATTGGCCCCGGGGGTGCGTTGCCGCGCATCGTCGGGGTTTTTCATTTGTCGCTTCATGTCGCACCTCCGATGATCACGGGAAGATCAGCGAGGATGGCGAGTGCCACGGGGTCAATCCGGCCGCACAAGGTGGCGCAGGCTCGGATCAGAGCCTCACGGGTCCGAAAGTAGCCAACCCCGCGCCAGGGCCGCTCGGCGCCACCCTTTTTGCGACGCTGCACTACAAATTGAATGCGATCCCTGCAGACGATCACCCGGTGATGGGCACAGAGGCAGGTGACGACGCCAGAGTAGGCGTCGGAGGTTTCTTGG
>NZ_FXXQ01000056.1 GCF_900184815.1 Boseongicola aestuarii | reverse complement strand
GTCCTGTGTGGATGGCTCCTGCAAAGCAAGACGTTTTTTGCGAGTGGTTTCTGGTCAGAAGCGGTCTTGTGTCCGGCCTGTTTGCGCGGTGCATCTGACCGCTGGCCCTGATGGGTTCCGCGGATCGAGTCCCATTCTGCAAAGCGGACACGGGAGGTCCGGGACAAAGCACGGGGTGTCTCGATCGTTGGGCTGACCTTTGCCATCACTTCCTGCGTCTTGCTGTTCGGGTGGTCTCTTCGATCATCAGGCAGTTCTCATCTGGTAGTCCTGCTCTCGTGTCAGAACTGCCCAGATGATCCGGGCCGTTTTGTTGGCCATTGCGACAGACGCCAGCTTCGCGGGCTTGCGTTCAAGGATGTCGGCAAACCAAGGGTCGAACTGCTCGGGTCGCCGTTGGATCTGTTTGATCCGGGAGGTCATGCCGAGCACCAGCAGACGCCGGATGTAGCGGTCCCCCATCTTCGAGATATGTCCCAGCCGTTCCTTACCGCCGCTCGATCGGTTGAGCGGTGTGAGACCGAGCCAGGCCGCAAAGCTACGCCCGCTGGGGAACTGATGCCCGTCCCCGATCGAGGCGATGATGGCGGAGGCTGTGATCGGTCCGACACCGGGGATCGTCCTCAGTCGGGAGACACGCTCGTCGTGCGCTGCGGCACGGTTCAACTGGCGGCCGTACCAGAGCACCCGACGATGCAAGGCCACGAGTTGATGACAGAGGTTGGTGACCACCTCCCGGACCAAATCAGGAAGACCTTCCTCCGTGCCCTCAAGGCACCGTCTCGCGAAGGCGATCGCGTGACCCGCGCCTTGCCGAACCACGATCCCGAACTCTGCAAGCACACCCCGGAGCATGTTCACGACCTGGGTCCGCTGACGCACGATCAGGTCCCGTACGCGGTGCAATGCCAGCACCGCTTGTTGCTCCGGCGACTTGACGGTCACGAACCGCATCGTGGGACGGGTCACCGCCTCGCAGATCGCCGCGGCATCAATGGCATCTGACTTGCCGCGCTTCACATAGGGCTTCACATAGGCCGGTGGGATCAACCGGACCTCATGTCCGAGATTCGCAATCTCCCGCGCCCAGTAGTGGCTCGTCCCGCAGGCTTCGATCCCAACAAGACACGGAGGCATGCTCTCGAAGAAACGGTGCACCTGGGCGCGCCGGAGCGAGCGGTTGAAGACGACATCGCCCTCCTCAGTGACGCCGTGGACTTGAAAGACATTCTTGGCCAAATCGAGGCCGATGGTGGTAACTTGCATGGGGTGGCTCCTCTCTCACAGTTCTGACAACTGCACTATGACGCATCGCGACGCCGATGGAGCAGGAGCCATCCACCCCATCTGC
>NZ_FXXQ01000063.1 GCF_900184815.1 Boseongicola aestuarii | reverse complement strand
TCTGATGAGACCCGCGAAAACCGCTACATCGCGCAAAAACTGAACGAGGTTGCGGACCTGCTGCAACACCAAGACGCCAACACCTTCCGGGTTCAGGCTTACCGCGACGCGGCCTCGTACATCACGCGTATGGACACACCGTTGCGGGACATCTCTGCCGCCGACGGTCGCGCGGGGTTGGAGGATTTGCCAAGTATCGGTCCGTCGATTGCCGGCGCTATCCAGGAGCTGCTTGAGACCGGCGCGCTGACCATTATCGACCGGCTACGCGGCGCGATCGACCCTGAAAAGCTTTTTCAGTCTGTTCCGATGATCGGCCCCCACCTAGCGCATATCATCCATGAAGAACTGGGACTCGAAACACTGGAAGACCTCGAAGTTGCAGCCCACGACGGTCGCTTGGCTGGTCTGAAAGGTCTGGGACCGCGTCGGATAGCCGGCATCCGGATGGCATTGGCTGAAATCCTGGCCCGTCGCCGTCCACGCCCCGTCGCTGACACGTTCGCAGTGCCGACGGTCGAGCAAATTCTTGATGTCGATAAGGAATACCGCGCCAAAGCCGAAGCTGGGAAATTGCCCGCGATCCAGCCGCGCCGTTTCAATCCGCAAGGTGATGCCTGGCTGCCCATTCTGCATACCGAACGCGGATCATGGCATTTTACCGCGCTCTATTCGAACACATCTCGCGCCCATCGACTGGGCCGGACGACCGATTGGGTTGTGGTCTACTTTGAGCTGGACGGGCAAGGCGAAGGGCAATGCACGGTCGTGACAGAACACCATGGCCCCCTCAGCGGGTTACGCGTTGTCCGTGGACGCGAGGATGCGTGCATGCGCCACTATGAGGTGAATGCGGCAGCCTCGGCGCGACGCGGCTGACCCGCGCCATCAGATGACAGCCGCCAAGTCCCCTCCACTGCATCTGCGCATCAAACGGATGCTGGAAACCCTGAGCGG
>NZ_FXXQ01000064.1 GCF_900184815.1 Boseongicola aestuarii | reverse complement strand
ATCAGCGTCGCGAAAGGCGAAACTGGAATGACGTGCAATGACAAAGAGTTCAGCATATCGGGACAGGTCGGTCAGAACGTCGTCGGTAATCCCATCTGAAAAATAAGATTGCTCCGGATCGCCCGAGAGGTTCCTGAAAGGCAGGACCGCGACGGAGGGTTTATCAGGCAAAGTCTTGCGTGGAGCGGCGGCCTCTTCGTGGATCTTTGCCTCGAAACGGTAGCCTTTGCGGGGAATGGTTTTGATCAGCCTTTGCGCTTGCCCGTCGTCATCCAAAGCCGCGCGGGCTGCGTTAATACGACTTGAGATCGCGCTGTCCGACACGATGCGTCCGCTCCATACAGTCTCGATCAGATCGTCGCGGGAAATGATCGTTCCGGGGTTAGTTGCTAGGTAAATAATTAGGTCAAGCACTTGTGGCTCAACCGGCACCACGTCTCTGCCCTTGCGAAGTTCGCCCCGTTTGAGGTCGATTTGGAAATCCTCGAACGAAATGATAGGTGCGCTCTCCATTTCAGAACATGAGCACGCGATGGCGCGTTTCTCAAGCAGAATGAAGGACATCTGGACCGCTTCTGGACATCACCTGAAAGCGGCGCCCGCTTCTACATGGCAACGTCAATGCAAGTTGATTTCGACCTAAAGTGAGCTGGAGAAATAGAATGACCCCCCAAGACACGTACATTATGAGCCGCTACACTGCGATAACAGAGGCCAAGCATCGCGACGTGCGCAGGATGCAAGCTGAGATGACCCGAAGTGCCCTGCGCGGTTTGATAACAGCGGCGGCAAAGCGGTTGCGCCATGCGCCCGACTCCGGTGAGGTGCAAAGCCTAAAAAAAGCATGATGGGTTAACTGCGCTAGTGGCCGCTTAGTCTGCAAAGCGGACATTAGTGTTCGCTGCAGTGAATGACTGCATTGAGCCCAAAGCG
>NZ_FXXQ01000065.1 GCF_900184815.1 Boseongicola aestuarii | reverse complement strand
GAGACCTTCCAGGTCCTGGTCGATGGAACCGGCAAGTTCGACGACGGTGTCTTCGATCTAAACCCTGACGTCTGATGATACAGTTACCGGCCGCGAAACCCTCGCGGCCGGTACCCCAATAAGGCGGGGAATTCGAAAAACTGGCTAGTTCCCTCGGCCATTCCGCAAGAAAATCCCTCAGCTTACGCGTTGAAGTGAAACGCTCACTTGGGGGCAACTTCAGCATTTGGCGCTTTGAAATGCATAATGAGACGACGACTGCCAGACGTTCGTTTTCGTCGTTTTGTGTGTTTATCAGCTCGAAAGGCACGATGTTCGGGTCGAATCCGAGATGATTGAAAAGTTTATTGATTCCTGTGTGCGAAGTTAACCTGCTGATAATAAATACACTATTTCCAATTCATAAATATTGACGGCATTCACCGCGGCATTGCTTCGAGGATTTCGTTGACTGATGAACGTTGTTTGACTGATAGTGGTCGCGAGCAGTCAAGTCTGCAGATTCGCAGTAAAATAATCAATTAGATCTTTCTTGCTACTGGGCGCTCGGCGACTTTTCGCCTTCACGATCCAGGAAGAGTAGCAGCTACGCCGAATTTTGGCGGCGTTTGTTTATTAGTTTGGTCGGCCTCGCCGACGAGTTATATGTATCAGTGCTGAGTGCAACAATGTGCTATTCTTGCCCAGATTGGTAGGGCATGAGGTCGTTGTGCAACTTCCTTTGACGTTCGTGCGTAGACGAGCCAGTTCCCAGTTTAGACTATTCTTTGTGTGCTGGGGGGCGCGATATGACGATCACTTTTTCATTCACAGATCCTGTCAATAACGACCAAACGTCTGGCGAGCAAAGTGGCTTGAGCCCGGACGCATTCGATACAGACGATACAGATGTTGCGCTGTCGTCGCTTGACGGTGGTCT